>WJYB01000001.1 GCA_009668015.1 Enterobacteriaceae bacterium RIT714
TGAGTCATTGTTCTTAAGAAAACAGCTCTCTCGTGACAGCGTTGTCATCTCGTGAACTCTGGCGACTCATTGGATGCAGACGTGACGGGGGCAGTGAGCGCCATGCAACGCTCTGTAAATGACATTTTGAATTTATTTTATAAAAAACTAACTCACGCTGGGGTCAGCGAATTTTAGCGATAATTAATACTTTGAGGTGACCCGATAAATAAAAATAACACTCGCGGGTGAGATATTTAAATTGTTTCGATAGACATACTCTTCATCGTAACGCAGCGTTAACAAAAAACGAATCGCGTTAACACCGAAGTTTTTATTTCTCAGGTCCAGGTGACAACATGAAAAACAAAACGTTATTTATGATGTTTACATTACTGGGTGCGCCTGGGTTAGCAATCGCGGCAGGTCCGGATTTGGCAATTTCGGAATACAACTTCGCGGTTAATGAATTAAGTAAGTCTTCATATAATCAGGCAGCCATTATTGGTCAAAACGGCGTAGGTAATAGCGCCGATGTTCGTCAGGGCGGTTCCAAATTACTGTCCGTTGTTTCTCAGGATGGCGGGAGCAATAGAGCGAAGATTGATCAATCAGGGACTTATAACCTTGCTTATATTGATCAGGCCGGTAACGGCAATGATGCGAGTATTAAACAAGGGGCTTTTGGTAATACCGCGATGATTATCCAGAAAGGTTCGGGTAACAGAGCGAATATTACGCAGTATGGTACGCAAAAAACAGCAGTTGTAGTACAGAGACAGTCGCAAATGGCTATTCGCGTCATCCAACGCTAACTATTTACGACGACTTAAATCAATCCGATGGGGGTTTACCATGAAACTTTTCAAAGTGGCAGCAATTGCAGCAATCGTAGTTTCTGGCAGTGCTCTGGCTGGTGCGGTTCCACAATACGGCGGCGGCGGTGGTGGTTGGGGTGGCGGTAACAGCGGCCCGAACTCAACTCTGAGCATTTACCAGTACGGTGGCGGCAACTCCGCTGTTGCCTTGCAAACTGACGCTAAAAATTCTGACCTGACCATTACTCAGCACGGTGGCGGTAACGGTGCTGATGTTGGACAAGGCTCTGATGACAGTACCATTGACCTGCTGCAGAAAGGCTTTGGTAACAGCGCAACCCTCGATCAGTGGAATAGCAAAGACTCCACAATGAGTGTCAAACAGTTCGGCGGCGGCAACGGCGCGGCAGTCGACCAGACAGCGTCCGGATCCACTGTAACTGTGCATCAGGTTGGCTTCGGCAACAACGCGACTGCGCACCAGTATTAAATATCGAATCTGTGCTACGAAAAAACAGGGCAACTGCCCTGTTTTTTTTCGGGAGTTTATCATGCATACCTTATTACTCCTCGCTGCGCTCTCCAGTCAAATCACCTTTAAAATGACCCATGACGGGAATATGACCACTATTATTCCTCAGGTTATTTTGACCGAGCCTTGTGTATGTCAGGTTCAGATCCTCTCCTCGCGACAAGGGCAGGGAGGCGAAAGCACGTCACAACAACGAAATACGCTCTCAATACCCGCTAATCAGGCGATTGATTTGTCCCGACTCAGTTTAAATATTGGCCCTGAAGATACGATAAAAATTTTTGTCGTCGTCTCTGATGGGAAATCGCTTCATTTATCGCAGCAATGGCCGAATTCTGAATGATATATTCATGAAATCAATATATTGGATAATTTTGCGGTTCCCAGTGAATGTTTCTACTCTGTAATTAAGGAATGCCCGCCAGCCTCAAGGATGATTTTTCATTGAGGAGCCAGACAATGTCAGTGATTAACGTTAAATCTATTTTGGGTGCCGCATTTATCTTTGTCACGACGATAAATTCCGCGTTCTCTTCAACTGTTGTAAATGGTGGTGTGATTCATTTTCGTGGCATGATTGTCGAAGATCCGTGTGTCATCTCGCCTCAAAAGCAGAAATTTACGATGTCTTGTCTGCGTGAAGGAAAAATGCACACTACCCAGATCAGCTACCGTGATGCCCTGAATGGACGTAACCCTTATCCCAGTGTCGCCACGGTCAGTATGGAATATATCAATCCTCAAAAGTCCCTGGCCATTGTGCAAATCGACTACCGCTAAACGAAAGCCCTCCTGTCGAAAGACGTGAGGGCTTTTCTAATCAATTCTTTTTCACAACTCCCCCCTGCTATACACTTAATAAAAAGACGGGTAGTAGAGGGTTGGGTATGAAGCCGCAAATTGAAGTTGTTCTGGGAGATATCACCACGCAGCACGTGGATGTCATTGTCAATGCTGCCAATCCTTCGCTGTTGGGGGGAGGGGGTGTTGATGGAGCGATCCACCGGGCGGCCGGTCCACAATTACTGGATGCCTGTAAAATTGTGCGCCATCAGCAGGGCGAATGTGCCCCCGGACAGGCGGTGATCACCATTGCCGGCGATTTGCCCGCCAAAGCGGTCATTCATACCGTTGGCCCGGTGTGGCAGGGCGGGGAGCATCATGAGGCCAGAACCCTGGAGGATGCTTATCTCAACAGCCTGCGTCTGGCTGCGGCGAATGGCTATCAGACGATCGCGTTTCCTGCCATTAGCACAGGGGTGTACGGTTTTCCGAAAGCCGCTGCCGCTGAAATCGCCGTTGCGACGGTTTCAGACTATCTCACCCGCAAGCCACTGCCGGAAAGGGTATACTTTGTCTGCTATGATGAAGAAAATGCCCGACTTTACCAGCGACTCCTTACCCAACGAGGTCAAGACCCCGACGCCTGACACGCGGCTCGGGCGCGCGATTGCGCCTGTCAGTGCAGAACATCCTGAATTATGTGGTCTGCTCCCTCTTGATAACAGCCTTGACGCGTTTGCCTGCCGCTATCGCTTGGCGGAAATGGCCGAGAAAACCCTGGATGTGCAGTACTACATCTGGGAGGACGATATGTCCGGGAGACTGCTGTTCTCCGTTTTACTGGCTGCCGCTACGCGCGGCGTCCGTGTCCGACTTCTGCTGGATGACAATAATACGCAAGGGCTGGATGCCATTCTGCGGCTTCTGGACTCGCTCCCCGGCATTGATGTTCGCCTGTTCAATCCCTTCTCCTTCAGGATGCTGCGCTCGCTCGGCTATTTGACCGATTTCGCGCGACTCAACCGCCGCATGCACAACAAGAGTTTTACCGTTGATGGTGAAGTGACCATCGTGGGCGGCAGAAATGTCGGGGATGCCTATTTTGGCGCCGGTGAAGAGCCGCTCTTTTCCGATCTGGATGTGATGGCTGTCGGGCCTGTGGTGGCGGAGGTGGCGGAGGACTTCGAGCGATACTGGAACAGCGCCTGTGTTTCAACGCTAAAGCAGGTTCTCTCCTTATCGGAGGCGGAAATCGAAGCGCGTTTGCAGCCGCCAAAAGAGTGGTATCAGAATGATATTGCCAGGCGTTATCTCGATAAACTGGAAACCAGCCCGTTTATCGCCCAGCTTGAAGCCAGGGATTTGCCGCTGATCTGGGCCAAAACGCGACTGCTTAGCGATGATCCCCGAAAAGGGTTGGGACGGGCAAGACGCCATTCACTGCTGCCCCAGCGACTGCTCGATGTCATGGGCTCTCCGGTTGAACAAATCGATATTATTTCGTCCTATTTTGTCCCCACCCGTGCCGGCGTCGCGCTGCTGCTGCAACTGGTGCGTAAAGGCGTCAAAATTGCCATCCTCACAAATTCACTGGCAGCAAACGACGTTGCCGTCGTTCATGCGGGTTACGCGCGCTGGCGTAAAAAATTGCTGCGTCATGGTATCGAGCTGTATGAGCTTAAACCCACGCAGGAATTTGTACCGGGAATACGGGACAGGGGGCTGACAGGGAACTCTGGCTCCAGTTTGCATGCCAAAACGTTCAGCATTGATGGCCAGAAAGTGTTTATTGGTTCGTTAAATTTCGACCCACGTTCAACGATGCTCAATACGGAAATGGGGTTTGTCATCGAAAGCGAAACACTGGCACGTTTGATTCACCGCCGTTTTTTGAAAAGTCGTCGTCATGAAGCTTGGCAAATCAGGCTGGATAAGCACGGGCGCTTAAACTGGATTGAGCACAAAGATGGCCGTGAGATTGTCCTGAAGAAAGAGCCGAAGACGCGCTTCTGGCAGCGTGTTCTGGTCCGTCTGGCCTGGTGGTTGCCGGTGGAGTGGTTGCTGTAGACGCGCCGGAAGCCCGGCGCGACAGGGGGGTTAAGCGGCTTTGTTGCTCTCGGCTTTGTTTTGCGGTTTACCCGAAAACAGGAAACGCAGCAGCGGAATTCGCAGATGAATTTCGTACAGCAGGATGGCGATCCCCACCACAAATAGCAGCCCGGTGAAAAAGCCTAATGCGTTAGAACGAATGTGCGGGGTGATATATGCACCAAAAAAGAGCGTCAGCGGGTGGTGAACCAGGTAGATAAACAGCGACGCGTTGACGAAATAGGTCACCCGCGCGGATTTAAAGTTCAACAGGCGATGCCCCAGTGCAAACACCACGTTCACCATCCACAGCCCCAGCAGCATCGTAATCACGCTTTCTGTTTCGTACATCCACGCATCGCCACTCCCAAAACGCTGATTGAGCAGATAGGCCGCAAACGCCAGGGCCGCACCGACGGCGCACCACGGTGATGGCGTAGTGAACAGCGCTTTGAGTTTCGGCGAGATGAAAGCCAGCGCACCCAGCATAAAGAAGGGGATGTAGAACAGGGTTTGCATCACGACGAAGTTAAACAGTCCGTCGCTCAGAACCGGGGGATAAACCATAAACAGAATCCGGCGAATCGCGCCATAAGCGATACCGAGCATCAGGAAAATCACAGTGAGCTTGCCATAGGTGATATGGGGAAAATGTGATTCGTGATGACGGCTAAGCTGGCGGCGCAACTTGCTGAAAATCCACAGACTCACGGTAGTCATCACCACCAGGACCAGCAGGAACCACAGATGCGAGACCAGTTCCCAGACCAGGGTGTTGTATTTCTCGTACCCTGTCAGGTTTTGCCAGTTATCCGCTTTGCCTTTTACGTACTGCAACATAATGAACTGCGGCAGCGTCAGCAGTGGAATCGCGGTCAACATCGGGATGCCGACCCGTTCGACGCGCACTTTCCACCAGCGTTTGATCGGATAGCGCAAAAACAGCATATAAGAGAAATAACCGGAGATGACAAAGAATACCTGCATCCGGAAAGAGTGTATAAAGTCGTTAAACAGTGTCAGCCACCACGATGGCTCTATACTGTTTACATGCCAGGTATGGCTGGAGTAAATCAATGAGATGTGAAAAGGGATCCCCAACAGCATCAGCCATGCCCGGATCGAGTCGAGGAAGTATTCACGTTGTACGGGTGCAGTGGTCATATAACTTTGTGCATTCTCAGACTTTTCGTCTTATCCATAAGACTAATAGTGGTTACATTCGAAGCCAACCCTACACCAAGACCGATACCCTGTCTCCAGGATAAGCACGCAAAGTGAAAAGAGGGTTCTTGCACTTGCTTAATCCATGAGCCAGCGCGCTGAACAAAGCAGTGATAATGTTGTCGGATTGCCTGAATTTCCAGTAAAATGGATCGGATCGAATTAAGCACACAAAGGGGGAAGTGCTTACTTATTATGAAACATAAACCACAAATGATGAAAATGCGTTGGTTGGGTGCAGCTGTTTTGCTGTCCCTGTATACCTCCTCTGCATGGTCTTTTTCCATCGATGATGTCGCAAAACAGGCAAAATCGATGGCTGGCAAAAGCTATGAGGCGCCAAAAAGTAACCTGCCCTCCGTTTTCCGCGACATGAAATATGCGGACTATCAGCAGATCCAGTTTAACCACGATAAAGCGTACTGGAACAACGTTAAGACCCCATTCAAGCTTGAGTTCTATCATCAGGGTATGTACTTCGATACCCCGGTTGCCATCAATGAAGTCACGGCTACCGCGGTACGCAAAATTAAATACAGTCCGGACTATTTTAATTTTGGCGATGTTAAGCACGATAAAGATACCGTCAAAGATCTGGGTTTTGCGGGCTTTAAAGTCCTTTACCCCATCAACAGCAAAGATAAAAACGACGAAATTGTCAGCATGCTGGGGGCCAGCTATTTCCGTGTGATCGGTTCCGGCCAGGTCTATGGGCTTTCTGCGCGCGGACTGGCCATTGACACGGCCCTGCCATCTGGCGAAGAGTTCCCTCGTTTCCGCGAGTTCTGGATTGAGCGTCCAAAACCGACCGACAAACGCCTGACGATTTATGCGCTGCTGGACTCTCCGCGTGCCACTGGGGCATACCGTTTTGTCATTATTCCAGGCCGTGACTCAGTTATTGACGTGCAATCGAAAGTCTATCTGCGTGACAAGGTGGGCAAACTCGGTGTGGCACCATTAACCAGTATGTTCCTGTTTGGGCCGAACCAGCCTTCTCCGGCAACCAATTTCCGTCCTGAGCTCCATGATTCCAATGGTCTTTCCATTCTCGCCGGCAATGGTGAGTGGATTTGGCGTCCGCTGAACAACCCGAAACATCTGGCCGTGAGCAGTTTTGCCATGGAAAACCCACAAGGTTTTGGTCTGCTGCAGCGTGGCCGTCAGTTCTCCCGTTTCGAAGATCTTGACGATCGTTACGATCTGCGCCCAAGCGCCTGGGTCACACCTAAAGGGGACTGGGGTAAAGGTAAAATTGAGCTGGTTGAAATTCCGACCAACGATGAAACCAACGACAACATCGTGGCTTACTGGACTCCGGATCAGCTTCCGGAAGCCGGAAAAGAGATGAACTTCAAATACACCATCAATTTCAGCCGTGATGAAGACAAACTGCACGCACCAGACAATGCCTATGTCGTGCAGACTCGTCGCTCGACGGGTGATGTGAAGCAGTCAAATCTTATCCGTCAACCTGATGGCACCGTTGCATTTGTGGTGGATTTCGCCGGTCAGGAGATGAAAAAACTGACCCCGGACACACCAGTGACCGCGCAAACCAGCATTGGCGATAATGGTGAAATTGTCGAAAGCACCGTGCGTTACAACCCGGTGACGAAAGGGTGGCGCTTGACCCTGCGCGTGAAAGTGAAAGATCCAAAACAGACCACTGAAATGCGTGCTGCGCTGGTCAATGCCGATCAGCCACTGAGTGAAACCTGGAGCTATCAGCTACCTGCTAATGAATAATATAACTGAATATATCGATGCCATGCCGCTGACAGATGTTGAGAAAGCGGCACTGCCAAAGAGCGACATCCGCGCGGTTCACGCCGCGCTGGATGCTGAACATCATCAGTTTACGCGTGAAGACGATTCGCCGTTAGGATCGGTAAAAGCGCGTCTGGAGCAGGCGTGGCCGGATTCGCTGGCAGACGGGCAACTTATCAAGGATGACGAAGGGCGTACCCAGCTTGAGGCAATGCCAAAAGCCACGCGTTCTTCGATGTTCCCGGATCCGTGGCGCACTAACCCGGTGGGGCGCTTCTGGGATCGCCTGCGCGGTCGCGAAGTTGCGCCGCGCTATCTGTCGCGTCTGACAAAAGAACAGCAAGCGTCTGAGCAGAAATGGCGTACCGTCGGTACAATCCGTCGTTACACCTTGCTGCTGCTGACGCTGGCGCAGACCATTGTCGCCACCTGGTATATGAAGACTATCCTGCCTTATCAGGGCTGGGCGCTGATCAATCCTGCCGATATGGTGGGACAAGATCTGTGGGTGTCGTTCATGCAGCTGCTGCCGTATATCCTGCAGAGCGGGATCCTCCTGCTCTTTGCTGTGTTATTCTGCTGGGTCTCGGCCGGTTTCTGGACTGCGCTGATGGGCTTCCTGCAGTTGCTGATGGGACGGGATAAATACAGTATTTCAGCCTCGACGGTGGGGGATGAGGCGTTAAATCCCGAACACCGTACCGCGCTGATCATGCCTATCTGCAACGAAGATGTGGATCGCGTTTTTGCAGGGCTTCGTGCGACCTGGGAATCTGTGAAGGCGACCGGCAATGCCGCGCATTTCGACGTTTATATCCTGAGTGACAGCTACAACCCGGATATCTGTGTTGCTGAGCAAAAAGCCTGGATGGAACTGATTGCAGAGGTGCAGGGCGAAGGGCAGATTTTCTATCGCCGTCGTCGCCGTCGTGTGAAGCGTAAAAGCGGTAACATCGACGACTTCTGCCGTCGCTGGGGTAATCAGTACAGCTACATGGTGGTGCTGGATGCGGACTCGGTAATGACGGGTGAGTGTCTGACCGGACTCGTGCGTCTGATGGAAGCGAACCCGAACGCCGGGATCATTCAGTCATCGCCAAAAGCCTCGGGCATGGACACGCTGTATGCGCGTTGCCAACAGTTTGCTACCCGCGTGTATGGTCCGCTGTTTACCGCAGGGCTTCACTTCTGGCAATTAGGGGAATCCCACTACTGGGGTCATAACGCCATTATCCGTGTGCAGCCGTTTATCGAACACTGTGCGCTGGCACCGCTGCCGGGCGAAGGCTCGTTTGCGGGTTCTATTTTGTCGCATGACTTTGTTGAAGCGGCCCTGATGCGTCGTGCCGGATGGGGGGTGTGGATCGCTTACGATCTGCCGGGTTCTTATGAAGAGCTACCGCCAAACCTGCTGGATGAGTTGAAACGTGACCGCCGCTGGTGCCACGGTAACCTGATGAACTTCCGTCTGTTCCTGGTAAAAGGGATGCATCCGGTTCACCGCGCGGTGTTCCTGACGGGCGTGATGTCTTATCTGTCTGCGCCGCTCTGGTTTATGTTCCTGGCGTTGTCCACGGCTCTGCAGGTGGTTCATGCCCTGACGGAACCGCAGTACTTCCTGCAACCTCGCCAGCTGTTCCCGGTGTGGCCGCAGTGGCGTCCTGAACTGGCGATAGCGCTGTTTGCCTCGACCATGGTTCTGCTGTTCCTGCCAAAGCTACTCAGCATCATTTTGATCTGGTGCAAAGGCTCGAAGGAGTTCGGCGGTTTCTGCCGCGTGACGCTTTCGCTGCTGCTCGAAGTGCTGTTCTCAGTGCTGCTGGCGCCGGTACGTATGCTGTTCCACACCGTATTTGTGGTGAGCGCGTTCCTGGGCTGGGAAGTGGTCTGGAATTCACCGCAGCGTGACGATGACTCCACCCCGTGGAGTGAAGCGTTTATGCGTCATGGTTCACAAATGCTGCTGGGTCTGGTGTGGGCTGCGGGTATGGCGTGGCTGGATTTACGCTTCCTGTTCTGGCTGGCACCGATTGTGTTCTCCCTGATCCTGTCGCCATTTGTTTCCGTCATTTCCAGCCGTGCCACGATGGGACTGCGTACGAAACGGTGGAAATTATTCCTGATCCCGGAAGAGTATTCACCTCCGCAGGTGCTGGTGGATACCGACAATTACCTGAAGCTCAATCGCAGCCGTACGCTGGAAGATGGCTTTATGCACGCGGTGTTCAACCCGTCGTTTAATGCCCTGGCAACAGCGATGGCAACGGCGCGTCACCGTGCCAGCCAGGTGCTGGAAATTGCCCGTGACCGTCACGTTGAGCAAGCGCTTAACGAAACCCCGGATAAGCTTAACCGCGACCGCCGTCTGGTCTTGCTTAGCGATCCGGTGACGATGTCTCGTCTGCACTATCGCGTGTGGTCTAACCCGGAGCGTTACTCTTCGTGGGTGGAAAACTACAGTAAACTGAAGCTGAATCCGGCGGCTCGTCCGGCCAGATAACAGGCTATAGATCAAAATGCCGGCCTTATGGTCGGCATTTTTTTTGCCCTGTCAGTTATACTCAGCCGGTCCAGAACAGGAGATGAATGTGTTAAAAGCCATTGTTGTTGTATTGGCAGCCTGCGCGCTGAGCGGCTGTGGAAGCATTATTAGCCGGGCGGTGCCGGGACAAGGGCACGGAAACCAGTATTATCCCGGCGTACAGTGGGATGTACGCGACAGCGCATGGCGTTATATTACAGTTCTGGATTTGCCTTTTTCTCTGGTCTTTGACACGCTGTTGCTGCCACTCGACGCCAGCCACGGGCCTTACGAATAAACTGTCATGACGTAAACCCGGCTACCTTTTATGAAAAAACCCGAAGGAAGTAGATTCCTTCGGGTTAATTATTGGAGTCTTAAACGCGTTACAGGAAGTTTATCTGCACATTTGCATTCGCGGCAATCGTACCTGGTGTCGCGCGTTTAGTGTAATCTGCCAGAACCACATCGGCCTGCATGATAATTTGTGCCGTACCAAATTCGTTAATGGTACTGGATGAGGTATGGCCGGTGTTAATAGCTACAACGGGATGCGCGTTGCCTACCTGCTCATAAAACGCAACAGCAACGTTCTCCGCTGCGCCTGGCACCATTTGAGTACTCAGCAGCTCATTATTTATGGAGTCGGCAACTCCCAGCACTGTAGCGGAAACCTTGAGATCTTTACGACAACCTGAAATTTCAATCAGATAGAGGTTATCATGTTTGGGGCCATTTCCCACCAGAGAGATATCCTCTGGAGAAATATTATCAAAAGATAAACTGCTGGGTGCGGTAACCACACATGCGCCTTGTGGTAAAACATTACCGGTGACTTGCATCTCGTAGGTACCCAGCGTGTCGCCTGCATTGACCATACCTGTGAATCCGAGGGTGGCAGCAGTCATTGCAAAAAAGAAAAAGTTTTTTTTCATAGTTAAAGCCCTGAGGATTTTTATAAGTGAATAGATGTAAACACTCTGTCCACTGTTAGTTGAATGTATTACAGGTAGTTGATTTTGAATTGTGCCGTAGAAGAAACCTGGCCTGGTCCAATTTCTTTCGAACCATCTGCTTTAGCCATGGCAACGACAAAGAAAACATTCACGCTCGGGACGTCAGCTTCTTTAATAAATGTCTGGGCTTCGCCCCCAACAGCAAGCTGTGTGTAATACGGGAAAGTCCAGACACCCACACCGACATTGGAGGCAGGGTTGGTTTGGGAGGTATTCGCCAGAAGAGTAGAGTCTGTCGCGTCAGCCGTTCCCTGGAGACTTAAAGAGAAAGCCGTTCTCTCTGAACTGCAGTTTTCTACTGAGATAGACGTTTGACCGGTGAAAACGGTAGGCGTTTGATCGCTGGTTTTAATCTGAACATCGACGACATCTTCAAGATCGATAGAGGGTTTAATCGAGACACTACAGTTTGCACTGTTGACGATGGCACCGGAAATGGTCAGTGGCAAAGTGTTGTTGTCTGTTGCTGCGTTCGAGACTCCAGGCAGTAATATACTTGCCGCCAGTGATGCTAACAAAATAGACTTATTAAATTTTTTCATACTCTGCTTCCTTATGTTTGTAAATATTAAACCTTACCCGTCAGATAACAAATACCGTTGGATATTGACTCCGTGCATATCAAATGCGTTTAATCATTCAAAAATATGAATTAAGACAGTATGAGTTTAACGTAATTAAATGTTTATTCACATGGCGTGAAGGGGGGCGTGAGGGTCCAAAACTATACCAATATCAGCGATGATATATATTACTATAGGGGTAGGGATAACATATTCGTTCAATTAATGTATGCCGTCATTTTTTACAATTGAACTCTCAAGTGGAAATAATGGCGTAGCCGGGAATATTACCAGGGCGATTTATATCTCAGTATCTCGACATAAATCGTCCTGAGTGGATGATTAAGGATAATGAAGATTCCAGAATATCCTCTGGTTATTATCGCTCGGCCCATTCATCAGCTGCGGTTTGTCCCTCTTCGGTATCCAGCGGAGCGGTGCGGTGAAATTCACCCTGCCACATAATATTGCCGTCCCGCAGGAGATACTTTTGGATATTGAGCTGTTGAATATCCATATCCTCTTGTCCGACGCCAGCCATGGGCCTTACGAATGACACACTTTCATGATGCTAAAACGCGGCAAGCACTGATAAAAAAGCCCGAAGGAAATTAATTCCCTTCGGGCTGGGGATTTAAGCGCTCAAAACGTTACAGGAAGTTAATCTTCACATTCGCATTCGCCGTAATCGTACCAGCTGTAGCGGGTTTGTAATTATCCGCCAGAACTACGGAAGCCTGGATGAGAATCTTCGCTGTACCATCATCAAGAACGCTACGAGAGGTGGTTTGACCGGTATTGACAGCGACGATCGGATGCTGGCTATCACCAACCTGCTCGAAGAACGCAACCGCAACGTTTTGCGCCGCAGCCGGATCATCCTTAGCGGTACTAAGCAGCTGATTATTAATGGAATCAGCGACTCCCGTAACCGAAGCGGAGACCTGAATGTCTTTATGACAGCCTGAAACGTTGATCTCATAAATTTGAGAATGTTTTGGGCCGAGTTCCACCTTATATATCTCATCCGGACCAGAAATATTATCAAATGTTAAGCTGGTGGGGGCGGTAACTATACATGCGCTCAACGGTATAACATTACCGGTGACTTGCATTTCGTAGGTACCCAGCGTGTCGCCTGCATTGACCATCCCTGTGAATCCGATGGCGGCAGCAGTCATTGCAAAAAAGAAAAAGTTTTTTTTCATAGTTAAAGCCCTGAGAATTTTTATAAGTGAATAGATGTCAATCCTCTGTCCACTATTAGTTGAATATATTACAGGTAGTCGATCTTGAATTGTGCCGTAGAAGAAACCTGGCCAGGTTCAATTTCTTTCGAACCATCTGCTTTAGCCATAGCAACCACCAGTCCTACATTCAAATCAGGAATGTCAGCGCCTTTAACAAAAGTCTGAGATGCACCACCAACAGTTAACTGATTGTAATAAGGATA
The DNA here is from genome assembly GCA_009668015.1 of Enterobacteriaceae bacterium RIT714. GTDB lineage: Bacteria > Pseudomonadota > Gammaproteobacteria > Enterobacterales > Enterobacteriaceae > Enterobacter. The sequence continues at coordinate 12,748 of WJYB01000001.1, forward strand.
AGTCCAGACGCCTATACCCACATTGGATGCAGAACCCGTTTGAGCATTATTAGCCAGCAGGGTGGAATCAGTGGCGTCAGGCGTACCCTGAAGGCTGAGGGCAAAAGTTGTTTTTTCGGAACCACAGTTTTCAAATACGATGTGCGTTTCGCCGGTAAAAACCGTAGGGGTTTGATCGCTGGTTTTGATCTGAACATCGACGACATTTTCAAGATCAATAGAAGGCTGGACCGAGACGCTACAGTTTGTACTGTTGACGAGGGCACCGGAAATGGTCAGTGGCAAAGTGTTGTTGTCTGTTGCTGCGTTTGAGACACCAGACAGTAATATACTTGCCGCCAGTGATGCTAACAAAATAGACTTATTAAATTTTTTCATACTCTGTTCCTTTGAGTGTGTAAATATCAAACCTTATCCGCCGGATGACGAATAGGATTTGATATTTATTCCACAAGTACCAACTCCCATTCTTTTTTCAACCATAAAGTTAAGTCAAATTCAGTTTAACGTAACTAAATGTTTATTCACATCGTAACAGGAGGTTATGGTTGTCCAAAATGACACTACAAGTGATTGTTAAATTAATGACAGGAAAAGCCAGGAAGGAGTATTCATGCAGAGAATAGATATTGGCGTTTAAATACTAAATTATAAATAAAGAGAAAAAATATTGCTGCATGGGAAATTAAACAGGGACGATTTATATCCTGGTGTTACGACATAAATCGTCCTGACGGGAGGATTAAGTGTGATGCAAAGTGCCGAACGTTTTCTGCGTGTTAACGTTCATCCCACTCATCCGCTGCGGTTTGTCCCTCTTCGGTATCCAGCGGGGGTTCAAGCTGAAATTCACCTTCATCCCATTCGTGCAGAGTGTTCTCCTCCAGCCATTCCTGGCGCAGCTCGATTTCATCGTAGTCACCGTCGAAAACAGCCTGAGCGCCTTCGCCACTGAGTATCGGCAGACATTCCCCGGCTTCGCCCTCATCGGCGAAGAATTCGGCCTGCCACATAATATCGCCGTCCTGCAGGACATACTTTTGGATATTTAGCTGCTGAATATCCGCATCGTCTTGCTCAACGCCAGCGTTGTCGGCGAGAAACTCTTCACGAGCGGCATCAATAGCTTCTTCCAGCGTGGCATACATAGTCATCGGTGTCTCCCTGTGATTTGCAGTGGTGTTCAGGGAAAGAATAGCTGATTCTCTGATTTTGCAAGTATGAATGCGCTAATAAGTTCTTTCCCGGGAGCATTATTTACGCAATGTTAACCGTGGATCGCGCGAGGCACTGCGAGCGGGGCGTGTGGCGCGGGTCATGCTCCACCATGAGTAAATAGCGTTAAACATCACGATGCTTGCCGTCACCAGGAACACGGCGCGAAAACCAAAGCTGGCAGAGATCCCGGCGCCGACCAGCGGCCCGGTCACGTTGCCGATATCACGAAACGACTGGTTGTAGCTGAATATTCGTCCGGCGATTTGGTTGGTGGAGTTGTAAACCAGAAGCGTCTGCACGGCGGGGAGCAGAGCGCCATCCGCCGCACCGAGTAAAAATCGCAATATACCCAGTTGCCACGGGGTCTGTACGAATGACATCGGAATGAGCAGAAGTACAGAGATCACCAGTGCGGCGATAAGAATTTTCTCCGGACCAATACGATCCCCCAGTTTTCCCAGACGCGGTGCGCTTAACAGCGCCGCGACGCCAGGCACGGAGGCGATCATCCCGCTGATAAATGCGATGTTACTGACGTTCCCCGCCAGATCGCGTACATAGAGCGTGAGAATAGGGGCAATCGAGCCTGTGGCAACCTGAATAATCATGGTCGTCACGAAGAGACTCAGGACCAGCCTGGGAGACTTCAGAGAGCTAATGACCTCGCGAGCGTGCAGCATCTCTTTTTTAGGAACCGGGGTGAATTTTTCACGGATGCAGAACCAGGTGACCAGAAAACAGGCAAAGAGCACGCTGGCGGTGATGAAGAAAACGGGACGCAATCCGTAGCTGTCGGCCATCAGGCCACCCGCCAGCGGCCCTAACAGTGCGCCACTGACCGCACCGGTTGACAATGTCCCGAGCGCCCAGCCACTTTTCTGTCGCGGAATTTGGGTCGCGATAAGCGCGTTGGCGTTAGGCACAAACCCACCTAATAACCCCAGCAGGGCGCGCAAAATCATGAATTGCCAGATATTTTGCGCCAGTCCCATCAGCACCATAATAATCGACATCCCCAGCGCGGAGCGCAGCAGCATGATCTTACGGCCTTTGCGATCGGCAAGGCCACCCCAGAAGGGCGAAGCAATGGCTGAGAAAAGAAAGGTGATGCTGAAGACCAGACCCGACCACATATTCAGCGCGCTATGTCCGGTGACGCCGAGATGTTCGACATACAGCGGAAGAAAAGGCATGACCAGGCTGAAACCGGCGCCGGTCAGAAAGCAGCCGATCCAGGCAACCGCGAGGTTACGTTTCCAGTTTATGGGGGCATCTGTGGGTGACATAACCATCCGAAAAACGATAAAAAGAGGTAGTAAGCCTGCTAATTATGCGCCTGCGTTATGATTGCTGCAATGCGGTAAGGCTTTTAAAGCTAAAGGAGGATGCGGCCCTCGGGAGAGCCGCAGGAGAATTAATAGCGCGATGGCACGCCTTCCGGTCGGGTTTTAAAGCGTCGATGCAGCCACATGTACTGTTCTGGCGCGAGCATGATGCATTTTTCCACCACGCCGTTCATCCATCGGGCGGTCGTTTCAGCGTCGTCGAGCGGAGGGGCGCACTCTGGCTCCAGCATCATCAGCTCATAGCCGCGGCCATCGGGTTTACGACGCGGGACAAAGGGGACCAGCGCCGCTTTGGACATCCGCGCCAGCATCCAGGTCCCGCTGGTCGTCGCCGCGTGCTGTACGGCAAAAAAGGGAACAAAGACGCTGGATTGTTTCCCGTAGTCGTGGTCCGGGGCGTACCAGATCACCTCCCCGTTTTTCAGCGCTCTAATCATGCCCTTGAGATCTTTACGGTCGATCATGCTTTTGTTGGAGCGCATACGCCCCCAGGTCTGCAGCAGATCGATAACCGGATTATCATTAGGACGATAGACGCCGATTCCCGGCGCCTGCATCCCAAACATTCGTGCCCCAATCTCAAGGGTAAGAAAATGAATACCAATCAGCAAAACGCCTGTTTTTTGCGCCTGCAAAGTATGCACCGGTTCCATACCGGTACCCGTCACCTCAAACCAGCGTGACATACGCTTATCTGACCAGAACCATGCCATTCCCGTTTCCATCAGACCCATGCCCACGGATTCGAAGTTTTTCCTGATCATCCGCTGGCGCTCTGGCTCGCCCATCTCCGGAAAGCAGAGTTCCAGATTACGCGTGGCGATTTTAACGCGACGCTTCATAAAGCGTTGCGCCAGATGGCCAAGGCCGCATCCTATACGATAAATCAGCGGATAGGGGAGCTGTACCAGCAGCCATAAAAGACCAATGCCGAACCAGGTTGGCCAATGACGAGGGTGGAGCAGCTCCGTAGTAAATTTAGGTAAATGGGTCATGTCTTTCCTGTTTTAACGTCCTTATGTCATCATTCTCGCATTTTTTAAATTCATAACCAAAATGATTAGCCGATATATGGGCGTTTTTGCAGCGGATGTTGCTACTTTATAATTTGGATGAGAGAAATGTAGCGCAAAATGTGGGGATGTAAATTCTCATTGTATGCTATATGATGCCGCGGATTTTCATTCTCTTAGCGATTGCAGGAACCGTACACCATGCCAGTGTTACACAACCGCATTTCGAATGAGACGTTAAAAGCACGCATGCTGGCGGAAACCGAACCGCGTGTAACGATCTCATTCTACAAGTATTTTCATATTGCCGAACCTCAGATCACCCGTGATGCCCTCTATAAAGCGTTTGAAACACTGAACGTGTTCGGACGCGTGTATCTGGCGCATGAAGGGATCAATGCGCAAATTAGCGTGCCAGAAAGCAAAGTGAATGCGCTGCGCGATTTTCTTTATGGCTTTGACCCGGCGCTGAACAATCTGCGTCTCAATATCGCGCTGGATGATGACGGCAAATCCTTCTGGGTGCTGCGCATGAAAGTGCGCGAACGTATCGTCGCTGACGGTATTGACGACCCGTCATTTAACCCGGGCGATGTGGGTGAATATCTGAAAGCGGCAGAAGTGAACGCCATGCTGGACGATCCGGATGCCGTATTCATTGATATGCGCAATCATTATGAATATGAGGTAGGGCACTTTGAAAATGCCCTGGAAATCCCGGCAGATACCTTCCGTGAACAGCTTCCTAAAGCGGTTGAAATGATGCAGGAACATAAAGATAAAAAAATCGTTATGTACTGTACCGGGGGGATTCGCTGCGAAAAAGCCAGTGCCTGGATGAAACACAGTGGTTTCAATAAGGTCTGGCATATTGAAGGGGGGATTATTGAATACGCCCGCCGTGCGCGTGAGCAAGGGCTGCCGGTTCGCTTTATCGGCAAGAACTTTGTGTTCGATGAGCGTATGGGCGAGCGCATTTCGGAAGATGTGATCGCGAATTGCCATCAGTGTGGTGCGCCCTGTGATACCCACACCAACTGCAAAAATGACGGATGCCATCTGCTGTTCATTCAGTGTCCGGCCTGTGCCGAGAAGTTCAGAGGCTGTTGCAGCGAAGTGTGTAGCGAAGAGAGTGTGCTGCCAGAAGAAGAGCAGCGGCGCCTGCGCGCGGGCCGTGAAAACGGCAATAAAATTTTCAATAAGTCTCGTGGGCGACTGAATACCAAACTGGGGATCCCGGACCCGGAATAATCCGAAAAATCCCGGCCACGTCATAGGGCCGGGATTTTCTTATTATGACTTCTGCTGAACGCCTTCCACAGAAATAATCAAGTCCACTTCCTGCGATGCCGGTCCTAAATCGGTGGTGATATTAAAGTCCTTCAGACGAATTTTGCCCTCTGCCTCAAAGCCGGCGCGTTTGCCACCCCATGGGTCATCGCCCTGACCGATTAATTTTGCTTCAAGCTTAACGGGTTTGGTCACACCGTTCAGCGTCAGGTTGCCGGTAATATCCAGCGCCTCGCCCTCTTTTTTGACTTCTGTCGATGTGAACGTCGCCTGCGGGAATTTCGCCACGTTCAGGAACTCGGCGCTGCGCAGATGTTTATCACGCTCTGCGTGGTTAGTATCCAGGCTGTTGGTATTAATGGTGACATTCACTTTATCCGCAGCGGGATTTTTTTCATCAAAACTAAACGTGCCGTCGAAATCTTTAAATGTGCCGTACAGCCAGCTGTATCCCAGATGCTGAATGCGGAAATTAACGAAGGCATGCTGACCTTCTTTATCAATTTTATAATCCGCAGCGACGGCAGATCCGGTGGTGAATAACAGCGAACCTAATGCAATACCCAGCAGGGGTTTTTTCATTTTATGCTCCAGAGTCAATGGACGATCGGCCCAGCATGCGCTTGAGCGTGTCATCCTTATCGATGAAATGATGTTTAAGGGCCGCGAGGCCATGAAGGACAGATAAAATAACGACGCCCCACGCCAGCCACAGATGTATCTGACCGGCCAGATCAGCCTGTGAACCCGCATCCGCCAACGTGGCGGGAACCTCAAAGAGGCCAAATACGCTGATGGGTTTGCCGTCTGCGGTTGAAATCAAATAGCCGCTGATCAGAATGGCGAATAGGATCGCATAAAGTGCGATATGAGCGCTGACGGCACTTACACGCGTCAGCGCGCTATGGCTTTCAGGAGCCGGGGGCGGCGGAGAAATATGTCGCCAGACGATGCGGACAACCAGCGCCATCATCAGCAGGATGCCGATGCTTTTGTGCAGTTCAGGTGCCTGATGATACCAGCCATCGTAATAGCTCAGTGTGACCATCCACAGACCCAGGCCGAACATAGCATACACCGCGAGAGCAATTAACCAGTGCAGCAGCATGGATATTAATCCATAGCGTGCAGAAGAATTACGCAGTTGCATAAAGATGACCATCCCCAATTAAATTGAGAGGTAAAAATGGCCTGTGAAAAACATTATTGCAACTGATATTTAAGAATAAGGATTATTCAATTTTCTATTTCAATTTTTTTGATTGTGATTCGGTGTTTTGTTTCAGTGTATTCGAGGTTTTACGATTTTACTCAGCGCCGTTACTATTTATTGGCATTTTTTATGATTCAAAATATTTGCTTATAAATCAAATAAATCTAAAGTATTGTCAATTATCGTCAGTTTTTCTTGTCATAAAAATACAATATAAATTACATCAATAATCGCCAGCAAGGACCACAGTAAAATATAGAGCATCAGATGCTCACGTATATTGTTAATGAGATAGTTGAAGACTTTACGCATTATTATGTCCGGCAAGGCAGGATAAAGGCTCCGTGCGTCCGGAGCCAGAAAGGGCGATTATCCGTTAAAACGGGAGAGGGAGAAGGGGGTAAGATCAAACTGCGGCGTCTTTCCCTGCGCAAACTGTGCGGCGATTTCACCCAGCACCGAAGCAAACTTAAAGCCGTGTCCGCTCAGGCCGGTAATGAGCAACGTGTTGGCATGACCGGGAAGTGTATCAATGATGAAATCTTCGTCAGGAGTATTGTCGTAAGTGCAGGCCGCCCCGTGCAGCAAGCCCCCAATACCCGGCAGAATCTGACGTAAAAAGTGAAAAGCTTCTGCCCCATCGCCAGGGTTTGCGCCAAACGGTTTACGGTCATCTGGCGAGGAGATAATTTGTCCACCGTTGTGCTTACCTATCTTAAGCGCGTCTTTTTCTGACGGGAAACCGTAAAACTGGTCACCGTTGGGTAACTCGCCGGTGAACGCCGGGAATTTATTCTGCGTACTGAAACGCCCATCCGCCTGGAACCATGAAAAGACTTTGCGCACCGGCTGAAGCGGCAGGTCAGGCATGAGTTTTGTCACCCACGTTCCGGCGCTGACCAGCAGGCGAGACGCGGTGAACTGACCCTCCGCCGTCTCCACCGTGACGCCATCTTCCTGGTGATGAATGGCGGTGACGGGGCAGTTAAAGAGCTGCGCGCAGCCCGCGTGTTCAGCAAGTGAAATCCATGTTTTTATCGCGGTTTCGCAATGCAACACGCCAGAATTTGCTTCAAAGAGACCAATGTAATTATCGGGTACCACAATCTCAGGCCAGCGTTGCATGACCGCGCTGGCATCCAGTCGCTCAACGTTAAGGGCGAACTGCTGCGCGCTATGTTCTACGTTTGCCAGAAATTCGGAGTCGGCTGGGCCAAGATTGACTACGCCGGTGCGCTCAAAAATCCGCTCCTCGCTGAGGGCGGCCAGTTCATCCCATAATTCTTGTGCTCTTAACACCAGCGGGACATAGCGCTCACCTTCGCCATAAGCGTGACGAATAAGACGGGTGTCGCCGTGATGACTGCCTTCTGCATGAGGGGGATGATGCGCATCGATCATCAGGACTTTGAGGCCTGCCTGCGTGGCGTAATAACCTGTTGCAGAACCCACGGAGCCGCTTCCTAAAATAATTAAGTCGTATTTCATGAGGATCTCTTAAATCGGGACTTTAGTTTGCAGAGTAATTAAGTTGCAGAGTTGATACAAGCGGGAAATAAATGAGGCACCGCAAGGGTGCCTGTTGAGTGAATGTAGGGCATAAAATTAATGCCGACGATACTCATTTTCCTGGTAGTCGCCAGATTCTATTTTGGCAATACCTGCCTCTAAAATAGAAATAAATTGACGTGCGACATCAGTGGTTAACCACAGTGTCTGTCCAACTTCCGCTTCTTCACGGCTTGGCTGATTCGGGGTCTGGTAGTGCAAACGCAGCATCAGTGCGTCGTAGCTGTCTACGGTACTGATATCCCATCCAACAAGAGGATGGGTCTGGATGACTTCATTATTCTTTTCCATCATAACCCCCGTAATACGTGTGAGAAGACAACGACTGTGAGGTTCAATGCGTGTTTTTCTGAAGCAACTTCAGTATATCAATAAATAAGGGTTATGCAGGGGAAAATAAACAGGCTGCAACACATTTTTCTGCTTTTTAGGATTGTTTGAACAATAAAGCGTCATCTTATTCACGTTTTTTTAAGAAGACAGACAATTATTTTGAACTTAACGGAAAGGGATAAAAAAGCCGGGGCGACCCGGCAAAAAATGACAATGAGGGAGCAATAATTAATCGGTGATAAACCAGTCGTCGGCACTCTCCCAGGTCTCCTGGAGGATTTCGCTTATGCGGTCTTTGTCGTCTTTCGCCGCGCCGAGGACGGAGAGATTGTTAGCGGCCGCGTAACGCACGGTGACGGCACCGCCACGATCGGGAAAACTGTTATTAATACGACGGGATAACTCACCCGCCAGCGCATCCAGTGCGCCAGCAGGCAAGACAGTGGTTTTGGCGATAGTCACTTCAATACGCATAATTGCCCCCTGTGTAATATACTGTTTATTTATACAGTTATATTATGCAACTTACAACAGGGGGAATAAAAAATTAGCGTTTTACCGTCCAGTGTACGGTTTCGCCGGCCAGGAACGGGATCAATGTGTCATCCGCCAGGGCGATAGACTCTTCTATCTGGCTCTCTTTACGTTCCAGTTCGATGAAGGTTTCATTCACGGGCAGACCGTAGAAACGCGGGCCATTGAGGGAGCAGAAAGCCTCGAAGTGCTCCAGCGCGCCCATCTCTTCAAAGACGGTTGCGTAACTGGCGAGCGCCGTTGGCGCATTGAAACAACCGGCGCATCCGCAGCTGGCTTCTTTACGATGACGCGCATGCGGCGCTGAGTCAGTCCCCAGGAAAGCACGCGTAAACCCGCTGGCGACCAGCTCACGCAGGGCCTGCTGATGGGTATTACGTTTCAGGATCGGCAGGCAATAGAGGTGCGGACGAACGCCGCCCACCAGCATATGGTTACGGTTAAACATCAGATGCTGCGGGGTGATAGTGGCTGCGAGCCGCTCGTTACCGTCGCGCACATACTCGGCGGCATCTTTGGTCGTAATGTGTTCAAAGACCACCTTCAGACCTGGTAAACGCTGGCGCAGTGGCTCCATTACCGTGTCGATAAATCGGGCTTCGCGGTCAAAAATATCAATCTCGGCATGGGTCACTTCGCCGTGCACCAAAAGCGGCATCCCCAGTTTTTCCATGCGCTCAAGAACCGGCATGATGGCATCAATGCTGGTCACGCCATGACTGGAGTTGGTGGTGGCGTTGGCCGGGTAGAGTTTTGCGGCGGTGAAGACGCCTTCGTTAAAGCCGCGTTCGACCTCGTTCGGATCGAGCGAATCGGTCAGGTAGCAGGTCATCAGCGGGGTGAAATCATGGCCTGCCGGGATGGCATCAAGAATGCGCTGGCGATAGGCTACAGCGGCTTCAACGGTGGTGACTGGCGGGACCAGGTTAGGCATAACAATCGCGCGGCCATAGATTTCACTGGTGTAGGGGACAACGGTGTTAAGCATATCGCCATCGCGCAGATGGATATGCCAGTCGTCAGGGCGGCGGATTTTCAGAACCTGGGGTTGTGCAGTCATTGATATGCTCCGGCTTATCAGGAATCAGTCATAAGGATGGCTGTTTTTGCCGGACACAAATCATAAGCGTAAACGTTTTCGTTTGCACACATTTCCGTAAAACTATCGTGCAATAAAAAGGGCGCCAGCGGCGCCCTTAACGTTAGTCTGTGAACGGGATAATAATTTCACCCGGCTTCACTTCAATACCTTTGGCATATTTCTTCGCTAAGGCTTCACCCTTGCTCTTGTCTTCGCTGAGGACATACGCAGGCTGCTGATTGAAATAATTACGCAGCGACTGGTTCAGATAGGGCATCAGCGTTTGCAACACCGGTTTCATTTTTTCCGGCGTGACTTCGGCATCGGTGATCTCCATCTCCTGCAGATAAATCGCCCCTTTCTCCTTGTTGAAGACCGGCAGCGCTTTAAGCTTGAGCTTGATGTTGGCTTTCTGGCTGCCAAACAGAGAGTTCATATCCAGCTTTGCATCACCGGATAACACCACTTTGTTCGGCTCTTCGCGGCCAATCTGGCTGACCAGCTGGCTCAATACGATATGGGCATCGGCCACACCCGGCACGCCAATATCTTTTGAAAAGTTATTATGTTTTTCCAGCGCCTGATTAATTTCCTGTTCACTGACGGTGTACTGCGTAAGCTGGTTACAACCCACCAGCAGGCCGCTGATAAGTAATGCAGCAGCAATAATGATTTTATTCATGGGCTTCCTCAACATGATCCCGGCGCTCTGTCCTGAGGCACAAGTATGTCAGGCGGTGAATCCTGAGACCAGCAGAAAAAGCTGATAGTGAAGAGGCGGGAGGCAGCTCCCGCCATGAACGGCACTAAAGAGCCTGAGAGGAAAGCAGATTAATTTGCGTTTGCTTCGCCATATTGTCGCGATAGTCAGCCACCCGCGTTGGCCATTGAATTCCGGCCACCAGAGTCAGGTTGCGCAGAAGCGGGAAGAGATGAATGTCATCGTCGGACAGCTCGCCATTCACCGCATTGGGCTTAACGATCAGTTTGTCCAGCGCGCGCAGATCGTCACTGATATTTTTTACCAGGCCCGCCGAGTGGGAGAGGTGCTCGGCAAAATTGCCAATGGCGGCCTCTTTTTTCTCGACGAAATACGCCCGCGCCTGCGGTGTGGCAAATTCATCAAAAGCGCCTTTGGCAAAACGCGGGATAAGCAGGCGGTTAACGTAGCCACTGACCTTACGCAGCCACTCTTCAATGGCCCGGTTTTGTTGACCGGTGAGCAGCGGCGCGCCATCAAGCTTATCAACGTAGTGAACGATATCCATGCTTTCAGGGAGATAGCGACTGTCGTCTTTTTGCAGAATCGGGGCCATTTTCTTGCCGATCATGCGGGTGGGGGTCGCTTCGTCATCGTTGAGCAGCGTGACTAACTCAACCGGGAGATTCTTCAGCCCAAAGATCATCCGGGCTTTCAGGCAGAACGGGCAGTGATCGTAGATATAAAGCTTCACGTTTCTCCTCCATTTGTTGATCGTCAGTCTTCAGTATGGAGGAGAAAAAAGCATCATTCAAATCAAGCGCCTGGTTCAAGCATACCGCGGGTGATCCGTTTCTGGCTAAATTGCCACCACAACGCCAGCAGCGTCATAAAGCCCACCACACCCAGCATCATCCAGGGTAACTCCGGCTGATTGAGCGCTTTTCCTGCATCAAACAGCCAGCCGCCGCCTGCGTATCCGAGCGCACCGCCAAAGGCCAGACCCAAACGGCTAAAGCCCATATAGCTGCCGCGAGCCCGAGGATCGGCAAGCCCGGCGCTCAGCGTTTCGCGAGCCGGTTCAGCGATGATTGAGCCAATGTAGAAGGTGCAAATCAGGATAAACAGCTGCTGCAGAGTGCTCACCAGACCAATTGGCATCATGCTGAGGGTCATGAGGAGCAGACCCGCCATCAGGCGATGTTCCAGGCGAAAACGTTTCTCGCTCCAGCGAGCAATAGGGTAGAGCAGCGTGAGCGACAGGCTGGCTTCAATGGCATACATCCATTTGACCGCCGCCGGAGAACCGGCAATATCGTTGACCATGATCGGGAGCATGAGCATGACCTGCACCGCCAGCATGTAATAACCCGTCAGGGTGAGCACGTAAGTCACAAAGCGTTTATCAGCCAGGACCCGACCCAGCCCTTCACGCACGGGCGCTTTCACCGTCGAGAGCTTCCACGCGGGCAGCAGCCAGGCGTTAAACGCCGCGCAGAGAATAAACAGAATCGCGCCGGTCGCGCAGACCAGACGGAAATCGTATTGCAGCAGCCAGCTTCCCAGCAGCGCACCAATCACCGCTCCGGCGCTGTCCTGCATCATTAGCAAGGAGAAAAAGCGACCGCGATGTTGCGGGCGAATCAATTTCACCACCAGCGCGGTGCGCGGGGGATCAAACAGCGTGCCGCCAATCCCGGAGAGGAAGCAGGAAAACCACAGCAGCCAGGGATCATGCGCGATCCCCATCGTGGCAAATCCCGCCGCGCGCAGCAGCATGCCGGTGACAATCATCGGTTTTGCCCCAAAGCGATCGGCGATGGCGCCGCCAAAAACGCCCAGTCCTTGCTGCACAAACTGACGCAAGCCCAGCGCAATACCCACCATTAATGCCGCCCAGCCCATTTGATCCACAAAGCGAATGGAGATCAGCGGGAACACGACAAAAAAGCCAAGTACCACCAGCATATTATCGACGAGAAGGAAATATTTACCCAGGTTCCTTGCCTGTGATACGCGGGACATTTTTACTCCAGGGAAATACGCGCCATCCTGCAGGCTGGCTCCGCGTCGGCTTTGTCCCGAATCCCGTTTAACAACGTTTATCGTTGTTGCCGGAGATCGCCGGAACTGCCGCCTGGATGCAACCTGAATGATTTTGTGTAATGAAAGATGAGCACGCTAATATTCTGCGGTGTCGTGGTCTTTTTTCCCACACTGCCAGCGACAATATTTTTTTATCAAAAGGACGCTTTGATTCAGCTTTTTAATCGAATTATGTGAAATCAACGAAAAATGGTATGTCCCTGTTTTCACAGAAAGCACCGGCACAGGTATAGTAAAGCTAACGGGTAGAGTGGAAGTAACGGGAAGGAGTAGAAGAGATGTTTGGCTATCGCAGTAACGTGCCAAAAGTGCGCCTGACAACAGACAGACTGGTCGTTCGTCTGGTGCATGAGCGTGATGCCTGGCGTCTGGCAGATTATTACGCCGAAAATCGCCAGTTTTTAAAGCCCTGGGAACCCGTACGGGATGAAAGCCACTGTTATCCTTCTGGCTGGCAGGCTCGCTTAAGTATGATCGCTGAGTTTCATAAACAAGGCAGTGCCTTTTATTTCGCGCTGCTGGATCCCGATGAGAAAGAAATTATCGGCATTGCCAACTTCTCCAACGTCGTTCGCGGGTCGTTTCATGCCTGCTATCTCGGCTACTCCATCGGCCAGAAATGGCAGGGGCAAGGGCTGATGTTTGAAGCGCTGACCAGCGCGATTCGTTATATGCAGCGTACTCAGCACATCCACCGCATTATGGCCAACTATATGCCGCACAACCAGCGTAGCGGCGATCTGCTGGCGCGTCTTGGTTTTGAGAAAGAGGGTTACGCCAAAGATTATTTACTGATCGACGGCGAGTGGCGCGACCACGTGCTAACGGCGTTAACCACGAAAGAATGGACCGCAGGTCGTTAAGGAGAAAAAATGAAATATCAGTTAACCGCCCCTGAAGCGCGCGTGATCGGTTGTCTGCTGGAAAAGCAGGTGACCACCCCGGAACAGTATCCGCTTTCAGTCAATGCGGTGACGATGGCCTGTAACCAAAAGACCAACCGCGAGCCGGTGCTCAATCTCAGCGAGCATGAGGTTCAGGAACAACTCGACGCGCTGGTTAAACGCCACTATCTGCGCACCGTCAGCGGATTTGGCAATCGTGTCACCAAGTATGAGCAGCGTTTCTGTAACTCCGAATTTGGCGATTTGAAACTCAGCCCGGCGGAAGTGGCGCTGATCACCACGCTACTGCTGCGAGGGCCGCAGACGCCGGGCGAGTTGCGATCACGCGCTTCACGGATGCATGAATTCAGCGACATGCAGGAGGTCGAGCAGACTCTGGAACACCTCGCGGCCCGTGAAGATGGCCCGTTTGTCCTGCGCCTGGCGCGCGAGCCGGGCAAACGCGAAAGCCGCTATATGCATCTGTTCAGCGGTGATGTTGAAACGCCGCTCGCAGCGATGGAAACTGTCGCTCCGGCGGCGGACGATACGCTGACCGCTCGGGTTGAAGCCCTGGAAAACGAAGTGGCCGAACTTAAACAGCGTCTGGATTCTCTGCTGGCGCATCTGGGAGACTAACGGTGACGAAATTACGTATTGGTGTGGTCGGACTGGGCGGGATTGCGCAAAAAGCCTGGCTACCGGTACTCGGGGCGGCAACCGACTGGACGCTGCAAGGCGCCTGGTCGCCGACCCGCGAAAAAGCCCAGCGCATCTGCGAAACCTGGCGTATCCCGTATGCCGCATCGCTGAGGGATTTAGCCAGTGAATGTGACGCAGTGTTTGTCCACACCTCCACCGCGACGCACTATCAGGTGGTGAGTGAATTGCTCAACGCCGGTGTTCACGTCTGCGTCGATAAACCGCTGGCAGAAAACGTGCAGGATGCCGAGCGTCTTATTGACCTGGCGGCGCGTAAAAATCTGACGCTGATGGTCGGTTTTAACCGCCGCTTTGCCCCGCTGTATCAGGATTTAAAAGCGCAACTGGGCGGTGCGGCGTCGCTGCGTATGGATAAACATCGCAGCGACAGTATCGGACCAAACGATTTACGTTTTACGCTGCTGGATGACTATCTGCACGTGGTTGACACTGCGCTGTGGCTCACCAGTGGGTCCGCGCAGCTGAAGAGTGGGGTGCTGCAAACCAACGAGCGGGGCGAAATGGTCTACGCGGAGCACCACTTTGCGATTGATCATCTGCAGGTGACGACCAGCATGCATCGTCGGGCCGGAAGCCAGCGCGAATCGGTCCAGGCCGTGACCGACGGCGCACTCTTTGATGTGACCGATATGCGCGAATGGCGCGAGGAGAAAGGCAGCGGCGTGGTCACTCGTCCGATCCCTGGCTGGCAGAGCACGCTGGAGCAGCGCGGCTTTGCCGGGTGCGCGCGTCATTTCATTGCCTGTGTGCAAAATCAGACGGTTCCTGAAACCGCGGGCGAGCAGGCGATTCTGGCGCAGCGTATCGTTGAAAAGCTGTGGCGAGAGGCGATGAGCGAATGAAGACAGTTAAACCCTGTCACATCTGCGGATAGTAATTCGCTTAAATATGGGTAGACTAAGCGCTTCTTTTAACGCCTGCATTGCAGGCGTTTTGCCGTGTGGTTGTGGAAATTCACGTTAATGAACTTATTAAAATCGCTGGCGGCAGTCAGCTCGATGACCATGTTTTCTCGCGTGTTGGGATTTGCGCGCGATGCGATCGTGGCAAGAGTGTTTGGCGCAGGTATGGCAACAGACGCCTTCTTCGTGGCGTTTAAGCTGCCCAACCTGCTGCGCCGCATTTTTGCGGAAGGGGCGTTTTCCCAGGCGTTTGTGCCGATTCTGGCGGAATACAAAAGCAAGCAGGGCGAAGATGCGACCCGGGTATTTGTCTCGTATGTTTCCGGGCTGCTGACCCTGGCGCTGGCCATTGTGACGGTGATCGGGATGCTGGCAGCGCCGTGGGTCATCATGGTGACGGCCCCGGGTTTTGCCGATACGGCGGATAAATTCACCCTCACCACGCAACTTCTGCGCATTACCTTTCCCTATATTCTGTTGATTTCACTGGCTTCGCTGGTGGGGGCGATCCTCAATACCTGGAACCGTTTTTCGGTCCCGGCATTTGCGCCGACTTTCCTCAACGTCAGCATGATCGGCTTTGCCCTGTTCGCGGCTCCGCATTTCCATCCGCCGGTGCTGGCGCTGGCCTGGGCGGTTACCGTCGGAGGCGTATTACAGCTGGCTTATCAGCTGCCGCACCTGAAAAAGATCGGCATGCTGGTGCTGCCGCGCATTAATTTCCGTGATGCCGGGGCGATGCGGGTCATCAAGCAGATGGGACCGGCTATTCTTGGTGTCTCCGTCAGCCAGATCTCGCTGATTATCAATACTATCTTCGCCTCGTTCCTGGTCTCGGGCTCGGTCTCGTGGATGTATTACGCCGATCGTCTGATGGAATTTCCGTCCGGCGTTCTGGGCGTGGCACTGGGGACGATTTTGCTCCCGTCGCTTTCCAGAAGTTTTGCCAGCGGTAACCACGACGAGTATTGCCGTCTGATGGACTGGGGTCTTCGCCTCTGCTTCCTGCTGGCGCTGCCGAGTGCGGTTGCGCTGGGGATTCTGGCAAAGCCATTGACCGTTTCGTTATTCCAGTACGGTAAATTCAGTGCTTTCGATGCGTTGATGACGCAGCGCGCGCTGGTGGCCTATTCGGTGGGTTTGATGGGGTTGATCGTGGTTAAGGTGCTGGCGCCGGGGTTCTATTCCCGCCAGGACATCAAAACGCCGGTCAAAATTGCTATCGTTACGCTGGTCATGACGCAGTTAATGAACCTGGCTTTTATCGGCCCGCTGAAGCATGCTGGTTTGTCTCTGTCGATTGGTTTAGGGGCGTGTCTGAATGCCGGCCTGCTTTACTGGCAGCTGCGTAAGCAGGATATTTTCACGCCGCAGCCGGGCTGGATGCGCTTCCTGATTCGACTGGTGATTGCGGTTCTAGTGATGGCGGGGGCGCTGGTCGGGATGATGTACGTGATGCCGGAGTGGTCGCTCGGCACGATGCCTTATCGTCTGCTGCGCCTGATGGCGGTCGTCGGCGTTGGAATTGTAGCCTACTTTGCCACCCTGGCTGTACTGGGCTTTAAAGTCAAAGAGTTTGCCCGCCGCACGGCGTAAACGCCAAAAGGGGAGTCACCTGATGGTGCTCCCCGTCGTACATTTAATCGCTATCGCGACTAAATCGAAATCTTCTTCCCGCCGCCGCGCGAACTGGATGTCTGGCCATTTGCGCCATACAGCCCAGGCTCCTGATGAGGTTTCAATACCTCAAGCGCCTGTTGGTTGCGTTCAATCTGCCCTTCTAACAGCCAGCCGTTGTGCTGGTTGAGATCGCGAAGGTGCCGCGTTTTTTCAGTAATGGTCTGCCAGCGCTCAACGATATCGTCATTAGCGCTGGGTCGCGGGTCTTGCTCCGCACGACGCTGCTGTTCCAGATAATCCAGGGTAGCCAGCAGCGAGCTTTTTTCTTCAGTAATACGCTGTAACGCGCTGCCGCTGACATAGCCCGCGGATAGCTGCTGCTGTTCGGCATCCATCACCGTCTTCAGGTCGTTCAGGACAACCGTCATCTGATCCAGTATTTCTGACAGTCGACTCATACGGTTATTTACTCTGAAGGAAGTTCTGTGTTTCCTGAATCAGCGCATCAGCAATTTTGCTGGTGTCCATTTTCAGCTCGCCGTTACGAATCGCGGTTTTCATCGCTTCGACGCGTTCCATATTGATATCGTTAGTACCAGGCTGCATCAGCTTAGACTGCGCATCACTCAATGTGACGCTGGTGCTGTTGGCCGTGGACGATTTTTCCAGACGCGCTTTAAGCGCTGGCGCGTCGTTCGTTTCGCGAGGTTGTACAGTGCTAACCGGCTTCAGGGGCGATGTACGATCAATGCTCATTGTGTTGTCCTCATAGAGGTTCGCGGCGTTGGCGCCTGACATCATCATTTGTTAATGAATTATCGGCAGCCGCCGTGAAATCTTTAAAAAGATTATAGGTTAATCAGAATATTCCCATCAGAACCGACGGTTCCGCTAACCACCTGACCTGAGGACATTCTCACCCGGGCGTTTTGCGCGACGGCAGCATTGTTCAGCGCCTGGCCTTCGCCATTGACGCTAAACCCGTCTCCGTTCGCGATGACCATCACACGCTGCCCGGCTTTAATGCGCCATGCCTGACGCAACATCGACAGTTGGATTGCTTGTCCTGGTGCCAGATCGCGCAGGCTGACCGAGTCCTGCGCCTGGTTGATATCCAGCATCGTGCGTGGCGGAAGTTGGTCCAGACGACCGCGTTTTAGCGCCACACTCCCGGGCTGTAAAACGCTGCCGCGCGCCACCGGCATGGCGGCGACAACGTAGTTACCGGTCGCCTGGACGGCAACCTGTAAAAATCGTTTCTCGTTATTGCAGCGGGCCAGCACGTTCACGTTGCCCCACAGTTTGCTACTGCCGCTGACGCTGAACGAGGGCTGCTCACAGGAGGGAAGGAGATTGGGCTGCGTGCGGAGAGTGACCGAGACTTCATCGCTAAAGCCGGCCAGTCGCTGGGCAAAAAACGCCGTCAGTTGCGCCTCAAGATCCTGTGCCTGCGCAAGGGAGCTTATCAGCAGTATGGTTGCGGCAAGGCCACTTTTGAACGTCAGCATCGCAAATTCCCACGGTTCCTGGAGTTAACAGGATTCTACCCTTCGGGGTTTCTCATCAACGCAACAAATAGCGACGCATTTTGCGCTTATTCCGTCGATAAGGCAGACGGGTTGAGATTTAAGCTACATGCTGAAATTTCGCCATCAGCGGAGGAGACATGCTCGATAAACTCGATGCCGCGTTACGTTTTCAGCAGGAAGCGCTCAATCTGCGCGCCCAGCGGCAGGAGATTCTGGCCGCTAACATTGCGAACGCGGATACCCCAGGGTTTCAGGCGCGCGATATAGATTTTTCCAGTGAGCTTAAAAAAGTGATGGAACGTGGCCGGGCTGAAGGGACGGGTGTCGCCCTTGCGCTGACGTCTGCACGCCATATTCCCGCCCAGGCGATGACTGCGCCGTCTACCGATTTACTTTACCGCATTCCCGATCAGCCATCCCTGGACGGTAACACCGTCGATATGGACCGGGAGCGCACCCAGTTTGCCGATAACAGCCTGAAATATCAGATGGGCTTAACCGTTCTCGGTGGACAGATTAATGGCATGAAGAACGTCCTGCAGGGGGGCAACTAATTTATGGCCTTACTGAACATTTTTGATATCGCCGGTTCAGCACTGACCGCACAGTCCAAGCGTCTGAACGTGGCAGCCAGTAACCTGGCGAACGCCGACAGCGTGACTGGGCCCGACGGCCAGCCCTATCGTGCAAAGCAGGTGGTCTTCCAGGTCGATGCTGCGCCTGGCGCGGCAACCGGCGGCGTGAAAGTCTCCGATGTCATCGAGAGCCAGGCGCCGGACAAACTGGTGTATGAACCCGGCAATCCGCTGGCAGATGCCAATGGCTACGTCAAAATGCCGAACGTCGACGTGGTCGGCGAAATGGTCAACACCATGTCCGCTTCCCGTAGCTACCAGGCGAACGTTGAAGTGCTCAATACCGTTAAGAGCATGATGCTCAAAACGCTCACTCTCGGCCAGTAAAGGAGACACGAATGTCCATTGCCGTCAATGTGAATGACCCGACTAACTCCGGCGTCAGTAGCGCCGGTAGCGTCAAAAGTTCCAGCTCACTGACAGGTAACAGCGCTGCCGATTTACAGGGCAGCTTTTTGACGTTGTTGGTGGCGCAGCTCAAAAACCAGGACCCAACCAACCCGATGCAAAACAACGAACTGACCACGCAGCTTGCGCAGATCAGTACCGTTAGCGGCATTGAAAAGCTCAATACCACGCTGGGTTCGGTCTCTGGCCAAATCGACAACAGTCAGTCTTTGCAGGCTGCCAATTTGATTGGTCATGGCGTCATGATTCCAGGCACTACCATCCTGGCGGGAACCAGCACCACCGAAGGTTCCAGCACCACCACGACCACGCCGTTTGGCGTTGAGTTGCAGCAACCGGCGGATAAAGTCACCGCCACTATCACCAACAAAGATGGCGTCGTCGTGCGCACTATCGACATTGGTGAGCTGAAAGCGGGTGTGCATACCTTTACCTGGGATGGCAGCCTGACCGATGGCACTACGGCGCCTAACGGTTCTTACAAAGTCGCGATTTCCGCCAGCAATGGGACGACTCAGCTGGTGGCGCAGCCACTGCAATTCGCTCTCGTTCAGGGCGTTATTCGCGGTGCTGGCGGTAACACGCTGGATTTGGGTACTTCCGGTACCACCACGCTCGACGAAGTTCGGCAGATTATCTAAGCCTTAACACTTATCAGGAGTAAGTCATGGCCTTTTCTCAAGCGGTCAGCGGCCTGAATGCTGCGGCCACCAACCTGGATGTCATTGGCAACAACATCGCCAACTCCGCGACCTACGGTTTTAAATCCGGTACCGCTTCTTTTGCCGATATGTTTGCCGGTTCTAAAGTGGGTCTGGGCGTGAAAGTTGCGGGTATCACCCAGGATTTCACCGACGGGACTACCACCAATACCGGTCGTGGCCTGGATGTGGCCATTAGCCAGAACGGGTTCTTCCGTATGGTTGATGAAAACGGCTCTGTATTTTACAGCCGTAACGGTCAGTTTAAGCTCGACGAAAACCGTAACCTGGTCAACATGCAGGGTCTGCAACTGACCGGCTACCCGGTTGCGGGTTCTCCTCCAACCGTTCAGACCGGTGCGAACCCTCAGGCGATCTCTATTCCGAACACGTTGATGGGGGCGAAATCCACCACCACGGCGACTCAGCAGATCAACCTGAACTCAACGGATACCGCACCAACGACGGCGTTTGATGCAACTAATTCAGACACCTACAACAAAAAAGGGACCGTCACCGTCTTTGACAGCCAGGGTAATGCACACAACATGAACCTGTACTACGTCAAAGATGCGACGCCAGCGAACAGCTGGAAAGTCTATGCCCAGGACGCGAGCGTTGCAGGTAGCACAGCCTCTCTGGCGACGACGCTGACCTTTAACGCCAGCGGCGTTCTGACCGGTGGCGGCGAAGTTGATATCACCA
Source organism: Enterobacteriaceae bacterium RIT714 (assembly GCA_009668015.1). Taxonomy (GTDB): domain Bacteria; phylum Pseudomonadota; class Gammaproteobacteria; order Enterobacterales; family Enterobacteriaceae; genus Enterobacter. Next base: position 33,258 of record WJYB01000001.1, read on the forward strand.
CCGCGACCATGCCGGGCGCGACACCAGCCACCTTCGCGATGAGTTTTGCCAACTCGATGCAGCAGAACACCGGTGCTAACAACATCGTGGCGACTAACCAGAACGGCTACAAGCCGGGCGACCTGGTGAGCTACCAGATCAACGATGACGGCACCGTTGTAGGTAACTACTCCAACGAACAAACTCAGGTTCTGGGTCAGATCGTGCTGGCAAACTTCGCTAACAACGAAGGTCTGAAATCTGAAGGCGATAACGTCTGGACGGCAACGCAATCTTCTGGTGTGGCGCTGCTGGGAACGGCGGGCTCAGGTAACTTCGGTACGCTGACCAACGGCGCACTCGAAGCCTCCAACGTCGATCTGAGTAAAGAGCTGGTGAACATGATTGTCGCGCAACGTAACTATCAGTCGAATGCGCAGACCATCAAAACCCAGGATCAGATCCTTAATACGCTGGTCAACCTGCGTTAATCGTCTAACGGGATGATGTCATGGATCACGCAATATATACGGCGATGGGCGCAGCCAGCCAGACGATGAATCAGCAGGCGGTTACCGCCAGTAACCTGGCGAATGCCTCGACGCCGGGTTTTCGCGCGCAGCTGAATGCGCTGCGTGCCGTACCGGTGGAAGGGCAGTCGTTGCCTACGCGTACGCTGGTCATCGCGTCGACGCCGGGTGCCGACATGACGCCGGGTCAGATGGATTACACCTCCCGTCCGCTGGACGTTGCGCTTCAGCAGGATGGTTGGCTGGCCGTACAAACGGCGAATGGCTCGGAAGGCTATACCCGCAACGGTAACATTCAGGTCGATTCAACGGGCCAGATGACCATTCAGGGACATCCGGTGATTGGCGAAGCGGGTCCGATTACGGTACCGGAAGGTTCGGAAATCACTATCGCGGCAGACGGGACGATTTCGGCCCTGAACCCGGGTGATCCGGCGAACACCATCGCCCCCGTCGGAAGACTGAAGCTGGTCAAAGCCGAAGGCAATGAAGTGACGCGCGGTGACGATGGTTTATTCCGTCTGAACCAGGCAGCACTGGCGACACGTGGCCCGACCTTACAGGCCGACCCGAGCATTCGCGTGATGTCCGGCGTGCTGGAAGGCAGTAACGTCAAACCGGTTGAAGCGATGACCGATATGATTGCCAGCGCGCGACGTTTCGAAATGCAAATGAAGGTTATCACCAGCGTCGATGAAAACGCCGGACGTGCTAACCAACTGCTGTCTATGACTTAACAGGATTTCTTATGATCAGCTCTTTATGGATCGCGAAAACGGGTCTTGACGCACAGCAAACCAATATGGATGTCATCGCCAACAACCTGGCGAACGTCAGCACCAATGGTTTCAAACGTCAGCGTGCCGTGTTCGAAGATTTGCTTTATCAAACCATTCGTCAGCCGGGCGCGCAGTCGTCCGAGCAAACCACGCTGCCGTCAGGCCTGCAGATTGGTACGGGCGTGCGTCCGGTTGCGACTGAACGTCTGCACAGCCAGGGCAACCTGTCACAGACCAACAACAGCAAAGATGTGGCAATCAAAGGCCAGGGTTTCTTCCAGGTGCAGCTGCCTGACGGAACCTCGGCCTATACCCGCGATGGTTCTTTCCAGGTGGATCAGAACGGTCAGCTGGTGACCGCCGGTGGTTTCCAGGTTCAGCCTGCAATCACCATTCCGGCGAATGCCCTGAGCATTACGATCGGACGTGACGGCGTGGTGAGTGTGACCCAGCAGGGGCAGGCCGCGCCTGTTCAGGTAGGGCAGCTTAACCTGACGACGTTCATGAACGATACCGGGCTGGAAAGTATCGGTGAGAATCTTTACACCGAAACGCAGTCCTCCGGTGCGCCGAATGAGAGCACGCCTGGCCTGAACGGCTCCGGTTTGCTGTACCAGGGTTATGTAGAAACGTCTAACGTCAACGTGGCGGAAGAACTGGTGAACATGATCCAGGTCCAGCGCGCGTATGAAATTAACAGCAAAGCAGTGTCGACGACCGACCAGATGCTGCAAAAACTGACGCAACTCTAAGGTGTAGTCCGGTGCGGCAAGCGTCGCACCGGCTCCCTGTTTTCGAAGATGAAGGCAATGCAAAAAAACGCGGCGTTTCGTTATCCAATTCTGACTGTTCTGGCCGTGACCCTCAGCGGTTGTGCCTTGATTCCGTCAAAACCTTTGGTTCAGGGTGCGACTTCCGCCCAACCCGTTCCCGGCCCCACGCCGGTGGTGAACGGCTCCATTTTCCAGAGCGCGCAGCCGATTAATTACGGCTATCAGCCGCTGTTCGAAGACCGTCGACCGCGTAATGTCGGCGATACCCTGACCATCGCGCTGCAGGAAAACGTCAGTGCGAGCAAAAGTTCCTCGGCGAACGCCAGCCGCGACGGCAAAACTAACTTTGGCTTCGATACGGTTCCGCGCTATCTGCAGGGCCTGTTCGGCAATGCCCGTGCTGATGTGGATGCCTCTGGCGGCAATAGCTTTAATGGCAAAGGCGGCGCCAATGCCAGCAACACCTTCAGCGGTACGCTGACGGTAACAGTTGACCAGGTTCTGGTGAACGGCAATTTACATGTGGTGGGTGAAAAACAGATCGCCATTAACCAGGGCACTGAATTCATTCGCTTCTCTGGTGTGGTTAACCCGCGCACCATCAGTGGCACCAACACCGTACCGTCCACCCAGGTGGCGGATGCGCGCATTGAGTACGTCGGTAACGGCTATATCAACGAAGCGCAGAATATGGGCTGGCTGCAACGCTTCTTCCTTAATTTATCGCCGATGTAAGCGAGGTGACCTATGTTTAAATCCCTCTTCGCAATGGTGTTGGTCCTGGTGGCGACATATGCCCAGGCTGACCGCATTCGCGATCTCACCAGTGTACAGGGCGTACGTGAAAACTCATTGATTGGCTATGGCCTCGTGGTCGGTCTGGACGGGACGGGCGACCAGACCACCCAGACGCCGTTTACCACGCAGAGTTTGAACAACATGCTGTCCCAGCTCGGTATTACCGTACCGACGGGCACCAACATGCAGCTGAAAAACGTGGCGGCGGTCATGATTACCGCGTCGTACCCGGCCTTTGCCCGTCAGGGGCAGACCATCGACGTGGTGGTTTCCTCAATGGGTAACGCCAAAAGTCTGCGCGGCGGGACGCTGCTGATGACCCCGTTAAAAGGGGTGGACAGCCAGGTATATGCGCTGGCGCAGGGTAACATTCTGGTTGGTGGTGCTGGCGCATCGGCGGGCGGAAGCAGCGTGCAGGTGAACCAGCTGAACGGTGGGCGTATCACCAATGGCGCGATCATCGAACGTGAACTGCCGACGCAGTTCGGTGCCGGGAACACCATCAATCTGCAGCTGAATAATGAAGACTTCACGATGGCGCAGCAGATTGCCGATACCATCAACCGCAGCCGTGGGTTTGGTAGCGCAACGGCGCTGGATGCTCGCACGGTACAGATCAGAACATCCACCGGCAGTAGCAACCAGGTGCGCATGCTGGCGGATATCCAGAATATGGAAGTCAACGTTCCGCTTCAGGACGCCAAAGTCATTATCAACTCCCGTACGGGGTCAGTGGTGATGAACCGCGAAGTGACGCTGGATAGCTGCGCGGTGGCGCAGGGCAACCTTTCCATCAGCGTGAATCGCTCGGCGAACGTCAGCCAGCCGGATACCCCATTTGGTGGCGGTCAGACGGTCGTGACGCCGCAAACGCAGATTGATCTTCGCCAGAGCGGGGGCTCGCTGCAAAGCGTGCGCTCCAGCGCCAATCTGAACAACGTGGTTCGTGCGCTGAATGCGTTGGGCGCGACGCCGATGGATTTGATGTCGATTCTGCAATCCATGCAAAGTGCGGGCTGTCTGCGCGCCAAACTGGAAATCATCTAATGCTGGGTGATAGCAAACTGATGGCGGGAGCGGCCTGGGATGCCCAGTCGCTCAACGAACTGAAAACCAAAGCGGGGCAAGATCCGGCGGCAAACCTGCGCCCGGTCGCCCGCCAGGTGGAAGGGATGTTTGTGCAGATGATGCTGAAAAGCATGCGAGAGGCGCTGCCGAAAGACGGTATGTTCAGCAGCGATTCGACGCGACTCTACACCAGCATGTATGACCAGCAGATTGCCCAGCAGATGACCTCCGGTAAAGGGCTTGGCCTTGCGGATATGATCGTCAAACAGATGCAGGCGGCGCAGGGCATATCGCCTGACGAGCAACCGCAACAGGTGCCGATGAAGTTTGACCTTGAAACGGTGACCAGTTATCAGAATCAGGCGCTGACGCAGATGGTGCGTAAAGCGATGCCGAAGCCCGCGGAAAGCAGCGCCGAGCCGTTATCCGGCGACAGCAAAGACTTCCTCGCGCAACTGTCGCTCCCGGCGCGTCTGGCCAGTGAGCAAAGCGGCGTTCCCCATCATCTTATTCTGGCCCAGGCGGCGCTGGAGTCAGGGTGGGGGCAGCGCCAGATTCGTCGTGAAAACGGCGAGCCGAGCTTTAACATTTTTGGCGTTAAGGCCTCATCAGGCTGGAAAGGGCCAACCACCGAAATCACCACCACAGAGTATGAAAACGGCGCGGCTGTGAAGGTTAAAGCCAAATTCCGTGTTTACAGCTCTTATCTGGAAGCGCTTTCCGATTACGTTGGGCTGCTGAGTCGAAATCCGCGCTATACGGCGGTGACGCAGGCGGCCACGGCTGAGCAAGGTGCGCAGGCATTGCAGAACGCTGGCTATGCTACCGACCCGCAATATGCCCGCAAACTGACCAGCATGATCCAGCAACTGAAAGCGATGGGCGAAAAAGTGAGTAAAGCCTACAGCACCGATCTCGAAAATCTGTTCTAAAGCCTCAAGTTTGTGCGGGCGGTGTCGATAATCTTCATCAGGACTCGTGTCTGAAAGTTTAAAAGGAACCTCAATGTCCAGTTTGATTAACAGCGCCATGAGTGGCCTCGGTGCGGCTCAGGCAGCACTGAATACCGTCAGTAACAACATTTCCAGTTATAACGTGGCCGGTTACACCCGCCAGACCACGGTGCTGGGTGCATCGAACAGTACGTTGACAGGTGGCGGTTGGGTCGGAAATGGTGTGTATGTCTCAGGTGTGCAGCGTGAGTATGATGCGTTTATCACTAACCAGCTGCGTGCCGCGCAGAACCAGAGCAGTGGGCTGACCACACGCTATCAGCAAATGTCTAAGATTGACGATGTGTTGTCTGATACCACCAATTCCCTTTCCACCACTTTGCAGGGTTTCTTCACCAGCCTGCAAACCCTGGTCAGTAATGCCGAAGATCCGGCTGCGCGTCAGACCGTGCTTGGCAAGGCGGACGGACTGGTTAACCAGTTTAAGACCACCGATCAGTACCTTCGCGATCAGGATAAGCAGGTGAATACCGCTATCGCCACAAGCGTTGATCAGATCAACAACTATGCGAAGCAAATTGCGAACCTTAACGATCAGATCTCCCGTCTGACCGGCGTTGGTGCGGGCTCTTCCCCTAACAATCTGCTTGACCAGCGCGATCAGCTGGTGAGCGAACTGAATCAGATCGTCGGTGTGGAAGTCGCTGTTCAGGATAGTGGCACCTACAACGTGTCGTTTGGTAATGGCTATAGCCTGGTTCAGGGCAGCAACGCCAATCAATTAGCGGCCGTACCGTCAAGCGCGGATCCTTCACGCACGACGGTCGCGTATGTTGATGGGATCGCCGGCAAGGTTGAAATTCCTGAGAAACTGCTGAATACCGGTTCATTAGGCGGCTTGCTGACTTTCCGTGCCGAAGATCTGGACAAAGCTCGCAACACGCTCAACCAGCTGGCACTCTCTTTTGCTGACGCGATGAACCAACAGCACGCGAAAGGGTTTGATGCTAACGGTGACGCGGGCGGTAAGCTGTTTGATATCGGCACGCCTGCGGTGACGGGCAATGGTAAAAACAGCGTTCCCGGTGCCACAATGACGGCAACGGTAACCGATAGTTCAAAGGTACAGGCGACCGACTATAACTTTGAATTTAACGGCACTGACTGGACTATCACCCGTACCTCCGATAAAACCTCATTTACAGCGACACCTGACGCCAGCGGCAACATGACCTTTGATGGTTTAACCGTCAATGTGAGCGGTACTGCGGTGCCCAAAGACAAATTCACCGTGAAGCCGGTCGTTGACGCCATCGTCAATATGGATCTGCTGATCAGCGACGAATCCAAACTGGCAATGGCCGGTTCGGCGACGGGCGGTGAAAGCGATAACGTCAACGGTAAGGCGATGGTGGCTTTGCAAAACAGCAAAGTGGTGGGGGGCAATAAGACCTTCAACGATTCCTATGCCGCGCTGGTCAGTACCGTGGGTAGCAGCACGGCTTCGCTGAAAACCAGCGTAGCGACGAAAGATAACGTGGTCACGCAGCTGAGCAATCAGCAGCAGTCTATCTCCGGCGTTAACCTCGATGAAGAGTACGGTAATCTGCAACGTTTCCAGCAATATTACCTCGCTAACGCGCAGGTGCTGCAAACCGCCAGCACGCTCTTCGATGCGTTAATTAATATTCGCTAAGGCTGAGGTCAACGATGCGTATTAGCACCCAAATGATGTACCAGCAGAACATGCGCGGGATCACCGATTCCCAGAGCAAATGGCTGGGTTATGGCGAACAAATGACCACAGGTAAGCGGGTGAATCGCCCGTCTGACGACCCGATTGCAGCGTCACAAGCGGTCGTGCTGTCCCAGGCCCAGTCACAGAACAGCCAGTTTGCCCTGGCGCGTACTTTTGCCACGCAGAAAGTGTCGCTGGAGGAGAGTGTGTTAGGCCAGGTGACAACGGCTATTCAATCAGCGCAAGAGAAAATCGTCTATGCGGGCAATGGTACGTTGACCGATGTGGACCGGGCATCGTTGGCTACAGATCTGAAAGGTTTGCGTGATCAACTGTTAAACCTGGCCAACAGCACTGACGGTAACGGTCGCTATATTTTTGCCGGGTTTAAAACGGATGCGGCGCCTTTCTCTGACGCCGATGGCACCTATTCGGGTGGGGATGTCGCGATTTCTCAACAGGTTGATTCTGCGCGTAACATGCAGATTAGCCATACCGGGACCGACGTGTTCGACAAATTCACCAGTAACGCAAAACCGGAGCCTGCGGGAAGCACACAGGAAACCAACCTGTTTAAAATTCTTGATACGGCTATTGCCGCGCTGAACACGCCGGTTGGAGACGATCAGACTAAAGCTGAGGCGCTCAAAGATAGCGTTGATAAAGCTAACCGTGGCTTGAGCAACTCGCTGGATAACGTGCTGACCGTTCGTGCCGATCTGGGGACAAAATTAAACGAACTCGATAAGCTCGATGCGCTTGGCGACGATCGTGCGCTGGGCCAGACCAGCCAGATGAGTAACCTGGTAGACGTTGACTGGAACGCGGCCATTTCGTCTTACACCATGCAGCAGGCAGCGCTTCAGGCGTCTTACAAAGCGTTCAGCGATATGCAGGGCATGTCTCTGTTCCAGCTTAACAGATAACATTTTGACCTCTTAGAACATGTCTTGAAACTGGATATGTTTTGTCTGCCCAACCCGGGGCTCCGGATTGGGCTTTTTTTTAGCCGTTTTGAGCCTGTGTGGACGTTATTCCTGCACGTTCGAACACTCTAATCAGCAGAGCGATCCCTCCGCATACTGTCGCCAGCGCCACCACGCCGCTCCAGCCTGTCAGTGCATACACTTTGCTGCCGATCGCAGAGCCAAGCGCCATACCCACAAAGATCACGGTAAACAGCAATGCATTGAGGCGACCGCGAGCCTGAGGCTCAAGGCTATACACCAGGTTTTGATGCGCGACCAGGCTGGACTGGAGGCCGAGATCAAAACCTACCGCCGAGAGTGCAATCAGGATTAACTGTCCGTGTGTGCCCAGCGCAGGCATGAGAAACATCAGCGCGAACGAAGCCGTTACCAGGGCCGCACCCAGCTGTGTCACTTTACCTGCGCCGAGCTTATCGGCTAATCCACCCGCCAGAGGCGCCGCCAGTGCGCCTGCGGCTCCCGCAATACCGAATCCGCCCGCCACGGCGCTGCCGAGGTGATAGCGCTCAAACAACATCACGGCAAGCGTGGACCAGAACGCGCTAAACGAAATCGAAAGAAAGCCTTGTGCCAGCGCGGCGCGGCGCAGAGCCGGATAACGGAGCCACAGATGTGCCATCGAACGCATCAGGGCTGGATAGCTCAGGGTGGAGGGAATCGCAAAGCGCGGCAATACGGCCCACATCACCACGCCGATAAACGCGATACTGGCGGCGGCAAGTTGATACATCACCCGCCAGCCGAAAGCGTCGCCCACGACACCGCTCACGGTACGAGAGAGCAGGATCCCCAACAGCAGTCCGGTCATCACCGTTCCAACCGTTTTCCCCTGCTGGCCTTGCGGCGCCAGGATAGCGGCGGCCGGAACGATATCCTGCGCCATGGTGGCCGCCATGCCGATCAGCAGACTCGCCAGCAGCAGCGAGTGCAGTCCAGCGGTCAGGCTACACATCAGCAAAAAGAGAGACAGAGCCGCGCTTTTAACGAGTATCAATAACCGGCGGTCGTAGCGATCGCCCAGCGGGAGCAGGAACAGGATCCCCAGCGCATATCCCGCCTGAGTCAGCGTGGGAACCAGGCCCATTCCTTCGATGCTCAGATGAAGGTTGGTGCCCATTAACGGTAAGAGCGGCTGTGCATAGTAGATTGATGCGACGCTAAGACCTGCGCCAATAGCCAGGATGAAAATGACCCAGCGGCTAACGGCCGGGGTTGCGATTGGTGTGTTCATCAGAGAGACCTCATTTATGGAGTAAGCGCATTTTTCCCTTTTCGCTCTTGAGGTGGTAGTCAGCCGGGTGGTAAAACAGCTATACGCATAACGTATAACAAGGGTGAAAATGAAGCGAAATGAGCGTATAGACAGAGTGGAGCTGATGCGGACATTTGTGCGTATCGTTGATTCAGGCTCGCTCTCGGCGGCGGCCAGACAGCTGGGGACCACTCAGGCGACCGTCAGCCGTCGGCTCCAGTCTCTGGAAACGCTGCTTGGCGTTAAGCTTCTGCTTCGCACCACGCATGCCACGAAATTAACTGACGATGGTGAGCGCTGTTATCAGCACGCCCGGCGCGTCATTGACAGCTGGCTGGCGCTTGAGGATGAGGTGGGGCAGGCTGAAGACGAACCGGTTGGTATCCTGCGGGTACGCGCACCGCATGCTTTTGGTCAGGAGCAGCTTCTTACACCGTTGACCCAATTTTTGCAGCGCTATCCGCAGGTCAGCGTTGAGTGGATGCTAAACGACAGATCGGCCGATTTCCTCAGTGATAACATTGACTGCGCCATCCGAGTGGGCGCAGAGATAGACCCAGCCACCGTTTCGGTGCTGTTGGCTGAAGTTCCGCGAAGTGTTGTGGCTTCTCCGGCACTGCTGGCGCGATATCCGCTGCCTGTAAAACCAGAGGATCTTGGGGCGATGCCGTGGATTGCGCTCAGTTCTTTCTACCGCCAGCATATTGAACTGTATGACGGGGGATCGCCTCAGCCGGTTCGGGTGGCTATTTCACCTCGTCTCAGCACGGACAGTCTTTATGTGGCACGTAATACTGCGGTGAGTGGGCTCGGTGTGGCGGTGGTGTCGAGTTGGGCGGTCGAAGAGGATATCCGTCAGGGCAGACTGGTTCATCTTTTGCCTGAATGGCAACCGTTGGCGCTCCCGGTGCATCTGGTTTATCCCTGGTCGCGCTATCAACCGGCGCGTTTGAGGTACTTTCTCGAACTGATGCGTGAGGTGATGCCACAGATGGCGGGAATGCGAAAACACATTTCATAACTGCATCGTAATAAAAAAGCCGACCATCAGGTCGGCTTTTTGTTATGGCTTTTGCTTACTCAACAGGATGCGGGCGAGTTGCTGGTGCCGTTGCCTGATGCGTGGCGCTGTGACCACCCGCAGAACCTTTACCTTCGAAACCGAACGCAGGGCGCACCCACTCGCTTTGACGTGGCGCTTCTGGCACGTATTCCGGCGCAGGCGCACGCGTCATCGGGGCGGTAGCGTGGTGGTTTTCCGCGACGGTGACGACGACAGGCTGAGGTTTCACTTGCGCTGCGGGTTGTTCAACTACTACTGGCGCAGGCTGCTCCACTTTCACTTCGTCAACCACGGCTTCTTCTGTCACTGCTGCTTCGCTCACCGCTTCAACGGATGCTGCGGGTTCAGCTTCTCCAGCAATCTGTTCCGCAACCACGGTATCTTCCTGAGCGATAACCTGAGGTTGAGCATCAACCGGGGCAGCAATCACTTCCGGATGCGTGGTGTCGACTTCGGCGGTTTCAACAACCTGTGGCTCTGCAACCCCATTTTGCACTTCTTCCACTACGACGGCAGCGGCTTCGGTTGCTTCAACTGGGGCAGCCACGATTGGCTCAACGGTTTCTTCAATAGCGACATTTTGCTCTTCGAACTGCTGTTCCTGCACACGGGCGACAGGGTAGCGGATCCAGACTTTACCGGATGCCATCTCTGGTGACGCGCAGGCTACGGTCAGCGGCATTGGAGACTGGGTTGGGTAACGCTCGTCACGGTAACGACGACGACGCTGTCCACTTACGCGCAGGTGGCGTGGAGAACGGCGTGAACGACGTGGCATACCGTTGTTATCACGTGCATCGCCCGATTCGTCATGCTCTGCTACCGCTTCAACGACTGCTGGCAGATCGAGTTTAGCAAGTTGCGTATTCTGAGTGGCTTCAACAACCGGCTCAGCGGCTACCGTAGTGACTTCAGCTTGTTCAGATTCGAAGCGAACTTTCTGCGACAGCTGGCGCTGCTTACGGCGCGGCATCACCTGAACGCGTTCTTCCTGCTCAGTTTCCTGTTCAGTCGGAGCTTCGCTGGCGGTATTAACGACCTTCGCTTCCTGCTGTGCCTGACGTTTATCATCATTGCGACGGCGGTTGCGTTCGCGGCGTGGCTGCTGCTGATCGTCACGCTGTCTGGTTTTTTCAGACTCATCGCCTGCCTGCTGGCGAATTTCACGATCTTCCACATTTTGCTGCGGTTTTTCGCGACGGTTGCGACGATTATCTTCGCGCGGTTCACGACCTTCGTTGTTGTCTGAACGGTTATCACGATTATCGCGGTTATCACGATTGTCGCGACGGTCACGGTCATTGCGATCGCGGCGATTGTTCTGACGCTTACGACGATCCTGAGGACGCTCTTGTTTCTCTTCCTTCGGTGCAACTTTTGGCTGCTCCGGCTGAGGTTCTTCGCCCGCAAACATTTTCTTCAGCGCGCTGAAGAAGCGACCCAGCAGGCCGGGTTGTGCAGCGTTAGCGTTGGTTTCAACGGCAGGTTTCTGCGCTGCGGCTTTAGCCGGGGCTTTTTCCTGGGCTGGAGCCGGTGGCGCTTCAGGCATGATGAAGGTCGCCAGTGCCGGTTGTTCAGGCAACTTACGCTCAGCAGGTTCTGCATCGGACGGCATGGCCATCTCTTCTTCATGCAGTTTCGGCAACAGATAGCTCAGGGTCGAGGTCTCTTCACCTTTGCGCACACGCAGTACAGAGTAGTGCGGAGTTTGCATCTGATCGTTAGGGACGATAATGCAACGCACGCCGCCCTGACGCGTTTCCACGGCGCTTACCGCTTCACGTTTTTCGTTCAGCAGGTAGGAGGCGATAGGAACCGGTACAATTGCGTGAACTTCTTTGGTGTTCTCTTTCAGCGCTTCTTCTTCAATCAGACGCAGAATAGAGAGGGACAGGGACTCGTTGTCGCGCACGGTGCCGGTACCGCTACAACGCGGGCAGACGTGGTGGCTCGACTCGCCCAAAGAAGGACTGAGACGCTGACGAGACATTTCCAGCAGACCGAAGCGAGAAATGTGGCTGATCTGGATGCGCGCACGATCCTGACGAACAGCTTCACGCAGACGGTTTTCTACGGCGCGCTGATGGCGAACCGGGGTCATGTCGATAAAGTCGATAACGATCAGACCACCCAGGTCGCGCAGACGAAGTTGACGGGCAATTTCATCGGCTGCTTCGAGGTTGGTGTTGAAAGCGGTTTCTTCGATATCGCCGCCGCGGGTAGCACGTGCGGAGTTGATGTCGATCGCGGTCAGCGCTTCGGTAGAGTCGATAACGATGGAGCCACCGGATGGAAGACGCACTTCACGCTGGAAGGCAGATTCAATCTGGGATTCAATTTGATAATGGCTGAACAGCGGGATTTCGCCGGTGTACAGTTTGATTTTACTGGTGAAATCCGGACGACCCAGGGCTGCGATATGCTGGCGAGCCAGCTCGAGCACTTTCGGGTTATCAATCAGAATTTCGCCAATGTCCTGACGCAGGTAGTCGCGGAAAGCACGGACAATAACGTTACTTTCCTGGTGAATCAGGAACGGAGCAGGGCGGTTTTCTGCTGCTTTCTGGATAGCTTCCCAGTGCTTCAGACGGAACCCTAAGTCCCACTGCAGGGCTTCGGCAGATTTGCCTACGCCTGCGGTACGAACGATAAGGCCCATGCCATCTGGCAGTTCGAGGCTGGCCAGCGCTTCTTTCAGCTCGGTACGGTCGTCGCCTTCGATACGGCGAGAGATGCCACCCGCACGCGGGTTGTTTGGCATCAGTACCAGATAGCTACCCGCCAGGCTGATAAAGGTTGTCAGCGCAGCACCTTTGTTGCCGCGTTCTTCTTTATCAATCTGAACAATGACTTCCTGGCCTTCGCGCAGCACATCTTTGATGTTTGGACGACCATGGGAGTTGTAATTAGCGGGGAAATATTCGCGGGCAATTTCTTTAAGAGGAAGGAAACCGTGACGCTCAGCACCGTAATCGACGAAAGCGGCCTCAAGACTCGGTTCAATGCGGGTGATTTTGCCTTTGTAAATGTTCGCTTTTTTCTGTTCGTGTCCAGGACTTTCGATATCCAGATCGTACAGGCGCTGCCCATCCACAAGGGCGACACGCAACTCTTCTTGCTGAGTTGCGTTGATTAACATTCTTTTCATCGTAACTTACTCATTATTCTTACATTGACGACTAAGCTGCGGGCAAGGTAATGCCTTTCCGGGGTATGAACCGATGGCCTCGTGACTATTCACGTCGCCAACCTCACGGTTGTCGCTCGTTTAAGAGGCGCAAAGTGTCGGTTGCCTGTATTTCATACGGAAAAACAGCGCAATTATCAGGGGAACAGCCTGGGAAAACTCTCCAGAGAAGATTCCATTTACCGGTAAGTACTGCAACCCGCAGCCCGCTAACTGTCTGAAAGATCAATACGTCTTACGCCATTGCTGCGTGGATGATCGGTCAGACAAAATGGGTCATTCCGTCGATATCCTTACAAAACCGGATTTAACGCGGAAAACAGATTCATTATTCCATTGCTAACCCGGTTATAGCAAGTTGACTTTTACCAATTATCACCCGGTTACTCACAGTTTCTTCACTTCGATGAGATGATTGGTTTAATAACCACCAAATCGATTGCGTGTGAAGAACGCGGGCCGGATGAAAGTAAATATAAGCATAGAAAAATGAGTGGCGCTAATGCGTGACGATATTTAGAATCGCCAACCATGAAAACAGAGACTCCATCCGTAAAAATGGTTGCTATCGCAGATGACGATGCGGGGCAACGAATCGACAACTTTCTACGCACCCAACTGAAAGGTGTGCCAAAAAGTATGATTTATCGCATCTTGCGTAAGGGCGAGGTGCGGGTGAACAAAAAGCGCGTGAAGCCAGAATACAAACTGGAAGCGGGCGACGAAGTGCGTATCCCACCGGTGCGGGTTGCCGAGCGAGAAGAAGAGGCCGTGTCACCACATCTGCAAAAAGTGGCCGCGCTGACCGACGCCATTTTGTATGAAGACGATCATATCCTGGTGTTGAACAAACCTTCTGGCACGGCGGTGCACGGCGGAAGCGGTTTAAGCTTTGGCGTGATCGAAGGTCTGCGCGCACTGCGGCCAGAAGCGCGGTTCCTGGAGCTGGTACACCGTCTGGATCGTGACACCTCAGGCGTGTTGCTGGTGGCGAAAAAACGTTCTGCCTTGCGCGCTCTGCATGAGCAGTTGCGTGAAAAAGGGATGCAAAAAGATTATCTGGCACTGGTGCGCGGCCAATGGCAGTCCCACGTCAAAGTGGTGCAAGCGCCTTTGCTTAAAAATATCCTGCAAAGCGGTGAGCGTATTGTTCGCGTTAACAGCGAAGGTAAACCGTCTGAGACGCGCTTTAAGGTTGAAGAGCGTTACGAATTTGCCACGCTGGTACGCTGTAGCCCTGTTACCGGGCGCACCCACCAGATTCGTGTGCATACCCAGCATGCCGGACATCCCATCGCATTCGACGATCGCTACGGCGATCGCGAATTTGATAAACAGCTGGCCGGGACGGGCTTATCGCGCCTGTTTCTCCATGCTGCAGCGCTGAAATTTACCCATCCTGGAACCGGTGAGGTGATGCGCGTTGAAGCGCCGCTGGATGATGGGCTAAAACGCTGTCTCAAGGTGCTGAGAAACGCATCCTGAATATCAAACCGGCGAACTATCGCCGGTTTTTATGCCATCAACGGATTATAGTGCTCGCGGCGAAGCATCTGACAAAGAGCAATCAGCGGCAGGCCGACCAGCGTGTTGGGATCGCGGCCATCCAGTTTGTCAAAGAGTGCAATGCCCAGACCTTCACTTTTAAAGCTCCCCGCACAATTGAGCGGGCGCTCTTTACGGACATAATCCTCAATCTCCTGTTCGCTGAGATGGCGGAAATGCACATCAAAGGGCTCACACTCCGTCTGTAGATGTCCCGTAGCAGAGTTATACAGCGCCAGCCCGGTGTAAAATGTCACGATAGAACCGCGGGCTTTCATGAGTTGCTGGCGCGCATTTTCTTCGCTGTGCGGTTTTCCGGTAATTTCGCCATCCAGGACGCAAACCTGATCGGACCCTATAATCAGATGATTGGGATAGCGTTCGGCCAGACTTTGCGCTTTTTCCTGCGCCAGTCTTAAAACCAGATGGCGAGGGGATTCTGCGGGCTGCGGCGTTTCATCGGCAATCGGTGAAGCGCATTCAAAAGGCATTCCCAGCTTTTCCAGCAATGCGCGGCGGTAGGGAGAAGTGGAAGCAAGTACGAGATTTGGCATATTTTTATCACCAGATATAGCGTATCGATGCCAGCCATTTTAAACTACAGGCCGCAATGTGTGCGAATAATTGGCAAAAGGCAGCCCTGGTTGCCTTTTTCTTTGACTCTATGACGTTACAAAGTTAATATGCGCGCCCTATGCAAAAGGTAAAATTACCCCTGACTCTTGATCCGGTTCGTACGGCTCAAAAACGCCTCGATTACGATGGTATTTATACGTCCGATCAGGCCGAGCGTATCGCCGAATTTGTGGTCAGTGTGGACACTGATGTGGAATGCTCCATGTCGTTCGCTATCGATAACCAGCGCCTTGCCGTTTTGAACGGTGATGCAAAAGTCACGGTAACGCTCGAGTGCCAGCGTTGCGGGAAACCGTTCACACGTCATGTTCACACAACGTATTGTTTCAGTCCGGTCCGTTCAGACGAACAGGCTGAAGCACTCCCGGAAGCGTATGAGCCGATTGAGGTTAACGAATTCGGTGAAATCGATCTGCTGGCCTTGGTTGAAGATGAAGTCATCCTCGCCTTGCCGGTAGTTCCGGTGCATGATTCTGAACACTGTGAAGTGTCCGACGCGGACATGGTCTTTGGTGAATTGCCTGATGAAGCGCAAAAACCGAATCCATTTGCCGTATTAGCCAGCTTAAAGCGTAAGTAATTAAGGAGTAAGGTCCATGGCCGTACAACAGAATAAACCAACCCGTTCCAAACGTGGCATGCGTCGTTCCCATGACGCGCTGACTGCAGTTACCAGCCTGTCTGTAGACAAGACTTCTGGTGAGAAACACCTGCGTCACCACATGACTGCCGACGGTTTCTACCGTGGCCGCAAGGTAATCACTAAGTAATCACGCGCTACTCAACGAATTTTACCGTGCGGGACGCCTGCATCGTGAAAGACGAAGAGTAAACGTGATGAAGCTTAGTGAGGTATTCCCCGTGAAAGCGGGGGATACACCGAACCGGGCAGCGAAGATACCTTGACACGTCTAACCCTGGCGTTAGATGTCATGGGAGGAGATTTCGGGCCTTCCGTGACAGTGCCTGCAGCATTGCAGGCACTGAATTCTAATTCGCAACTCACACTTCTTTTAGTCGGTGATCCCGACGCCATCACGCCATTACTTGCAAAAGCTGACTTTGAACAACGTTCACGTCTGCAGATTATCCCTGCGCAGTCAGTTATTGCCAGTGATGCCCGGCCGTCGCATGCGATCCGCAACAGTCGCGGAAGCTCAATGCGAATTGCGCTGGAACTGGTAAAAGAAGGGCGGGCTGAGGCCTGCGTCAGCGCCGGAAATACCGGTGCGCTGATGGGGCTGTCGAAATTACTGCTCAAACCCATTGAGGGGATTGAGCGTCCTGCGCTGGTGACGGTTTTACCGCATCAGCAGAAGGGCAAAACAGTGGTGCTCGACCTGGGTGCCAATGTTGATTGCGATAGTACGATGCTGGCGCAGTTTGCCGTCATGGGATCGGTGCTGGCTGAAGAAGTGGTCGGGATTATCAATCCCCGAGTGGCGTTGCTGAATATCGGAGAAGAAGAGACGAAAGGTCTCGACAGCATTCGCGAAGCCGCAGAATTGCTAAAATCCGCGCCGTCAATCAACTATATTGGCTATCTTGAAGCTAACGAATTGTTGACCGGCAAAACCGATGTTCTGGTGTGTGACGGATTTACCGGCAACGTCACGTTAAAAACGATGGAAGGGGTTGTTCGGATGTTCCTTTCACTGCTGAAATCGCAGGGAGAAGGAAAGAAACGGTCCTGGTGGCTCATTATTTTAAAGCGTTGGTTACAAAAAAGCCTGACGCGGCGATTCAGTCACCTCAACCCCGACCAGTATAATGGCGCCTGTCTGTTAGGATTGCGCGGCACGGTGATTAAGAGTCATGGTGCGGCCAATCAGCGAGCCTTTACCGTCGCGATTGAACAGGCAGTGCAGGCGGTGCAGCGACAAGTCCCACAGCGGATTGCCGCTCGCCTGGAATCTGTATTAGCAAAAAGTGACTGAGCGTACATGTATACGAAGATTTTAGGTACCGGCAGTTATCTGCCTGAACAAGTGCGAACCAACGCCGATCTGGAAAAAATGGTAGATACGTCTGACGAGTGGATTGTCACGCGCACAGGTATCCGTGAACGTCGTATCGCCGCGCCAGATGAAACTGTTGCCACAATGGGCTACCAGGCAGGCATTCGTGCGCTGGAAATGGCCGGTGTCGATAAAGAAGAGATCGGCCTCATTATTGTCGCCACCACTTCATCGACGCATGCTTTCCCAAGCGCGGCGTGCCAGATTCAGGGCATGTTGGGCATCAAAGGATGTCCGGCGTTTGACGTTGCTGCCGCGTGCGCGGGTTTCACCTACGCACTTAGCATTGCCGATCAGTATGTGAAGTCAGGTGCGGTAAAATATGCGCTGGTGATTGGCGCAGATGTGCTGGCGCGCACCTGTAACCCAGAAGATCGCGGAACGATCATCATTTTTGGTGATGGGGCCGGTGCTGTTCTTCTGGGGCAGTCTGAAGAATCAGGCATTATTTCTACACATTTACATGCGGACGGCAGCTATGGCGAGCTGTTGACCTTGCCTAACGCGGATCGCGTTAACCCTGACAACTCCATTTTCCTGACGATGGCAGGCAATGAAGTGTTCAAGGTCGCGGTAACGGAACTGGCTCATATCGTCGATGAGACGCTGGAAGCAAACAACCTGGATCGCTCCGCGCTCGACTGGCTGGTGCCGCATCAGGCGAACCTGCGTATTATCAGCGCCACGGCGAAAAAGCTGGGCATGTCGATGGATAACGTTGTCGTGACGCTCGATCGCCATGGCAATACTTCTGCGGCATCGGTACCGTGCGCATTTGACGAAGCGGTACGCGATGGACGAATTAAACGAGGCCAACTGGTCTTGCTTGAAGCCTTTGGTGGTGGTTTCACCTGGGGCTCCGCGCTGGTTCGTTTCTAATTAAGGATTAAAAATGACGCAATTTGCTTTTGTGTTCCCGGGTCAGGGTTCTCAGTCGGTTGGGATGTTGTCTGAATTAGCGGCACAGTACCCGATTATCGAAGCGACTTTCCGTGAAGCTTCTGACGCGCTGGGCTATGATCTCTGGGCGTTGACTCAGCAGGGTCCGGCTGAAGAACTGAATAAAACCTGGCAAACTCAGCCTGCACTGCTGACCGCGTCTGTCGCGCTGTGGCGCGTATGGCAGCAGCAGGGCGGCAAAACCCCGGCTCTGATGGCTGGCCACAGCCTGGGCGAATACTCAGCGCTGGTTTGTGCTGGTGTTATCGCATTTGCCGACGCGGTGCGTTTGGTTGAAATGCGTGGCAAATTCATGCAGGAAGCGGTACCAGAAGGTACTGGCGCGATGTCCGCTATCATTGGACTCGATGATGCATCGATCGCAAAAGCATGTGAAGAATCGGCAGAAGGTCAGGTGGTTTCTCCGGTAAACTTTAACTCGCCAGGCCAGGTGGTCATTGCGGGGAATAAAGAAGCCGTTGAGCGTGCGGGCGCAGCCTGTAAAGCCGCTGGCGCCAAGCGTGCGCTGCCTCTGCCAGTGAGTGTTCCTTCTCACTGTGCCTTGATGAAACCGGCTGCCGAAAAATTAGCGGCAGAACTGCAGAAGATGACTTTTAGCGCACCAACGGTTCCGGTTGTGAATAACGTTGATGTGAAATGCGAAACAGCGCCGGAAGCGATTCGCGATGCGCTGGTTCGTCAGCTTTATAGCCCAGTGCAATGGACCAAAACCGTTGAGTTTATGGCCGCGCAGGGCGTTGAGCACCTTTATGAAGCAGGTCCGGGGAAAGTGCTTACCGGTCTGACAAAACGTATTGTTGATACCATGACTGCATCGGCGATTAATGAGCCGGAAGCCTTGTCAGTGGCACTCTCGCAATAAAAGAGGAAAACCATGAGTTTTGAAGGAAAAATCGCGCTGGTAACGGGCGCAAGCCGCGGTATCGGACGTGCAATTGCTGAAACACTTGTTGCGCGCGGCGCGAAAGTGATTGGTACAGCGACCAGTGAAAACGGCGCTCAG
The DNA here is from genome assembly GCA_009668015.1 of Enterobacteriaceae bacterium RIT714. Lineage (GTDB taxonomy): Bacteria > Pseudomonadota > Gammaproteobacteria > Enterobacterales > Enterobacteriaceae > Enterobacter. The sequence continues at coordinate 52,529 of WJYB01000001.1, forward strand.
GCTATCAGCGATTACTTAGGTGCCAACGGTAAAGGTCTGGTGTTGAATGTGACCGATGCTGCATCTATCGAATCTGTTCTGGAAAATATTCGCGCAGAGTTTGGCGAAGTCGATATTCTGGTAAATAATGCCGGTATCACTCGTGACAACCTGCTGATGCGAATGAAAGACGACGAGTGGGACGATATTATCGAAACCAACCTGTCATCTGTATTCCGTCTGTCAAAAGCGGTAATGCGAGCTATGATGAAAAAGCGTCACGGCCGTATTATCACTATTGGTTCTGTGGTCGGTACCATGGGAAATGCTGGTCAGGCTAACTACGCTGCGGCGAAAGCGGGTCTGATTGGTTTCAGTAAATCGTTGGCACGTGAAATTGCGTCTCGCGGCATTACTGTTAACGTTGTTGCTCCGGGCTTTATTGAAACGGACATGACGCGTGCGCTTTCTGATGAACAGCGTGCGGGTATTCTGGCGCAGGTTCCTGCGGGCCGCCTTGGTGGCGCTCAGGAAATCGCCAGTGCGGTTGCATTTTTAGCCTCTGACGAAGCGGGTTACATCACTGGTGAAACCCTCCACGTCAATGGCGGAATGTACATGGTTTAATCACGATCGAAAATATTTGCGTTATTAGGGCATATGGCCTCAAAATAACGTAAAATCGTGGTATGACCTGCCGGGATTTAGTTGCAAATTTTTCAACATTTTATACACTACGAAAACCATCGCGAAAGCGAGTTTTGATAGGAAATTTAAGAGTATGAGCACTATCGAAGAACGCGTTAAGAAAATTATCGGCGAGCAGCTGGGCGTTAAGCAGGAAGAAGTTGTGAACTCCGCATCCTTCGTTGAAGACCTGGGCGCAGATTCTCTTGACACCGTTGAGCTGGTAATGGCTCTGGAAGAAGAGTTTGATACTGAGATTCCGGACGAAGAAGCTGAGAAAATCACCACCGTTCAGGCTGCCATTGATTACATCAACGGTCACCAGGCGTAAGTGAACATCTCCAGGCGGTCATTCGACCGCCTGAGTTTTATCTTTTTTAGTCCCACAAACCTCTTTTTTATATCCCTCCCTGGAGGACAAACGTGTCTAAGCGTCGTGTAGTTGTGACCGGACTTGGCATGTTGTCTCCTGTCGGCAATACCGTAGAGTCCACCTGGAAAGCTCTCCTTGCCGGTCAGAGCGGCATCAGCCTAATCGACCATTTCGATACTAGCGCCTATGCAACGAAATTTGCTGGCTTAGTAAAGGATTTTAACTGTGAAGAGATCATCTCGCGCAAAGAACAGCGCAAGATGGATGCCTTCATTCAATATGGAATTGTCGCTGGCGTTCAGGCCATGCAGGATTCTGGCCTTGAGATTACGGAAGAGAACGCAACCCGTATTGGCGCCGCAATTGGCTCCGGGATTGGCGGTCTTGGCTTGATCGAGGAAAACCATACCTCTTTGGTCAATGGTGGCCCACGTAAGATCAGCCCGTTCTTCGTTCCGTCCACGATTGTTAACATGGTGGCAGGTCACCTGACCATTATGTTTGGCCTGCGTGGCCCTAGCATTTCTATCGCGACTGCCTGTACGTCTGGTGTGCATAACATCGGTCAGGCTGCACGTATCATCGCTTATGGCGATGCTGACGCAATGGTTGCCGGTGGTGCTGAAAAAGCCAGTACTCCGCTGGGCGTTGGCGGTTTCGGCGCGGCGCGTGCGCTATCTACTCGTAACGATAATCCTCAGGCTGCAAGCCGTCCGTGGGATAAAGACCGCGATGGATTCGTTCTGGGTGATGGTGCCGGTATGATCGTACTGGAAGAGTACGAACACGCGAAGAAACGTGGCGCGAAAATTTATGCAGAAATCGTTGGTTTCGGCATGAGCAGCGACGCTTATCACATGACGTCACCGCCAGAAGATGGTGCGGGTGCGGCACTGGCAATGGTTAATGCTATCCGTGATGCGGGTATCGAACCGGGCCAGATTGGCTATGTTAACGCTCACGGCACCTCGACGCCTGCGGGTGATAAAGCAGAAGCCCAGGCCGTTAAGTCGGTATTTGGTGATGCAGCGAGCCGCATTATGGTCAGCTCCACCAAATCCATGACCGGTCACCTGCTGGGTGCGGCTGGCGCTGTCGAGTCAATCTATTCGATTCTGGCTCTGCGCGATCAGGCTGTTCCACCGACCATTAACCTGGATAACCCGGATGATGGTTGCGATCTGGACTTCGTTCCGCACGAAGCGCGCCAGGTTAGCGGTCTGGAGTACACGCTGTGTAACTCCTTCGGCTTCGGTGGGACTAACGGTTCTCTGATCTTTAAAAAGGTCTGAGTCCGGCTGTCAGAAAGCGCTAAATCAAAGGTCCGCTTGTCGGACCTTTTTTTATTCAGTTTTCTACCCTTGTTCTGCATTATTCATCCTGCCAAACTATTCGGCCATGCAAAAGGAGCCACCATGTTCTTAATTAATGGCCATGAGCAGGAATGTCTTCCCGCAAGCGACAGGGCGACCCAGTTTGGCGACGGGTGTTTTACCACGGCGCGCATTGTCGATGGGGACGTTTGCTTTCTTGCGGCACATATTCTTCGTTTACAGCAGGCCTGTGAAAGACTCCTGATCCCCTTTGCCCAATGGGCAGAACTCGAACGCGAAATGCAAAGCATCGCAGCGGATAAACCCTGCGGCGTACTAAAAGTGATTATCAGCCGCGGAAGCGGTGGGCGTGGATACAGTGGCGCAAACTGTCAGCAGCCCACGAGAATACTCTCGGTATCGGCCTATCCTGCGCATTATGCGGTGTGGCGCAAAGAAGGCATCACACTGGCGCTAAGCCCTGTGCGTCTGGGGCGTAATCCGCTGCTTGGTGGTATTAAACATCTCAACCGTCTTGAGCAGGTCTTGATTCGCACTCATCTTGAACAGTCAGACGCCGATGAGGCGCTGGTTCTTGACAGCGAAGGGTTCATTACGGAATGCTGTGCGGCCAATTTATTGTGGCGACAGGGTAACGACGTGTTCACGCCTAAAGTCGATCAGGCCGGCGTGAATGGCATCATGCGGCAGTTTTGTATGCAGCAACTGGCACACTCTGGCTTTCGCGTTGTCGAAATAAACGCAGGTGAAGAGGCACTGCTGGATGCCGATGAGATAGTCATATGCAATGCATTAATGCCCGTTGTGCCGGTCCGTGCTTACGGTAAACACAACTGGTCATCGCGTGAGTTGTACTCGTTTTTAGCCCCACTGTGTGAGCAAACCAAATAGTCATGAAAAAAATGTTGCGCTTTGTCCTCCTCCTTATCGTCGTGCTGGGTATCGCGGGCGGCGTGGGAATGTGGAAAGTCCGTCAGCTGGCGGACAGTCAAATCCTGATTAAAGAAGATACGGTATTTACGCTGAAAGCAGGGACCGGGCGCCTGGCGCTGGGCGATCAGCTGTACAGCGATAAAGTCATTAACCGCCCACGAGTATTCCAGTGGCTGCTGCGCGTTGAACCCGAGCTATCGCATTTTAAAGCCGGGACCTATCGCTTTACGCCGGGCATGACGGTCAGAGAGATGCTTGAGCTGCTCGAAAGTGGTAAAGAGGCGCAATTCCCGCTGCGCTTTGTGGAAGGGATGCGTCTGAGCGACTACCTGAAACAGCTGCGCGATGCGCCTTATATCAGCCACACGTTGAAGGATGACAGCTATGCCACGGTTGCCGACGTCCTGAAGTTTGAACATCCCGAGTGGGTGGAAGGCTGGTTCTGGCCGGACACCTGGATGTACACCGCCGGGACCACTGATGTCGCGATTCTGAAGCGGGCGCACAAGAAAATGGTCGCCGCGGTGGAGAAAGCCTGGGCAGGGCGTGCGGACGGATTGCCGTACAAAGATCAGAACCAGTTTGTCACAATGGCCTCTATCATCGAAAAAGAGACGGCAGTCGCGAGTGAACGCGATCAGGTGGCGTCAGTCTTTATCAACCGTCTGCGCATTGGCATGCGGCTGCAAACCGACCCGACGGTGATTTACGGAATGGGCGAGAGCTACGCCGGAAAGATAAGCCGTAAGGACCTGGAGACGCCAACTGCGTATAATACCTACGTGATTAGCGGTTTGCCGCCGGGACCCATCGCCACGCCAGGTCAGGCTTCACTGGATGCGGCCGCACATCCGGCAAAAACACCGTATCTCTATTTTGTGGCTGATGGAAAAGGTGGCCATACCTTTAATACCAATCTCGCCAGCCATAATCGCTCGGTTCAGGACTATCTGAAGGCACTTAAGGAAAAAAATGCGCAGTAATTACATCGTCATAGAAGGGCTGGAAGGCGCCGGGAAAACCACGGCCCGTAACGTCGTGGTCGATACGCTCAAAGAGCTGGGCATCGAAGAGATGGTCTTCACCCGTGAACCGGGCGGCACGCAGCTCGCTGAGAAGCTCAGAAGCCTGGTGCTGGATATCAAATCCGTCGGCGACGAAGCCATCAATGATAAAGCCGAAGTGCTGATGTTTTACGCTGCGCGTGTACAGCTGGTTGAAACGGTGATTAAACCTGCTCTGGCAAAAGGCTGTTGGGTGATTGGCGATCGTCATGATTTATCGACTCAGGCCTATCAGGGCGGAGGCCGCGGGATCGATCAGACCATGCTTGCGACGCTGCGTGATGCGGTCCTTGGCGATTTCCGTCCCAACCTGACGCTCTATCTCGATGTCACCCCTGAGGTAGGCCTGAAGCGGGCCCGCGCTCGCGGCGAGCTGGACCGTATCGAGCAAGAGTCGCTGGACTTCTTCAACCGCACGCGCGCGCGATATCTGGAACTGGCGGCTCAGGACCGTTCGATTCGCACCATTGACGCGACGCAATCCCTTGAAGACGTCACACAATCTATTCGCAAAACGGTCACTGCATGGCTTCAGGAGCAGCAGGCATGAAATGGTATCCATGGTTGCGTCCGCATTTTGATCAGCTGATTAGCAGCTATCAGGCTGGTCGGGGGCATCATGCGCTACTGATTCAGGCGTTACCCGGCATGGGTGATGATGCGTTGATCTACGCTATTACCCGTTTTCTGATGTGTCAGCAACCGCAAGGACACAAGAGCTGTGGTCAATGCCGCGGCTGCCAGCTGATGCAGGCGGGGACGCATCCTGACTACTACACGCTGGAGCCGGAAAAGGGCAAGAGTTCGCTCGGTGTCGATGCGGTGCGTGAAGTCAGTGAAAAGCTGTACGAACATGCGCGTCTGGGTGGCGCGAAGGTGGTCTGGCTGAAAGATGCCGCACTGCTGACAGAGGCCGCAGCGAACGCGCTGTTAAAAACGCTGGAGGAACCACCGGTTAAAACCTGGTTCTTTATGTCCTGTCGCGAGCCGGGCAGACTACTGGCGACGTTGCGCAGTCGGTGCCGGCTTCATCACCTTGCGGCACCCCAGGAATCCTGGGCGCTGACCTGGCTTGAGCGAGAGGTGACGGTGTCACAAGAGGCGGCGCTCACTGCCCTGCGCTTAAGCAGTGGCGCACCTGCGGCCGCGCTGGAGTTATTGCAAAAAGAGACCTGGGCGCAGCGAATGCAGCTATGCCAGGCCCTGAGCGATGCGCTTGAAAGCCGGGACTGGATGGGGCTGCTCAGTTCGCTTAACCATGAGCACGCCCCCGCGCGTCTCCACTGGCTGGCGTCCCTGTTACTGGATGCTCTTAAGCTTCAGCAAAGCACGCAGCTTCTGAGCAACGCGGATGTCTGGCCGCTGGTGAACACGCTGGCAAATCATCTTTCAGGTGCGACGCTTCGCACTATTCTCCACGACGTCTGCGTCTGCCGGGAACAACTTTTAACGGTAACCGGTCTTAATCGCGAGCTCTTACTGACAGACCTGTTACTGCGTACTGAACATTACCTGCAACCAGGCGCACTGCTGCCTGTTTCCCATCTCTGAGAGAGACATTATGTTTTTAGTCGACTCACACTGCCATCTTGATGGCCTTGATTACCAATCGCTGCATAAAGACGTGGACGATGTGCTGGCAAAGGCGGCCGCCCGCGATGTGAAATTCTGTCTGGCCGTTGCCACCACGCTACCGGGTTACCGTTCGATGCGTGAGCTGGTTGGCGAGCGCGACAACGTCGTTTTTTCCTGCGGCGTACATCCGCTTAACCAGGATGAAGAGTACAACGTTGAGGATTTACGTCGTATGGCGGCGGAAGAGGGCGTTGTGGCGATGGGGGAGACCGGGCTGGATTATTTTTACACGCCGGAAACTAAACCCCGCCAGCAGGAGTCTTTCCGCAACCATATTCGCATCGGACGTGAGCTGAACAAACCGGTTATCGTTCATACTCGTGATGCCCGGGCCGACACGCTCGCTATCCTCGCAGAAGAAAAAGTGACGGATTGCGGTGGCGTACTACACTGTTTCACAGAAGACAGAGAAACGGCGGGTAAGCTGCTTGATTTAGGGTTTTATATCTCATTTTCCGGGATCGTGACGTTCCGTAATGCTGAGCAACTCCGTGATGCCGCGCGTTATGTGCCTCTCGACCGGATTCTGGTGGAAACAGACTCTCCTTATCTGGCACCGGTACCGCACCGCGGCAAAGAAAATCAGCCAGCCATGACGAGAGATGTGGCTGAGTACATGGCCGTTCTGAAGGGTGTCAGCATCGACGAGCTGGCGCGTATCACCACGGACAACTTCGCCAGTCTGTTCCACATCGACCCCGCCCGCCTGCAAACTGTCTGAAACACCTATTTTTTTTAGGCTCGTAATTAATAATCAAAGCGAGTAAAGTTCACCGCCTTATTAAGGGCGGTGACGGTGTTTTTAGACATATCCGGAAATGCTTTTTGTAAATAACTGAAAGTTTTTCGAACGTCTGAAGCTGAAACGTGATAGCCGTCAAACAAAGTCACAGGGATTTATTTTACTCTGTGTAATAAATAAAGGGCGCTTAGATGTCCTGTCCACGGCGCGGTTCTCCCCCCGTGCCCATGCGTGAAAGCGTAAAAAAAGCACAAATACTCAGGAGCACTCTCAATTATGTTTAAGAATGCATTTGCTAACCTGCAAAAGGTCGGTAAATCGCTGATGCTGCCAGTATCCGTACTGCCTATCGCAGGTATCCTGCTGGGCGTCGGTTCTGCTAACTTCAGCTGGCTGCCAGCCGTAGTTTCGCACGTGATGGCCGAAGCAGGCGGTTCTGTTTTTGCTAACATGCCGCTGATCTTCGCTATCGGTGTTGCGCTGGGCTTCACCAATAACGATGGTGTATCTGCTCTGGCCGCTGTTGTTGCCTACGGCATCATGGTGAAAACCATGGCGGTTGTTGCGCCACTGGTCCTGCATTTACCTGCTGAAGAAATCACCTCCAAACACCTGGCTGATACCGGTGTTCTCGGCGGTATTATCTCCGGTGCGATTGCAGCCTACATGTTTAACCGCTTCTATCGCATCAAGCTGCCTGAGTACCTGGGCTTCTTCGCGGGAAAGCGTTTCGTACCGATCATCTCTGGTCTGGCTGCGATCTTCATGGGCGTCGTACTGTCCTTCATCTGGCCTCCAATTGGTACGGCTATCCAGACCTTCTCTCAGTGGGCTGCTTACCAGAACCCGGTTGTGGCGTTCGGTATCTACGGCTTCGTTGAGCGCTGCCTGGTGCCATTTGGTCTGCACCACATCTGGAACGTTCCATTCCAGATGCAGATTGGTGAATACACCAACGCCGCAGGTCAGGTATTCCACGGTGATATCCCTCGCTACATGGCGGGTGACCCGACTGCAGGTAAACTGTCTGGCGGCTTCCTGTTCAAAATGTACGGCCTGCCGGCTGCTGCGATTGCAATCTGGCACTCTGCTAAACCAGAGAACCGTGCAAAAGTGGGCGGCATCATGATCTCCGCAGCGTTGACCTCGTTCCTGACCGGTATCACCGAGCCGATCGAGTTCTCCTTCATGTTCGTTGCGCCGATCCTGTACGTGATTCACGCGGTTCTGGCTGGCCTGGCGTTCCCGATCTGTATCCTGCTGGGTATGCGTGACGGTACTTCCTTCTCGCACGGTCTGATTGACTTCATCGTACTGTCTGGTAACAGCAGCAAACTGTGGCTGTTCCCAATCGTCGGTGCGTGCTACGCCGTAGCGTACTACACCATCTTCCGCGTGCTGATCAAAGCACTGGACCTGAAAACACCAGGCCGTGAAGATGCAACTGAAGACAGCAAAGCGACTGCGACCAGCGAAATGGCTCCGGCTCTCGTTGCTGCATTCGGCGGCAAAGAAAACATTACCAACCTGGACGCGTGTATCACCCGTCTGCGTGTGAGTGTTGCTGACATTGCCAAAGTGGATCAGCCTGGCCTGAAAAAATTGGGCGCGGCGGGCGTAGTTGTTGCAGGTTCGGGTGTTCAGGCTATTTTCGGAACTAAATCCGATAACCTGAAAACCGAAATGGATGAATACATCCGCAGCAACTAAGTCGTGATCTGGGGAGACTAAGGCAGCCGAATGGCTGCCTTTTTTATTACCTGTGGTTTGTGAAATGCCGCGTAAGGCGCAGCCGCCACCAGGCAAATAGCGCCTATAAAAAAGGGAGCCATTCGGCTCCCTTCGATAATGGATGATTGATTAGAACTGATAGCTTGCGGTCAGGCTCACGTTACGCGGTTCGCCATACACAATTTCGCCTTCGACGTTCGTGTCGTAAGTCTTATCGAAAAGGTTATTCAGATTACCCTGGAGGGAGAAGTTCTTCGTGACCTGGTAACGGGTGAAGAGATCCACCAGCGCGTAGCTGCCCTGGGATGCACGCCAGGTGCCGTAAGGTGTGTCCTGATAGGTGTAGACGCTGTTTTGCCAGTTAACGCCGCCACCAACGGTCAGCTCAGGCATAGCCGGCAGACGGTAGCTGGTAAACAGTTTTATAGTAGTACGCGGCAGTTGCGGGTTCACCGCCTTGCCTTCATTATCTTCTGCAACGTAACGCGTTGCACCGAAGGTCATCTGCCAGTTATCCGTCAGCGCGCCGTTGATTTCAAACTCAACGCCTTTACTCACGGTACCATCTACGCTCTCGTAAGCCGTGTCCGTGGAGCCCTGAATGGTTCTGCCGGTGCTTTGCCCCAGATTATCCTGCTCAATACGGAACACGGAGAGCGTGGTGGTCAGACGGCTGTTCATCCAGTCGGATTTCAGACCCGCTTCGTAGTTATTCCCGGTGATCGGATCAAGATATTTACCCGAGCTGTCGCGGTAGTTTTGCGGCTGGAAGATGGAGGTATAGCTGGCGTAGGCAGACCAGTTGTCATTGATATCGTAAACCAGACCCGCGTAAGGTGTGGTGTGGTTTTTCTCCATACCGTAGGTCAGGGTGTCAATACTCCAGTTGGTATAACGAGCGCCAAGGATTAAATGCAAGGGATCGGCCAGTGAAATGCGCGTCGCGGCGTACAGCGATTTCATATTCGTGGTGTCATCCTGAGCCAGCGACTGCGATCCCCAGCTGGTTTCCGGGAAGTTACCGTTATAGTCGTAGAAGCTACCGAACTCATCCGGGTAGACGTTAGCCCATGAGTTGGTGTAACGATTGGTCTGACGACTGAAGCTGCCACCAATCATCATGGTGTGCTGGCGACCCAGCAGCTCGTAGCCACCATCAGCAAACAGATCCACCGCATCTACTTTACGTTTGCCGCTGTTCCAGCCGGTGCCGCCAATGTAATCATAGCCAGGACCATAGTTCGAATAGGGGCCTTCCAGCATGCCGGTGTCCTTATTCACAAAGGCATCGATGTACATCGCTTTGCTGTCGAATTTCGCTTCGGTATGGGTCGCATTCAGGGTGGCCTGCCAGTCGTCGGCAAAGCGCTGCTTCAGGGTGAAGAAGACCTTATTGAACTCTTTGTCGTTGTAAGCCCAGCCTGGAGACGTGCTGTGTGCGCGATCGTAATGTTTGGTGCTGCCGTCGGTGTTCCAGCGTGGCAAACCACCCCAGGTCTGGTTATTGATGTCGATACGCTGATATTCGTAGCCGGCGGACAGCGAGGTGCTGGTGCCCAGGTCAGCGTCAAGAATACCGGAGAAGAAGGTTCGCTTCTGATTGTAGTTGTCTAGCCAGGAGTCACTGTCCTGATAACCCGCCACGATGCGGCTGCGCAGATTGCCGTCTTCTGTCAGCGGGCTTTGCATGTCCATCACGTAGCGTTGTTTGTTCCAGCTACCGTATTCTGCCGACAGATTGGCATTGAATTCGCGGCTGGTGGCATGCTTACGAACCATATTGATCGCTGCAGACGGGTTGCCTGTGCCGGTCATCAGACCGGTGGCACCGCGGACGACTTCAACCCGCTCAAACAGGGCTGTGTCAGATTGAGAATCACCCAGATTCCAGCGCGACTCGAAATAGGTTGGAATGCCATCGACCATGTAGTTGTCGATTTCAAAACCACGTGAGTAAAAGTTGCTGCGATCGGAGTCAGTGGTGCTTTTGCTGATCCCCATCGTGTTATCCATCACGTCGCCCAGAGTTTGCAGCTGTTGGTCTTCCATGCGTTGTTCGCTGACGATCGTGACCGATTGCGGAATGTCACGCTGGACCATCTGCATTTTGGTACCCACAGTCGTGGTTTTGACGCTGTAGTCCTGACTTTCATCCGCAGCGTTCGGCTGCGATGAACCCTCAACAATGACCGTCTCTTCAGTCGGCGAAGCGAAGCTGGCGACGGGCGTCAATGCGAATGCAATGCAGGCTGCCAGCAGCGAGGGTTTAGCGACAGGCTGGCGTTGCCCGTCCTTGATATAATTCATGAAAGACATCAACAAACCTTTCTGAGTGAAATGTGAATGTTATGCCCCAGTTCCGTAAGTACAGTCTGGGGTCGTTTTCTGGGTATAAAACGCGCATGAAAATGCAAATGCGAAATATACGCATTAGGATTCATCATGTAAACAGATGTAACCATATCATCTGAAATAATGTTTCAGTAAATTCAGCGGGTAGCGCCGGTCACTCTGTGACCAGCATTTGCACGATAAGGAAAGAAATCGAGGGATAAGGTTGAAAGGACAGGAGAAACTCGCTCATACTCATGTGTTGTGTCACAAGGCAGTCCGCAACAGGTATGTCAGTGTCGGACCTGCTACGCCAGATTAAACATAAAAGGAAAACGTCATGGCTGAAGAAACCATTTTCAGTAAAATTATCCGTCGTGAGATCCCATCGGATATCGTGTATCAGGATGAACTGGTCACGGCTTTTCGCGACATTTCGCCTCAGGCTCCGACACACATTCTTATTATTCCCAATATTCTGATTCCGACAGTAAATGACGTGAAAACTGAGCATGAAGTGGCTTTAGGCCGTATGCTGACGGTAGCAGCGAAAATTGCTGAACAGGAAGGGATTGCCGAAGACGGATATCGTCTGATCATGAACTGTAATCGTCATGGTGGGCAGGAAGTTTATCACATTCATATGCATTTGCTGGGCGGACGTCCGCTGGGGCCAATGCTGGCGCATAAAGGTCTTTGATATGCAAAGAGGGCGTATTGCGGTTCTGATGTTGGCGATAATGATGGCGGGCTGTAGCTCGCGTCCTGCGATCCCGGTCAGTGATGAACAGACGTTGGTCATGGAGTCATCGGTACTGGCGGCGGGGATCTCTGCACAAGCGCCGTCGCTGACGATAAGTGAAATCCAGCCGTCTGCGTCTTCTACGCTCTATAACGAAAGACATGAGCCTGTCACCGTCCACTATCGCTTTTTCTGGTACGACGTAAGAGGCCTCGAAATGCACCCGCTTGAAGCGCCACGCAGTGTCACTATCCCGGCTAATTCGTCGGTTACACTTTATGGCAGCGCTAATTATCTGGGTGCGCATAAGGTCAGACTGTATCTTTATTTGTAAGGGGTGAACCTTGATTAAGAATTTGAGCCGTTACGCGCTCGTGACTGCATTTGCGCTTTTCCTGTCGGGATGTATTAACCGCTCGGAACAGCCGCCCGCACCCGTCGAAGAGGTTAAACCGGGCACTGAACAGCCGGTTCAGCCGACGCAACCCGTGCCTACGGTGCCTTCCGTCCCCACGATCCCTGCACAGCCGGGCCCGATTGAGCATCCTGATCAAACGTCTCAGCCTGCGCCGCGCGTTCGTCACTATGACTGGAATGGTGCGATGCAGCCGATGGTCGGCAAAATGTTGCAGGCTCAGGGCGTCACGGCCGGAAGCGTATTGCTGGTAGACAGTGTTAACAACCGCACTAACGGTACGCTGAACGCCGGCGAAGCCACGGAAGTGCTGCGTAACGCGCTGGCCAATAACGGCAAATTTACGCTGGTCTCGGCGCAGCAATTGGCGGTCGCGAAGCAGCAGCTGGGTCTGTCCCCACAGGACAGCCTGGGATCGCGCAGTAAAGCGATCGGTATCGCGCGTAACGTGGGCGCGCAGTACGTCCTCTATTCCAGCGCGACCGGTAACGTGAACACACCAGCACTGCAAATGCAGCTCATGCTGGTCCAGACAGGTGAAATTATCTGGTCAGGTAAAGGTGCCGTTACACAGCAATAACGTCTCGCGCGAGGACCTCATCTCGCGCTATTTTCCGCAGTACCGCATCGTCGCGCCGCAAACCCATGCCGGGTTTAGCGGCGCGAGTTGCATTATCGAACAGGGTGAACATCGGCTGATTTTACGCCAGCACCACGATTTGACTGCGCCTACCTTCTGTTTTCGTCGTCAGTATTGTGCGCTGAGGCGTCTTCCTGCCGATCTCGTACCCAAACCGCACTTCTTCAGTCACGGCTGGATGGCCGTGGAGTATCTGGCGGGCGAAATCGAAAGCGTGCTTCCGGATACGCAAACCCTTGCGGGCATGTTGTATCATCTGCATCGTCATTCCCGGCTGGGCTGGCGTATTACGCTGTTGCCGCTGCTTAACGATTACTGGCAGCGGGCGCTTCCCTCCCGACGAACGCCATTCTGGCTGGCAACGCTAAAGCGTCTGCGTCAACGGGGCGAGCCGCAGCCGCTGCGGTTAGTGCCTCTGCATATGGATGTTCATGCCGGAAATATCGTTCATACCCCAACGGGCGAGCGGCTCATCGACTGGGAATATGCCGGGGATGGGGACGTGGCGCTTGAGCTTGCCGCCGTCTGGATGCCAACGGAAACGTCCCGGCAGGCGCTGGTTCAGGAGTATGCGCAAAAGGCCCACATGGATCCCGGGCCGCTCCGGCATCAGGTTAACGAGTGGCAGCCCTGGGTGCTGATGATGATGGCAGGCTGGTATGAGTTACGCTTGCGACAATCGGGCGACAAACAATTTATCGCGCTGGCAGATGACGTCTGGCGCAGGTTACAAACTAAAGGATAAGAGAGGTTCGTGTGGGTCCAGTCATGTTGGATGTCGAAGGGTATGAACTTGATGCGGAGGAGCGCGAGATTCTGGCGCATCCGCTGGTGGGGGGACTGATTCTGTTTACCCGCAACTATCACGATCCTGAGCAGCTGCGCGAGCTGGTTCGTCAAATCCGCGAAGCATCCCGCAACCGACTGGTGGTGGCCGTGGATCAGGAAGGCGGACGCGTGCAGCGTTTTCGCGACGGTTTCACCCGTCTCCCGGCCGCGCAATCTTTTGCTGCTTTGCTCGGTACAGAGAAGGGCGGCGTGCTGGCGCAGGAGGCGGGCTGGCTGATGGCGAGCGAAATGATTGCGATGGACATCGACATTAGCTTCGCGCCGGTTCTGGACGTCGGGCATATCAGCGCTGCCATTGGGGAGCGCTCTTACCATGAAGATCCGCACACCGCGCTGGCGATGGCGACGTGTTTCATCGACGGTATGCATGACGCCGGGATGAAAACCACCGGTAAACACTTCCCGGGACATGGGGCGGTCACGGCAGATTCTCATAAAGAGACGCCGCGCGATCCACGCCCGGAAGCGGACATTCGCGCCAAAGATATGTCCGTATTCCGCTCACTCATTACCGACAACAAACTCGACGCCATCATGCCTGCGCACGTGATTTACAGCGATGTCGATCCCCGCCCGGCCAGCGGCTCTCCCCACTGGCTGAAAAAGGTGCTGCGCCAGGAGCTTGGCTTTAACGGCGTCATTTTCTCTGATGATTTGTCGATGGAAGGGGCGGCGATTATGGGGAGTTACGCTGAGCGCGGGCAAGCGTCGCTGGATGCAGGTTGCGATATGATCCTGGTCTGCAATAATCGTAAAGGTGCGGTGAGCGTGTTAGATAACCTGTCGCCGATCAATGCTGAGCGTGTTACACAATTGTATCATAAAGGTTCATTTAGCCGTCAGGAGCTGATGAGCACCGAACGCTGGAAAACGGTAAATGCACAGCTTGAGGCGCTCAATGAACGCTGGCAGGCACACAAAGCGGGCCAATAACCCCTCTCGGAAGGCGTAGTGTGGCGAGGAAACGATGATCATTTATTTGCACGGTTTTGATTCGAATAGTCCTGGTAATCATGAGAAAGTGCTGCAGCTGCAGTTTATCGATCCGGACGTGCGTCTGATTAGCTACAGTACGCGCCATCCGAAACATGACATGCAGCATCTGCTGAAAGAAGTGGACAAGATGCTGCAACTGAATGTTGACGAGCGCCCGCTGATCTGTGGCGTGGGCCTGGGCGGCTACTGGGCGGAGCGCATCGGCTTTCTTTGCGATATGCGCCAGGTGGTGTTCAATCCTAATTTGTTCCCTAACGAGAACATGGAAGGCAAAATCGATCGCCCGGAAGAGTATGTCGATATTGCGACAAAATGCGTCAGTAATTTCCGCGAGAAGAATCGCGACCGTTGCATGGTGATCCTCTCTCGTGAGGATGAAGCGCTGGACAGTCAACGCTCCGCTGAGTTGCTGCATCATTACTATGAAATTGTGTGGGATGAAGAGCAGACCCACAAATTCAAAAACATTTCTGTGCATTTGCAGCGTATCAAAGCGTTTAAAACGCTCGGTTAAGCCCTCCAGTGAGTCTCTCAAGCCCGGCGGCGAAAGCTTGCCGGGCTTTGTCTTTGCTACAATTGTACAAATTTAAATCATCAAAACTTGATTCATATCAATTTTGGTATGACCAATGCGCCTTGCGTGTTATTCTCAATGCACCTGAATGGTTTCAGTGCGGTAACCTGTTGTTAATTAAGGGTTATTTTAATAACTTTTAATTAACAATTGGTTAATAATTTGAGGGGGTCACATTGACTACGCCATTGAAAAAGATAGTGATTGTAGGCGGCGGCGCAGGTGGGCTGGAGCTGGCTACGCAACTCGGTAAAAAACTGGGCCGTGGCAAAAAAGCCAAAATTACACTGGTTGATCGCAACCACAGCCATCTGTGGAAACCATTGCTGCATGAAGTGGCGACCGGTTCACTGGATGAAGGTGTCGATGCCCTGAGCTATCTGGCGCACGCGCGTAATCATGATTTCCAGTTCCAGCTGGGTTCGGTCATGGATATCAACCGCGAGAGCAAAACCATTACGCTGGCAGAATTGCGTGATGAGAAAGGCGAGCTGTTGGTTCCGGAGCGTAAACTGCCGTATGACACGCTGGTGATGGCCCTGGGCAGCACCTCTAACGATTTCAACACGCCTGGCGTTAAAGATCACTGTATCTTCCTGGATAACCCGCATCAGGCGCGTCGCTTCCATCAGGAAATGCTCAACCTGTTCCTGAAATATTCCAATAATCTCGGCGCGAACGGAAAAGTGAATATCGCTATTGTCGGCGGCGGCGCAACCGGCGTAGAGCTCTCTGCCGAACTGCATAATGCGGTGAAACAGCTGCACAGCTACGGCTATAAAGGGCTGACAAACGACGCGCTAAACGTCACGCTGGTCGAAGCCGGCGAACGCATTCTGCCTGCGCTGCCACCGCGTATTTCAGGCGCGGCGCATAACGAGCTGACCAAAATGGGCGTGCGTGTACTGACGCAAACCATGGTGACCAGCGCGGACGCGGGCGGCCTGCATACCAAAGACGGTGAATATCTTAAAGCCGATCTGATGGTCTGGGCGGCGGGGATCAAAGCCCCTGACTTTATGAAAGAGATTGGCGGCCTGGAAACGAACCGCATTAACCAGCTGGTGGTTGAACCCACGCTGCAAACCACCCGCGATCCGGACATTTACGCCATCGGCGACTGCGCTTCTTGTGCTCGCCCGGAAGGTGGATTCGTTCCGCCTCGCGCTCAGGCTGCGCATCAGATGGCAAGCCTTGCGCTGCATAACATTCTGGCGCAGACCAGGGGTAAAGCCATGAAGTCGTATGTCTATAAAGACCACGGCTCTCTGGTCTCCCTGTCTAACTTCTCCACCGTGGGCAGTCTGATGGGTAACCTGATGCGCGGCTCGATGATGGTTGAAGGCCGCATTGCGCGCTTTGTGTATATTTCGCTTTATCGTATGCACCAGGTGGCGCTGCACGGTTACTTCAAAACGGGCTTAATGATGCTGGTAGGCAGTATCAACCGTGTGATCCGCCCGCGTCTCAAACTGCACTAATCCTGTCGTCCCTCCGGTCACGGAGGGACTTTTAGCATATCCTGCTGTCAATCCTGACCAGAGGGCTTAGGAGTTCTCTGAAACCCGGCAATTCTCTTTTTATTCCTCTTTTTTTGCGCCTTATTCTGATTGGCGAGTCCTCTCTTTGACTGCAGAATTGTTACTAATAGCAACAAAGGAGGAAGTCCCGTGAATAAATCAATGTTGGCGGGTATAGGGATTGGCGTAGCTGCGGCGCTGGGCGTGGCGGCAGTAGCCAGTCTGAACGTGTTCGAACGTGGCCCGCAGTATGCTCAGGTTGTTTCCGCTACACCGATTAAAGAGTCGGTGAAAACGCCTCGTCAGGAGTGCCGAAATGTGGCGGTGACTCACCGTCGTCCGGTACAGGATGAAAACCGTATTGCCGGTTCTGTTCTCGGTGCGGTAGCGGGTGGAGTGATTGGTCATCAGTTTGGCGGGGGGCGCGGTAAAGACGTTGCCACCGTTGTCGGTGCGCTGGGCGGGGGCTATGCAGGCAACCAGGTCCAGGGTGCGATGCAGGAGGGTGACACCTACACCACCACGCAGCAGCGCTGCAAAACAGTTTATGACAAATCAGAAAAAATGCTCGGCTATGATGTGACCTACAAGATTGGCGATCAGCAGGGTAAAATCCGCATGGATAAAGATCCCGGCACCCAGATCCCACTGGATGGCAATGGCCAACTGGTTCTGAATAACAAGGTGTAAAAAAGGTGTTTTTTTACATTCGGCTCCTCAAACGCTCAGGCTGAGGAGCCTTTTTTTTGCTGTAAAAACAGGGTTAAAGGTCAAAGGTATCGTGCTGGCGCAGGAGCAGAAATCCGGTGATCAGTATTGAAATAAACGCGAACAGTACCGAACCACCACATAAAACCCAAAGACCAAATAACAATGTAATTACTATTAACACTTTGAATAATGGTAATAGCAAAATCATCTTTATTTTCCTTACGCATGTGTACAGTCAGAAAGCGTTCTTATTCTTAACAGATAACTCATTGCAACCGCCGCATCGGTGGGGGAAAAGTCAATCACTGCGGTTTTCGGCGTCTTCATGACGTTAACGGGTCTCCTGTTTAGCGGCTGCTAATCATTAGCAGCACAATAATCACACCTTAAGCATAGCAAACGAGACGCATTTTGAAAAAGGTTTAGCCTATTGTTAAACAGGCCAAACGCAGTTTCAGCGATTAAAAGGGCAGCGCGTCATTCAGACCAACGCGGCGGCCACGACCTTGTACGCGAAGAGTGAAGGCGCACGCCATCACTCAGTACCACAATGGCGCGTCCACGCCTGTTCATCCCGTTGAAGCGGATTAACAGCATAAGGAATTGATAAGGGGAGGAGTGCGAAATGAAAGGGCGGTGACCCGCCCCGGAATTAACCTTTTAGCAGCTCAGGCCATAAGCGCAGGGTGGTACGGGTAATACTTTGCAGCTTTTCAAGGCTTGCCCCCTCGCGTGCGCTGATAGACATCCCCTGAAGCACACAGCACAGAAACTGTGTTAACTCGACGGTATTGCACTGCGTCGGGATCTCACCGCGACTCTGACGCTGGCGAAGAAACTCACCCAACGTCTCTTCCTGCATGGCGTGGCGAGATTTCACGGTATTCGCGATCTCTTTGGAAGAGGCGGCGAGCGTGGCCGAGGTGTTAATCATAAAACAGCCAGCCGGCGTGTCTTTACTGGTAAAGCAGGCCGCGACAGCCGCGAAGTAATCCTGCAATGCCTGTTCAACCGTCTTCTCTTCACAAAACAGCTGCGCTTCATGCTTCGCGGCGAAACGCGTGATATAGCGATCCAGTACCGCCCGGAACAGGCCTTCTTTATTCGTGAATTCTGCATACAGCGTCGGCGCTTTAGCGCCTGTCGCTTCTACCAGGTCGGAGAGCGAAGTCGCTTCATAACCATGCTGCCAGAAGAGTGTCATGGCCTTATCGAGCGCCGCATCCCTGTCGAACACTTTTGGTCGGCCACGGCTTTTTTTTACGCAACTCGTGATGTCGGTTGTCATTGCCGTTGTACCTCAGTTGGATTGTTGAATGACCATTATAAAAATAATAGTCAGTGGCGACCAGCACTGATTTCATAAAAATAAATTAATCATATCTTTATGAAAAATAAGAAAATTAAAAATTAATTAATGGTCGTTATAAAATAGTATTGACGTGTGACCCGGATCACATCTATCATTTACCTATCGATCGTTAAGTAAATGACTAACGACTTTCCAAATCATCTGTTAAAGGCTAATAATCATGAAAAACGTAAAAACCCTCATCGCTGCTGCTGTACTAAGCTCACTTTCTTTCGCCAGCTTCGCGGCTGTTGAAGTGCAATCCACTCCGGCTGACCAACATAAAGTCGGCACCATTTCTGCCAACGCAGGGACTAACCTGAGTTCTCTGGAAGATCAGTTAGCGCAGAAAGCAGAACAGATGGGCGCAAAATCATTCCGCATCACTTCAGTCACCGGTCCGAATACGCTGCACGGTACTGCGGTGATCTACAAATAAGCCTGGCTTAACCCTCATTAATGCCACTGCAATAAAAAAGGCCCTGCGGAAAAGCAGGGCCTTTTTGTGGCAGACGATCTTACATCGTTTGCTGAGTCACCTCGGTATGCGGCGTGACATCCACCGGCATGCCCGAGCGCACGTCCATTGCTTTTTCCATTACCGCGCTGTTTGCGCGGGCTTTGAACGCTTGCATGGCCGCATTCAGCGTAATCGGCAGCGTTTGCGGATCGTCGCCAATATTTTTTGACAGCGGCTGGTGAATTTCCACCAGTCGTCTGCCGTCCGGCTCTTCAGATACTTTTATCGGTGTGTTGATAATATTGACCTTGGTCCCCGGCGTAATGACGCGGAACAGGGTCTCGATATCCCCGTCGCGCAGGCGTATACAACCCGAGCTGACGCGCATCCCGATGCCAAAATCCGCATTGGTGCCATGCAGCAAATAGACGCCGCCATAGGCCGCCAGACGAATGGCGTGATGCCCCATCGGGTTATCCGGGCCTGCCGGAACCACCGCCGGTAATTCAATGCCCTGAGCTTTGTATCGCGCACGGATATTGGCCGTAGGGGTCCACGTCGGATTGGCGCGTTTATCCGAGACGGTTGTGACCATGGTAGGTGTCAGCGTGTCGCCGCCTAGCTGGCCAATACCGATCGGGTAAACGGTCACCTCATTTTTACCCGGTGGGTAATAGTAGAGACGCAGTTCGGCAAGATTAATCACCAGACCTTCACGCGGCGCGTCAGGCAGCAGCGTTTGCAGTGGGATAGTCAGCACGCTCCCCGGGCGCGGCACATACGGATCCACTCCGGGATTTGCCTGCAACAGCGCCAGAAAACCCACATTGTATTTTTTGGCAATCGCCTCCAGGGAGCCGCCGTCATTTTCAACCATATGGAAGCGATTTTCCCCCACCAGACGGCTACCGGCAGGCGGGAGCGGCCAGGTATTCGCGCGGGCAGGAAGGGCAATCGCCACCGTTGCCGCAAGGGCAAAAAGAGCAATCCAGCGAGTCAAACGCACAGTCATCATCATCACCAAAATCCATAGTAATAATAAGGTTATAGGTATCTAAGGGTGATTGAACATTATGGCGAAGGGATGTGTCGGGATGTGCAGGTCGATTGCAAAGAGTTTGTAAATTAATCACCCCGGCAGACGGTACGCCGCCGGGGTGAAATGGCCGGATCAGGCTACGGCGTTTTCTTCGAGCTGGCGCATAAAGTTGCGCACCCACTCCATGCGTGTTTTGCGTTCAGCCAGTTCCTGGGTGAACTTCAGACGCGTCGGGCCGTCCAGGCGATAATGCTGTGGTTGCTTTTGCAGCAGGCCGATGAGCCACACGGGATCGACATGATTTTTCTCAGCAAACTCAATCACGCCGCCTTTTTCGTTCCCTTCCAGTTTACGGATCCCCAGCTTCTGGGCCTGCTGGCGCAGACGGGCAATATCAAGAAGGTTACGCGCGGCATCCGGCAGCAGGCCAAAGCGGTCAATCAGCTCGACTTTAATCTCCTCAAGCTCGGACTCTTTTTTGGCGCTGGCGATCCGTTTATAGAACGACAAGCGCGTGTTCACATCGGGGATAAAATCATCCGGCAGCAGCGAAGGCATGCGCAATTCCACTTCCGTTTGCTGGCTGGTGAGATCTTCCAGCGACGGTTCACGTCCGGCTTTGAGCGCATCGACGGCATTTTCCAGCATTTCCATGTACAGCGAGAAACCAATGGTTTCCATGGAGCCGCTTTGGTCTTCGCCGAGCAGTTCGCCAGCGCCGCGGATCTCCAGATCGTGTGTCGCCAGCGCAAAACCTGCGCCGAGATCTTCCAGGGAGGCAATCGCTTCAAGACGCTTTTGTGCGTCGGTGCTCATGGATTTCGGATGCGGCGTCAGCAGCCAGGCGTAGGCCTGATGGTGAGAACGCCCGACGCGCCCGCGCAGCTGGTGAAGCTGCGCCAGACCGAAGTGGTCAGCGCGTTCAATAATGATGGTATTCGCGGTCGGAATGTCGATACCGGTTTCGATAATGGTGGTACAGACCAGAACATTAAAACGCTGGTGGTGGAAATCGTTCATCACCCGTTCAAGCTCGCGCTCACGCATCTGCCCGTGACCAATCGCGACGCGCGCTTCCGGCACAAGTTCAGCCAGCTTATCTGCCGCTTTCTGAATGTTTTCAACGTCGTTATAAAGATAGTAAACCTGGCCGCCGCGCAGCACTTCACGCAGAATCGCCTCGCGCACCACCAGGCTATCGTACTCACGCACGAAGGTTTTCACCGCCAGACGACGGGCCGGTGGGGTGGCAATGATCGACAGGTCGCGCATTCCGCTCATCGCCATATTCAGCGTACGCGGAATAGGGGTGGCGGTCAGGGTCAGGATATCGACGTCAGAACGCATTGCTTTAATACGCTCTTTATGACGCACGCCAAAGCGATGTTCTTCATCGACAATCAGCAGGCCTAAATCTTTCCACTTTACGTCGCTTTGCAGCAGCTTGTGGGTACCGATCAGAATATCGATCTTACCTTCACTGGCTTGCTCCAGAATTTGCGTCTGCTCTTTTGCACTGCGAAAACGCGACAGCATTTCGATCCGCACGGGCCAGTTGGCGAAGCGGTCGCGGAAGTTGTCAAAATGCTGCTGTGCGAGCAGGGTGGTGGGAACCAGAACGGCAACTTGTTTATTGTTCTCTACGGCCAGGAAGGTCGCACGCATCGCCACTTCGGTTTTACCGAAGCCAACGTCGCCACAGACCAGGCGATCCATGGCCAGCGGCTGGCACATATCGCTTAACACGGCGTTAATGGCCTGGGCCTGGTCCGGTGTGGTTTCAAACGGGAAGCTGTCGCAGAAAAGTTGATACTGTTCTTTATCGTGCTTAAAGGCATAGCCCGATTTTGCCGCTCGCTGGGCGTAGATATCCAGCAGTTCTGCCGCCACATCGCGCACTTTTTCAGCGGCTTTCTGGCGTGCGCGGGTCCAGGCATCACTGCCGAGCTTATGCAGCGGTGCGCTGTCTTCTGCGCCACCGGCGTAGCGGCTGATCAGATGCAGAGAGGAGACCGGAACGTACAGTTTCGCATCACCGAGATAGGTCAGCATCAGATATTCGGCGGTGATCCCACCCGCTTCGAGAGTGGTCATGCCCGCGTAGCGACCCACGCCGTGTTCCAGATGCACAATCGGCTGGCCGACGTGCAGCTCGGCCAGGTTGCGAATCAGCGTGTCCGGGTTAATCGTGCGACGGCTGTCCTGACGACGACGCGCCACCCGTTCACCCAGCAGATCGCTTTCACAAATCAGCGCCCGGTTATTCAGCGTGTCAATAAAGCCATGTTCGGCAGAGCCGATCATCAGATAGCGTCCGCTATCGCTCGCCTCGTCAAGACGGAGAATACGTTTCGGCGACACTTTGATGCGGGCCAGCAGCTCGCCCAGCGCTTCGCGACGGCCTTCACTCTCTACCGAGAAAATCACCGGACCGGTGAAGGATTCGAGAAATTTTCGTAAATTATCCAGCGGCGATTTTTGCTGCGCCTGAACGGAAAGATCCGGCAATGTGTGGAATGCCAGGTTGGTGTTGGCGGCTTTGTCCGGCAGACTTACCGTTTTGAGCTGGACGCGCGGCCATTTTTTCAGCTCTGAAAACAGTTCATCGGTGCGCAGCCACAGTAGCTCAGGAGGCAGCAGAGGGCGCATCGGGTCCACGCCACGATTTTCAAAGCGGGCGCGGGTTTCCCCCTCAAAACGGGTGGCACTGGCTTCGAGATCGCCGGTGTTGACGATCAACGTTTTTGCCGGGAAATAGCTGAACAGTGCAGGAAGGGGTTCGCTAAAGAACAGCGGCTGCCAGTACTCAATCCCTGCCGGCAGCGTGCCTTTGCTCACCTGCTGATAAATGTGTTCAGCGTCGCGCTTCACATCAAATTTATCGCGCCACTGGCTACGGAACAGCTCGATGGCGGTTTTGTCCGTCGGAAATTCGTGCGCGGGGAGTAAATTAATAGCCTCGACCTCTTCCAGCGTTCGCTGGGTGTCGGCGTCAAACACGCGCAGACTGTCAATTTCGTCATCGAAGAAATCGAGCCGATA
The DNA here is from genome assembly GCA_009668015.1 of Enterobacteriaceae bacterium RIT714. Classification (GTDB taxonomy): domain Bacteria; phylum Pseudomonadota; class Gammaproteobacteria; order Enterobacterales; family Enterobacteriaceae; genus Enterobacter. The sequence continues at coordinate 75,677 of WJYB01000001.1, forward strand.
CGGTTGATCGCTGCCCATTGGATAGAGATCCAACAGCGCGCCGCGGGTCGCGTATTCGCCGTGCTCCATTACCTGATCGACGTGGCGATAGCCTGCGCTGTCGAGCTGCGCCCGCAGCGCATCCCGCGATAAACGCTCGCCTTTTTTCATCACCAGCGCATGACCGTGCAGATAACTGTGCGGGCAGACGCGCTGCATCAGCGTATTCACCGGGACAATCAACACGCCACGCTGCATGGAAGGCAGCTGATAGAGGGTGGAAAGTCGCGAGGAGATAATCTCCTGGTGCGGGGAAAAACTGTCATAAGGCAGTGTTTCCCAGTCGGCCAGACTAAAGACCAGGCTGTCGGTGAACTGGCGGATTTCATCATGCAGACGGAGTGCATTTTGCATATCGGGGGCAACCAGCACCACCGGTCCGGCGTGACGTTCTGCGATCTCTGCAACGAGCGTGGCACAGGCTGCACCTGTCAGTTCACCTAACTGACGCTGGTCGCCCGCTTTGCCGGGCAAGGAGTAACGATATTGTTCAGGCATGGCTATGTCAGAGTCTCTTATGGATATATACCCAAAAAACAGTATTGGGGCATATCACTGATACGCAATGTCATTATTATCCTTGATCGTTTTACATTAGCAAACCGGAACTGCACAGAGGCGACATTCGCCCTCCGAAGAGGGCGAAGAAGGGGATTAGCGGGTGGCCTCTACGGGAGCGAGGCGCGCAGGCGGGGTAAAAAACACATCGCCAAACAGCGCGCTGGATACTTTGCGTGCGCCAAGGCCAAACAGGGTACATATCACCAGGCTGATAAACGGATAGATCAGGATAAGAGTGAGTTCTGCCCACACGGGCCAGTCACCCGCATTGAGTTGGCTAATGAGGAAGAGACTGAATCCCTCAATTAAGATCCGGTGGGTGGTGTAAATCGCAATGGTGTTGGAGCCAACCACATTCAGCAGGTTATTCGACTGCACGCTGTAGCGCTGCTCAATGCTGTAGAACAGCTTCATGATCAGCAGAATTGAGAGCAGCGAAAGCAACAGCGGGACGTTCGTAAACCACAGCACGACGGATACCGCGCCAAAGGCGACGATCGGCAGCCAGTAGCGTCGTAATGCCATACCTTTCATCCACGCCATCAACTCTGCGCCATACCAGGCCCCGAGACTGTAATAGATCATATTGCGCACGACGCTGTTCATTCCCCACCACGGCAAGGGCAGGAAGTTAATCGCCACGCTCACCAGCGCCAGCAAGCCGAGTACAGGCAGCCTCCAGCGGCTTAACAATTTGCACAGTGTGAAATAGACAATCAGGGCGTACAGATACCAAAGACTGGTGCTGGCGGTAAGCATGCCGCGTATAAAACCGGTTAACGAATCGGCGTAAGCGGCGTTGGAAGAGGTCACCAGGTCGCGATCCGGTGCCAGCCACGCATTCAGATGGCTCAGGGCTTGCCACTGCAGAACACCCCATAGCGCCAGTACCCAGACAATACTCCAGATCCGTTTATCCAGACTGGCGCGCCAGCCGACTTCATCAATGTAGCGACGAATTAAGTAGCCCGAGATAAAGAAAAACACCGGCATACGAAACGGTGCAAGATAGAGATTGAAATAGACCCAGCATTTGGCGAGCAGACCCGATAACGGGTGTTGCAGCCCGTCAAGGTGAGGATAAAAGGTAATCACCGAGTGGTAAATCACCACCAGGCAGATGCACAGACCTTTTATCTGATTAATCCATAATGCTTTTTGTTTCATCGGTAACCGATACCTGTTTTGCCATAAACGTGCCGTTAATGCTGGGCGAACAGGCTGGCGTTGTAACGGGTAAGAGTCTGTATCCGGAAGATTTTCAGAAAAGGTGGAGGGAACGCTAAGGGGCAACGATGGGGAGATAAGAGGGTAGCGCGCTGATTTTTCTTGTTTTTTCGTGAAAATGATTACCAAAGCTTACGGTTTCAGTCATTTACGCTTAACGGATTCGCTTATATACTCGTGGGTCTGCTATCAGCAACCAGACGGATTTCATGTACCAACCTGTCGCACTCTTTATAGGCTTACGTTATATGCGTGGCCGCGCCGCGGACCGCTTCGGTCGCTTTGTCTCCTGGCTTTCCACTATTGGCATTACGCTTGGCGTGATGGCGCTGGTGACGGTTCTCTCCGTGATGAATGGCTTTGAACGCGAGCTGCAAAACAACATTCTGGGGCTGATGCCGCAGGCGGTTCTTTCATCTTCTCATGGCTCAGTCAACCCGCAACAGCTGCCCGAAAGCGCGGTGAAATTGCAGGGGGTGAATCGCGTTGCGCCGTTGACCACCGGAGACGTGGTCTTACAGAGCGCGCGTAGCGTCTCGGTCGGGGTGATGCTGGGCATCGATCCGGCGCAAAAAGATCCGCTTACGCCGTATCTGGTCAACGTCAAACAGACCGATCTTGCACCCGGAAAATACAACGTGATTCTGGGCGAACAGCTTGCCGGGCAACTGGGCGTCAATCGTGGCGATCAGCTGCGCGTGATGGTGCCATCGGCCAGCCAGTTCACTCCGATGGGACGCTTGCCAAGCCAGCGATTGTTCAATGTTATCGGCACATTTGCGGCCAACAGTGAAGTCGACGGCTATCAGATGCTGGTCAACATCCAGGATGCATCCCGTTTGATGCGTTATCCGCTGGGCAATATTACCGGCTGGCGTCTGTGGCTCAACGAACCACTGAAAGTGGATGTTCTGAGCCAACAAACATTACCGGAAGGTACGCAGTGGCAGGACTGGCGCGAGCGTAAAGGCGAGCTGTTCCAGGCCGTGCGCATGGAAAAAAACATGATGGGACTGCTGTTGAGCCTGATTGTCGCGGTGGCCGCGTTTAACATCATCACCTCGCTTGGCCTGATGGTGATGGAGAAGCAGGGCGAGGTCGCCATTTTACAAACCCAGGGGCTGACCCCGCGCCAGATTATGGCGGTGTTTATGGTTCAGGGCGCTAGCGCCGGGATCATCGGTGCGCTACTGGGCGCCGCTCTGGGCGCGCTGCTGGCCAGCCAGCTGAATAATTTAATGCCGGTTATCGGTATCTTGCTTGACGGTGCCGCGCTGCCGGTCGCTATTGAGCCGCTGCAGGTGGTGGGCATCGCGCTGGTCGCCATGGCCGTTGCGCTGCTTTCTACGCTTTATCCTTCATGGCGCGCTGCCGCCACTCAACCCGCTGAGGCTTTACGTTATGAATAAGATCCTGTTGCAATGCGACAACCTGTCCAAACGCTATCAGGAAGGCAATGTGCAGACCGATGTGCTGCATGAGGTCAGTTTCAGCGTAGGCGAAGGCGAGATGATGGCGATTGTCGGCAGCTCCGGCTCGGGCAAAAGTACGCTTCTGCATCTGCTGGGCGGGCTGGATACGCCCACTTCCGGCGATGTGATTTTCTCCGGCCAGCCGATGAGCAAAATGTCGTCCACCGCGAAAGCGGATCTGCGTAACCATTCGCTCGGGTTTATCTATCAGTTCCACCACCTGTTGCCCGATTTCAGCGCGCTGGAGAACGTGGCGATGCCGTTGCTGATTGGCAAAAAGAAACCGGCAGAAATCAACGCTCGCGCCAGCGATATGTTGAAAGCGGTCGGTCTGGCCCATCGTGGGAGCCACCGTCCTTCCGAACTTTCAGGCGGCGAGCGCCAGCGTGTGGCGATTGCCCGTGCGCTGGTGAATAATCCCCGCCTGGTGCTGGCCGATGAACCCACCGGGAACCTGGATGCGCGCAACGCGGACAGCATTTTCCAGCTCCTCGGTGAGCTGAACGCCTCCCAGGGGACGGCGTTTCTGGTGGTAACGCACGATTTGCAACTGGCGCGTCGTATGAGCCGTCAGCTTGAGATGCGCGATGGCCGTCTGACCGCGGAACTGACCCTGATGGGAGCCGAGTAATGGCGTCATCGTTATCCCTTCTTATCGGTTTGCGCTTTAGCCGTGGTCGCCGCCGCGGCGGCATGGTGTCGCTGATCTCCGTCATCTCGACCGTCGGAATCGCCCTCGGCGTGGCGGTGCTGATCGTCGGCTTAAGCGCGATGAACGGCTTTGAACGTGAGCTGAATAACCGAATTCTGGCGGTCGTGCCGCACGGCGAGATTGAACCTGTCAATCAGCCGTGGAACAACTGGAGCGAGGCGCTCAGCAAAGTCGAGAAAGTGCCGGGTATCGCCGCCGCCGCGCCGTACATCAACTTTACCGGGCTGGTCGAAAGCGGGGCGAATCTGCGCGCCATTCAGGTGAAAGGCGTCAATCCTCAGCAGGAGGCGCGTTTAAGCGCCTTGCCGCAGTTTGTGCAAAACGGCGCATGGGCGAACTTTAAAGCGGGTGAACAGCAGATCATTATCGGCAAAGGCGTGGCCGACGCGCTGAAGGTGAAGCAGGGCGACTGGGTGTCGATCATGATCCCCAATGCCAGCGCCGATCACAAGCTTCAGCAACCGAAGCGCGTGCGTCTGCACGTGACGGGCATTTTAGCCCTGAGCGGTCAGCTGGATCACAGCTTCGCGATGGTGCCGCTGGACGATGCGCGCCAGTACCTGGACATGGGCGACAGCGTGACGGGCATCGCCATTAAGGTGAACGATGTCTTTAATGCCAATAAGCTGGTGCGTGATGCCGGCAGCGTGACCAACAGCTATGTCTATATCAAAAGCTGGATTGGCACCTACGGCTATATGTATCGCGATATCCAGATGATCCGCGCCATTATGTATCTGGCGATGGTGCTGGTGATTGGCGTGGCCTGTTTTAACATCGTCTCGACGCTGGTGATGGCGGTAAAAGACAAGAGCAGCGACATCGCCGTATTGCGTACGCTGGGAGCCAAAGACGGTCTTATTCGCGCCATTTTCGTTTGGTATGGTCTGCTGGCGGGCCTGTTTGGCAGCCTGTGCGGCGTAGTGATTGGTGTGGTGGTTTCCCTGCAGCTGACGCCCATTATCAACGGCATTGAAAAGCTGATTGGTCATCAGCTTTTGTCTGGTGACATCTATTTTATCGACTTCCTGCCGTCAGAATTGCACTGGCTGGACGTCGTTTATGTGCTGGTGACAGCACTTTTGCTGAGTCTGCTGGCAAGCTGGTACCCGGCGCGTCGCGCAAGCCGTATTGATCCGGCGAGGGTATTAAGTGGCCAGTAATTACGTCATGGTTTGACGGCTCAAGCCGCCAAATCAAAAAGAGGAATGCGTTATGTATTATGGATTTGATATTGGCGGCACGAAAATTGCGCTTGGCGTATTTGATGAAAATCTGCGCTTACAGTGGGAAACCCGCGTTCCCACGCCGCGTGAAAGTTATGATCACTTTTTAACGGCCATTGCCGCGCTGGTGGCCGAAGCCGATACCCGTTTTGGCGTGAAAGGCTCCGTGGGCATCGGTATTCCGGGGATGCCGGAAACCGACGACGGTACGCTGTATGCCGCCAACGTGCCTGCCGCCAGCGGCAAACCGCTGCGCGCCGATCTCTCTGCTCTCCTTGAACGCGATGTTCGTCTTGATAACGATGCCAACTGCTTTGCGCTTTCCGAAGCCTGGGACGGTGACTTTCGCCAGTATCCGCTGGTGATGGGGCTGATTCTGGGAACAGGCGTCGGCGGCGGTCTTATCCTCAACGGGAAACCGATCACCGGACGCAGCTACATCACCGGCGAGTTTGGCCACATCCGCCTGCCGGTGGATGCGCTGGAGGTCGTCGGGCGTGATTTTCCCCTGACGCGTTGCGGCTGCGGGCAGCATGGCTGTATTGAGAATTATCTGTCGGGCGGCGGGTTTGCGTGGCTTTACGAACACTTCTATCATCAGAAACTCAAGGCTCCGGAAATCATCACCTTGTGGGAACAGGGGGATGAACAGGCGCGTGAACACGTTGAACGCTATCTGGATCTGCTGGCGGTGTGTCTGGGCAATATTTTGACCATTGTCGATCCCGATCTGCTGGTGATCGGGGGCGGGTTATCAAACTTTTCGGCGATCACGGAACAGCTGTCCGGGCGATTGCCCCGTCATTTGCTGCCGGTCGCACGCGTACCGCGTATTGAACGCGCGCGTCATGGGGATGCGGGAGGAATGCGCGGTGCGGCGTTCCTTCATCTCACCCGTTAGTTAAACGAGGTTACTATGCTGTCGCGTCGGTTACATCGACTGAGCCGTTTTCGTAAAACCAAACGCCGCCTGCGTGAGCGCTTGCGCCAGCGGATATTTTTCAGAGACAGGGTGATGCCAGAAGGAATGGAAAAGCCAAGAGTTGTGGTGTTGACCGGGGCGGGGATCTCGGCGGAATCGGGTATTCGTACCTTCCGCGCCGCGGACGGACTGTGGGAAGAGCACCGCGTCGAAGACGTGGCGACACCGGAAGGTTTCGCCCGTGATCCTGAGCTGGTGCAAAGGTTCTATAACGAGCGCCGCCGCCAGCTGCAGTCGCCGGAGATTGCACCCAATGCGGCGCATCTGGCGCTGGCCAGGCTGGAAGAAGCGCTGGGCGACCGCTTTTTGCTGGTGACGCAGAACATCGACAACCTGCATGAACGCGCCGGGAATCACAACATTATCCACATGCACGGCGAGCTGTTAAAAGTGCGCTGTGCCTGGAGCGGCCAGGTTCTCGACTGGACCGGCGATATCACCGCTGATGATAAATGCCATTGCTGCCAGTTCCCGTCTCCGCTGCGCCCGCATGTAGTGTGGTTTGGCGAAATGCCGCTCGGTATGGATGATATCTACAGCGCGCTGGCGATGGCCGATGTTTTTATCGCGATTGGAACATCCGGGCACGTCTATCCGGCAGCCGGTTTCGTTCATGAGGCCCGACTGCACGGAGCGCATACGGTCGAACTCAATCTGGAGCCAAGCCAGGTAGGGAGCGAATTTGAAGAGAAACACTATGGACTGGCAAGTGCGGTGGTGCCGGATTTTGTCGAGAAGTTGTTGAAAGGATTGTAAGTATTTTCCCCTCACCCTAACCCTCTCCCCAAAGGGGAGAGGGGATCGCTCGGTGCTGTCTTTTCCCCCTTGCCTCAAAGAGGAGAGGGAATCGCTCGATGCCGTCTTTTCCCCCTCGCCCCTTTGGGGAGTGGGACGGGGTGAGGGGGCCAAACCGCACGAAATTACCGGCCCGCTTTTAACTTCTGATAGTAGTCTTCATAGATCCGGCTGGCGTCGCCCACATCATTTTGCCATTCGCCTTTCTTCACGGTTTCCGCATCCGGGTACAGTGATTTATCGTTCGCCACTTCCGGGCTGAGCAATTTGCGTGCCGCCAGGTTGGGCGTCGGATAACCGATGGTTTCCGCCACCTGTTTAGCCACTTCCGGACGTAACAGGAAGTTAATCAGCTTCATGGCACCGTCGACATTTTTGGCATTTGTCGGAATCGACAGGCTGTCCATCCAGAAAATGCCGCCTTCTTTCGGCCAGACGACTTCCAGCGGCGTTCCCGCCTGACGCGCCACGTAGGCCGAACCGTTCCACACCATCCCCAGATTCACTTCGCCTTCCATATACGGGTTAGCCGGGTTATCGGAGTTAAACGCCGCCACGTTAGGCATCAGTTTTTTCAGCTCGTTGTAGGCGGCTTCAATCTCTTTTGGATTAGTGGTGTTACCGGAATAGCCCAGCTTGCGCAGCGCCACCTGGAACACTTCGCGCGCGTCATCGGTCAGCAGCAGGCTGCCTTTATACTCAGGCTTCCACAAATCGGCCCAGCTGGTCACCGTTTTTGGGTCAATCTCGTCGCTGTTGACGCCGATGGCGGTCGCACCCCAGATATAGGGGATCGAGTAATCATTATTTGGATCGAACGGTTTATTGAGCATTTCCGGATCGAGATTAGCGAAGTGGGTCAACTTCGTTTTATCGATCTTCTGGATCATGCCTTCTTTACGCATTTTGTCGACAAAGTAGGTCGAAGGAACCACCAGATCGTACGCGCCGTCTTTATAGGTTTTAAGCTTGGCGTACATGGTTTCATTCGACTCGTAGGTCGAATAGATAACCTTGATCCCCGTCTCTTTGGTGAACTGTTCAAGCAGGCCTGGCGGCACATACTCGGTCCAGTTGTAGAAGTAGAGTGTTTTGCTGTCGTCCGCGTGCGCGGCGCTCATGCCGATTGCGAGAGCACCTGCCGCGAGCAGGTGGCGTGACCATTTCATCATTTAACGTCCCCTGTGTTACGGGCCTTAGCGGCCCTTTGTTTTATCACGAGCAATAACCTGACTGGCGATCACCATAACCAGCGATAACACCAACAGTATGGTTGCCAGCGCGTTCACCTCGGGTGATACGCCGACTTTCACCATCGAATAGATCTTCAATGGCAGAATTTCGTAACCCGGGCCGGTGACGAAGGAGGAGACCACTACGTCGTCCATCGACAGGGTAAAGCTTAGCAGCCATCCTGCCGCCACCGCAGGCATGGCCAGCGGCAGAATAATTTTACGCAGGATAGTGAACTCGCTCGCACCGAGATCTTTTGCGGCTTCCAGCATCCGCACATCAAATCCTTTCAGACGGGAATAGACCGTCACCACCACGAAGGGCAAACAGAATGTAATGTGAGAAAAGAGCAACGACCAGAAACCAAGCTGAACGCCCAGCAGCATAAAGAGCACCAGCAGCGAAATCGCCATCACGATATCGGGCGACATCATCACCACAAACAACATCCCGCTGACGAACGGCTTGCCGCGAAAACGGTAACGATACAGCGCCACGGCAGTCAGTGATCCGATAAGCGTCGCAAACGTCGCGGAGACGATTGCCATCGTCAGTGAGTGCTGCGCCGCCTGCAACAGGCTGTCGTTATTCATCAGCAGGCTATACCAGTGGGTGGTAAAGCCTTGCCAGTTGATCCCGAAGCGCGAGCTGTTAAACGAGTTCACGATCAGAATGATAATCGGGATATAAAGGTATGCGTAAATGGCGGTCATAAAACCGCCGCGAAGCAGTCGACCGATCATTCGAGTTCCACCTTTTTATTCAGCAGGCGAGAGGCACGCCAGTAAACCAGCAGCATCAGGCCCATCACCACCGTCAGCGTAATGCTGGTGGCAGAGCCGAACGGCCAGTCGCGAATGTTCAGGAACTGACTCTTAATGACGTTACCGATCAGCAGATTTTTGGCGCCGCCCATCAGATCGGAGACGTAAAACAGTCCCATCGCCGGTAACATCACCAGCAGACAGCCGGCGATAATGCCCGGCATGGTCAACGGAATAATGATACGCAGAAAAGTTTGCAGTTTACTCGCACCCAAATCGCGCGCCGCTTCAAGCAACGGTTTATCCAGTTTCTCGATGCTGGAATAGAGTGGCATCACCATGAATGGCAGCAGAATGTAGACCAGACCGATAATCACCGCGCCCGGGGTAAACATGATCCGAATCGGCGTATCAATCACCCCCAGCCACAGCAGAAACTCATTCAGATACCCTTTGGTGCTGAGAAAAATTTTCAGGCCGTAGATGCGAATGAGAGAGTTGGTCCAGAAAGGCACAATCAGCAAAAACAGCAGCAACGGCCGGATTTTTTGCGGCAGACGCGCCAGGAACCAGGCAAAGGGATAGCCCAGAATCAGGCAGGCGAGCGTGGCTATCACCGCCATATTGAGCGAGTGGAGCAACACGTCAAAGTAGAGCGGGTCCAGCAGGCGCGCGTAGTTATCCAGCGTAAAGACCAGCTTGACGAAATTAGCGTCGTCGCGGGTCAAAAAGCTGGTGGCAATGATCATCAGGTTGGGCAGAAAAACAAACAACACCAGCCAACCCACGATCGTGGCAATCACCACATTCTGGAATTTACTTGTGTTCTTCATCGGCCAGCACAACCTCCCAGCTCTCTACCCAGTTAACCACCATTTTCTGATCGAGCGGATGGTCAAAGTCCGGATCGTCCTCGTTGAAGAACTCACTCACCAGCACCATTTTGCCGTTTTCCAGCTCGACGACGGACTCCAGGGTCATGCCTTTATAGTTTCGCTCGCGGATGTAGCCGATAAGTCCTTCGACGTCGGCACTGTCGTGGATCTCATCGACGCGAAGATCTTCCGGGCGCAGCATGACGTTGAGTTTTTGACCTTTCTCGACCGCAAAATTGACGGTGATATTGCACTCACGTCCTTCAACGCTTGCGCGCACGCGCTGTTCATCCAGGCGTTCAATAACCGTGGCGTCAAAAATATTGATCTCGCCAATGAAGCTGGCCACAAACAGGTTTTTCGGCTCTTCGTAGATTTCGCGCGGCGTGCCGTCCTGCTCAATTTTGCCATCACGCATCACCACGATGCGGTCGGACATGGTCAGCGCTTCTTCCTGATCGTGAGTGACGAACACAAAGGTAATGCCGAGCTTACGCTGCAGCGCTTTTAGCTCGTTTTGCATCTGTTTGCGCAGCTTGTAATCGAGCGCGGAGAGCGACTCATCCAGGAGCAAAAGACGGGGTTTGTTGACCACGGCGCGGGCAATAGCCACACGCTGTTGCTGGCCACCGGAGAGCTGATGGGGCTTTCGCTGAGCAAACTCATCGAGCTGAACCATCCGTAGCGCGTCGTTGACGCGAGGCGCTATTTCATTGTCAGGCGTTTTTTGCATCCGCAGGCCAAATGCCACGTTTTCAAACACGGTCATATGCGGGAAAAGCGCGTAGCTCTGAAAGACGGTGTTAACGTGACGATGTTCGGCGGGAACATCGGTGATGTCCTGATTTTCAAGATGAATGTGGCCGTTGTCGACGTTTTCCAGTCCGGCAATCAGGCGCAGAACGGTTGTTTTGCCGCAGCCAGAGGGGCCAAGCAGCGTGAGAAATTCACCGTTATTGATAGTCAGGTTAAGATCGTCAATGACGGTTTTACCATCGAAACTTTTGCTGATCCCCGACAGAAGAACCAGCGGTGACAGTGTTCCAGGTTGTGTATTCAATTTTCGGCGCGGTCCCTTATAAACGCGTCGGTGGACTTACCGACAGCGGGGTTTGTGTGTAACCACCTTGGTGACTCTTAATGAGGGCGGCCATTCTACGGCAAACGACTGAAATCACCAATCCTTGTCACTGATTGATAAGCTACATTTATTAACGAATAACAACATAAACGAAAATATTCTCGTTTACGGGATAAAAGTGACCTGACGCAATATTTAGGTTTGGATGCTTATTGATAATGTTGTCACGAAAAGTGAGGGTGACTGCATGGATAAATTACTTGAGCGTTTTTTACAGTACGTTTCGCTGGATACCCAATCTAAACCGGGTGTCCGACAGGTGCCGAGCACCGAAGGCCAATGGAAGCTGTTAAATCTGCTAAAAGAGCAACTTGAAGAGCTTGGCCTGGTCAATGTGACCTTAAGCGAGAAGGGCACTGTGATGGGGACGCTGCCGACCAACGTCAAAGGTACGATCCCGGCCATTGGATTTATATCCCATGTTGATACGTCACCTGATTTCAGCGGTAAAAACGTCAATCCGCAGATTGTCGAAAACTATCGTGGCGGCGATATCGCGCTGGGTATCGGCGATGAAGTTCTCTCCCCGGTGATGTTCCCGGTGCTGCATCAACTGCTCGGTCAGACGCTTATCACCACCGACGGTAAAACGTTGTTGGGTGCGGATGACAAAGCGGGTGTGGCGGAGATCATGACCGCGCTGGCGGTGCTGAAAGGCAACAATATCCCCCACGGCGATATCCGTGTGGCCTTCACGCCGGACGAAGAGGTGGGCAAAGGGGCGAAGCATTTTGACGTGGAAGCCTTCAACGCGCAGTGGGCCTACACCGTCGATGGCGGCGGAGTGGGTGAGTTAGAGTTCGAAAACTTTAACGCGGCGTCCATCACGATCAAAATTGTCGGTAATAATGTCCATCCTGGCTCAGCCAAAGGCGTGATGGTTAACGCCCTCTCTTTAGCCTCGCGTATTCACGCCGAAGTACCGGCGGAAGAGAGCCCGGAGCACACTGACGGCTATGAGGGTTTTTACCACCTCACCAGCATCAAGGGCACGGTAGACAGCGCGCAGATGCACTACATCGTTCGCGATTTTGACCGCAAAGCCTTTGAAGCGCGTAAGCGCAAGATGATGGAGATCGCCAAAAAAGTGGGCAAAGGGCTGCACCCGGATTGCTACATTGAGCTGATCATTGAGGACAGTTATTACAATATGCGCGAGAAAGTCATGGAGCATCCGCATATTCTGGATATCGCCCAGCAGGCGATGCGCGACTGCGATATCGAACCGCAGCTTAAACCGATTCGCGGAGGAACCGACGGCTCGCAGCTCTCCTTTATGGGGCTGCCATGTCCAAACCTGTTTACTGGCGGGTATAACTACCACGGCAAACATGAGTTTGTGACGCTGGAAGGGATGGAGAAAGCGGTGCGGGTGATTGTGCGGATCGCGGAGCTGACGGCGAAGCCATAAAAAAAGCCCGGGGCGCAGTGGCTGCCGGGCTGATTCATGCCCTGTTATGTATGCCGGGTCAGGCGCAGCGCCATCACCCGGCGATACAAACAGCTTAGTCCTCGAAGAACCAGTATCCGCTGTTCACCAGTGCGGCGAGCATCGCCAGGAATGAAGGATCTTCCAGCGCGTCGCCAAACGTTTCGGCGTTCAGCACCATATGGCTGGCCAGTGCTTCCAGGGCCGGACGGTGCGGGGAGTCGAGCTTTTCGCCGTTAACGAAAATCTCATCGCCAATGCGCAGCACGCGTAATCCCCCTAAACGAACCAGCGAATCACCCTGTTGCAGCGCATCATAAATCTCATCCGGCTGGTAAGGCGGTTCGGCAGGCGCAACGTCCAGTTCATGACGAGACTGGCTGATAAACTCACCAAACCACTGTTTGAAATGTTCCGGCTGATTGATCAGGCCCATCATCATCTCGCGCAGTTTATCTAACTCTTGCGGCAGAATATCGGCTGGATGTTCGCGGGCCGGAACGTCCGGATCGCTATACCGGTGGCTGCCCAGCTCGCGTTGCAGCACATAATCCGCAAATCCACTGATCATCTCGCGCCCGCTTGGCGCCCGGAAGCCCACGGAATAGTTCAGTGAGTTCTCAAGGGAGTAGCCTTCGTGCGGGAAGCCCGGCGGAATATAGAGAATATCGCCTGGCTCCAGCTCTTCGTCGATGATGCCTTCAAAGGGATCCACCTGAAGCAGATCCGGATGCGGGCAGTGCTGTTTCATCGGTACTTTTTCACCGACACGCCAGCGACGACGGCCAGTTCCCTGAATGATAAACACATCGTACTGATCGAGATGCGGGCCAACGCCACCGCCGGGAACGGAGAAGGAGATCATCAGATCGTCCATGCGCCAGTCGGGCAGGGCACGGAACGGGTGCATCAGGGCTGCGGTCGGTTCATGCCAGTGGTTAACGGCCTGGACCAGTAGCGACCAGTTGTTCTCACCCAGATGGTCATAGCTCTCGAACGGACCGTGGCTCACCTGCCATTTACCGTCCTGATGACTCACCAGTCGGCTGTCGACTTCGTTTTCCATCGCCAGTCCCGCCAGCTCATCCGGCGAGATGGGATCGACAAAATTGCTGATACCGCGTTTCAAAACGACCGGGCGTTTTTGCCAGTAGCGTTCGATAAAGTCGGGCCAGTTAAGTGTTAATTGATAATCCATATTTATATTTCCGCAGGCTCTTACTGAGTCGGATTATAACGGAAGCTCATCACCCTGCGCGTGAGAATCTCGCTTTTTTCACATTCCGGCCTAACTATCGTCAGAGGAGGGATGCTGACGGCCAAAAACGGCGACCATTCGCGCGCCGCCCAGCAGACTGTCGCTGGTTTCGATACGCCCGTTGTATTGATCCACGATCTCCTGAGCAACCGATAAACCGACGCCCTGACCAGGACGCAGCGTGTCGGCGCGTTGCCCGCGATCAAAGACTACATCGCGTTTGTTTTGCGGGATACCCGGACCATCATCTTCAACGATGATATGCAGCTCTTCTTCCGTCTGCAGAGCGGAGACCTCGACAAACTCCAGGCAATATTTGCAGGCGTTATCCAGCAGGTTTCCCATCACTTCCATAAAGTCATTTTTTTCGCCGACAAAGCTGATTTCTGGCGAAATATCGAGGCTGATGTTCACCCCTTTGCGCTGATAGACTTTATTGAGCGCGGAGGTCAGGCTATCCAGCAGCGGTGCGACCGGATGCAGCTCCCGGCTTAACAGTGCGCTACCGGAGCGCATACTGGCGCGGTGCAGATAGTAGCCAATTTGCTGAGAGATACGGCTGATTTGCTCCAGCATCACCGGCTCTGCATCATCCACGCTCAGTTTAGAACTGCGCATTGATCGCAGGGTACTTTGCATGACGGCAAGAGGCGTTTTCAGGCTGTGCGTGAGATCGGTGAGGGTGGTGCGGTATTTGTCGTAACGTTCGCGTTCGCTTTTGAGCAGGCGATTAAGATTGCGCACCAGGCTTGTCAGTTCGCGTGTCGTTTGCGGGTTAAGTTTCTCGCGATGGTGCTCTTCCAGCTCACGCACCTCTTTTGCCAGCGATTCAATGGGGCGAAGGCTCCACCATGCCGCCACCCACAGCAGCGGGATCACCAGCAAAAAGTTAGCTGCCAGAACATAGATGAACCAGCTCCAGACCCTGTATGAACGTTTAAGCTCAACCGGGATGGTATCAATGACCACAATAGTCAGCTGCGGCATATCAACGGTTGCAGGATAAAGATTAATCGCGACCGAGTGGGTCATCTCGGTGTCATCGTCATCTTCCCGGATTTCGGCAAGTTTACGCTGCATTGAGGTATCGTTGCCCAGCAGCGCGCTGGTGGCATTGAGATCGGTTTCCAGCTCGTGGAACCCGTTGGTTCTGAGCCATTCCGGGCGAATGCTTTTTTCCAGCCACGGAACATGCCGTTGCGCCCACAGAAGCTGGCCTTTTTCGTCATAAATCAGTGCCATCGTCGGACTTTGCCGGTCCAGATTTTCCGGCATTTCCACGCTGATGCGGTTATTTTCCCATTTCGCCAGCGTGTAGAAGAGATTGCTCTCTCCGCGCAGCAGGCGGAAGGTGGTTTTATCAAAGCTGACGCTGTATCCCACCAGCGCCACCATCCCGTAGGAGAGTGACAAGATCAGCACCACCGCTGCGGTTGCCAGTAAGAAGCGAACCCGCAGCGAAAGCGGCAAGAGATGGCGAAGGATCTTTTTCATTTAGCGTAGTTCAAACAGATACCCCTGGCCCCTCACCGTCGTGATGACGTCCTGCGGGTACTGTGCCTGAATTTTTTTACGCAAGCGGCCCATCAACACATCAATGGTATGGCTTTCACGCAGTTCGGCATCAGGATAAAGCTGGAGCATTAACGAATCTTTGCTCACCACTTTACCGCTGTTGCGAATAAGCGTTTCCATAATGGTGTATTCAAAGGCTGTCAGCTTAATAACCTCGTCATTGATGGAAAACTCGCGGCGAGAGAGATCGACCTGGAACGGAGGAAGAGAAATAACCTGAGAAGCCAGCCCGCTGTTACGGCGCATCAGCGCCTGCATGCGCGCAGCGACTTCTTCAATATGGAAGGGCTTGGTCACGTAGTCATCTGCGCCAGCGCTGAGCACTTCGACCTTATCCTGCCAGCCTTCGCGGGCGGTTAAAACCAGTACCGGAAGGGAGACGTCATGGCTTCGCCAGCGGCGGATCAGCGACAGACCGTCTTCATCGGGCAACCCCAAATCGACGATGGCTATATCCGGTACATGCTCATTGAGATAGTAATCCGCTTCTTTAGCGTCTTCTGCGTCATCCACCTGGTGCCCCAAATCCTGAAGCTGAACTTTCAGGTGATGACGTAGCAATGCATTATCCTCAACAACCAATACGCGCATCATCTCTTCTCCCTAAAATTAATGGTATGAATAGTTTAACGCTGATTATGTTGTTATGGGGATAAACATTGAGTAAACCGCAGAGGAAGGATCCCTCTTTCCGAAGGGAAAGAGGGTGAGGGGCATTATTTCAGTTCATCTACCATGGTAATGGCACGACCAATATAATTTGCCGGCGTCATCGCCTTGAGGCGCGTTTTCTCTTCTTCCGGCAGCGCCAGTCCGTCGATAAACTGCTTCATCCCTTCTGCATCGACGCGTTTGCCGCGGGTCAGCTCTTTCAGTTTTTCGTATGGTTTTTCAATCCCGTAACGACGCATCACCGTCTGAATCGGCTCCGCCAGCACTTCCCAGTTATGATCCAGCTCGTCCAGCAGACGATCGCGGTTCACTTCCAGTTTGCTCACGCCTTTCAGCGTCGACTGATAAGCAATCAGCGAGTAACCCATCCCCACGCCCAGGTTACGCAGAACGGTGGAGTCCGTCAGGTCGCGCTGCCAGCGGGAAACCGGCAGTTTGCTGGCCATATGCTGCAGCAGAGCGTTCGCCAGACCCAGGTTGCCTTCGGAGTTTTCGAAGTCAATAGGGTTCACTTTGTGCGGCATGGTGGAAGAGCCAATTTCACCGGCAATGGTTTTCTGCTTGAAGTGGTTCAGCGCCACGTAACCCCATACATCACGATCGAAATCGATCAGAATGGTGTTGAAACGGGCGATGCAGTCAAACAGCTCGGCGATGTAGTCATGCGGCTCGATCTGGGTGGTGTACGGGTTCCACTGGATGCCCAGCGAGGTGACGAACTCTTCACTGAACTGATGCCAATCCACTTCCGGGTACGCGGCGATGTGGGCGTTGTAGTTACCCACCGCGCCGTTGATTTTACCGAGGATCTCAACCTGTTCCAGCTGACGATACTGGCGCTCCATGCGGTACGCCACGTTCGCCATCTCTTTACCCATTGTCGATGGGGTCGCCGGCTGGCCGTGGGTGCGGGAGAGCAAAGGAATGTCACGGTATTGCAGCGCCAGGTCTTTTACCGCGTCGATAATTTTGCGCCAGTAAGGTAAAACCACTTCCTGGCGGGCAGTCGACAGCATCAGCGCGTGAGACAGGTTGTTGATATCTTCTGAAGTACAGGCGAAGTGGATGAACTCAGACACCGCGTGCAACGCAGGGACGCTCTCCACTTTTTCTTTCAGGAAATACTCAACGGCTTTCACGTCGTGATTGGTTGTGCGTTCGATGGTTTTAATGCGCGCGGCGTCTTCTTCGTTGAAGTCAGCCACGATTTTATCAAGGTAATCGTTTGCCTGGGCGTCAAAAGCAGGAACTTCCTTGATTGCTGCCTGGGCAGCTAACTTTTGCAGCCAACGCACTTCAACCTGCACGCGGAACTTCAGCAGACCATATTCGCTGAAGATCTCGCGCAGCGCGCTGACTTTGTCGCCGTAACGTCCATCGACGGGGGAAACGGCGGTCAGTGAGGATAATTCCATAATTCGCAACTCCGGGAGGTTAACAATGAGCAAGAATTTGTTTTGCCTGAGTCGTCAGGCGATGACGAGAAAACATTAACTGCAGTCGGCCGCCGCCAACCTGATGCCACAGCACGGCAGCACGAATGCCGGCCAGCAGTGAGGCGCGAACTTTCGCCTGCACCTGCGGGCTTTGCAGCACGGCAGGGGAGCCGGTGACCTGAATGCGCGGCCCAAGCGGGCTGATGACATCAACGTAAATGGCGGCCATTGCGCTCAACAGCGTTTCAGACTGGAGGTCAAAGTGATCAAGCTGGCGCTGAAGCCCGGCAATGCGGTTGCCCAGCGTATCCATCGCACCTTTCGCGTTGTTCAGTTTACGCTCCAGCACCATCAGGCTGAGGGTGTAACGGGTGAGTTCTGCGTTTAAACCCTGACGGCTGCTGGCGTTCAACACGCCGAGCAGGGTTTCGAGACCGAGGCGAAGATTGGTTTCGCTACCACCGAACACGCCAAGCGTTGAGCCTGGGTTAAGATCGATGACGCTGTTAAGCGAAACGTGCAGAGCATCAGCGTCGCAATGACCCTGATGTGCCAGCTGTTGCACCAGACGGGCAGACTGGCAAATGCCTGCCAGCGCCAGGGTGATGTCATAGTAATTCTTCGCCACACGAGCTCCTTTTGGTGTGTAATCAGTTTAAACCGCTGCCAGCGGAAGACGCTGTTCAATAATCCCGCCGCCCAGACAGATTTCGCCCTGATAAAACACGGCTGACTGACCCGGGGTGACGGCGGAAACCGGTTCATCGAAGCGAACCTCAATGCGGTCATTATCCAGCGCGGTGACGGTGCAGGGAATATCGGTCTGGCGATAACGGGTTTTGACCGTGCAGCGCAGAGGACCTGCGAACGGCTCGCGATCGACCCAGTGTAATTGCTGCGCGATAAGACCCACAGACATCAGACGCGGATGTTCGTGACCCTGCGCAACAATCAGAATATTGTTTTCGACATCTTTATCGACGACGTACCACGGCTCTTCGCTGCCTTCTTTGGTGCCGCCGATACCCAGACCTTTACGCTGTCCGAGGGTGTGATACATCAGGCCCTGATGCTCACCGACGTCATCGCCGTCAACGGTGATGATTTTGCCCGGCTGTGCCGGCAAATAGCGGCCCAAAAACTCGCGGAATTTACGCTCGCCGATAAAACAGATACCGGTGGAATCTTTTTTCTTCGCGGTGATGAGATCGAGCTCTTCGGCGATTTTACGCACTTCAGGTTTTTCCAGTTCACCGACCGGGAACAGGCTTTGCGCAATCTGCTCGTGGCCCAGCGTATAGAGGAAATAACTCTGATCTTTATTGCCGTCGAGACCGCGCAGCAGCTGGCTTTTGCCATCAACATCTGCGCGACGCACGTAGTGGCCGGTCGCGATATAATCAGCGCCCAGATCTTCGGCTGCGAATTCAAGGAAGGCTTTAAATTTGATCTCTTTATTACAGAGGATGTCCGGGTTCGGGGTACGGCCCGCTTTGTATTCGGCCAGGAATAGCTCGAATACATTGTCCCAGTACTCTGCCGCAAAGTTAACGGTGTGCAGCTCAATGCCGAGTTTATCGCAGACGGCCTGCGCATCGGCGAGATCCGCAGCAGCCGTACAGTATTCCTCGCCATCGTCTTCCTCCCAGTTCTTCATGAACAGGCCCTCGACCTTGTAACCTTGCTGTTGCAAGAGCCACGCGGAGACGGAAGAGTCGACACCGCCGGACATGCCGACGATTACTTTTTTCTGGCTGTTATCTGACATGGAATACTCACGACATTGAACTTAAAGGCGGCGTATTCTATCACGCGACCCCACCATTGGCACCCTCTGTAAACGGCCAGTTAAATTCACTCACGATCTCAAGCGGCAAGCGACCGCCAGACTGATAGCAGCGAATACTTTCGGCAACCAGCGGCGAGCGCAGGTTTGGCGCGTTAAGGATTTCCTCAGCAGTGACCCACAGGCAGCGATCGATGTCGTCGTCATGCGGTTCAGTGGCGCACATTTCGTTAAGTTCGACCACGAATAAAAAGCGCAGAAAAGGGGTGCGATCGGGGGCTATCCACTGATGCAGGCGAATAAAGTGCTGGGGCTCGGCATGGATCCCGGTCTCTTCCCACAGCTCGCGTTTTGCGGCCTGAACCAGCGTCTCGTCGGCTTCGAGATGTCCGGCTGGCTGATTCCACAACGCTTTGCCGTTAATCGTCTCTTCGACGACCAGAAATTTATCCTGTGCGTGAACCAGCGTGGCGACCGTAACATGAGGTTTAAACATGATATTTTCCTTATTCTGTAGCGTCCCGCCACGCACCATTTGCCAGCGAGTCCAGCGTGTAATTGCCCATGGCATAGCGGATCAGTCGCAGCGTCGGGAGGCCGACGTGGGCCGTCATCCGACGAACCTGACGGTTACGGCCCTCATAAAGGGTTATTTTGAGCCAGGCCGTGGGAATCGATTTTCGCTCACGAATAGGCGGCTGGCGCGGCCACAGCCATTCGGGTTCGCCGACGAGCTCGACTCCCGCAGGCAGCGTCGGGCCGTCGTTTAGCGTCACGCCATCGCGCAGCGCAGCAAGAGCCGCTTCCGTTGGCTCACCTTCGACCTGGACGTAATAGATTTTTCCGGTGCGCTTGCCCGGCTGGGTGAGGCTTGCCTGCAGCGCCCCGTCGTTGGTCAGGACCAGCAGGCCTTCACTGTCACGATCCAGACGCCCCGCAGCGTAAACCCCTTGCACAGGAATAAAATCTTTTAAGGTGCTGCGTCCCGCTTCGTCGGTGAACTGCGGCAAAACATCGTAGGGTTTATTGAACAAAATGACCCGTTTTGGCTGGCTGTCTTGCGTTCTTCTGGTGGCTTGTCGTGAGCTGAATCGCTCAACCCGGTGATTTCTAAAAGAAGTTTTCTTCATGGTATTTTCAGACCCTGTCAATTGCCGCATTATAGCCTAATAACGAATGCCTTTCATGGCGGCAGACATTCAGGTACTATCGAAAGGCTCATTACAAATTATTAACATAAGATCAGTAACAACCAGAAGCGCTCGAAGGAGAGGTTAATGGAAAGCAAAGTAGTTGTTCCGGCGGAAGGTAAAAAGATCACCCTGCAAAACGGCAAAATTAACGTTCCACACAATCCGGTTATTCCGTTCATCGAAGGTGATGGAATCGGTGTAGACGTTACTCCTGCAATGCTGAAAGTGGTTGATGCCGCTGTTGAGAAAGCCTACAAAGGCGAGCGTAAAATTTCCTGGATGGAAATTTACACCGGTGAAAAATCGACCCAAGTTTACGGCCAGGACGTTTGGCTGCCGGCAGAAACGCTGGACCTGATTCGCGACTACCGTGTTGCCATTAAAGGCCCACTGACCACACCAGTGGGTGGCGGTATTCGTTCCCTGAACGTTGCTCTGCGTCAGGAACTCGATCTGTACGTGTGTCTGCGTCCGGTGCGTTACTACCAGGGTACACCAAGCCCGGTAAAACACCCTGAACTGACCGATATGGTGATCTTCCGTGAAAACTCTGAAGACATCTACGCTGGCATCGAGTGGAAAGCGGACTCTGCAGACGCAGAAAAAGTGATTAAATTCCTGCGCGAAGAGATGGGTGTGAAGAAAATTCGCTTCCCTGAACATTGCGGCATTGGTATCAAGCCATGCTCTGAAGACGGTACTAAACGTCTGGTGCGCGCAGCCATCGAATACGCTATCACCAATGATCGTGACTCTGTGACGCTGGTTCACAAAGGCAACATCATGAAGTTCACCGAAGGCGCATTCAAAGACTGGGGCTACCAGTTGGCGACTGAAGAGTTCGGCGGCGAGCTGATTGACGGCGGTCCGTGGCAGAAAATTAAGAACCCGAACACCGGCAAAGAGATCATCATTAAAGATGTGATCGCTGATGCGTTCTTACAGCAGATCCTGCTGCGTCCGGCTGAATACGACGTGATCGCCTGTATGAACCTGAACGGTGACTATATCTCTGACGCACTGGCTGCACAGGTGGGGGGGATCGGTATCGCTCCTGGCGCAAACATCGGTGACGAATGCGCGCTGTTCGAAGCGACCCACGGTACTGCACCGAAGTATGCAGGCCAGGACAAAGTGAACCCGGGTTCAATCATCCTCTCCGCTGAGATGATGCTCCGTCATATGGAATGGTTCGAAGCCGCAGACCTGATTGTTAAGGGTATGGAAGGCGCGATTAACGCCAAAACTGTGACTTACGATTTCGAACGTCTGATGGAAGGCGCTAAACTGCTGAAATGTTCAGAGTTTGGCGACGCGATTATCGCAAATATGTAATTCCTTCATTGGGTTATATCAGAACGGGAGCCGTCAGGTTCCCGTTTTTTTTTGGCGCGATGGGGTCGCGGCTGGCTTTGTAAAAAGGTGTTGCACTTTGCTGGCGTAAAATCCTGGTGATTCATATCCAGACAGCTACGCTTAGAAAGGTAACCTATATCGGGAGGGGTTATGTTGACTCATTCTGAAGCCAAACGGTGGGCATCGGTAATGCTTAAGTCGGCATTATGCGATGGGATGAAAACTGATGAGATTTCCCGACAGGTACACCTGGTCTGCGATCATCACGGACGGGAGTGCCTGGAAGAGTTGATAGAGGAAATCCTGATAGAAGCGGGACGAATAGGTCCTAAACACAGTGCTGGCGAGAATCACCAGCATTGACGTCAATCCTTCTGCTTGCCGCCCTCGGGCGGTTTTCATCCATACTGACAGCACCGTGTTAAATTCGGGAGCCCAATGGCTCCCGAAATCATTTTATCGGCCCCATGATTCCTGAGCGATTAGAGCGTCTGCCTGACTTTGAAAAGGGATACGGACTGCGACAGAAGATGGGCCTGGTCGTTCACGCCGGATGCGGTGGTGGCAACTTCTTCAACCAGCGCCGCATTTTGCTGCGTCACGTGGTCCATCTGAGTGATCGCCACGCGGATTTGCTCCACGCCGCGGCTTTGCTCTTCCGAGGCCATCGCAATATTCTCCATCACCACATTGACCTTACTCACGGCAGTGCTGATATCAAGAATGGTCTGGCTGGTTTTCGTCGCCAGCTCGGCGCCTTCCTGGATATAAAGCGTCGATTGGTTAATCAGCGTGGTGATCTCTTTGGCTGAGTCGGTGCAGCGACGAGCCAGATTTCTGACTTCCTCTGCAACGACAGCGAATCCACGGCCAGACTGACCCGCCCGCGCAGCTTCTACTGCCGCATTCAGCGCCAGAATATTGGTCTGGAAGGCAATGCTGTCGATGACGCTGATGATCTCGAACATCTTTTGCGCACTCTGGCTGATGGCATCCATTTTTTCCATCATATGCCGCATCTGTTGCTCGCCTTCGGTAGCAATACCGGCCGCATTCTGCACCATCTGCGAAGCCTGTAGCGCGTTATCGGTGTTCATTTTCACCGTTGAGGAGATCTGCTCCATGCTGGCGGCGGTCTCCACGACTGCGGCTGCCTGTTCTTCAGTCCGGCGAGAAAGATCGCTATTCCCGGCGGCTATTTCCTGGGTGCCAATATTGATAGATTCGACACCCTGACGGATAGATACCACTGTCGAATTCAATTCTGCTTGCATTATCTGGAGAGAAGCAAACAGCTGGCCAATTTCATTATTGTTCGCAACATGAATCTCGCCCGTGAGATCGCCTTTTCCGATGGACTCAAAATGCTGAGCCACATTTTTGAGTGGGCGGACTAATATATTTCGCATCCAGATGTTGACGATCAAAAATAAAATAGCGGACAGAATCAGTACACTCAGCATCACTATCAGCGCGAAATGATAGGACTGATTGCTGAATTGAATCACCTTATTAAGATTACGCTGGGTTGAGGCCATATAAGATTGATACTCATTGTCCCACGCCTGACGGGCCTGCAACGTTGAAGGATGACTGTTCTCATACTCCGCCTTCAGTTCCTGCACATCGTCGATGGTGGTCACCAGGCTGGCATTACGAGTAATCACGGCGATTTGCTGATCGTAGCGCTCTTTCATTCTCGCCCCAACCTCGGGTTCGATAGTAGACAGTCCGGGGATTTTCATAAACTGCTGATAGTGCTCATCCGCAATCGACATCTCTTTACGAACGCTTTCCTGCACGGCGGGCTCATCAATATCGTCACCGTGAATTTTTGCCTGGGTAGCTGTGTCAATAATAATACGCGCATTTATTATGGCATCCCGGACGGAGTTCAGTGCCTTTTGCTCCCCGGCGTTATAGTTCAGGGTCCGAATATCGCTATTACTGCGATAAAGAAAATTCAGACCAAGCCCGCTGGAGAGAATAAGCATGAGAGTAAAGGATGCCAGAACGATCAGTAGCCCGATGCTAATTTTAATATTTTTCAAGATAACGCCCTCAATAACCTGTGTCTGTATAACATCATTCTTGACAGGGTTATCGGCAGGGGGAAGAGGGGCTTGATTCGCTAAAACGTTTAAAAGAACCAAAAGTGAAAAAATAACGCGATATATTTTTATTGGCTTATTTCGCGAGATTTAAACTTGATGATCCGGATGCGTATGCAGGCGAGCGGGGGAGAGCGCAGCGTGACGGTGCCACTCTGACAATACGAGCAAAAAAAAGCCCACTCGAAGGTGGGCAAGAAATACTGGAAGCAATGTGAGCAATGTCGTACTGAATACCCGAGTGTTTTGCTCAACTATTCAGTGTTGAGAAAGATAATCTTTCTCAACAAAAGATGCAACCCCATCTTTTGTGTGGTACGTTATTTTTTTCTGTATAGAAAATACACAGTCGGGCTTTGTGAGTCCTGTCACAAATTTCATTTTGGAAATCCTGTGCTATGCTTTTCTGTGTCGTTGATTTAATGACAAAAAACCATACAGAGAGGAAAGCTATGGGAATTTTATCCTGGATTATCTTTGGGCTTATTGCGGGGATTCTGGCGAAGTGGATCATGCCAGGCAAAGATGGCGGTGGGTTCTTCGTTACAGTCATACTGGGTGTCGTGGGCGCGGTGGTCGGCGGCTGGATCAGCACCCTGTTCGGCTTTGGTAAAGTCGATGGCTTTAACTTCGGCAGTTTTGCCGTGGCGGTCATTGGTGCGCTGGTCGTTCTGTTTATCTACAGAAAAATCAAAAGCTAAGAACGAAAGCATCCAAAAAGGCTGCCAGTGGCAGCCTTTTTAGTGTGCAGGGATCACCACCAGCCAAGCTGGACGCCTGCCACGGCGACAATCGCCACAATTAACATAATGATGGTCGTTTTGCGCACTTATGCCCCCGGAGCGGCGTAACCGCCAACGAAAAACCATGTTAAAAAAACCACTGCCGTTATAAAAATAACGACCGGGAATACAATACCGATCCTCATAACATCACCTTATGCGTTACCTTACCTGCAGAGTTTACGGGGTTAATCCATCGTGAGAAAGCGTGTTTTGCTTTTACGTTTTTTATCCTGATACATTGCGGTGTCGGCGGCACGTAAGGCACTGTCGGCATCGGTAGTGGCGGGATCGACTGCCACCACGCCTAAGCTGGCCCCCGGATAGACAAGATGAACGTTGCCAAGCCAGTACTCCCCGGCGATAGAGGCGCTAATCTGTTTTTTGAGGACCGTCATCTGCGTGATATCCCCCTCGCTATCCTCGTTACACAGGCAAGCCACCAAAAATTCATCGCCACCCAGTCGGCCAACAATATCGTCCTCGGTGTGCGCATCGGTCAGCCGCTTGCCCACTTCCACTAAAAATTGATCGCCGGTCTCATGACCAAAGCGATCGTTAATCAGCTTGAAATCATCCAGATCGATAAAGGCGATAAGGGCATGGCGCTTGAGATGGCGAGCCAGCGAGAAGAGGGTCGTGAGATTTTCAAAAATGGCGCGACGATTCGGTAAACCGGTCAGGGCATCGGTGTAGGAGTGCGCAATCAGTGCGGAGTTTGCTTCACGAAGCTGGTTGAGCAGCGACTCTTTCTGAATGTACTGCGCAATTAGCCCGGCAAAGAGTTGCAGCACTTGCTCGCCGCGCTCGCTCAGTGTCTTTTTACTGGTGCTGGTGGCGCAGAGTGTTCCGTAGAGCGAACCATCAGCCAGATGAATGGGAATACTCATATAAGTGGTAATCCCCAGTGCTTTTGCCGCATCACAATCGGCCCACTGTTCTGCGACCTCGCTACTGAAAAAACAGCTGCTGTCGATGGCGCGTTTACACAGGGTATCGCCCCAGGGCACGCTCAGCCCTTCGGGGATCTGCATCTGTTTGCTGTTACGGGCATACAGGATATGCTGCAAACGGGCATTGATATCGACTTTCGTCAGATAGGTTGATTCCATATCGGTGACAATCTCAAGCATCTCCAGTAGCTGACGCACCAGGCTTTCAAGGGATTGTTCGGTCGCGAGGGTTTCTGAAACACGGGCAAGAATAATATCCGACATGACGTGGGTAGACTCCCATGCAGAAGACGCCAGTATCTGCATGTTGTGCTGAAATTTTCGGCTGTGGAGCATAGTAGAACATGAATGTACAAAATTTTATATATTGTTGAGACACCTGCCAACGCTGGTAGGGGGAAAAAGCCCCGGAGCGAGCCCGGGGAAAGAGATCTTTATTCTCTGGTCAGTGAGAACAGGTTCACTATAGGTCTGAAAAGTGCAGGTTTAATGGAGAAATCATGGAGAAAACGGACATGACCCGGTACTCTTAACCGTCGAAAATTCAAAAGGGTAAGATCATGCGATATCTGCTGCTGGCGATGGCTCTGCCACTAACTGCCTGTTCAACATCAACCCCACCGGATGCGCCAAAACCGCCACAGATTGGTATGGCAAATCCCGCGGCGGTTTACTGCGTGAAAAAGGGTGGGGAAAGGGTTCCGATACAAAGCCCCCAGGGCGTGCGCACAGAGTGTAAGCTGCCGGGTGGTGAAGTCATTGATGAGTGGGATCTCTACCGTCGTGATCACCCTACACCCGCCAGGTGACAGCCGGGGAAAGAGTGCGATACACTTCTCTTTAGGAATTATCTTAGCCGTGATGGCTTATTACACCGCGAGAGAAGTATGTTTCAGCTAAAACCGGGCAGCCTGGCCATGATCATTGGCGCCCGCACCCCTGCCGGGCGTCGCAATATCGGCAAGTCTGTTGAGCTTTTTGCACTTTGCCAGCCCGGTCTGCGTTTTTTGAATCCGGTCAATGGCGTGATGACGGAACTGCCAGCAGGCGCGGACCGCGCGCTGTGGCTGGTGACAGGAGATGTCCACGCATTCGACAACCAGCCAGGTTTCGCGTTTGTTCGCCCGGAACATCTGATGCCTTTGACCCCTGACGAAACACCGCTTGCAGTCGATGAGTTAACCTTCAGCTAGCTGGCGTAGCCAGTCGGCCAGCACCATCGCGTGATTCTGTTGGTTGTTTTTCGCGCCGTAGAGCAGCGTCACCGTCTGTTGTTTGCCGAGGGCGGCGATACGTTTGCCTTCATCCTGATGCTGTTCAAGCTCCTCGCGATACGCTTCGCTAAAGGCGGCGAAATCGATCGTTTCGCTGTGGAAGGCTTTGCGTAAGGCGTTTGAGGGCGTCAGTGTTTTGCACCATTCGTCATATACCAAATCGGTTTTCTTCACCCCGCGTGGCCAGAGTCTGTCTACCAGAATCCGATAGCCGTCCTCGGGACTTGCCGCGTCATAGAGGCGTTTACAGCGAATCATTCTCTCTCCTCAATCCAGGCGATAAGCTCCGCGATCTGGTTATCAGAAAATACCTGAATGCCATGCTCGCGTAATAACGCGGCGGCAACGCCCATACCCGTTTTTTTGTGTCCGCTAAAGCTGCCATCGTAGATGAACGCGCTCCCGCAGGTCGGGCTGCCGTCGGTCAGGAGGGCGGCACTGCAATTCGTCTCTTGTGCGGTGCGTAACGCCAGCCATGCCGCGAGCTGATAATGCGCTGTCACGTCAGTGCCGTCGCTTTCCAGAATACGGGCGCGCTCCGCCATCACCGCTTGACCACCGTCACCCACAATCTCCGCGGGTAAACGAGGGATGGCCAGCCCTGCCGCCAGCTCCGGACAGTGGATCACCAGCCGCTCTTCCTGCTGCCAGCGCGTTAAGATGTCCGAAACAGGCGTTTTTTCGCTGCCGTTGTAACGAACCTTGTGGCCCATCAGACAGGCGCTGACCAGAATTTTCGTTTTCATGATGTTTAACCGGTCCGGATGAAAGGGAAAATACGCTAACACACTATAGCAACGGATCCTTGCCCCTCTAATTTAAGGGATTGTGATACTTGCAAAAGATCGGTAGGCTGAGGTTCCTTATGTTATCTGATAATTCTCTGGCATATGGAACCTCTCATGGAACTCTCCCCGGTAAAAGAAACGCTCCGCATTGCGCTTGTTGGCGACTACAACCCTGACGTTATTGCTCACCAGGCTATCCCGTTAGCCATTGACGATGCCGCTGCCGTGCTGGAATTGACGGCAGATTACGACTGGATCGCCACTCCTGAACTGACCAGCCCTGAAGATCTGGTGGGCTATGATGCGATTTGGCTGGTTCCGGCAAGTCCTTATAAAAATGTGGAAGGCGCCTTTATCGCAACGCGTTTTGCACGGGAAAACAGTATTCCTTTTCTGGGAACTTGCGGTGGATTCCAGCATGCGTTAATTGAGTATGCGCGTAACGTTCTGGGCTGGAGCGATGCGGCACATGCTGAGACGGATACCGAGGGCCGAATGGTGATCGCGCCATTGACCTGCTCGCTGGTCGAAACAACCGACACGATTGAGCTTCGCGCCAACACGCTGATTGCCAAGGCTTATGGCAGAGAAGAGATCGAGGAAGGCTATCACTGCAACTATGGTGTTTCGCCTGCATTCGCGCAAGAACTGGAAAGCGGCGACCTGCGCGTAACCGGCTGGGATGAACAGGGTGAAATCCGCGCGGTGGAACTGGTCACCCATCCTTTCTTTGTCGGAACCCTGTTTCAGCATGAACGCGGCGCGCTGGCCGGACGTCCGGTTCCGTTAGTGCAGGCGCTGCTTCGCGTCGCACGCGGATAAACTGGCAGACCTCTCGGCCTGCCGTCGTCTTCAGTTGGGCGTGATCTCACGGTCGCGCCCGGCCAGCACTCCGCAAACCGCCATGACCACTGCCGCCAGCGCGCAGGCGAAAAGCGGGATCCGCCAGTCTCCGGTCGTATCGTGAATTTTGCCCATCAGCGGCGGCCCACAGGCAGCCAGAAGATACCCCACCGACTGCGCCATACCGGAAAGGGCCGCGGCCTGATGAGCGGAGCTGGCGCGCAGACCGATAAAGGTCAGGCCCAGGATCATCGTCGCGCCGGAGCCGAATCCGAAAATGAGCGTCCACAGCACCGCCTGATCCGGAACAAACCAGAATCCTGCCGCACTGACGGCACACATCAGAGCCACGCATCCGGCGATACCGCGCTGATCTTTGAGCCGGTGTAACAGCAGCGGTACGGCAAGGCCCGGGGCCGCTGTCGCCAGCTGTAGCAGGCCATGCATTGAACCGGCCTGCGTTTCACTGTAACCGTGGCTGAGTAAAATGGCCGGAAGCCAGCCAATAACCACATAGTAAATCAGCGAGTTAATCCCTAAGAATAACGTCACCTGCCAGGCCAGCGGCGAGCGCCAGATCCCGCGGTTGTGCAGTGCCCGCGCGCCGCTTAATGAGCCAGTCTGTTTCTGTCGCCACTGCGGCAGCCACAGCAGCAGAGCCAGAAGCGGAAAGACCATCAGCATCAGCAGTGAGCCATGCCAGCCCGCGCCGCTGAGCGCCAGCGGTACCACCATGGCCGAGCCGAGCGCCGCCGCCGCACCCATCGTCAGAGAATAGGCGCCGGTCAGCTTTGCCACCTGGCCGGGAAAATCGCGTTTGATAAGCCCCGGTAAAAGCACGTTACCGAGCGCAATTCCGCAGCCGATCACCGCAGTACCCGCGAACAGCAGCGTGGACGAGGGCAACGAGCGAATGCCAATGCCGGCGCAGATCAGCAGCAGGGCAATAAACAGACTGCGCTCCATGCCGATGCGACGGGCGACCCCGGCGGCCAGCGGTGAAATCAGGGCGAATGCCAGCAGGGGCAGCGTGGTCAACAGACCGGTTTGCGCGGTCGTCAGCCCGTAGTCGTGGCGAATGGTATCCAACAGCGGAGCCGCACCCGTGAAGGTGACGCGCAGCGTGGTGGCAATCATCAGAATACCGGCGATCAGCAGCAGGCGATCTTTGCCGGAGGAGGAGGTGGCAGTGGTCATTATTTTCTCTTACATCTTAACGAGGGCACACAATACCCGTTTTCAGCGGTGTTTGAATCAAGCTAAAATGACAGTTTATCGCTAATATCGGACAACTTTATGATTGGTCTGGGACTCGACGGCTACGATCCGGATAGCCAGCATGATGCGGCAGTGGCGTTTCGCGTTCGGGTGGTGGAGGACGAGCAACATATTCCGCCGCATCAGCATCGCAAAGGGCAATTGATCCTCGCGCTGCGTGGAGCGATCACCTGTGAAGTGGAAAATGCGATGTGGATGGTGCCGCCGCACTATGCGGTGTGGATCCCCGGACAAATCCCGCACAGCAATAAAGCGACGCCCGGGGCGCAGCTCTGCTTTCTGTTTATTGAGCCGGGTGCGGTGCTGATGCCCGATCGCTGCTGTACGCTAAAAATCTCTCCGCTGGTGCGAGAGTTGATCCTGACGCTGGCGACTAAAACGCCCGCGCAGCTTCAGCTTGCCGCCACGTCAAGGCTGGTGGATGTGCTGTTTGATGAAGTGCCGCAACAGCCGCAGGAACAGCTGCAGTTACCCGTCTCTTCACATCCCAAAATAAGGATGATGAGCGAGACAATGGCGACCGAACCTGCCGAATGGCAGACGCTGGCCCAGTGGGCCAGCCATTTCGCGATGAGCGAGCGCAATCTGGCGCGGCTGGTGGTGAAAGAGACGGGCTTGAGTTTTCGTCGCTGGCGTCATCAGCTGCAGCTGATTGTTGCCCTGCAGCTGATGATTGGCGGCAAGTCGGTACAACAGGCGGCGCAGGCGCTGGGATATGACTCCACGACGGCGTTTATCACTATGTTCAAAAAGGGGCTGGGTCAAACGCCCGCGCGCTATGTGGCGAGCCTGTCTACGACTTCCCGATAAAGAGTGATACCAGTCCGGCGGCAATCAAAGGGCCGACCGGCACGCCGCGGAACAGGGCTACGCCCAGCACGGTGCCGACCAACAGTCCCGCGACCAGCGACGGCTGGGAACTCATCAGCGTCACACCGCGTCCGCCGAGCCATGAAACAAATACCCCAACGGCAATGGCAATTAGCGATTTCCAGTTGACGAAAGAGTGAAGCAGCGTGGATGCGGGCAGCGTACCGCTGGCGATAGGGGCCATTACACCGATGGTCAGAATAATAATCCCAATCGTCAGGCCCTGTTTTTCTATCCACGGAAAGAAGGTGTTAAGCGGCGTCACGCGCACGATGATGAGCACCAGAATCGAGATCGCCACCGTGGTGTTGTGGCTGACAAAGCCCAGCGCAGCCAGCGCGAGCAGAATGAGCAGGGTAGGGTCAAACATGAGGGTATCCTTGCCAGAAAAAGTAAGCCTGCTTACTTTACCCGTAAAGGCGTGTGTAAACAGGCTTTTATCGACAAATCTCCCATTTTTGGGCAGCTGCCCGAGGCTAGCTCACTAACACCTGAACCAACTCACTGCCGTCGCGGATAAAGACCGGAATACTTTCCAGCGCGGCCTCAACCGTGATGCGCTCGCCGCCGCGATAGCGCTCACCGTTAAGTGCGAC
Source organism: Enterobacteriaceae bacterium RIT714 (assembly GCA_009668015.1). Classification (GTDB taxonomy): domain Bacteria; phylum Pseudomonadota; class Gammaproteobacteria; order Enterobacterales; family Enterobacteriaceae; genus Enterobacter. The sequence goes on from WJYB01000001.1 coordinate 106,904, forward strand.
CCAGCTATCGCCCGCGGGCAACCACACTTCACGCTCGCGCTGTCCGGCGTGCATCACCGGTGCAACCAGCAGGTCATCGCCGAACAGATACTGATCCTCGATTTCCCAGCTCTGTTTCTCCTGCGGGTAGTGCCAGAACAGCGGGCGCATCAGCGGATCGCCGTGCTGATGGGCATGCTCATACAGCTCATCAATATAAGGGCGCAATTTTTCGCGCACCGTCAGCCAGTGCTGCATGATGGCAAAGTTCGCCTCGCCGTAGCTCCACAGTTCGTTAGGCGAGCCGCTGTTACATTGTGGGATCCCATCACGATAGCGTTCCGGCGGCTGAATTTGCGGCTCACGATAGCCATGCATACGCAGCACCGGGCAGAACACCGCCCACTGGAACCAGCGGATCAGTAATTCGTGGAAGGCGGGATCGTTCACGTTGCCGCCCTGGAAACCACCGATGTCGGTTGTCCACCACGGGATCCCTGCCAGCCCCATATTCAGACCGGCAGCCAGCTGATTGCGGAACGCGTGGAAGGACGAATGCACATCCCCGGACCATGCCAGCACACCGTAGCGCTGGCTTCCGGCCCAGGAGCAGCGCACCAGATTGACGATATCGCTCTCGCCATTGGCCTGCAGGCCATCGTAAAAGCCTTGCGCAAAATCGCGCGGATAGCGGTTGCCTACTTCCAGCACCGGACCTGCGTGATAGCGATAGTTATCAAAGTCATAGGCGCGATACTCTGGCTCTGCTTCATCCAGCCAGAACAGTTTGATCCCCAGATCATAGTAGTTTTTCTTCACCGTCTCCCAGACAAACTCACGCGCCTGCGGATGGGTGGCGTCAAAGAAGGTCGTGTTGCCCATAAAGTCGAGATTCACCTGGACGCCGCGCTCGCTGCTCACCAGCCAGCCTTTGGCCTTCATCTGTGGGAAAAGCGGGCTACGGGATTCGACCGTCGGCCAGACGGAGACCATCAGTTCGATTCCCAGTGACTTCAGCTCTTCGACCATGGCCCGCGGATCGGGCCAGTCAACCGGGTCGAAACACCAGGTGCCCTGATTTGGCCAGTGGAAAAAATCAATCACCATCACCGAGAGGGGAAGATGACGACGGCGATACTCACGCGCCACGTCCAGCACCTCCTGCTGGGTGCGATAGCGCAATTTGCACTGCCACAATCCGCTGATAAACGCCGGTGCGCGCGGTGGCGTGCCGGTGGCATTCACATACTGGCGGGTGATCTCTGGAATGCTGTCGGCCGCGGTGATCCAGTAGTCCATCTCGCCCGTCACGCGGGCGCGCCATTCGGTCTGATTTTTGGCAAAGCTCACTTCCCCGATGGCCGGGTTATTCCACAGTACGCCATAGCCCAGACTCGACTGCATAAAGGGCACGCTGGCCTGAGAGTTGCGCTGCGCCAGTTCGAGCGTGCAGCCTTTGAGATCCAGCCACGGCTGTTGGTACTGGCCCATCCCGTAGATCCGCTCGTCCGGGCGCGATTCAAATCGCACGGTGAGCTGATATTTGCCTCCCGCCAGCGGTTTGAATTCACGGCCGTCAAGCTTCAGGGCGCTCACGAATTTATCCTGACTCTTTTCACTGGCTCCAATACCGACCGTTGAACGCTGGCGCCACATCTCCTCCAGCAGCAGCTCGCCGCGCTGGTTGTAAAAGGCCAGCTGGCCTTTGAGATTGAGGACTGCCGTGATGTTGCCATTACGCAGCGTCAGGCTCTCTGCCTGCGCGGCGATTTCCGGGGTGCAGGAAGCCGCTGGCAGCAGTGCCTGCAATTCATCGCTGAATTCCGGCAGACACGTCGCTCTGACGCGGAGACTGTTTTTTCCCCAGGGTTCGATGCGCAGGATCTGGCGTTCAAAACGCCACTCGATGCTGGCGGGATGTTGAATAAGTTCACTCATGGTTAATGCGTCCTTTTACGAAAGACTGTGTTTGGCCAGATTGATGGATTTCATGGTGCTGTCGTCGAGTTTGTACCAGCGCAGGGTGGCAAAGGCGCACAGTGACAGAATACCCGGCACCACGGTGAAGAGGGCGATGATGCAGTACATGGCGGTGGAGGTTTGCTCCGGGGCGTTAGCCACATAGCCGCTGAAGCCCAGCGTCCAGCCGACAATCGCACCGCTGATCGCCATCCCTAATTTAAGTACCGCGAGGAAGGTGGAGAAAATCACGCCGTCCATGCGTTTACCCTGTTTCCATTCGCCGTAATCGGCGACGTCAGCCATCATCACCCACATTAACGTGGTGGTGGACTGATAGAGGGTGGAGATAATGAAGGTGAGCGGCACCAGCACCACAACGAGTTTTGGCGCAAAGAACAGGGCGATACTCAGTACCCCAGCGAGCACCGCGCAGTAGCCAAACATTTGTACTTTGCTGTAGTTACGCGTCAGGCGTTTTGCCAGCGCGCTGCCCGCGGCTTTACCCAGAATATGAGCGCCGAGCATCCACATAAAATAGCTGGCGCTCCCCAGATAATAAGTGACGAAATACATCATGGCGCCGAGGCGAATAACCCCAAAGCCAATGTTGGTTAATACCAGAACGGCTACGACACGCCACTGATCGTTGCGTAATAAATCACGTAATTCCGCCAGGTAATTATTATGCGTTGCGGGAGCGTTAATTCGCTCACGGGTATTGGCGAAACAGATCCAGAACATAATAACGGCGATAGTCGCCATTATTGCCATCGCCCAGCGATAGCCCAGCAATTTATCGTCACCGCCTAAAAATTCTGCCAACGGCATCATAAAGAATGTCGATAATGCACCGCCAAGCGTAGCGAGGAAAAAGCGATACGATTGCAGGGAAATACGCGCTTCGTTATCCGGTGTAATGACCGCGCCCATTGAACAATAGGGAATATTAATCGCGGTATACATCAGCATCATGACGGTATAGCTGATTGTGGCGAAGATCATTTTGCCGTGCAGATCCAGTGACTCCGGTACGGCGTAAGTCAGCAGACAGCTGGCGCCGAATGGCAGGGCAAGCCACAGCATCCACGGGCGGAATTTGCCCCAGCGAGTCCGCGTGCGGTCGGCAAGATAGCCCATCGCCGGATCGATAATAGCGTCCGCGGTTCTTGCCAGCAGAAACATGGTGCCAACAAAGGCCGCGGGTAAACCCACGACATCGGTATAATAAAAGGTCAGAAAGATAATGACGTTATCCAGCCCAATATGGCTGGCCATATCACCTAACCCATAACTGATTTTTTCTTTACGGGTAATCTTATCGGTCATGGTATTCACCTTGCCAGTGTAAGGTTTATTTTGAGGATGTTCTGATAAGCATATTTAATCAGCAGGTGGGTATTAACAATTACGAGATCTGGCATCGGACTTATGGAAACTCTTTTTCGTGATACCGGTAACAATTTATTGTGATGCAGGTTGTGTTTATTCATGTCGGTTTATTTTTTGACAAGAATCGTTTCAGCGATGTGTTTATTCACGGAGATGCCGTGAAAATGTCATGAATCTGTCATCAGCAGGGGGTAAAAAAGAGGAAACGCAGCAAAAGGGGGAATCAACATGAACGATCATATGTTTGTTGAAACACTGATTATCTCGTCTTCGTTTTTGACTGTGGCGATGATTCTGGTGATATCGGTGCTATTGCTGGAAAAGCACGGCTGACATCGCTGCCAACCGTGATGTTCACGAGCGGCGAAACGCCACCAGCTCCGGTCGGGCGATGCGCAGGTAATCAGCGGTGCTCATAATGACCGATTTCTCCAGCAATCCGGCGTTAAAGGCAATCTCATCAAAACGCTCAAACAGGAGCGGATCGGCGACCAGGGTCAGATCGGGATGAAAGCTAAACGGTGGGATTGCACCAAACACGCAGGCGGTTAACGTGTCCACCTCCGCGGGGCTTGCCAGCGAGGCTTTACTGCCACCAAAATGGCTGGCCAGTTGGCCCAAATCGGCCTGCTGATCGGCGGCGAGAATGGCCAGGACGTGTTTTTTCACTCCATTTCCCTTCACTTTGCACACCAGCGCTTTTGCACCCTGACCGAGTTCGGTTCCCCGGATCTCACTGACCGCTTCGCATTTGCCCACTGCCTCATGCTCCATGACACGATAGCGCGCCCCCTGTTGCATTAACAATGCAATGAGCTGCTGGTGGGTGGCGCTGCCTTTTACTGCCTCTGACATAGCATTTTTCCCTGTAATCTGTTGAAACGCAGGCTCTACATTATCACATCTTCATTCCGGGTGGCGGCGTGCCTGGAGATACAGCGAGAGGGGATTCTGGCGACTGAAGAAAGAAAAACAGCCAGCGGATAAGCTGGCTGTTGGGTCAGGCGTTGCTGGTCGATTGGGTATGGAAAAGCTCCCTGAAGACCGGATAGATATCATCCTGATCGCGGATATGCTGCATGGCAAAGTTATCGAACATCGCCTGCAGGTGTTCGTATTCACGCCACAGCGTTTGATGCGCGCGGCGGGTGATTTCGATGTAGCTGTAGTAACGCACCACCGGCAAAATTTTCTTCGCCAGCAGTTCGTGACAGAGCGGGGAATCGTCCGCCCAGTTATCACCATCGGAGGCCTGCGCAGCGTAGATGTTCCACTGTGCCGGGTCATAGCGCTCTTTCACCACTTCATCCATCAGCTTGAGGGCGCTGGAGACGATAGTTCCCCCCGTTTCCTGCGAGTAAAAGAACTCATGCTCGTCGACTTCTTTGGCCTGCGTGTGGTGGCGGATATAAACCACATCCACGTTCTTATAGGTTCGGCTCAGGAACAAATAAAGCAGAATATAAAAACGCTTCGCCATATCTTTGGTGGCCTGATCCATTGAGCCGGAGACATCCATCAGACAGAACATGACCGCCTGGCTGGAAGGCTCCGGGCGTTTCTCGTAGTTCTTATAACGCAGGTCAAAGGTGTCAATAAACGGCACGCGTTCGATCTTCGCCCGTAGTTCCGCAATCTCTTTGCGCAGGCGCTCCTCCTCCAGCAGCTGCGCGGGCTCGCTGTTTTCCACCGTTTTCAGGCTGACTTCCAGCTCGCGCAGTTCGCGCCGTTTACCCGCCGTCATCGCTGTGCGACGGGCAAGGGAGTTTTGCAACGACCGCACCACGCTGATGTTCGCCGGAACGCCATTGGCGGTGTATCCGGCGCGGTGAGTTTTGTACTCATTTAACTGACGGTGCTGATTCTTTTTCAGATTCGGCAGCGCCAAATCTTCAAACAGCAGATCGAGATATTCATCTTTGGATATCTGGAAGACGAACTCATCCTGGCCTTCGCCGTCCTGGCTCGCTTGTCCCTGACCACTACCGGAACCCCCGCCACCGCCCTGTGGGCGTTCAATGCGATCGTTCTGGACGAAATGGTCATTCCCCGGGTGTACGCGATGGCGTAAGCCGCCACGACCCTGATGGAACATCGGTTCGCTAATATCATCCGTCGGAATGGAGACGGACTCACCGCTATCAACATCGGTCACCGAACGTTTGTTGATGGCCTCGGAGATCGACTGTTTAATTTGCGCTTTATAACGACGCAAGAAGCGCTGGCGATTCACCGTGCTCTTGTTTTTGCCGTTAAGACGCCGGTCAATAAACCAGGTCATATGCCCCCCGTACTGCCAACTATTCGCAGACTCTGTAAGCCCGGTAGCGACAGGCTACCGGGCCGTTTGTTTTATGACGATTTACGCACGCGCAAATACCATTCGCACAGCAGACGAACCTGTTTGCGGGTATAGCCTTTCTCCATCATGCGATCGACAAAATCATCGTGCTTTTTCTGCTCATCGGTTGAGGTTTTGGCATTGAACGAAATGACCGGTAACAGCTCTTCGGTATTGGAGAACATTTTTTTCTCAATAACCGTGCGCAGTTTTTCGTAACTGGTCCAGTTAGGATTACGTCCACTGTTATGCGCTCTGGCGCGCAGTACGAAGTTAACGATCTCGTTACGGAAGTCTTTCGGATTACTGATCCCGGCAGGCTTCTCAATTTTTTCGAGTTCGGCGTTCAGGGATTCACGGTCAAACAGCTGGCCGGTATCCGGGTCGCGATACTCCTGATCCTGGATCCAGAAGTCCGCATACGTGACATAACGGTCGAAAATGTTTTGCCCGTATTCGGAATAGGATTCCAGATAGGCGGTCTGGATCTCTTTGCCAATGAACTCGGCATATTTCGGGATCAGGTAGCCTTTGAGGAACTCAAGGTAGCGTTCCGCCTGCTCTTGCGGGAACTGCTCGCGTTCAATCTGCTGCTCCAGCACGTAGAACAGATGCACCGGGTTGGCCGCTACTTCGGCGTGATCGAAGTTGAACACGCGGGAGAGGATTTTAAACGCGAAACGCGTGGACAAGCCGTTCATCCCCTCGTCGACACCGGCGTAATCGCGATACTCCTGGTACGACTTCGCTTTCGGATCGGTATCTTTCAGGCTTTCACCGTCATAGACGCGCATTTTCGAATAGATGCTGGAGTTTTCTGGCTCTTTCAGACGCGACAGAATCGAGAAGCGCGACAGCGTTTCCAGAGTGCCGGGGGCGCAAGGCGCATGCACCAGCTCACTGTGGTTAAGCAGTTTTTCGTAAATCTTGATCTCTTCGGAGATCCGCAGGCAGTAAGGCACTTTGACGATGTACACACGGTCAAGGAACGCCTCGTTATTCTTGTTGTTACGGAACGTCACCCATTCGGATTCGTTTGAGTGGGCCAGTATAATCCCGTTGAACGGCAGGGCGGAGATACCTTCCGTCCCGTTATAGTTCCCCTCCTGAGTGGCGGTCAGCAGCGGATGCAGCACCTTAATAGGCGCTTTAAACATCTCAACGAACTCCATCACCCCCTGGTTTGCCCGGCACAGTGCGCCGGAGTAACCGTAAGCATCGGGATCGTTTTGCGCGTGATGTTCCAGTTTACGGATATCGACTTTCCCGACCAGGGCTGAAATGTCCTGGTTGTTTTCATCACCTGGCTCCGTTTTGGCAATCGCAATCTGTTCCAGAATGGAAGGCCAGACTTTCACCACACGGAATTTAGTGATGTCGCCGCCAAATTCGTGCAGACGTTTTGCCGCCCACGGCGACATAATGGTGCCGAGATAGCGATGCGGGATACCAAATTCTTTATCCAGAATTTGCGCATCTTCCTGCGGATTAAACAGGCACAGCGGATGATCGTTAACCGGACTGCGTTCACCGTTGGCGCTGAGAACGTAGATCGGCACGCGCTGCATCAGCGCTTTTAAACGCTCGGCTAAAGAAGATTTACCGCCGCCCACCGGTCCCAGTAAGTAGAGGATCTGTTTCTTCTCTTCCAGGCCCTGAGCAGCATGTTTCAGGTAAGAGACAATCTGCTCGATGGCATCTTCCATGCCGTAAAATTCTTCAAAAGCAGGGTATCGTGCAACCACACGATTCGAAAAGAGACGGGAGAGCCGTGGTTCGAGGGCAGTATCGACCATGTTAGGCTCACCAATAGCCATTAATAGCCGTTCTGCCGCATTGGCATAGGCACTGCGATCTTGCCGACAGATGGTAAGAAACTCCTGCAGTGTGAACTCTTCGTCCTTGGCAGCTTCATAGCGCTGGCGATAGTGATCGAATATATTCATGGCATGCCGTCCTTTCGTTTTTTTAGCACAGGAAAAGAGCCGTTCGTATGAATAATGGAGGCTCCTGGAAGAGAAACCGTCACACCTCACTACCAGAGCAGCAACCCGTGTGCCAGGTTTTAGGCTCGAAATCGCAGGGTTTGCAGGAATTCATCTTCTTAAAATTAAGCGTAGATGGCATTTGCAAAACTTGCATGCCACCAAAATGTAATTTCAATGACATATCAATAACTCATCCAAAAAAACCGTGGGTCGAATCAGGATAAAAGCCCGGCTTTCACGCGGTCGTCACATAAATGAAAGCGTTCAGTCATCTTAAACGATGAAAATAATCGGTTAATTAAACTCAATAGCAGGCAAAAAATTTTGGGATGTTACGGAATGGCGGTTACACTTCAGACGCTGATTATTTGACTACAGGAAAGAATGGATTGTGACCAAACTCAAACTTCTGGCATTGGGCGTACTTGTCGCCACGTCTGTTAGCACGGCACAGGCTGCCGACCAGTGGTCCGTTGGCGCGGGCGTCGGCGTGCTTAACAGCCCGTATAAACAGTATGACCGTGACGTCTATCCGGTTCCGGTTATCACCTATGAAGGGGATAATTTCTGGTTCCGCGGTCTGGGTGGCGGTTACTATCTGTGGAATGACGAGGCGGATAAACTCTCTGTCATGGCGTATTACTCGCCGATGCACTTCAAACCAGGCGACAGCGACAGCCGCGCGCTGCGTCAACTCGACAAACGTAAAAGTACCCTGATGGCGGGTCTTTCCTACGTTCACAACACCCAGTATGGTTTCCTGCGCACTACGCTTGCCGGAGATACTCTCGATAACAGCAACGGCTTTATCTGGGATCTGGCCTGGCTTTATCGTTATACCAACGGTGGCCTGACGCTGACGCCGGGTATCGGGGTGGAGTACAGCAGTGAAAACTACAACGACTACTATTATGGCGTGTCCCATAAAGAGTCAAAGCGTAGCGGTCTGAACAGCTATGATGCTGATGACGACTGGAGCCCGTACCTGGAACTGACAGCAAGCTACAAGTTTGCCAGCGACTGGAACGTGTATGCCACCACCCGCTACTCGCGCCTGAGCGATGAAGTGAAAGACAGTCCTATGGTCGATAAGTCCTGGGCCGGTCTCTTCTCCACAGGTGTAACGTACAGTTTCTGATTGTGCACTTTCATAGTGCATTCTGTGCATCACAACGGGGCGCTTGCGCCCCGTTTGCTTTAGTGTGGTGCGACTTAACAGGAGAGACGAATGAGCGAAAAAACCGTAACCTTTGCTGAACATGTCACCGTGCCTGCGATTGGGCAGGGAACCTGGTACATGGGAGAAAACGCCGGTCAGCGGCAAACCGAAGTGGCTGCACTGCGAGCGGGCATCGAACGTGGCCTTACGCTGATTGATACCGCTGAAATGTACGCGGAAGGCGGCGCAGAAGAGGTGGTTGGCGAAGCGATAAAAGGGCTGCGTGAAAAAGTTTTTCTGGTGTCCAAAGTCTATCCGTGGAATGCCGGTGGGGAAAAGGGTATTGCGGCCTGTGATGCCAGTCTGCGTCGCCTGGGAACCGATCATATCGATCTTTACCTCTTGCACTGGCGTGGAAACATCCCTCTCGAAGAGACAGTCGCTCTGATGGAAAAGTTACAGCAGCAGGGCAAAATTGGTCGCTGGGGCGTCTCGAATCTGGATCATGAGGATATGCAGGCGTTATGGGGCGTCGATGGGGGTTCCGCCTGTGCCACCAATCAGGTGCTCTATCATCTGGCCTCACGCGGTATTGAATACGATCTGCTGCCGTGGTGTCAGAAACAACGGATCCCGGTTATGGCGTACTGTCCGCTGGCGCAGGCCGGACGGTTACGTTCTGGCTTGATGAATCACCCAGTAGTGAATGAGATTGCGCGTCAGCATCGTGCCAGCGCGGCGCAAATCCTGCTCGCGTGGGTGATAAGCCATCAGGGCGTCATCGCGATCCCGAAAGCGTCTTCAGTCGAACATGTAAAAGAAAATGCGGACGCACTGGAGATAACGCTGAGCGGCGAAGCCTTAGCCGCGCTGGATTCTGCTTTCCCGGCGCCGGGCGGTAAAACACGGCTGGATGTGGTGTAAGATTTTGCACCCTCTCCTGCGAAGGAGAGGGTGGGGATGGCATCAGCGTTTAACGATCCTGATGGTTTGTCCCAGACGGGATGGCGTGTTCGCGGTCGTTTTCTGCGCAGCGGTCACGCAAGCGGTCTCGACGCAAACAAACGTCTTGTAGCCGTCATCCGGCACGTCCGCCATGCTCACGGAGAGCGCCGGACCCGGGTTCCAGCCCACCACGTTGCTGTGATGGTGATGGCCCACTTCTATGTCACGCTGAAGCGCTGCGTCGTGGATAACACTGCTGTTTTCCGGATTCAGATAAACGCGATCGGTACGATCCGGGAAGGTCTGCACGCCATCGCTCAGTTTGCCTTCTTTGGCGTTATCCACTTTGTCGATAAAGCGCTCACCCAGTCCACTGACGTTGACCTCGGCAATATCGCCAACGTTGAAATAGGTGTGGAGCGCGGAGTAGGTTTCGAACTCGCCGTGAGCTTCCAGCTCGATATCGCAGGTTTTACCCAGTGTAAAGTGGGCATACAGCGTGAAGTCGTGCGGCCAGAGCTGGCGGGTTTCATCATTGCTTTGCAGCTCAAAAGTCAGTTTTACGCCGTTATCATCTTCCTGATGGGTTTTCAGCGTCCACTGTTGGTTACGGGCAAAGCCGTGGGCAGGCAAGCCCTGCTGCGCAGCCGGGCCAAACCACGGCCAGCAGATCGGAACACCACCACGAATCGCCGCACCTTTTTTGAATGATGTGGCGGCGCTCAGCCACAAACCTTCCTCTTCGCCTTCTGGTTTCCAGGAGAGCAGGTGTGCGCCGTTGAGTGCAACCGAGGCTTTAACGCGCGGGTGATCGACAACAATAATGTCGGCTTCGTCAATCTGGCGGCGGGAGAGTACAGGGGTAAGTTGTTCGACTACCGGAAGTGCAAAAATTTTATCAATCATTACGCAATCCTTCGTGAGTAATACACTAAATCATGGAAGTTGCATCAAGGCGGCAAGCCTGAGGAGTGTCGGGGCATAGATAACTATGTGACCGAATTCCGATGGTGAAGCCAACGCAGAGGCAGCTTTCAGGATGATATGTATATAAAAAAGGCGACCGAGGTCGCCTTTTTAGATCAGTGTCTCATCTCAACTTATTTGGAGATGTGAGCGATCAGGTCCAGTACTTTGTTAGAGTAGCCGGTTTCGTTGTCGTACCAGGAAACCAGTTTCACGAAGTTGTCGTTCAGTGCGATACCCGCTTTAGCATCGAACACGGAAGTGCACACTTCGCCGTTGAAATCGGTAGAGACAACGTCGTCTTCGGTGTAACCCAGAACGCCTTTCATTGGGCCTTCGGAAGCAGCTTTGATTGCTTTCTTAATTTCTTCATAAGAAGCAGCTTTTTCCAGACGAACAGTCAGGTCAACAACGGATACGTTCGGAGTAGGAACGCGGAACGCCATACCAGTCAGTTTACCGTTCAGCTCTGGCAGCACAACGCCTACCGCTTTAGCAGCACCGGTAGAAGAAGGGATGATGTTCTGAGCTGCGCCACGGCCGCCGCGCCAGTCTTTGTGAGACGGGCCATCAACAGTTTTCTGAGTAGCGGTAGTTGCGTGAACAGTGGTCATCAGGCCTTCAACGATACCGAAGTTGTCGTTGATAACTTTAGCCAGTGGTGCCAGGCAGTTGGTGGTGCAGGAAGCGTTAGAAACGATGTCCTGGCCAGCATATTTTTCGAAGTTAGCACCTTTAACGAACATCGGAGTGTTGTCTTTGGAAGGACCAGTCAGAACAACTTTCTTCGCGCCAGCGGTGATGTGCTTACGAGCAGTTTCGTCGGTCAGGAAGATACCGGTAGCTTCAGCAACAACGTCAACACCGATTTCGTTCCATTTCAGGTTAGCTGGGTCTTTTTCAGCAGTAACACGGATGGTTTTGCCGTTAACAACCAGGTGGCCGTCTTTCACTTCAACGGTGCCGTTGAAACGACCGTGAGTTGAGTCGTACTTCAGCATGTACGCCATGTATTCAGCGTCCAACAGATCGTTGATACCAACGATTTCGATGTCAGAACGTTCCTGAGCAGCACGGAAAACAATACGGCCGATACGGCCAAAACCGTTGATACCTACTTTGATAGTCATATATTCCACCAGCTATTTGTTAGTGAATAAAAGGTTGCCTGTAAAATTACAAAAACCTTACGCAGCGTCAAGCGGAATCGTGTCAATCATTGCGACAAATCAATCCTGCGCATAACCTTTGTGCGACTGACCGCCTCACTTTCCCTTTGAGCTAGCAACCACATGGGGGCTGCGCCCGGAATTTTAAAGGGCCAACAGGATAAAAATGTGAACAAGATCACAATTGCCCGTCTGCTATACCGCAACGCATAAGTTTAGAACAAAAGTTCACACTTCAGTGTTAATGTTTTGTTAGAATTCGCGGATAAAGGTGTCTGTTTATACAGCGAGATGTGAGCATATGTCGAATCAACGTAATCCTGACGAACTGAAAAAAAATCTGACAGAAATGCAGTTCTATGTGACGCAGAACCACGGCACAGAGCCCCCATTTACCGGGCGTTTGCTGCACAATAAGCGTGAGGGTGTTTACCACTGCCTGGTCTGCGACGCCCCTCTGTTTAATTCGCAAACAAAATACGATTCCGGCTGCGGCTGGCCGAGCTTCTATGAGCCGGTGAGCGATGACGCAATACGTTACCTGCAGGACTCCACGCACGGTATGCAGCGTACCGAAATTCGTTGCGGTAACTGCGATGCCCACCTTGGTCACGTCTTCCCGGATGGCCCTCAGCCAACGGGCGAGCGTTTCTGCGTCAATTCCGCCTCAATGAGCTTCTCAGATGATGAAAACGGCGAGCAGACGAAAGGTTGAAGAACCGATTCAGCAAATTATTCCTTCAGAGCGGGTTTTCCATGAATATTGATGACATGATTAACGGGATGACGCCGGAAGTGTATCAGCGTCTGGTCACGGCAGTGGAGCTGGGTAAATGGCCTGATGGGGTGGCGCTGACCGCCGAGCAAAAAGAGAACAGTCTGCAGCTGGTCATGCTCTGGCAGGCGCGTAACAACACCGACGCGCAGCACATGACTATCGACACGAAAGGGCAGATGGTGATGAAAAGTAAGCGAGAACTGAAGGAAGATTTTGGTATTACGCCCAAACCGATTGCGACGCTGAAGATGCAGTAACGCCAGGCCGGGCAGGCGCTATCGCCGCCCGGCGGAAACGCCAGAGCGGCCTGAACTTCTCCGTCGAACCCTCTCCCCGTTGAAGAGGGCGCAAATACCGAAACGGCAACCCGACGTTGCCGTTTTGCGTTTACCTTTGTTTAATGCCCAGAGATGTCGCTAACTGCTTCGCCAGCTGGTTCTGGTCGTCCGCGCCATACTCCCAGAACATTGCACCGCCCAGACCTTTCTCTTTGATGTACTGCGCTTTCAGGTCAACGGAACGCGGGTTTTCATACGACAGAGCAAACAACTCTTTTCCCTGCGCCGAGGTTATCGACAGCCACGGCACCTTCGCCTGATCGTCCCAGTGCTCAGTAAAACGTTTCTGCGGATCGTTAATCAGCTTGCTGACAATATCGTTGTACTTCACGTAGGTGTCTTTAGTGAGATCATAGCCCAGCGCCTTGAACATCCCGATCTCCTGCGCGCCAAAGTACGGCTGCGTCACCGGATTTTTTTCGGCGTCCGCTTTTGTCCAGTCGATGCCTGGCTCAACGCTTCGTTTCGGCACCCGGCCATAAAAACCGATCCCCAGATTCATCTGCTCGGGTTTTAATCCCGCGGCAAGATAGTTATTAACCACAAAATCAGCGCTGTATTTATCGGCTGCCGCCACCGTCGGCCATTGCGTTGAGTCATACAGATTCGAGTTAAAATACTGCGTGCCATAGGCCATATCGTAAGTCATCAGATTGATGTAGTTCAGATACGGCGCGATGGCTTTCACGTCCACCCAGCTTTTCGGACTTTCCGCATTCGCGCCCAGGGCAACGGTCACTAATTTCTCTTTTGGTAACGCTTCACGGATCTCTTTCAGCAGGGCGGTGAAATTATCTTTATCGGCCGGCTGTTTATCGACCAGCCCCCATGCGCCGTTTACCGGATATTCCCAGTCGAGATCAATGCCATCCAGACCATAAGTTTTGACGATCTCTTGCACAGAGCGGATAAACACGGCGCGGCTCTCTTTATTATCCGCAGCACCGGAAAATCCTCTGGCTCCCCAGCCCCCGACGGAAAGCAGGACTTTCAGATGCGGGTTCTGCTTACGCAGCTCAGGTATTTTGCGCAGATCGGCGATCACTTTTGGTGACAGCCAGATTTGATGTAATTTGCTGGCGTCCTTCAGCGCAGCGTTGGTTTCCCCCGCCTCGTTGTTATAGATAAGACCAAATGAGTAATTGAGGTGGGTAATCTGACGAACGTCCAGTTTGTCGATATCGCCACCGGGGCCGGCAGTGACGTCACCGCCGCCATTGAAATAACCCACGGACATCATGTCAGCGGCAAAAATATACGGCGCGCAGAGCAGGGGTAAGGCTGCCAGAACAGGCAATAGTTTCATAACGGATCCTCTTTGACTCAAAAAAGTACGTCGCACCAGGGGTGTGACAAAAAACAGCCAAATGAGAATAGCAGTGCCGCTTCGTTGGTGTTGCGAGGGAGTTCACTTTATGTGAAAACGGGGGAATTGCCGGGTAGCGTTGTGGCTTTACCCGGCCAACAGTCTGAGGTTACTTTTTATTAATCATTGATTTGAGATTCGCAAACGGATTGTAGGTCGCTTCCCCGACGCTCTTCTGCGCATCTTCTCCAGCGACTACCGTCGAGCCATACTGGTCGGCTTCGGTGTATTTGGAGTGCTCATGATCGTGGCAGAACAGGCACAACATCTCCCAGTTACTGCCATCTTCCGGGTTATTCGAATGATCGTGGTCAATGTGATGCACGGTCAACTCGCGAAGATTGGAATAGACAAACTCGCGACTACAACGTCCGCACACCCAGGGAAAAAGTTTAAGCGCCTTTTCCCGGTAACCGACCTCAAGCCGCGCGTAATTTTTGGGGATAAAAGCCATCAGATTTACGCCTCTTGCATAAGAAAACCAGCGATATCAGCCTCTGATATCGCTGAATGAATATTCACGCCTGCGTCTCTTCCCAGTCTGCCAGCGTATACAGTGTCGCACCGGCGGTGGACATCTCCATAAAGGCCAGCGCGCTGTCCTGGGGCGTAATATTAACACCCCGACAGCCGTCAGTGATCACGCTAACGCGATAGCCCAGTTTCAGGGCATCGAGAACGGTGTACTTCACGCAATAATCGGTAGCCAGTCCCATCACGATCAGTTCGCTGATTTCGTGATGGCGGAGCCACGCGTCCAGGGCGGTTTTCTGACGATGACCGTTATCGAAAAAGGCGCTGTAGCTGTCGATACGCGGGTTTTCCCCTTTATGGAACACCGCATCGATCGCTTTTTGATTCAGAAGCGGATGCAACTCTGCGCCTTCGCTTTGCTGAATACAGTGATCGGGCCAAAAGGTTTGCGTCAGGCCGTCGAGTTCACCCTGCGTGAAGGGTTCCACCTGATGCTGGCTGGCAAAACTGCCGTGATTCGCCGGGTGCCAGTCCTGGCTTGCAACAACGGCTTCACCGCGGGTTTTACACCACGCAATAAGCGTATTGGCCGTATCAACGGTGGCATCGCCACCGGCAACAGCCAGCGCACCGCCCGCGCAAAAATCATTTTGCAGATCGACCAGTAGCAGGGCTCGTTGTGTCATATCACACTCCTTATTCGTCTGGCGTCAGCTCGCCGCGCAGGTTTTGCATCATCGCATTGCGAATAGACTGCACGTCGAGATCCTGGCTCAGTAAGTAATGAAGTTTAGTCAGGGTGGCTTCCACCGTCATATCAAAACCGCTGATCACACCCGCATGCGCCAGCGCGTTGCCGGTGGCGTAACCGCCCATGTTCACTTTCCCGGACATGCACTGGGTCAGGTTTATCACCACAATGCCGCGCGCGCTGGCTTCCTGAAGCTCTTTTAAGAACTCGCCGTTTTGCGGCGCATTGCCCACGCCATAAGAGCGCAGGATCAGCGCTTTGACCGGCTGGCGCAGGAAATTACGCACCACATCGGCGGAAATGCCTGGATAAATTGTCACCACGCCAATCGGCTGCGGGGTGATCGGGTGAACAATCAACTCGCCAGACGTATGCGGCGCAGGCGGCGTTCCCAGGCGGCGAATATGAATACCTGCCTCCAGCAGCGGCTGCAGATTGGGCGAGGCAAAAGCATCAAAGCCGTCGGCGTGCGCTTTGGTGGTGCGATTACCGCGATAAAGTCGATTATTGAAGAATAGCGACACTTCGTTGATCGGGTAATTGGCCGCCACATACAGCGAATTCAGCAGATTGATCTGCCCGTCGGAGCGCAGTTCCGCCAGCGGGATCTGCGACCCGGTCACGATCACCGGCTTGCCGAGGTTCTCCAGCATGAAGGAGAGCGCAGAGGCGGTAAACGCCATGGTATCGGTGCCGTGGAGGATCACAAAACCATCGTACTCATCGTAATGGGCTTTGATATCGTCGGCGATATGCTGCCAGTCTTCTGGCGTCATATCCGATGAGTCCATCAGCGGGTCATATTCGTGGATAGTGAAGTCGGGCATCTCCTGGCGATGAAACTCAGGCATCAGCGCGAGCTGACGCTGCAGATGACCAGACACCGGGATATAGCCATTTTCAGAGCGCTGCATACCGATAGTCCCGCCGGTATACGCCACATAAATCGATTTCTTCTGCATGATGATCTGTTCTTGTGCTTCAAAGAAAAATCCCCTCTTCGCGGGAAGAGGGGACAGTTTTTAGCGTACGGAGCCGCAGGTGAGGCAGAACGCGTAACGGTTTTGCGGATCGTTAAAGGCGGCGAGCTTATCGCTTTCCGCTTTCACCACGCTGGCAGCGGAGGCCACTGGCGCAGGCAGCCAGGCCTGAATGGCGGCTGGCAGCATGGCGCGTACCGAACCCGACATGCTGTCCATGACCATATCAATGAACGTCGGTTCATCCTGGTAATATTCGACATGCCACTGCTTCAGTTTTGCCAGTTCAGCCGCTTTTGCCACCGCGTCATCGAAATCACCCAGGCTATCGACCAGACCGTTGTTTTTCGCATCCTGGCCAGTCCAGACGTGGCCCTGTGCAATTTTATCAACCTGCTCAGGCGTGGATTTACGTGATTCAGCGACCAGCGTAATAAAGCGCTTATAACCGTTCTCAATGCTCAACTGCATCATCTGAGAGACTTCCGGCGGCAGCGATTTAGTGACCGCCACATCCGCCAGCGGCGAGGTGGCCACGCCATCGGTATGAACACCCAGATAATCCAGGCTGTTTTCTACCGTGTTAATCACCCCGAAGATGCCGATTGAGCCGGTCAGCGTGCTCGGGTTGGCGACGATGTAGTTGGCTGGCGTCGAGATCCAGTAGCCACCGGATGCCGCCATTCCGCCCATCGACACCACCACCGGTTTGCCAGCGGCGCGCGCTGCAGCCAGTTCCGCGCGGATCACTTCAGAAGCGCTGACGCTGCCGCCCGGGCTGTTAACCCGCAGAACGATGGCTTTCACTTTCGGATCCAGACGCGCATCGCGGATCTGCGACGCCGTGGTATCGCCACCCACATTGCCCGGTGTTTCTTCACCGTCCATGATCGCCCCATTGGCGAAGACTACGGCCACGCTGTCACCCGTTTCGCTTGGTTTCTTCGGCGTGTAATCGTAAAGACTGATCGCGCTGTAATTCTTGTCTTCTTTGCTCCAGCCAAACTGTTTGGTCAGCGCTTTTTCGATATCCGCGCTGGTACCCAGCGTATCGACGAGTTTGTTATCGAGCGCATATTTCGCCGTGTCGCCACCCCGTTTTTGCAGCTCGTCAAGCATCGCCTGCGCGCCAGGGAAAACCTGATCCGCGGTGATCTGACGGTTAGCGGCAACCGTACCCAGATAGTTTTGCCACAGTTCGCCAATCCAGCGGCTGTCTGCCTCACGGGCAGCAGGCGACATATCATCGCGAATAAACGGCTCAACGGCCGATTTATAAGTACCAACACGGAAGACGTGGGTCGTGACTTTCAGCTTATCCAGCAGCGATTTGTAGTACAGGCCGTTGGTAGCAAAGCCGTGCAGATCGACCGTTCCCTGCGGGGAGAGCCAAATCTTATTGGCAAAGCTGGCCAGGTAATACTGACCCTGGGTATAGCTATCGCCAACGGCAATAACCGGTTTACCGCTGTCACGGAATTCGCGCAGCGCTTTGCCGATATACTGCATAGACGGCTGATCGCCACCGGCAAAGTTCTTCAGATCGAGAACAATCCCGGTAATGTTGCGATCCTCTTTCGCCTGGCGAATCGCTTCGACGATATCAAACAGCGAGTTTTCCTGCATGCGATCGGAGGTGGAGCCCAGCAGCTGGCGGCCAATCACCCCCAGCCGATTGCTGGTGGAAGGTTTATCGACAATCACGCCGGTGATATCCAGCAGCAGCGCCCCGCGCTCGCTATGCTGGGTCTGACTGGTGCTGATGTGCATCCAGATGCCCACGCAAACCAGCAGCAGGAAGATGAAAAACAGATTCATCACCAGTTCGCGGACGAAATTGAGTAAGCGCCACGTCCATTTAAAGAAACCGGCAAAAATTCGCCAAAGGGTTCGCATGTGTTCTCCCAAACCAGATAAGTACTGTTCCGTCGCGACGTGACGGCAATGTGGGGGTTATCGTAATGACCCAACCGCCTCTTGTCAGCAGGAATCGCCCACTGCGCTGTAACAAAATCTGCTCCCGTGTTAATTTTGTGAGCAAATTTGAAGACAGGAGTTAATCAATGGACGCACTTGAACTGCTTGTTAACCGCCGTAGCGCTTCACGCCTGGCCGAACCCGCCCCTGCCGGTGAGCAACTGGAAAGCATTCTGCATGCCGGAATGCGCGCCCCGGATCACGGCACGCTTCAGCCGTGGCATTTCTTTATTATTGAAGGGGAAGGACGCGATCGTTTTAGCGCCGTGCTGGAAAAGGGGGCGAAAGAGGCCGGACAAGATGAAAAGGGCATTGATAAAGCGCGCAATGCGCCTTTCCGCGCGCCACTGATCATTGCCGTGGTGGCAAAATGCCAGCCAGAGCATAAAGTGCCGGTCTGGGAGCAAGAGATGTCAGCCGGTTGCGCAGTGATGGCGATGCAAATGGCGGCCGTCGCCCAGGGCTTTAACGGCATCTGGCGCACCGGCCCGCTCACCGACAGCCCGGCAGTTCGCACCGGATTATCCTGCGGCGAGCACGATAAAATCGTCGGTTTCCTCTATCTCGGCACGCCGCAGCTCAAAGCGTCTACCACCGTCTCTGTGCCGGATACCGCGCCTTTCGTTACACGTTTCTGATAATCACACTAAACTGTCTGGATTATGAGCAAGCATCGCATAATTCAGACAGTCAGACTTACCTCATCACGGAATGAGCGCTACCATAGCGCGAGAGCAATGACAGGAGATGTCCCCATGAGCGAGCAAACCATTCGTTTAACGCAATACAGCCACGGAGCGGGTTGCGGTTGTAAAATTTCGCCAAAAGTGCTGGAAACCATCCTCCACAGTGAACAGGCGAAGTTTGTCGACCCGAACCTGCTTGTCGGTAACGAAACGCGTGACGATGCAGCGGTTTATGATTTAGGAAACGGCACCAGCATTATCAGCACTACCGACTTCTTTATGCCGATTGTCGATAACCCGTTTGATTTTGGCCGCATTGCGGCGACGAACGCTATCAGCGATATCTTCGCGATGGGCGGTAAACCGATCATGGCGATCGCCATTCTGGGCTGGCCAGTTAACACCATTCCCCCTGAAATCGCCCGCGACGTGATCGAAGGCGGCCGTTTTGCCTGCCAGCAGGCGGGTATCGCGCTGGCCGGGGGGCACTCGATTGATGCGCCTGAGCCGATCTTCGGCCTGGCTGTGACCGGCGTGGTGCCTACCGATCGCGTGAAGCGCAACAGCACAGCCCAGCCGGGGTGCAAACTGTTCCTCACCAAACCACTGGGTATTGGCGTGCTGACCACCGCCGAGAAAAAATCGCTGCTCAAACCGGAGCATGTTGGTCTGGCGACAGAAGTCATGTGTCAGATGAACCTGGCGGGCGCGGCGTTCGCGAATATCGACGGCGTAAAAGCGATGACCGACGTCACCGGCTTTGGTCTGCTCGGCCACCTGAGCGAAGTGTGCCAGGGGGCGGGCGTGCAGGCGCAGGTCTGGTATCAGGACATTCCAAAACTGCCGGGCGTGGAAGCGTATATCGCGCAGGGCGCGGTGCCGGGCGGTACGCAGCGTAACTTTGCCAGCTACGGTCATCTGATGGGCGACATGCCAGCGGAGTGGCGCGATTTGCTGTGCGATCCGCAAACCTCCGGCGGCCTGCTGCTGGCGGTGACGCCTGAATCCGAAGCCGAAGTGAAAGCCACCGCGGCCGAATACGGTATCACCCTGACCGCCATTGGCGAGCTGGTGACCGCCCGCGGTGGTCGCCCGATGATTGAGATCCGTTAATTCGATGCGGTTGTTTATTGCGGAAAAGCCAAGCCTGGCGCGTGCGATTGCCGATGTGCTGCCCAAGCCACATCGCAAGGGCGACGGCTTTATCGAATGCGGCAACGGGCAGGTGGTCACCTGGTGTATCGGTCACCTGCTTGAACAGGCGCAGCCGGATGTTTACGACAGCCGCTACGCCCGCTGGAATCTCAACGATCTGCCGATCGTGCCGGAAAAGTGGAAACTACAGCCACGTCCTTCGGTCACCAAACAGCTCAACGTTATCAAACGTTTTCTGCATGACGCCGAAGAAGTGGTTCACGCCGGTGACCCGGACAGGGAAGGGCAACTGCTGGTGGACGAAGTGCTTGACTACCTTGAGCTGGCAGCGGAAAAACGGCAGCAGGTGCAGCGCTGTCTGATAAACGATCTCAACCCGCAGGCCGTCGAACGCGCTATTTCCCGTCTGCGCGCCAACAGCGAGTTCATCCCGCTGTGCGTCTCTGCGCTGGCGCGAGCGCGTGCCGACTGGCTGTACGGGATCAACATGACCCGCGCCTACACCATTCTCGGACGCAACGCCGGTTATCAGGGCGTGCTCTCCGTTGGACGCGTGCAAACGCCGGTGCTCGGTCTGGTGGTGCGTCGCGACGAAGAGATCGAGAACTTCGTGGCGAAAGATTTCTTCGAGGTAAAGGCACATATCGTCACCCCGAAGGAAGAACGCTTTACGGCCACCTGGCAGCCGAGCGACGCCTGTGAGTCGTATCAGGATGAAGAGGGGCGACTGTTACATCGCCCGCTGGCGGATCATGTGGTCAACCGTATCAGCGGTCAGCCGGCGATGGTCACCAGCTATAACGATAAACGGGAATCAGAACCCGCACCGCTGCCCTTCTCCCTGTCGGCCCTGCAGATCGAAGCCGCAAAACGCTTTGGTATGAGCGCGCAAAATGTGCTGGATATCTGCCAGAAACTGTACGAAACCCACAAGCTTATCACCTATCCGCGTTCGGATAGCCGCTACCTGCCGGAAGAACATTTCGCGGGCCGTCATGCGGTGCTGAATGCGATTGGCGTTCACGCGCCGGATCTGCTCCCGCAGCCCGCCGTCAACCCGGAAACCCGCAACCGCTGCTGGGACGACAAAAAGGTGGACGCGCACCACGCCATCATCCCCACGGCGCGCGCCAGCAGCGTCAATCTGAGCGAAAATGAGTCTAAGGTTTATCAGCTTGTCGCTCGCCAGTATTTGATGCAGTTCTGCCCGGACGCCGTCTTCCGCAAGTGTGTGATTGAGCTTGAGATCGCCAAAGGCAAATTTGTCGCCAAAGCGCGTTTTCTGGCCGAAGCGGGCTGGCGTACGCTGCTGGGCAACAAAGAGCGCGACGAAGAGAACGACGGCACGCCGCTGCCGGTGGTGGCGAAAGATGACGAACTGCTGTGCGAAAAAGGCGAAGTGATCGAGCGGCAAACTCAGCCGCCGCGCCACTTCACGGATGCGACGCTGCTCTCGGCCATGACCGGTATCGCTCGTTTTGTGCAGGATAAAGATCTGAAGAAGATCCTTCGCGCTACGGATGGTCTGGGCACAGAGGCCACGCGCGCGGGGATCATCGAACTGCTGTTTAAACGCGGATTCCTGATCAAACAGGGGCGCTATATCCACTCGACGGATCCGGGAAAGGCGCTGATTCACTCCCTGCCGGAGATGGCCGCGCGACCGGATATGACCGCGCACTGGGAATCGGTGCTCACGCAAATCAGCGAGAAACAGTGCCGCTACCAGGACTTTATGCAGCCGCTGGTGGGCACGTTATTTGATTTAATAAATCAGGCACGGAACACCCCGGTGAAGCAATTCAGAGGCATGGTTGCGCCAGGCGCGGGTGATAAGAAGAGAAAGTTTAAGAAGAAAAGTGCGGCCTGAAAAATGCCCGGTGGCACTGCGCTTACCGGACCTGTGAAGTTAAAAGCAAAAGGCAACCGCAAGGTTGCCTTTTTAGTGTTTCCTCTCCCCGTGGGGGATAATCCAAAAGCTATATCAACATTGATTTGTAGGTTTTTTTGTCGTTATTTTTAGCCCCACAATAGCCCCCGAATGCGTAATTTTATCCCTCTGAATGTGTAACGCTTATTTACATTCTGGCTGCTGGTCCTCACATCGATTTTACGGCCCACCAGCACCAGCTCACCTTTTTTAATCCGGTCGTAGACGGTCTGACGACTTACACCTGTGTGCCGGGAATGGGCGGCTTTGGTCATTAGCATAATAGAAGTTCAATCCTCGTCAGTCAGGGCTGTCGAGCTATATAAGAATTTTCCATTGAAAATGGCAAGTAACAAAACATGTTGTTTTCAGTACCATAATATACTTGCGCAGAAATTTTGGTTAAGTTCCGACCGGTGTATGATGGGCGTTTTTTAACCGCTTAAAGTGCAAGGATAATGGCATGCCTATGGAAATCATCGGTGACAATACGACCGTCACCTGTTTAAGGCCCAAAGGGAAAGTCGTTTACTGTCGCGGCGAACCGCACAAATACTGGCTGGAACTGCAATTTGTCGATGAAAATAATAACGCTGTCTCCGGGTTGAATGTGCGGCTGGAGTACCACCCTCTGGCCTCTGCGGAGGAAGTGGCGATTGCGCACAGTCGCGGCTACGACTACAACCCCACGCCGCCGCCCAATCCGCCCGCCGGTGTGACCGACAGTCAGGGGATTGTCCGGTTTGAGGATCTGTACTGGGTTACGGTTGACGTGAAAGTTGACGGACAGCAGCTGGCTGACGAGATGGCGCTGCGGCCGTTGGGATTGCGTCGGAACCCGAATTCCCAGCCGGTGAGCAATAACTACTTTAAACCGGAAACACGCGATCCTACATGGCAGACCGATGTGCAGGAAAAGACCGAGGCCGCCGGGCATGTGCATCACTATGTCACCATCGGCGAACTGTGCGACAGGATGCCGGAAATTGAGGGCTGGACGGATAAAGAGCCGCCAAAGTTTCATTTCCCCCCCGGTCGTTCCCTGAAAGGAACGGAAGTTTCGCGGGAGACTCTGGATAAGCGGCACGTTATCGAAATTTGCCCGTTCCGGGCGTGGGTGCTGGCGCTGAATGAAACGAAAGACTATGACCTCGCCAATGGTTATAACCTCGGCATTATGGCCGATTTGGTCTATTGCGCAGAAGCTGAGAACGGCACCATTGATTATTTCTTCCGGCAGCAATGCCAGGATTTATCCTGTATCCCCCAATTTGCGGAGTTTCCGTCTTACTTCCATACGCTGGCGGTGGATGTGCCGTTCAGTGAACGTTACCGGCCTCCCGTATACCTGAACACCGGGCAGGCTGATAACCCGGAAGGGGATACCCGCATGTTTATGGTGGAATGCGGGACTCACATCCTGGTTGCCTGGTGTGGAACAGCCAGTTTGCTGAATGCTCTGACTGATGCCTCCTTTGGACCAAAACGTTGCCTGCCAGAACTGGCCGGAGAGGGGAATATTCATGGCGGTTTTCTTGAAGCCTATGAGCTGGCGAAGCAAAAGTTTGACCCTATTTTTAAGGCTATAAATACATCTCTTTATGAAGCTCAAGGTGCTAAACAACTGTTTATTTGCGGTCATAGTCTGGGAGGCTCGCTAGCCCTGCTTTATGCAGCTGAAATGAAAGCCAGTATGCCCATTCTGTACACCTACGGAATGCCGCGCACGTTCACCCGCTCAGCGATGCCATCGCTGGATAACATTTCCCACTACCGTCATGTCAATGACAATGACACCGTGCCACAGGTGCCAATAGACGCTGATATGGATAATCTTTTCTATCAGAAACTGGGGCCGCTGGGGTCCAAACTGGGTTTTAACTGGCTGGCGGTATCGGTTGCCGGTTTACCGGCCTCCCTCTGGCAGAAAGATATGGAACTACAGCTGGGGATTCAGCTGAAAAAAGATCCGTACTGGCACCATGGCAATACGGTTGTTTTCTTCCAGGCACAGCAGTGCTCGATGAAGCTTACAGGGCCAAATCAGAAAAGCCTGGCCGATGGTCAGATATATGCCCCGCATTATGTAGCAGTGAAGCTCTTTCTGGTGCCATCCCTGAATGATGAATGCCTGAAATCCACCGGAGAGCATCAGGCCGCCTTTATTCAGTGTCTGAATCCGGTCAGCCTTGAAAAAGCCTTTCCAAAGAATACCAATCCCGCCCTGGGTGGTCTTGCCACTGATCCCCGCAGCCATTCTTTGGCCCATCGCTATCTGCCTTATATCCATAATCAGGTGCTTGAACTGGCAAACCCGGAACTTCCCATGATCCGGAAGGAGATGCGGGAAAAGTTCAAAGAAGAGCTGGAGGAGGCTTCAGGTCGTGCAAATCAGGATGAGGTTAAGCGAAATCGTGAATTTCTGGCCCTTCAGGACATGCTGCCGGTTGCTTTGCAACGGACGCAGGCCGGAGAAACCGGAAAAAATGCACTTTCCCGCTTTGCTGCAAGTACGGAGGAAGACGTTGAATTCTCTAAATAAAGCAAAACTTATCGTCACTCTTCCAGTGCTGGCACTGCTTTATGGATGCGGTGACACCACCGATCGCACGCTGAGTCCGCCCCCGGATGCTAAGTGGGTGGATGTGAGTTTCAGGGTTCCTGACGGTGTGAAGCTGTTGCCTGTGGAGGTGCTGTACCGCTCTGAAAAGTGTAAGACCGTTCGCTATAACTCCAGCAATGAGCCGCATGAGATACCGGGCTATAACGATTTTGAGCAGAAGTATCAGCAGCAGAGGGGCAGCGATATATGGCAAAGCCGGGTTGCCATCGAGGGTGGGGGGGCATGCCAGTGGTCTCTTCGTTCACTTCGGGTTAGCTTCAGATTGTCTGCTGATAATCCTTTAGCGAAAGGAAAAAAGGTTATTGCAACCAACTATATCTTTGATTTCGGACGCTATGGTCTCAGTGATGGTTATGGTACAGGTAGGGCTAAAGACGCAAGTGGTGATCTTAATCTTAAGGCTGACTTCTTCCCTGTGACGGTAATCAATAACATGTTTAACGAAACGTACATTGATATGTTTGGGGGCGATACAGACTATGAGAAATGGAGCCGCCGGTATCGGCTTCAAGGAACCCAAAATATAGCCATACAACCAATAATCCATTTTGATAAAGTTGTTACGATTACACCTCCAGCCACAAAGCCAGGATCTTTAATCGTTACTTATCCGGATGGTAGTAGTGGTAAAGCTCTGCATATTTCCCCTGATTATGAAAAGCTGCTTTCAATGAAATGATAATGTATTCATCGATCTAAAAAGGATCTTCTTGAGATCCTTTTTTTCAGCGCGTAATTTCTTGCCCTGTAAAAGTAAAACCGCTTTAGCGGGTATAACAAAACGTATAACTAAA
This sequence comes from Enterobacteriaceae bacterium RIT714, assembly GCA_009668015.1. GTDB lineage: Bacteria > Pseudomonadota > Gammaproteobacteria > Enterobacterales > Enterobacteriaceae > Enterobacter. The sequence continues at coordinate 132,654 of WJYB01000001.1, forward strand.
ATATCTGGCTGTAAATGTACCAGCCCGAACCACGCTGGACAAAAAAAAGCCGCAATCCCTTAGAGATTGCGGCCTAAAGTTCAAAGAAGAGCTGGAGGAGGCTTCAGGTCATGCGAATCAGGATAAGGTTAAGCGAAATCGTGAATTTCTGGCCCTTCAGGACATGCTGCCGGTTGCCTTGCAACGGACGCAGGTTGGGGAAACCGGACAAAATGCACTTTCCCGCTTTGCTGCAAGTACGGAGGAAGACGTTGAATTCCCCAGATAAAGCAATACTTATCGTCACTCTTCCAGTGCTGGCACTGCTTTATGGATGCGGTGACACCACCGATCGCACGCTGAGTCCGCCCCCGGATGCTAAGTGGGTGGATGTGAGTTTCAGGGTTCCTGACGGTGTGACGCTGTTGCCTGTGGAGGTGCTGTACCGCTCTGAAAAGTGTAAGACCGTTCGCTATAACTCCAGCAATGAGTCGCATGAGATACCGGGCTATAACGATTTTGAGCAGAAGTATCAGCAGCAGGGAGGCAGCGATATATGGCAAAGCCGGGTTGCCATCGAGGGTGGGGGGGCATGCCAGTGGTCTCTTCGTTCACTTCGGGTTAGCTTCAGATTGTCTGCTGATAATCCTTTAGCGAAAGGAAAAAAGGTTATTGCAACCAACTATATCTTTGATTTCGGACGCTATGGTCTCAGTGACGGCTACGGGACAGGCAGGGCAAAAGAGGGTAGTGGCGACCTGGACTTAAAGGTGGATTTTTTCCCTATGGTAAGTAACCATTTAGATAAGACTGCCAGCATTAAGCTTTTTGGGGGAGATAGCAGCTATGAGAAATGGAGCCGCCGGTATCGGCTTCAAGGAACCCAAAATATAGCCATACAACCAATAATCCATTTTGATAAAGTTGTTACGATTACACCTCCAGCTACAAAGCCAGGATCTTTAATCGTTACTTATCCGGATGGTAGTAGTGGTAAAGCTCTGCATATTTCCCCTGATTATGAAAAGCTGCTTTCAATGAAATGATGATGTATTCGATGATCTAAAAGGATCTCAAGAAGATCCTTTTTACCTGCACGAGAGCTTTTACCTTGTGAACGAAAAACCGCCTTACAGGTTAATTTGAATGAAGGCTATTCACTTGAATCGAGCAAATCCTCAGGCCTGTTTATGGTGCGGGGATTAACAGTCTCCGTGTTCAGTCTTATGCTGATTTTACGTGCACGTTAGCTATCTCGCTATGATCCGGTGTCAGAATCATCCACCCGTAACAACCCGCAAATCTGGAGCTAAATCATGTTCTTATTTTACTGATGCTCCACTGGTACCCGGTGCAGGCCGTCTTCTGCAAAATCACCGGCGTTCGGTAATCATCCGTTGCTGACGCATCGACAATGTTCACCACAATTTCTGTCAGGTCGTCCTGTGCGTCGTCGCATATTTCTTGCCGTTTACCGCGCAATTCTTTGAGTGTTTTACGTAGCGTCATGGTGCAGGTCCTCCACCAGCCGTTGCAAGGCGTCCACCTCGCGGCGCAGTTCATCCACTTCAGTCACCTTTGCAGCATTCGGCCCACAGTTTCAGACAGGCCGGGTCAACTTTCTCAATGCCTGCCAGAATGGCCTTCAGCGTGGGGGCACTCATTTCCAACAGGGCGCGGCGTATCTTTGCCCCTTTGCCCGGTCTGCCGGACTAACCCCGCTCCAGGCGGCCTGATGGTTTCGCCTGTTCTGACGTGATAACAGGTGGTTGTTTTTTCATGGCGAATTCTCTTGAGGCTGTTCGCCAGGCTGAGCGGTTATCGGCTGATAATGCTGATTTCCGCTACTTCTGAAGGGGCTGTGGTTTCTGACTCTTGCATACCCGGTATTTTTCATGCGCGAACCATCCCATGTAGTGCATATCCCTGCGGTACTTCGGAAGAAAGATTATCGATAAGGAATGCGGTGCATTCACGTACGTAAATGTTGATGCCTGGTTCACCGATAATAAATTGCCCTTCACGACGTTCCAGGTAACAACTACCACAGGCCCCCATAATATGAGTGAAGAAACGACGGGCCACGTTTGGCACCACACCCGGCGTATAGCGCTGGATGTGTTTTTTCCGCCAGGTTGGCCCCCCGTGGGGGAGGGCCTCTCGACCGCACGGATTAACCCGCTAGATCACACCTTGCCCAATCATTGCATCGGCCACTTTCACAAAGCCTGCGATATTCGCGCCGCGCACGTAGTGGGTTTGTTTCCCTTCACCGCCGTATTCCACGCAGGCGTGGTGAATATCCAGCATGATGTGATGCAAACGCGCATCGACTTTCTCTGCTTTCCAGCCCAGACGCGCGGCGTTCTGCGCCATCTCCAGCCCGGAGGTGGCCACGCCGCCTGCGTTTGCCGCTTTACCCGGCGCAAACAGCACGCCAGCTTCCAGGAACAGATCGGTCGCTTCAATAGTCGTCGGCATATTGGCGCCTTCCGCGACCGCTTTCACGCCATTGGCGATAAGCAGACGGGCGCCTTCCACATCCAGTTCGTTTTGCGTCGCACAGGGCAGAGCGATATCCACCGGCACCGACCACGGCTGTTTGCCTTCCAGATAAGTCAGGCCAAACTCGCGTGCGTAATCGGCTACGCGACCATCGCGGCTGGATTTGATTTCACACAGGCGCGCCAGTTTTTCAGGCGTAAAGCCCGCTTCGTCCACGACCGTCCCGCTGGAATCAGAGGCCGTGACGACGCGCGCGCCCAACTGCATCGCTTTTTCAATCGCGTATTGCGCCACGTTACCGGAACCCGACACCGCCACGCGCGTCCCTTCAAAACCGAGACCGTGGCGCTTCAGCATCGCTTCGGTAAAGTAGATCAGTCCATAACCGGTGGCTTCCGGGCGAATCAAACTGCCGCCAAAAGAGAGTCCTTTACCGGTAAAGACACAGGCGCTGTTGTTGGAGAGTTTTTTCATCATCCCGGCCATAAAGCCCACTTCGCGCCCGCCTACGCCGATGTCACCCGCAGGTACGTCGGTGTCCGGCCCCAGATGACGATACAGTTCGGTCATTAGCGCCTGGCAAAAACGCATCACTTCGCCTTCGCTTTTGCCTTTCGGATCAAAGTCGCTGCCGCCTTTACCCCCGCCCATCGGCAGGGTGGTCAGCGCGTTTTTGAAGGTTTGCTCGAAGCCGAGGAATTTCAGAATGGATAAGTTGACCGACGGGTGGAAACGCATTCCGCCTTTAAACGGGCCGATGGCGGAGCTGAACTGCACGCGCCACGCGCGATTCACCTGCACCTGATTTTTGTCATCAACCCAGACAACGCGGAACTGAATCACACGCTCAGGCTCAACCAGGCGCTCAAGCAGCGACATCTGACGATAGCGAGGGTTTTCTTCAAGGAATGGCCACAGCGTGGTCATGACTTCGCGAACCGCCTGAGCAAACTCGCTCTGATGCGGGTCGCGCTGTTGAACGTGGGTAAGAAACGATTCCAGAGAGCGTGCCTGATCCATAGATATAAGAACCTCTTATGCTGATTTTTTATATTTTGTGTGTTGTGTGGGTGATTTCTGGTCGTTTTCGACTATACCACCCGCACCGCTTTGCGAGGCAAGCGAAAATTTGCGATGAAAGCGAAATTAATCAGCGGGTTTGTGTCATAACTAAAAACGATGACGAGCGAAATTAAAGGTTCTGCGGCGAACAACCGTTATATATACCTCAGCCTTGCCGTCCTGATGCAACGTGAATTTTTTGTGTATAGTCATCATCAGTCTATAAAAGGAATCTTTATGAACCGCTACCTGTTCACCGCACTGTTTGCTCTGTTATCCGCAGGGGCTCAGGCCGATCGTTTTCGCCCGGACGTGGACGTCAACGTGCCAGCGGAGGTCTTTAGCTCCGGCGGCCAACGCGCCCAGCCGTGCAATCAGTGCTGCATCTATCAGGATCAAAACTATTCGGAAGGGGCGGTGGTCAAAGCCGATGGCGTACTGTTGCAGTGCCAGCGCGATGAACGCACCATCAGCACCAATCCGCTGGTCTGGCGTCGCGTAAAAGGATAAAGGCTTCAAGCAGCGGAATATCCGCAGGCGCTAAATCATAGGCCAGCGCCTGCTGCGGCGTACACCACACCAGCGCCCGATGGTAGTGCGCGGTCAGCTCTCCGCGAAAGGCGGGGACGTGCCAGGCGTGCAGATGAATCAGTCGCTGCGACACTTCACGCTGATGGCTGGCCACGTAGCGGCCAGGCTGTGCTTCAATTCCCAGCTCTTCGCGCAGTTCGCGAATCAATGCCTCAGGCTGGGTTTCACCGGCTTCGACTTTGCCGCCGGCAAATTCCCACTTCCCGGGCTGATCGGCATGGTCAGGGCGTTGTGCCAGCAAAATTTTGCCATCCTGTTCAACAATGGCGGCAACAACATCAATGGTTTTCAGCATGGTCGTCAATAATTGATAGGGAAAAACGACATATTATCGTCGCCTTTCAAAGAGTCCAGCCATCAGGAGCGTCAGGTGACTAAAAAAACCGCCTGGGTAAAACCCCTCACATCCTTGCCCGTCAGCCTAAAACCCATTTCCGCCATGCAGAAAAAGCATTTTGGCGTGGTGCTCAATCCAACTCGCTGGTGGGGGCGAATGCCGCGGCTGTTCTGGCTGGTGGCGCTGTTCGTGGGCTTTCTTGAACGCCGTCATGCGCGGCTAAACCCGGTGCTGCGCGCGCTGCTGATGACCCGCGTTTCACAGATGTGCCACTGCGCATTTTGCATCGACGCCAACAGCCTGCGTCTCGCCGAGCGCAGTGGCGCACTCGATAAGGTCCAGGCCGTCAGTGAGTGGCGGCCATCGCCGCTGTTCAGCGATGACGAACGGGCCGCTTTAGCCTATGCAGAAGCCACCACTTCCACGCCGCCACGGGTTGATGAGGCGATCAAAATCGAGCTGAAGCGCCACTTCAACGATGCGGCCATCACCGAAATGACGGCGCTCATTGCCTTCCAGAATCTCTCTGCCCGGTTTAACGCCGCCCTGGATATTCCCTCGCAGGGACTCTGTGACACCTTCAAAGGGAAGCCCCATGTTTGATCGTTATCTTCATCCGCGCGTGAAACCGGCGCTGAACCGTCTGGCTGCTGCGCTCGATAAACCGGGCATTACACCCGACGGCTTAACGCTGGCGGGGTTTGCACTCGGTGTGCTGGCGCTGCCTTTTCTGGCGCTTGGCTGGTATTTCGCCGCGTTGGCGGTGATTGTGCTTAACCGGGTCGCAGACGGGCTGGATGGCGCACTGGCGCGCCGCAGAGGATTAACCGATGCGGGGGGATTTCTCGATATCGCCCTCGATTTCCTGTTTTATGCCCTAGTGCCGTTTGGTTTTGCATTGGCTGCACCGGCAGAAAATGCGCTGGCGGCCGCCTGGCTGCTGTTTGCGTTTATCGGCACAGGGAGCAGTTTTCTGGCGTTTGCGGCGCTTGCCGCCAAACATGAGATCGATAATCCCGGCTATGCGCACAAGTCTTTTTACTATATCGGTGGGCTGACGGAAGGGGCCGAAACGATAGCGTTATTTGTGCTGTGCTGCCTGTTCCCGATGCACTTTACGCTGTTCGCATGGATTTTTGGCGCGCTGTGCTGGCTCACCACCACAACGCGCATCTGGAGCGGATACCAGACCCTGAAATCACTGACGCGTTAGAGGGTGCTGTCTGGCGTGACGGGACCGGTGGTCACCGGGTTTTGCGGATGGCTGCTCCATTCGTACCAGCCCCCGTCGTAAACGGCGACGTTATTCCAGCCCATCGCGCGCGCGTACATAAAGGTTTCGGACGCGCGCCAGCCGGTGCCGCAATAGAATGCGACGCGCTGATCCGGCAGGATATTCCACTGTTTCCACATCGCGGCGATATCATCAGCGCTGCGCATGGTTCCGTCCGGGTTATGGAAGTCTTCCATATGAGTCGCATCACTGCCCGCATGACCCCAGCGAGCCCCGGCGATTTCACCTTTTGGCTTGATATAGCTATAGCCGCTGGTTTCACCGATAAACTCCGGCCAGGAACGAATGCTCACTAATGACGCATCCCGACGGTGAAGCATGCTGCGCGCCTGTTCCATATCGACCATCAGCTGCGGCTGGCCAGGGATGGTCGCGCCAAAATCATTGGCTGGCGCGACGTTCGCCGGCATTCCACGCTCAACCGGCAGCCCGGCGTCGGACCACGTCTTCCATCCACCGTCCAGCAGTCGGACATCTTTCACGCCTGCATACAGCATAATTTGCGCCACGCGTGCGGCGGCGTACACATCGCGGCCATACAGAATCACGGTGGTGTCGTGGCGAATACCCTGTTTTGCCAGCAGTGCTTTCAGTTTGTCGTCGGAGACTTTATTCCACAGCGGCTCGCTTTCGACTTCGTTGGTATCAATGTATCCCGCGCCAGGAATATGGTTCAACAGATAGAATTTCGGTGCGCCCCAGGCCGCTTCGATAATTTTATAGTCGCCTGTCGGGGCCGCTGCGACCGGTTTGCCTTGCTTCAGCTGGTGAAGCCACTGAGGATAGACCAGCTGCTCGAAGTGGGGGAGACGTTGCAGGCGGTCGGCCTTTTGCAGCGCATCGCCCAGCAGCGTAATCTGCCGATAGCCAGCCTGACTGAGTCGCGCTTTAACGGCCTGGTTATCCGCGTCACTGCCATACAGGGCAATCACAGCGTCCGCAGTCAGATTATGTTGTTTTGCCCAACCGCTGAGCTGGTCATCGCTCATCACATTCAGCCAGCCCGCAGAAAGATTCAGCGCGGCGGGTTCATGCCCGGAAGGGCCGGACAGGGTTTGCGGCCAGCCGTTATAAAAAGCGCTGGCACGGGTATCAATCACCGTGCCGTGCTGCTGTTGTAGCTGCGCGAGAGTCAGTGGTTGTGCCATATCAGCGGCAAAGGAGGAAAAACTGGCGAGACCCAGGATCATGGCGAGTGCGGACAGTTGAGAAACACGTTTCATCGAAAAGCCTGTAGTGCTGTAAAAGGTGCATCATTTTCGTCTCCCCCTAAGCAGAATTCCTTGCGTTAGCACAGGAATTATTGCCAGTCGGACAGCTGAATCACCTGCCCGGCAGGCGGAATATCGTCTTCATCATGCGTGACCAGCACCACCGGGATCTTCAGCGCGCGCACCTGGGCGAACACCCACGCCCTGAACGAGATGCGCAGCGCTTTATCGAGGCGACTGAAGGGCTCATCCAGCAGCAGCGCCTGGGGTTGAGCCAATAATGCGCGCAGCAGGCTGACCCGCGCGCGTTCACCGCCCGAGAGCGTGGCGGGGTCGCTGCGAAAGAACCCGCCCAGCCCGGCGCTGTCCAGTGCGCGATGAACGGCTTCGGCACGCGCTGAACCTTTGATGTGCGCAGGCAGCGCCAGCAGCAGATTTTGCCCCACGCTGAAGTGCTCAAACAGCAGGGCATCCTGAAAGAGGATCCCGATCCCCCGTCTGGCGACCGGCAGTTTTTCGCATTGTCGATCGTTAAGCCACAGTTCGCCGTGCGCGCGAAAATCGTCGGAGAGGGCGCCCACCATCCATGCGAACAGGGTCGATTTACCGCTGCCGGAGGGGCCCATCAGGGTGACGATTTCGCCCGGCTGCACGCTGAAATTGACCTTTTGCAGCAGCGGTTCAATGGTGAGATTTTTGACTGTCAGCATCAGCGTAACCCTTGTCGGTAACGGCCTGCGAGATGGGATAAACCTGCCGCGAGGCCAAACGCTGCGGCAGTTAACGCCAGTAACCCTAGCGCATGGCCAGCCAGTATGGCGGTGCTACCGCCGCTACTGAGCGCCACGGCCTCGGTCGTGAGCGTGGAGAATCGGCCTGCACCGAGCCACAGCGTCGGCATATATTGCGCCATGCTAACTGAAAAACCGGTCGCAAAGGCGATGAGGATCGGACGGATTAAAAGGGGACACTTTATCCGCCAGAACAGGGTAGAGCGCTGCATGCCCAGCGTTTGCGCGATAAGGATCTGGCGGGGATCCAGCCTGCGCCACGCGGGTTGCAGCACCAGCAGCATCCAGGGCAGAACCCACAGCATATGCCCCCACAGAACCGCAAAATAGCCACCGTCAAATCCCAGCTGCAGTGCCAACCGGTATTGCCCGGCGACCAGCGGCAGGGCCGGAAGGGCCAGCGGGAGCCACATCCACAGCGCACCGCGCGGCGGCCCCCACTCCAGCCACGGCAAAATGATCGCCAGCGCCAGCAGGCCAGAGAACAGGGCCAGCGACAGGCTGGTGGTGAAAGGCGCCCAATCCACGCTGCGCGTCTGGGCCAACAGCATCAGCACCGCAGCGCACAGCACGCCCGCAAGCGGGAGGATCCAGCCAAGCGCCACCCCGACGACGGGTGAGCGTTCAGGGTATCGCACGCCGTCGGTGGAAGGCATTGAACGTCGCAAGCCACGCCACAGGACTATCCCTGCGGCGGCAAAAAGGGCCAGCAGCATCAGCAGAATCAGACACAGCAGCAGGCCTTTGGTCTGTTGCCGGGCATCGCCCTGGCTCAGCCACTCCCATGCCAGCACAGCCAGAGTGGGCGGATTACCCGGCCCGATGATCATCGCCACGTCGACCACCGACAGCGACCAGGCAACCACGGCGAGCATCACCGCGCCGAGCGCCGGAGCGATGGCGGGCAGCACTAACCAGTACACCCCCTGAAGGCGCGAATAGCCGAGCGTTTGCAGCACTCTCATTTTTTGCGCCAGCCTCCCGTCCGGTAGCGCGGCATAAATGGCCCACAGGACAAAAGCGCTCTCTTTCACGGCAAGCGTCAAACCCAGCCCGATACCGTAGCGATCGATCAAGGGGGAACAGGCGCTGCAAAACTGATAGAACGCTCCCCCTTCAGCAAACAGCAGCAATACGCTGGTGGCGAAAGCGACGTGCGGTACGGCCAGCAGCCACGGCAGGCGTGAACTCATCTGCTGCCAGCGTTTGCCGGGCCACAGCGCCGCAACAATCGTCAGCGCAATGAGCAGCGAACCCACGGTGGTGATAACCGTTGAGACCAGCGTGGCAATCGTCGCCTGCAGAAGCTGCGGATCGCTAAACAGATCGCGCCAGCCGTCAGCGGAAAAGGCCGGGGCGATCAGCATGGCCGCCGCCGGAAACAGCGGTAAATAGAGGGCGGCCATCACCATCCAGAGCAGCCAGCCTAGCGGGTGCCGTAGCGACGCAACCATTCCTGCTCCAGCGCATTAACCCAGGCAGCGTGCGGCTCAGGCAACATTTTTGGCAAATCTGCCGGGATGAACTGACGCAGCGCCGCTGCTTCCGTGGGCGGCAGTTTTTGCACATCGAGAACGCTGGGATCGCCCCAGACGGTGGGATCTGCTTTGCGGATCTGCGCCTGCGGCGACAGCAGGAAATTCGCCACGACCCTGGCCCCGGCGCTGGCACTGGCATTGACGGGAATGGCGACGAAGTGAACGTTGCCGATCATGCCGTCGCTAAAGCCAAAACTGAGGCTGTCTGCGGGCAGTTCGCCGCTGTTCACTTTCTGGCGCGCGTGAGCCGGATTAAAGGTCAGCGACAGATCCAGATTCCCGCTGGCAAGCAGGGCATCCATCCGGGCGGGGCTCGGCGGAAAATCTTTCCCTTCGCGCCACAGCAGGGGATGAAGCTGGTCGAGATAGCGCCACAGGGGGGCGGTTACAGCGTCAAATGAATGCGGATCAGGCGCGGTTTTCAGCGCATCGGGTGTCGTCGTCAGGGTCAGTAACAGCTGTTCCAGAAACGCGGTGCCGGTAAAATCCGGTGGGCGCGGATAGCTGATTTTACCCGGGTGCTGCTGCGCATACGTCAGCAAGGCGTCGGGATCGCGCAACGGCGCAGCAAAATTTGCCTGGCGGCCAATAAAGGTGAGTTGAGCCGCGCCCCACGGTGATTCGGCCCCCTCGGTGGCGATCGCAAAATCCTCTGTCACGGGTTTCGCCTTGTCCACATAGCGCCAGTCAGGGAGCGTTTGTGCCCAGCCGGTTTGCAACAGGCCGGCCTCTTTCAGAGTGCGGAAATTCTCACCGTTCACCCACAGAAGATCGACCGACCCGCCGGATTTTCGTCCGGCGCGGTATTCGGTCTGAATACGTTTAACCGCATCGGCGGCATCCGCCAGGTGAACAATTTTCAGGGTAATGGCGTAATGAGTTTTCATCTCGCCGCTCACCCAGTCGAGATAACGGTTGACGGCCTGATCGCCTCCCCAGGCGTTAAACCAGACCGTTTGACCTTTCGCTTCGTGTTGAATGGTTTTCCAGTCGGAATCGGCGAACGCGGGGATTGCCAGCAGCAGCCCGGTCAGCAACACGCAAAAACGCACACGGCGCATAATGCCTCCCTGTTAATGAGAAGAAGGGTGATAACGAGATAACAGCCAGCGGGCGATCAGCGGCAATAACCCTAACAGTGTAAAGGCGAACAGCATTCCCGGCGACAGAATATCGCGCAGGGAGGTTAGTTTGCCCATTTCTCGCCCGGCGTTGAGGAAAATCACCGTTGCAGGCAGCATCGCTATCTGGCTGACCCACCAGTACTGGCGTACGCCAAGGGAGGTCAGACCGGCCAGCAAATTGACTAAAAAGAACGGGAACAACGGCATCAAACGTAAGGCGAAAAGATAGAATGCGCCATCACGTTGCACCCCCTCATTGACGGTTTTCATTTGCGCGCTGAAGCGGCGTTGCACCCAGTCGCGCAACAGATATCGGCTGGCAAGCATCGCCAGCGTCGCACCCAGGGTCGAGGCAAAAGAGACCAGTAAAATCCCTTCTGTAAAACTGAACAGCGCGCCGCCAAGAAGTGTTAACAGTGCCGCGCCGGGAATGGAGAACGCAGAAACGACAACGTAGAGCGCGAAATAGAGCGCCGCGCTTTGCACAGGGGCGTGTCCGACATGGGTTTTCAGCAGCAGATGTTGTGATTTGAGCGTTTCGAGTGACAGAGAATCAGGTGGAAGCAGCGCAAAAATCAGCAAAAATGCGCCCGTCAGGGCGCACAGGAAAAGAATTTTTGGATATTTCACCGAAATTACAGTTTGAAGTTCGCCCAGACTGGCGCGTGGTCGGACGGCTTCTCCATGCTGCGGATATCGTAGTCGATCCCGGTTTCCACACAGCGCTCTGCCAGTGGCGCACTGGCCAGCAGCAGGTCAATACGCAGGCCGCGATTATCATCAAAGCCTTTTGAACGGTAATCAAACCACGAGAAACGATCCTGAGTCTCCGGGTTCGCAGCGCGGAAGGTGTCGACTAACCCCCAGCTCATCAGACGATCCATCCACTCCCGCTCTTCCGGCAGGAAGGAGCATTTGCCGGTGCGCAGCCAGCGCTTGCGGTTATCTTCCCCGATGCCGATATCCAGGTCAGTCGGGCTGATATTCACATCGCCCATGATGAGCACCGGATTTTCTTTGTTCAGCTCGGTGTTCAGGTAATCCTGCAAATCCTGGTAGAATTTCGCTTTCGCCGGGAATTTTGTCGGGTGGTCGCGGCTTTCGCCCTGGGGGAAGTAACCGTTAATAACGGTGATATTGCCAAGCGGGGAGGGGATTTCCGCCATGATAATGCGGCGCTGTGCCTCGCCGTCATCGCCCGGGAAGCCGCGGCGAACGGAAACAGGAGTCTCTTTGGTCAGCAGCGCAACGCCGTAATGGCCTTTTTGCCCGTGATAAAAGACGTTGTAGCCCAGTTTAGCCACCTCTTCGAGGGGGAACATATCATCGTGGACTTTTGTCTCCTGCAGGCCGATCACGTCTGGCTGGTGTTGCTCAACAATCGCTTCCAGCTGATGAGGTCGGGCGCGCAGGCCGTTGATATTAAAAGAGACAAATTTCATAGTCGCTGCCAGTGCCAGGTGAATAATGCATGGATGGTAGCAGAATTTGCGCCGCCTGTTAGCGGGATCGACCAATAACTGCGACAGATCTTTCTGACGGTGCAATATTTGCACCATTTTGACGCGCTTTGCCCTCTTACAGCGCGTAAACGGCCAGTAAATTTCGCGAGCGATCACAATTCCAGAATTATATTTTGCTTGTGAATAATATTTCTCAGTTTCGTCCCGTAAACCGCCGCTTATCGTAAAAATATTCACTTATTATGCACTAACAGTGAATAACTCCATATTGTAACTTGTTGATATTCTGTCACCTCATCCCGTTTATGCATTTTTATCGCTGGCTGGCACGAACTCTGCAATCTACATTCACAGTGCAAACACTCAATTATTTAACATATAAACAACCTTTTATTTACCGGATGAGGTCGCTATGTCTCTGTCAATTACGCGTGAAAATTTTGATGAATGGATGATGCCGGTTTACGCGCCGGCGGCTTTTATTCCGGTACGGGGAGAAGGTTCGCGCCTGTGGGATCAGCAGGGAAAAGAGTACGTTGATTTTGCCGGCGGTATCGCCGTGAATGCGCTGGGGCATGCCCATCCGGCGCTGCGTCAGGCATTGAACGATCAGGCGGCGAAGTTCTGGCATACCGGCAACGGCTATACCAACGAGCCCGCTCTGCGGCTGGCTAAAAAGCTGATTGATGCGACCTTTGCCGAGAAAGTCTTCTTCTGTAACTCGGGGGCCGAGGCCAACGAAGCGGCGCTAAAGCTGGCGCGTAAATATGCCCACGATCGTTTCGGCGCGCAAAAGAGCGGGATCGTGGCGTTTAAAAATGCATTTCATGGCCGCACGCTGTTTACCGTCAGTGCTGGCGGTCAACCCGCCTATTCGCAAGATTTTGCGCCCTTACCGCCGGAGATTCGTCATGCGGTCTATAACGACCTCGCTTCGGCGCGCGAACTGATCAATGACACCACCTGCGCGGTGATTGTGGAACCGATGCAGGGCGAAGGCGGTGTCGTGCCGGCAGATAAAGCTTTCCTGCAGGGGTTACGTGAGCTGTGCGATCAACACAATGCGCTGCTGATTTTTGATGAAGTGCAGACCGGAGTGGGCCGCACCGGCGAGCTTTACGCCTATATGCACTACGGCGTGACGCCGGATGTGTTGTCGACGGCAAAAGCGTTGGGCGGCGGATTCCCGGTGGGGGCGATCCTCACCACAAATCAATGCGCCAGCGTGATGGTCGTGGGGACGCACGGCACCACCTACGGCGGCAACCCGCTGGCATCGGCCGTGGCCGGGCAGGTGCTGGACATCATTAATACACCGGACGTGCTGAACGGTGTGAAGCAGCGTCACGACTGGTTTGTTGAGCGCCTGAGTGCGATTAACAGCAAAGTGGGCATGTTCAAAGAAATTCGCGGTCTGGGGCTGTTAATTGGCTGCGAACTCACGGCTGAATTTGCCGGAAAAGCTAAACTTATTTCACAGGAAGCGGCCAAAGCGGGCGTGATGGTGCTGATTGCCGGTGCCAATGTGGTGCGATTTGCCCCGGCGCTGATCGTCAGCGAAGAGGAGATCACCACCGGCTTAGACCGCTTCGCGTTAGCCTGTGAACGCGTGAAGTCAGGGGTGTCATCATGATGGTCATCCGTCCCGTTGAGCGCGGCGATCTCGCCGGGCTCATGCAGCTTGCCGGTAAGACGGGAGGCGGGCTGACCTCGCTTCCCGCCGATGAAAAAACGCTGTCGGCGCGTATTGAGCGCGCCCTGCAAACCTGGCAAGGGACGGTGCCGGAAAGCGAACAGGGATACGTCTTTGTTCTGGAAGAGACTGACACAGGAACCGTCGCCGGGATCTGCGCTATCGAAGTCGCCGTCGGCCTCAATGAACCCTGGTACAACTATCGCGTCGGAACGCTGGTTCACGCCTCGAAAGAGCTGAACATCTATAACGCGCTGCCGACGCTCTCGCTCAGTAACGATCACACCGGCAGCAGCGAGCTTTGCACGCTGTTCCTCGATCCTGACTGGCGTAAAGAGGGCAACGGGTATCTGCTTTCCAAATCACGTTTCCTGTTTATGGCCGCGTTCCGCGATCGCTTTAATGAAAAAGTGGTGGCGGAAATGCGCGGCGTCATTGATGAGACGGGCTACTCCCCGTTCTGGGAAAGCCTCGGCGAGCGCTTTTTCTCAATGGAGTTTAGCCGCGCAGACTATTTGTGCGGTACAGGGCAGAAAGCCTTTATCGCCGAGCTAATGCCAAAACACCCCATTTATACCCATTTCCTCAGCCCTGAAGCGCAGGCGGTGATAGGTGAAGTTCACCCGCAGACCGCACCGGCCCGCGCGGTGCTGGAAAAAGAGGGATTCCGCTACCGTAACTATGTCGATATTTTTGACGGCGGTCCGACGCTGGAGTGCGATGTCGATCGCGTTCGCGCCATCCGCAAAAGCCGTCTGGTGACGGTGGTTGAAGGCCAGCCAGCGCCAGGTGAATGGCCGGCCTGTCTGGTCGCCAACGAACAATATGACCACTTTCGCGCCACGCTGATTCGCGCGAACCCGAAATGTGAGCGTCTGGTGCTGACGGCAGCACAACTGGATGCCCTGAAATGTAATGCAGGCGACACGGTGCGTCTGGTGCGACTCTGCCCCGAGGAGAAAACAGCATGACTTTATGGATCAATGGCGACTGGGTAACGGGCGAAGGCGAACGACGCGTGAAGACCAATCCGGTAGGAAAAGAGGTGCTGTGGCAGGGGCATGATGCCAGCCCGCAGCAGGTTGAGCAGGCAGGCAAAGCCGCGCGAAACGCCTTTCCGGCCTGGGCGAAGCAGCCTTTTACGGTGCGTCAGGCGATAGTCGAAAAATTTGCGGCATTACTTGAAGCCAACAAAATGGAGCTGACCACGATAATTGCCCGCGAAACCGGCAAGCCGCGCTGGGAGGCAACGACAGAAATTACGGCGATGATCAACAAAGTCGCGATTTCGGTGAAAGCGTATCACACCCGCACGGGCGAACAGCATACCGATATGGCGGATGGCTCGGCGACCCTGCGCCATCGTCCACACGGCGTGCTGGCGGTGTTTGGTCCGTACAACTTCCCCGGCCATCTGCCGAACGGCCACATTGTACCGGCGCTGCTGGCGGGCAATACCGTGATTTTCAAACCCAGCGAGCTGACGCCATGGAGCGGTGAAGCGGTGGTTAAGCTGTGGGAGCAGGCCGGTTTACCGCCTGGCGTGCTGAATATGGTGCAGGGCGGTCGGGAAACCGGTCAGGCTCTGAGTGCCTTAAGCGATCTCGACGGTCTGCTGTTTACCGGCAGCGCGGGCACGGGCTATCAGCTGCATCGTCAGCTGGCCGGTCATCCGGAAAAAATTCTTGCCCTTGAGATGGGCGGTAATAACCCGCTGATTGTGGAAGATCCTGATGATATCGACGCGGCAGTGCATCTGGCGATTCAGTCGGCGTTCGTGACCGCCGGGCAACGCTGCACCTGCGCGCGTCGTCTGCTGGTTAAACGCGGTGCGCAGGGCGATGCCTTTTTGGCCCGGCTGATTGAAGTCAGCGCGCGTCTGGTTCCCGGGGCGTGGGACGCGGACCCGCAGCCGTTTATCGGCGGTTTGATCTCGGAACAGGCCGCTCAAAACGTGATTAACGCCTGGCGCGAGCATCTTGCGCGCGGTGCAACCACACTGCTGGAGCCGAAACTGCTGCAGCCGGGGACGTCACTGCTGT
Organism: Enterobacteriaceae bacterium RIT714; assembly: GCA_009668015.1. Taxonomy (GTDB): domain Bacteria; phylum Pseudomonadota; class Gammaproteobacteria; order Enterobacterales; family Enterobacteriaceae; genus Enterobacter. Next base: position 148,284 of record WJYB01000001.1, read on the forward strand.
CACCGGGGATTATCGACATGAGCGCGGCCAGCGATACGCCGGATGAAGAGACCTTTGGGCCGCTGCTGTGTGTCTGGCGTTACGATGATTTTGACAGCGCGATTACCATGGCGAACAACACCCGATACGGGCTGTCGAGCGGGCTGATCTCTGCGGATCGCGAAAAGTTCGAACAGTTATTGATTGAAGCGCGTGCCGGTATTGTTAACTGGAATAAACCCCTGACCGGAGCGGCAAGTACCGCGCCGTTTGGCGGTGTGGGCGCATCCGGCAACCACCGCGCCAGTGCGTGGTACGCGGCGGATTACTGCGCATGGCCAATGGCAAGCCTGGAAACACCCGCGCTGACGCTGCCGGAAACGCTGAATCCAGGCCTGGATTTTACGCAGGGGAGTCGCCATGAAAGCGCGTGAAGTGAACTTTGACGGGCTGGTGGGGCTGACTCACCACTATGCCGGGCTGTCGTTTGGCAATGAGGCGTCGACTAAGCACCGCTTCCAGGTGTCAAATCCTAAGCTTGCGGCACAGCAGGGGCTGCAAAAGATGAAGGCGCTGGCGGATGCCGGTTTTCCGCAGGCGGTTATCCCGCCGCAGGAGCGTCCAAACGTGGCGGTATTACGCCAGCTGGGTTTTAGCGGCAGCGATGAGCAGGTGGTGGAAAAGGCCGGGACTCAGGTCCCACATTTGCTCTCGGCGGCAAGTTCTGCCTCTTCGATGTGGGTCGCCAATGCGGCCACCGTTGCGCCATCGGCCGATACGCTGGACGGCAAAGTCCATCTGACCGTGGCGAATCTGAATAATAAATTTCATCGCGCGACGGAGGCGGTGACTACCGAGCGCGTCCTGCGCGCCATTTTTAATGATGCAGAGCGGTTTAGCGTGCATGAGGCGCTGCCGCAGGTCGCGATGTTTGGCGATGAAGGCGCAGCCAACCATAACCGTCTGGGGGGCGATTACGGAGACCCCGCCACGCAACTCTTTATTTATGGCCGCGATGAAAGCGGCCATGCCGCCCCGGCGCGCTATCCGGCGCGTCAAACGCTGGCGGCCAGCCAGGCGGTGGCCCGACTGAATCAGGTTAATCCGGGACAGGCGATCTTTGCCCAGCAAAATCCGCACGTTATCGATCAGGGTGTGTTTCATAACGACGTGATTGCGGTATCGAATCGCCAGGTGCTGTTCTGCCATGAGCAGGCTTTTGCCCGACAGGAGGCGCTGCTCGCCACGCTTCATGAACGCGTACCGGGGTTTACGCCGGTGCAGGTGCCGACCGACGCCGTCAGCGTGCAGGATGCGGTCGAAACCTATCTGTTTAACAGCCAGTTACTCAGTCGTGACGATGGCAGCATGCTGCTGGTTCTGCCGCAGGAGTCGCGTAATCACCCGGGCGTATGGCGTTATCTGAACGAGCTGGTGGCGGCCGATAATCCCATCAGTGAACTGCGGGTGTTTGATCTGCGCGAAAGCATGGCGAACGGTGGCGGGCCTGCGTGTTTGCGCCTGCGAGTGGTACTCACCCCGCAAGAGAGGCAGGCGGTGAACCCGGCGGTGATGATGAATGATACGCTCTTTACGACCCTGAATGACTGGGTCGAGCGTTACTATCGCGACCGTCTGACCCAGGCCGATCTGGTTGACCCGCAACTGCTGCGCGAAGGGCGCGAGGCGCTGGATGCACTGACGACAATCCTGCAGCTGGGTTCGGTTTATCCGTTCCAGCGCTAAGGAGAGGGAATGGAGAATTTACTGGCGCTCACGCTGGCGGATGAAATGCCTGCGAAAAGAGAAGGCGCGGGAAAAACGTTTCACTGGGAGTGGCTGGGGCGGGGGCTGCTTGCGCTAACACCCTTCGACAAGGTCAAGCGTTCACTGCTGCTCTCCGCTGGCCTGCACGGCAACGAAACTGCGCCGGTGGAGATGGTGGATCAGCTGCTTGGCGCGTTGTTTCGCGGAGATATCCCGCTGCGCTGTCGTCTGCTGGTGGTGCTGGGCAATCCCGCGGCGCTGGCGCAAAACAAACGTTATCTGGTGAGTGACATTAACCGGATGTTTGGCGGGCGCGGGTCTCAGTTTCCACCGAGCGCAGAGACCGAACGTGCGCAGGAGCTGGAAAAGGTGGTGAGCGCGTTTTTTGCCGCGGCGGGAGAGGAGCGCTGGCATCTGGATCTGCACACCGCTATTCGGGCGTCGTACCACGTTCGCTTTGGCGTTATGCCGCAGCGTAGCCAGCCCTGGGATGAGCGCTTTCTGTCGTGGCTCGGCGATGCCGGGCTGGAGGCGCTGGTGTTTCATCAGTCGCCGGGCGGCACGTTTACGCATTTTACCTGCGAGCATTTTGGCGCGCTGGCCTGCACTCTGGAGCTGGGCAAAGCCCTGCCGTTTGGCCAAAACGACCTGACGCGTTTTGCCACAACGCAGCAGGCGCTGCGGGCATTGCTGGCCGCAACGCACCCCTTACACCGTTCTGAGCCCGTTGAGCGCTATCGCGTTGTACAACAAATCACCCGCCGCAGCGACGCATTCTTACTGCATATGGCGGGGCATACGCTTAACTTTACCCCTTTTCGCCAGGGCGTGTTGTTGGCGGAAGATGGTGAAGAGCGCTATGAGGTGCAGAAAAAAACCGAGTATGTGTTATTTCCGAATCCGTCCGTCGCATTGGGACTGCGGGCCGGACTGATGCTTGAGAAAATAACCAGCTAAAAAGGACCGTCTTGTTTCAGACGTGCTGATAAGGACAAAAAATGGCCGCAATTTGCCTGTTGCGGCCATGTATCACCCTGAATGGGCAGATCACAGTCAAGCGTTATGAATGACTGTGCTGATACTCCGCAATAATGAGACTATAAGCCCAGTCGAACATCGTGTAGTCGCGGTTTTCACTCCAGCCTGACAACATCCCCAGATTGACCTGCTTCGCGTAATCCAGAAGTTGTGACTGGTTTTGCGTGGTGAAGGTCTGACCCTGAACATCATTATCACCGAACATAGGCGTCGCCCCCATACGGCGCCATGCCTGCTCAGGCGTGAATTCCGGCCAGGCGGTAACGATCTGATTATTCAGGGCATCAAGCGCATATTTCACACACGTAAACATATCTGCGGGTGAATCATAGCCAAAGTCCATCGTCATGCCATTAATCATGGAAGGCCGAATAGCGGCATTAGCCAGCATCGTAATGAAATCGACACCGTAGGAACTCAGCCCCTGACTGACTGGATTATTTTGACCATCAACCGGCAGCGTGTAGGAGACCTGGAGAGTTGGGTTGGCCCGCATCACAGCTTCAATAACTATCGCGTGACGAGTCATTACATCTTTTTTCGCCAGTACTTCGCCTTCAAAGTCGAAATCAATATATTTCAGCGCATAGTTATTAATAATCTGCTGATACCAGTCGATCAGCGTATTCGTATCTTTCACCGCTTCTTCGAGTGGCATACCGGCTGAACCGCCAAATGAGATGGCGATATCCCCTCCAGCGTCTCGCAACGCCGCAATATCATCTTTAGCCAGGCTGCCGGTACGAGCATCATAGGCTACATCGCTCTGGCCACCCCATGACGGCATCAGCGAACCATCCAGACTGTTCGTGCCAGTGACAATAAATGCCAGGGTATAATTCTTGATGCCAGAGGCCTCATAACAGATACCGGCAGTCAGCTGAGGATATGCCATGTAATCGATATAGGGGGCAACAGAGAAATTATATTCACCGGGATCGGGAACGGGCGTTTTCGTCTCGAAGGAGACCGGGGCGCTTTTGGCGGATGTATTTCCGGCGATATCCACTGCGCTGATCGTTACCGTATAAGGTGTCTTTTCATTTAATCCGGTAATATTTGCGCTGTTAGTATCCACGGAGAGCTGATAAACAGAAGCGCCATCAGAGTATTCAACGCAATAGCTGACAACAATAAGATTGTCGGTCGAGGGTTGCCAGTTAAGCGATGCGGTTTTTGCCCCTGCTGCGCTGACCACCACATCCTGAGGGACGGACGGCGCTTCAGAGTCTGCTGGTGCATCGGCTGATGTGCCGTTGACACTAAATCCGGACGGCAATGGGCCTATCACGCTGCCACCATTAATTCCGATCGCAAAGCTTACCGAGCCCTGGTTAGCCGGGATAGTTTTAGTGTCGGTCAATTTACCCGTAACCCTGTTACCGGTGACGTGAAATTCAAAATTCATATTCTCGCTGGGCGTTTGACCCTCTGCCAGGGTAAACGTAATCTCAGGGTCGACAATATCTTCAGTTGTCATATTATAAAGTGTAATAATACAGTTATCATAATAGGGTTCCGGGGTGGTGCCTGATTCCCATTTAGCATAAGCAATCACACTTTGGGTGGTATCTTTCATAGTAGGTTCCTTATTTATTATCGGACGGTTATTATTTAGCTGAGGCTTCTCCCCGCTGAGTTAATCATTCCTCGCTGGGGTGTATTCAGATTACGGGTGTTTTTTATCCGGTTTTATTATTTCAAGAAAAATTTGTTTCTCTTTTTGGCTCATAACAATCGGGTGAGTCTGGCGATGAAGAAATCATTACTTCTTCAGATTTTTAGTTAAGCGAGCCAGAAATGATTTCTCTTTACGGTGTCGACGGTTTAAATACGTCAACAGACGTACTGAGATAACCGCTGATACCGTCGCCCCAACGGGTTGCGGGACGGTTATTTTAAGGCCGGTATACTGTGAGATGAAGTGAGATAAAACGGCTGCCGCAAAGTCTGAAGAGGTAATGCCAATAATCATTGATGACACAAAAAGCGCGACAGCACTCCAGTGGGAATGCTTCTTATCGGTAACGCTAAAAATGATGCTTCCGGCGAATGCTGCAATGAATACCCATGGGTTTAACGGTGATGTTGTCAATAATGACACACATCGCATCATTATTTTCATTTGTGAAGTCTCCATATCAATTCTCCTGTTCAGTCATCATCAATAAACAATCTATTGATGGTGGCGACTCATCAAAACAAGCATGAAACCATTCTTTTTCGGCTATGCGGTTTAGTGAGTACCTTAAAATAATATTTAATCTATATAAATTATGTGGTTATTATTGCAAGTGTGTAACAATGGATTTCTCATGCTGTTTGCCAGCATTAAACTAGTTGTGTTTCTTTTATTCAAAAATGAGTTTAATCAAGGGGTTGAAGAAATAATTTTCAAGGAAATTATTTTCATATTCATTACTATTATTTAATAATAAGCAGAGGGAGGGCGTTTCTTTCTGGTGGCCGATTGCATGCCTGTGAAATTAAGTTACCATAACTAATATGAATCAGAAGACAGTGAAAATAACGTCATCAGGGTTTGATTGTAAATGTATAAACTTGTTATCGAAAGGCTTGTGTCTTTCCTGATTCGAAAGAATTATTTCCCTTATTGATAAATATTTTTATTGAGTGGTGCTGTAGTTATTACTGTCGGCGGCAACAAAATCGTTGCGTATAAAATTAACAAGCTCACGAGGTTTGCTATGGGGATATTTTTGTCGAAGAAGATGCGTTACTTCATGGTTATCATGAGAAACAAGAATTTTGGCAAGGCTGCGGAGGAGTTGTGTATCACGAGGTCACCCCTCAGTAAGGCGTTAACCGAGCTGGAGATGTCGCTGGGCGGAAAGTTATTTAGCAGAAGGCATAATGACCTGGAACCCACCCAGCTTGCATGGGACTGTTACAATAGCTGCTTGCCGGCCTATCAAAATCTTTTGGCATTTGAGGAGAGTTTGAGAAAAAACACCCATGACACTCAAATGAACGTTTATGTTGATATTTCAGTACCGCCATTACTTGCTCAGCACCTGCAAAGTGTTTTTCAGTCTGAAAATCTCAAGTTCGACATAAAAAGAACGCACCTTACAAACGAAGAGTTTTATGCACTAAAATACCAGAGTAACAGCATCGTGCTGGCATTCAGATCCATGGATCCGGAATTGTCATTCCAGTGTGATTCCTGGCATGGTTGCCATCACGTTATCCTTCGTAGCAGTACTGCCGAACAGAGCAGCAAGAATAACAAATTTTTTGTCTGGAAAGATCAGCATACACAACGCTATAAAACAAGAATTAAAAATATCCTGGGTCCGAGGGAGGGCGAGCCTGATTTTATTGAGCATAACCATAATTTGTTCACGTTGTTATCGTTTATTCGTGCGGGAAAAGGTGTATGTATTTCCTCAGAGAAAATGGCAAGATTATTCCGCCTTGAAGGAATAGATATTGAGCAAGTTGAGACATCTTATATCCGCTGTTTTATTTATCATAATGCAGATGCCAGGCTTTTGAGTTCGATAAAGCGTTTTAAGGAACTGCTGGGGGAGTTTATATGAAGTTCACTGACGTGGCTGCGCTTGTGATGAATAACCACCGCGCCTTTTCTCTGGTCTAAGTCGCAGCGGATAAAATCGTTTATGGATCTGCTGGTCACGACGCGCCAACGCCTTTTAGTTTCCATCGCCAGGTTCAGGTCCATACGTCCTCTATAGAAGAGAGCCAAAAAGGGCATCTGCTTTGAGAAGGGGTAATTCAGCACATAAAAAAGACCCGGGAGGTAATGAAAGCTCAGGGTATCTTCGAACGGGGATTGGGAGAGGTATGATGATACGTGTTTTTTACAGACTATTCCTGGCTAACTGCTTTATTATTAGTCTGCACTTCGTTATACTTCTTAAAAATCCTCTTTAAATCATGTCGTTGTATATTTTAGTTTCAACTCTCCATGCTTTATCCTTAATTTCTCCACATTTGGCGATAAAGTGTTTTTTACACTTTCATTGTTTTACTGTTGCTCTGACTAATTGACGTTAAACCCCGTAAAGTTAATCTCGTCAACACGGCATAGCGCCGAAGAATAACTGAAAGTAAGGACAAAATATTATGCGTAAATTAACTGCACTGTTTGTTGCTTCTACCCTGGCTCTGGGCGCTACCAGCATGGCGTTCGCCGCCGATACCGCGACCACGACTGCCGCGCCTGCTGATGGCAAAATGATGATGCATCATAAAGGTAAGCCGGGTCCGCATCATGACATGATGTTTAAAGATCTGAATCTGACCGATGCGCAGAAACAGCAGGTTCGCGAGATCATGAAAAGTCAGCGCGACCAGATGAAACGTCCGCCGGTAGAAGAACGCCGCGCGATGCATGACATTATCGCCAGCGACAGTTTCGATAAGGCGAAAGCCGAAGCACAGATCGACAAAATGGCCGAGCAGCACAAAGCGGGTATGCTGGCACGCATGGAGACTCAGAATAAGATCTACAACATTCTGACTCCGGAACAGAAAAAACAGTTTAATGCTAATTTTGAGAAGCGTCTGACAGAACGTCCGGCGCCAGAAGGTAAAATGGCCCCCTCTGCTGAATAATTAGCATACCTGATATAAGACCGCCGGAAGCCTGTTCACATAAGCGCAATCGCTGTGGACAGGTCCGGCGGTTTTTTCTTTCATACCCTCTTGCCTCCCGCTCCGGGCACGGTATTCTCCTGTAGTCGGTTCTGCGAATGTTCAAAAGAGTCAGGGCGTTACTGTTTTTTTTCATCGCCATACTAAGGCCCCCTCGCATTGCTGCCGATAATACGTCTGTGATTACCCAACAATAACAATCAAGACAGCGACAATCCTCAACGGGTCGCCTGGCGCTTGTTGCGCCTTTCAGGAGTGGTGATGGAGTTCTTTGATATCCGCAAAATGCCGGTCAATCTCTGGCGAAATGGCGCTGGCGAGACGCGCGAGATTTGCTGTTTTCCTTCTGCGACGCGCGATTTTCACTGGCGTGCAAGTATTGCTTCTATTGCCGGTAACGGCGAATTCTCGCTTTTCCCGGGCGTGGATCGGGTGATTACACTGCTGGAAGGCAGTGAAGTGACGCTGGATGCCGGCCAAATGTTTTGCCATACCCTGATGCGCCATCAGCCATTCAGTTTTGCAGGCGAGCACCCTGTAAAAGCCAGGCTCAACGAAGGGCAGATGTCGATGGATTTTAATATCATGACAAAGCGCGAATATTGTCAGGCCAAAGTACGTGTCGCCGATCGTACCTTTACGACCTTTGCATCACGCGGTGGGGTGGCATTTGTCTTAAGCGGTGCCTGGCAGTTTGGCGACAAATTGCTGACCGCCGATCAGGGCGCGAGCTGGCAGGATGGGACGCACACCCTGCGTTTGCTGGAAGCGGAAGGCGCGCTGTTGTTCAGTGAGATCATGTGGCTGCCTGGCCATTAAGGGCGATGATTTCGTAATCGCCACTCAACAGCAGTTTGCACAGGATTTTGTAGCCGTCTTGATCGAAACCGGCGGGCGTTCGCAGCAGCGCTGCCGCATCGGTTAAGCTTTCAACGGCGCCGAGCCACAGCCAGTTATTAATGATGTGATAATGCGTCAGTTCGGTGCTGGTCTCTTTCAGCGCCACGGCACCTTCCCAGGGCCAGCAGGTAACGCTCAATGCGGCCAGCGCCTGCTTTAATCTTGCTTCATGATCTTCCAGACTCTCTTTACCGCAGCAGGCTCCGGCACAGCGTTTTAGCGCGGAGCGGAAACAGGCACGCCCACGGCTGACAGGCTCCAGTCCTAACACACCATAACAAAGCCGCTGTTCGTCGGCGATGGTCTGCAGGGTCTGTAACGCCGCGCGGCGATGAGCAAAAAGGCCGTATAAATTCGGCGTATGCGAGAAATCGACCTCGCGGGCGTAAACCACCTGAGGCTTGCCTGCGTTAAGTTGCAGCGAGCACAGCTGACGATTACGCCGCAAACGCTTATTGAAAAGCGGCTGCTGCTCTTTTATCAGCCGGGCTTCCAGCAGCAGCGCGCCCAGCTCCCCGGCGGTTTGCGTCCAGGTGATACGGCGCGACTGGCGCAGCATGGTGGCTTCATCCGGCGTGCGCAAATGGGATAACACCCGGCTGCGAATATTGACGCTTTTGCCAATGTAGAGCGGCATCGCTTCGCTCTCGCCATGAAAGAAATAGACGCCTGGCTGCTTCGGTAAGGCTTCAAGCCACGGGCGAAGATGTTCGGGATATTCGTAGATGGCCGCCGCTTCAAATTCAAGACGCGGGGCAGATTGACGCCTGCTCACAAAAGACTCCGTATACTGTTCAGCTATACAGTGTAGCAGGTTGATTATGGTTAAAAAAGAGGCGGCCTTGCCGCCTCGTACAGATTAACGTTTCCAGAAGTCGTCGAACACGGTGATCGGCGGGCGACGTTTATGTTCCGTTTTCAGATACCAGCCTTCAATGATGCGCGAGATGCTCTCATCCAGCGTTTTCCCTTCGAGGTAATCGTCAATATTCTCGTAAGTGACGCCCAGCGCGGCTTCATCCGGCAGTGAAGGGCGGTCGTCTTCCAGGTCGGCTGTTGGCGCTTTCTTATACAGATGCTCCGGACAGCCCAGCGCCGCAAGCAGCTGTTTACCCTGGCGCTTATTCAGACGGAAAAGCGGATTGATATCCGTGCCGCCATCGCCATATTTGGTGAAGAACCCGGTGACGGCTTCTGCCGCGTGGTCGGTACCGACCACCACGCCTTTGGTCATTCCGGCGATACTGTACTGGGCTTTCATCCGCTCGCGCGCTTTTTCATTCCCGCGCACGAAATCGCTCAACTCAATGCCTGCCTCGCGCAACGCCTGCTCGCTGGCCAACACGGCGCCTTTGATGTTCACCGTCAGCACGCGATCCGGCTGAATAAAGGCGATAGCATCCTGACAATCCTGTTCATCCGCCTGTACGCCATAAGGAAGGCGAACCGCGATAAATTGCAGCGTCTCGTCACCGGTTTCCTGGCGCAGTTCAGCGATGGCTTGCTGGCACAATTTACCGGCCAGCGTGGAGTCCTGGCCCCCGCTGATGCCTAACACCAGAGACTTCAGAAACGGGTGAGTGTGTAGATAGGATTTTAAAAAATCGACGCTGCGGCGAATCTCTTTGTGGGCATCGACTGCAGGCGCCACGCCGAGTGCCTGAATAATCTCTTGTTGCAGAGCCATTACGCCCTCCATTAGCAAAAGGAAGCTGATTGAGTTATCTGTTAAAACTAACTCTTTGGGCGTAAAACGACAAGGATCACAGTTTCGAGTGAGGCAATTTGCTGCAATTTAGTGGGTTATCGTTGTTTTATTAGAATTTTCCGAAAAACATCCCGCTTCGTATCCAAAGTTGAAGAATATGACTTTTTATTCCATGCTTAGATAACACGCTGATAAACAAGAGGACGGAATATGAACAAGAATGTAGCGGGAATTCTAAGCGCAGCGGCGGTACTGACTATGCTGGCGGGATGTACAGCTTACGATCGTACAACAGATCAATTTACACAGCCGGTCGTTAAAGATGTGAAAAAGGGCATGAGCCGTGCGCAAGTCGCACAGGTAGCAGGGAAACCTTCTTCTGAGGTGACCATGATTCATGCGCGTGGGACCTGTCAGACCTACATTCTGGGTCAACGGGATGGTAAAGCAGAGACCTACTTTGTCGCTCTTGACGATACCGGACACGTGATTAATTCCGGTTACCAGACCTGTGCTGAGTACGATACCGACCCACAGGCACCGAAAGCAAAATAAGCTGCTTGCCTGAGCAAGTGACCAAACCGGCCAATGCGCCGGTTTTTTTGTGCCTGCGATTATCTTATTTATTTGCGCGAATTATTTGCCTAAAATGTGAAGGCAGTCAAAACGACAGGTCAAGGAGAGACAATTGTGATACCTCGCGAATTATCCCCTCCCGGAGCCATGCCGTATACTCCATTCAATGACAAACAATAGCCACACCCACTAACAGACTGAAGGGCGATAGCGGGTGGTCATACATGAGGGAAGTTGCTATGGAAAAGAAACATATCTATCTGTTCTGCTCTGCGGGCATGTCAACGTCGTTACTGGTTTCCAAAATGCGTGCGCAGGCTGAAAAGTACGAAGTCCCTGTGGTTATTGAAGCGTTTCCTGAAACGCTGGCAGGCGAGAAAGGCCCGGCTGCGGATGTCGTGTTACTGGGTCCACAAATCGCGTACATGCTGCCAGAGATTCAGCGTTTACTGCCGAATAAACCTGTAGAAGTGATCGATTCTGCGCTGTACGGCAAAATTGATGGTTTGGGTGTCCTTAAAGCAGCAGTCGCCTCAATTAAAAAAGCTGCCGCTAATTAAAATATTTATTTTTCCCGTCAAAGAGTTATTTCACACACTTACGCCGCAATATTCGTTGCGGCATTTAAGGGTCATTTCCTATGAGTAGAGTCATCAATTCACTTGAAAAGGTACTCCTTCCTTTTGCTGTTAAAATAGGAAAACAGCCGCATGTTAATGCCATTAAAAACGGTTTTATTAAATTAATGCCGTTGACGCTGGCTGGGGCAATGTTCGTTTTAATCAACAACGTTTTTCTGAGTTTCGGTGATGGTTCATTTTTCTATTCATTGGGTATTCGCTTAGACGCTTCTACCATTGAAACCCTCAATGGCTTTAAAGCCATCGGCGGCAACGTATACAACGGTACGTTGGGTATTATGTCGCTGATGGCGCCTTTCTTTATCGGAATGGCACTGGCTGAAGAGCGAAAAGTTGATCCTCTGGCCGCCGGTCTATTATCGGTTGCCGCTTTTATGACGGTGACACCTTATAGCGTGGGCGAAGCTTACGCAGTAGGGGCGAACTGGCTGGGTGGCGCAAATATTATTTCCGGTATTGTTATCGGACTGGTCGTTGCGGAATTGTTCACCTTTATTGTTCGTCGTAACTGGGTTATCCGTTTACCGGATAGCGTGCCGGAGTCGGTGTCGCGTTCGTTTTCTGCGTTAATCCCTGGATTTATTATCCTTTCCATTATGGGGATTATCGCCTGGGCACTGTCACACTGGGGCACTAACTTCCACCAGATCATTATGGACACTATTTCTACGCCGCTGGCGTCGATGGGTGGCGTGGTAGGTTGGGCGTATGTGATTTTCACCTCGCTGCTGTGGTTCTTCGGTGTTCACGGTTCGCTGGCGCTGGCCGCGCTGGACAGCGGTATTATGACGCCATGGGCGCTGGAAAACGTCCAGCTGTATCAGCAGTATGGTTCGGTTGATGCGGCGCTGGCGGCAGGTAAAACCTTCCACGTGTGGGCGAAGCCGATGCTCGATTCGTACATCTTCCTGGGCGGTACCGGGGCGACGCTGGGTCTGATCATTGCCATCTTTATTACCTCTCGCCGCGCTGACCATCGTCAGGTTGCCAAGCTGGCGCTGCCGTCAGGTATTTTCCAGATTAACGAGCCGATTCTGTTTGGTCTGCCGATCATCATGAACCCGGTGCTGTTTATCCCGTTCATTGTGATTCAGCCGCTGCTGGCCGCGATTACCCTGACGGCGTATTACTTAGGGATTATCCCGCCGATCACCAACATCGCGCCGTGGACGATGCCGGCCGGTCTGGGAGCCTTCTTCAACACCAACGGTAGCGTGGCAGCCTTCCTGCTGGCGATATTCAACTTAGGTATTGCAACCCTGCTGTATATGCCGTTCGTGGCTATCGCGAACAAGGCACAGACCACCATTGATGAAGAAGAGAGCGAAGAAGAGATCGCCCTTGCACTGAAATTCTAAGATAAGCTGGCGCGGGGAAACCCGCGCCTGTAAAAGGAGACGTAAGATGTTTGATTTGGATACCATCGTGGCAGAAGAAGCGCTCGAAAACGATCTGGAAGAAGTGGTGATGGGGCTTATCATTAACTCCGGACAAGCGCGTAGTCTGGCGTACGCCGCTCTTAAACAGGCCAAGCAGGGCGATTTTGCTGCCGCAAAACGCATGATGGATCAATCGCGCACGGCGCTGAATGAAGCACACCTGGTACAAACTAAGCTTATCGAAGGCGACCAGGGTGAAGGTAAGATGAAAGTCAGCCTGGTATTGGTCCACGCCCAGGATCATTTGATGACGTCGATGCTGGCGCGCGAGTTGGTCGCAGAGCTTATCGAGCTTCACGAGAAAATGCATTAAGTCAGGCCGCAGGAGGTAAACACGATGGAAATTAAAACCGCACTTGAGCAGCAACTGTTTAACGGCAAGAATTTTCACGTGGTTATCTACAACAAAACGGAAAGCGTTAGCGGCTTGCATCAGCATGATTACTACGAGTTCACGATTGTTCTGACCGGTCGCTACTATCAGGAGATCAACGGGAAAAGAGTGTTGCTGGAACGCGGCGACTTTGTCTTTCTGCCCATGGGATCGTACCACCAGAGCTTTTATGAATTTGGTGCCACGCGCATTCTCAACGTCGGCGTGAGCAGGCGTTTCTTCGAAAAGCACTACTTACCGCTGGTGCCCTTCTGCTTTGTGGCGTCGCAGGTGTATCGCATCAAGAATGAGTTCCTGACCTGGATCGAAACGGTTGTCGCCTCACTCAATTTCCGCGACAGCGAGTTTGATGAGTTTATTGAAACGGTCACCTTTTATGTGATGAACCGCCTGCGCCATCATCGTGATGAGCAGCAGGTGATGGATGATATTCCGCAATGGCTGCGTACGACCGTGGAATTAATGCATGATAAACATCAGTTTGGCGATAATGCGCTGGAAAATATGATCGCGCTGTCGGGGAAATCGCAGGAATATCTTACCCGCGCCACTCAGCGTTATTATCAAAAAACACCGGTGCAAATCATTAACGGTATCCGCATTAATTTCGCTAAAAAACAGCTGGAAATCACCAACTATTCGGTCACCGATATTGCCTACGAGTCGGGATACAGTAGTCCAAGCCTGTTTATTAAAACATTTAAAAAATTCACTTCATTTACGCCAAATAGCTACCGTAAGAATTTGACGGTAATGAATAATTAATTTATTCGCGGCGAGTTAACTCGCCAGAAATATTGACTTAAACGCTTGCCCAAAATAGCGGGAATGCCACGCTATACTTTGCAGGCGGTTAACCTGATACGCTAAGGGAGATATTATGCAAAAGAAATTAAAAGTCGTAACGATTGGCGGCGGCAGCAGCTATACCCCGGAATTGCTCGAAGGTTTTCTGAAACGTTATCATGAACTGCCGGTTAGCGAATTATGGCTGGTGGATGTGGAAGAAGGGCAGGAGAAACTCGATATTATTTTCGAGCTGTGTCAGCGGATGGTGAAAAAAGCGGGTGTGCCGTTAACCGTACATAAAACGCTGGATCGTCGTCAGGCGCTAAAAGATGCCGATTTTGTCACCACTCAACTGCGCGTCGGGCAACTTAAAGCGCGTGAACTGGATGAGCGCATCCCGCTAAGCCACGGCTATCTGGGTCAGGAGACCAATGGCGCTGGCGGATTGTTCAAGGGGTTGCGTACCATTCCGGTGATTTTTGACATCATCAAAGATGTCGAAGAGATCTGCCCGCAGGCCTGGGTGATTAACTTCACCAACCCGGCCGGCATGGTGACAGAGGCCGTTTATCGTCATACCGGATTCAAGCGCTTTATTGGGGTTTGTAATATTCCGATTGGCATGAAAATGTTTATCCGCGATGTGCTGGCGTTGTCCGACAGCGACGATCTCTCTATCGACCTGTTTGGCCTCAACCACATGGTCTTTATCAAAGATGTGCTGGTCAATGGCGAATCACGTTTTGCGGAACTGCTGGATGGCGTGGCTTCCGGTCGTCTGACCGCCGCATCGGTGAAAAATATCTTCGATCTGCCGTTCAGCGAAGGGCTGATTCGTTCCCTGAATCTTCTGCCATGTTCTTATTTGCTTTACTACTTCAAGCAGAAAGAGATGCTGGCTATTGAAATGGGTGAGTACTACAAAGGCGGCGCCCGTGCGCAAGTGGTGCAAAAAGTTGAAAAACAGCTCTTTGATTTGTATAAAGATCCGAACCTTAACGTTAAGCCGAAAGAGCTTGAGCAGCGCGGCGGGGCATACTATTCCGATGCTGCATGCGAAGTGATCAACGCTATCTACAATGACAAACAGGCTGAGCACTATGTGAATGTGCCGCATCATGGTCACATTGATAACATCCCGGCAGACTGGGCGGTTGAGATGACCTGTATTCTCGGGCGTGACGGTGCGCAACCCCACCCGCGTATCACTCATTTCGATGAGAAAGTGATGGGGCTTATCCATACCATTAAAGGATTTGAAGTGGCGGCAAGCCAGGCGGCGCTGAGCGGTGAGTTGAACGACGTGCTGTTGGCCCTTAATCTTAGCCCACTGGTGCATTCCGATCGCGACGCCGAAGTGCTGGCGAAAGAGATGATCCTGGCTCATGAAAAATGGTTGCCTCATTTTGCGGCGACGGCTGAGAAACTCAAACGCGAGCATCGCTGAGAGGGACAGAAATGGAAAAACTGCTGATCGTGAATGCCGATGATTTTGGCCTGTCGAAAGGGCAAAATTACGGCATTGTGGAAGCCTGCCGTCGTGGCGTGGTGACCTCGACAACCGCGCTGGTTAATGGGGATGCGGTGGAGCATGCCGCGGCTTTAAGCCGCGACTTGCCAGAACTCGGCGTGGGAATGCACTTTGTGTTAACCCTCGGAATGCCGCTCTCTCCTATGCCAGGGCTGACGCGAGACGGGCAACTGGGTAAGTGGATTTGGCAGATGGCGGAGCAGGATGCGCTGCCGCTTGAAGAGATTGCGCGCGAGCTGGACTGTCAGTTTAACCGTTTTGTCGACATTTTTGGACGCGAACCGACGCACCTTGACAGCCATCATCACGTCCATATGATCCCGGCGATTTTCCCGCTGGTGGCCGAGTTTGCGGCACGTAAAGGGGCAGGGATGCGCGTGGACCGACAGGTGCAAGCCGCACACGACCTGACCCTGAGTTCTGCCCCGACAACGCAAGGATTCAGTAGTGAATTCTATGGAGACGAGATCAGCGAAGCGCTGTTTTTAAAGGTGCTCGATGAGTCGGCGCAGCGCGGAGAGCGTTCGCTGGAAGTGATGGCTCACCCGGCATTCGTCGACAACACGGTACGTAAAAGCGCGTATTGTTGGCCGCGGCTGGCAGAGCTGGATGTGCTGACGTCTCCCTCGCTCAAATATGCGATTGCCGAGCGCGGTTATCGTTTGGGAAGGTTCAACGATTTGTGATGTGAAAGATCGCCGGGAAGGATTTCCCGGCGATCGTTTTACGCCGGAATACTGGCGATTTTACTGCTTCTTGACCACACCCGGTGGGCAGCAAGCAGATCGAACAGCTGATTCATAAACTTACTGTTAGCCGCATCGCCTTCCACAATACCTTCTTCGCCTTTATCGGCCACTTTCAGCAGCGATTTGAACTGGCGGGCGTCTCCTGCTAATGCGACAGGTTTCAGATGCTTGTAGGCCTCAAGGAGGTAATAAGCGGCATCGCCATTCCCCAGCAGACTCTTGATGTCACCGCAAGGCACAATCACCGCGTCTACGGTCAGAGACGGAGCCCCGGCAAACGTCCCCGCAACTGGCAGCGTGGAGCCGTCATCCGTCGTGACTTCCCCCATCCGGGAGTAAAGCAGTTTTGCGTGAACCCCTTTCGCTTTCAGCGCTTTCAGGATCGCCAGCACATCGCTGGAGCGGGTGTTATCGTTCAGTAGCACCGCCACCACACGCCCTTTAATCGACCCGCCGGGCACGGCATACAGGCTGAGTGAAGCGTCTTTTTTCAGTCCATTGACCTCTTTCGGCGGTGCGATATTGCGCTGCTCGTCAGTCAGGGTGATACCCAAATTATCCGCAACGCTCTGGGCCAGCTGGATATCAATATGTGCCAGCTGATCGACAACCCGTTCACGAATATAGGTTCTCACGACTTTGCTCAACTCAAAGCTGAAAGCGCCAATAATATGCTGCTGCTCGACTGGCGTCTGGCTTAGCCAGAACAGACGTGGATGCGCATAATATTCACCAAATGATGGGCTGCGCTCGCGGATTTTGGTTCCTTCCACACGCTCCTGATAAGACTCAAATCCGCCACGCTTTGGCCCTGGAGGGGTTTCGCGCGGCCAGTTATCGTTGATCGAATTCGGCTCATAATTGGCCGGATTGGTGTCGATATCCTGGCGATGCATCCCGTCGCGCTGGAAATTATGGTACGGGCAGGTCGGGCGATTAATCGGAATTTCGTGGAAGTTGGGACCGCCGAGACGACTGATTTGCGTATCGGTATAAGAGAACAGGCGTCCCTGCAGCAGCGGATCATTGGTGAAATCCAGCCCGGGTACAATATGGCCGGGATGGAACGCCACCTGTTCATTTTCGGCAAAGAAGTTATCCGGATTACGGTTGAGCACCATTTTGCCAACCAGTTGCACCGGAACCAGCTCTTCAGGGATGAGTTTGGTCGGGTCCAGCAGGTCGAAGTCAAATTTGAATTCGTCCTCTTCCGGGATCAGCTGTAGCCCCAGCTCATATTCCGGGAAATCACCCGCCTCAATGGATTCCCACAGTTCGCGACGGTGGAAGTCGGGGTCGCGACCGGTCAGTTTTTGCGCTTCATCCCATACCATTGACGCTTTCCCGGCGACCGGCTTCCAGTGGAAGCGCACAAATGTCGCTTTTCCGTCGGCGTTGATCAGGCGGAAGGTATGAATGCCGAACCCCTCCATCGTGCGCAGACTGCGCGGTATTCCGCGGTCGGACATGGCCCATATCACGTTATGCAGCGTTTCGGGCTGGAGCGAGACGTAGTCCCAGAAGGTATCGTGGGCGCTTTGCCCCTGCGGAATAGCCCAGTGCGGTTCCGGTTTGACCGCATGGACAAAGTCAGGAAACTTATGCGCGTCCTGAATAAAAAACACCGGCGTGTTATTGCCGACGAGATCAAAAATGCCTTCCTCGGTGTAAAACTTGGTCGCAAAACCACGAATATCGCGCACCGTGTCGGCCGAACCCGCGCCACCCTGTACGGTAGAGAAGCGCACAAATACCGGCGTGATCTTATCGGGATCGGAAAGGAAATCAGCCTTCGTGATGTCGCTTAAACTTTTGTACGGCTGAAAATAGCCATGGGCGGCTGAGCCTCGGGCGTGAACGATGCGCTCAGGGATACGCTCGTGGTCAAAGTGGGTGATCTTTTCTCGCAGAATGAAATCTTCCAGCAGCGTCGGGCCGCGGCTACCTGCGCGAAGCGAATTCTGGTCATCGGCGATGCGCACCCCTTGATTAGTGGTGAGCGCAAAATCTTCGCTGCCCTTGCGAAAAGCGTCCAGCGACTTCAGCTTTTCATTTCCGGTATCGGGCGATTTAAGACTGCCAGGCGCGGTCGGTTGCTCGCCGGGAGCTGACGGGGCAGCCGCAGGACGATGAGAGCCGTCTTCGGGGGCCAGTGAATCCATACCAGGTTTTGATTCTTCGTCGCCATGAATCGGCGACTGATGGTGGTTGTCGGGTTTATCTTTTTGATGCGACATTGCACGCGTCTCCAGTTTTTATTGCCAGAACAGGATGGTTAGGGTTAAAAGCCCCATTAACTATAGAACATTGTCATTTTGTGGCTGAAAACTGAGAGTTTTCGGCCTGTCGACGAAAGGGCCGGGGTTTATCGCATCCTGAGCGCGACGCGTGGGGCAGGGATCGGCTATCATAGGAATTTCCTGTTTCCAGAATTTGCCTTAGTGAACCAGTCGCTTATGAAACCATTTCGTCAACAAAACCGTCCTGTCATTAGCTACGTGCCTCGCGTGGAGCCCGCGCCGCCCGACCACGCCCTGAAAGTGGACGGCTTTCGCGATGTCTGGCAGTTACGTGGAAAATACGTGGCGTTTGTTTTGATAGGAGAACATTTCCGCCGCTCTCCGGTTTTTAGTGTTCCGGAATCCGCTCAGCGCTGGGCGGCGCAAATCCGCCAGGATGAAGATATTCAGGATTAATGCAATCAAGACAGGCACGGGGGAGGGCAAGCCGTACGGCGCGAATGGCGCCATCAGCATCATTTCTGTACCTGTTTGCGTAACGCATTCACTAAGGTGATGTAATGATGGCCATTTATGCTGCATCTATTAAAACTACCCGATGCACTTGCTGTTTTACACCGTAGAGAGGTGATTGCAGCGGGTTCCTCTGCGCACAGCGATTATGCCTTTTCAAATTTCCGTGAGCGGATATTGTGGTCGTGAATCATTTACTCTTCTGATTATCATTTACATGAACACCTTTCTCCTAAAATACAGGGATAACGTTTGCTATTATTAATCTGTGAAATAAAGCGCGTATATTTAAACTTCAGTAATTTATGTTTATTACCCCTCTGTGTAATTGCTGCTGATGATACCTGTGCCTGTAGTCGCTGAAATACCTCTGTTAAAATAAATAATATGAATTGCAATCATTTACGTTTTCGTAAGCGTTAATTTATTGTGTTTTATTTGGAAGGTGAATGTTTCTCGAAGATGTTTTTATAGGAAAACATTTTTAACCACTTGTTTTGGATTGATATTCTACTTTTTAATACATGACAGAACGTGAATTTATTGCGCTCCCGACATGCGGTCTAAAATGAGACGATCGCGATGCTGTGTAAGGTTGCCAACCGCGGTATTCTACTAATAAGAAAAGGGAGGTCTCGTTGATTTTCTTACTTGAATTAGCATATTTAGTATATGCAGTTATCACCAAGGACATATAAATCTCAAATTCTATTAACATGGTGTTGATAGGGTTTGAGATTTATTCTAACAAAAAGGGATATAAAATGAGCAAAATGTTTTTTAAAAAAATGGCGCTTGCATCTTTAGTGGCAGCAAGTGCAATGGCTTCTTCTATGGCTAACGCTGATGATAACCCCAATCTGATGCCACTGACCATTAGCGGCAATATTACCGCTGATGCATGCAAAGTTATGTTGAATACAAATACGTTGGATCTGGGCACACTTCTGGTTGCCGATATCAAAACGGCCGATCAGGCTCCGTGGTCAACCGGTGTTCGCACTTTGCAGATTGTCATTGGTAGTGATGGTAGTGGTAGTGGCGATTGCTCGGTTCCAGACGCTGAAGTTAATGTACTGGGCGTGGGCGCAGCGGGCGATTCCACTATTCTCGCTAACACCGCATCGGAAAGCCCGGCTGGCAACGTGGGTGTTGCAGTGTGGAACCATGCTGACGGCGCGCAGGTTGCGGTGGGCGGCGATGCTCTGAAATTCTCAGGTGCGATGGCTAAATTAGACTTCGGATTAGCGAAAGGGGATTCTGCTACCGCTGTGACACCAGGCAATGTCAGCACCACCGCACAGATCAAAGTGACTTTCCTCTAACAACCGCTTTCGCTCAGATTAAAAATTAAGGGATTAAATATGAATAAGAAAATTCTGGCTATGTCTATGGCTATGGCATTCTCCGGCGTTGTCGGCATGAGCTATGCCGAGCAACCAGCACCTCAAGATGTGACCATTACCGCTCAGGTTGTGAATGAGCTCTCTTGTGAGGTTGATGCACCTTCATCCGTGAGCTTCGATAACGTCGAAATGCGTGAAATTGGTACTCTTGAGAACGAATATACAATCAAAAATGAAGCTACTGCGCTTTATGATGTTCAATTATCCAAATGTCCTACTGACCAGACCGTCTCTCTGACCGTTATGGGAACACCAGCAGTAGGCAACAACCAGCTGCTGGCCATCGATGACGCAGCAGGTAGCGCGCAGGGTGTAGGCGTGGCGATTTGGGATATCATTCCTGGTACGAATACACACTTCGTGCTGGCTCCGAACGGTGCCGGTAATGCTACACGGTCACATGACGTATCGAATGATGGTTACGTACACATTCCATTAATTATCGGCCCAGTAAAAATTAGCGATGCTACCCCACTTGTGGCGGGTGCGATCACGACTTCTACCAGCATTAAAGTGAACTTCCTGTAATTATTTTTTAAATACAAAATGGCTGGCTAAAAAGCCAGCCATTTTTTCTTCGAGATAGATCAATGAAATTAAATCGATTCATTTCCGCCACTATTTTTTCAATGGTTGCGATGAGCTTTGCCTCCCAGGCGACAGTACAGCTTTCTGCCAACCGTCTGTATTACAGTGCCAAAAATCAGGACGTTAATATTACTGTTAAAAATAATGAAGACAGAGAATATCTTGTCCAGTCGTGGGTGGATGCGGTGGGTAATCCTGAATTAGAGCATACCGCAAAACTGCCTTTTATCGTTTCGCCGCCGCTTTTCCATATGGCCAATAAGAGCGAAGCTGTCGTGCAAGTGATGTATGCCGGACAGGGTTTGCCAACCGATCGCGAAAGTTTGGTATGGCTGGACGTTAAAGCTATTCCAGCAATGACCGACGGTGAGAAGAAAATCAAAACCAAAGTGATGGTTGCGGTACTGACACGTATTAAACTTTTCTATCGCCCTGAAAATCTCCCGGGCAATGCGACGGATGCGATTGCGGAATTAAAATGGCAGAAAGATGCTAATAATACGGTTACCGTCAAAAATGATTCGGCTTACTACGTTGTGCTGAACAAAATAAAAATTAATGATGAGCAAGTAAAAGTATCCGTTGAGGATAATAACACCGTTGTCGCGCCTCATGGCAGCAAAACCTATCCCGTTAAATCCGCTAAATCTGGTGTCAAAGTGAGCTGGAGTGGCGTTAATGAATTCTCAGTGACGTCAGCTGAGAAGACCGTTACGTTGTAATTCGTTTATGCCAATTGCCCACTCTCGGAAAAGGAATTCCCCGCGCTTTGTACGTAGTGCAATTTCACTGTGTGTGATGCTTTCTATTTCGTCGGCTTACGGGGAAGCGTATTTTGACCCCGGGCTCTTGCAGCCCGTGGACGGCGCGCCTGAAATTGGCGATCTCAAATCCGTTATAGCGAATGAGAAAAAAGAGGGGACATATCACGTCTATGTTGATGTGAACGGCAAAAAATTTAGTACAGAGGATATTCAATTTAGTTTGAAGGATGACGCGTTGGTACCGTGCCTACCAATGGCGATGTATGCCAAAATTGGTATCGATCCTTCAGCTGCTGATGTCCATATTAATCCGGAAAAAGACGAGCGCAGTTGCGTACTGTTGACGGAAGCAGTGCCTGTTGCGCAGTCTTCTTTTGATTTCTTAACCAAGAAATTATCCCTTTCTTTCCCGCAAACGACGTTGCATGCCCTTTTAAAAGATGAAATACCCGTAGCACTTTGGGATGACGGTATCCCTGCGCTGTTGGTTGGTTATCAGGCGTCAGGATCTCAGACCCTGCAAAGTCAGGATGAGAGTTCTGGCAGTTCTGATAACTATGTAAATTTGAAAAACGGCATAAATCTCGGCGCGTGGCGTTTACGTAATTTGTCCACATTCACGCAAAGTAGCGATACCGGCACTGAATGGGACAACACCAGCACCTATGTTGAACGCGCTATTCCGGCGATTAAAGGTGAACTGGTGATGGGGGATGCCTATACCACCGGGGATCTGTTCGACAGTATTCGTCTGCGAGGGGTTCAGATTAGCTCTGATACCGATATGATCCCTGGCAGTATTAACGGGTTCGCCCCTGTAGTTCGCGGGATTGCGAAGAGTAATGCTACGGTAATCATCCGCCAAAATAACAATATTATTTATCAAACCAACGTGGCGCCTGGTCCATTTGCCATTAACGATTTAGCCCCCGTTTCAAACGGCGGGATATTAGATATCACGGTGAAAGAGGCGGACGGCAGCGAGACGCACTTCAGCCAGTCTTTTGCCTCGATGCCGATACTGCAGCGTAAGGGGGCGTTAAAATACGCTCTCTCAGTCGGGAAATACTCTGAAGCAGACCTGGATGACAGTGAGCCTGAAGTGCTACAGGCGGTTATCGCTTACGGTCTGCCCTACAACCTGACGCTACTCAGCGGATTGCAGAAGAGCAATGCTTACCAAAGCTACGATCTGGGGCTGGGTCTGGATTTAGGCTTCCTGGGCGCAATGTCGCTGGATATGGCAAAAGAAAAGTCAACGCTTGCGATGAACGCAGAAAAGCGTGAAGGGACCGTCACTCATCTTAAATATCAAAACCATCTGGATAAGACAAATAGTGACATTAATATTAGTCTTGATAAATACAGCAAAAACTATACTTCCTTCGCGGATAACTACGCTAAGGCAGACGATAATCAGCAGGTTAAAAAACAGCAGTTATCATTATCGCTGAATCAGGCCATTACGGATACGCAAAGCATTTTCGTGTCGCTGAATAAAACGGACTATCAAAACAGTGCCAGTTCGAAAATGTATCAGGTGGGAATAAACAGTCCGCTGTGGATGTTGAATGCCTCCGTCACTTTCGGTTTGAATCAGAACCAGGATGAAGAAGGTAAGGTGACGCGTGATAAGCAGTTGCTCTTCAATTTCTCCCTGCCGCTGTCGGTATTTGATCATACCTCGACCACAAATGCGACAACGATGATCACCAATGATTTAAAAGGTAATAGTAACCAGACCGTGGGCTTTAGCGGGAATATCATGCATTCACCCGCGTTCACGTACAATACGCAAATGGGTTACAATGTTCAAAAGCATGAAGATGACACCAAAAATGCGAGTGCGGGGGCGACATATAAAGGACAGTACGGTGAAGCGCAGTTGGGCTATAACCAGGACGATCAGCAAAAACAATTCACTTATGGAATGACCGGGCAATTAATTCTCCATCGGCATGGTTTAACGGCGGGGCAATATTCCGACGGTGCTATCGCATTAGTCAGCGCACCGGGTGCGAGTCATGTTGGGATCAGTAATAACCTTGGCGTTTATACCGACTGGCGTGGATATACGATCGTTCCGGATGTAACGCCTTATAACACCAATACCGTTCAGATTGACCCTGACAGTGTGGGGCAGAATATGTCATTCGAAAATATTTCGGCGGAGGTTATTCCAACCAAAGATGCTGTTGTATTAGCTAAATTCCCTGTCAATATTGGACGAAAAGTCCTGTTCACTCTTAATTATAAGGGCGACGTCATTCCGTTTGGTACTCAGGCATACTTAGTTGGTAGCGACAGGATGTTCTTTATCGGCGATCGCGGTGAGCTATTTATTTCCGGGGCCGCTGATGAAGGTGAAATACTGGTGGATATCAGCGATAGCCATCAATGTAAGGCTGGTTATAAATTACCAAAAATTGAAGGTAAGTTGCCTATTACCATGATGACATTATCATGTGGGGATGAATAAGATGCGTATTTTTTCTACGGTAACGCTTTTCTTTGCAACTGCTTGCGTAGCGATTCCGTCGTGGGTCTCAGCATGTGATTTGCAAAATCAGTCAACGCTATCCATCTCGCTGGACGGCTCGCTGCAGAAAGATCCTCTGCAAGCCAATGTCGGTGACACCCTTTATGTCAAACGCTCCTCGCTGACAAAACTGGCGCACCGGAAACAAGATATTGTCTGTACGCCAGTGCAATCGCAGGATCAGCTTGTTATTAAAGGCAATATGACGGGCAGTATGACGGGCGATCATGTCTATCCCACCACGGTTCCAGGAATCGGGATCCGCCTTTCTGTCGTGATAGGTAAAAAAGGCAATCATACTTCGCTGATGCCGTTGCCATTTACCCAGCAATACGGCTTAAAAGAAATATCTGAACTGACGAGTGATAACGTATTTATCAAAACTGAGCTGGTCAAAACAGGGGCGATCTCTACGTCGGGTCGCATCAGCTATCAAAACCCTTCGTTATTCTCATTCACCCACTCCATCACTCAGCAGGTAGTGAATGTTGATTATACGCTCGCTGTCACACCTCCCGCGGGGTATTGCCATTTCACGACAACGAATGCGGCATTTACCCTGGCGACGGTCAGTAGCAGTGCAGTGAAATCGGCATCTCAGATGCCAGCGACACCGATGCCCATCACCTTTGCTTGCATGGGTTCGGCGACGCACATCGAAATGACGCTGTATGGTGCGATGGATAAAGCGGGGAATGGAGTACTGCGCAATAAAGACGGTGTGGATCAGGCGACCGGCGTGGGCGTTCAGCTGCTTTATCAAAATAACCCTGTTGTATTCGGCTCGCCGATTTCACTCGATGGACTCCCGCTGATTAATAATCAGGGAGAGATCCCTCTGTCGGCGCGTTATTTTCCGACAGCACCGCAGGTGACATCCGGCAAAGTGGATACTCTGGCGACGATCAAACTGAATTTTCTGTAACCCGGATAAGCAAAAGCCCTCAGAATGACTCTGAGGGCTTTTTTATTTTCGCCTGATTAACGATGCGCCAGTTCGGCGTTCTCTTCGCTATCAAGAATCTCTTTGTCAGTCTGCTTCAACCACTGGCTGGTCAATGTACCCGCCGTCATGGAACCACTCACATTCAGCGCAGTACGACCCATGTCGATCAACGGTTCAACCGAGATAAGAAGGGCCACCAGCGTGACGGGCAGTCCCATCGCCGGCAGAACAATCAGCGCCGCGAAGGTCGCACCGCCGCCCACACCCGCAACACCTGCGGAGCTCACGGTGACGATACCGACCAGGGTGGCAATCCAGACCGGGTCCAGC
The DNA here is from genome assembly GCA_009668015.1 of Enterobacteriaceae bacterium RIT714. Lineage (GTDB taxonomy): Bacteria > Pseudomonadota > Gammaproteobacteria > Enterobacterales > Enterobacteriaceae > Enterobacter. The sequence continues at coordinate 173,762 of WJYB01000001.1, forward strand.
GGGTTAATACCGACCGTAGGTGCAACCATCACTGCCAGCATCGCCGGGTACAGACCCGCACAACCGTTCTGACCGATGGTCGCGCCGAAAGAGGCTGAGAAACTGGCGATGGATTCCGGTACGCCCAGACGGCGAGTTTGCGCTTCCACATTCAGCGGAATAGACGCGGCGCTGGAACGGCTGGTGAACGCGAACGTCAGTACCGGCCAGACTTTACGGAAGTATTTCAGCGGGCTGATGCCGTTCACACCCAACAGAATGCCGTGAACGACAAACATGATGCCGAGGCCCAGGTAGGAAGCGATAACAAAGCTTCCGAGCTTGATGATGTCCTGCAGATTAGAGCCTGCCACCACTTTGGTCATCAGAGCCAGAACGCCGTAAGGCGTCAGCTGCATAACCAGACGCACCAGCTTCATCACCCAGCTTTGCAGCGTGTCAATAGCGGTCAATACGCGCTGGCCTTTTGGCGCATCGTCTTTCAGCAGTTTCAGGGCAGCAACACCCAGGAAAGCGGCAAAGATAACCACGCTGATGATAGAGGTAGGGCTCGCGCCCGTCAGGTCAGCGAACGGGTTCTTGGGAACGAAGGAGAGCAGCAGCTGAGGCACGCTTAAATCGGCCACTTTACCTGCGTAGTTGGTCTCAATCGCGGTCAGGCGTGCCGTTTCGGCAGTCCCTTGTACCAGACCTTCGGCGGTCAGGCCAAACAGATTAGTGACCAGCACACCGACCAGCGCGGAAATCAGCGTGGTGAACAGCAAAGTGCCAATGGTCAGGAAGCTGATTTTACCCAACTGGGAAGCGTTGTGCAGACGGGCCACTGCGCTCAGAATGGAAGCGAAGACCAGCGGCATTACAATCATTTGCAGCAGTTGCACGTAGCCGTTACCGACCACGTTAAACCACTGAATGGATTCTTTTAACACCGGGTTATCAGAGCCGTAAATAGCCTGCAGCGCCAGACCAAATACCACACCCATACCTAAGCCGACGAGAACCTTCTTCGCCAGACTCCACTGCTTATGACGCGTCTGCGCCAGCAGCAATAGCAAGACAACGAACACCACGATGTTCGCAATTAGTGGAAAATTCATCCCCGTTCTCCTGATTTATTATCTGACCGGTATATTCCGATCCTGTTGGCGCAAGGTTAGCAGAAGTGTGATGTCGCGCTTATATCCAAATGGAATGGATTATGACGAATGTCATTATTCCGTTTGTTTATTGTTCAATCTGGTGATGAATAAACCGATTGAACTGAAATTGCAGCGAATTGATCATCTGTGATGACCAGCGAACTGCACCATTTTCGGGCAACGTTTGTGGCATCCAGACGGCATAAGCGAAGAGGGCCATGCATAATACGCGCTCCAGCTGGTTGCCTTTTTGGGGGGCCAGAATCGGGAAACGGAATCGCCAGCGGCAGGGCCACAGCAATGGAACGCCTGCGGGTGTCAGCATATCCGCCAGAATGTGGCTTAAATAGCCCAGCACCATCCCCTGAATGGCATCTGCGGGCACAATCCAGCTCTCCGGGATCTTAAGATAAAAGAAGGTGAGCAGAATAAAAACGGCGAGAAAGCTGTGGGTAAATCCGCGGTGACCAAAGGCACGGGCGATGGGTTTGGCGATCCACTTCAGGCGTTGACCAAGAAACGACCTGGGATGGTCGATATCCGGTAACAGACAGGTAAGGACAGCCGAAGGAATAATATGCCACCAGTCACCCTGCGCCAGTACAGGGGTTAGCTCAGCGTTTTTGGCAAACACTGCGCAGGCAATAGAAAAAAGGAGATGGCCTTCCGCCGTCATGATAAAACCCGTCAAACTGTCAATTCATACAGTATAGGGTTTTTATACAGTAGGCGGAAGAGGTTACGGTGTAACTCTTTGTCACAAACTTGCGTTAACGCGCCAGCCAGCCCCCATCGACGGCCAGCGTATAACCATTGATGTAATCAGACGCGGATGAGGCCAGGAAAACGACCGGACCCTGCAGATCCTCTGGCCGACCCCAGCGTGCCGCAGGGATACGATCGAGGATCTCTTTGCTGCGCTGTTCGTCATCGCGAAGCTCCTGCGTATTGTCTGTTGCCATATACCCGGGTGCAATCGCGTTGACGTTAATTCCATGAGTGGCCCACTCATTTGCCAGCAGGCGAGTGATCCCCAGCACTCCGCTTTTAGACGCGGTATATGACGGCACGCGGATCCCGCCCTGGAAAGAGAGCATAGAGGCAATATTGATAATTTTGCCGCCGCTTCCTTGCGCGACAAACTGACGCGCCACGGCCTGAGAGAGGAAAAAGACCGACTTCAGGTTCAGATTCATTACGTCATCCCAGTTTTTCTCACTGAATGACAGAGCATCTTCCCGACGGATCGTCCCGGCGTTATTCACCAGAATATCCACGCGTCCCATTTCCGTGACGGCTTTTGTCACAATGCTCTCAATGGCGTCTTGTTTGCTGAGATCGGCCTGAATAGCGATAAAACGTCTGCCCAGCGCGTTGACCCTGGCGGCCGTCTCTTCCGGGATTTTTCGGTTAACGCCTACGATATCGCATCCCGCCTGTGCCAGTCCCAGCGTCATCCCCTGGCCCAGACCCGTATCACAGCCGGTCACGATGGCCACTTTTCCCGAAAGTTTGAAGGCGTCCAGTATCATATATACCTCAGAGTGTAGGGTTATTGTCGTTCTGAAGGTAAGGATAGAAGGGGTCTGAGGGAAATACAAATAAAAATGAAATGATGTTTTAAAAATATTACAACGGTCATGTTTTCGGGCAACAGAACGTTGCCCGAAGTGCGACACTATTCGCCAAACAGATGGGATGGGGTCAGCTCTGTAAGCGACGCGAGTTTGACGTTGGCCAGCGCAAAGCGCGGATCGTGTTGACCTTCTTCGGCTGGGACGACGATTGAGCGCATGCGGGCAGCTTTCGATGCGATCATGCCATTGACTGAATCTTCCAGCGCGACACAGGCCAGTGGGTCAACGCCAAGACGGGCAGCACAATCCATATAAACCTGCGGATGTGGCTTGCTGTACGGCAGTTTTTCTGCAGAAGCAAGAGCGTCGAAGCTGTCACGCAGTTCAAACATCTCCAGCACTTTCTCCAGCATGTGTAGCGGCGAAGCGGATGCCAGACCTACTTTGAGACCCTGAGCTTTGCACAGCGCAATCGCCTCGCGCGCACCCGGCAGCAGTGGACGTGTCTCTTCAACGAGGCTAATGGCCCGGCTGATAATCCGATCAGTCACTTCTTCCCGGCTCGGGCCGTTCCACGGCTGGTGGGCGAACCACAGTTCGACAACCATATCAATGCGCAACCCAAGCGTATCGGGAAGTTCGCCACGACGGCTGATATCCACCCCCAGGCTTGCCATGACATCCAGTTCAGCACGATCCCAGAGCGGTTCGGAATCGATCAGTAATCCATCCATATCGAAAATAGCAGCAACAATTTGGCGCGGGGTCGACATGACGACATCTCCTTTTACAGTGATACAGCAGAAGGTGAGGCTAAGTGTAAGGTGCAATTTACCATATCACCTTTAAAGATCGGGCGAAATTCACGCCCAGAAGGTAAACTCAGAATCAAAGAACGCGTCTTTTTGAAGGGGAACTGATGACGTATCAACAAGCTGGACGCATAGCAGTGCTAAAACGTATTGCCGGATGGGTAATTTTTATTCCTGCGATCATTTCTACTCTGATTTCTGTACTGAAGTTCATGTATGAGCGCAGCGAAAAACAGGCCGGTATCAACGCCGTGATGCTGGATTTTGCTCATGTCATGATCGAGATGATGCGCTTTAATACGCCATTCCTGAACTTCTTCTGGTACAACTCGCCAACGCCCGATTTTCACCAAAGCCTGAACATCGCGTTCTGGATTATCTTTGCGCTGATCTTTATCGCGTTGGCCCTGCAGGCTTCGGGGGCGCGCATGAGCCGTCAAACGCGCTTCCTGCGAGAAGGAGTTGAAGACCAGCTTATTCTGGAGAAAGCGAAGGGGGCGGAAGGGCTCACCCGCGAACAGATTGAATCACGCATTGTCGTGCCTCATCACACCATTTTCCTGCAAATTTTCCCGCTGTATGTCCTGCCGGTCATTGTGATTGTGTGTGGGTACTTCTTCTTCTCATTACTCGGCTTCCTGTAATGCAAAACGGGTGGCTCAGGCCACCCGTCTGTTCTACCTGTTGCCACAACTATACGGCTAATAACCGCTCCAGTGCCCGTTGCGCATTAACCAGATGCTCGCCTCCGAACAAAATTGCCCGGTTCAACAATGTATAAAGCTGGTAAACAGGTTGCCGTTCAAGGAAGCCTGATGGCAGGGGCGAAACGGACTGATATCCGTCATAGATTTGCGGCGGTTGTTCAGGATGCAGCGGGAGCATGGCCAGGTCACACTCTCTGTCACCCCAGTAGCAGGCGGGATCAAAAATGTAAGGACCGTTCGGACCCAACGCACAGTTATCTGACCACAAATCGCCATGCAGCAAGGATGGCTGCGGCTGGTGAGAGGACAGGCGCTGCTGGACGTGCTCTACGATGGCGTCGATATTACCAAACGCCAGCCCTTTTTCCGCGGCAAGCTCCAGCTGCCAGCCGATGCGCTGCTCCGCAAAGAAGGTTGACCAGCGTCGCTGCCAGGCGTTAGGTTGAGGCGTAGTGGAGAGATCGTTATCAAAATCAAGGCCAAACTGAGGTTGATCGCTCCACTGATGCAGACGCGCAATTTGCTGGCCTAATAAAAAGGCGTTGTGCGCGTCCAGCGGACGGGCAGGGAGATAATCCATCACCAGGAAGCTGTAGTCACGATCGCTGCCTAGCGCCCATACCTGCGGCACCGAGACGGTTTTGCTGCGCGATAATAATTCCAGCTGATCGGCTTCGGCGGTGAAAATAGGGAGCAGCTCTCGCTCATCACATTTCACGAAGAAATCACGTCCTGCAAAGCGCACATGCCATGCGGCGTGGATCTCTCCGCCCGGCAGCTCATTACGCAGTTCTATTTCACCGTCGCCCAGTTGCTCGTTCAAAAGATGACTGATAGCCTGCCACATGATGACTCTCCCATGTTGTCCGCCAGATCATAACGTTAGCGCATTACCGTCGTTAAAAAAACGCGCTACCGCACAACTGAGTCGTCTGGATTCATACAGGGCACTTATTGTTCTCTTTTTTGCCACTCTTCCCAGGTACTCACATTTATCTCTGCTTTTTTGCCCGTCGCGCTTTCAACCAGGCCGCTGGCGAGCGCTTTGACCTCCTCAACGCTAAGGGCGCTGATCAAGCCAAAAGTGTTAGTACCCAGATCGTGAACGTTGCCTTCATCGTCGGTAAGCGTCAGTAAGAATCCGCCGCGAGTGAGATGATTAGTGATCTCGTTGAGTTCGGTCAGCGAATCTTCGTGGATCTTGATGGTTGTCACGTAGCGAGTGATGTCACCACTGCTCATATTTCACCTCGTTGTTATCATGAAAGTTTTTTTAGCATAGTCGATTGCGCCAGTTTGGCGACTTTGAAAGTCCTTCCCCCGGCAGGGGAAGGGGCAAATCAACGCTGGGTGAGATAATTGACGATTTTCTGCGTATCTTCGAGCGAGCACAATCGCGTGCCCTGATTGATGGTGGCAGCGCTACCGGCAGCAACACCATGTTGCGTCATCTCTAAAAGTGATGCGCCCTGTGCCAGTTTTAAGGTCATCGCTCCGACCATACTGTCACCCGCGCCCACGGTGCTCTGGCTTTTCATTGGCGGAGGAACCACCTGAACGAAACCGGATTCATCAACGGCCAGCGCACCTTGCGGACCAAGCGAAACGACAACGCGACGTGTTTTCCCGCTGCGGACCAGCTCTTGCGCCGCAGTACGAACATCATCTGGTTGCGTCAGGGGGCGATTGACCAGCGCACTTAGCTCTTTTTGGTTCGGCTTGATGAGCTCCAGATCGCCGGAGGAAAGGGCCGCTGTCAGCGCCTCACCAGAGCTGTCCACAATACAACGCAGGCCCTTATCCTGAGCGGCACGGATTAATTGCGTGAGCTTTTCGGTTTTCACGCCCGGGGGCAGGCTACCGCTAATGACCAGCAGTGAGCCGCTTTCAACCAATAAGACTTTTTCTTCCAGCTGGCGAAACTCATCATCATCCAGCATGGCGCCAGGCATCACGAAGCGGTACTGCTCACCACTGGACTCGACATGGACGTGCAGATTCTGGCGCGTCCAGTCTTTCGCCTTCACCGTATCAACCGCCACGCGTTCATCAGCCAGCAGGGCGATTAAATGTTCACCCGTAGCGCCTCCCGCCGGGAATATCGCGGTGGCTTTACCGCCAAGATGGGTAATGGCGCGCGCGACGTTAATGCCACCGCCGCCGGGTTCAAAAACCGGAGCGCTGCAACGCAGTTTACCTTCGGGATAGATCTGAGGTGTAAGCGTGGCGCTGTCGAGGGAAGGGGAGAGCGTTAACGTATAAATCTGTACCATTATGACCTCCTTTTAGTATGGGCTCTGCTAAGCATGGCACAAAAGACCAGAAGGGAAAGTAAATAACAGTATGATTTTAAATATAATTGTTTATGTGGTGCGTGTTTTTTTATTATGCATGAAATAATGAATTAAGATCGTTCTTATTCAAAAAATGAAATAAGAAATCATTGCTATGTTATATGAGGCTTTTTATAATTTGTTACCTTTCTATGGATGCCTTGTCATTGATCCTCAAGAAAGTTTCCGAGACCGTGATGGTCTCTTTTTTTGTTGTACGGACTCCTTTATAAATGAAGCTCTTGAAGACAGTACCCGCTGCAATGATGCTGGCGGGTGGCGTGTTTGCCTCGATGTATGCAGCCGCTGACGATACCGTTTTTACTGTCATGGATGACCCTTCCACTGCGCAGAAACCCTTTGAAGGTAACCTTAACGCGGGCTATCTGGCGCAATCAGGTAATACCAAAAGTTCCTCTCTGACTGCTGATACCACCATGACCTGGTACGGTAATACCACTGCCTGGTCGCTGTGGGGTAATGCCAGCAACACGTCATCTAACGACGAGCGATCTTCTGAGAAGTATGCAGTGGGTGGACGTAGCCGTTACAACATGACGGATTTTGATTACATCTTTGGCCAGGCAAGCTGGTTAACTGACCGCTACAACGGCTATCGTCAGCGTGACGTGTTTACAGCAGGTTATGGTCGTCAGTTCCTGAACGGGCCAGTCCACAGCTTACGTTTTGAATTCGGTCCTGGTGTGCGTTATGACGAGTACACTAATGATGAGACCAAAACTCAACCGTTAGGTTATGCGTCCGGCACCTACGCCTGGCAATTCACCGACAACGCAAAATTCACTCAGGGCGTCTCCGTATTTGGTGCTGATGATACGACACTGAACTCCGAGACGGCGTTGAACGTGGCCATCAATGAACACTTTGGTCTGAAAGTCGCTTATAACGTGACCTGGAACTCGGAGCCACCGGCATCCGCACCGGAACATACCGACCGCAGAACCACGGTTTCTTTAGGCTATAAAATGTAATATCCTCGGGCCGAAATATTATCGGCCCGTTTTTATTTTTAGCAAACAGTGCTATTAAATATTGAACAGCGTTTTAATTTAATCATGTAGCCGATTTCTCCATAATTTCTTCATAATTCCCTTCAGTTATTAATAATCAATTTATTTGACACTTTTTGATAAATAAATTGACTATGCAAAAGTGTGATCCAGATCTACACTATCAGTACAGGCAGATATTTGCCTTAAGTTGTTCTGCATTAATTCAGATAGAGAAAAAAGATTATGAATAAAATCAAAACTACTGCAGCAGCATTGGTGCTTTCTGCACTTTCATTTGGTGCATTTGCTGCCGATCAAGTTAATCAACCTGCCAGTGATACCACGACTCAAATCGGTATTACCCACGCTTCTGATGTTGAAGCGGGTTCTAATATTGCCCCAGGCTCACAGTCTACCGGGCAGTCCATGAATGACGCTTTTGATGTGCATAAATTGGTTGCAGGTGAATGGTCCTGATCGCACTGCAGACTAGTCTGATGTCATTAGCGACGACACGCGTCGTGTGTAAAAAAACCGGATTCTGAAGTACCGGTTTTTTGCATTTATATAATGCTGTAAAGTTATTTCAGGATTCGCGTATTTCTGTAGATCGCAATAAAAAAATAGATTTGAGCCCAGAGTTTACAAACACATTAGATATTAGCGCGTTAAAATTTAACAAACGCTTAGCCCCATATCATGGCTGCCCAGCGTAATAAAAGCATTGCGCCACAGATGGCTAATAACACCACCACCATCTTCCAGTGTTTTTGTGTAAAGCGTTTTGATGGCATAAACCGTTCCCTCGCATGTTGATAGAATGAGTCTACCAAAAGCAGTTATCCGGTGTAACCCTAACGGTATTAGAACCAGTGAAACTTTTCGGCAAGAATCATCACCAACGCAGCTGCTGAAACAAGATTCAGGATCACGACGGTTCTGCTGGAAACATTCATAGTACGCCCCTTCGGCTATAAGGACCCTTTCAAGCGTAGCTCACCAAAACGGGATTGCGAGCACACAATGTGAAACGCTATCAAGTTCATGCAAAAGTAGTAGATACATCTATCTGGTCGCAGAGGGTGCATTCACCCTTTTGTTAGTGTTACCATCACCGGACCGATCGTAAATCAGCATTTGTCTGATTCGGTTGAGTACCAGATGGCATGCCAATTTGACGATTGTTGGTCAGATGGCGTTGCAATCTATTGTCAAAACACGATTATTTTCTTTGTATATGCTCTTATGTGTGGGGCATCACTGCAAATAAGGATATAAAATGCCTGTAATTACTCTTCCTGATGGCAGCCAACGCCATTATGACCGCGCCGTTAGCCCGATGGATGTGGCTCTGGACATTGGTCCTGGCCTTGCAAAAGCCACCATCGCTGGCCGTGTAAATGGTGAACTGGTTGATGCTTCTGATCTGATTGAAAACGACGCACAGCTGTCCATCATCACCGCGAAGAATGAAGAAGGTCTTGAGATCATTCGTCACTCTTGTGCGCACCTGTTAGGTCATGCCATCAAACAGCTGTGGCCTAATACCAAAATGGCGATCGGCCCGGTTATCGACAACGGCTTCTATTACGACGTTGACCTTGACCACACCCTGACCCAGGAAGATATCGACGCGCTCGAAAAACGTATGCACGAGCTCGCCGAGACTAACTACGATGTCATCAAGAAAAAAGTCAGCTGGCACGAAGCGCGTGAAACCTTCGTGAAGCGTGGCGAGAGCTACAAAGTCTCTATCCTTGATGAAAACATCGCGCATGATGACAAGCCCGGCTTGTATCATCACGAAGAATACGTCGACATGTGCCGTGGACCGCACGTGCCGAATATGCGTTTCTGTCATCACTTTAAGCTGATGAAGATCGCAGGCGCCTACTGGCGCGGCGACAGCAACAACAAAATGTTGCAGCGTATTTATGGTACCGCATGGGCCGATAAAAAAGCCCTGAGTGCTTACCTGCAGCGTCTGGAAGAGGCCGCGAAACGCGACCACCGTAAAATCGGTAAGCAACTCGACCTGTACCATATGCAGGAAGAAGCGCCAGGTATGGTATTCTGGCATAACGATGGTTGGACCATCTTCCGTGAACTGGAAACTTTCGTGCGCTCCAAGCTGAAAGAATACCAGTATCAGGAAGTGAAGGGCCCGTTCATGATGGACCGTGTCCTGTGGGAAAAAACAGGCCACTGGGACAACTACAAAGACGCGATGTTCACCACCTCTTCTGAGAACCGTGAATATTGCATCAAGCCGATGAACTGCCCAGGACACGTACAGATCTTTAACCAGGGTCTGAAATCTTACCGTGACCTGCCGCTGCGTATGGCTGAGTTTGGTAGCTGCCATCGTAATGAACCGTCAGGCGCACTGCACGGCCTGATGCGCGTTCGTGGCTTCACTCAGGATGACGCCCACATTTTCTGTACAGAAGATCAGGTGCGTGATGAAGTGAACGCCTGTATTCGTATGGTCTACGATATGTATAGCACCTTTGGCTTCGAGAAGATCGTCGTCAAACTCTCAACTCGTCCGGAAAAACGTATCGGCAGTGACGAGACCTGGGATCGTGCTGAGGCGGATCTGGCAGTTGCGCTGGAAGAAAACAACATCCCGTTTGAGTATCAGCTGGGTGAAGGCGCATTCTACGGTCCGAAAATTGAATTTACTCTGTATGACTGCCTCGATCGCGCATGGCAGTGCGGAACAGTACAGCTGGACTTCTCTCTGCCGCAACGTTTAAGCGCCTCTTATGTGGGCGAAGACAACGAGCGTCAGGTACCGGTGATGATTCACCGTGCGATTCTTGGGTCAATCGAACGCTTTATCGGCATTCTGACCGAAGAATTTGCAGGCTTCTTCCCAACCTGGCTTGCGCCGGTGCAGGTAGTGGTGATGAACATTACCGATTCTCAGGCTGATTACGTTAAAGAATTGACGCAGAAACTACAAAATGCGGGCATTCGCGTAAAAGCGGACTTGAGAAATGAGAAGATTGGCTTTAAAATCCGCGAGCACACTTTACGTCGTGTCCCGTATATGTTGGTCTGTGGTGATAAAGAGGTGGAAGCAGGCAAAGTTGCCGTTCGCACCCGCCGTGGTAAAGACCTGGGGAGCCTGGACGTAAGTGAAGTGATTGAGAAGCTGCGACAAGAGATTCGCAGCCGCAGTCTTCAACAACTGGAGGAATAAGGTATTAAAGGCGGAAAACGAGTTCAAACGGCGCGCCCGAATCGTATTAATGGCGAAATTCGCGCGCAAGAAGTTCGCTTAACAGGTCTGGAAGGCGAGCAGCTTGGTATTGTGAGTCTGAGAGAAGCTCTGGAAAAAGCTGAAGAATCCGGAGTAGACTTGGTCGAAATCAGCCCTAACGCCGAGCCGCCAGTTTGTCGTATCATGGATTACGGCAAGTTCCTCTATGAAAAAAGCAAGTCTTCTAAGGAACAGAAGAAAAAGCAAAAAGTTATTCAGGTTAAGGAAATTAAATTCCGACCTGGCACCGACGATGGCGATTACCAGGTAAAACTCCGCAGCCTGGTACGCTTTCTGGAAGAGGGTGATAAAGCTAAGATCACACTGCGTTTCCGCGGTCGTGAGATGGCTCACCAGCAGATCGGTATGGAAGTGCTTAATCGCGTCCGTGACGATCTGAGTGAACTGGCAGTGGTCGAATCCTTCCCATCGAAGATCGAAGGCCGCCAGATGATCATGGTGCTCGCTCCTAAGAAGAAACAGTAAGGCCTTCAAGTAGCAATTCCTGTGGAGCCTCAGGGCTTCGCAGGTTTTGTTCGCCTACGTTTCGTTTATTAACAATGCGAAGTGGAAGTTATTAAAATGCCAAAAATTAAGACCGTACGCGGTGCTGCTAAGCGCTTCAAAAAAACCGGTAAAGGTGGTTTTAAGCACAAGCACGCTAACCTGCGTCACATTCTGACTAAAAAAGCTACCAAGCGTAAACGTCACCTGCGTCCGAAAGCCATGGTTTCCAAAGGCGATCTGGGTCTGGTCATCGCGTGCCTGCCGTACGCATAAGTCGTTAACGTTTTTTTAACTTTTTTTAATTAGAATAGATACAGGAGAGCACATATGGCTCGCGTAAAACGTGGTGTAGTTGCCCGTGCACGTCACAAGAAAATTTTGAAACAAGCTAAAGGCTACTACGGTGCGCGTTCTCGCGTATACCGCGTTGCCTTCCAGGCTGTTATCAAAGCTGGTCAGTATGCTTACCGTGACCGTCGTCAACGTAAGCGTCAGTTCCGTCAACTGTGGATTGCGCGTATCAACGCAGCAGCACGTCAGAACGGTATTTCTTACAGCAAATTCATCAACGGCCTGAAAAAAGCCTCTGTTGAAATCGACCGTAAGATCCTGGCTGACATCGCAGTATTCGACAAATTAGCGTTCACCGCTCTGGTCGAAAAAGCGAAAGCAGCACTGGCATAAGCCAGTTGAGAGAGGGAGCTTTGCTCCCTCTTTCCTTTATACCCTTCATCATTCAGGTTGCATCGGGTCTGGCTGTGTTACTTCACGCTCTCAGCGCTTTCCTGAAGATCAAATGATTAGGGCATAACTCAGTCAAAACATTGACTTTTTCGCTGTGAGCCTTTTCAATAAGGTCTGACGGTATCGACCACACAAGGTAACGCAAGCATGAATGCTGCTATTTTCCGCTTCTTCTTTTACTTTAGCACCTGATTCCGGGAGGCTAGCGCGTGAAAGACGAAACGAAAAACAGCGCCTAGAAGCCTCCTGATGGAGGCTTTTTTTGTTTCTACCGCTTATGAATATCGCCACATAATGAGGAAAATCATGTCACATCTCGCAGAGCTGGTTGCCAGTGCAACGGCTGCCATTAACCAGGCGTCAGATGTTGCCGCGTTAGACAATGTCCGCGTCGAATATCTGGGCAAGAAAGGGCATTTGACCCTCCAAATGACCACCTTGCGTGAGCTGCCGCCAGAAGAGCGTCCGGCAGCGGGTGCAGTCATCAATGAGGCCAAAGAGCAGGTTCAGCAAGCACTGAATGCGCGTAAATCCGATCTGGAAAGCGCTGCGCTGAACGCCCGCCTGGCAGAAGAGACGATTGATGTTTCCCTGCCGGGTCGCCGCATTGAGAACGGTGGATTACACCCAGTGACGCGCACGATTGACCGCATTGAAAGTTTCTTCGGTGAGCTCGGCTTTACCGTGGCGACTGGCCCGGAAATCGAAGATGATTACCATAACTTCGACGCCCTGAACATTCCTGGCCATCATCCGGCACGCGCTGACCACGACACTTTCTGGTTCGATGCTACCCGTCTGCTGCGTACTCAGACTTCTGGTGTGCAGATCCGTACCATGAAAGAGCAAGAGCCGCCAATCCGCATCATTGCGCCGGGCCGTGTATATCGTAACGACTACGATCAGACTCACACCCCGATGTTCCATCAGATGGAAGGCCTGATTGTCGATAAGAACATCAGCTTCACAAACCTGAAGGGGACTCTGCACGACTTCCTGCGTAACTTCTTTGAAGAAGATCTGCAGATTCGTTTCCGTCCGTCCTATTTCCCGTTCACTGAGCCTTCAGCGGAAGTCGATGTCATGGGTAAAAATGGCAAGTGGCTGGAAGTGCTTGGCTGCGGCATGGTGCATCCGAATGTTCTGCGTAACGTTGGCATCGATCCGGAAGTCTACTCCGGCTTCGCCTTCGGAATGGGCATGGAGCGTCTGACGATGCTGCGTTATGGCGTTACCGATTTGCGCGCGTTCTTCGAAAACGATCTGCGTTTCCTCAAACAGTTTAAATAAGGGCAGGACAGAACAATGAAATTCAGTGAACTGTGGTTACGCGAGTGGGTGAATACGTCTCTCGACAGCGAAGCGCTCTCTAACCAAATCACCATGGCGGGTCTGGAAGTTGACGGCGTTGAGCCTGTTGCAGGCCGCTTTAACGGTGTTGTTGTCGGTGAAGTGGTCGAGTGCGGCCAGCACCCTAATGCAGACAAACTGCGCGTGACAAAAGTGAACGTTGGCGGCGAGCGTCTGCTGGATATCGTCTGCGGTGCGCCAAACTGCCGTCAGGGCCTTCGTGTCGCAGTGGCGACGGTGGGTGCGGTATTACCGGGTGATTTCAAAATCAAAGCAGCAAAACTGCGCGGCGAGCCATCAGAAGGCATGCTCTGCTCTTTCTCCGAGCTGGGTATTTCCGACGATCATGACGGCATTATCGAACTGCCTGCTGATGCTCCTGTCGGCACCGATATCCGCCAGTATCTGAATCTGGATGACAACACCATCGAAATCAGCGTGACGCCAAACCGCGCCGATTGCTTAGGTATTATCGGCGTGGCGCGCGACGTTGCGGTGCTGAACCAGACCGAACTGAACGAGCCGGAAATCGCAGCCGTTGCGGCAACGATCGCCGACACGCTGCCGATTCAGGTCGACGCTGCTGATGCCTGCCCGCGCTATCTTGGTCGTGTGGTCAAAGGCATCAACGTAAAAGCGTCTACGCCGCTGTGGATGAAAGAGAAACTGCGTCGTTGCGGTATTCGCTCTATTGATGCTGTTGTGGATGTGACCAACTACGTTCTGCTGGAACTGGGTCAACCGATGCATGCATTTGATAAAGATCGTATCGAAGGCGGCATCGTTGTTCGTATGGCGAAAGAGGGCGAAACCCTGGTGCTGCTGGACGGTAGCGAAGCAAAACTGAGCACCGATACGCTGGTGATTGCCGATCATACGAAAGCGCTGGCCATGGCCGGCATCTTTGGTGGCGAGCACTCTGGCGTCAACGACGAAACGCAAAACGTACTGCTGGAATGTGCCTTCTTTAGCCCGCTGTCTATCACCGGTCGTGCGCGTCGTCATGGTCTGCACACGGATGCATCGCACCGCTATGAACGTGGTGTTGATCCTGCCCAGCAGTACAAAGCGATGGAGCGCGCTACGCGTTTGCTCATCGACATCTGCGGTGGCGAAGCGGGTCCGGTTATTGATATCACCAACGAAGCGACGCTGCCAAAACGCGCCACTATCACCCTGCGTCGCAGTAAACTGGATCGCCTGATTGGCCATCACATTGCCGATGCGCAGGTGAGCGACATTCTGCGTCGTCTGGGCTGCGAAGTGACGGAAGGTCAGGACCAGTGGCAGGCCGTTGCGCCAGGCTGGCGTTTCGATATGGAAATCGAAGAAGACCTGGTGGAAGAAGTTGCCCGTGTCTACGGCTACAACAATATTCCTGACGAGCCGGTACAGGCTGGCCTGGTGATGGGCTCCCATCGCGAAGCCGATTTGTCCTTGAAGCGTGTGAAAACCATGCTCAATGATAAAGGCTACCAGGAAGTGATCACCTACAGCTTCGTTGATCCGAAACTGCAGCAGTTGATCCATCCGGGCCAGGAAGCGTTAATCCTGCCAAGCCCGATCTCCAGCGAAATGTCCGCGATGCGCTTGTCCCTGTTGACGGGCCTGCTCGGGACTGTCGTCTATAATCAGAACCGTCAGCAGAGCCGCGTGCGCATCTTTGAAACCGGCCTGCGTTTTGTGCCGGATACCCAGGCAAATCTGGGCATTCGTCAGGATGTGATGTTGGCTGGCGCGATTTGTGGCAATCGCTATGAAGAGCACTGGGATCTGACGAAAAACAGCGTTGATTTCTACGATGTGAAGGGCGATCTGGAGTCTGTTCTCGATCTGACCGGTAAATTATCTGAAATTGAATTCCGCGCAGAAGCCATTCCAGCCCTGCATCCGGGCCAGTGTGCGGCCATTTATTTACACGGTGAACGCGTTGGTTTCGTTGGTGTTGTTCATCCTGAGCTGGAACGCAAACTGGACTTGAATGGCCGTACCATGGTGTTTGAGCTGGAGTGGAACAAGGTCGCAGACCGCGTGGTTCCTCAGGCTCAGGACGTTTCGCGCTTCCCGGCGAACCGCCGCGATATCGCCGTTGTGGTCGCTGAAAATGTCCCCGCAGCAGATATTTTGGCCGAATGTAAGAAAGTTGGCGTAAATCAGGTAGTTGGCGTAAACTTATTTGACGTGTACCGCGGCAAGGGCGTAGCAGAAGGTTCTAAGAGTCTTGCTATTAGCCTTATCCTTCAGGATACCAGCCGTACACTCGAAGAAGAGGAGATTGCCGCTACCGTTGCCAGATGTGTAGAGGCATTAAAAGAGCGATTCCAGGCCTCATTGAGGGATTGAACCTATGGCGCTTACAAAAGCTGAAATGTCAGAATATCTGTTTGAGAAGCTTGGGCTTAGCAAACGGGATGCCAAAGAACTGGTAGAGCTGTTTTTCGAAGAGATTCGTCGTGCTCTGGAAAACGGTGAGCAGGTAAAACTCTCCGGTTTTGGCAATTTTGATTTGCGAGACAAAAACCAACGTCCGGGCCGTAACCCGAAGACGGGGGAAGATATTCCCATTACAGCCCGCCGCGTGGTGACCTTCAGACCCGGCCAGAAGTTAAAAAGCCGTGTCGAAAACGCAACGCCCAAAGCAGAGTAATATGAACTAACTAAAAAGGCCGCATTCGCGGCCTTTTTTCTTTGCTCTCCTGCATACCCACCGTAAAATCAATCACCTCACTCATTCGAAAACAGAACCCATGCTTGATTTTGCCCGTCGTCAACACCGTTCCGATCTGCGCTGGTTACTGGTGCTCTTGCTGTTGCTCTCTGCCGCTGTGGCGGTGAGTTTATGCGCGGGAGATCGGTGGATTAGTCCGGATAACTGGTTGAGCGAGCAAGGTCAGCTCTTCGTCTGGCAAATTCGCCTGCCGCGTACCGTCGCGGTCGTACTGGTGGGCGCATCGCTGGCGCTGTGTGGCACGATCATGCAGGCACTGTTTGAAAACCCCCTGGCGGAGCCGGGTTTGCTTGGCGTATCGAATGGTGCAGGCGTGGGGCTTATCGCTGCAGTCATGTTCGGCGGAGGCTCGCTCTCTGGGCTGGGGATTAGCCTCAGCGCTATCGCAGGAGCGTTGGTGATCACCCTGATCCTGCTGCGCTTTGCAAGACGTCACTTGTCCACCAGCCGTTTGCTGCTGGCCGGGGTGGCGCTTGGCATTATCTGCAGCGCTCTGATGACTTGGGCGGTCTATTTCTCCACGTCGTTCGATCTCCGCCAGCTGATGTACTGGATGATGGGGGGTTTTGGCGGTGTAGACTGGCGCCAGGGCTGGCTGATGGTGCTGCTGATTCCGGTCATTCTGTGGGCCTCATGTCAATCGAATCCCCTGAATATGCTGGCACTAGGGGAAACCTCTGCCCGGCAGCTGGGATTGCCGATTGGCTTTTGGCGCAATCTGCTGGTACTGGCCGTCGGATGGATGGTGGGCGTCAGCGTCGCATTAGCGGGAGCGATAGGTTTTATCGGGCTGGTTATTCCTCATATGCTGCGCCTGGCCGGTATCACTGACCATCGAACGTTACTGCCCGCCTCGGCCATCGCTGGCGCCATGACGCTACTGATCGCCGATATTATTGCCCGCCTGGCGCTGAGTGCTGCTGAATTACCCATCGGGGTCGTAACGGCAACGCTGGGCGCACCTGTGTTTATCTGGCTACTATTAAAGGCCGGACGTTAAGATCCGCTCATCCGTAAGACAATCTAAGGGGAAGCTATGCCGAACGATATTCTGAATACCAACGTCACCACCATTGATGGCGAAAACACCACGCTGGAAGGCTATAAAGGCAAGGTCTTGTTGATTGTTAACGTGGCATCGAAATGTGGGCTGACGCCGCAGTATGAACAGCTGGAGAATATCCAGAAGGCCTGGGAAAAAGACGGGCTGGTGGTACTCGGATTCCCGTGCAATCAGTTCCTCGGGCAGGAACCCGGCAGTGAAGATGAGATCAAAACCTTTTGCAGTACAACCTATGGCGTAACGTTCCCGCTGTTCAGCAAAATAGATGTTAATGGCGAAAATCGTCACCCGCTGTATGAAAAACTGGTCACCGCTGCGCCGACGGCCGTCGCACCGGAAGGCAGCGGATTCTTTGAGCGTATGGCAAGCAAAGGGCGCGCACCGCTTTATCCTGACGATATTTTGTGGAACTTTGAAAAATTCCTGATTGGGCGTGACGGACAGGTTGTGCAGCGTTTTTCGCCGGACATGACACCAGAAGACCCTATCGTCATGGAATCTATTAAGCTGGCGCTGGCGAAGTAATGAATCAACTGATGCAGCTTTCGGGGGTTGCCGAAAAGGGCAGGCTGGAACCGATAACCGCAGCGATTAACGGCGGCGAGATTGTGCATCTCGTCGGGCCAAACGGGGCCGGCAAAAGCACTCTGCTGTCCCGTATGGCGGGGTTGACGTTGGGGGAGGGGGAGATCGCGCTGCAGGGGCACTCTCTTCGCTCGTGGTCACCCGTTTCGCTCGCGCACCGCCGCAGCTATCTTGTGCAGCAGCAAGTGCCGCCGTTTGCCATGCCCGTCTGGCACTATCTGATGCTGCATCAGCATGATAAAACGCAGTCTACGTTGCTTGAAGAGGTGGCCGGGGCGCTGGGTCTGGTGGATAAGCTCTCCCGCCAGGCCAGCCAGCTCTCCGGCGGTGAGTGGCAAAGGGTGCGACTTGCCGCAGCAATCCTGCAAATACATCCTGCGACAAACCCTCACGGGAGTATGTTATTACTGGACGAACCGATGAGCAGTCTCGATGTCGCCCAGCAGGCTGCGGTGGACAAACTCTTAAGCCAGCTCAGTGCGAAAGGCATTGCGGTGGTGATGAGCAGCCATGATTTAAATCACACGCTGCGACACGCGCATCGCGTATGGCTCCTTTCAAAAGGGAAACTGGTGGCCAGCGGCACGCGTGACAGCGTGCTGACGCCGCCTAATCTGGCCAGCGTTTACGGTATGCCATTCCGGCGGCTGGATATCGAAGGCCACAGGATGCTGATTTCTACCGCGCAGGAATAAGCGTTTCTTGCAAGGTGGCGTAATCACAGGCTAAATTACGGAAAGAACTAAAAAACAGAGGATTCGTCTGGAAATGCGATTCTGGTTTCTGATTGTGGGCATGTTATTACTTGCAGGATGCAGCAGTCATCGTGCGCCACCACCCAATCCGCGGTTATCGGATTCAATAACCGTTATTGCCAATCTTAACGAGCAGTTACGAAACTGGCGCGGAACACCTTATCGCTATGGTGGGATGAGCCGCACAGGTGTCGATTGCTCTGGTTTTGTACTGATGACTTTTCGCGATAAGTTTGATCTGCAACTCCCGCGTGATACCCGCACGCAGGCGAAAATTGGCACTGAAATAGATAAAGACGATTTACTGCCGGGAGACCTGGTATTCTTTAAAACGGGCTCGGGTGAAAGCGGTCTTCACGTGGGCATTTACGACACGGACAACCAGTTTATTCACGCCTCGACCAGTCGCGGGGTGATGCGCTCTTCTCTGGATAATGTTTACTGGCGCAAAAACTTCTGGCAGGCCAGACGTATTTAGATGGCCTTGTATGTTTCCCTTATCGCGCGGTCCTTAGAAAACCGCGCGACGTTCAAGTTAGCCGATAGTGTTTAATCAACATCTCATTAATTATTTCGCTAAGTACCTGTTTTAGCTAAAAACTGGATATTGTGGGTTATCCAGGATAAGATTATTTTAGATTGACGGATAAATCTTTAAAATAAAAAAGGGACCAATGGAATTAATCTTATTAAAATCAATAAAGTTGAATTGTTTTAGCCAATGCTCCAGGATGCAACTTATCATCTTAAAAGCGGGGCCGGCGTGATGATTGTCACCCTTAATAATCCTTATCAATCTGAACTGTTATTACTGCCTGCCAGAAACGACGCCGGGGAGTTAATCGGTTTAGACATTCTCGCTAACTTTGTTGAAGTGGGAACCCACGTTCGTATCCCCACGGAACTTGTCACGCCGCACCTTAGCGCAGAAGAAGAGTTAATCCTGTTTAAAGAAAAACTGGAATTGCTGGATACCTGCAAACTTTTTTTTGTTCAGCATCATCTCATTGCATGGATAAATATTACGCCTGCCATTGTTGATTTCCTTTTAACAGACAGACATGCTTTTTCAATACTGGAACGTTATCCCTTTCTTGAGTTTACGGTTAATGAGACATTTCCCGGTATTAACAATGGAAAAGACGATCCCCTGCTGGCGAGAATGGCGATCCATTTCCCGATGGTTCTGGCCGACTATGGGGCAGGTGCAGCATCCAATAAAGCCGTTTTTGACGGCCTGTTTACCCGGATTATTCTGGATAAAGGGTTTATCCAGCAGCGCGTAGTCGAGTTCTCTTTTGAGCCCTTTATGCGCGCCATTCTCGCGCAGATCTCACCTTACACTCAGTCGGTGATGGTGGCGGGGGTGGATGACGAAGAGGTGTTGCGTCGCGTTCTGCCTTTCCGTTTTGGCGCTATGTCCGGCAATCTGTGGGCGGCCGTTGCGGCCGAACAGGTCACTTCGCTCGTTCAGCGATAACCCTTCTCTTCACCCGTGTTTAACCGCCGGTAAACCCTCTACACTAAGAGCAGGAGGACTTATGACCCTGTCTTTTACTGCTCACTGGCACGATGAACTGCCAGGTTTTTATACCGCACTGAAACCGACACCGCTGAACAACGCTCGCCTGATCTGGCATAACGAGAGCCTGGCAAACGATTTAGGCGTTCCGCCGTCGCTATTCCAGCCTGCCAGCGGGGCAGGCGTCTGGGGCGGCGAAACGCTGCTGCCCGGCATGCAGCCCCTGGCGCAGGTCTACAGTGGCCATCAGTTTGGCGTCTGGGCCGGTCAGCTTGGCGATGGTCGCGGCATCCTGCTTGGTGAACAACAACTCGCCAACGGTCAGACAATGGACTGGCATCTGAAAGGTGCAGGGCTAACGCCGTATTCACGCATGGGTGACGGACGTGCCGTTCTGCGCTCCACGCTGCGCGAAAGTCTTGCCTCAGAGGCGATGCACGCGCTGGGGATCCCGACCACACGAGCGCTATCCATAGTGACCAGCGATACCCCGGTCGCCCGTGAAACGGTGGAGCAGGGGGCGATGCTGATGCGTATCGCGCAAAGCCACGTTCGGTTTGGCCACTTTGAACATTTCTACTATCGGCGAGAGCCGGAAAAAGTGCGTCAACTGGCGGATTTTGTCATTCACCATCACTGGCCGCAGTGGGAAGACGAGGCTGACAAGTACATTTTGTGGTTCCGGGATGTGGTGAGCCGCACCGCGTCGCTGATGGCCTGCTGGCAAACGGTGGGATTCGCGCATGGGGTCATGAATACCGATAACATGTCGATTCTGGGCCTGACGATGGATTACGGTCCGTACGGTTTTCTCGATGACTACCAGCCAGAGTTCATCTGCAATCATTCGGATTATCAGGGGCGCTACCGTTTCGAAAATCAGCCTGCGGTGGGTCTGTGGAATTTACAGCGTCTGGCGCAGGCATTATCGCCCTTTATTGCCGTAGATGCCCTCAATGACGCGCTGGATAGCTATCAGGAAATCCTGTTGCAGCAGTACGGAAAGCTGATGCGTCGCAAGCTGGGACTGATGACGCAAGAGAAGGGCGACAACGATATTCTGAACGCCCTGTTCGCGCTGATGGCCCGTGAAGGCAGCGACTACACCCGGACGTTCCGCATGCTGAGCCAGACGGAACAGCATAGCTCTGCTTCGGCGCTGCGCGATGAGTTTATCGATCGTCAGGCGTTTGACAGCTGGTATGCGCTTTACCGGGCGCGTCTGCAACGCGAAGGGACAGAAGACGATATCCGTCAGGCGCAGATGAAAGCCGTTAATCCGGCAATGGTGTTACGCAACTGGCTGGCGCAGCGCGCAATCAGCGCCGCCGACACTGGAGATTACAGCGAACTGCATCGCCTGCACGATGCGTTGAGCACACCGTTTGCGGACAGGGACGATGACTATGTCAGCCGCCCGCCGGAGTGGGGGAAAAAGCTTGAGGTGAGCTGCTCAAGCTAAGGCGCCAGAAATACCTGTGGAGTGGCGTTTTCCGGATGCAGGCCAACGTGGACCTGGGCGCCATACCAGCGCGCCAGGTCGTCAGCCTGTAGAACGGCTTCAGGCGATCCTTGCGAGACGATTTCGCCTTCGTGCAGCAACACGATCCGATCCGCCCACAGGGCCGCCAGGTTAAGGTCGTGCAATACGACGCAGACGTGCAGATTCCCCTGTAGCGTTAAGCTTTTCATCAGCCGCAGGAGATGCTGCTGATGATAGAGATCCAGCGCGGATGTCGGCTCGTCAAGGAACAGCCAGCCGCGAGGAGCGCCATCGTACCATAGCTGCGCCAGCGCGCGGGCCAACTGGACTCGCTGCTGTTCCCCGCCAGAGAGCGCAGCATAGTGCCTTCCCGCCAGCGGCAGACACCCCGTCACCTGCATCACCTGATGAATGACCTGGACTTCCGGGTGCGACGTCCAGGGCGCGCGACCCATCCCGATAACCGATTCAACCGGCCAGTCAAAACCAAGCTGCGTCTGCTGGCGCATCACCGCACGACGGCGGGAGAGCGCCTGAGTGCTCCAGTCATCCAGCGGTATTCCCCCGAGATGACACTGCCCCGCAGCCGGTTGCAAAAAACCGGTCAGCAGACGCAACAGCGTCGATTTTCCCGCGCCGTTAGGGCCGATCAGCGCCACCAGTTCGCCCGGTTCCAGTGTGAGCGACACATCGCGTATCACGGTTTTATTTGCGCTGCGAAACGTCAGTGCGTCCGCCCGGTATTGTTCAGCCATGGTCTCCTCCACGATGGAAAATCAGCCACAGAAACCACGGCGCACCCAGAAGACTGGTCAGCAAGCCCACCGGCATTTCCGCTGGCGCAACGGCGGTCCGGGCGAGGGTATCGGCCATCAGCAGCAGCAACGCTCCCACCAGCACTGAGCCCGGGATCACCGCCCGATGGTCCGGGCCAAGCCACATGCGAATCAGATGCGGAACCACCAGGCCAATAAAACCAATCACGCCGCTGACGGCCACCGCAGTGGCCACCAGCAACGCGCTGCACAGCAGCAAGATACGCTGGACCACGCGGACATCCACCCCGAGATAGTGCGCCTCTTCATCGCCCAGCTGCAGCAGATTCAGTGCGCCAGCCAGACGCCAGATGATCAACACCGTGGGCAGCATCAGCGAGCTCACCGCCAGCAGCGTTGACCACTGAGCGGCCCCCAGACTGCCCATCCCCCACAGCGACAACTGGCGTAACTGCGCATCATTGCTGATCCACGACATCACGCCCACCGCCGAGCCGCACAGGGCGTTGATAGCAATTCCCACCAGCAGCAGACGTGACAAAGAGCTGTCGCGCTGCTGACTAAGCAGAAAAATCACCAGCGTGGCGGCCAGTGCGCCCACAAATGCTGCCAGCATCGGCGCGTAGAGCATAAGAAGCGCAGGCAGGGAGAACGGCAAAACCACCCACAGCGCCACGGCACAGGCCGCGCCGCTGCTGATCCCCAGTAAACCGGGGTCGGCGAGCGGATTGCGAAACAGCCCTTGCATCACGCAACCGGCCAGCGCCAGCGAGCCGCCAATCACCAGCGCCAGCAGAACCCGGGGCAGGCGGATAGTGAGCCAGATTTGCCGCAGCGCGTTGTCAGAATCATTCCACAGCAGATTTACCGGCAGGCGCAACGCGCCAAAACCGGTGGCCATAAAGGTCATCAGCGCCAGCAGTAACGCCAGCATCCACAGCGACACCGCGATACGCCGGGGCATCAGGGCAGTTGCTCCGCTTTATGGCGTAATTCCTGAATCGCCTGCGGCGTGCGCACGCTAAAACCAAGCAGCGCCATATCGTCAATCAGCAACGCCTGCTTGTTTTTGCCCGCCGGCGTTTGCGCCAGACCTGGCAACTGCCACAGATTTTCTGTGCCGCCCATCGCTTTGACGCCCTCTTGAGAAATCACCACCAGATCCGGCTGGCTGGCCATCACACCTTCCTGCGAAAGCGGCTGATAGCGGGTAAATCCCTGCATCGCGTTTTGTAACCCGGCAGCGCGGATCGCCGCATCGGCCCCGGTTTGTTGTCCGGCGGCCATAGCGGTCATCCCGCCGTGGTTGAGAATAAACAGCACCCGTTTGTTGAGCGGTGTCGACGGCAGAGCCGCCAGCGCCTGACGCAAGGTTTTGCGCAGCGCTTCGCCTTGCGCAACGCGATGTGTCGCTTCAGCAATCACCCGCACCTTTTTGTCAATGACGCTGAGATCGTTACTGCCCGGCACGGTGACGACCCGGACGTGGCTCTGCTCGACCTGTTTAAGCGCCAGCGACGGTTGTGCCTGCGCGCTGGCCAGCACCAGCGTTGGACGCATCGCCAGAATCCCTTCGGCGTTCAGCTGTCGCAAATAGCCCACGTCCGGCAGCGTGGTGGCGTGCTGCGGCCACTGGCTGGTGCTGTCACGCGCGACAAGCGAAGCGTCAGCGCCCAGGGCGTAGACAATCTCGGTGACATCACCGCCCAGGGTGACAATTTTCTCCTGTACGGCAGCGAACGCGGTCAGCGGCAGCGCGGCCATCAGGACCAGCAGTTTTTTCATGCGGCCAGCCCTTTTGGCGTCAGGGCGTCGATCTGTGCGCGCCACTGGGTTTGTTCCGGCTGGCCTTCGCTACGCTGGCCGTAAAGCTGGGCGATTTGCGTGCCGTCAGCGGCAAACAGCTCCAGGCTGGTGACGTGCCCGTCCGCGGTCGGTTTACGCGTGACCCAGGTCTCCGCGATGGTCTCTTCCAGCAGATGCAGAGTAAAGGTCGGGTTGAAGATGTTCAGCCAGCCTTTCATCGGGACCAGTTTTTGCACGGCACCGGTGAAGATCTGCACGCAGCCGCGGTTGCCCACAAATATCATGATTTCGTTGCCGTCCTGATGTGCGGTCTCCAGCAGTTGCGTCAGCGCGCGGTTGTCTACTTTGCAGGCCAGATCGTCCCCCACCAGGCGGAAGGCCTGTTGACGGCTCAGATTGTGGCGCTTCAGCAGGCTAAAGAACTGATGGACGTCGGTCATCGCGCGCCACTCTTTATCTACCGTCCGGGCATCAACCTCCGCGGCGTTCACCACAGCTTCCGCGGCTTTCAGTTCCAGCGGCGGGTTATCGGCAAAGATAAAGCGGGTCAAAACATCACCCCACGCTGAAAGATCGGTATTGTCGGTGGTGTAGACCTTCAGCAGCGCATCTCCCTGATGATCAAAGAACTGAATGCTCTGACGCTCGCCGCGGGCGGTGGCTTCGCTGATGTGGAACGCGCTGGCCCACTGATTGAGGAACAGGCGCAGATCGAGCGCGCGCGGATTCAGGACCAGCCCGGCGTGGCCGTTAAGATGCTGATTGGTAAAGCTGCCGACCTGCTCATGGACCGCGTATTCGTTGCGGCAAATGCATTTGGTTTCGCCTACCGCTTCGAGTGCGCCGAGGATTTCGCGGATCTCACCGTGCAATCGCCACGCGTCATGCCCCACGCGGGCAAAGGTCAGTTCGGCTTCACGGATGCCCATCAAACCCGCGATGTCACGCGCATAGCTGCCAGGGTTTTGTTCTTTTAGCTCAATCCAGCGTGTGTAGTGATTCATTGACTGTTCCTTCCAGATAAGCGCCCCGGCGAGCCGGGGCAAGGTGATTACCACTGATAACTGACGAAAATCTTTCCGTTGCGTCCATCCTGCGGGATGCCCTGCGGTGACCAGTACTCTTTGTCAAAGGCGTTGCCCAGCACCAGCGTGGTGGTGACGCCTTTCAGCTGTTCCTGGCCCTGATAGCTGACGTAGAAATCATTGACCGCGTAGCCCGGCTGCTTGCTGTACTCGCTGCTGATATGGGTTGAGCGATCGACAAAGGTGCCGATCCAGCCCACGGAGAAGCCGCTTTGCGCCACCGGCACATTCAGTTTGCTGGTGACGGTGTCCGGGTTAATGCTGGAGATGTATTCGCCGGTATCGGTATCTTTGCCGCGGGTGCGGTTGTACGCCATATCCAGGCTGAAGAGGTCCGCCGAGTATTTCGCCATCACGTCCCAGCCCCAGATTTTGGCATTGGGTACGTTATAGGACATGGTGGTGGCAGCCGCAAAGTCGACGGTCGTGGAGATGTAGTCCTTCGCTTTGGTGTCAAAGTAGCTGGCTTTAAACTCCAGCTCATCGTTGGCAAGCCACATATCGTCAAAGCGCAGGCCAAAGCCGTACTCCTGCGTCTCGTTGGTTTCCGGACGCAGATTCGGATTCGGTGTCCAATAGTTAGTGTAGAAATTGCTGATGGAGAAGTGCTTCGAATCGTTGTACATCTCGCCCATCGTCGGCGCACGGAACGCCTGGGCGTAAGAGCCGAACAGCATCAACCAGTCGGTTGGGTTAACGGTCAATCCCGCGCGGGATGACCACTTATCCGCATCCACATCGTCGTAGCCATCGCTGCTGCCACGATAGTTGTCATAGCGAGTTCCCCCTAACAGGGTCACCGGCAGATCGCGCAGGGTGATCTCATCCTGCAGCCAGCCGGAGCTGAAATCGATCTTCGCTTCCGGGAAGCCGGTGGTGGAGCCTCCCGGCTTTTGCTCCTGACGATAATACTCACCGCCGTAGGTCAGCAGATGAGAGGCGAAGGAGTCGCTGAACAGACGGGTACGGTTCTCAACTTTTCCGCCTTTGGTCGTCTGCTTGCGGAACTCGGCGGTGCTGTCCACGTTTTGCGCATTGATTCGCGCCTCGGACCAGTAGAGTTTTGTACTGGCATTCAGCCAGTCGTTGCCCGCGGGAGCAATGTGATAAGTCAGCTGAGCGTCACGCTGAATGGTAGAGCGGTCGGTCATGGGGTTGCTGCTGTCATCCGCATCGGTGGATTGCGGGTTTTTGGGCTCCTGCGCGGCATTGTTGTAATAGCGCAGTGAGCCGCCCAGCGTTTGCGCGCTGTCGATTTTCCAGCTGCCTTTCGCCAGCATATTATTGATGGATTCATCGTTTGGCGCAGTGGTGCCATTGCTTTGACGTAAATCACCGCGATCGCGGCTGGACCAGGCTACCAGGCCATCCAGCGTATCGGTACGACCGAAGGCGCTGGCGCCCATGCCAATGCTGTGATCGCCGGTGGCTCCCGTCCCGAACACGCGAAAGCCGCTATTTTTACCCGTATCAAGCAGATCTTTGGCGTCGACGGTGTCATAGGAAATCACGCCACCCATTGCCCCGCTGCCGTACAGCAGGGCAGACGGGCCACGCACCACTTCGATACGTTTAATCAGCGCGGGATCGAGGAAAGTGCTGTTCAGGTGACCGGTATCCGTCCCCTGACGCACGCCATCTACGAGCACCAGCACGCCGCGGCGATCGTAACCGCGTAAATTAACGTCCTGACCGTTGGTACGGCCGGTGCCGTCCAGCGTGATCCCCGGTACCGCACGCAGCAGATCGGCCGCGGAGCTGGCCGTCTGTTTTTCAGGGGACGTCGCGTCGATCACACTGACCATCATTGGGGCTTCAAAGGCGCTACGGGCGTTACCCGTGGCGGTGACCGTCATCTCTTCTGTGGCAGCAAACGCGCTGCCCGACAGGGCACTGACAACTGACAGCGCCAGCAGCGACGGGCGCAAAGACGCGGAATGCAGGTATGGCATAGCAACTCTCCATTAGAAAATCGAAAGCGCTGGCTGCCTGGGGGTCACCTGGGTGGCTGGCGAATAGTATCGGTATTGTTTATTTCGTCAGAATCAGTTTTCCGGCATGGGTCTGGCGCAGAAGATAGTGCTGGCCATCATGCTCGATAATCACCCGGCCTTCGTCGCCCAGCAGGCTTTTGCTGTCGATCCGGCGTTCCGCAGAGGGAGGGGTTGGCTGTGTGTGTTCTTTTACGAGCGTTGCCGCTGTGTTATCGGTACGTGACATAGTGTTTAAAAATAACAATCAATGTAACAATGATAATCATTATCAACAAAGTGAAATTTCACAGCAAGCATTTTTGTGAAAAAGTTGTGACGGAATCAATTTTTATACCAGGGCGGGTAAAAGTAGCGGCTGATAAAACAAGACCCCCGCCAGAGCGGCGGGGGGAAGGATCAGAAACGGGTATCCACCGCAGAGGCGAGCTTTTCAAGCAACAGTTCGGTGTCTTCCCAGCCCAGGCAAGGGTCGGTAATAGACTGGCCGTAGGTCATTTGCTGTCCGGAGACGACTTTTTGCGTACCTTCTTTCAGGAAGCTTTCGGCCATTATCCCGGCGACAGCGGTTGAGCCGCTGCGAATTTGCTGGCAGATATCATCACACACTTCCAGCTGACGGCGATGCTGCTTCTGGCAGTTGCCATGGCTGAAGTCCACCACCAGATGCTCCGGCAGATCAAACTCCTGCAACGTATCGCACGCCGCGGCGAGATCTTCAGCGTGGTAGTTCGGTTTTTTGCCGCCACGCATAATGATATGGCCGTACGGATTACCGCTGGTCTGGTAAATGGTCATCTGGCCATTTTTATCTGGCGAGAGGAACATATGGCTGGCGCGCGATGCGCGGATAGCGTCGACCGCAATACGCGTATTACCGTCCGTACCGTTTTTAAAGCCCACCGGGCAGGAGAGCGCCGAGGCCATTTCACGGTGGATCTGGCTTTCCGTGGTGCGTGCGCCAATGGCCCCCCAGCTGATCAGGTCGGCGATAAACTGGCCGGTCACCATATCGAGGAATTCGGTGGCAGTCGGCACGCCCAGCTCATTGACCTGCAAAAGTAGTTTGCGCGCCAGCTCTATACCGTGATTCACACGATAGCTGCCGTTCAGATCGGGGTCGGAAATGAGTCCTTTCCATCCCACAACGGTGCGCGGTTTTTCAAAATAGGTGCGCATCACGATTTCAAGCCGATGCTGGTGCTTTTCGCGCAGGACGGTAAGCCGCTGCGCATAGTCCATCGCAGCATCCAGATCGTGAATGGAGCACGGGCCAACAATAACCAGTAAACGGCGATCTTCACCGTTGAGGATCTTTTCAATACGTCGGCGCGAGGCGGTCACATGTTCTGCCACGGTGGCGGAAACGGGGTGCCGCTGGGCCAGCTCTGCGGGCGTCACCAGACTTTCGATACGCGCAGTGCGGAGTTCGTCGGTTTTATTCATGGAATGTCTCAGAATTTTTTGCTTCATCGGCAGACTACCGGGAAGTGATGGGCATCACCTTAAACCAATTCTTGCTGATTTCAAGTTCGGGGCAATGCCGCCCCGAAAGTGAAGCAATGATAACTGAAATACGATTGCTGTACTAGCATATTAGTACATGCGGCGATTCAGTCCCATGATGTCGAGAATTTTAGTGGCAATCTCTTCAACCGAATAGTTGGTGCTGTTGAGCCATGGAATTTGGTTTTTCCGGTACAGCGCTTCCACTTCGGACACTTCCATTCGGCACTGGCGCATTGAGGCATAGCGGCTGTTCTCGCGACGCTCTTCGCGAATAGCGGCAAGCCGTTCAGGGTTGATGGTCAATCCAAACAGTTTATGTTGCAGCGGTTTCAGCGCCGCAGGCAGCACCAGGTTATCCATATCATCGGCAATGAAAGGGTAGTTTGCCGCGCGAATACCAAACTGAAGCGCGAGATAGAGACTGGTCGGTGTTTTGCCGCAGCGCGAGACGCCCAACAAAATGACCTGCGCCTGGTCGAGATTACGCATCGAGATGCCATCGTCGTGGGCGAGTGTGTAATCAATGGCGGCGATACGCGCGTCATACTTCACCAGATTGCCAGGATTCAGGCCATGAGTACGGTGAGCAACGGGAGTGGGTTCGAGCTTTAACTCGCTCTGCAACGGAGCGACCAGCGCCTGGACAATATCCTGACAGAAGCCTTCACTTTGCAGAATAATGGTGCGAATTTCGGGGATCACGATGGAGTAGAAGACCAGAGGACGAATGCCGGTTTGCTGATAAATCGCGTCAATTTGCTCTTTTACCGCCTTGGCGCGGCTTTCGTTTTCGACAAACGGCAGCGTGATGCTGTTAATCGCCACCGGAAATTGCGACATCACCGCATGGCCCAACACTTCGGCGGTGATCGCCGTACCATCAGAAATATAAAAAACGTGGCGATCGACAGCATTATCCATTTTATCCACCCTGAATATCGTACGTAATTGTCTGAAAGCATAAATTAAAAAAGTAAATTACACAGCAAAGAACTTGTCTGAATTAAAAATGAAATGGTGTTTTTAATTTTACTGAAAAGTGGATTTCATTTTTCAAATAGACGCTTTATTCACATGGTTTTAGCATGAATCTTTAGGAATCATCGGCTTAGGCGATGGTGGGAAAGTATCCGAAAAGTTGAAAAATAAAAGTGCTTACACGATTCACCGTTTTTTTGCGGGGAATAAATATGCCAGTATAAATACGAAGTCAGGTGTTACTTACTCCGTTCAAATATTATAAAAGGATTGTTTCGATGTCCAACAATGGCTCGTCACCGCTGGTGCTTTGGTATAACCAACTCGGCATGAATGATGTAGACAGAGTTGGAGGCAAAAATGCCTCCCTGGGTGAAATGATTACAAATCTGTCGGGTATGGGTGTTTCCGTCCCGAACGGGTTTGCCACAACCGCCGACGCGTTTAACCTGTTTTTAGACCAGAGCGGTGTAAACCAGCGCATTTACGACCTGCTGGACAAAACGGATATTGATGATGTGACTGAGCTTGCGAAAGCCGGTAAGCAGATCCGCCAGTGGATTATCGACACACCTTTCCAGCCGGAGCTGGAAAAAGCCATTCATGAAGCTTATAACCAGCTCTCCGCTGACGACGCCCAGGCGTCATTCGCCGTGCGCTCGTCTGCCACGGCAGAAGATATGCCGGATGCCTCTTTTGCCGGTCAGCAGGAAACCTTCCTCAACGTGCAAGGGTATGACGCGGTGCTGGTGGCGGTGAAGCACGTCTTTGCTTCGCTGTTCAACGACCGGGCCATCTCTTATCGCGTGCATCAGGGCTACGACCACCGCGGCGTGGCGCTCTCAGCGGGCGTGCAGCGGATGGTGCGCTCTGATATCGGCGCGTCCGGCGTGATGTTCTCCATTGATACGGAATCCGGTTTCGATCAGGTCGTGTTTATCACTTCCGCCTGGGGTCTGGGTGAAATGGTGGTGCAGGGGGCCGTTAACCCTGACGAATTCTACGTTCACAAACCGACGCTGGCAGCCAACCGTCCTTCTATCGTGCGTCGCACGATGGGTTCAAAAAAAATCCGCATGATCTACGCTCCCAATCAGGAGCATGGCAAGCAGGTTGAGATTGAAGACGTCCCGCAGGAGCAGCGCGATCGTTTCTCGCTCACGGATGCGGACGTGCAGGAGCTGGCCAAACAGGCCGTACAGATTGAAAAACATTACGGTCGCCCGATGGATATCGAATGGGCGAAAGACGGCAACACCGGCAAACTGTTTATCGTGCAGGCGCGTCCGGAGACCGTTCGCTCCCGCGGTCAGGTCATGGAACGCTACACGCTGCATGCGCAGGGTAAAATTGTTGCGGAAGGGCGTGCCATCGGCCATCGCATTGGCGCGGGTCCGGTAAAAGTGATCCACGACATCAGCGAGATGAACCGTATTCAGCCGGGCGACGTGCTGGTGACCGACATGACCGACCCGGACTGGGAACCGATCATGAAAAAAGCGGCGGCGATTGTCACTAACCGCGGTGGCCGCACCTGCCACGCGGCGATCATCGCCCGCGAGCTGGGCATTCCGGCGGTGGTCGGCTGTGGTGATGCGACCGAACGCATGAAAGACGACGAAAAAGTGACGGTCTCCTGCGCCGAAGGGGATACCGGTTATGTTTACGCCGATATTCTCGACTTCAGCGTGAAGAGTTCCAGCGTGGATACCATGCCGGATCTGCCGCTGAAGATCATGATGAACGTTGGCAACCCGGACCGCGCCTTTGACTTTGCCTGTCTGCCTAATGAGGGTGTGGGTCTGGCGCGTCTGGAATTTATCATCAACCGCATGATCGGTGTGCATCCGCGCGCGCTGCTGGAGTTTGACGACCAGGAGCCTGCGCTGCAAAACGAGATCCGCGAGATGATGAAAGGCTACGACTCACCAAAAGAGTTTTATGTCGGGCGTCTGACCGAAGGGATTGCCACCCTGGGCGCGGCGTTTTATCCGAAACGCGTGATCGTGCGTCTGTCGGACTTCAAGTCCAACGAATACGCCAACCTGGTGGGCGGCGAGCGTTACGAACCCGAAGAAGAGAACCCGATGCTGGGCTTCCGCGGGGCCGGTCGTTATGTGTCTGACAGCTTCCGCGACTGCTTTGCGCTCGAATGTGATGCGGTTAAACGCGTGCGTAACGAGATGGGCCTGACGAACGTGGAAATTATGGTCCCGTTCGTTCGAACCGTCGATCAAGCGAAAGCGGTGGTAGACGAGCTGGCGCGTCAGGGGCTGAAGCGCGGTGAAAACGGGCTGAAGATCATTATGATGTGTGAGATTCCGTCCAACGCGCTGCTGGCGGAACAGTTCCTGGAACACTTTGATGGCTTCTCTATCGGTTCTAACGACATGACGCAGCTGGCGCTGGGTCTGGACCGTGACTCCGGCGTGGTCTCTGAGCTGTTTGATGAACGCAACGAAGCGGTGAAAGCGCTACTGTCGATGTCTATCCGCGCCGCGAAGAAACAGGGCAAATATGTCGGGATTTGTGGTCAGGGTCCATCCGACCATGAAGACTTTGCCGCGTGGCTGATGGAAGAGGGGATCGATAGTTTGTCTCTGAACCCGGATACCGTCGTGCAAACCTGGCTGAGCCTGGCTGAGCTGAAAAAGTAAATAATTTGCCCGGCGGCGCGACGCTTGCCGGGCGTATTATTTATCACGTATATGAGTAACGTGACAGGCATGCCTCTCCTGCAGAGGCATGTGCAGGTAAAAACGTTTACGGTTTCTCCCCTAAATTCTTTATGTTCCAGTTGTTATCGATAAAAAAATAATAATGATAATTAACGCCATCCAGTATATAGAGCGCCTCATATTGATACCCGCTTTTTAATGTTATATTGAAACAGCTGTTGGGGTAAGAAAGTGCGACAGATTGATACCCTGAGCTTAATATAATATTTTGCTTGTTCCCTTCATTCGACTCCAGATAATATGAACTTAATACTTCGCTTTTATTTATGCTGTAACATATTCTTTCAGAATTGACACTTATCCAGCCCTGGTGATCATAAATCGCTCTGTTACCCGAAGGACAGCCTGTCAGAAATAAACATAGACTCACCGCTAATAATGGTTTCATGACGGAAAACCTTTTAATATTTTTTTATAAAGTGGGATCAACTCCTTTTCGGGGAGTGAGGGATGATAATCTCTGAACTTAAGATTTGCCTTGGTGTGACGGAAGCCGTAATGAGTCAGCAACCAATAGTCACTTACGATACAGGCCTGTTGTTCCATGGAGTAATCAGTGAGTCTGGCTTTGTCTAAGCTATAGCTGTAATCAGCAGCCCATGAAAATGCACCCCGGGTTTTTATCCACATACCACGTTGTCTTTGCCAGACGTGCATCATTTCGTGAAGGAACAGGTGGCGCATATTTATAGAAGCGGCAGAAAAGTCGTGCTGATAAACACCTTCCTGAAACCACATCTCCCCGTCAGGAGTCATGGCGGTATAATTATCCTGAAGATTAAAGGGGAGATAACTCCCCCGGTGAACCCAGACTTGATGGTAGCGAATACTGAAGCCATACAAAGAACTGGCCAGATTAATCTCGCTTAATCTTAACCGTCTTAACCCTCCAGTCTTCGTTTCCTTCCATTCTGTTGCAGCAGCATTGCACATATATCACTCTCCCTGGGAAAGGATATAGATTAGCATGGTGACTTTGTGTTTCAATTATTTAGATAATGAATACTTTAGGTTTGGGGATTATATTTTTGAATTAAACGATCGATCCATTAAATATTGGCAACGAAAGTGTTTATTCAGCTAATAGCAGGTTAACGTGCTGCCCTCAGTACGACACAGGAACCCAGGTTGAACCAGGAAAGCCATGCGCTAATTGTGGTTATCTGCGCCGCTTACCCCCCACAGTTGGCCGAAAAAACCCTAAAAAAAAGCCCATCGTGGGAGATGGGCAAAGACTACACACAGCAATTCGTTGTTTCACTCAGGGGATTTCCATGCTTATAAATCAAGGTGTTGATTTATAACCGTGTCCTAATAGTAGGCATGTGAAGATTTAGCGTCGATCAGATTCGTCTCAATAGTTTAAAAACTATGAAGATTTTGCGCGCGGGATGAAGTGCCAGAGTGCGGAATTGCGGGTCGGACCAGTAAGAGATGATAAAAATGATTAGTCGGACTTAAGTATCAGGCGGGTGACCCCGCCTGCAGATGCATTACGGCTTGTTTTTACCTTCCAGTTCCTCAAGGTCGTGGAGGATGACCTCGGGGTCCGTTCCCGGTGGTGGGATCTCATGAACCCAGGCGGAGAACAGGCGCCAGGTGACGGCCAGCAGCACCGGCCCGATAAAGAGACCGATCATCCCAAAGGCAATCAAACCGCCGATAACGCCGGACAGAATTAAAATCAACGGCAGGTCGGCGCCCATGCGAATCAGCACAGGACGAATGACGTTATCCATCGTGCCGACGACGCAGCTCCACACCAGCAGCACCGTGCCCCAGGTCGTATCACCGCTCCAGTAAAGCCAGATAATACTTGGGACCAGCACCAGCAACGGCCCAAGCTGCACCAGGCAGGTGAGGATCATGATGACGGTTAAAATAGTGGCATACGGCACGCCGGAGATCGCCAGCCCAATCCCGCCCAGCACCGCCTGCACCAGCGCGGTCACGACCACGCCCAGCGCAACCGCGCGAACGGCTTGCGCAGCCAGCAGGACCGCCGCGTCGCCGCGCGATCCGGCAAGACGGGTCGCAAAATGACGAACGCCCAACGCCACCTGTTCGCCGCGCCAGTACAGCAGGGCGCTGAAGAGCAGCATCAAAGTACAGTGCATCATAAAGCGCCCGAGGTGTGCCGCCTGCCCGATAAACCAGGTTGTGGTTGTCCCGACATACGGTCGCACTTTGGTCATAATCGCGCTGCCCCCCATCTCCAGCAGACTGTGCCAGCCGCCATAGAGCTTTGCGCCCACGATCGGAATGCTGTTCAGCCACGCAAGATCGGGAGCCGTCATCTCTCCGCTGGTGATTGAGCGAATAACCGGTCCACTGGTGTCCACCAGGCTGTTAAC
This sequence comes from Enterobacteriaceae bacterium RIT714, assembly GCA_009668015.1. Lineage (GTDB taxonomy): Bacteria > Pseudomonadota > Gammaproteobacteria > Enterobacterales > Enterobacteriaceae > Enterobacter. Next base: position 208,585 of record WJYB01000001.1, read on the forward strand.
CAGCAGCGCAATGGGAATGATAAAGACCAGGAAAAGAAACAGGGTCATGACCAGAACGGCCAGAGAACGCCGGCCGAACAGCAGTTTTTGCAGACGTAATAACAGAGGCCAGGTGGCGACAACGACCGTACCTGCCCACGCAAATCCGAGAACGAATGGGCGCACAATCCATAAACACGCGATGATCATGATGGCTAAGAACAGCACCGACAGCAAAATTTGCGCAACGTCCCTGGGCTGACGAAGATTGACCATAAATGAAATTCACCTTAATTGAATACCAGCCGCGCTGGCAGGAACAGAAAATTGCGTAACTTAATCATTAGTGATTTCTGCCATTTTTGACAGCTAAATTCTGCCCGTAAATCTGCCGGGCGCATAAGAAAAAAATGTGATACAACAATTCAAACACAACGCAAACGATATCCCTCGTCATAATTTACGCTGCAGGTGCGTGGGCTGCGAGCCTTCCTGCAAGCCGAATGATTGAGAGGGCAACAACACTATTTAGGGTCTTCCGTAATGATCCCATTGATTTCTCAGGCACCTGGCGTCGTTCAGCTGGTGCTCAATTATTTGCAAGCACTGGAGCAACAGGGTTTTACAGGTGATACCGCCACTCATTATGCCGACAGGCTGACCATGGCGACCGATAACAGTATCTATCAGTTACTTCCCGATGCCGTTGTTTTTCCTCGTTCTACCGCTGATGTGGCGCTTATTTCTCGTCTGGCGGCACAGGAGCGTTTTGCTTCACTGGTCTTTACCCCGCGCGGTGGCGGGACCGGAACCAACGGTCAGGCGCTGAATCAGGGCATCATCATTGATATGTCGCGCTATATGAACCGCATCATTGAGATCAATCCTGAAGAGGGTTGGGTGCGGGTAGAGGCCGGCGTGATCAAAGATCAGCTTAATCAGTTCCTGAAACCTTACGGCTATTTCTTTGCGCCGGAATTATCCACCAGCAACCGCGCCACCATTGGCGGCATGATTAATACCGATGCCTCCGGGCAGGGATCTCTGGTCTACGGCAAAACTTCTGACCACGTGCTCGGCGTTCGCGCTGTGCTGTTAGGCGGCGATATTCTGGATACGCAGGCGATGCCGGTAGCCCTTGCGGAAACGCTGGGCAAAGACAGCACGGCAGTCGGGCGAATCTATCGCAGCGTGCTCGACAGCTGCCGCGATAATCGCCAGCTGATCGTGGATAAATTCCCGAAGCTCAATCGCTTCCTGACCGGCTACGATCTGCGACATGTCTTTAATGACGATCTCAGCGAATTTGATTTAACCCGCATTCTGACCGGTTCGGAAGGCACGCTGGCATTTATCACCGAAGCCCGTCTGGATATCACCCGGCTGCCCAAAGTGCGTCGGCTGGTCAACGTCAAATACCACTCCTTTGATTCCGCGCTGCGCAATGCGCCATTTATGGTGGAGGCGCGCGCGCTGTCGGTGGAAACCGTTGACTCGAAAGTGCTCAACCTCGCGCGCGAAGATATCGTCTGGCATTCAGTCAGCGAGCTGATTACCGATGTGCCAGATAAAGAGATGTTGGGCTTAAATATTGTCGAATTTGCCGGTGACGATGCGGAGCTGATCGAGGGGCAGGTGCAAAACCTGTGTCAGCGCCTGGATGAGCTGATCGCGCAGGGTGAAGGCGGCGTCATTGGCTGGCAGCTGTGCAACGATCTTTCAGGCATTGAACGTATCTACGCGATGCGTAAAAAGGCGGTGGGGTTGCTCGGGAATGCCAAAGGCGCGGCCAAACCGATTCCGTTCGCCGAAGATACCTGCGTGCCGCCAGAACATCTGGCCGATTACATCGTCGAGTTCCGCGCATTGCTGGATAGCCACGGTCTGAGCTACGGCATGTTTGGCCATGTGGATGCCGGGGTGCTGCATGTGCGCCCGGCGCTGGATATGTGCGATCCGCAGCAGGAGATCCTGATGAAAAAGATCTCCGATGAGGTGGTGGCGCTGACGGCGAAATACGGCGGCCTGCTGTGGGGCGAGCACGGGAAAGGCTTCCGCGCGGAATACAGCCCGGCGTTTTTCGGTGAGCAACTGTACGGCGAACTGCGCAAAGTGAAGGCGGCATTTGATCCGCACAACCGTCTCAATCCGGGGAAAATTTGCCCGCCGGCCGGTGTGGATGAGCCGATGATGCAGGTGGACGCCGTCAAGCGCGGCACGTTCGATCGGCAAATTCCGATTGCGGTGCGTTCGTCGTGGCGCGGGGCGATGGAGTGTAACGGCAACGGTCTGTGCTTTAACTTTGATGTGAAAAGCCCGATGTGCCCGTCGATGAAAATCACCAGCAACCGCATTCATTCCCCGAAAGGGCGAGCGACGCTGGTGCGTGAGTGGCTGCGTCTGCTGGCCGATCGCGGCGTCGATCCGATTGCGCTTGAAAACCATCTCCCGGAAAAACGCGCCAGCCTGCGCACGCTCATTGAGCGCTCTCGCAACAGCTGGCACGCCCGCAAAGGCGAGTACGATTTTTCACATGAGGTGAAAGAGGCGATGTCCGGCTGTCTGGCCTGTAAAGCCTGCTCGACCCAGTGTCCGATTAAAATCGACGTGCCGGAATTTCGCTCGCGCTTTTTGCAGCTCTATCATTCCCGGTATCTGCGGCCCGTGCGCGATCACCTGGTGGCTACCGTAGAAAGCTACGCGCCGCTGATGGCACGCGCGCCGAAAACGTTCAACTTTTTCATCAATCAGCCGCTGGTGCGTAAACTTTCCGAAAAACATATCGGCATGGTCGATCTGCCGCTGCTTTCCACGCCTTCTCTGCAGCGCCAGCTGGTGGGCCACCGTTCGGCAAATATGACGCTTGAACAGCTGGAAGCCCTGAGCGACGAGCAAAAAGCCAAAACGGTGCTGGTGGTTCAGGATCCGTTTACCAGTTATTACGATGCGCAGGTTGTCGCTGATTTCGTGCGTCTGGTGGAAAAAGTGGGCTATCAGCCCGTCGTGCTGCCGTTCTCGCCGAACGGCAAGGCGCAGCATATTAAAGGCTTCCTGAGCCGCTTTGCAAAAACCGCGCAGAAAACGTCTGATTTTTTGAACCGTGTGGCACAGCTCGGTATGCCGATGGTGGGTGTCGATCCGGCCCTGGTGCTGTGTTATCGCGATGAATATAAGCAAACGCTGGGCGACAAACGGGGTGATTTCAGTGTGCTGCTGGTGCACGAATGGCTTCCGGCGGCGCTGGAAACCGCGGCGGTGAAAGACGTTAGCGGTGAATCGTGGTATCTGTTTGGGCACTGTACGGAAGTCACCGCGCTGCCGGGGGCGCCCGCGCAATGGGCGTCTATTTTTGCCCGCTTCGGCGCCAGGCTTGAAAACGTCAGCGTCGGGTGCTGCGGTATGGCGGGAACCTACGGGCATGAGGTGAAAAATCATGCTAATTCCCTTGGCATTTACGAATTGTCGTGGCATCAGGCGATGCAGCGACTGCCGCGTAACCGTTGCCTCGCGACAGGGTACTCCTGCCGCAGTCAGGTCAAACGCGTTGAAGGCAACGGCGTTCGCCATCCATTGCAGGCTCTGCTGGAGATAATAGGATGATCTGGAAACGTACTGTGACGCTACAGGCGTTGAATGCCATGGGCGAAGGCAACATGGTGGGCTTGCTGGATATTCAGTTTACGCGCATTGGCGAAAACGACCTGGAAGCCACCATGCCAGTCGATAGCCGCACTCATCAGCCGTTTGGTTTATTGCACGGTGGGGCATCGGTGGTGCTTGCCGAAACGCTGGGCTCCGTGGCGGGATATCTCTGTACCGAAGGCGAACAAAAGGTGGTGGGGCTGGAGGTCAATGCCAATCACATCCGCTCGGTGCGCAGCGGACGCGTGCGCGGCGTTTGTCGTGCGCTCCACGCCGGTGGGCGCCATCAGGTGTGGCAAATCGACCTTTATGACCAACAGGATCGGCTTTGCTGCTCTTCGCGACTGACCACCGCAGTGGTTTAAATCAGTGTAAACATCCTGCAGGAATTGTTTTTGGTCAAAACCTGACCAGCAAAAAGTGTTATACTGGTCAGGTTTTGTACACAAGAGAGGATATTATGGATACCGAGTTGAACCCCGCCCAACTGGCAATAGAATTTTTACGTCGCGATAAGAGCAACCTGTCTCCGGCGCAGTACCTAAAGAAGCTTAAACAGCTTGAACTGGAGTTTACCGATCTGCTCGCGCTCTCTTCAATGGAGCTCAAAGAAGAGATCTATTTTGCCTGGCGCTTAGGCGTTCACGTCCACTGATTTTCTTTTCTGAAGACGATAAAAGGCCGCCTGTGCGGCCTTTTTAACTGTTACACGTTCACCGCATTGATTAACCGGGTTTTCATCGACTGATAGGCTGAAGCGGCATAATCTTCTGCCCAGCGCTGATCGGTAATGGCCTCCAGTTGAACCGCACAATATTTGGTTTCCGGCGTTTTGGACGTCGGGTCGAGGTTATCCTGCGTCAGTTCGTTGCAGGCGCCAATCCACCACTGATAGGTCATATACACCGCGCCGATGTTAATGCGTTCGCTGATACTGGCGCGAGTGATCACTTTTCCGCGACGAGAACGTACCCACACCAGCTGCCCATCGCTGATGCCTGATGCCTGCGCATCCGCCGGATTGATCTGCACACGACCCGGTTCATCGGCTAGGCTTTGCAGCGCAGCGCAGTTGCCGGTCATCGAACGGCAGGAGTAATGCCCGACCTCGCGCACCGTACAGAGAACCAGAGGATAGTCAGCATCCGGCACTTCGGCGGGGGCCCGCCACGGCGCGGCAAACAGTTGGCCTTTACCGTCTGGCGTGTCGAACTGATTATCTTTGTACAGGTAAGGCGTACCGGGGTGATCCAGCGTCGGGCATGGCCACTGAATATGGCCCATCTCGCCCATTTTTTCGTAGGTCACGCCATAAAAGAGCGGGCACAGTTCGCGCATCTCATCCCAGATTTGCTGGTTGGAATCATAGTGCATCGGATAACCCATCGCACTCGAGAGCAGGCTGATAATCTCCCAGTCGCGCTTCACGTTGCCGCTGGCTTCGATAGCTTTGCCGAAGCGCTGGAATCCGCGATCGGCACAGGTAAAGACGCCGCCGTGTTCGCCCCAGGAGGTGGCGGGCAGCAGAACGTCGGCCACTTCGGCGGTTTTGGTCATGAAGATATCCTGTACCACCACGAAGTCGAGGGCGTCAAAACCTCTGCGTACGAGGCCGAGATCGGCTTCGGTCTGGAGGGGATCTTCGCCCATGATGTAATACGCTTTGATTTTGCCTTCCAGCGCCAGGTGCGGCACTTCGGTGATGCGTGTGCCAACCTGGTCGTCCATGGTGTTGACGTCAATCTCCCAGGCGTCAGCAAATTTCGCGCGCACGGCGGCGTCCGTCACGTCCTGATAGCCAGGGAACATGTTCGGCAGCACGCCCATATCGCACGCGCCCTGTACGTTGTTTTGTCCGCGTACCGGGCCGACGCCGACGGCAGGGCGACCGAGATTTCCAGTCAACAGCGCCAGGCTCGACAGGCCTTTCACCACATCTACCGCCTGCCCAAACTGGGTGACTCCCATACCCCACATCACGGTGGCAGAGGGAGCGGCGGCGAAAGTACGCATCGCCTGGCGAACGTCGCGTGCCGGGATACCGGTCAGGTGTTCGACTTTCTCTGGTGCGTAATCTTTGACGATCTGACGATAGGTTTCGAGCCCATCGGTGAAGCGCGCCACGTAGTTTTTATCGTACAACTCTTCTTCCAGCAGCACGTAACCGAACGCATTGACCAGCGCCATATTGCTGCCGTTATTCAGCTGTAAATGTTGATCGGCAATGCGGGCGGTTTCGATGCGGCGCGGATCGCACACGATGATCTTCGCGCCGTTCTGCCGGGCTTTTAGTACCCGTCTTGCCACAATCGGATGCGAGTCGGCGCAGTTATAACCAAATACCAGCAGGCATTTTGAGTTCTCGATATCGTTAATGGCGTTACTCATTGCCCCGTTACCCAGCGTCTCCTGCAGCCCGGCGACAGAAGGGCCGTGGCAGACGCGGGCGCAGCAATCCACGTTGTTGGTGTGAAGCACCGCCCGGGCAAATTTTTGCATCACGTAGTTGGTTTCATTACCCGTTCCGCGTGACGATCCGGTCGTCATGATGGAACGCGGCCCGTGTTGATCTTTAATGGCTTTTAGTTTGCTGGCGGTGTAGCGGATAGCCTCTTCCCAGGTGACGGGCGTGAAGGCATCTCCTTTGTTGTAGCGGATCATCGGTTGGGTGAGGCGAGGGGTAAGCAGACGGGTATCGTTAAGGAAGTCCCAGCCGTAGAAGCCTTTCAGGCATAGCGTGCCCTGGTTGGTGACACCTTCGGCGGCTTCGGCGCGGATGATACGATTATTCTCAACCACGAGATTTAATTTACAGCCTGCTCCACAGTACGGGCAGACGCTTGCGATTTTTTTCATCAATAACAGACCTGTTAAGAAATGAACTGATGCCATTCGGCCATGCCGGAACGCCATCATACGATTCAAGATGTTGAATGAGCGTCATCTGACACAGCGTTAAAGCAGATTCTGTGCCAGAATTGCATTTCTTTGATTTAACAGGGTTTAGTGATTTTTGAGCGCCTGGCTCGACATGACATTCGACAAAAGTGTCGACAAAAGAGAAGGCCGTGAGGGAAATCATCAGGAAAGGCTCCTGATCCTGACGGCCTTATCGCGGTAACCGTCTTCTTTAAATATCGTCCATGGTGTAGCCAACCACGATTTCCAGCGTCTTGCGAATAATGTCACTTGTCACGACATCATCGGTGGTTTCGAGCGCATTAATCAGCCATAAAATAATCGCTTTGTTCGTCAGATGCCCTTCAGAGGCCATGATACAGCTGACCGCAGCAGCAAAAATGGCAGACTCTTCCGCCAGTTTATCGCCTGCATTACGGAAATATTCGGACAGCGCAGTATCGTGAAAACCGGCATACACATCGGGTTGAACGTGAATATTTTGTCTCATTTATTCTCACCGTAAGAGGTTAAAGATCGATTGCTGTTAATGTATGTTCTTATTCCCGCCGGGTTTGCCACGACCAAACAGCGGGAAAACGTTATCGTTCTGCTCACTTTTTAATCCGTCCAAATCCCTCTGCTGACGCGCTTTCTTACGTTGCGCAAAAGGCGTGCTCCTTGCACTGACTTCGGCAATGATCTCTGCAATCACCGCGCGACGCCGGTCATCCTTTTCACTCGCCTCCATGTCCCGCAATCTGCGCAACAGGGATTGCTTACTGAGCGGGCCATGTTCTTTCAGGAGAGATAAAACGGCCTCTCCGATTAACTCATCTGCTAATTGCTCGTTTTCACTTCTCATAACTGCATCTCTGATTGCCGCTTTGTTACGCAACGAAATGCGGCATTAAGTCAGAACCCCTCGCAAGGGGATCTGCTGAAGATTGCCAGGTCTTGCTGTAGCCTGAAACGTTCCTTCGTCAGAATGGACTTAAAACCCAGGTATCGGTTAAATGGGTTTGCTATTGGATCTCAGCGATCAAATAGCAAACCAATCAGGGTGTGGTAGTGACTCTCTTCTTCCGGACCGGATGCGGTATCAAGACGGCTCAGAAGTTTGGTGCACAGGGTTTTGCGATTTAACGTGCGTCCGTCACTCAGGATCTCCACCACAATTTGTCCAAGCGTTTCTTGCTGGGTTGGAAGCGCGGCCTTGTCGAAGTACCGGACAATTGCATTGGCGCTATCCGGAAGGTAGCTGTTCTGACGCATGTTTCACTCCTGTAAATTTAAGTAGTCAGCTAAGTTATGATTTAAGTTATACGTTTTTTAAAAAGCTGTACATTCCAAATGTACAATATTTGGGATTATTTTTTAACATTAAATGCTATTTGTTTACTTTCAGTGCCTTGCGGAGCTTACGGAAGGGCAGGGAATCCCGATATATTGTACAACATGTTTTTATCGCTCTGTTTCCTGCGCCGGGAGATTTAGTCGGCTAACATTCAGCTAACGCCTTGTGATGTAAATTATTTGTTAATCACTTAGTGTGCTATAACAATGACCTTCCCACCTTGCTCTGCGAGGGTGGCCACTCTGCTTCGACTACCGGAAACACTATGCTCACGACCATCATTTACCGAAGTCATCTGTGCGAAAACGTTCCAGTGAAAGCACTGGAAGAGATGGTAGCGACAGCCAATATCAAAAACAGAGAATCCGACGTCACCGGGATCCTGCTGTTTAATGGGACGCATTTTTTTCAGCTTCTTGAAGGCCCTCTGGAGAGCGTGACGCGAATTTACGCCGACATTTGTGCAGATAAACGCCATTACAATCTGGTTGAACTGCTGTGGGATTACGCGCCGGCAAGACGGTTTGGCAAGGCAGGGATGGAGCTGTTTGATTTAAGAACGTTTGAACGCAGCGAAGTGCTCCAGCAGGTTCTGGATAAAGGCACCACCAAATATCAGCTGACCTATAACGATCGTGCGTTGCAGTTCTTCCGCACGTTTGTTGAGGCCACGGAAAAAGAGAATTACTACGAAATCCCGCCGGGGGATAGCTGGGATTTTATTGCGGATGATAATGCGGCACAAAGCCGGGTCATTGCGCTGGACGAAACGGCGGACTGTGGCTTTGCGTTTCAGCCGATTGTCGACCCGCTTGCTCAGGACGTGGTCTCCTGGGAGGCCCTGATTCGCACCGTGAAAGGAGGCTCTCCAAATGCCTGGTTTAGCGGGTTTTCGGGCAATGACCTCTACGAGGCTGATCTCAGAAGCAAGAAAGTCGCCTTTGCGATGGCGGGTGCGCTGGGGCTTGAGGAGCACACGTTATCCATCAATCTATGGCCCATGACGCTGGTCAATGTTCCCGGTGCGGTGAATTTCCTTTTAACGGAGATCGCGGCAAACGGACTGGTACCGGAACAAATTATTGTTGAGTTCACCGAGAGCGAAGTGATTTCGCGCTTTGATGAGTTTAAAGACGCCGTCAGGCAGCTGAAAAGCGCCGGGATCAGTGTGGCTATCGATCACTTTGGTGCGGGTTTTGCTGGCCTGCAGCTGTTGGCGCAGTTTCAGCCGGACAGAATCAAGATTAACCGCGACCTCATTGCGGATGTCCACCGCAGCGGGCCTCGCCAGGCGATCGTTCATGCCATCATAAAATGCTGTTCTTCGCTGGAAATCCAGGTCTGTGCCGTGGGGGTCGAGAAAGCGGAAGAGTGGATGTGGCTGGAATCGGCCGGTATTTCTCAGTTCCAGGGACAGCTGTTTGCAGCGCCTTGTTTTAGCGGCATACCTGCCATCGCCTGGCCGGAGAAAAAAGCGGGAATTTAAGCCAGCCTGACGCTTCCATACACCGTGAAAATGCTCAACCGTATTGTACAAGATAAGCCGGGCTGAAAAAATCTTGTACAAAATCGGCTTGTACCCGAATGCTTTCTTAGTTATACAATAAGTTTGTACAATCTGGTAAGGTTGGTCGGGTTTAGTATGGAAGTATTGCGTTTGAGCATGAGGGAGTTAATGGCCTTATATAGTATCGGCGAAGTTGCCGAACGATGTGGAATCAACCCCGTCACACTGCGCGCCTGGCAGCGGCGCTATGGATTGTTAAAGCCGCAGCGCAGTGAAGGGGGTCATCGTCAGTTCGACGAAGAAGATATCCAGCGCATCGAAGAGATAAAACGCCTGATGAAAACCGGTATTTCGGTTGGAAAGGTGAAAGCGTTGCTGGAAGTCGGCAACCGGGTGGTTGACAGCAACTGGGTCTCTCTCCAGGAAGAGATGATGACGGTGTTGCGTTTCGCCAGTCCCGCTAAGCTCCGGCTCAAAATCGCTGAATTCCGCCGTGACCACGCCATCGAAGCCATTATCGACCATATTTTCATTCCCGTTCGCCAGCGTTTAAGCCTGGATCACAACACGGCCCGCCATATGTCCAGCTTACTGGACGGCGTTCTTATTGATTTTTCGGTTTTGATTCTGGCGGACGCGCGTAAGAAACCGGGCAAAGAAGCGTTACTGATTGGCTGGGATACGGACGATCGCACCCGTTTATGGCTGGAAGCCGGGCGACTGGCGCAACATGGATGGCATATTGATGTGCTGGCGGAGCCGATTGACTCGCCTAAGCCAGAACTGTTCCCCGGTCAAAAAGTGTTTGTCTGGACGGGGCATGTGCCTTCAAGACGTCAACAGGAACAACTTGATCACTGGCGCGAACAAGGATTTTCACTCTCTTTCATTGAAGGCTGACTAAACTGCCGATGAAATGAAGGCCCTTTCGGGCCTCTCTTATTTTCTGCCTACCAGCAAACCGATGATAAGCCCAATCGCACCTGCCGCCATCAACCCGGTCAGCGGGTTATCGCGGACTCTGTCTGACACTTCGGAAGCGACGTCCGAAGCCTGAGCTGCGTATTTTCTGGCCGCACCTTTAATCTGATGTTTAGGTGAATCGACCGCATCGCCAAACTGGGATTGCGCTTCGCCCGCGAACTCATCCGCTTTGTTAAAGACTTTTTTCGCCAGGCGATCGGCTTCATTTTCTGGATCGTGTGATGACATAGTTTTCTCCTTTAGTGTCTCTCCAAGTTTAGTCCCTGATCGCCACCTTGCTCGCATCAATGCACGTTTAGCGGCCTGTTTCAGTCTTATCCTGGACAGTCGTCCGCGCAAAAAATCATAAGCCACTGTTATCAGGGTAATTGATTGATTCCGTGGATTATCTAAAACCGATTAAATAAATAGGTATATCCGATGCATATTTTCCCTTTTAGCCATTAGCGCCTGTTTGTGCGACGAAATACGTTATGCATCAATGTATTAAACTATTTCTACTTAGCCTAATAACCTGCGTGGCAGGGTCTATGCTTAATAAAAGTAGCCAAAAAGGGCGGTTTAGGTGAAAGCCCCTGCTGTCAGGGGGTTGAAGTGATAATCGTTATCACTAACATGGTGTAATGCCCCTGGTGGCTCAATTGATGAGGTGGACCTATGGAATTGCATTCAGAAACCTTTAATCCGGCAGATTTTAGCTGGCGTGGTTTGACGCTGACGCCTGCGGCGGCGGCTCATATCCATGAGCTGGTGGCAAAAAAACCGGAAATTGTGGGCTTGCGTTTAGGCGTTAAACAGACGGGTTGCGCCGGTTTTGGCTATGTGCTGGATACGGTCACTGCACCCGAAAACGATGATCTGGTGTTCGAAACCGACGGAGCGAAGCTGTACGTCGCGCTGCAGGCGATGCCGTTTATCGACGGGACGGAAGTCGACTACGTGCGCGAAGGTTTAAACCAGTTATTCAAATTTAATAACCCGAAAGCTCAGAACGAATGTGGCTGCGGCGAAAGCTTTGGGGTATAGGCGGTACTATGTCTCGTAATACTGAAGCAACTGACGATGTAAAAACCTGGGGCGGTGGACACCTCAATTATAAAGAGGGGTTCTTCACCCAGTTAAGCACTGACGAACTGGCGAAAGGCATCAATGAAGATGTCGTCCGGGCGATCTCCGCAAAACGTAACGAACCGGAGTGGATGCTGGAATTTCGTCTGAATGCGTTTCGCGCGTGGCTGGAGATGGAAGAGCCGCACTGGCTGAAGGCGCATTACGAAAAGCTGAACTATCAGGATTACAGCTATTATTCCGCACCCTCCTGCGGCAGCTGTGACGATACCTGCGCCTCGCAGCCTGGCGCAGTACAGCAGACAGGAGAAAACGCTTTCCTGAGCAAAGAGGTCGAAGAGGCCTTCGAGCAGCTGGGTGTGCCCGTGCGCGAGGGGCGTGAAGTGGCCGTCGATGCGATTTTTGACTCCGTTTCCGTGGCAACCACCTATCGTGGAAAACTGGCCGAGCAGGGGATCATCTTCTGTTCGTTTGGTGAAGCCATTCACGACCATCCGGAGCTGGTAAAGAAATACATCGGCACCGTCGTACCGAGTAATGACAACTTTTTTGCGGCGCTGAACGCGGCGGTGGCCTCGGACGGGACCTTTATCTACGTGCCAAAAGGCGTGCGTTGCCCGATGGAATTGTCCACCTATTTCCGCATCAACGCGGAAAAAACCGGTCAGTTCGAACGCACGATTCTGGTGGCCGATGAAGGCAGCTACGTGAGCTACATCGAAGGCTGCTCCGCGCCGGTCCGTGATAGCTATCAGCTGCACGCGGCGGTAGTGGAAGTGATCATCCACAAAGACGCCGAAGTGAAATACTCGACGGTGCAGAACTGGTTCCCGGGCGACGGCAATACCGGCGGCATTCTGAACTTCGTGACCAAGCGCGCGCTGTGCGAAGGTGAAAACAGCAAAATGTCCTGGACCCAGTCGGAGACGGGATCGGCCATCACCTGGAAATACCCGAGCTGCATTTTGCGCGGCGATAACTCCATCGGTGAGTTCTACTCCGTGGCGCTGACCAGCGGCCATCAGCAGGCCGATACCGGCACCAAAATGATCCATATCGGCAAAAACACCAAATCCACGATTATCTCGAAAGGGATCTCCGCCGGACACAGCCAGAACAGCTATCGTGGTCTGGTGAAAATCATGCCAACGGCAACCAACGCCCGTAACTTCACCCAGTGTGATTCGATGCTGATCGGCACCGACTGCGGTGCGCACACCTTCCCGTACGTGGAATGCCGTAATAACAGCGCTCAGCTTGAACACGAAGCCACTACTTCGCGGATTGGCGAAGACCAGCTGTTCTACTGCCTGCAACGGGGTATCAGCGAAGAAGATGCGATTTCAATGATTGTGAACGGCTTCTGCAAGGATGTGTTCTCTGAACTGCCGCTGGAATTTGCCGTAGAAGCACAAAAACTGTTGGCGATTAGCCTTGAGCACAGCGTCGGTTAAGGAAAAAACATGTTAAGCATTAAAGATTTACAGGTCAGTGTGGAAGATAAAGCGATCCTGCGCGGGCTGAGTATTGACGTCCGTCCGGGTGAAGTGCATGCCATCATGGGGCCGAACGGTTCCGGGAAAAGTACGCTTTCGGCGACCCTTGCAGGCCGTGAAGATTATGAAGTGACCGGCGGAACGGTGGAGTTTAAAGGGAAAGATCTGCTGGAACTGTCGCCGGAAGACCGCGCGGGCGAAGGCATTTTTATGGCCTTCCAGTATCCGGTAGAAATCCCTGGCGTCAGTAACCAGTTCTTTTTGCAAACCTCGCTCAATGCGGTGCGTAAATACCGCGGTGAAGAGGAGCTGGATCGCTTTGATTTTCAGGATCTGATGGAAGAGAAAATCAAGCTGCTCAAAATGCCCGAAGATTTGCTGACCCGTTCGGTTAACGTGGGTTTCTCCGGCGGCGAGAAGAAACGTAACGATATTCTGCAGATGGCGGTGCTGGAGCCTGAGCTGTGCATTCTTGATGAAACCGACTCCGGTCTGGATATTGATGCGCTGAAGATTGTCGCTGAAGGGGTTAACTCGCTGCGCGACGGTCAGCGTTCGTTCATTATCGTGACCCACTACCAGCGTATTCTTGACTATATCAAACCGGATTACGTGCATGTGCTGTATCAGGGGCGCATTGTGAAGTCCGGTGATTTTACTCTGGTCAAACAACTGGAGGAGCAGGGCTATGGCTGGCTTACCGAACAGCAGTAACGCGCTGCAACAATGGCATCGTCTGTTTGAGGCGCAGGGTGAAACCCGCTCTGAACAGGCGCAACACCATCTGCAACAGATGCTGCGCCTGGGCTTGCCGACGCGCAAACACGAGAACTGGAAGTACACTCCGCTGGACGGTTTGCTTAATAGCCAGTTTGTCACGCACAGGGCGGAAGTTACGCCGACGCAGCGCGATGCGTTAGCGCTCAACGTTGACGCGGTGCGGCTGGTTTTCGTGGACGGGCAATATCGGCCAGAACTCAGTGAAAGCAGTGAACAGAGCGGGTTTGAGATTGCAATCAATGACCAACGCCAGTCACTGCCAGCCCCTGCGCAGCCGGAAGTGTTCCTGCATCTGACCGAAAGCCTGGCGTCGGGCGTGACGCACATTCGCGTGAAGCGTAACCAGCGTCCCGCAAGACCGTTGTTGCTGTTGCATATTACCCAGGGGCTGGATGGCGAAGAGGTCAACACCGCGCACTATCGTCACCATCTTGAGCTGGAAGAAGGCGCAGAGGCGACGATCATTGAACATTATGTCAGTCTCAATGAGGCGAAACATTTTACCGGTGCGCGCCTGACGATGAACGTGGCGGCGAATGCGCAACTGCATCACATCAAGCTGGCGTTTGAAAACCCGGCCAGCCATCACTTTGCGCATAACGATATTGTGCTGGCGGCCGATGCCGCGGCCTACAGCCACAGTTTCCTGCTCGGATCTGCGGTGCTGCGCCATAACACCAGCACTGAGCTGAACGGAGAAAATACCACGCTGCGTATCAACAGCCTGGCGATGCCGGTGAAGTCAGAAGTATGCGATACGCGGACCTGGCTTGCGCACAACAAAGGTTATTGCAACAGCCGTCAAATGCACAAAGTGATCGCCAACGATAAAGGCCGCGCCGTATTTAACGGGCTGATTAACGTTGCGCAACACGCGATTAAAACCGACGGGCAGATGACCAACAATAATCTGCTGCTGGGGCGTCTGGCAGAGGTCGATACCAAACCACAGCTCGAAATTTATGCCGATGATGTGAAGTGCAGTCACGGGGCGACGGTCGGTCGTATTGACGATGAACAGATGTTCTATCTGCGCTCGCGCGGCATTGATAAGCAGGCGGCGCAAAAAATGATTATCTACGCTTTTGCGGCCGAACTGACGGAAGCCATCAGCGATGACACATTGAAACAGCAGGTGCTGGCACGCATTGGTCAGCGTTTGCCTGGAGGCGAAGCATGAGTTTTCCGGTGGAGAACGTGCGGGCGGATTTTCCGATCCTGACCCGTGAAGTGAATGGTCTGCCGCTTGCCTATCTCGACAGCGCGGCCAGCGCGCAGAAGCCCAATCAGGTGATTGACGCCGAGGCGGAGTTCTATCGCCATGGCTATGCTGCCGTGCACCGTGGGATTCATACGCTCAGCGCAGAGGCGACGGAGCGTATGGAAAACGTGCGCACCCGGATTGCCGCGTTCCTGAATGCCCGCTCTCCCGAAGAGCTGGTGTTTGTGCGTGGCACGACCGAGGGCATTAACCTGGTGGCAAACAGCTGGGGGAATGCGCAGGTTCACGCGGGCGATAACATCGTCATCACTCAGATGGAGCATCACGCCAATATTGTGCCGTGGCAAATGCTTTGCGAGCGCGTGGGCGCGCAGCTGCGCGTGATTCCCCTGAATGAGACGGGGACGTTGCAGCTGGAGACGCTGGACTCACTGCTCGACGAACGCACGCGGCTGGTGGCCATTACCCAGATTTCCAACGTGCTCGGCAGCGAAAATCCGCTGGAAGAGATCATCTCTCAAGCCCATCGGTCCGGTGCGAAAGTGCTGGTGGATGGTGCACAGGCCGTGATGCATCACACCATTGACGTGCAGGCGCTGGACTGTGATTTTTACGTCTTCTCGGGGCATAAACTCTACGGGCCGACCGGGATTGGCGTGCTGTACGTGAAAGAGGATATTCTGCAGGCGATGCCGCCGTGGGAAGGGGGCGGCTCGATGATCGCCACCGTCAGCCTGACGCAAGGCACGACCTATGCCAAAGCGCCCTGGCGCTTTGAAGCCGGCACGCCGAATACCGGCGGGATTATTGGGCTGGGTGCGGCAGTGGAATACGTGACGTCTGTCGGGCTGGATGCGATCGCTGAGTATGAAGGGATGCTGATGCGCTATGCGCTGGCAGAGCTCGCCAGCGTTCCGGATCTTACGCTGTACGGGCCAGAGGATCGCAAAGGGGTTATTGCCTTTAATCTGGGAAAACATCACGCCTATGACGTGGGCAGTTTCCTCGATAACTACGGCGTCGCCGTGCGTACCGGACACCATTGCGCGATGCCGCTGATGGCGTTTTACCAGGTCCCGGCCATGTGCCGCGCGTCGCTGGTGATGTATAACACAACGGAAGAGATTGACAGGCTGGTGACCGGACTGAAACGGATCCACCACCTGCTGGGCTAAGAGAGAGGCAAGAGATGGCCGCATTGCCGGACAGAGATAAACTGTTGCGTAACTTTAACCGGTGCGCCAACTGGGAAGAGAAATACCTGTACATCATTGAGCTGGGGCAGCGTCTGCCCGATCTCAGCGAAGAGGCGCACAGCCCGGAAAATACCATTCAGGGCTGCCAGAGCCAGGTGTGGATTGTGATGCGTCAGAATGAGGAGGGAATGATTGAGCTGCAGGGCGACAGCGATGCGGCGATCGTCAAAGGGCTTGTCGCCGTGGTGTTCATTCTTTATCACCAGATGTCTGCCCAGGATATCGTCGCCCTTGACGTGCGCCCGTGGTTTGAACAGATGTCGCTCGCGCAACACTTAACCCCTTCACGCTCCCAGGGTCTGGAAGCGATGATCCGCGCAATCCGCACCAAAGCGTCCAACATTAGCTAAACTATCAAGACAGCATTCATCCTGTTTCGCGAGGTGGTTCCCACCTCGCTGTTTTTCAGCTTTCTGACGTCCTGTCAGTGAATAAGGAATCTCAGCATGAAGCGCGCGTCTGTCATTACACTCTTACTCATCAGTTGGATCGGTGGCCTTCATTCTGCCCACGCGATGGATTACCCATTGCCGCCAGAAGGCAGTCGCCTTATCGGTCAAAATCAAACTTACGCTATCCAGGAAGGGGACAAAAATTTGCAGGCCATTGCCCGCCGATTTAATACGGCGGCGCAGCTGATCCTCGAAACCAATAATACGATTGCGCCGGTTTATCCTGCGCCGGGCACGGTGATTACTATTCCGTCGCAAATGTTGCTTCCGGATACGCCTCGCGAAGGCATTGTGGTGAATCTGGCTGAGCTGCGGCTCTATTATTTCCCGCCGGGTGAAAATATCGTCCAGGTTTATCCACTCGGTATTGGTCAACTGGGGCTGGAAACGCCGGTCAGCACCACGCGCGTCAGCCAGAAAATCCCCAATCCAACCTGGACGCCGACACCGGGCATCAGGGCGCGTTCTCTGGCGCAAGGTATCAAGTTACCGCCAGTGATCCCGGCAGGGCCTAACAACCCGCTGGGGCGCTTTGCGCTGCGTCTGGGGATAGGGAATGGCGAATACCTTATTCATGGCACCAGCGCGCCGGATAGCGTCGGCTTACGCGTCAGTTCCGGCTGCATGCGGATGAATGCGCCCGATATCAAAGCGTTATTCGAGCAGGCGCGCGTGGGAACGCGGGTACAAATCATTAATGAGCCAGTGAAGTTCTCCGTTGAGCCGGACGGCAAGCGCTATGTTGAGGTCCATCGACCGCTGGCACAGGTTGAAGGCGAGGATCCGCAAATCACCCCCATTACGCATAACGCGGGATTTGCCTCGTTTGTTTCGCTGGACGGGAATGACAAAGTGCTGATTGAAAAGGCGTTGTCGCGCCGTGCGGGCATTCCGGTTGCGGTCTCTGCGGGAAAAGGGATGTCGGTATCGGAAAATAACCCGGTATTGTCGGTGCAGAATAGTTCTGCTGTGACAGCGGTTTCTGAAGGTGAGAGAGCAGTACTGACGCAGTAAGCGCGGCGGGAAGGAAAAACAGGCAAAAAAAATGGCGCACAATGTGCGCCATTTTATTAACAGGTACTATTACTTACGGTATTTAGTAGCCTGGTTGTCCAGACGCTGGTTAGCGCGAGCTGCGTCGTCTTTAGCAGCCTGAACGTCGGAACGGATTGCGTTCACGTCGTTGCTCAGCTGGTCAACTTTAGCGTTCAGAGTCTGAACGTCAGAAGACAGCTGATCGATTTTAGCGTTGCTGGAGCAACCTGCCAGCAGAGTAGAACCCAGGATTACCGCGCCCAGTACCAGTTTAGTACGATTCATTATTAATACCCTCTAGATTGAGTTAATCTCCATGTAGCGTTACAAGTATTACACAAAGTTTTTTAGGTTGAGAATATTTTTTTGATGGGAATGCGCCTATTTTTGATCGTTCGCTCAAAGAAGCATCGAATTTGACCACTTTTTAAAAAAGCTATGTTAAAAAAGACATTTTTCATCGGATTCCTCTTACATAAATCACGCTTAAATAGAAAAACTCGATTTGCATTTTGAATAAATAGGGTCAATGCCATAAATAAAAAAAGCGCCGCGAGGGCGCTTTTTTACGAAATTAATTCGTTTGAGAATGATTACAGCACGTGAACAGATGCCGTATTGGTCGTTCCGCTTGGTACCAGCGCACCAGAAACCATGACCACAACGTCGCCTTTACGTGCCAGACCGCAATCAACCAGCTGCAGCGCCACTTCTTTACCCAGACGGTAGAAATCATCCGTAGAGGCGATCTCTTTCACCAGGTGTGGAATCACACCTTTGCTCAGAACCAGCTGACGAGCAGTGGTTTCGTTGGTGGTCAGCGCCAGAATGGTCGCGTTCGGGAAGTATTTACGTACCGCTTTAGCGGATTTACCACCCTGAGTCGCGACAACGATCAGTGGAGCATCCAGTTTCTCAGCGGTTTCTACCGCACCACGGCACACGGCTTCGGTGATACGCAGTTTACGGCTGTCGTTGCTGTTATCCAGACGGCTGGTCATCACGCGGTCGGTACGTTCGCAGATGGTCGCCATGATGGTTACGGCTTCCAGCGGGTATTTCCCTTTTGCGGATTCGCCAGACAGCATAACGGCATCTGTACCATCCAGGATGGCGTTCGCCACGTCACCGGCTTCAGCGCGGGTAGGGCGTGGGTTTTTGATCATGGAGTCGAGCATCTGCGTTGCGGTGATAACCACTTTACGTGCACGCACACATTTCTCGATCATCATCTTCTGCGCGAAGATCACTTCTTCAACCGGGATTTCAACGCCCAGATCGCCACGCGCAACCATGATGCCGTCAGACGCTTCGAGGATTTCGTCGAAGTTGTTCAGGCCTTCCTGGTTTTCGATTTTGGAGATGATCTGGATCTTCTCGCCGCCGTGCGCTTTCAGGTGCTCACGGATTTCAGTCACGTCAGAACGCTTACGGATAAAGGAAGCAGCAACAAAATCAACGCCTTGTTCGCAACCGAAGATCAGGTCCTGTTTGTCTTTTTCAGCCAGTGCTGGCAGAGCGATGGAAACGCCTGGCAGGTTAACGCCTTTGTTTTCACCCAGGTCGCCGTTGTTCAGTACTTTACAAACAACGTTTTTGCCTTCAATTGCCGTCACTTCCATACCGATCAGGCCGTCATCCACCAGAACGGTGTTGCCAACGGACAGGTCGGTGGTGAAACCTTCGTAAGTCACAGCAACGATGTCGCTGTTACCGACAACAGTCTTATCAGTTGTGAAGGTAAAGGTCTGACCCGCTTTCAGGGAGACGTCGTTGCCGCCTTCCAGTTTGATAGTACGGATTTCAGGGCCTTTGGTATCCAGCAGGATAGCGGCTTTTTTACCGGTTTTGCTCATCACGTTGCGCAAGTTCTGGATGCGCTGGCCGTGTTCAGCATAGTCACCGTGGGAGAAGTTCAGACGCATAACGTTCATGCCGGCGTCTAACATTTTGCTCAGCATCTCTTCAGATTCGGTTTTCGGGCCGATGGTGCAAACAATTTTCGTCTTTTTCATGACAGTCTTAGTCTTTTAAGTTGGGAAGGATATGGGAATCTCGCTCCGGGGGCGCACTGCCGCGGAGTCAAACCTGTGTTGCGAAATTTTAAATGACACGCACTAAGGATAGGTGACATCAAATGAGCGTGCAGAAGAAAGTGTGCCTGAGGATCAGCCCAACGAAGGAGAGAAGAAGTTGTACGTTGTTTTTTGTATTCCAAGCGCTGAAACCATTCACCCAGGGATTAGGCGCGTATTATACGCTGATTTTCAGATAAAAGGAAAATGGAAACGGCGTTTCAAAAATATTCTGTGCAGATTCACATAAGATTGTTATCAAGGCGTTAAGGTGAAATGGCATCTTGTTGCGGCAGACACCTCGCCTGCCGCAATTCGTTTAAATTTTCAGCGCTTGCTCAAGATCCGCAATCAGGTCATCGGCATCCTCTATCCCGACCGACAGGCGGATCAGCTGCGGGACAATGCCGTTGGCCAATCGCTGTTCCAGCGGGATCGAGGCGTGGGTCATGCTGTAAGGCTGGCTAACCAGACTCTCGACGCCGCCCAGGCTTTCGGCCAGCGTAAAAAGCTTCAGCTGACGAATAATCGCTGTCGCCCGTTGCGCATCGCCTTTGACCACCACCGAGATCATGCCGCCGGGAAGGGCCATCTGTGAACGCGCCAGCTGATAATGTGGATGAGACTCCAGCCACGGGAACCAGACTTTCTCCACTTGCGAATGATTTTCCAGCCATTGCGCAATCGCCAGCGCATTCGCGCTATGCTTTTCAACGCGCAGGGCGAGGGTGCGAATACCGCGTAAGGTCAAAAAACTGCTAAACGGATCCAGCACGCCGCCCACGGCATTTTGCAGATAACCCAGCTTATCCGCGAGCTCGCTGTTGCTGCCCACCACCGCCAGCCCGGCAACCACATCGGAATGGCCGTTGAGATATTTGGTCGCAGAATGCACCACTATATCGAAGCCAAACTCCAGCGGGCGGTGGATGACTGGCGAAGCGAAAGTATTGTCCGCCACGCTAATCACGTTGTGTCGACGCGCAATGTCGGCAATGGCGGCGAGATCGGCCAGTTTCAGCAGGGGATTGGTGGGGGTCTCAACCCAGATCATCCGTGTGTCCGGACGAATAGCCCCTTCCAGCGCGGCCAGATCGCCCGGCTTCACCCAGCTCACCTGCAACCCCGTGCTACGTTTGCGCACGTTTTCAATCAGGCGATACGTGCCGCCGTACACATCGTCGATGGCGACGATATGGCTGTCTTTATCCAGCAGCTCCAGTACGGTAGAGATCGCCGCCAGACCGGAGGCGAACGCATACCCGCGCGTGCCGCTCTCCAGTTCGGCAATTGCCGTTTCCAGCGCGTGCCGGGTAGGATTCCCGCTGCGTGAATATTCGTAGCCGGTATGTTCGCCGGGCGACGGTTGCGCAAACGTCGAGGTGGCGTAAATGGGCGGCATCACCGCGCCGTGCTGATCGTGAAATTCACCGCTGTGAACGCTTAATGTGGCGAGAGTTTTCATCATCTTCTCCTTATTGTTGTAGACGGTTGCGCCAGGCGGTGAGGACATCGCTGCGCGTAATCAGGCCCAGAAAGCGGTCGTTGTCATTTATAACCGCCACCCGACCGCGATCAAAAATCGGTTTCAGCGCACTCTCGCAGGCGTGTTTGTCGAGCACTTCGACGTTACGGGTCATGGCGTGCGTCACTGGCAGGGCGAAGCGTTCACCGTCCCCGGCGATATGGCTGACCAAATCCCACTCATCGACGATGCCCACCACCTGGCCGTTCTCCAGCACCGGTAACTGTGAGATGTCATACAGACGCATACGCGCCAGCACGGTCGCCAGCGTGTCATCCGGGGCGGCGGTGACGGTGGCGCCTTCGTCGTGGCGAAGCGCGATGTAATCAGAGAGGTCACCGGTCTGCGGACGAGCAATCAGACCCTGCTGGCGCATCCAGTCATCGTTGAACATTTTCGACAGGTATTTATTCCCGCTGTCGCAGGCAAAGGTCACCACCCGTTTAGGCGTGGTCTGCGCCTGACAATAGCGCAGCGCTGCCGCCAGCAGCGTACCGCTTGATGAGCCTGCCAGAATGCCTTCGGTTTTCAGTAAATCGCGTGCGGTGGTAAAGGCTTCGCGGTCGGTGATCCGGTACGCCTGCTGCACGCCTTCAATATGGGCCAGCGGGGGGATGAAATCTTCGCCAATCCCTTCAACCAGCCACGATCCCGCATCTTGATGACGACCGGATTCCACCTGATCGGCCAGTACCGAGCCAGCCGGGTCCGCCAGAACGAACTCGGTTTGAGGCGAATGTTGCGCAAACCACGCCTGCAGGCCGCCCAGCGTGCCGCCTGAACCCACACCGACGACAATGGCGTCAATTTTCCCGTCCAGCTGTTCAAACAGTTCGGGGGCGGTAGAGGTGCTGTGGGCCAGCGGGTTCGCTTCGTTATTGAACTGGTCAATATAAAAGCTGCCTTCTATCTCCTGAGCCAGCCGCTGAGCATAATCCTGGTAATAGGCCGGATGACCTTTATTCACGTCGGAGCGGGTGAGCACCACCTGCGCGCCCAGCGCACGCAAATGGAAAATCTTCTCGCGGCTCATTTTATCCGGCACGACCAGCACCAGGGCGTATCCCTTTTGGGCTGCAATGAGTGCCAGCCCCAGCCCGGTATTGCCCGCAGTGGCTTCAATGATGGTTCCGCCCGGAGCGAGCAGACCTTTGCGTTCGGCTTCGTTAATCATCGACAGCGCCACGCGGTCTTTAATGGAGCCGCCTGGATTTTGGTTTTCGAGTTTTAAAAACAGTGAGCACGGGCCGGTATCGAGCTTGTGCAGCTGAATCAGCGGCGTGCGGCCAATCAGCTCTGTTACTGAATGATAAATAGTCATGGTTTTTTCCTGCAAAAGGGACATGGCTGGATGATAGGACCATGAAAATTTCTCAATAAAGAACGTTTAACTGCCTTTTAGAACGGAAAGTAATATATCTGCCTGATTCAGCGGTAAGGACTGCAAGCCGTAAAGTGCTCTGGATGTGAGGATGGCTATATAAGGACAAAATGCTGTAAAAATGACCATTTTTAACGCTATGACGTCGTCATATATGCAGCCGACAGATAATCATTGCCGAAAATAAGCTAATCGTCCTGAGGCCAGTAGCGGCGCGATATATTTCTGCGGGTTATAAGAAATTCTATTTTGTTCGTTTAAAACATGATAACGTCTGTTTACTATCGTTTGGACATCCATACTGCTAAACCGCTATATGCGTAACGGATAAAGAAAAAGAATGATTGTTCTCAGGAATATTTCGAAGGTTTTTGACAACGGAAAAGTGAAGTTGACCGCCGTTGATAACGTCAATTTGACGGTTGAGCAGGGGCAGATTTACGGCATTATCGGCTACAGCGGCGCCGGAAAAAGTACGCTCATTCGCCTGCTTAACGGGCTGGAAAAACCCACCGCGGGCAGCGTGACCATTAGCGGTCAGGATATCTCCGCGGCAAAGGGTGAAGACCTCCGCCAGGCGCGTTTGAAAATCAGCATGGTTTTTCAGCACTTTAACCTGCTGTGGTCGCGCACGGTTAATGAAAACATCGCCTTCTCGATGCAGATTGCGGGCGTTCCAAAGAACACAATCAAAGTCCGGGTCGCTGAGCTGGTGGAGCTGGTAGGGCTGACCGGCCGTGAAAATGCGTATCCGTCACAACTGAGTGGCGGACAAAAACAGCGTGTGGGCATTGCCCGTGCGCTGGCCAACAACCCGGACGTTTTGCTGTGCGATGAAGCGACCTCCGCGCTCGACCCGCAGACCACCGATCAGATCCTCGATCTGCTGCTCGACATCAACCGTCGTTTCCGGCTGACCATCGTGCTGATCACCCACGAAATGCACGTGGTGCGCAAGATCTGTGACCGCGTGGCGGTGATGGAAAACGGCAAAGTCGTGGAGGAGGGCGACGTCCTGAGCGTCTTTACCCATCCGCAGCAGCCTATTACGCAGCAGTTTGTGCGTCAGGTCAGTCAGTATACGGAGGAAGAGGCCTTTAATCCGGAGCTGGCAAATGGCCTTGAGGGCACGGTCATCAAGCTGACCTTTACCGGCCACAGCACCCACAAACCGATCGTGGGCGAGCTCACCCTGCGCTACGGCCTGCCGTTTAACATTTTGCACGGCAAGATGACCCAGACCGCGCACGGTGTATTTGGACAATTATGGCTGCACGTCGTGGCCTCGGAAGAACAACTGAACAATATCCTCGCCGACCTGAAGCAAAGCGATATTGAAGGCGAGGTAATTAAACATGGCTGAGAATCTTTTTCCGCATCTGAAATGGGATCAACTGTGGGCCGCAACCCTGGAAACGCTCTATATGACGGCGATTTCCGGTGTGGCAACCTTCGCCCTGGGGATCGTGCTGGGTCTGGCGCTGTTTTTAACGGCCAAAGGCGGACTGTTCCATAACCGCACCGTCTACAGCGCAATCTCGATTGTGGTGAACGTTTTCCGCTCGATTCCATTCATCATTCTGATTGTTTTGCTGATCCCGTTCACCAAAACCATCGTGGGCACCATTCTGGGCGCCAACGCGGCGCTGCCTGCGCTGATTGTCGGCGCCGCACCGTTCTACGCTCGCCTGGTGGAAATTGCCCTGCGTGAAGTGGACAAAGGGGTCATTGAAGCGACGCGATCAATGGGCGCTCGGCTGAGCACGTTAATTTTTCGGGTATTACTGCCGGAATCATCACCCGCACTGGTATCAGGTATTACGGTGACGCTCATTGCACTGGTCAGCTACAGCGCAATGGCGGGGGTGATTGGTGCAGGAGGTTTGGGAAATCTGGCTTATCTGGAAGGATTCCAGCGCAACCACGGTGATGTCACGCTGGTGGCAACGGTGACAATTTTGATCATCGTTTTCATTATCCAGTTCTGCGGCGACGTCATTACTTCACTGTTAGATAAACGCTAATACCCTTCATATTTCGAGCCTCAGGCGCGTTGGCTGCATTCGTTCACCCCAGTCACTTACTGTTTGTAAGCTCCTGGGGATTCGCTCACTTGCCGCCTTCCTGTGACTCGAACTATTTAGGGTAACAACAACACACAGGAACCACATCATGAAAAAAACACTGACACTGATTGCCGCCGCAACCCTGAGCGCCCTGAGCTTTGCCTCGTGGGCGGATACGCTGACCGTGGGCGCATCTAACACCCCGCACGCCGAAATTCTGGAGCAGGCGAAGCCCATCCTGGCGAAACAGGGTATCGATCTGGAGATCAAACCGTTCCAGGACTATATCCTGCCAAACACCGCGCTGGCTGGCCGTGACATTGATGCCAACTACTTCCAGCACATTCCGTATCTGAACAGCGTGCTGAAAGATCATGCTGGCGACAAAGATTACGATTTTGTCAGTGCCGGCGCGATCCACATCGAGCCAATTGGTATTTACTCTAAAAAATACAAGTCGCTGAAAGATCTGCCGGAAGGCGGCAAAATCATCATGCGTGATGCGGTCTCCGAAGAGGGGCGTATTCTCTCTATCTTCGAAAAAGAGGGCGTGATTAAACTGAAGCCTGGCATCGACAAAGTGACGGCGCGCATCAGCGACATCGTTGAAAACCCGAAAAAACTGCAGTTCACGCCAAACGTAGAAGCCTCTCTGCTGCCGCAGATGTATAACAATGACGAAGGCGCAGCGGTCGTGATTAACGCCAACTACGCTATCGACGCGGGTCTGGACCCGGTTCACGATCCGATTGCCGTTGAAAGCGGTGAGAACAACCCGTATGCCAACATCATCACCGTGCATCGTGGTGACGAGAAGAAAAAAGATATCGTAGCGCTGGTGAGTGTCCTGCATTCAAAAGAGATTCAGGACTGGATCCGCACCAAATATAAAGGCGCGGTTATTCCGGTAAACAACTAATTATTTGACGGCATAGTGAAAGCCCGGCGAGTGACTCGCCGGGCTTTTTTTGTATACGTTCTGTTAATCATTTAAGCTGCTCCTTTAAGGCAATGGAGTGATGGCAATGGGCAATGTGACCAAAGACGAAGCGCTTTACCAGGAAATGTGCCGGGTGGTGGGGAAAGTGGTGCTTGAAATGCGTGATTTAGGGCAGGAGCCAAAGCATATTGTGATTGCAGGAGTGCTGCGCACCGCACTGGCGAACCAGCGCGTGAAACGCAGCGAACTGACAACAGAAGCCATGGAGACGGTGGTTAAAGCGCTGGCTGGTTAATCCGCCAGCGTTTGGCTATTTGCTCAAGGGAACAGCAAAGAAGGTAGTAGACAACGCCCGTAAAGATAAAGATCGCCGCCGGGTAGATTTGCACCCGGTTATTCACTTGCCCGGCCACGGTGGTCAGCTCCGGCACGTTGACAATAAAGGCCAGCGAGGTGTCTTTCAGCAGACTAATAAAGATACCCAGCAGAGACGGCAAAATCGTACGCAGTACCTGCGGCAGCATAATCAGCCACAGCGTCTGCTGCGTACCAAAACCCTGCGTCAGCGCTGCTTCGTACTGACCGTGGGGCAAGGCCCGCAGACCAGCCAGCACCGAGTGCATTACGGCGGCAGCGGTGAACCAGGCCAGCGCCAGCGTTACGGTCAGCGCGCCGGGCAGATCGCCACCGGTGATCAGCGGCAACAGATACCACATCCAGAAAATCACAAAGATAAGCGGGATCCCGCGAATCACCTCGGCCCATAAAAACAACATCCTGCGCACGATCCCAGGGAAACGCCATGCCAGACCGGCCAGCACAATCCCCGCCGGTAACGCCAGAGCGGCCGCACCCAGCGCCATCAGCAGCGTCAGCAACACCCCGCCGGGCTGGCCGGCGGACAGACGGCCCCAGAGCAGATAATCGAGATTATCGGTAATAATGGTGAATCCGGCGATCATGCGTTTTCACTCCCTGACGCGACGGGCATCTGAGCCGAGCGTTGAGAACGCCGGGTTGTGGATGGCCCAAGTTTAACCAGCACCAAACCCAGCAGCACGCCGGTCAGCAGATAGAGCACCGTACCGACGGTAAAGGCTTCGAGCGCATGCGCGTTGTAGCTCTCGATTTGTCGCACCTGATACGTCAGCTCGGCAAAACCGATGCCGCTGGCAAGTGAGGAGAGTTTCATCAGATTCAGATACTGGCCGACGACGGGCTGCCAGGCGTTAGCCAGTCCCTGAGGCAGCAAAATGTGACGAAACAGCGACCAAGAGGAGAACCCCTGCGCCAGTGCGGCCTGCCGTTGTCCGCCGGAGACAGCCTGCAAACCGGACTCAATCTCTTCAATCAGAAACGCGGAGGTAAATACGCCAAGACCCCAGGCGGAGCATAAGAATTCAGGGGTAAACCACCAGACATTTCCCGGCAGGATGGACCAGCTGTGATCGGCGTTGATCGCATCGCGCACCACGAGTGGAAGCCAGTTCCAGGCGGCGAAGTACCAGAACAAAAGTTGCACCAGCAACGGTGTGTTGCGAAACAGAGAGACCCAGACGGAGACGATCCTGCGGCCAGTGTTTCCTCCGGCCAGGCGCAACAGTAAAAACAGCAGGGCGAAGGCGCTGGCGATAATCATCCCCGCGATGGTCACCCACAGGGTGGTGAGAAAGCCGGATAAGATCCACTGCAAGGGCTGTCCGGTCAGCACGCCTTGCCAGTCGAGCGTGGGCATTACACCGACTCCTGATGAAGGGGATCCAGAACCTTTTGCAGGAAACGCCGGGCGCGCGGATGTTCAGGATGGCGGAAAAACTGCTCCGGCGGCGCGGTTTCCAGAATCTGTCCTCCGTCAATAAACACCACTCTGTCGGCAATCTCGCGGGCAAACTGCATTTCATGCGTTACCACAATCATGGTGATGCCGCTGTGGGCGAGGGCTTTCATCACCTGGAGCACCTCGCCAATCATCTCGGGATCAAGGGCCGAGGTTGGCTCATCAAAGAGGATAATTTGTGGTGACGACGCCAGCGCACGGGCAATCGCTACGCGCTGCTGCTGCCCGCCGGAAAGCTCGGCCGGATAGTGGCTGGCTTTCTCCACCATGCCGACTTGTTCCAGTAGCGTCAGGGCGCGCTCCTGCGCCTGCGGCGGCGTCCAGCCGTGGACATGCTCCAGCGCCAGGCTAATGTTCTGGCTGGCGGTGAGATGAGCGTACAGATTAAATTGCTGGAACACGAAGCCCACGCGGCTGCGGAGCTGGCGAAGTGCTGTGCCGGTCAATAAACGGGTGGGTTTGTTATCAATCAGGATCTCGCCGCCGTTCAGCGATTCCAGCTGATTGATCAGCCGAATTAAGGTGGATTTACCAGAACCGGACGGCCCCAGAATCGCCACCACTTCGCCCGCGGCGATGCTGAGGTTGATCCCGTTGAGAACCGGCTGATCGCCGTACTGTTTGACCACATCGCGAAATTCGACGCTGGCCTGTTCCAGATGTGAAAAATCCGCGGCACTGGCCGCGGAGCGTGAAAATAGACCTGAGAGCATGTTACTGGGCTTCTATTTTAAAGGCGCGAGGCTGAGGGGACGCGGTTTGCGGGCCGAACCAGACATCATAGATTTTGGCGGCTTGTCCGTTTTTCTCAAGATTCACCAGCTCATCGTTGACCACTTTGAGCAACGCGGTTTCCCCTTTTTTCACCCCAACGCCGATCTCTTCTTTACTCAGCAGGTCCGGCAAAATTTTGAAGTCGGCTTTATCCGGAGCCTGAGCCAGTAAACCCGCCAGAATGGTGCTGTCCTGAGTAATGGCCTGAACGTTACCGTTGCGAAGCGCGGTTAACGCCAGCGGGATATCGTCATAAGAGAGGACGCGGGATTGCGGGAAGCGCTGATGCAATGCCTGCTCGCCGGTAGTGCCTTTTACCGCGCCGATACGCGCTTTGCTGTAATCATCCAGCTTATCCGCTGATTTCGCCGGGACCAGGAACTGCTGACCGGTGACGAAATAGGGGGTAGAGAAGTCGATAACCTGCGCACGTTCCGGTGTGATGGTGATATCCGCGACGATCAGATCGGCTTTTCCGGATTGCAGAAGTGGAATGCGGTTGGCCGGGTTGGTGGCCACCAGCTCCAGCTTAACGCCCAGAGTTTTCGCCAGCGCTTTGGCGAAATCAACGTCATAACCGACGATGTCGTGCGTTTTGGCATCGACAGAGCCAAACGGCGGGTTAGCATCGAAGGTGGCGACCTTTACCACGCCAGCGGCTTTAATGTCGGCCAGTTGGTCAGCCTGAGCCTGAGCGGACAGAAGGCCGCCTGCGGTCAATAAACCGACTGCCAGTGCGAGTTGATGATAACGCGTTTTGTGTGTAGCCATAGTTCCCTCAGATATCCATTGTTTTTGTTTTGTCCTGATACGCTCCCATAAGCTTTCTGTATCGCCAAATAAGAAATCGTTCTTTGCTATATGCAAAAAGGCATTAGTGAACAGGGTGTTACAGATAAGTGATGGAAAGCCACACATTTGCAGTTTCTGCACATCGTCTGCCGATATTGATATTTCCATCGCCTCGAATTTGCGTGTTTAACTTAGGTCAGACGCAACAGCGAGGAGGCGGAGCCATGCAAAACTGGGTGAATACGTTACGGCGGTTTTTTGTCGCCAAAACAGAGACGGAGAACAGTGCGCAACGTGTTATCGAATCGGTCCTGCCTATTGCCAGTCTGTATGGCGTAGATGTGGCGAACATCGATCCGGAGTGGTTCAATGACAAAACATCACGCTGAACTGCGCCGTACGCGCCTCACATACTGGAACGAACTGTGCTGCCGATACCTGAACGTATCGGCTTTTTTTGTTCTTAAACGGGCAACCTGCTAAGGTCAAAGGCAAAGATCACTCCGCCCGAAGACCGAATGAACAGCCAAAAATTGATCCGGCGCACGCTGGTACTGTGGATAATCCTCTGCCTGCTCAGTAGCGTTCTGCTGTACGCTGAACAAATTCGTCGTCAGTTCTGGGAGCGAGACAGAGAGTTCAGCGCGCTGTTTTCCACACTGAGCGCCTTACTGACCCAGAATGAGTCCGTTTTGCCTCTGCTGAACGGCGATGAAGATCTTCCCGCACTGCGTAAAAAATTCCCGCAAATCCTCGCCCTGGAAAAAACCGACGGCCGTGCGCTTGACGCTGCCCGCGTTGAACCCGTCAACGCCAGTCGCTACTGGCTGTACAACCCCTGGCGGCAAATTCGGGTGCTTGTTGATGCCGGCCCGGTGCTAAAAACGGCCCACTCCTTTTCCCATCTGCAAATGAGCCTGTCGGCTATAGGCCCGGAGCCTTCATCGGCGGCGTTCTGGCACTGGCAGCGCACTTTTTCGCAACCCACGCAGCCCTTCACGCTATCCGCAGAGGCGGAACCGCACTGGCTACAGGTCTCCTGGATCCCGTTCCCGCTGCTGTTCCTCGGATGGGCAGTAGCCATCGGGACGGGGAGCGGTTTGGTCTGGCAGCGTCTGCAGCGGCAAAATGCCGATCGGCGTGCCCGATACTATCAGCACGCCCGGCTCAACACGCTGGGCGAAATTACCGCGGGTATTGTGCATGAGATCAACCAGCCGCTGACGGCGGTACAAACCTGGATCCAGGGCGCGCAACGGCAGCTGGCGCAGGATAATGCGCAGACCGCCTCGCGGGCACTCGATGCCGCCTTGATCCAGACTCAGCGCATTAGTGAGCTATTAACGCGCTTTCGTGAGCATGTGATTCAGGAAAAGGTGACGCTAAGGGCAACCGATTTGGCGCAGTGCTGGCAACAGGTGGGTGAGTTGCTGGAACATGAGCGCAGAGCGGAACACATAACTCTGAGCCATGCCTTTGCCCCGGATGCTTCGAAGGTGTTGGCAGACCGACTGTGGCTTGAGCAGGTGTTGCATAATCTTCTCAGCAATGCGATTCAGGCGCAGCAGGACCATCCCCGTGGCTGGGTGCACATCTCCAGTGAGCGCAAGGGCGATATGACGGCCATCACCATCGCTGATGGCGGGCCCGGATTCAGCCCTGAGGCATTACAAAATGCGTTTATGCCGTTTTACAGCGGCAGGAAAGAGGGGATTGGTCTCGGGATGACGTTAACGGAATCGCTAATGATTCGCATGAATGGCAGCATTACGCTCGGCAACAGGCCCCAGGGCGGGGCGCAAATCGTGTTGCAGCTGGCAAACGACAAGGAAACGACAGATGGCTAACGTGGTGTATTTAATTGATGACGATGCCTCCATCAGAGAATCAATGGCGTTTCTCCTGTCGGGGATGAACTGGGAGGTCAATGCATTTGCCAGTATTGAGGCTTTTACCGCCCGCTATAACAACTCGCCAGCGCTTGCTGGCTGCCTGCTGCTGGATATGCGCATGCCGGGCAAAGGTGGATTGACGTGGCTGGAAGAGGGCGCGTGGCCGTGGCCGTTGCTGCCGGTGATGATTATGACCGGCCACGGGACGGTCGATGCCTGTCGACGGGCATTTCATAACGGTGTTTTTGAGTTTTTCACCAAACCGCTGGATGCCGATAAGCTTATTGAAACACTGGCCCGGGCCTTTGAAGAGAGTCAGCGCCGGGCGTTCTGCTGGCAGGAGACAGCGCGGGTTAAAGCGCTGTTTGAACAGCTCACCGCCCGTGAGCATGAGGTGCTGATCGAGCTGATGGAAGGGCGCAGCAATAAAGAAGTGGCGGCGCGAATGAACCTCTCTCCACGAACGGTGGAAGCGCACCGTGCCGCGGTGTTCGCCAAACTGGGCGTGAGCAGCCTGGTGCAGGCCATCCGCGAATACGACAAATTACAATCCGTATAACTACCAGGCCTGTTGCGTATTCAACCGAATTACGTTTCCTCCTCCGTCCCGTTAGGATCGCATTGTCCCCCTATTCAAGGAATTGCGATGAAAACGTTAATGACGGTAGCCGCGCTGGTGGCAGGAATGATCGGCGCATCCGCACAGGCAGAGACCCTGGCGCAGAAAAATATCTCCCTGGCACAGGCCAATGCGCTGGCAAACGCGGCCATTCAGGCCTGTAGCGCGAAAAATTATCAGGTGAGCGTAACGGTAGTGGATCGCGCAGGCGTGGTGAAGGCGGTGCAGCGAACCGATAACGCAGGCCCGCATACGGTGAAAGCCAGCGAAATGAAAGCCTACACGGCGCTCAGCACCAAGAATGCCTCCGGTAAAGTAATGGAAGCCGCGCAAAGCAACGCAGGCGCACAGAATATGCGCGATGTGCCCGGTTTCCTGCTGCTGGCGGGTGGACTGCCGGTAAAAGAGGGCGATGAGGTGATTGGTGCGATTGGCATCGGCGGCGCGCCCGGCGGTCATCTTGATGAAGCCTGTGCTCAGCAGGCGCTGGACAGCGTGAACAAATAAACCCCATAAAAAAAGCACCGAAAATCCGGTGCTTTTTTTAACGTTTTTGAGCGATCAAATCTTGCAGGCGTCGCCGCAGTCATCATCGGCAACCACCGCCTGAGCTTTTTTATCTGCGTCTTCCAGACGTTCAGCATTGCGCTCTTCGGCTTCTTCCAGCCCGTTAAACACCAGATTGTCGAGATCGATTTCCATCATATACCTGCTTAGTTCAGTTTTGCTGTGGGCAGATTATAGGACAAAAATGTCGGCGGAAGTACACCACCGCACGTAACGCCAATCCCTGCCATACTCATTGCTGACAACAGCACAGGAGGGCGGATGATTACACTTTGTAAAACCTGCGGCACATCGTATGACACCGCATCGGCCGCCGTTGAGCGATGCGCGATTTGCGAAGATGAGCGCCAGTATGTTCCCGTCGAGGGGCAGCAGTGGGTGGCGCTCACCAGCGTGGTGAACCACCACAGCAACAAGTGGCAGCAGCATGAACCGGGTCTTTTCAGTATCAAAACGGTGCCCAAATTTGCCATTAACCAACGCGCGTTCCTGCTGACTACTCCGCAGGGCAATGTGTTATGGGATTGCATTGCCAATCTGGATCAGGCGACCCGGGCGCTGATCGACGCACTTGGGGGCATTCAGGCCATTGCGATTTCGCATCCGCATTATTACACCACCATGCAGGACTGGGCGGCGGCATTCGACGCGCCTGTCTATCTTCATGCCAGCGACCGCGAGTGGGTCATGCGCGAGAGCCCGGCTCTCCATTTCTGGGAAGGGGACGCGCTGGATATTCTGCCCGGCGTTCGATTGCTACGCCTGGGAGGTCACTTTGCTGGCGGTACGGTGTTGCACTGGGATAACGGCGACGGCGCGTTGCTCGCTGGCGATATTTTGCAGGTGACTCCCGGCGCCGACCGCGTCTCTTTTATGTGGAGTTACCCGAATATGCTACCTCTGGCGGGAAAGGTGGTGCAGGCGATCACCGAGCGTCTGAATAACGTGCCCTTCACCCGGCTGTACGGCGCATTCGAAGGGCAAGATATCACGGCGAATGCCCATGAGATCGTGATTCAATCAGGGCAAAAATATATTGCTTGTCTGAAGTGAAGAGTGGCAGATAAACTTTAAGAGTGTGATCGCGATCATGCCTAAACTAAAACAGATAAAAGAGACATTGCTATGCAACATATCATTGAAGGTTTTCTCAGCTTTCAAAAAGAGATTTTCCCGCAACGTAAAGAACTCTTCCGCAGTTTAGCGTCCAGCCAGAATCCCAAAGCGCTTTTCATTTCCTGCTCAGACAGCCGTCTGGTCCCCGAACTGGTGACCCAACAGGAACCTGGACAGCTTTTTGTCATTCGTAATGCGGGTAATATCGTCCCGTCCTTCGGCCCCGAGCCGGGTGGCGTTTCCGCGACGATCGAGTACGCCGTTGTGGCGCTGGGTGTTACGGATATTGTGATTTGCGGTCACTCCAACTGTGGGGCAATGAAAGCGATTGCCGCTAACCAGAACCTGGAACCGATGCCGGCTGTTTCTCACTGGTTGCGCTATTCCGATGCCGCAAAAGCGGTGGTGGAAAAGAAAACCTGGGACAATGAAACGGACAAGGTGAACGCGATGGTGGAGGAGAACGTGATTGCTCAGTTAAACAATATTAAAACCCATCCGTCGGTGGCGGTGGGTCTGCGTAATCATTCGATTCGCCTGCACGGCTGGGTTTACGATATCGAAAGCGGCGTGATCCGTGCGCTGGATAAAGACACTCACCACTTCGTCTCGCTCTCCGAGAATCCCCAGGTTTACTTCGAGTAACATTCCCGTTCCAGGGCGGATTTTATCCGCCCTGGACGGCCTGATTCAAAGCTCAATAAACGGCAACTTACGGCGGGAACGTGACGCCGGTTGTTCGATGGCGCTGGCGATGGCCTCAGCGATATCTGCGCAAACGGTCAGCCCCTGAACAAAAGGCTGATCGTGCATCAGCCAGGGCAGCGCACCGAAGGCGATCCTTCCGCGTACGCACTCAGGCTCAAGCAAGGTGTAATCGTCGCCGACGTCCGGGATCTCATCCCCCGTCGTCTCCAGCTGATGGCGCAACGTCGGAAACGGCAGATCTTTTATCTTCAGCGGCTTTTGCCCCCGGGCATCAATAAACACGTCAAACTCGTTGCGGTGATCCTGCGCAGAGATCACGGTGAGATTATCCTGTACGTCCATTTCATACTCGGCGCCTAACGCCAGAATGCTGATTATTCCGGCCTGACGCAGCGCCAGAAGACGACGAACAGACTGCGACGGGATCGCCGCGTAATTATCAATAAACACGCGGGCGAGACCGGCGTTGAATCGCGCTCTGTCCTGTTCGTGCAGGAATGGCACGATCTCCTCCACGACTTCATGCATCCGCAGGATGGTATAGCGCCACGGGACCGTTCGTTTATCGCGTTTATTACGCTCCACTTCATCAAGGTTAGATTCGGCCCAGCGAAACGGGTCGTGCTGGTGACGCGCGGCAAAATAAGCATCGTGGAAACTGTCGACATTTAATGACGCAAGCCCGATGGTGTGGCTCCACTGCGGGTCGGCCTGCGTCAGCTCCCGCACCATTAATCTGAAAATGCGATCGAGCAGCCCGTCTGAGCCGGCGTCGATTTCGGCGTTAACCGCCTTTTCCGTCACCGTGGTTAACGGCTCATAGGGAATAGGGCAGTAAAAATCTGCCTCCGGCAGAATGCCCGAACGAGACATCAGCACTATTTTAAGCGCTTCGCTTGCCTCATCGAGTCTGAACGCGATCCGATCATTTTCTGCCTCCACGAATTCGCCGTGCTGAATGACCACCGCCATGGCGGCGTCGAGACCGCTGAGCGAGGTTCCCATAATGCCCACCCGGCAGGCAGGAATTTTGGCTTCCATCAGACCCGACCAGGGGCTGGGAAAGAAAGATCGCGTGGCGTCTTCATCGTCTGGCCAGACGTGTCCGGTGGCGATCACCGCGAAATCATAACGCTCCGGGCCAGGGCTCTTTTCTGCCCACACCTGGATACCGGCCGATGTTGCCTCAAGATCGGTCACCTGACATGACTCACGGACATTCACCTCAAAACCGCAGTCTCTGGCCTGGCGGACTAACGTCAGAAACTGATCGCGAAAGTACTCCCCCAGCAGGATACGCGGCAGAAACTGGCGGACGTGCAGTTCGCTCTTTTGCACGCCGTAGCGGGCCAGATGCGCGGTGCTTTGGTTACGCAGCCAGTCGATGTAGGTCAAAAACAGCGGCGGAATTTCGATACTGGCAATATTTGCCAGCATCATGCGAGAGTTTTCTTCATCGCTGTAAGGCATCCCGACCCCGGCTTCATTGGCTTGCTCGTAGACTGTCACCGAATGGGGAGTTTTCTTCTTCAGGAGAGAAAAAAGGGTGTAAATACCCGTTGGCCCGGCACCCACAATTGCAATTTTTTTCATTCGTGTTCACCCGTTGTTGTTTTACCGACTCCATGGAAAAGGGGCCATGCAAGAATAATTGTGGTCGAAAACAGGTAATGAGCAAACAATATCAATGATATTTATGGCGTTCATATTCGCGGGATAACTTATTGATGAAAAAAGGAAAGTAGTTTCAGGGGCGGATTGCATCAGACCGCGTTGAAAATTGTTACTGCGCGGAAATGTTTTGCGCCAGAGGGGCTTTCTCCTGATGACGATATTTCATTGGCAATCGCCACAGTCACGCGGCCTGCGAGTAAAGAGGCGTTAACGAGTCATCAGGTGAAGAGGGATAACCCCGCTTTTCTGGAAATAAATTCTAACATCCTGTTGAGCCTGCCTTATTGTTCAGCCTGATGAGGGGAGTAGCATGTGTGAAATAACAGATTGTTTTCACTCGTTTAAAAGATTTGGTCCGGGATGCAAACCACCATGCCGGCTGCCATTGCCCCTTTGATATCAACAGCACGATCTCAACCCACGGGTCGCCGTGTAGGTTCATGTAAGGATACAAAAAATGAACGACACTCTTACACACCATCTTAAGACGGGCGGAGACCCGCGTACGCTGGCGGATTACGCCAGTCTTCGTGATGAACTGGCAAAACTGACCCACCCGGCACGTCCGGATGTGCGCTGGGAATATGCAGAAAAACTGTGTCAGTCACTGTTCGAACAAAACGGCGTGGAGTTGCAGACCGCGGCCTGGTACACCCTGGCACGGGTACGCCTCGCGGGATTGCAGGGGCTGAATGAAGGCCTGGCCGTGCTGGAGGCGCTCATTACGCATCAGTGGGGAAACCTCTGGCCCCATCCCGTGCATGCCCGAATGGACATTCTCAGTACGCTCAGCCATCGCTTGCAGCAGGTATTGCGCACCCTGACGTTTCGCTATGCCGATCTCGGTCAGCTTTATCAGGCTGAAAAACATCTCAGCGGGTTGGGTGAGGTGTTACAACGTCTGGAACTGAAACACCTGAGTCTGCTTGATACGCTGCGTAAACAGTTACACAGCAACGCCGTACGGCTGGAAAACAGCGCAGGAGAGAGCGGAGAGGGGCCCGTGATGGCACCAACCGCCAGGCCGCTGTCCGTTGGCGAAAGCGAGATCGCAATCAGCGCGGCGGCGCAGAGCCTGCAATGGGTGTATGTTCCCCAGTCCGAGCCGCAGAGCGAGCTTGCTACGGTGAAGACGATAAAACCCTGGAAGCCGTTTATTGCCGGAATGGTGACGATGCTGGCCGTCGGCGCTGCGTCGCTGTGGGGCTGGCAGCACTGGCACCAGCCCGAGCTTTTGGCGCAGAAGTTGGACGATTCCCTGACATTGCCGGAGCCGCTCTCTGCGGCGCAGATACAGGCGGCAAAAGCCACTTCGCTTCAGCCGGAAGAAGGGCTACGGCGGATCCAGGAACAGCTGTCACGGCTCGGCAATTTGCCGCCGGACTGGACGTTAGACTATGGCAATCAGCTGGTGCAACAGGTGCAGGCGCTGTGGCCTCAGCAGGCGGCCCCGCTTTCGCAGCAGTGGCTCAATCAACTGCACTCGGCAGCGCTCCCGCCGGAGAGCCTGAATGGCTGGCATCAGGGCATGGCGCAGCTCCAGCAGCTCACTGACAGGCTCAACGCGCTGGATGAACGACGCGGCAGTTATATGACCGGCAGCGAGCTCAAAACGATGGTCTTTACGATCGCGCGTTCATTTAACAGCGCGGTGCCGGCAGAAGAGCAGTTACGCCAGCTGGTGGAGTCTGCCCAGGACAAGCCGCTGAACAGCGCGCAGCAACGTCAGCTGGAGATATCGCTCAATGCGCTGCTCTGTCGATATGCCCTGCTGAAACAGGAGAGTCACAAAGACAACAAGTGATAACAATACAGGTTTAACGAATAAAGGGGGCTAAGCGAAAATGATAAATCAGGGAGAAAAAGAGGTGAAACACTGAAATGGTGCGTCCGAGTGGACTCGAACCACCGACCCCCACCATGTCAAGGTGGTGCTCTAACCAACTGAGCTACGGACGCACTGTGCAGATTTTTTTGATGGTGCGTCCGAGTGGACTCGAACCACCGACCCCCACCATGTCAAGGTGGTGCTCTAACCAACTGAGCTACGGACGCATCATGTTGTCTGTGACAACGGGGTCGAATATTAGCGACAGTGACGGGATGAGGCAAGAGGGAAAATGCAATTTTCTTCCGTATTTCACGCGATTGCTTCATTCGCGTGCAAAGTGCGGAGAAAGTAGCCGCCCGGAGACGGCTAGCGGATAATTAACGCGCAGCGCGTTGCAAAATAACTGAGGATGGCTGACGTTGCAGAAAACGCATACGCAGCATCATCAGAATGGCGGCAGAGGTCAAACCGATAATAAAGCCCATCCAGAATCCTGCCGGGCCCATGCGATCGACCACCAGATCCGTCAGTGCCAGAACATAACCCGTCGGCAAACCCAGCACCCAATAAGCGGTAAAGGTGATAAAGAAGATCGAGCGGGTATCTTTATAGCCTCGCAGGATCCCGCTGCCGATGACCTGAATCGAATCGGAAATCTGGTAAATCGCGGCCAGCAACATCAGCTGCGATGCCAGAGTGATGACTTCTGGGTTGTCGTTATAAAGCAGCGCGATCTGCTCGCGCAAAGCGACGGTGAAAATCGCCGTACAGGCGGCCATACAGACGCCCACGCCCAATCCCGTGCGGGCAGCGGTTTGGGCATCCAGCGTTGAGCCTTGTCCCAGACGAAAACCAACGCGGATGGTCACCGCTGCCGCCAGCGACATCGGCAGAACGAACATCAGCGAGCTAAAGTTCAGGGCAATCTGGTGACCCGCAACGTCAACGATCCCCAGCGGCGACACCAGCAGAGCGACGACCGCAAAAAGAGTGACTTCGAAAAACAGGGCCAGCGCAATGGGCAGTCCCAGCTGTACCAGACGTTTCATCACCGTCATATCGGGCGCACCAAAACGGCTGTCATTGCGGATGTCCCGCATAGAGCGCGCGCGTTTGATATAAGACACCATGCTGGCAAACATCACCCAATACACGGAAGCCGTTGCGACCCCACAGCCCACGCCGCCGAGCTCCGGCATGCCAAAGTGACCATAGATAAAGATGTAGTTGATCGGGATATTGATCAGGAGACCGATAAAGCCAATCACCATCCCGGGCTTGGTTTTTGCCAGCCCCTCACATTGGTTACGCGCCACCTGGAAGAAAAGATAGCCGGGCGCGCCCCAGAGTAAGGCGCGCAGATAACCGACGGCTTTATCCGCCAGAGCAGGATCGATATTGTGCATCGAACGAATAATGTGGCCGGCATTCCATAGCACAATCATGATGAATATGGAGACAAATCCCGCCAGCCAGAATCCCTGGCGAACCTGATGAGCGATACGTTCGCGTCGGCCTGAGCCATTCAGTTGCGCAATAACGGGAGTTAACGCCAGCAGCAGGCCGTGGCCGAAAAGTATGGCCGGCAGCCAGATCGATGTGCCGATGGCAACGGCTGCCATGTCCGTCGCGCTATAGCCACCGGCCATGACCGTATCGACGAAGCCCATCGAGGTTTGGGCGACCTGCGCGATGATCACCGGTATAGCCAGGGCTAATAACTGACGCGCTTCATTCATGTACTTCTGCACGTGAACACCTTTTTGTTTTGTTGTTATTTGAGAGAATAATAAACCCGCCATCACTGGCAGTAAGAAGAAAATGCAGGGGGAATGCCAGCTATTGTAGCGGGCTTTACCTATTAATCTAGTGAAAAAATCGCCAGAACGGGCGCTTCACTGGCAACCTCTTTTTCCAGCTGTTATTGTGATGCGATTAAAACGGTGTTATCGCCGTTCGGATAAAACAGGAGTGGTAAGTATGTTTACGGGTATTGTGCAGGGCACGGCCAAGCTGGTGTCCATTGATGAAAAACCTAACTTCCGAACCCATGTTGTGGAGCTGCCGGAATATATGCTCGATGGGCTGGAAACCGGTGCATCGGTTGCGCATAACGGCTGCTGTCTGACGGTAACCGAAATTAACGGTAACCGTATTAGCTTCGACCTGATGAAAGAAACCCTGCGTATTACCAATCTGGGCGAGCTGGTCGTCGGTGATACGGTTAACGTTGAGCGAGCGGCAAAGTTCAGCGATGAAATTGGCGGGCATTTAATGTCAGGCCACATCATGACAACCGCGGAAATTTCTAAAATCCTGACCTCAGAAAATAACCGTCAAATCTGGTTTAAGGTGCAGGATCCGACATTAATGAAATACATCCTTTATAAAGGATTTATCGGCGTGGATGGAATTAGCCTGACGGTGGGTGAAGTGACCCCAACCCGTTTCTGCGTGCATTTAATTCCGGAAACCTTACAGCGCACGACGCTGGGCAGTAAAAAACTGGGGCATCGCATTAATATTGAAATCGACCCGCAAACCCAGGCGGTTGTGGATACCGTCGAGCGCGTGCTGGCGGCAAAAGAATCGGCGGCGAAATTCACCTCTGAAGAAGAATAAAAAATACCCCGGCAAGCCGGGGATTTTTTTAGCGAGCGACGCGCAGCCCGTGTTCCACTCCGCGGCTGAAAACGACCTGCCACAGTTGAATATCACGCGCGCGAAAAGCCCCTGCGCAGGCGTTCAGATAATAGCTAAACATCCGTTTGAATCGTTCAGAATAGTTGTCAGCGATTTCCGGCCAGCTGGCCAGGAAGCGGGAGTGCCACGCCATGAGGGTGGTATCGTAATCCGCGCCAAAATTATGCCAGTCTTCCACAATAAAATGCGGTTCGCTGGCCGTCGCAATCTGGCGAACGGAGGGTAAACAGCCATTCGGAAAGATGTATTTGTTTATCCAGGGATCCACACAATGATCTGTTTTTTTGGAACCAATGGTGTGTAGCAGGAAAATACCGTCTGGTTTCAGGTTGCGGTCAGCCACGCTGAAATAGGTATCATAGTTTTTAGGACCCACATGCTCGAACATGCCGACAGACACGATCCGGTCGAACTGATCGTTTAAATCGCGATAGTCCTGGAGCAAAATAGTGACATCTAACCCTTCGCAGCGTTCCTGTGCCATTTTTTGTTGCTCGGCAGAAATCGTCACGCCCACCACGCTTACGCCGTAGTTTTTTGCCATGAACCAGGCAAGACCGCCCCAGCCACAGCCAATATCCAGCACGCGCATTCCAGGCTGCAGCTGCAGCTTATCGCAGATCAATCGCAGTTTTGCCTGCTGGGCTTCTTCGAGCGTCGTCGCCTCTTTCCAGTAGGCGCAAGAATATTGCATCAGCGGATCGAGCATACGGCTAAACAGATCGTTGCCCAGGTCGTAGTGCTCTTTGCCGACAATCCATGCCCGTTTTTTACTTTGCAGATTAAACAGGCGAGCAGAGGCGATGCGAAGCGTATCTTTCAGGTGGCGGGGGAGCTGATTTTCCAGTCCGGCGCGGAGAACGTTATTGAAAAAAAGGTCCAGTCGCTCGCATTCCCACCAGCCATCCATAAAGCTTTCGCCCAGCCCCAGGGACCCTTCCTGTAAAACGCGTTTAAAAAAATCGGGATGTTTGACCTGAATATCAGAGGAGGCAGGTCCGTTAATAGTGATACCTGCCCGGCTCAATAATTCATTAACGATCCGGAACCAGTCATCGTCCCGTACGGTGACTTCTTCTATACACGATGAACTCATAGCTTCTCCATCACCTGTATGTGATCAGAACCTTCAAACAGCGTAGCTGTTTTTTTGGGTTTGTGAGAAATCTCACGGAGTGTCCGTGAGGCTAATATCCGACGTAGAACAGAGGAAGGGAGATAACCCTTGCCGAAAAGCCTTCCATGGTAAAACGGGAGCACTCCGGCTCCCGTTAACACATAATAATTATCGTAATTATCTAAGCCAGTTTCAGTATAGGCGGCATAATTCGGTGATTCAACAGAAAATTGTTAGCAACCTAATCACATGAATTTAATATAATTCAATGCGCGACTATGCCCGGCTCGATTCAGCCTTTGAGCTGTCGTCCGTCAGCGCTTTCGCCGATGCCTGCATGCGATACCCCAGCAGGGCAAGCGCCACGGTAACCAGCATCACGCTGGTGGTGGTCATCAGCGGTGTGGCAATCAGCGCAGAGACAATCAGGCTTGCCAGGAAGCACAGACCCAATTGCAGGGTGTTTTGCAGCGCTGCGGCGCGGCCGGTTGCCTGTGGGAACGGGCGCAGAGCCTGGGCCACCACGATAGGGTAGATAGCACCGTTAGCCACGGCCATCACACAGAACGGGATCAGAATTTCGACCAACGACGCGCCGGGTATAAACCCGACAGCCCATGTGCCGATCACGCTGGCGGCATACAGAACCAGAAGCCAGGGGAGCATCTGGTGACCCTGCCATTTTTGCAGCGCCGCGCGGCAACCATACCCGCCAACCAGGAAAGCAATCGTCTGCGGGACATAGCTCAGGCCAATCACTGCCGGGCTGTAACCCATCTCATGCAGAATGAATGGCGACCCGGTGAGCCAGGCAAAAAAACTGGCAGAACAGGCGGCGTAAATCAGCACATTGCCGCGATAAGCGCGCGAACGCAGAAGCGACAGGAAGGTCACCCGGCTTTCATTATTCTCAGCGGTTTTGGCCGGCGCAGGTTTCAGCGTCAAGGCCGGCAACATTAAGACCAGCGTAATGATGAACAACGTAGCAAAGATGGCCTGCCAGTCAAAATGCACCAGGATCCAGCTGCCGAGCAGCGGTGCCAGCGCCGGAGAAAGACCCACCAGCGGCATAATGGTGGCAAAAATACGGTTTACCCGTGAGGCCGGATAATAATCCGTGACCAGTGCCTGCCAGGTGACGGCGGCGGCACACACGCCAAAGGCCTGAACAAAACGCAGGACCAGCAGCCAGGTGGCATCGCGCACCCACAGCATCCCGAGGCAACCTGCCGCGAAAATAGCCAGGCCGATCAGTAAAACAGGCTTGCGGCCATATCGGTCAGAAAGCGGTCCCCAGAGCAGCTGGGCGAAGGCAAAGCCAGCCAGGAACACGCTCAGGCTGGCGCTGATGGCTGCAGCGGGCGTCTGGAGATCGGCCTGCATCGCGGCGAACGCGGGCAGATACATATCGGTGGCCAAAAAGCCCAGCACGCTTAAGCCGCCGAGCCAGACCAAAAATCCTTTGTTGGGTTGCATTGTTATATTTTCCTAAGAAGGCAGGTACACACTGGCGCAAAGTGTAGGGAGTGCAATCTGCCTTGTGAAACGCTAATATTTGGCGGTTGCATTCAAAAATTTTGCAGGCAAAAAATGTGGTCTGAATATTCCCTGGAAGTGGTGGATGCGGTCGCTCGCAATGGCAGCTTTAGCGGCGCGGCGCAAGAGCTGCATCGCGTCCCTTCTGCTATCAGCTATACGGTGCGTCAGCTGGAAGAGTGGCTGGCGGTTCCGCTGTTTGAGCGTCGTCACCGCGACGTGGTTCTGACGCCAGCAGGCGCGTGGTTTTTGAAAGAAGGGCGCTCTGTTATCAAAAAAATGATGATCACGCGAGAACAGTGCCAGCAGATTGCCAATGGCTGGCGCGGGCATCTGTCTATCGCGGTTGATAATATCGTTAAACCCGAACGCACCCGGCAGATGATCGTCGACTTCTATCGCCATTTCTCGGACGTAGAACTTCGCGTCTCGCAGGAGGTGTTTAATGGCGTGTGGGATGCGCTGTCGGATGGCAGGGTAGAGATGGCCATCGGGGCGACGCAGGCGATCCCGGTGGGTGGGCGCTATGCGTTTCGGGATATGGGCTCATTGAGCTGGACCTGCGTTGTCGCCCGCCATCATCCGCTGGCGGCAATGGACGGCCCGCTGAGCGATGATACGTTGCGCAACTGGCCTTCACTGGTGCTGGAGGATACCTCCCGCTCGCTGCCTAAACGCATTACCTGGCTACTGGATAACCAGCGACGCGTGGTTGCGCCAGACTGGGAGTCGTCGGCAACCTGTCTCTCCGCCGGGCTGTGCGTGGGGATGGTGCCGGTTCACTTCGCTCGCCCTCGCATCGATCGCGGCGAGTGGGTGGCGTTGACGCTGGAAAATCCCTTCCCGGATGCGGCATGCTGTCTGACCTGGCAACAAAACGATATGTCGCCTGCGCTGGCCTGGCTGCTGGATTATCTGGGGGACAGTGAAACGCTGAACAAAGAGTGGCTGAAGGAGCCGGAGTAACCGGCTCCCCTCAGATTAACGGCGATAGTCGCGGAACGGACCGTCTGCAACTGAACGGCGTTCGATCAGACGCGGGTGTACTTCAATCGACTGTGATTCTTCACGTTTGCTGACGATGCGGTCCATCAGCATATTAAAGGCTGTTTCACCCAGCGAATCTTTCGGCTGGTGAATGGTTGTCAGCGCCGGGGTGAAGTAGCGGGCGTTGCGCACGTTATCGTACCCGATCACGGAAATGTCCTGCGGCACGCGCAAACCGAGCTCATCGGCTGCGCAAAGAGCCCCCATCGCCATAATATCACCACC
Source organism: Enterobacteriaceae bacterium RIT714 (assembly GCA_009668015.1). Taxonomy (GTDB): domain Bacteria; phylum Pseudomonadota; class Gammaproteobacteria; order Enterobacterales; family Enterobacteriaceae; genus Enterobacter. Next base: position 252,686 of record WJYB01000001.1, read on the forward strand.
GATAAAGACCGCGGTTGGACGGTGCGACTGGGAGACGATCTGCTGCATCGCGCGATAGCCGGATTCCGGCTCGAAGTCACCCTGTACGATCCAGTTTTCTGGCACGGTGATCAGCGCTTCTTCCATCGCTTTCATAAAACCAGCAAGACGCCCTGCGCCGGTATTGCGCTCAAGCGGACCCGGGATCACGCCGATTTCACGATGACCGCGCTCAATCAGATAGCGGCCCGCCATGTAGCCGCCTTCAAAAGCGTTGTCGTTGACGGAATCGGTAAAATCAGCGCGGGTATCACCCCAGTCCATCACCACCATCGGAATATGGCGGTACTCCTCCAGCATGGAAAGCACGGACTCCGGGTATTCAGAACACATCACCAGCAGGCCGTCGACGCGTTTCTGCGCCATCATCGACAGATACGCGCGCTGTTTTTCCTGGCTGTTCCAGGCATTGCCCAGAATCAGGGTATAGCCTTTCTGGAAACAGTTTTTCTCGACCGCTTCGATGATCTCGGCAAAATAGGCCGCTTCGCTGCTGGTGGCCAGCAGGCCAATAGATTTGGTGTGGTTAACTTTCAGGCTACGCGCAACGGCACTGGGGGAGTAGTGCAGTTCCTTGATCGCCGCCCACACCGCGTTGCGCGTTTCTTCCGCAACGAAACGGGTTTTGTTAATTACATGTGATACGGTTGTAGTGGAAACGTTTGCGCGTTTCGCCACATCTTTGATTGTTGCCATTACATGTCACTCCAGACCATATCTTAAACTCCTGAAATACTTAAAGGTAAACGTTTGCCTTCTCTCACCCTTATCTCGCAATGTGAATTGCGATACGCCGGGAAAACGACTCAGAACGTCAGGAGGGGGTCAGTGGCCGGTACGCTTATAAATTTAGCGTGGAATTTTGTCTCATCTTGATGAAAAGGGGAAGAGCAAAAACGGTTATCAGCCTAAATCCAGGAAGATTTTTGGGGTAAACTGTGTAAAAATGAGCAAGCTCACTATTCGTGGGGAGATTAAAAGGAGAAAAATTGATGAGTACCGATCTTAAGTTTTCGCTGACGACAACTATTATTGTTCTGGCTCTGATTGTCGCTGCGGGTCTGACCGCTGCACTGCACTGATTTAAACGGGGGAGAGACTCTCCCTCGTTCTCCTCTCTGATTGTTACCCTTATTGCAAAAATCTTTTGCTGATTTGTTAACTTCTCATTTTTTGTGATTGATGTCATGCTTTTGACTTCTTAGTTCTGTGTCGCGTAATGACACGGCATCCGGAGTTGAACAATGAAAATCAATTTTCCTCTGCTGGCCCTGGCGATTGGCGCTTTTGGGATTGGCACCACCGAGTTTTCCCCGATGGGGCTGTTACCGGTTATTGCCAGAGGGGTAGACGTCTCTATTCCGGCGGCGGGTATGCTGATCAGCGCCTACGCCATTGGCGTGATGATTGGTGCGCCTCTGATGACGCTGCTGCTGTCTCATCGCGCACGCCGCAATGCCCTTATTTTCCTGATGGCGATTTTTACGCTGGGCAACGTGCTCTCGGCGATGGCTCCTGATTACACCACGCTGCTGCTGTCACGCATTCTGACCAGCCTGAACCACGGCGCGTTCTTTGGCCTCGGCTCGGTGGTGGCCGCAAGCGTAGTGCCAAAACACAAACAGGCCAGCGCGGTTGCCACCATGTTTATGGGGCTGACCATTGCCAATATTGGCGGTGTTCCGGCGGCGACCTGGCTGGGCGAGGTCATTGGCTGGCGGATGTCGTTCCTCGCTACGGCGCTGTTAGGCGTTGTTGCGATGGTGGCATTATTATTCTCGCTGCCAAAAGGAGAAGCGGGCGAGCGGCCTGATGTCCGTAAAGAGTTGTCGGTGCTGGTTCGTCCGCAGGTGCTGTCGGCTCTGCTCACGACGGTATTAGGTGCAGGCGCAATGTTCACGCTCTATACCTATATTTCCCCGGTTCTGCATGATATTACGCACGCCACTCCGATCTTCGTGACGGCCATGCTGGTGCTGATTGGCGTAGGTTTCTCCATTGGCAACTATCTGGGCGGCAAGCTGGCAGATCGTTCGGTTAGCGGTACGCTGAAAGGGTTTTTAACGCTGCTGATCGTTATCATGGTGGCGATTCCCTGGCTGGCGCGCAATGAGTTCGGCGCGGCTATTGCTATGGTGGTGTGGGGCGCGGCGACCTTTGCGGTTGTTCCACCGCTGCAGATGCGCGTGATGCGCGTTGCCCACGAAGCACCGGGGCTTTCGTCATCCGTCAATATCGGGGCGTTTAATCTCGGTAATGCGCTGGGTGCGGCAGCGGGTGGGGCGGTGATTTCTGGCGGGCTGGGATACGCTTTTGTGCCGGTGATGGGGGCGATCATTGCGGCGCTGGGTCTGCTACTGGTGCTTGCGTCGGGCCGTAAACAGCCGGAACCGGTAAGCGCGACAGAGTCATGAAAAAACGCAGAAGGGGAGCCCCTTCTGCGTGTCTCTTACGATGCGAAGTTCTTCGCAACAAATTCCCAGTTAACCAGCGCCCAGAAATGCTCAAGGTAGTTCGGGCGCGCGTTACGGTAATCAATGTAGTAGGCATGTTCCCACACATCGACGGTCATCAGCGGCGTGGCGCTGGTGGTCAGTGGTGTGCCCGCGTTTGAGGTAGAGACGATAGCCAGTTTGCCGTCGGCCTCTTTCACCAGCCAGGTCCAGCCAGAACCAAAGTTCTTGATCGCGGCGTCAGTAAACTTCGCTTTAAAATCTGCAAAGCTACCGAAAGCGGCAGTGATTGCTGATGCCAGCTCACCCTTTGGTTCTCCGCCTGCATTTGGTGCCAGGCAGTGCCAGTAAAACGTGTGGTTCCATACCTGAGCGGCATTGTTGAAAATGCCGCCCTCAGAGCTACGCACGATCTCTTCGAGGGATTTGCCTTCGAAAGCGGTGCCTTTCACCAGATTGTTCAGGTTGGTGACGTAGGTCTGGTGATGTTTGCCGTAATGGTATTCCAGGGTTTCCGCAGAAATGTGCGGGGCCAGGGCGTCTTTTGCATACGGTAGTGCAGGTAATTCGAACGACATTGCTTCTCTCCTTATTATATTTTACGCATTAATAACCATATTAAATGCAGGGATAGAGTAGCAGATCGAAAGGGTAGACAAAAGAGGCGCTTACCCTGCCACTTATCTGACAGGGCAGGGATTATCGGATGGTTTTCGGCGTCATAACGCGGCGAGCGCCGACGTAGTGGCGAACCCAGTAGTCTTCGCTGAGGGAGGTGATCTGGATATCCTGGCCGCTACGTGGGGACTGAATAAACTTACCGTTACCCACATAAACGCCCACGTGATCGGCGGTTCCACGACCTTGCGTACGGAAGAAGACCAGATCGCCGCTTTCCAGCGCTCCGCGTTCAACAGAAGCTGCATCGCGCAGGTGGTACATTTCATTTGCGGTACGAGGAATGCGGAATTTCACCAGGTCTTTATAGGCGTAATAGACCAGACCGCTGCAATCGAAACCGGTGCGTGGCGAAGTGCCACCCCAGTGATAGGGTTTGCCAATCTGGCCCATCAATTTATTCATCGCGGTTTTTTGCGCTTTCTGAACGCGAACTTTATGCACCTCAGACAGCTTCGCGGTTTTGCTCACATTCACGCAGCTCTTTTTATATCCTTTACGCGCAGTGCATTTTTGAGTCACCAGAGTGGAGGCGGTGCGGCTGACTTTGCGGGATGATTTCGGAGTGGTTTTGCTGGCGGTGAGTTGTTTCTTATGAGTCGTTGTTTTTTTCTTTTCGTTTTTACTGGTGGTTTTTTTCTTACGTTCTGTGGTTTTTGCCAGATGCGATTTTTGCACAGCAGAGTGCCGCGCCTGCTCGGAGGCGTTAGCCGCTGGCGTAAAAGCAAGTGTTGTAAACAGTAAAGCACAGAGCGTGATCGAGATTTTTGTTATCCGCGCCACTGAGCAGTCCCCTGAAATTGTGCAGGCCATCAATAATACCCGCGTATGATTTACAAAGCCTGTCGATTCTAATCTAAAAAAACATAAAAAGTTAATAGACTTTTTGAATCTAAAATTGTGTTTCGTTAACGAGTGCAAATATTTTCATCATCCTGAAATGCTTTTGTTCACACTCTGAGCAAGACCACAGACGAGAATGGTTAAACGACATTCCAGATGCAACTTCAGCCGACAACCGTTAAGATATATATACGTGACGAAAATGTTATTTTCCGATATCAGTCAGACCCGCTACAATGACAGACGATTGCCGTAACAGAAGTTAAAGGAAGCAAAACATGAGCACGACTATTGAAAAAATTCAGCACCAGATTGCTGAAAACCCGATTCTGCTGTACATGAAAGGTTCGCCGAAGCTGCCAAGCTGTGGTTTCTCTGCGCAGGCTGTTCAGGCCCTTTCTGCCTGTGGTGAGCGTTTTGCTTACGTTGATATTCTGCAAAATGCAGACATCCGTGCTGAACTGCCGAAATACGCTAACTGGCCGACTTTCCCGCAGCTGTGGGTGGATGGCGAACTGGTTGGCGGTTGCGACATTCTGATCGAAATGTACCAGCGTGGCGAACTGCAGCAGCTGATTAAAGAGACGGCTGCTAAGTACAAAACCGAAGAGCCAGACGCAGAGTAATTCGCTGCGACCGGCCATAAAAAAGCGACCAACCGGTCGCTTTTTTTATTCCTCGCTGTCGCCCGTGGGCAGCGGCCAGCCGCCCAGTCGTTTCCAGCGGTTTACGATCTCGCAGAATAATTCAGCAGTGCGTTCGGTGTCGTACAGCGCCGAGTGCGCCTGCGTGCCGTCGAAATCAATCCCCGCAGTGATGCAGGCTTTAGACAACACGGTTTGACCCAGCGCCAGTCCGCTCAGCGCTGCGGTATCGAAAGTCACAAACGGGTGGAACGGGTTGCGTTTGAGCGATCCACGCTCTGCTGCGGCCATCATAAAGCTGTGATCGAAGGTGGCATTGTGGGCCACCATAATGGCGCGATTGCAGTTGCTGTCTTTCATCCCTTTGCGCACCATTTTGAAAATGGCGTGCAGGGCATCATATTCACTGACCGCACCGCGCAGCGGGTTGGTCGGGTCGATGCCATTAAAGGCCAACGCTTCGGGCTGAAGATTTGCGCCTTCAAAAGGTTCAACATGGAAATGCAGCGTGGTGTCCGGTGTAAGCCAGCCCTGTTCATCCATTTTCAGCGTAATGGCTGCAATCTCAAGCAGCGCATCGGTTTTAGCGTTAAATCCGGCTGTTTCAACGTCAATGACAACAGGATAAAAACCACGAAAACGGTCGCACAGACCGGTAAGTTGAGCATTATCGGACATCAGGGTCTCTTACAAGGGGAAAAAAGCAGTGCGTATTATGGCAAATTTTGTGAGGGGATGCAGTAAAACAACGGGCGCATAATGCGCCCGGAGGGATCAGTTACCCAGACCGCGACCGGCGTCTTTGGCTTCGATCAGTTCGATTTTGTAGCCGTCTGGATCTTCAACGAAGGCAATGACCGTGCTACCACCTTTAACCGGACCCGCTTCGCGCGTCACGTTACCGCCATTGCGACGAATACGCTCGCATGCTTCGGCTGCGTTATCCACTTCCAGCGCGATATGACCGTACGCGGTGCCCAGCTCATAGCTATCGACATCCCAGTTGTAGGTCAATTCAATGACCGCTTCATCACTTTCCGGACCATAGCCCACGAATGCCAGTGAATATTTGTACTCAGGGTTTTCACTGGTGCGCAGCAGTTGCATGCCCAGGACGTTGGTGTAGAACTCGATAGAACGTTGCAGGTCGCCAACGCGCAGCATGGTGTGAAGTAGGCGCATAATTTCCTCTTAACCAACTCAATGGCTTATCTTTTTGAACAGAAACGATGTTTTAGTATAGCGGCGAATTGTCGCCGCTATCAATGGACAATAGAGGGATTACAGAGAAGGGTAGTCGGTGTAGCCTTCAGCGCCGCCGCCGTAGAAGCTCTCTGGACGCTGCGGGTTCAGCTCTGCTTTACGTTCAAGACGCGCCACCAGATCCGGGTTTGCAATGTAGTCACGACCAAATGCAACCGCGTCGATCAGACCTTTGTTAATCAGATCTTCCGCTTTTTCTGGCGTATACGCGCCAGCACCAATGATGACGCCATGGAAACGCGCACGAACTTTTTCACGGAAGGCATCGGAATACGGCTCGCCGCCCGCCCAGTCCGGCTCGGACATGTGCAGATAAGCAATACCGCGTTTCGCCAGCTCTTCAATCAGATACAGCGCATCGGCTTCTTCGTTTGGCCCGTTGTCTACGTTCTGGAATGTTCCCACCGGAGAGACACGGATACCGATACGATCCGGGCTCCACTCCTGGCAAACGGCGTCAACCACTTCCAGCACCAGACGCGCGCGATTCTCAACGCTACCGCCGTACTGATCGGTACGATGGTTGGAAGACGGGGAGAGGAACTGGTGCAACAGATAACCGTGTGCGGAGTGCAGTTCAACCAGATCGAAGCCAGCTTCACGGGCATTGGCTACCGCCTGGCGGAAATCATTGACGATCCCAGGGATTTCATTGAGTTCCAGCGCGCGTGGCATGGAAGTATCCACGCGGACAGGATGGCCGTTCTCATCACGAAGAGAGGTACGGGTTCCGGCACTCAGCGCAGAAGCAGAAACCGGTGCCTGGCCACCAGGCTGAATGGTGTTGTGAGAGATACGGCCGGTGTGCCACAGTTGCACCGCAATGCGGCCATCTTCAGCGTGAACGCCAGCGGTGATCTTTTTCCATGCGGCGATCTGCTCCGGGCTGTGCAAGCCGGGTGCGCCGGCATAGCCTTTCGCCTGGGCAGAAATCTGGGTGGCTTCAGAAATGATCAGACCGGAGCTTGCACGCTGGCGGTAATATTCACCCATCAGAGGTGTAGGGATATCACCCGGCTCAATGCTGCGCAGGCGGGTGAGGGGGGCCATCAACACGCGATTTGGCGCAGTGACCGCACCCACTTTCAAAGGGGTAAATAATTTTTCTGCTGACATAGTGGCTCCTGAGTAGACCGGTCGTCTAGTGTTTAGATAAATAAAAACGCCTGTTAAACGCCAGGCGTTGTGATGCTGTTTTCCACATGGGCCAGAGCGCTTTCAAGCGGGACGGCACTGCGGGAGATCTTGGCCTGCAGGTTGGCGCCTAACCACAGCGCGTAAAGTACCTGAGCCTGGGTCAATGGATGCCCGGCAAAGTTCAGCGATTTTTCCTCGCGACCCTTTTCCAGCGCCTGGGCCAGTAACGCAATCACACCACTGGCACCTTTATCCATTGCCGTGCGCATATCTTCAGAGAGATCGCACACTTCGGCAGACAATTTAACCGTCAGGCAACCGCTGATAATGCCCTGCTGGCAAAACTGCGTCAGCGTTTGCTGATAGTAGTTAAGAACACGGTCCCGATAGCTTCCTTCGCCACTGGAGAAGTGAATGGCAAGCCGCTCGTGATAACTGGCATAGTGCCTTTCCAGCATCGCAACGCCAAACGCTTCTTTGGAGCGAAAGTAGTGATAAAACGAACCTTTGGGAACCTCAGCGGTTTTAAGCAACTCGCTGAGGCCCATGCCGGTGAAACCGCGATGCATACAAAGACGCTCGCCGGTTGCCAGTAAATGTTCGCGGGTATCGTGTTCAGTATTTCTGTTCATCCGCGCACTGTACTAGACCATTCGGTCTAGTGCAAGCGTCAGCTTGTGCGACAGGAGGTCAAAATGTCCATCTGCGGCTGATAAACCGCTGATTTGACGTCCATCATGCCCAGCACCGTGGAGAATAAATTGTCCTGCGAAACCGCTGTGTCGGATGCTTGCTTACGCAAACAAGGCTCATTGATGCGGTAGTTTTTAACGTAATCGGGCGATAACCAGAACATAAACGGAATATGGGTTTGCTGTTCAGGTGCCAGTAGATACGGGGTTCCATGAAGATACAGCCCGTTTTCCCCCAGTGACTCCCCGTGATCGGAAAGGTAAATCAGCGCGGTGTTCATCGTCGCCTGACGGGTTTTTAGGGCATCAATAGTCCGACTGACCACGCTGTCCGTATAGAGGATGGTGTTGTCATACGTGTTCATCAAGGCCTGATGGTCGCAGTCCTGGATCTGATTGGTATCGCAGGTTGGTGTAAATTTCCGGAAGGCCTGCGGGTAGCGTTGGTAGTAGGCCGGACCGTGGCTCCCCATCAGATGAATCACCAGCACGGAATCCTGCTTCAGGCCGTCCAGTACGTTATCCAGGCGGTTAAGATTCACATCGTCTATACACGATTTATCCTGGCAGAACTGATCCAGTTTCCACTGCGTCATATCGGTATGAGGTATGCGATTGCACGCCCCTTTACAGCCGCCGTCGTTTTCGCGCCACAGCAGATTAACACCCGCATGCGCCAGCACATCGAGCAGACCTTCCTGGTGACGGGCTAAATCGGCATCGTATTTCTTGCGCGGCATACCGGAGAACATGCACGGTACGGAAACAGCCGTTTCGGTGCCGCAGGAAGAAGCCTGCGGGAAGTTAATCATGTCTTCTTTTTTCAGCTGCGGATTGGTGTCGCGCCCGTACCCATTCAGGGAATAATTCTGCGCCCGGGATGCTTCGCCAATCACCAGAACCAGCACGGTCTTCTTCTGCTGAGCCAGGATCACCGGGCCTTTATGCGCATCCTCACCAAGACGTACCAGCGTTTGATCGCCGGCAAACCAGCGATTCTTGCTGTATTTCACTACGGCACTGATGTAGTTGGCGGGCGTGACCATTTTGACGATGGTTTTATTGTTGCGAAACAGCGAGGCGTAATCTTTATAGAACAGGGATGCCACCAGAATAATCACCATCAGCGCACCAAGAATGGCCGCTACGCGCATCAGCAGGGTGTACCACCATTTTCCTGAACGCACATGAATAAATAGCAGAACCATAGACGGGATCAGGCCAGCAATCCCGATCCACAGCAGCATCTGCGGCGTGACCAGCGCGGTGGCTTCCTGAGAGTTAGTCTCAAAGACATTCTCCATCATGTTCTGGTCGATGACAGCGCCGTAGGTAAACATAAAGTAGGTTGCCGCGGCACATCCCAGCGTTAACAGGATCAGCAGGGGTTTACGAATTAAAGGAATATTGAGCAGGCTGAAAACAATCACCCAGCCACAAAACAGCACCAGCGGAATGGAGGCGGCGAACAGCAAGTCGTGCAGATGCTCTGGGGAGATAATCTCCCAGCTACGACGGATAAAAAGCGCGTTGAGGGCGGTGAAGAACAACGCGCATCCAAGAGTAAATTTAATATCGTTACATTGTAACTTTTTCACAGGCCACATCATAAAAAACCATCTGTTTTAGTAATGAGGCGAGTATAGGGAGGGAAGATTAGTGAAACCTTAATGCGATATTTCTGCTTGAAAGCCCTTGCAGACGGCACGTTTAGCGTCTTCACTGTAGGTGATAATCGGTTTCAGGAGGTGCGTGTGGCAGAGCAACTGGAGTTTTTCCCCATCCAGAGCCCGTGCCGGGGAATTTGTCAGTCAGATGAACGCGGGTTTTGTCGGGGCTGTATGCGCAGTCGCGATGAGCGTTTTAACTGGCAAAAAATGAGTGATGTGCAAAAGCAGGACGTTATACGCCTGTGCCGGCAGCGCTTATTGCGCAAATTACGCGCAAACAAACCCTCTGAAAACGAAGAACCCCAGCAACCTTCACTTTTTTAGCGGCGTAACTGCGTATACTCATGACATTACTTCCTTGAGGAAATTGTTATGGTTCAGCGTATTGCCCTCGCACCACAGGGCCCGGAGTTTTCGCGTTTTGTGATGGGTTACTGGCGTCTGATGGACTGGAATATGTCCCCCCGCCAGTTGGTCAGTTTCATTGAAGAACACCTTGATCTCGGTATCACCACCGTTGACCATGCCGATATCTACGGCGGTTACCTGTGCGAAGCTGCCTTTGGCGAGGCGATGAAACTCGCGCCAGCGCTGCGCGATCGCCTGGAGATTGTCACCAAATGCGGTATCGCCACCACCGCGCGCGAAGAAAATGTCCTGGGTCACTACATTACCGACAGCGATCATATTATTAAAAGCGCCGAGCAGTCGCTGGTCAATCTGGCCACTGACCGCCTGGATTTGCTGCTGATCCATCGTCCCGATCCCCTGATGAATGCAGACGACGTTGCAGAAGCGTTTCTGAATCTGCATCAGAGCGGTAAGGTGCGCCACTTTGGGGTATCAAACTTTACCCCGGCCCAGTTTGCGCTTCTGCAGTCTCGCCTGCCGTTCACGCTGGCAACCAATCAGGTTGAAATCTCTCCGGTGCATCAGCCGCTGTTGCTGGACGGGACGCTCGACCAACTGCAGCAGCTGCGTATCCGTCCGATGGCCTGGTCTTGCCTGGGCGGCGGACGTCTGTTCAACGATGAGGCTTTCCAGCCGCTGCGCAACGAGCTTGAGACTGTCGCTCGCGAACTGAATGCAGAGAGCATTGAACAGGTGGTTTACGCCTGGATCCTGCGTTTACCGTCGCAACCGCTGCCGATTATCGGCTCCGGTAAAATTGAGCGCGTGCGTTCGGCGATTGCCGCCGAAGAGTTACAAATGACGCGCCAGCAATGGTTCTGTATTCGTAAAGCTGCGCTGGGATACGACGTGCCATAATCGCGTATTCAAACGACTTTCCGGTTAAATCATGGCCCCTGGTATAAGCTTAAGGGGCAAATGATAACCCGTGGAGGTCATATGAAGCGTTTTGCTCTGGCAATGATCGCGCTGGCGGTTTGCGCAGGTGCGCAGGCAGCCAGCGATGAAGTTGAAATGAACCTTGTCACCCCTCAGGGGATCGGCCAGTCGATTGGGACAGTAAAAATTACTGAAACCGACAAGGGCCTGGAGTTTTCCCCCAGCCTCAAAGCTCTCCCGCCTGGTGAACATGGCTTCCATGTTCATGCTAAAGGCAGTTGCCAACCCGCAATGAAAGAAGGCAAAGCCTCCGCTGCAGAGGCGGCTGGCGGCCATTTTGATCCTCATCAAACCGGAAAACATGAAGGGCCCGACGGGATGGGGCACACAGGCGATCTCCCGGTTCTGGTCGTGAACAATGACGGCAAAGCCACGGAGTCGGTTATCGCTCCGCGGCTGAAAAAACTGGATGAGATTAAGGGTAAAGCGCTGATGGTCCATGTGGGTGGCGATAACATGTCCGATCAGCCTAAACCGCTGGGTGGCGGCGGGGCACGTTACGCCTGCGGGGTGATTTGATCGCTGATAGTGCCGGGCGGTGGCGCTTGTTCAAGCTGAGAAAGTGAGCAGTGCAAGCGCCAGATCAGAGAGGCCAAATCGCGCGCTGCCGGAAGATGGTGGTGCGCGAGGGTATCGCAAATCCGCTGTAACTCCACAAGAGTTAACGCAAGCGAGCGTTGTTGAACCCCGCGGTCGCTCATCACATCCCGCAGCAGGGAGATACAGACATCACGCACCTGAGAAAGCGGGTCGGAGCGAGTTTCCCAGCCGCGCAGCTGCCACACCACATGCGAGCAGTTTAGTAGCACTACACCCCAGCGCAACAACCATCGGCGCGACAACTCATCCTGGCTGTTATTCAACTGGCTGACGTGATGGTAAACCAGCGACTCGTATTCACTTTCCCGAAGCTGAGGCCTGCGGCTGAGCTGATCGACAAATCCGCGACGTAACTCGCGAATGTGGCGACGGCTTTTGCGGGCATCTGAGCCGGGTCTGAGTACCGCAAACGCCAGCCATGCCAGCCCCACACCTAAAATTTTCGCCAGATTATCATTCAGAAAATCGGCGTAATCATAGACTGGCGGATTGGTGACCGAGATAAACGAACCCATAAAAACAATCAGCTGCCCCCAGAGCCCGGCGAGCTTTGGCATTTGCAATTTGAGAAGTTGCATCGTGGTGAGCAAAGGGAACAGGAACAGCAGGAATTGCCACAGATCGGTTATCTGCACCATCAGACCAAATTTCACCGCAAAACTGAACAGCGACAACAGCACCAGCGTGCGCAGCAGCAGCGTGAGCGAGTTAAACGGCGAGGCGACAACGGAATAGAGCACGCAGCTGATTGCCGCCAGCGTCAACGCGGCGCTGCCCGATTCCCACTGGGTGGTAATACTCCAGGCGCCCACCAGCGTCAGGGCGCAAAAGGTACGAAAACCGCTCCATGCCGCTTCCATATTGTCGGTGTGTCTTGCCAGCGCGGGGCTGCCCGGAACGGCGAACTCAGTGATCGGCGTGGCGTTTTCGATCGCCTGAATCCAGCGGCTGCTGCGCAGATATAAGCGACAGAAATACTGCAATCGTTGCCAGAAGGCGCGGTGGCGATAATCGTTGTCGTCGGTGGGCGCGAGCGGGGCAATGATCCGTGCTATCTGGTAGAAATCAGCCTGCGGGTGAGCCAGCGCGGCCAGCATCTTTTCAATAGTTTCACGGGTATTTGCCGGCGGATCAGGCCAGTTGAGCAGCATTCTGCGCAGGCTGGAGATCGCGCTGGTCATTCTGAGCTGCTGATGAAGCAGATAATTCAGCAGCGTATTTTGCCGACGAAAGCGGTAATGGCTCCAGAAAGCCTGGATGCGCAGCAGGTTCATGGTCAGGATCTGGCCAATCACCTTTTCATGGGCGAGACGCATCGCATCGTTAGTGTCAGGTTGCCAGAGTAAACTGGCATGTTCCAGCAGGCGCGTATGCATGGTTTTTAACGCCGAAATCAGCGTTGTCCCGTCGGAAGTGCTTGGCAGGATCATCATCATGACCCCGCCGCAGAGAATACCGATGATCACTTCACACACGCGGGCCTGAGCGATATCCCACAGTTCCGTGGTATCCAGAACATTCACCACCGGAAACGCAATGATCGCGGCGGTGTATCCCGCCAGCTGGAAGGCGTAGGCCACGTTGTTGGTAAAGTGGGCGCAGGCCCAGGTACAAAAGCCCAGCCATGCCGCCATGCTGAATAAAAAGAGCCACGGATCGTTGAGCGTATGCCCGGCAATGATCAGCGCCGCCGTTGCTCCCAGCAGACTGCCGGCGACGCGCCCGAGACTTTTACTGATCACCCCGCCAACGGTGGGAAAACTCACCACCGCCGCAGAGGTCATCGCCCAGTAGGGTTCATCCAGATTCAGATAATAGGCGACGGTGAGGGCCAGGCACATGGCGATACCGTTGCGCAAAGCGTAACGCCACTGAGGCGCAGTGGCTTTGAACCACGGCATCTTTCGCCATGAATAAGAAGAGAGGTCCATCAGTGTGTTCCGATGGACACGGTACAGGTTGTCCCGGAGACCAGGGTGATCCCTTCAGGCACGTTGTCGAACTCCACGCGAACCGGAACGCGCTGAGCCAGACGCACCCACGGCACATTAGGTTTGATATCGGGAACCAGCCCTGAATCGGTCTCCACACTTTGATCGTAGATCGCCCGACCAATACTGGCTACGTGACCCTGTAACGTTTTCGAGCCACTGTACAATGTGATTTGCGCCGGTGCGCCTTGCTGGATATGGCGAAGTTTGGTCTCTTCAAAATAACCGACGACATAGAATGAGTGGCTATCCACCAGCGCAAAAACCGGTTGACCCTGCGTGGCGTAGTCGCCCACCCGGGTTGAAAGATTGGTCACCCACCCGTCAACCGGTGCTTTGACGACGGTTTGCGTCAGCTGCCACTGAGCCTGTTTAAGCGTGGCTTCAGCCACGTCGACGCTGGCCTGCATCGCTTTAACGTTGATATTCGCGGTGTCCAGATCCTCTGCGGAGATGTAGTTCTGCGACAGATGGCGGCGGCGATTGGCTTCGTTGTTAGCTTTAGCCAGATCGGACTGCGCTTTTGCCAGCTGAGCCTGCGCGTTTAGCACCGCGATATGAAACGGCGTCTCATCAATGCGGAATAAAACCTCTCCCTCTTTAACAAACTGATTATCCTTAATTAACAGGGTAGTGATACTGCCAGAGACCTGCGGGGTGATGCTGACCTGCTCGGCGCGGACCTTGCCATCCCGGGTCCACGGTGATTGCATATAAAAATTCCACAGCCACCATCCGGCAATGAGAGCTAGGGCCAACACAATCAGAGTGGAAAAGTATTTAAGCGTTTTCAACGTATTCACCACGCAATCAGCAAAGTAAGGCTAAGACAAACAGAGAGGGCAAACAGCGAAAGATCCATCAGCATGGGATGCCAGATTTCGCCGGAATACATCCAGTCACGAAGCAGTCGATGCGCGATAAGCCAGATCAAAAAACCCAGCATCACTGCTTTGAACAACGGAGGAAAATAGACAGACGCACCGACGATCAGGTCCTGAAGGGGTAACCCCGCGGAGCTAAATGAGAACTTCACGAGCAGAGATCCTTTGCAGTGGAGAATGAGCCTCAGCGGCCTGGGTTAGCACGAACGCGTGCTTTGAGTAAGTGTAAAACAAATGTCTAAAACGGATGAATGAAGTATTGCATTTGTTTTGGCAATATAAATGCTGCACACTATTCTAAAATCAGTATAATAACTTAGCAAGCTAATTATAAGGAGATGAAATTGGAATCGCCATTAGGTTCTGATCTGGCCAGGTTGGTACGCATCTGGCGTGCTCTGATTGACCATCGCCTGAAACCTCTGGAATTGACACAGACGCATTGGGTTACGCTGCATAACATTCATCAGCTACCGCCCGAGCAGTCGCAAATTCAACTGGCCAAAGCGATCGGCATTGAGCAGCCGTCTCTGGTGCGCACACTCGATCAACTGGAGGACAAGGGGCTGATATCCCGGCAAACCTGCGCCAGCGATCGCCGTGCCAAACGTATTAAACTCACTGAAAAAGCGGCGCCTATCATCACTGAGATGGAAACCGTGATCAGTAAAACGCGAGGTGAGATCCTTTCGGGTATTTCACCAGCGGAGCTGGAACAGCTCATTGATTTGATCGCTCGCCTTGAGCAAAACATCCATGAGTTGCAATCCCGCGACTAACCACGAAAAAGCCTTGCATCGCAAGGCTTTATTTTCAGATACCCTTCGCTCTACTGATAGACCACCACCCGGTTTCGTCCCGTCTCTTTCGCCTGATACATCGCTTTATCCGCATTTTCAACGCACTCTTCAGCTTTCATTGAGGACGACGTTGCCGTATACACGCCCATACTGATGGTGATCGGCTCAGGCAACTCTCCATTACTGCTATCAGTGTCAAAATGGCTGAGCGTTAAACGGATGCGCTCTGCAACGTCTTTAGCTGCCTCGGCAGGGGTATTGGTCAGCAACAGGACAAATTCTTCTCCTCCGATCCTCGCTGCAATATCTTGTGGACGCACCGAATTCATCAGCAGTCTGGCTACGAACTGCAGCACTTTATCGCCCTGCAGGTGGCCGTACGTATCATTGATACGTTTGAAGCGATCAAGATCGCTGACGATAACCGACACTGGTTTTATGGATGCGGTGCGCAACGACTGATTAAGAGCGTCGTAGAAATAACTTCTGTTGTACAAACGCGTGAGTGCATCCCTGATAGAGTTTTGATAGGAGTGCTGATATTTAACATTGGACTCACGATATAAGTTAAACACATCACACAGCAACACAAAAATAATGAGCAGCGTAGCCGTAACTTCTAAAACCCGCGCACGATACCATTCGAAGCCTTCCGTCTGGTTGGCGTAAAATAACATGATGAGTGTCACCAGGTAGCAAACACACAGGAAATTACCACTCAGCCAAAAAAGATTTCGTAGTCGCGAAACAATGGCCATGGTAAGGAGGGTGACAAGCCATAGTACAATTAAAATAATGTTAATGGAATTATGCCATAACAACATAAATTGACGGTTTTCGTTATCGACAAGATCGATGCTAAGTAACGGAGAATGACTGGAATAAAGCCAGGCAAAAATTAACATTGCAGCAGTAAATATAACCATCGTTGCTAGTGCTATAAAATTAATACAACGCTTGAGTCGCCTATGCCGCAGGGTATAAAGAAGCGCTGAAATCATAAATAGTATTGCCATCATCACGTGGCGAAAGGTAAAGAAAATCATCGCATCGTTATAATTCACCGCATCAAACTGGTATAGCGTCAGCCAGGAGGGAAAACTCTGTAGCGTACCCACCATCAGCAGTGAGGATCCAGCAAAGGCCATTGCGATGGCGACCAGATAAAGCCGGTTTCTGTCACACCAGTATTTCATTAGCATAAAGAAGGCAATAAAAAAATGAAAGACCAGTAAAAATATCGTCAGGATAGGGAACAAGAAGGGTGAGAATGAGGACGCTATGCTCTCAACTTTCACAAAAAAGCTATCTAGTGCTCCAACGATTAACAGGCAGCAAAGCGCAAAAACAGTATATCTGTTCTTCACATATCGGTGAATATGAGTCATGTTTTCTTTCAGTAATAAGTAATTAAAATTAAACGGTAGGGAGTATGAATTAATTATAACGGGGATGAATGGAAGACTCTTTGCGCAAAAACAAAGTTAGAGGGTTTTTAATTATTTGTGTGGTGAATGTGTTTTGTGAAATAAAACAGAATGAATTGTTTTTGTGATAAAAAACGTGGCTCGTGCGAGCCACGTCATGAAACATTAACGCGGGGAAACAGTGACCTGGCTACCGTTGCTTGCCAGCACAACGCGTTGACCACTGGCAAACTGAGTTTTGCCTTGTTTCTGAACGACCATGATGGTGTTGCCGTCGTCTTTACGGATCTCCAGCTCAACACCCTGGGTTTTGTTCATTGAACCCTGAACGCCCTGGCCTGCGACGCCACCGGCAACTGCACCTGCCGCTGTTGCCAGAGAACGACCGGTACCACCGCCCACGGTATTCCCGAGGAATCCGCCCAGCACAGCACCGCCGATTGCGCCAATCACGTTGTTGTCATCGCCACCCTGAATCTGAACCGGGCGTACGTTAACAACAGTACCGTAAGTCACGTTTTGAACTTGTTTAGCTTCGGAAGCGGTGTAAACGTCGCCAGAAAGGGAGTCGTTATTCACGCAGCCTGCCAAAGTGAAACCAATCAGCGAAACGCCCAGTACACGTAAAATCATTTGAATCTCCTGTTCACACTTAACGCTCGGTCTGAGCATCCGTATGCCTAAATTATATGGCATCGGGAGCCATAGATCATATGTTTGCACTAACAATAGGAAAATTGTACTTGAATTTGACTTAACGAGACATAAACAAAGGGAGACACTTTGTTTCCGGTCTGACATTGGTAAAAATTATTACCCCGTCATAGCAATGCCCCCGCGTTTATGGTGGAGTGTGGCCCTAAGCCCTCGCAACCTAAGGAAAGCGCATGAAATCGGGTCGCTATATCGGTGTGATGTCCGGCACCAGTCTTGACGGAGTGGATGTTGTTCTTGCCGCCATTGATGAAAACATGGTGGCGCAGCAGGCAAGCCTGAGCTGGCCGATTCCGGTTGAACTCAAGGAAGCGATTTTGAGCATCTGCCAGGGACAACAGCTGACGCTGTCGCAGCTTGGTCAACTGGATGTCAGGCTGGGTTCGCTGTTTGCCGATGCGGTGCTGGCGCTTATGCATCAGGAGAATCTGCATCCGCAGGATATTGTCGCCATTGGCTGTCACGGACAAACCGTCTGGCACGAACCCGTAGGTGATGCGCCGCATACCATGCAAATCGGCGACAATAATCAGATAGTGGCAAAAACGGGCGTCACCGTCGTTGGCGATTTCCGCCGTCGCGATATGGCGCTCGGTGGGCAGGGCGCACCGCTGGTTCCGGCTTTTCATGAGGCTCTGCTCGCGCACCCGGTAGAGCGCCGAATGGTGTTGAACATCGGAGGGATCGCGAATCTGTCGTTGTTGATCCCGGGCAAACCTGTGCGGGGTTACGATACCGGGCCAGGTAATATGCTGATGGATGCCTGGATCTGGCGTCAACGCGGCAAAGCTTACGATAAAGATGCGCAATGGGCTTGCGAAGGAAAAGTCATTCTTCCGTTGCTGCAAACGCTGTTAAGCGATCCTTATTTTGCCGCACCGGCCCCTAAAAGCACAGGCAGGGAATATTTCAACTATGGCTGGCTTGAACGGCATCTGGCGCATTTCCCGGGACTGGCTCCTCAGGATGTGCAGGCGACGCTGGTAGAATTAACGGCGATCTCTGTCTCTGAACAGGTGCTGTTGAGTGGCGGCTGTGAGCGACTGCTGGTGTGCGGTGGCGGAAGCCGAAACCCGCTGGTGATGGCGCGTCTCGCCGGACTGCTGCCGGGAACTGAGGTGACAACCACGGATGCGGCGGGGATCAGCGGCGATGATATGGAAGCGCTGGCTTTCGCCTGGCTTGCCTGGCGTACGGTCGCGGGATTATCGGGTAATCTGCCGTCGGTCACCGGCGCGCGTGAAGCCAGCGTATTAGGGGCCATTTTTCCCGCCAACCCACGTCATAATCAGAGTTAACTGAATTCTCAGCAACGCCCGTAGCCGTTAGAATCCAAAGCAATACAGGAGGGTAATTTTACCCTCCATGACCAGGATCGTCTTCGGAACAGGCTTATGAAAAAATGTCTTCTTGCTTTTGCCCCTCTCTTACTGGCGGGTTGTAGCTATTACAACCAGTTTGTTGAACGTATGCACACGGATACGCTGGAATATCGCTGCGACGAAAAACCGTTAACCGTCAACATTAACAACCCGCGTCAGGAAGCCAGCTTTGTCTATGACAATCAGTTACAAACCCTTAAGCAAGGGTTGTCTGCTTCGGGTGCGCGTTATACGGATGGTATTTATGTCTTTTGGTCAAAAGGGGATAGCGCGACCGTCTACAAGCGCGACCGCGTGGTGCTGAATAACTGCGAGCTGCAAAATCCGAAGCGTTGAGATTTTCCCAGGGGCGGCGCACAATAGCGCCACCCACTCTTAATCTCAGCTAACGCCATGTCAGATAACGATGAATTGCAGCAAATTGCGCATCTGCGCCGTGAGTACACCAAAGGCGGCCTTCGTCGCCAGGATCTTCCTGCTGAACCTCTGGCGCTGTTTGAGCGCTGGTTAAAGCAAGCCTGCGAAGCCAAACTTGCCGACCCCACGGCAATGGTCGTGGCGACCGTCGATGAAAACGGCCAACCCTATCAGCGTATTGTGTTGCTAAAACACTACGACGAAAAAGGGCTGGTGTTTTATACCAATCTCGGCAGCCGTAAAGCGCATCACCTCGAGAATAATCCTCGTATCAGCCTGCTGTTTCCCTGGCATATGCTGGAGCGTCAGGTGATGGTGACCGGGAAAGCAGAACGTCTTTCAACGCTGGAAGTCGTCAAATATTTCCACAGTCGTCCGCGCGACAGTCAAATTGGTGCCTGGGTGTCCAAACAGTCGAGCCGTATCTCCGCACGCGGCGTTCTGGAGAGTAAATTCCTCGAGCTAAAGCAAAAATTCCAGCAGGGCGAGGTGCCACTGCCCAGTTTCTGGGGCGGCTACCGCATTAACATCGAGTCGATGGAGTTCTGGCAGGGCGGTGAACATCGCCTGCATGACCGGTTTTTATACCAGCGCGAACAGGACGCATGGAAAATCGACAGGCTGGCTCCTTAATCCCCGAAATTTGTTGTGTTAAGCGCTAGCGCTGGATGGGCTAGCGCTTTATTCTATGTACCTTTCGCGTTAGGCGGATAGTCGTGTACCGACAGAGGTGCAGTCGTTTATACATGGAGAATTTGATGGCAAGCAGTAACTTGATTAAACAATTGCAAGAGCGGGGCCTGGTGGCCCAGGTGACGGACGAAGAAGCGTTAGCAGAGCGACTGGCGCAAGGCCCGATCGCGCTCTATTGCGGCTTCGATCCCACCGCTGACAGCTTGCATTTGGGGCATCTTGTTCCTTTGTTATGCCTGAAACGCTTCCAGCAGATGGGACATAAGCCCGTTGCGCTGGTGGGTGGTGCTACCGGTCTGATTGGTGACCCGAGCTTTAAAGCCGCCGAGCGTAAGCTGAATACGGAAGATACCGTGCAGGAGTGGGTGGACAAAATTCGCAACCAGGTTGCGCCGTTCCTCGACTTCGACTGTGGCGAAAATTCTGCCATTGCTGCGAATAACTACGACTGGTTTGGTGGCATGAACGTGCTGACCTTCCTGCGTGATATCGGCAAGCACTTCTCCGTAAATCAGATGATCAACAAAGAAGCGGTGAAGCAGCGTCTGAACCGTGACGATCAGGGCATCTCCTTTACCGAATTCTCCTACAACCTGCTGCAGGGCTATGACTTTGCCTGCCTGAACAAGCTGCACGGTGTTGCGCTGCAGATTGGCGGTTCCGACCAGTGGGGCAACATTACCTCTGGTATCGACCTGACCCGTCGTCTGCATCAGAATCAGGTGTTCGGTCTAACCGTTCCACTGATCACCAAAGCTGACGGGACGAAGTTTGGTAAAACCGAAGGCGGTGCAGTCTGGTTGGATCCGAAGAAAACCAGTCCGTACAAATTCTACCAGTTCTGGATCAATACCGCGGATGCTGACGTTTATCGCTTCCTGAAATTCTTCACCTTTATGGATATTGCAGAGATCAATGCTCTGGAAGAAGAAGACAAGAACAGCGGTAAAGCGCCACGTGCCCAGTATGTGCTGGCCGATCAGGTTACCAGCCTGGTGCATGGTGAAGAGGGGCTGGCGGCGGCAAAACGTATCACCGCGAGTCTGTTCAACGGAACCTTGAGCGATCTGAGCGAAGCAGATTTCGAACAGCTGGCACAGGATGGCGTCCCGATGGTTGAGATGGAAAAGGGTGCCGATCTGATGCAAGCGCTGGTGGATTCTGAGCTGCAGCCGTCACGCGGTCAGGCGCGTAAGACCATCGCCTCCAACGCGATCACCATTAACGGTGAAAAGCAGGCCGATCCGGAATATACCTTCGTAGACAGCGATCGCCTGTTTGGCCGATACACGCTGCTGCGTCGTGGTAAAAAGAACTACTGTCTGGTTTGCTGGAAGTAATCATCAGTATATAAGGGGCGTGGGAAACCACGCCCTTTTACTTTTTCAGGGTTGTGGTAAGAACATGAATAACATCCTCGCCATTCAGTCCCACGTTGTTTTTGGACATGCTGGCAATAGCGCTGCGGAGTTCCCGATGCGCCGTCTCGGGGCCAACGTCTGGCCACTTAACACCGTCCAGTTCTCTAACCATACGCAATACGGTAAATGGACCGGCTGTGTGATGCCGCCAGCCCATTTAACGGAGATTGTGCAGGGGATTGCGGAGATAGATCAGTTGAAGCGCTGTGATGCCGTGTTGAGCGGTTATCTGGGTTCGGCTGAGCAGGGTGAACATATCCTCGGTATCGTTCGACAGGTCAAAGCAGCCAATCCGTCGGCGAAATATTTTTGCGATCCCGTGATGGGACACCCCGAAAAAGGATGCATTGTGGCGCCGGGCGTGGCGGAGTTTCACGTGCGCCATGCGATGCCTGCCAGCGATATCATCGCCCCTAATTTGATTGAACTGGAAATTCTCTGCGAGCATCCGGTAAACAGCGTTGCGGAGGCGGTAAGCGCTTCACGCGAGCTGATCGCACAAGGGCCAGAGATTGTATTGGTTAAACATCTGGCGCGCGCAGGATTGAGTCAGGACCGTTTTGAGATGCTACTGGTCACTCAGGACGAGGCGTGGCATATCAGCCGTCCGCTGGTGGACTTTGGTATGCGTCAGCCGGTGGGCGTTGGGGATGTGACCAGCGGGCTGCTGCTGGTGAAACTCCTGCAGGGGGCCACTCTGCGCGACGCGCTGGAGCATGTCACTGCGGCGGTATATGAGATAATGGTCGCGACTAAAAATCTGCACGAGTACGAATTGCAGGTGGTCGCCGCGCAGGATCGTATTGCGCAACCCGAGCACTACTTCAGCGCCACGCAGTTGTAGAGTCGTTAAAGCCGGGCAGGGGATAGCCACTACCCGGCACACTTCATTTAAATCAATTCAACCCTTCAGCTTTCAGCGCTGCCGCAACGGCCGGGCGTGCAGCCACGCGATCCATATAAGCATCAATGTGGTTTAACCCTTCCAGGTTCAGCTTCACGGCGCGCGCCCAGCGTAAGACCGTAAAGAGATAGGCATCAGCAATGGTAAAGCGTTGGCCGCTAATCCATTGGCCGTCTTTCAGCGACTCATTAATGTACTGCAGTTTTTTCTCCAGTAGAGCGCGAACGGTGGGTTTGTACTCTTCAGGAGTATCCGGGCGAAACAGCGGCGTAAACCCTTTGTGCAACTCGGTGCCGATGTAGTTCAGCCATTCCAGCGTCTTATAACGGGCTATTCCCCCGGTGGGTGCCAGCAGCTGGCGATCGGGCACGGTATCCGCCAGGAACTGCATAATCGCCACCCCTTCGGTGAGCAATGTGCCATCGTCTAACAGCAGAGCCGGAACCTGTCCTTTTGGATTGATTGCGAGAAAGTCTTCGCCATTCTCCAGACGCTTTTTCATCAGGTCTACGCTGTCCAGCGTAAAGTCTTTGCCGCTCTCACGCAGGATAATATGGGAGGCAAGAGAGCAGGCGCCTGGTTTATAGAACAGTTTCATCGGTAACTCCTTTTTGCTGAGGTTGTGATTATGTTAGTGCCAGCGAGGATAAAAAAAAAGCCGCTAACGCACAGTTAGCGGCTTCTCTTCAGTCGTTTCCCGATGACATTCAGGCGGTAGCGGTGTCCGCTTCCTTAGCCGTTTTGTCGTCGTCCTGAGTCATACGGTTCAGTTTTGGTGCAGTCAGCAGCATCAGCACAGCGATAACCGCAGTGGCAATACCGATTTGCATAAAGACGCGACCGTAAACTTCCAGTGAAACCAGAGGATCAGTTACGTTTTCCGGGACCGCCATCAGGTTAGCAATCTTACCTGCAATCAGCGCTGCGCCAGCGGTTGTCAGGAACCAGCTACCCATGATGAAGCCCATCAGACGCTGCGGCACCAGCTGTGCCACCATCGCCAGGCCCAGACCGGAGATCATCAGTTCGCCGATAGACTGCAGCGCGTAGCTCAGGATCAGCCAGTTTACAGAAACGATACCGGCATCAGTTGCAAATTTGGTCCCCAGCGGCAGCACGAGGAACGCACCTGAACACAGCACCATCCCGATAGCGAACTTATGCGGCATCGGCAGACGGTCACCCATCTTGTTGTAGATAGCGGCGAGAATCGGGCTACCAATCATGATCCAGAACGGGTTCAGGGCCTGATACTGTTCCGGCTCGAACGCGATACCCAGAATAGAGTGCTCAACGTTACGAATCGCGAAGAAGTTCAGCGAGGTCGGCATCTGGCTGTACAGGACGAAGAACACAATCGCTTCGACCATCAGGATGAAAGCCACGATCATCTTACGACGGGCTGCGCCCTGCATCGCGAACGCTTCTTTACCGAAGATAAACACGATCCCCAGAGCAACCACGCCCAGCGTCATACGGGCAATGCCCTGGTTGTGCAGCAGCCATGTCGCCACGGCAACAAGAACGATAACGCCTGCGATAGTGGCCAGCAGTTTACCCATGTGAACCGGTGCAAAGTCAGGTTTAGAACCGTAGTCTTTCACCCAGCTGCGGCAGAACAGGAAGTTCACAACGGTGATCAGCATCCCGACGAAGCTCAGTGCAAACGCCACGCTCCAGCCGAATTTCGCGGCAAGCCACGGCGTTGCCAGCATAGAGAAGAACGAACCGATGTTGATGGACATATAGTACATGGTAAATGCACCATCCAGACGCGGATCGTCTTTGTTATAACAGGTAGAAAGCAGAGAGGAGGGGTTTGCCTTGAACAGACCGTTACCTACCGCAATGGTCGCCATACCCATATAGACAACCGCAGCATCGTGGCCGGACCATGCCACCAGGCCGTAACCAATGGCCAGAACGATGGCACCCAGCATGATAACGCGTTTGGTACCCAGTACCTTATCACCCAGCCAGCCACCGACAGCAACCAGACCGTAGACCAGGGCACTAAAAGAAGAGAACAGCGTGATGGAATCCGCTTCCGACATACCCAGTTGTTTCACCAGGTATACAGCCATAATCCCTTGCAGGCCGTAATAACCAAAACGTTCCCACAACTCGATGGAGAAAATGAGATAAAACGCTTTTGGCTGTTTGAAGGCGTTTAAACTTACGCTTTCATCTGTTGGTTTTTTGTTTGCAGTAGACACATATACCTCTTTTTTTACATCCCATATTAACGGGGGTGTTCATAGCGTAATGACCGAAGTCCATTCGCCTTATAGTTATATTGGGAGGGGAAACGGCGGGTAATGTTCACTATCCTGACCCATCTGGCAATACGTTTGTAATACTCTGTTACATATAACCGAGGTGGTATAATACTCGGATCATATAAATGTTATTTAGCGTTAAATCTTTCAGCCTGCGAAATAGTGGTTTTTTTGACTGCATAAGGGCGGCAAATGGGCGCTTATGGCGATATGTTCTGCTAAATTGTCAACATTGCAGTCATATGGTCCATAATCCGAAAAATGACTGGTTTAATCTGTCGATATGAGAGGGTGATGGCGTGTCTGCGCAAAGGCTTATCTGGCTTTTATCAACAAAAAAACAACATCACGTTATCAGAGTGATCTCGATCACAGATATATAGAAAATTTCGCTGACGAAAAAACAATTAACCTGTTGAAGTGTTAATGAACCGAACATTCACCACGCTGATAAGTGTGAAAAGCGGATAATAAATGGACAAAGAAAGGGATGGCAGTATCACCTTTCTTTGTAAGGGATTGATTTGTGTGGGTGTTATGCAGAAAGACTTCAGGGATACACTTTTTCTTTAAATTCGCACAAATCTTCAATAAGGCAGGAGCCGCAGCGCGGTTTGCGCGCGATGCAGGTATAGCGCCCGTGCAAAATAAGCCAATGATGGCAGTCTACTTTGAACTCGGCTGGAACGACCTTGAGCAGTTTTTCTTCTACCTGTTCGACATTTTTGCCCGGCGCAAAATTCGTGCGATTGCAAACGCGAAAAATATGCGTGTCGACCGCAATGGTCGGCCAACCAAACGCCGTATTGAGCACCACGTTCGCCGTTTTACGGCCCACGCCAGGCAGAGCCTCCAGCGCGGCTCTGTCTTCCGGCACTTCGCCGCCGTGCTGGTCGAGCAGGATGCGGCAGGTCTTAATGACATTCTCGGCTTTGCTGTTGAACAGACCAATAGTCTTGATATAGCTCTTCACGCCATCAACGCCCAGCTCCAGCATTGATTGCGGCGTATTAGCGACGGGGTAAAGTTTTGCTGTCGCTTTGTTAACGCTGACGTCCGTCGCCTGAGCTGAGAGCAGCACCGCGATCAGCAGCTCAAAAGGGGAGCTGAAGTTCAGCTCCGTCGTTGGGTGAGGATTGTTATCACGCAGGCGGGTCAAAATCGCGAGGCGTTTCTCTTTGTTCATACACTCTTCTCGGGGATCCCTTCCTGAACGCTGCGCTCGGCGGCACGGCGTTTACGTTTCTCATCAATCAGATATTTAACCGCCAGCATCATGCCCAGGCCAATAAAAGCACCCGGTGGCAGCATCGCCAGCAGGAATGGCGTATCGGTATGGAACACCTCGATGCGTAGCGCCTTTGCCCAACCGCCCAGCAGGGCGTCAGCGCCATCAAACAGCGTGCCGTTACCCAGGATTTCACGCATTGATCCCAGTACAAACATGGCGCAAGTTGCACCCATACCTATTGAAAAACCATCCAGCGCTGAGATCAGCGGATCGTTTTTCACCGCAAAGGCTTCTGCGCGGCCCACCACAATACAGTTGGTCACGATCAGCGGGATAAAGATCCCCAGAGACTGATACAGGCCAAAGGCATAGGCGTTGATCAACATCTGCACGATACTGACCACGGAAGCGATAATCATCACGTAAATCGGGATGCGGATTTCTGAAGGTGTCCAGCGACGCAGAGCAGAAATGGATAAGTTGGTGAGGGTCAGCACCAGCGTGGTCGCCAGCCCAAGGCCCAGGGCATTGGTCGCGGTCGATGTGACCGCCAGCAGCGGACACATCCCCAGCAGCTGCACCAGCGCGGAGTTGTTTTTCCACAGTCCCTGAACGATAACCTCTTTAACCTGACTCATGATTACTCCTCACACGCGGGAAGATTGTTAAGCTGGGCGGGTAGCGTTTCAGCATAGAGCCCGGCGCGTTTTACCGCATTAACGATCGCGCGGGGGGTAATGGTGGCGCCGGTAAACTGGTCGAATTCACCGCCATCTTTCTTCACCGCAAAGGCGGTATCATTTTCGCCGTGAATCACTTTTCCGGCAAAATGAAGGATCCAGTCGCTTAAGCGAACTTCGATTTTATCTCCCAGTCCTGGCGTTTCGTGATGTTCAGTGACTCGCGTGCCTAGCACCGTGCCTGAAAAATCTGTTCCCACCAGCAGTTGGATCGCGCCAGAGTAGCCATCAGGTGCGGTCGCTTCCATCACTGCACCCACTGCATTATCGCCTTTACGGGCAATAAAAATGCGGTGACTGCCTTTGCCTAACTGTGGAGCCTGGACAATAAAGCAGCTGCTTTGCAAATTGTTATCGTAAAAATCAGAAGGGATCACCTGGTCGAACAATGCCTTCTGCTGTTTTACGGCTTGTTCATCAATGGTCGTTTTGGTCAGTTCGTTAACCAGTGCGGTCAGCCCTGTCAGCGCTGCGGCGAAAATCGCCAGCGTCACACCGTGTTTTTGCATGGTTTTCAGCATGGTGTGTCCCTTAGCGATGGCCGTACACGCGAGGGCGCGTGTAGTAGTCAATGAGTGGTACCGTGATGTTTGCCAGCAGAACAGCAAATGCCACGCCGTCCGGATAGCCGCCAAAACTGCGAATCAGCCACACCAGCAGGCCCGCCAGTGCGCCGAAAATCAGCCGTCCACGGTTGGTAGTCGAGGCGGTGACCGGGTCAGTCAGAATAAAGAATGCGCCCAGCATGGTTGCACCGGAGAGTAAATGTAGCTGCGGGCTCGGCAGTGGTTGCGATGAAAATACCCAACCCAGCGCGGAACACAGCGTCAGCGTGGCCAGGAAGCTGACCGGAATATGCCAGCGAATGGCTTTCTTCCACAGCAGGAATACGCCGCCAGCCAGATAGGCAAGATTCACCCACTGCCAGCCAGCACCAGCAAGCACACCGCTATAAATCGGTGACTTCATGATCTGTTCCACGCTATGGCCGGCATGCAGAGACGTTTTGAACGTATCGAGCGGCGTTGCCTGGCTGATGCCGTCGATGCCCATACGCAGGGTCGTCATATCGCCACCCGTGACCGTATGGCCGGTGAAAATCACCTGCAACGCATCCATAAAGCCCGGTACGGTCGCCGCAATCTCCTGCGGTGGGAGCCAGCTGGTCATCTGCACCGGGAAGGAGATCAGTAAAACCACGTAGCCAATCATCGCCGGGTTAAACGGATTATGTCCAAGGCCACCGTACAGTTGCTTGGCAATAATCACGGCGAAAACCGTACCCAGCACGACCATCCACCACGGGGCAAAGGGCGGAATACTGATCGCCAGCAGCAGCCCCGTCAGCAGGGCGGAGTTATCAGCAAGAATGCGTGAGACGGGCATTTTGCGCAGCTTCAGTACCAGCGCTTCGGCACCCAGAGCGCTCGCGCAGCCGAGGATTATCTGAAAGAGTGTTCCCCAGCCAAAAAACCAGAACTGCACGGCAATACCGGGCAGAGCCGCCAGACAGACCAGCATCATAATGCGCGATGTCTGGCGCTGGTTATGGGTGTAGGGAGAGCTTGCGATTCTGAAAACCATTTATTCCTCGTTTACTACCTGCTGTGCGGCTTTCTTAGCCTGAACGCGTGCAATCGCGGCGGCGACTGCGGCTTTGCGTGGGTCATCGTTTGCCGCGGGCTCGGCTTCCTGTTGTTCAGCTTTGCGCGCTTTGGCACGGGCAATGGCGGCTTCGACCGCTGCTTTGCGCGGATCAACAGGCGTTTGCGGAGCAGAAGGCTCTTCCTGTTGTTCAGCTTTGCGCGCTTTGGCGCGGGCAATGGCGGCTTCGACCGCTGCTTTACGCGGGTCGACAGGCGTTTGCGGAGCAGAAGGCTCTTCCTGCTGTCCGGCCTTGCGCGCTTTGGCGCGGGCAATGGCGGCTTCGACCGCTGCTTTACGCGGATCGACAGGCGTTTGCGGAGCAGAAGGTTCTTCCTGTTGTTCAGCTTTGCGCGCTTTGGCACGGGCAATGGCGGCTTCGACCGCTGCTTTACGCGGATCGACAGGCGCTTGCGGAGCAGAAGGTGCTTCCTGCTGTCCGGCCTTACGCGCTTTGGCGCGGGCAATGGCGGCTTCAACCGCCGCTTTGCGCGGATCGACAGGGGCATCAGATGCCGGTGATTCACCAGACGCTGCGTTTTGCGCTTTTTCAGCCTGACGTGCGCGCGCCTGCGCTTTACGCGCTTCGCGCGCGGCAATCGCTTCGCTGTTGTCAGGCGTCTCGCCGGCAGGAATCACCACCGGCTGTGCCGCCGATGCTTTTTTCTCACGAACGCGAGCCAGGGCAGCGTTAATGGCATCCTGATCTTTCTCAGCAGGTTGCACCGCGGCTTGTTTGTGACGCTCCTGGCGCGCCATTTTCTCACGCTCCAGACGAGCCTGACGCGCTTCAAAGCGGGCTTTGGCCTCCGCCGCGCGTTTATCCTCAAGAGAAATGGCGTAAATTTCGGCCTTTTCCTGACGGAAGTATTGCACCAGCGGAATACTGCTTGGGCAAACCCAGGCGCAGGCACCGCACTCAATACAGTCTGCCAGATTATGGGCTGTCGCTTTATCGTGGAGCTGACCTTTGCTGAACCAGTAAAGTTGTTGAGGCAGCAGATCGGCCGGACAGGCATCGGCGCAGGCGCTGCAGCGGATGCAGCCTTTTTCTTCCTGCTCTTCACCCATTTCACTGGCCGACGGTGCCAGCAGGCAGTTGGTGATTTTGACGACCGGTACATCAAGCCATGGCAAGGTAAAGCCCATCAGCGGGCCGCCCATAATCACCATTTGCTCGCTGCCCGGACAGAATCCGGCGTGTTCCAGCAGGTGGCGTACAGGCGTTCCGAGACGCGCCCACACGTTGCCAGGCTGAGAGACCGATTCCCCGGTCAGCGTCACCACGCGCTCGGTCAGAGGTTCGCCGTCGATAATCGCACGCTTCACCGCATACGCCGTACCGACGTTTTGCATCAGCACGCCGATGTCAGAGGAGCGGCCACCGTGGGGAACCTGCTTGCCGGTCAAAATCTGGGTGAGCTGTTTCGCACCGCCAGACGGATATTTCGTGGGGATCACGCGCAGGCTAATGTCGTGGCTGCCTGCCAGGACCGCGCGCAGCATTGAAATAGCCTGAGGTTTATTATCTTCGATCCCGATCAGCACTTCGCGCGGCTGTAAAATATGCGCAAGAATGCGGATGCCTTCCACAACTTGTGCGGCGCAATCCTGCATCAGGCGGTCATCGGCGGTGATATAGGGTTCACATTCCGCGGCATTAATGATCAGCGTCTGGATCTTATCGCCGCCGCCGCGCAGTTTCGTCCCGGTCGGGAAGCCTGCGCCACCGAGGCCCGCAACGCCAAACTGATGGATGCGCTCAATAAGTGCTTCGTGGCTCTGGGCACGATAATCACTCCAGCCTTCGCGATCGCACCAGCGGTCTTCGCCGTCAGGTTCGATAATCACGCTCAGTTCGGCCAGTGCAGAAGGATGGGCAACCGTATGGGGAGCAATCGCCACGACTTTTCCGGAGGTGGGGGCATGCACTGGCAGCATACGTCCGCGCCCGAAGGTCAGCGGCTGACCACGCAGAACAGAGTCACCCTCTTTCACGCACAGCTCGCCCTCAGCGCCAATGTGCTGTTTTAGCGGAATGACAAAACGGTTTGCCAGCGGGATCTGGCGCAGCGGCGTACCGCTGGACTGGGTTTTCATCTCTGGCGGATGAATACCGCCATCGAAATCCCAAATCTTCTCTTTTCTGAAAGCAGAAAATAACTTAAGCATGGTGTTCCACAGGAATTATGCGAACTGGAATGGTTTGAAGATCCCACTTCCAGCTATCGGGAGTCGTTTCAACCGGACGCAGTTCGATACATTGCGTCGGGCAGGGGGCCACACAGAGATTGCAGCCCGTACACAAATCCGCCATGACGGTATGCATCGCTCGGGTCGCGCCGACGATGGCGTCAACCGGACACGCCTGAATGCATTTTGTGCAGCCGATACAGTTTGCCTCATCAATCACCGCCAGGACGCGGGCTGGCTCTTGCGCGCTTTCGTCGCCACCTATGGGCTGAGGATCCACGTTTAACAGCGCAGCGATTTTGAGCATGACGGCTTCGCCGCCTGGCGCACAGCGGTTAATACTCTCACCCTGGCTACCCACCGCTTCAGCGTAAGGGCGACAGCCAGGATAGCCGCATTGCCCGCATTGGCTTTGCGGCAGCAGCTCATCAATTTTTTCAACAACCGGATCGCCCTCGACCGCAAAGCGGCGCGAGGCATAACCCAGAATAATGCCGAAAACCAGCCCCAGAACACTGATGGCGGCAATGGCAATCCAGATAGCATTCATTACAACTTCACCAGACCACTGAAGCCCATAAAGGCAAGAGACATTAATCCCGCCGTCACCAGCGCAATGGCGTTACCGCGAAAGGGTGCCGGAATATCGGCGGCGGCCATCCGCTCGCGGATTGACGCAAACAGAACCATGACCAGTGAGAATCCCACGGCGGCAGAGAAACCGTACAGCGCGGACTGCAGGAAATTGTGCCCAAGGTTAATGTTGAGCAGCGCGACACCCAGAACGGCGCAGTTGGTAGTGATGAGCGGCAGAAAAATCCCCAGCAGACGATACAGCGCAGGGCTGGTTTTACGCACCACCATTTCCGTGAATTGCACCA
Source organism: Enterobacteriaceae bacterium RIT714 (assembly GCA_009668015.1). GTDB lineage: Bacteria > Pseudomonadota > Gammaproteobacteria > Enterobacterales > Enterobacteriaceae > Enterobacter. The sequence continues at coordinate 283,656 of WJYB01000001.1, forward strand.
CAAAGGCAATCACCAGAATAAAAGCCAGAGTACGCAGATAGATCAGGCCCAGCGGGATCAGGATCCAGGTGTCTATCCACCAGGCGCAAATCGAGGCCAGCGTCATCACAAATGTGGTCGCCAGGCCCATCCCCATGGCTGTTTCCAGCTTTTTGGAAACCCCCATGAACGGGCAAAGGCCAAGGAACTTCACCAGTACGAAGTTGTTAACCAACACCGTTCCGACAAAAAGCAGTAAGTAATCAGTCATTATTCAGCCTGAAATAAAAAAGCCGCTTATTATCGGATAAAGCACAACAAGCGACAACAGGTTAACTGTAGGGTTATTACGGATTCACAAAGGTCTTCTTCACACGGGCAGAGCGTCTGAAGTAGGGTGCGAAAAGCGCTGCAGCCAGAAGCGGGAACAGCAGTTGCCGTACCGCCAGTCCGTCAGAAACTGGCGAGAAAGCAAAGGCTTTCACGGCCAGCAGAACCGAAATAAGCAGCCAGATAATATAGTGCTTAGGCACTTTCTGACGGCGCTTAAAGAAGGCGATGGCCAGCCACAGCGTGTAGTACCACATGGCGATGGCAAACCCGAAAGAAATAAACCACAGGGCAATATTGAGCGTATTTTGCGAGGTCAAATTCTTTAATGCATAGGGCGTCACGAGCGCCGTGGTATAAAGCAGCAGCGCTAATGATGCGCTCAATAAGGCAACCAGTAACCAGGCAAGCGGGGCGAGCAACCAGCCTCCGATTTTTTCTCCGGGTGATGTGGTCATGTTATCTCCGTTAAGTCTGCGCAAAATATGACCCGGCAATTGGCCGGGGCGTGAGTATATAACATTTCGCGCAGATGGCTATCCCCTTAGAGCACGTAGCGCCAAACGGATTTGGGAACTTCGCCAACGTTGAACAGACGACCACCGGAGACCAGCTCTGCGCGGCGATGGTCAGCGGCGCGGTACATATTGATAATTTCCTGGTTATCGGTCAGCGTGTAGTTCAAATGATCAAACAGTTTTTCCAGGCTCTCGAGAGAACTGATCTTACGAAATTTTAATAAATAATCCTGAACTGTCATATTAATTATCTTCCATTTTTTAAAAAGTAAATCGCACCAGGTAGGGTAATTCGCCCGAATAATAAACGGTTAAATAAAGACGTAAACAGCCCACTCAGGTGTTAAGGCGAAATTAGGAGTATTCTCTGGTGATAACAGGCGTCGGACGACGCCCAGGAAAGAAGGTTAACTCTGATTCAGATCGCTGGCAATATCCCACTGACAGCATATGTCACTCTTTTGCCCGTCCACGTTACTTTGGCTGGACGGCTGCGACAGGCTCAGGCGGCTGATAGTTATCTATATGGCTGGCCACGCCGAGCAAAATGACGGAAACACCCAGGACGACCCATCCCGCTAATTCAATGATTCGATTAATAACTGACATCATGATTCTTATTCGTGATTTATCCATAAATACATCCCCGGAATGTTACAGCGCGGTTTCAACGTGCGCAAGCGCTTTGGGAACGGTTTCTCTTCATTAATTCAGTAGGTTATATGAATGTAACAAAGATATCTGGTGGGACATGCTATTTTACTTTGCATAACACATTATTAATCTATTGTGACGACATCGTTGATAGTGTGAAAATGTGAGTATGATAAGACGAGAGGCAACGACATGAATGACAAAATCCGCGTCGGATTGATTGGTTATGGTTACGCCAGTAAAACGTTTCACGCTCCCTTAATTGCCGGAACGTCAGGCATGGAGCTGGCGGCAGTTTCGAGCAGCGATGCGTCTAAAGTGCATGCCGACTGGCCTGCCGTGCCGGTGGTTTCTGAACCGAAGCATCTGTTCAACGATCCCAATATTGATTTAATCGTCATTCCTACTCCAAATGACACCCACTTCCCGCTGGCAAAAGCCGCGCTGGAGGCAGGCAAACATGTTGTTGTGGATAAACCGTTTACGGTGACGTTATCGCAGGCGCGTGAGCTGGATGCGCTGGCCAAAAGCCTGGGACGCCTACTTTCGGTATTCCATAATCGTCGCTGGGACAGTGATTTCCTGACGGTTAAAGCGTTGATTGGTGAGGGAACGCTGGGAGAAGTGGCGTATTTCGAATCGCATTTTGACCGCTTCCGTCCGCAGGTACGTAACCGCTGGCGTGAGCAGGGCGGGCCGGGGAGTGGGATCTGGTATGATTTGGCTCCTCATCTGCTCGACCAGGCCGTCAATCTGTTTGGTCTGCCTGTCAGCATGACGGTGGATCTGGCGCAGCTTCGCCCGGGCGCACAGGCCACGGACTATTTTCACGCGATTTTAAGCTATCCGCAGCGCAGAATTGTCCTCCACGGCACGATGCTGGCGGCGGCGGAATCGGCGCGTTATATCGTTCACGGCACCCGCGGCAGTTACGTGAAGTTTGGCCTCGATCCGCAGGAAGACCGGCTGAAAAACGGGGAACGCCTGCCGCAGGAAGACTGGGGCTACGACATGCGCGACGGCGTGTTGACGCGTGTCGAAGGTGAAGAGCTGGTGCAGGAAACCTGGCTGACCCTGCCGGGTAACTATCCGGCTTATTATGCCGGAATTCGTGATGCGCTGAACGGGACGGGTGAAAACCCGGTACCGGCCAGTCAGGCCATCCAGATTATGGAACTGATCGAGCTGGGGATGGAATCCGCGAAGCATCGCTCGACGCTCTGTCTGGCGTAGACCAACCGTCATGAAAAAGGCCGGCAAATTTGCCGGCCTTTTTGTTTGTCAGCCTGCGACGTGCGCGCGCAGCGCTGCTTTTTCTGCCGCGGTTAAAAACGCGATCTCAAGGCCGTTAATTTGCGCCTGGCGAATCTGTTCACGGCTCAGGCCAGCCTGAGGCGCTGCAATGTTATATTCGTGAATAATATCAACACCCTGAACCGCCGGATCGTCTGTATTCAACGAAGCCAGAACACCGTGCTCCAGGAACGTTTTGAGCGGATGTTGCGCCAGCGAGGCGACGGTGCTGGTCTGAATATTGGATGTCAGACAGGATTCGATCCCGATGCGTTGTTCGGCAAGGAAGTCCATCAGAGCACGATCTTCAACAGCTTTCACGCCGTGACCGATACGCTCAGCGCCCAGCTCACGAATCGCCTGCCAGATGCTCTCCGGGCCAGCGGCTTCGCCCGCATGCACCGTAATATGCCAGCCTGCATCGCGCGCGCGGTTGAAGTGGGAAAGGAACAGACTTCCCGGGAAGCCCAGCTCATCACCGGCGAGGTCGATGGCGGTAATACGATCGCGATGCGCCAGTAAGGCTTCCAGCTCCTGCAAACAGGCGGCCTCGCCAAAGGTACGGCTCATAATGCCAATCAGACGCGCCTGAACGTTAAAGGCTTTACACCCTTCGCGTACGCCTTCGATCACCGCTTCAACCACGCCTTCAACCGGCAGATTGTGCGTCATCGCCATGTAACCGGGAGAAAAGCGCAGTTCAACATAGTGCAGCCCGTTACGTGCGGCATCTTCAATATTCTCAAAGGCCACGCGGCGACAGGCATCCAGAGAGGCGAGTACTTTGACGCCCCAGTCGAGTTTACTCAGGAAACTCACCAGATCCGGCTCGTTGGCGGTCACCTGAACGTGCGGAATAAGAGTCTCAATGGTTTGAGCGGGAAGGGATAAATTAAACTGGCGGCCAAGATCGAGAATAGTTTGGGCACGGATGTTGCCGTCAAGGTGACGATGAATATCAGTTAAAGGAAGACGTGTATCAATCATGGTCGCACTCATTTTCTGGTTAAAGTGCGCCACATTATAAAAACATTTGCGGGTAAAAAGCTATTTGCGCAATGGAATATTCCATTGCGCAACCTGTTACAGCAGAGAATGAATCCCTGCAATCAGCCGCTCAACGCCTTGCTCCAGCTTGCTACGCGGGCAACCGGCGTTGAGGCGCACAAAACCGTTTCCTTCCACGCCATAGGTGTAGCCAGGCATGATGGCGACTTTTTGCTGCTCAATCAGCACTTTTTGCAGCGCTTTGTCGTCAATGCCGAGTGCGCTCAAATCAATCCATGCCAGATAGGTGGCTTCAGGCGGCTGCCAGTTCAGTGCCGGAAAAGCGCCGTTTAAGCGTTCCGCAATAAAATGCAGATTCGCTTCCAGATAGTTACGCAACGCGTCCAGCCACGGCTCTCCCTGATGATAGGCGGCAATATGTGCGGTCAGCGCCAGCACGGAAGGGGAAGAAAGCCCGTCGCGGCCTTTGAGCGCGCTGAGATACTGCTCACGGCTCTCGTCGTCGCCAATCAATCCGTAAGCGCCGGTTAACGCGGGAATATTAAAGCTCTTGGAGCCGGAGGTCAGTAGCGCCCATTTGCCGCGAGCCACCTCATTCCACGGGGTATGTGTATGATTTCCCCACACCATATCCATATGAATTTCGTCGCTGATTACCGCCACGTTATGGCGCGCACAAAGCCCGGCTATGGTTTGCAGCTCACTGCGGGTCCACACCTTTCCGGTTGGATTTTGCGGGCTGCACAGCAGCAAAAGGGAGTTCTCTGGCTGTGACAGCGCGGCTTCGAGTTTTGCCATATCGCACTGCCAGCCCGTCGCACGCTTCTCCATGGCGACAGGAACGATGTGGCGCTGATTGCCCTCTACGGCTTTATAGAAAGCATCGTAAGCCGGAGTATGAACCACGATCCCGTCGCCGGGCTTCGACCACAGGCGAATCAGCTCCGACACCATATAAATAACCGACGGGCCGTAGACCAGGGTATGGGTGTCAATCTGACTGTTAAAGCGCTGGTGGAACCAGTGCGCAACGGCTGCCAGAAACGCGTCATTTTTCCAGCGGCTATAGCCAAACACGCCGTGACTGATGCGTTGGTGGAGGGCATCGGTGATACAGGGGGCGGTGGCAAAATCCATGTCGGAAATCGTAAATGGCAGGAGATCGGCAGCGCCAAAGCGGTCGGCAACGTAATCCCACTGGGTACACCAGGTGCCGTGGCGATCCACGACGGTGGAAAAATCGAACATCTTTCTCGTCCTTTAAGTAAAAACCCCCTTCAGAGAAGGGGGTGAGACGTCAGGCTTCTACCGTTCTCATCAGTGTCGATAGCTCGTCTTTGACCGATTGCACCTGCGGGCCAATCACAACCTGCAAATTATGCTGATTCAACTGTACCACACCGATCGCCCGGTTTGCCTTCAGGGCGTTGGTATCGACTTTCGACATATCGTTCACCGACAGGCGCAGACGGGTGATGCAGTTATCCAGTGACGTAATATTGTCCGCGCCGCCGAGGGCCGCCAGAATTGCAGGCGTGTTATACCCCGATTTACCGACGGTCCCGACGACAGCCTGCTCAACGTTGCTGGCGGTATCCGTATCACGCCCGGGAGTTTTGAGGTTAAAGCGGGTAATGGCGAAACGGAAAATCGCGTAGTACACCGCAAACCAGATCGCCGCGACAACCGGTACCAGATACCACTTGGTAGACAGGCCATGCAGAATGCCGAATACCACGAAGTCGATCACGTTACCGTCGGTATTCCCGATGGTGACGCCGAGAACAGCCATCGTCGTGAAGCCCAGACCGGTCAGGACTGCGTGAATGAGATACAGCACCGGTGCCACGAACAGGAACAGGAACTCAATCGGCTCAGTGGTGCCGCCAACCACACAGGCGATCACGCCAGAGATCAGCAGCCCTTTAATTTTATGACGGTTTTCAGGACGCGCGCAGTGATACATCGCCAGCGCCGCACCCGGCAGGCCGCCGAGGAAGGCCGGCATTTTACCCTGCGACAGGAAGCGGGTGGCGCTCTCGGAGAAGCCGTGCGTGGTCGGGCAACTGAGCTGCGCCTGGAAAATCGTCAGCGCGCCGCTTACATCATGCCCGCAAACATCCATCGTGCCGCCCGCTTCGGTAAAGCGAATCAGGGCCACCAGAATGTGTTGCAAACCAAACGGCAGCAACAGGCGCTCGCCGGTACCGAAAATCATCGGTCCAAAGTCGCCCGCGCTATTAATGATGCGGCCAATCGCAGTAATACCCATGGCGAAAACCGGCCAAATCAGCGGGATCACCAGACCAAACAGACCCATTACCACCAGGGTGGCGATCGGCACAAAGCGGGTGCCACCGAAGAAGGCCAGGGCATCCGGCAGGCGGATGTTATGGAAGCGCTCGTGCAGCATCCAGATGATCACACCGGCAATAACCGCCCCGAGGATCCCGGTGTCAATGGACTGGATCCCCAACACGCTCTGAATATTATTGGCTTTAAGCACGGCGGCATCGGTGGTGGGCAGAATACCTTTCGCCGTCAGCCAGAAGTTGACCGCCAGGTTCATCACCGCGTATCCGACAAAACCGGCAAACGCCGCGACGCCTTTATTCTCGCGCGCCAGCCCTAAAGGAATGGCGATACAGAACATCACCGGCAGGAAGCTAAACGCAAAGGAGCCGACTTTGCTCATCCAGACAAAGATCGCCTGCAGCACAGGATTGCCCAGGAAGGGAATTAAGGTTATGACATCATGGCTACTCAGTGAACTGCCAATCCCCAGCATAATTCCGCAGAATGAGAGCAGTGCCACGGGTAACATAAAGGTTTTACCCAGTTGCTGGAAAAACTCCCACAGCGATATTTTTTGTGCTGCTTTCGCCGTCATAAAACGACTCCTTTATTGTTAAAATAGATGTACCTGTTTCATCGCAGCGAAAAGATAAAACGTTTTACCAAAGTTTAGTGCGCGCTGAATCACATTCTCATGCTTTAATCCGCAGTATAAAGATAACTTATTGATAAAACGTTTTACCGTACTGCACATCAGGGAGTTACGCGTTTACATGTCTGTTGCGAAGAAAATCACCATTAACGACGTTGCGCTGGCGGCAGGCGTTTCGGTCAGTACGGTTTCGCTGGTGCTCAGTGGAAAAGGGCGCATCTCTCCTGCCACCGGGCAGCGCGTGAACGAGGCCGTGGAGCAACTAGGGTTTGTGCGCAACCGCCAGGCCGCGTCGCTGCGCGGTGGTCAAAGCGGGGTGATCGGCCTGATGGTTCGCGATCTGACATCGCCGTTTTACGCTGAGCTGACCGCCGGTCTTACCGAAGCGCTGGAAGCGCAGGGACGGATGGTCTTTTTAATGCACGGCGGACGCGAGGCGGAGCAACTGCTTTCCCGCCTGGATATGCTGCTGACGCAGGGCGTGGACGGCGTGATTATCGCCGGGGCATCGGGGGTGGGCAGCGAGCTGTGTGAGCGCGCGGCGGTGAAGGGTATCCCGCTGGTTTTCGCCTCTCGCGCGAGCTACCTTGACGAAGCCGACACGCTGCGGCCGGATAACATGCAAGCGGCACAAATGTTGACCGAACATCTTATTCGCCGCGGTCACCAGCGTATTGCCTGGCTCGGCGGTAGAAGCTCTTCACTGACCCGTGCCGAACGCGTGGGCGGCTACTGCGCGACGCTTATCAAATATGGTCTGCCTTTTCACAGCGAGTGGGTGGTGGAGTGTGAATCCAGCCAGAAGAAAGCCGCAGAGGCCATGGGGGCGCTGCTGCGCAGCAGTCCGACCATCAGCGCGGTGATTTGCTATAACGATATTATTGCTATGGGCGCGTGGTTTGGGCTGATGCGTGCGGGCCGCCAGGGCGGAGAAGGCGGCGTAGAAGCGTTCTTTGACCATCAGGTTGCGCTGGGGGCTTTCGCCGATGTCGGCGAACACGCACTGGATGATTTACCCATCGTCTGGGCAACGACGCCTGCGCGGGAGATGGGCTATACCCTCGCGGACAGAATCATGCAGCGGATTGAAAAATCAGATGTTCAGGCGGGGCATCAGATCGTCCCGGCGAGACTGGTCACCGTGAAGTAGCGCTTTCCGCTGTAAAAAGGCCCCTCGGAGAGGGGCCAGAAGGCTTACTGCTGAGGGACTACCGGTACGGCCGGGGCTGCCGGATCGACCGGTTCTGCCTGTCCAGGGATCCCCAGAGTTGGCATACCAAACATGCCGACAAAATCTTCCAGCGGCATTTTCTGCCCGTTCAGCGTGACCTGGCCATTCGCGTATTGCAGGCTGGTGCCAATAACGTTGTCTTCAAGCGTGGTGATACGGAACATCTGGCCCATGGCCGCCATGCCTTTCACCTGCTGGCTCGCCAGCTTCGCAGAATCCTTCTCGTTGTAACCTTCCAGTTTCGCAATCTGGGTCATAAACTCGGTAGCCATATCCACCGGAATGGTGAGCTTGCTGTCGATGGATTTGACGCTGCGATCCACTTCCTGAGCCAGCGTTTGCGCTTCGCCAGTGGCTGTCGCCGGATCTTTCAGGAACAGTGACAGGTTGAAATTGGTCTCGCCTTTGCTGTTTTTCCAGCTCAGTGGCGCGATGGTGATCACCGGCTCGCCTTTGAGCAGCACAGGCAGATTGCTTAGCAGGGCATCCATCGCTTTTTGCTGATACAGCTCCGGATTTTTGGTCATCAGCTCTTTATCGGCGAGCAGGGCCTGGCTCTGCGCACGATATTGCTGGCTAAACTGATGCCACGCCTGACCGTCGATATTGCCCACTTTCACGGTTAATTTACCGGAACCGAGATCCTGGCTCTGCACCTTCAGGCTTTTTAGCGTGTAATCCATCTGGGTGTCGATGCTTTTGCCATCTTTCGAGACGCTGGATTTACCGTCCAGATCCATCCCTTCGAGCACGGCCATCTCTTTGCCTTCAACGGCAATAGCCAGTTTATCAAGGCTGATTTTCTGGTCGCCAATGCGCTCATCAAAGCTGGTCATACGGCTGTTGCCGTCCGCTTTCAGGTTGTTGAACGTCAGCTGAACCTTCTGGTTATATTCGTTTACCGCGTTCACCAGACCGCTTTCTGCGCTGCCGGTCAGGGAGAACACTTTACCGTCGCGATCCGCATCCAGTTTGAAATCGCCGCCGCTAAAGGCCACTTTTTCGTCGCCATTTTCATAATTCAGCGCTTTCAGGGCGATATCTGAGCTCGTATCACCGGCATAGCTGATGCGGGTATCAATCACGAACGGGGATTCATTTTTCGCCAGATCAAACAGCGGTTTGGACGCTTCGTTGTTCACCAGCGTGGAGTTCACCGATGCCATCGAAGGGATCAGGTTGAAATGTTTAAGCTGCGCCAGCGGGAACGGACCGTGATCAACGACTTCATTCAGCACCACGCTTTGTCCGGCCTTAAGCCAGCTGTTTTCTGTGCCCGCAACCGGTTTTACCACCAGTTGCATATGACTTCTGAACACGCCGCGCTGATAGTCCTGATAGCTCAGCTCCAGACCGGCTTCAGGGGCGGTGCGTTTGAGCTCGCTGTTCGCCTGGGCCACCATTTCAGCCAGGCGGCTTTCCAGCTGTTTGCCCGTGAACCACGAGGCGCCCGTCCAGACAACCCCTAATGCAACAACAACGCCAACCGCTACGACCGATTTTTTCATCATGATTATCCATAAAATGAAATCAGGCGGTAAAAACCGCCTGATGTTGTAATAAGGCTCTGACCAGCTTAACAAAAGTGGTTCGATAATTCAGTATAGCCGTCATCCATCAGATTGTATCGGTTCTGACAGCGCGAATTATCCACGGCAACGCCTTTTACAGCTTATTGAACACTCTGGCCAGTCGGCCAGTGCCGCTGATGTTAACCGGAGATTCGTTCGCCGCAACAAACGCAGATTCACCGGGTTTCAGCACCAGACGCTGTTCACCTTTGCTCAGGACTGCTTCCCCTTCGACGCAGAACAGAATAGCGGCGCTCTGCTGAGCCATCGCGGTTTCTGTCTGGCTAAGATCGTGCAGTGAGAAGGCAAAATCGTCTACCGGAATAGGGAAGTCCAGCTCCGCGCCGTTTTTCACCGGCTGCGTCAACAGCGCTTTCGCTGGCTTCGCCACGAACTTCACGTTCGCCACCAGTTCAGGGATATCAATATACTTCGGCGTCAGGCCCGCGCGCAGTACGTTATCGGAGTTGGCCATGACTTCCAGCGCGACGCCTTGCAAATAGGCGTGCGGGGTTTCGGCAAACAGGAACATCGCTTCGCCCGGATTCAGCTTTACCACGTTCAACAGCAGGGGAGAGAACAGGCCGCTGTCGTCGGGATAGAAGGTGGAAATCAGGCTGATGGTTTGCCACGGCTCGCCCTGCTGGCTTTGAAGGGCGGCCTTCAGGATCGCCAGCGCGTGCGCCTTTTCGTCACCCTGCATATTTAGCAGGCTGGCAAACAGCTGGCTCAGATTGGCGGCGTCCGGGTTTTCCAGGAAATGAGCAATAGCTTTGTGTGCCCCTGCGACGGGTTGCAGCAGAGAGACAATCTCCGAGAATTCGCGGAAAGCGTTCATCGCCAGGAAGGGCGTCAGGGCGAAAACCAGCTCCGGTTTGTGGTTAGGATCTTTATAGTTACGTTCGGCGGCATCCAGCGGAATACCCGCCGCGTTCTCTTTCGCAAATCCGGCTTCAGACGCCTTTTTGTTGGGATGAACCTGAATGGAAAGCGGCTGATCCGCACACAGCACTTTAAACAGGAACGGCAACTCGCCAAAACGAGTGGCTACCGCCTGACCCAGCAGCGTGGCTTTATCCGCCTCGATCACGTCGCGCAGCGAGCGCACCTGGCCGCTGGCATCTTCAATTCTCGAGCTGCTCTTCGGATGCGCGCCCATCCACAGCTCTGCCATCGGCAGGTTGTCGGGATTGGCGATACCGTAGAGATCCGTTAACGCAGTTTGACTTCCCCAGGCATAGTTTTGCACTGAGTTGATGAGTTTTTGCATTATCAAGCCCTGTTTCGAATGTGGAATTATCTTTGCGTATTAAAGCAATAAACCATGCGGAAGTAACCTGCGCATGCAAAAAGTCGTATTAGTCTCAGTTTTTGTTAAAAAATTGTGTAGGATAAGCTAACTCGCTTTTAATACCCCGAATAGATTGAGTCTCAGGAAGCAACGTATCTGCCACTCGAACTATCAAGGGGAAGCAGGGCAAACGGAAGAACTGCCTGTATCAAATCAGCAATGTCGTAAGTGAGAGCACAATGTCGAACAAACCCTTTCATTACCAGGATCCTTTCCCACTGAGCAAGGATCAGACCGAATATTATCTGTTAACCCGCGACCACGTTTCTGTCTCTGAATTTGAAGGGCAGGAGATCCTGAAAGTGGATCCGCAGGCGCTGACGTTAATGGCGCAGCAGGCGTTCCACGATGCCTCCTTTATGCTTCGCCCGGCGCACCAGCAGCAGGTAGCCGATATCCTCAACGACCCGCAGGCCAGCGAAAACGATAAATACGTTGCGCTACAGTTCCTGCGTAACTCCGATATCGCGGCTAAAGGCATTCTGCCAACCTGTCAGGATACGGGGACCGCTATCATCACCGGCAAAAAGGGCCAGCGCGTCTGGACCGGTGGCGGTGACGAAGCGGCTCTGGCACACGGCGTGTACAACACCTACATTGAAGATAACCTGCGCTACTCGCAAAATGCCGCGCTGGATATGTATAAAGAGGTGAACACCGGCACCAACCTGCCTGCGCAAATTGACCTCTACAGCGTGGATGGCGACGAATACAAATTCCTCTGCATCGCCAAAGGCGGCGGTTCAGCGAACAAAACCTATCTGTATCAGGAAACCAAAGCGCTGCTTTCACCGGGTAAGCTGAAAAACTATCTGGTGGAAAAGATGCGAACCCTCGGGACGGCCGCCTGTCCGCCTTATCACATTGCCTTTGTGATTGGCGGGACGTCGGCTGAAAGCACGCTGAAGACGGTCAAACTGGCTTCCACCAAATACTACGACGGCCTGCCGACGGAAGGGAACGAGCACGGTCAGGCGTTCCGCGATATTCAGCTTGAGCAGGAACTGCTGACAGAAGCGCAGAACCTGGGGCTGGGCGCGCAGTTCGGCGGCAAATATTTCGCCCATGATATCCGCGTTATTCGCCTGCCGCGCCACGGCGCCTCCTGCCCGGTCGGCATGGGCGTCTCCTGCTCGGCGGATCGCAATATCAAAGCAAAGATCAACCGCGATGGGATCTGGATCGAAAAGCTGGAAAACAACCCGGGCAAGTATATTCCGGAATCACTGCGTAAAGCGGGTGAGGGTGAGGCGGTTCACGTCGATCTCAACCGCCCAATGAGCGACATTCTGCAGCAACTTTCGCAGTATCCGGTCTCTACGCGCCTGTCGCTGAACGGCACGATTATCGTCGGACGCGATATCGCGCACGCGAAGCTGCAAGAGCGGCTGGAGAAGGGCGAAGGTTTGCCGCAGTACATTAAAGATCACCCGATTTACTACGCCGGGCCGGCCAAAACGCCTGAAGGCTATGCCTCGGGTTCACTCGGGCCAACCACCGCAGGGCGCATGGATTCCTATGTGGATCAGCTGCAGGCTAACGGTGGCAGTATGATCATGCTGGCGAAAGGCAACCGCAGCCAGCAGGTGACGGATGCCTGCCATAAACACGGCGGTTTCTATCTCGGCAGCATTGGCGGCCCCGCCGCAGTCCTCGCGCAAGGCAGTATCAAGAGCCTGGAGTGTGTGGAATATCCGGAACTGGGAATGGAAGCGATCTGGAAAATTGAAGTTGAAGACTTCCCGGCCTTTATCCTTGTGGATGACAAAGGCAACGACTTCTTCAAACAGATCCAGTCGTCCCAGTGTTCGGCGTGCGTGAAGTAAAATATCCTCCGGCCCGGCAGGCGTTCGCGTCGCCGGGTTTTCTCTAAGAGCGCACAAAGCGCCATACTGATTTTTTGAAGCCAACAATACTTAATCCAGCATGTGAGCAATGTCCCCAAATTCATTGTTATCAAGGAGAAAGTAATGACAACGCATCGTAGCGAGAAAGATTCCATGGGCGCTATCGACGTTCCGGCTGACAAGCTGTGGGGCGCGCAAACCCAGCGTTCACTTGAACATTTTCGAATTTCTACCGAGAAAATGCCCGTCTCGCTGATCCACGCGCTGGCGCTGACCAAACGTGCCGCGGCAAAAGTTAACCAGGATTTAGGCCTGCTGAGCGCTGAAAAGGCGACGGCCATCATCAGTGCTGCCGATGAAGTGCTGGCAGACCAACACCCGGATGAGTTTCCCCTCGCGATCTGGCAAACCGGCTCCGGAACGCAAAGCAACATGAACATGAACGAAGTGCTGGCCAATCGCGCAAGCGAACTGCTGGGCGGCGTGCGCGGCATGGAGCGTAAAGTTCACCCGAACGACGATGTGAACAAAAGCCAAAGTTCTAACGATGTGTTTCCGACGGCGATGCACGTCGCGGCCATCATTGCCCTGCGCAAGCACCTGATCCCACAGCTTGAGGTATTAAGGAAGACGCTCGATACCAAATCGAAAGCCTTCAGCGATATCGTCAAAATTGGCCGTACCCATCTTCAGGACGCCACGCCGCTGACCCTCGGACAGGAGATTTCTGGCTGGGTGGCGATGCTGGAGCATAACCTTAAGCACCTCGACAACAGTCTGCCGCATCTGGCCGAACTGGCGCTGGGCGGCACGGCGGTGGGAACGGGGCTGAATACGCATCCTGAATACGCGGTACGCGTGGCAAAAGAGCTATCGGATATCACCGGTCAACTGTTTGTCACCGCGCCGAATAAATTCGAAGCGCTCGGAACCTGCGATGCGCTGGTGCATGCTCATGGTGCGCTGAAAGGTCTGGCGTCATCGCTGATGAAAATCGCTAACGACGTGCGCTGGCTGGCCTCTGGCCCACGTTGTGGCATCGGCGAAATCAGTATTCCTGAAAACGAGCCGGGCAGCTCCATCATGCCGGGTAAAGTCAATCCGACCCAGTGCGAAGCCATGACCATGCTCTGCTGCCAGGTCATCGGCAACGATGTGGCGGTGAATCTGGGCGGCGCATCGGGGAATTTTGAGCTGAACGTCTATCGTCCAATGGTCATCCATAACTTCATGCAATCGGTGCGGTTGCTGGCGGACGGCATGGAGAGTTTCAACGCGCATTGTGCGACAGGCATCGAGCCGAACCGGGAGCGTATCAGCCAGCTGCTGAATGAATCGCTGATGCTGGTGACCGCGCTTAACACCCATATCGGCTACGATAAAGCCGCCGAAATTGCCAAAAAAGCGCACAAAGAGGGGCTGACGCTTAAGGCCTCCGCCCTGGCGCTGGGCTATCTGACCGAAGCCGAGTTTGACCGCTGGGTGCGCCCGGAAGAGATGGTCGGCAGTATGAAATAATCACTCCGCCACATACAGGTGCAGCCGGGGAATGATCAATCGCAGCGGCTGCGCCTGGGGTTTATAACGATGCTGAACGTTTTCAGCATCGTAATTCAGCAGTTCACCGATATCAGGCACCATCGCCCCCTGTTGTGTATCGTACAGCGCAATCAGCGGCGTCGGGCAGGCGTGTTGCACCTGCTTTTGCTCCCCGGCATACCAGACCCGCGCAATCGGCTGCACCTTCACCGGACGTTTGATTTTGAGCCGGGCCTCGGCAGGCAGCGCAGCAATATTCTCGTAATCCTGCTCCAGACGCTCAATCCACTGCTCGCGCGACCAGGGGGCCACGGTGCGCGGGCTTTTCAGGCTTTTCTCCAGCAGGGCCAGCACCTCATTGCGGGTAAAGTTCTTAATAATGTGTTTGTTGGCCCAGCCAAACCGCAGCGTGGCGGGATGACGCAGGATCGTCAGCGTGCGATAGGCGTTGAGGGTGATAAGCCCCGGCAACTGCCGGTGTACCCATTCAAAGCGCGCGGCGGGGGGCAAGCCTGACTCTTCAGTGACGATTTTCTCAAACGCGGCTTTCAGCGCATTAATATGGTCAATCTGGCTTTCAATCTGCTCTCGCAGGGCTGGCTCGCACTGCAGACAAATCACGCCGGGCAGGCGCACCGCGGCTTTGCTGCTGCGGTTTTCCGACTGTTGCTGAATAAACAGATGGCGGTAGTGGGCGACCGCCATCTCCAGCGCTGCTTTACCGATATGCTGTTTCACTTCGATAGTCTCAAGCGGATCATGTTCGGCGCCTTTGACAACATCCGGCAGCGTGAAGACGCGCGCAGCCAGCAACCGGCATTTTTGCAGACGTTCTGTCAAGCCTGCCAGCTCGTGTTCCATCTGGCGGAAAGTCGAGTTTAACCGTTCGAGAAGATCGTAAGTAGCCATAAAGCCCCGTCAGTAGTTACAACATACTTACCGTATACCACAGTTTGCCCGGTCCGGCCAGGGTGCGCGTGAGTCTCGCAGGGAGAAGGTAAGCTTATTGATTGAGGTTTAATTATACGGGTTTTGTATATTTATCTACTGTGGAGGCCACTCTGTTGATCCAGAGCAGGTTAAAAGTATGATGAATTATTAAAATCGTCACACGTTTTTTCTTACTCCAAAATGATTAGAGGCAACCCCTTGTCCAGACCAGGCCGTATTGTCTGTGCGATTCTGGCGTGTGCATCATTTTTCGCTCAGGCCGCCGCCCCCGATGAAATAACCACCGCATGGCCGGTAAATGCAGGACCGCTCAACCCCCATCTTTATACGCCCAATCAGATGTATGCCCAGAGCATGGTCTATGAGCCGTTAGTGAAATATCAGGCGGATGGTTCGGTAAAACCGTGGCTTGCCCAAAGCTGGACCACGTCGGCGGACGGAAAAACCTGGGTATTCACTCTGCGTGACGGCGTCACGTTCTCCAACGGTGAGCCGTTTAATGCCCAGGCGGCGGCAGAGAATTTCCGCGCGGTACTGGATAATCGCGAGCGTCATGCCTGGCTGGAGCTGGCCCGTCAGATAACCGAAGTGAAAGCGTTAAGTCGCAATACGTTGCAAATCACCCTGAAGAGCGCCTACTACCCGTTCCTGCAAGAGCTCGCCTTGCCGCGTCCGTTCCGTTTTATCGCCCCGTCACAGTTTAAAAATAACGAAACGATGAACGGCATCCGCTCCCCCATCGGCACCGGACCGTGGGTGCTGAAAGCGTCAAAACTCAACCAGTACGATATCCTGGAGCGTAACGACCGCTACTGGGGAGAAAAGCCAAAAATTCGCCAGATTACGGTGAAGGTGATCCCGGACCCGACCACCCGTGCGGTCGCGTTTGAAACCGGTGAAATTGATCTGTTATACGGTAACGAAGGGCTGCTGCCGCTCGATACTTTTGCCCGTTTCAGCCAAAGCCCGTCCTACCGCACCCAGCTTTCGCAGCCCATCGAAACCATCATGCTGGCACTCAATTCCGCCAAAGCGCCGACCAACGAACTGGCGGTGCGTGAGGCCCTGAACTATGCGGTCAATAAAAAATCGCTGATCGACAATGCGTTGTACGGCACACAGCAGGTTGCCGAGACGTTATTTTCTCCGAGCGTGCCTTACGCTAACGTCAATCTGAAACCGCGTCAGTACAATCCGCAGCAGGCAAGATCGCTGCTGGAAAAAGCAGGATGGGTCCTCCCGACAGGAAAAACCATTCGCGAGAAAAATGGGCAGCCCTTGCGGGTTGAACTGTCGTTTATCGGCACCGATGCCCTGAGCAAATCAATGGCTGAAATCATTCAGGCCGATATGCGTCAGGTGGGCATTGATGTCGCGCTAGTCGGCGAAGAGGAGAGCAGTATTTATGCCCGCCAGCGTGATGGCCGTTTTGGCATGATTTTCAACCGCACCTGGGGCGCGCCTTACGACCCACACGCTTTTATGAGCTCGATGCGCGTGCCATCACACGCGGATTTTCAGGCTCAGCTTGGCCTGGCGGACAAACCGGTGATAGATAAAGAGATTGGCGAAGTGCTTTCCACGGCGGATGAATCCCGCCGTCAGGCGCTCTATCGCGATATCTTGACCCGTCTGCACAACGATGCGGTTTATCTGCCGATTAGCTATGTGTCGATGATGGTGGTGGCCAGGCCTGAACTTGGCGTCATTCCGTTTGCTCCCGTCGCGTCCGACATCCCCTTTGAACAGATCCAGCCGGTGACTCCCTGATGCTACGCTACATTTTGCGGCGTATCGCGCTGCTGATCCCGATGGTATTTGCGGCCTCGGTGATTATTTTTCTGATGCTGCGCCTGGGGACCGGCGATCCGGCGCTCGACTATCTGCGGCTGTCGAATTTGCCGCCGACGCCAGACATGGTGGCCTCCACGCGCGTGATGCTCGGTCTGGATCAGCCGCTGATCGTTCAGTACGGCAGCTGGCTCTGGAACGCGTTACATCTTGATTTTGGCCTCTCGTTCGCCACACAGCGCCCGGTACTGGATGATCTTCTCCAGTTTTTGCCCGCCACGCTGCTGCTGGCCGGGGCGGCGCTGGTGCTGATCCTGTTCACTTCTGTACCGCTGGGGATCTGGGCGGCACGCCATCGCGACCGTCTGCCTGACTTCATCGTGCGGGTGATCGCTTTTCTGGGCGTGTCGATGCCCAATTTCTGGCTCGCCTTTTTACTGGTGATGTGTTTCTCGGTCTGGCTCCAGTGGCTGCCCGCGATGGGTTACGGCGGCTGGCAGCATCTGATTTTGCCCGCTGTGTCGATTGCGTTTATGTCACTGGCGATCAACGCGCGTCTGCTGCGGGCCAGCATGCTGGAGGTCGCCGGACAGCGTCATGTCACCTGGGCGCGCCTGCGGGGGTTAAGTCATCAACAGACCGAGCGTCGGCACATTTTACGCAACGCCTCGCTGCCGATGATCACGGCTGTGGGGATGCATATCGGTGAGCTGATCGGCGGCACGATGATTATTGAGAATATTTTCGCGTGGCCGGGCGTCGGGCGCTATGCGGTGTCCGCGATTTTCAATCGCGACTATCCGGTCATTCAGTGCTTCACGCTGATCATGGTGGTGGTGTTTGTCATCTGTAACCTGATGGTCGATGTGCTGAATGCGGCGCTCGATCCGCGCATTCGACGCCATGAAGGAGCGCATTCGTGAACTTTTACTTTTCTGCGCGCTGGCCGGTGCGCCTGGCGCTGCTGATTATCCTGCTGCTGGCCGCGATTGCACTCACCAGTCAGTGGTGGCTGCCATACGATCCGCAGGCCATTAACTTGCCTGCGCGCTTGCTCTCCCCGGATAGCCAGCACTGGCTGGGGACCGATCATCTGGGGCGCGATATTTTTTCACGTCTGCTGGCGGCCACGCGCGTGTCGCTGGGCTCGGTCATGATCTGCCTGCTGCTGGTTCTGGCCCTGGGGCTGCTGGTGGGCGGCGCGGCGGGACTACTTGGCGGACGCGTCGATCAATTCACCATGCGGGTGGCGGATATGTTTATGACCTTTCCGACCTCGATTCTCTCTTTTTTCATGGTCGGGGTGCTGGGAACGGGGCTGACAAATGTGATCATCGCTATCGCCTTGTCCCACTGGGCCTGGTATGCGCGAATGGTGCGCAGCCTGGTGATCGCGCTGCGTCAGCGGGAATTTGTGCTCGCCTCGCGACTCTGCGGCGCGGGACATACTCGCGTTTTTATCGACCATTTAACCGGTGCGGTGCTCCCCTCGCTGCTGGTGCTGGCGACGCTGGATATCGGCCACATGATGCTGCATGTCGCCGGAATGTCGTTTCTGGGGTTAGGCGTGACCGCGCCGACGGCTGAGTGGGGGGTCATGATTAACGATGCCCGCCAGTATATCTGGACGCAGCCGCTGCAAATGTTCTGGCCGGGACTGGCGCTGTTTATCAGCGTGATGGCCTTTAATCTGGTGGGTGACGCTCTGCGCGATCACCTTGACCCTCATCTGGTGGCGGAGCACGCTCACTAATGCCGCAACACATTGAATTGCAAAATATTGTCATCCAGGCCGAACAGGTGCTGGTCAATGGGGTATCGCTGACCCTTAAACGGGGGCGGGTGCTGGCGCTGGTCGGCGCAAGCGGGAGTGGCAAATCACTGACCTGTGCCGCTGCGCTCGGTATTTTGCCGGCGGGAGTGCGTCAAATCTCAGGCCAACTGTTGGCGGACGGCAAACCGGTCGCCCCCGAGGCGCTACGCGGTGTAACGGTCGCCACCATTATGCAAAACCCGCGAAGCGCTTTTAATCCGCTGCATACGATGGCAACGCATGCGAAAGAGACCTGTCAGGCGGTGGGTAAAGCTGCCGACGACACGACGATTATCGCGGCTCTGCAGGCGGTGGGTCTGGAGGAGCCGAACCGCGTACTCCGGCTCTATCCCTTCGAGATGAGCGGAGGGATGCTCCAGCGAATGATGATTGCGATGGCGCTGTTGTGCGATGCCCCTTTTATCATTGCCGACGAGCCAACAACCGATCTGGATGCCGTCGCTCAGGCGCGCATTCTTGATCTGCTGGAGAGCATTATGCACAGCCGGGGGCCTGGTATGCTGTTGATCACCCACGATATGGGCGTGGTCGCACGACTGGCGGACGATGTGGCGGTGATGGATCACGGCATTATCGTTGAGCAGGGCGAGGTGGAGACGCTGTTTCACGCGCCGCGCCATGCGGTGACGCGCAGGCTGATTGCGGCACATCTGGCGCTGTATGGAATGGAGCTGGCCTTATGACGCTACTGACGGTTTCTGCGCTGTCGCACCACTATTGCCGATCTCAACGGGTGCTGAACGACGTCTCCATGAGCCTGAAAAGCGGCGAAACGGTGGCTCTGCTCGGGCGCAGCGGCTGCGGGAAAAGTACGCTGGCCCGGTTGCTGGTCGGGCTGGAGACGCCCAGCCAGGGGACGGTTTCCTGGCAGGGGGAGTCGCTTTCACAGCTCAGTTACGCCCGGCGAAAAGCGTTTCGGCGCGAGATCCAGATGGTTTTTCAGGACGCAATCAGCGCGGTTAATCCGCGTAAAACGGTGAGTGACATTCTGCGGGAACCGATGCGTCATCTGTTGTCATTGTCCAGAGCAGAGCAGATGGCGCGTGTCACAACGCTGTTACGGGCAGTGGATCTGGACGACAGCATGCGCAATAAACGGCCATCGCAACTGAGCGGTGGACAGCTACAGCGCGTTTGCCTGGCGCGGGCGCTGGCGGTTGAGCCCCGGCTGTTGATCCTCGATGAAGCGGTTTCAAATCTCGATCTGGTGCTCCAGGCGGAGGTGATTGGTCTGCTCAAAAAACTTCAGCAGCAGTTTGGGATGGCGTGTCTGTTTATTACTCATGACTTACGGCTGGTGGAGCGCTTTTGTCATCGGGTGATGGTGATGGAGGCGGGGGAAATTATTGAAACACAGAACGTGGGCGAGACGCTCACCTTTTCCTCCGACGCCGGACGCCAGTTACAACAAGCGGTTCTTCCTGCTTTTCCCGTGCGCCGTCGCACCCCAGAAGAGGTTTAAGCCCGATGCAACGTGTCACCATTACGCTTGATGATGATTTACTCGAAACGCTGGACAGCCTCAGTCAACGCCGCGGCTACCACAACCGCTCAGAAGCGATACGCGATATCTTGCGTAGCGCGCTGGCGCAGGAGACCACGCAGGAGCATGGCCGGCAGGGATTCGCGGTGCTTTCTTATGTTTATGAACACGAGAAACGCGATTTGGCTCGCCGCCTTGTTTCCACGCAACACCATCACCATGATTTGTCCGTCGCCACGCTGCACGTCCATGTCAGCCATGACGATTGTCTGGAGATCGCTGTGCTGAAAGGCGATATGGGGGATGTGCAGCATTTTGCCGATGATGTCATTGCCCAGCGCGGTGTGCGGCATGGGCATTTACAGTGTCTGCCTGACGAGGAATAGCCCGTCAGACCGCCGCGGGAATCGCGATGTGATGGTAGACTGGCCAGCTAAAGCAGAATTTAGCGCCACCCAGGTCGCTGGCTTCGCAACTGACGCGACCGCCCATCGCCAGGGCAATAGAGCGAACAATAGCCAGTCCCAGCCCGCAGCCGCCCGTGGCGCGGTCCCGGCTCGGATCGAGACGGACAAACGGCTCAAATACGCGTTCGCGTTCATCGGCGGCAATTCCCGGGCCGTCATCCTCAACAGATAAACTGGCCTCGCTGCCGTTCAGATGTAAACGAATGCGCAGTGTGGTTTCGCTATAGCGCAGGGCGTTGTTGACCAGATTATCCAGGACGCGCTCCATCAGGCGCATATCAAGCGCGCCATAGTCGCCGGGGCTGTTCTCTACCCGCAACGCGCGCTGCGGATTAACGCTCTGCACATCCTCGATATGACTGCGCAGCCAGCCAGAGAGGTCCGGCGTGCTGAGGTTAAGCTCGTTTTGCGGACGATCCAGGCGCGCGTAGGTCAACAGCTCCTCGATGAGCGCTTCCAGCTGGCCGATATCGCGGTTGAGCGCCAGAGATTCCGTCGCGGTCAGGTTCTCGCTCATCTCAAGACGATAACGCAGGCGCACCAGGGGGGTACGCAGCTCGTGGGCAATGCCGTCGATCAGCTGCTTTTTGCTGGCAATGAGCGCATTGATATTATCGGCCATCTGGTTAAAGGCGACGCCCAGACGTTCAAAGCTGGAACCGCTGTCAAAATGGATCCGCTCGGTAAAATGCCCGTCACCAAAGCGCTGTGCCGCGGTTTCCAGACGCAACATATCCTGCCAGTGCGGCCGCATCCAGATAAAGACCGGAAGGGCCAGCGAGATGGCAATAAACGCCAGTAGCGCCATATCCAGCAACCGCATCTGGTGTAAAAAATATAAATAGGGGACGGGACCGACGGCCAGCACGTAGTGGCTGCGCGGAATACGCTGAATAAACGTGTACTGATCGTCTAACGCCACGATGTCGCCATCACGCAGGCGCTGGGTGGTTGTGGCATCCAACGCGTAGTTTTTCAGCGGCTCAATGCGCATATTAAACGACAGATTCAGGTCCAGCTCTTTTAGCGTTCGCGCCCAGTCGTGCGGGGGGATTTCACGCAGTTCGCTGCGCATCAGATACAGCGAACTTTTCATCAGGTCATCCAGTGACTGTCGGCCTGCGCGCTCGGCGGTGAACTTGTAAACCAGCCCGACCAGCATGGTCATCACCAGAAAACAGACAAACAGTAAAAGATAAAACTGCACAAACAGCTTTTTCATGAAATCACACCATCAATACCGGGTTAGCTAAATTGCTCTACGTTCTGGGGCATAACGGAACCGCGTAGTGTTTATTCATGCGTTTCCATGCCCCGTCGGCGTTGCTATGAAAGCAGGGTTTGCCCCGGCTGACAACTCTCAAGGCATGTAATGGTGATGATGTTTATGGGTATCTGGTGGGAAAGCTGAAAATCACGCTCATTCTGCTGGCGTCATTTTTCCGCTGTAAAAATTCCGTCTTTAACCGTTTTCACTTACGGCTTATTTTCCAGACGGGGTCATCCGTCAGTTCAGGTTTTCGTGATAAGCGTTGTTTGAAGCGGGCGACAAATCAGGATCATAGCAACGGCGCTACATAACGGGAACAGCGCCAACAGCAGCCAGGGATAGATGGCCTGCGTTGACGGTACTAACGCGTTATCGAGCAGCCCGCCAAACGCAAAATTGCCCGCCAACACCGCAACGCCTCCGGCAGTGGCCAGTGCGCCGTAGTGCGCGCCAAGCGTCGACTCTTCAGCAAACCATGGGATCAGGTCTTTTGCCGCCGGTACCAGCAGCATTTGTCCTGTGGTCAGCAGGGTCACAAAACAGACTGAAGGCAATAATCGAAGCCAGCCTTCCGCTGGTTCCATTGCAGCGAATACCGCCACGCTGGCAAAGGCGGTGGAGAGCAGCAAAAAACCGGCGGGCAAGATCTTGATAGCTCCGGTCTTCCGCGCGAAACGCGCCAGTGGCAGCTGAAACACAACGATCAGAACGGAGGCCAGCATAAAGAGTGGCCCGAGGTCTTTCTCGCTTCCCCCCGAACGCTGGATTTCCACCGGCAGCGCCAGATAGAGCTGGTTGTAGCTTAAAAGCCACGAACTGTAGGCAATGATAAACGCCACAAAGCGCGGCTGGCGGAACGTGGTCCACCACGGCAGAACGTTTAGCGCGTGTTTGCCGCGCTGTTCGGTGGGAAGCGCGACGGACAGCAATATCAGCGCGATGATAAAGACGCCAGCCCCAGCCAAGGCAACCTGTCGGAAGCCCAGTCCCGTCAATAATGCACCCGCCACCGGGCCCAGAACGGCACCCAGTTCACCCCACACGGCAAAAATCGCGAACCACTCCGCGCGGCTGCGCTTGCCGTTCGCCTCGCTTTGCGTCCCTGCTTTGGCCAGTAAGGCTTCAATCGACGGGGAGAACAGCGCTCCGCCGATGCCCGTGAGGCACGCCCCCAGAATGATTGGCCAGAGCGATTGTCCGAATGCCAGCAGCAGATAACCCAGCACGCGAATAAGGCAGCCGTAAAGGATGATCGTCCGTGCGCCAAACCGATCGGAGAGCGCACCGCCGACGATAAACATCCCCTGCTGTGAGAATGTCCGCAGCCCCAGAATCAGCCCGATAAGCCCGCCGGAGAGCATCATATCGTTGCGCAGAAATATCGCCAGGAAGGGGACGACTGCGTAAAAGCCAATATTAAATACAAACTGGCTACCAGGTAATAAGGGCGGCCAGAG
Source organism: Enterobacteriaceae bacterium RIT714 (assembly GCA_009668015.1). Taxonomy (GTDB): domain Bacteria; phylum Pseudomonadota; class Gammaproteobacteria; order Enterobacterales; family Enterobacteriaceae; genus Enterobacter. The sequence goes on from WJYB01000001.1 coordinate 307,177, forward strand.
CGTGACGGCTGGGCGTAGGGAAAACCGCGGCATGAAATGACCCGCTCCTAAGCGATAAAGTGAATGTGTTTTTTACCATGGAACCGGGAGATCTCAATTTTGGTTTTCACCCGGAAAACGTCCCACAGCAGCTCCTCAGAGAGAATATCCTGCGGTGTCCCGGTCGTGATAATTTTTCCCTGCTGCATCACAATCAATGAATCGCAGAACATGGCGGCGTGGTTGAGATCGTGGATAGCCACAATACAGGTCGCCGGTAGTTCGCTAATCAGCTTCATTAACTGTATCTGATGATGAATATCGAGGTGATTGGTCGGTTCATCGAGCAGGATTTCGCTGGGAGTCTGCGCCAGGGCGCGGGCGATATGGACCCGCTGACGTTCACCACCGGACAGACTGAGCCACCCCTGATCGCATTTTTCCAGCATATCCACTCGTTGTAGCGCCGCGGTGACGGTTTCGTCATCGTGCGTACTCCAGTTAGAAAAGGGAGAGTGATGTGGGATCCGGCCCAGTTTTACCACGTCACGAACGCGCATATTGGCATCGGTTAACCCATGTTGTTCGACGAACGCCACCCGACGGGCAAGCTGCTTTTTAGCCATCCGCGCAATGTCTTTCTCGTCCAGGGTCACGCAGCCTGCATCCGGACGGCGCAAGCCAGCCAGCACACGCAGCAGGGACGATTTACCGCAGCCGTTGGGGCCGATTAACCCGACGGTTTCGCCGCGAGACACCTTCAGCGATACACCATCGACGATGACCTTTTTCCCCACTTTCCAGGTAATGTTTTCAGCGGAAATACTCATCACTTATTCCTTGAGCGATAGATAATCACGGCAAAGAAAGGCACGCCGACCAGAGCCGTCACGACCCCAACCGGCAGGCTTTGTGGCGCAATCAGCAACCGCGAGGCGATATCGGCCAGCACCATCAGAATGGCTCCGGCCAGCGCACTGGCGATCAGCAATGTGCGATGCAAAGGGCCGAAGAAATAGCGCATGACGTGGGGAATCACCAGCCCGACAAAGCCAATCGAGCCGGCCATGCTGACGATGGTTGCGGTGATCAGCGCGGTAGTGGTAAAGAGGATCAGACGCACCCAGGGAACGGCAATCCCCAGCGAGGCGGCGGCATCGTCTCCAAAGGTAAACGCATCCAGCGCGCGGGAGTAGTAAAGACAAACGGCAAGCCCGGCCAGAACCACCATCAACACCAGCTGAAATTCAGGCCAGCGCACGCCGCTAAAGCTGCCCAGCAGCCAGAACATCACATCGCGAGCCTGCTGCGCGCTGGCGGAGGTGCTGATGGTATAAGCCGTGATGGCGTTGAACAGCTGAGAAGCCGCGACCCCTGCCAGAATCGTGCGTTCGTTGCCGCCGCGGGCGCCGTTGGTCAAAAAGGCGACGAAGGCAAAGGCGGCGAACGCCCCGGCAAAAGCCCCGGCCGACAGCGACACTGCGCCCGTACCGATGCCCAGTACCACAACTGAAACTGCCCCTGTTGATGCCCCCGCAGAGACGCCAAGCACGTAGGGTTCCGCCAGCGCATTCTTCAACAAACTTTGTAAAACCGCACCGCAGATGGCTAATCCTGCGCCGCAGCATGCCGCCACCAGCGCGCGGCTCAGGCGAAAGTCCCAGATCACACTTTCGTAGATCCGGTTCAGTGGGACCTCGGTGAGCCCCATTTTGTTGCTGATGGTGTAAAAAACCTGCTGCAGCGGGATCGAGAGTTCGCCCACGCTGACGCCCACTGCAATCACCAGGAAAAGCAAGATGAGAGACATCAGAAACGACGTGGTCAGAAACAAACCCTGTCGCGACGAAAGAGCGGCAGTCGTCATCAGTTCAGTCCCAATTTTCTGAGCTGTTCACCCACCTGTTCAGCGCCGTAAATGGTCCGGATGGTCGGGTTCATCGCCTGGCCGTCCATCACCACGATATGACCCTTTTTCACCGCGTCCAGCTGGCTGACCGCCGGATCAGTTTTCAGGAATTTGATTTTTTCTTCCGCGTTATCCAGCGCCCAGCGGTTACGGTCAAGGCTGGAAACCACAATCACATCCGGATTCGCTGCGATGATGCTTTCCCAGCTTACGGTCGGCCATTCGGTCTCTGAAGTGATGGCGTTATGCCCGCCCAGGACGTTGGCGATAAAGCCGGATGCGCTGTTTTTTCCCCCCACGTAGGCGTCCGCTGACGGTGATGCGCTTGAGAACCAGAAGACAAAGGAGAGATCTTTTTTATTCTTGCTGAATTCGGTACGCAGGTCATTTTCCCGTTTTTTGAAATCGGCAACGACTGCATTTCCCCGATCCTGGACATTAAAAATCGTGGCGAAATCGTCAATCTCTTTATAGAGATAGGTCATATCCCACAGCTTCTGACGGCTGCCGTACATATCCCCTGCGGCTTTTTTGGTTGCGCACATGCCTGGCGATAAATAGCTGTTGACGCCGACGGTTGCCAGATCTTCGCGTTTGGCGACTTTACTTTCCGGGCCTAACAAAAGAGGGAGTTGAGCAGGAACAAAATCAGGGTTGTGAGCAAGAATGGATTCCAGCGTGGGAATTTCTACCGTCAGCAGTTTGATTTTGGCGTTCTGAGCCGCCAGCTGCGGAAGAACCTTCGTTGGCCAAAACGCACTGGCGGCCACGTTATTTTGCAGCCCCAGCAGGAGCAAAATCTCAACGGTATTTTGTCCCAGCGCCACAACGCGCTCCGGCGGTTGGGTAAAGGTCTCTTTGTATCCACAGTTTTCAATGGTCAGAGGATATGTCGTTGCCAGTGCAGAACTGACCGACGCAAACACCATGCCTAACGCGCAGATGGCCTTTTTCATTTAACGCTATCCTTCATTAAAATCGTTATCGAAACCCGGGAGGTATTTTTAATGTGAATGAATCTCATTACTGAAGCGGGGTTTTATACATTGACCTATAGGGGGTGTCAATGCGAGATGATGACTAAACGTTATCATTACCGCGACGGGGCGGTGTTGTGCGGAGAATGAACATCTTTTTCACTGTCTGGCAGAAGTGCGCACGGCCAAAAACGCCAGTGCGCGTGTCAAAGCAGCAAGCCCAGTGCCGTCATTACTGATGGCTGGCGGTATTAGCGCGTGGAAAGCCGTGATGGACAGATGACCCTTTTCAAAATGAAGAGTAAACGGGCCGCTCGTCGATTTTTGCGCAGACGGACAGTTTATCTTCACCCGCATACAGATAGCCAAATGAGTCTCTGGATAGTGAGTGGAAAAGCGTGTCGCCATTCGCAAAAGGGATGATCTCGGTATCACCAGAGCGTTTATGTCCGGCACCGGTTTCGAAGTTTCCTTTCCACCTTTCCTGGGTGTGGTCGTATACGTGAAGAATAATCTCTACCAGACCCCTTTGCGGGCAGTTAAGGCGTAAAAAAGTGGAGGAGAAATTTAAGGCGTGGGTAAAGCAGGGGATGGATAGCAGGCAAAACAGTACAGCTCTTAAAAACATAATAAAGATAGGGGCTCGTTCAAATTGAAACAGAAATTTAGCCTAAGTGGCAAATGTTGACATTGCCCTGGATCAAGATCACATAATTTTCAACGAGATAGATTATTTGGCGTCAGTGGCTGTAGCCGGTAATTCACCTTAACATCCCTGTTAGAGGGACTTGCCGCTATTACAGCGACTGCAGAAGCTATCTCACCAGAAAATGCGCCACCATGACTTTGTTGCCCGGAACGAACTCATCAGGTCTCCCACGCGTGCGGTGCGAAAAGATAGCCTTTATTACGCACGGTTTTTATGCGATACGGCTCGGTTGCGTTATCCAGCAGCTTTTTACGCAGGCGTGAGATCGCCACATCAACACTGCGATCCATTCCATCGTAGCTCACACCGCGCAGGTTTTTCAGCAGGGCATCGCGATCCATAATCTGTCCGGCGTGGGTCGCCAGTTCCCACAGCAGATCAAAATCGGCGGTGGAGAGGGCGATGTCCATTCCCGAGAGCAGAACCTGGCGATTCACCGGATCGATAGAAAGTGTACCAAAACGCATCGCTTTGTGTGGTGTCAGAGACGCCGACGCCGTCTGGCTCTCCGCGGTGACGCGCTGGCGCAGATGCAGACGCAGACGCGCCAGTAACACCGCCGGGGGCGTTGTTTTGAGAATGTAATCATTCGCGCCCATCTCCAGCGATAAAATATGGTTCATGTCACTGTCGAGCGAGGTGAGCAGCACAATCGGGCCATCCCATTGCGCGCGTAAATCGCGGCAGACGGTCATACCGTCTTTGCCGGGTAACATGATATCCAGCAGCACCAGGTCGGGCTTTTCACGCAACACCACCTTTTCGGCGCGATCGCCACGCGGCTCGACAACAACGTCCATATCGTGTTTTCCCAGATAAGCGGCTATCAGCTGGCCGACTTCTGGCTCATCCTCAACAAAAACGATCTTATTCATACCACGTCTGTTTTCGCGAAAAATGTCAACATACACCGCGTTACCTCAACCTTCCATTAATCTTTCTCAATTAGCCGTCATTCCGTTATTCTGGCTGGTATTGTTATTTGATTGTTAAGGGAAAAGAATGGCGCTGTTGATCAAAGCCGCACTGGGTGCGCTGGTGGTGGTGTTGATTGGTATTTTAGCCCGGACAAAAAATTACTATATCGCCGGACTGATCCCCCTGTTCCCGACGTTTGCGCTTATTGCGCACTATATTGTGGCCTCTGAACGGGGCATTGAGGCGCTGCGGACTACTATCGTCTTCGGGATGTGGTCGATTATTCCCTATTTTATTTATCTGCTTTCGCTGTGGTATTTCACCGCGACGATGCGTCTCCCGCTGGCGCTGGGTGGGGCGGTGGTGTGCTGGAGCCTCAGCGCCTGGGTGTTAATCTTTTTCTGGAGCCGTTTCCACTAATTGAGCGGACGGCCGCCGTCGACGCCAAACGAACGCCCTGTGACATAGCAACTGGTCAGCAGGTAGTCGATAAGATCGATCACCTCTTTCTCGCCCGGCGCGATTTTCATCAGCGATTTATTGAGTGCTTTCTGGCGATATTCGGCATCGTCACCTTCGTTAAACAGAATTAACGAAGGGGCGATCGCGTTGACCTTGACCTCCGGAGCCAGCTTGCGCGCGAACGAGCGCGTCATATTGTCCAGTGCCGCTTTGCTGGCGGCATAGGCGATATGTTTGTCGCTGCCGCGCTCCACAACGTAGTCGGTGAAGTGAATAATATCGCCTGCGGCATGGCCATGGCCGCGCAGTAACGCCTCTAAAGCGTGATTCAGTAAATAAGGCGCGTGAACGTGGATCTGCAGCATGCTGGAGAGGGTTTCGCCAAGCGGCGTGCCCGGTTTTTCCGGCAACCATGCGCTGGCGTTATGGATAATGGCGCGTAACCCGCCCGTCGCCGATTTGACCTTTTCGGCAAACTCAGCAATGCCTGCGTCCGTAGCAAAATCGGCCTGAATACACAGCGCTCCAGCCTCGCGTAATCCCTCGATGGAGGGATAATCGTTGCGATAGCTGACGATCACCGGCTGGCGTTGATTCAGAAAATGGTGGGCAAGGGCGAGACCGATGCGTCGGCCTCCCCCAGTAATCAAAATGGGGCGTTGCGGTGCTTTTCCCATCGTTTTCTCCTTTCAGTTCGACAATGGGAAAAGAGGGCTTATCCCATCAACATCCACGTTGCCGGAACGGCAGCAATCAGTAGCATACCGATCAACGCCATCTCCCGACGCTTCAGGGCATGTCCCAGCTGGTGTGTGCGGCGGGCATAGATAAAGACCAGCAGCCCCGGCGCATAAAGCACAACGGACAGCAGCAGATGCATTGGCCCGGAAGCATACAGTAACCATAACCCATAGATACAGGCGCCGACACCGACCACGTAATGAGCCGGACGGGTGGCAATTTTTAACAAATACGCGCCGACCAGGAAATAGGGTACCAGAATCATCTCCGAGGCAATGGTCAGCAGGGTGTTATAGTCCGAACCTGTGAGCCAGATCAGCACCAGGCACACCTGTACGCTGATGTTTGTCAGCCACAGTGACGCGGACGGCGCACTGTTTTTGTTCTGACGCGCAAACAGGCGGGGAAAGGCTTTATGCGTCGCGGCGAGGAAAGGCACTTCTGCCGCCATAATGGTCCAGCTCAGATAGGCCCCGCAGACCGAGACAATCAGCCCTGCCGCAATCACCACGTCGCCCCAGGAACCCATCATCTTGACCATTAATCCGGCCATTGAAGGGTTACGCATGCCCGCCAGCTCCGGACGCGCCACCACCCCGATAGAGAGCAGTGTGACCATCAGATAGACGCTCAGCGCGGCCAGCACGGCTAACAGCGTGGCGCGGCCCACGTCGCGCTTGTTACGCGCTCTTGCCGAGACCACCACGGCACCTTCCACGCCGATAAACACCCACAGGGTGATCAGCATGGTGTTTTTTACCTGTTCCCAGACCGGGACGCCCAGCGCAATGCCGGTGAAATCCATGCTAAAGACGTCAAGGCGAAAGGCGATAAACGCCAGCACGATAAACAGGCCAAGCGGCACCAGTTTTGCCAGCGTCGCCACCAGATTAATACTCGCCGCCGTCTGCACGCCGCGCAGGACCAGCCAGTGAACTAACCACAGCAGAACCGATGCGCCAACAATGGATTGCCAGGTATTCCCGTCGCCGAAGAAGCGCAGTTCGGGGCTATCGGTAAAGAAACTCAGCGCGGAGAAAACAATCACCAGGTAAGAGACGTTGGCGATAACGGCACAGAGCCAGTAACCCCAGGCGGAGCAGAAGCCAATCAGTTCGCCAAAACCTTCACGGGCGTAAGTGAATATTCCACCGTCCAGATCCGGGCGGATACGCGTCAGTATTAACATGGCAAAGGCCAGCAGCAGGATCCCAACGCCGGTGATCCCCCAGCCGATGAGCAGCGCCGCCGGGCTGGCGACTTCCGCCATATTCTGCGGCAAACTGAATACGCCTGCGCCCAGCATGGAGCTTAAAACGAGCGCAGTTAAAGCGCTCAGGCCAAGTTTCTTTTCCATTGGCTTCCTGTTATGAAAGGACCAAATCCAGAATAATTATTTCGCACAAGCGCATAAAAATGGTGGATCACACTAAGGCGCGGGATTTTACGGAGTGTCTTGAATGCATGCAATGACGTGAGGCAGAAATTCAATTAAAAGTTACAAAAAAGGCGGCATTGCGCCGCCTTTGGTTAACCCGTTTTGTTATTTATACAGGTCAGCGCTGATGGTCATGTTGTTACCACGTTCCTGCCACTGGCGGGTGATGTGGTAATACTTCGCGCCTTTCTTCTGCGCGCGTTTCGCCACCTGGTAAGACACTTCGGTCATGTTGCCGTAGTTACCGGTGAATTTAACGCTGTCGAAAGGCACCATCTGCGCGGCAGTGGCTTTGTTCAACTCTTCAATTTTTGTGCCGTCCGGCAGGGTGACAGTGTAACGACCGCCTTTAGTGGTTTGCGTTTCAAAGAAACGACCGACTTCAGCGCTGGGTGTTGCTGTCGTGGCAACGCCTGGAATTTCGACTTTCTTCGCTTCTTCGCCGCCTTTAGCGATAGCTGCGCGGCCCGCTTCAGAATCTGCCGGGATCACGTCCGGGCTTTGCAGAACGCGTTTTTTGGCATCCGCTTTATAGATGAATGCGGTAATACGCTGGTTGCCGCCCTGGTTGGCGTCGATCTGACGCACGATGTAGAAAGAGGCTGCACCTTTTTCTTTCGCGGCTTTGGTGATGGCGTCATTCACTTCTGGCTGGCTGCGGTAGAAACCCTGAATGGTGACTGTGTCGAACGGCTCCAGTGCAATGGCCTGGTCTTTAGGCAACTCCATCACGCCATTGATAACGCGATTTTTTGGGGCAGTAGCTTTCGGCGCGTCTTCTTTATATAAATCGGCCACAATGCGTAAGTTGCCACCACTGCCATAATCAGAGGTATCAACGACGTAAAAAGAGGCAGCGCCTTCTTTATCCGCACGACGAGAGGCAGCCTGCACCCCGTCACCAATGGCGTTAAAACGACCCGTGATGGTGACACGATCGTAAGGTTTCAACGCTGCCGCTTGCTCCGGCGTTAACTCTGTCGCAGCGTGAGCAGACAGGGCGATCGCAGAAAGGAGTGCGGACGCCAGGAGAGTGTTCTTAAGCTTCATAAAATAATCCTTCGCCTTGCGCAAACCAGGTACTGGTGTTGTTGTTAATTTGAAATCGTCGCCGATTATGGCATTTAAAACCCGTTGCTGTCTGCGCCATTTTTTACTGACTGTGCTCCCGTCAGGATCAAATCCGATAACATTTAGTGATATGTTGAGTAAACACGCGTTTGAACAGTAAAACTGATGAAGTATATGACTTTTACAAGTTAATTTAATGTTAATGAGTTGTTCTCGTATGGCGCTATATCATGTTTTACCGCTTCGCTTGAGCTATTTATCGGCCCTGGCGATGAAATTAAGGTAAATATCGCTGTCAGAGACGGTGATCACTTATTTTTCACAGATAAAGTCAGAAATAGTGTTTTCTTGCTGTGGATCACAGGCGCTATTTTCAGTAGGTTATAGAAAGTTTGTTACTGTTTTATTTTCCGTGGTTATTCATCCCGCAGAGCTATCGAATTGGCGACAACTCATGCAAATCGCGGTCATTTATCGACAAACCATCATCAAGAACCGATGGAAGGGAAAACTATGCGTATTGGGGTACCAAAAGAACGGTTAGCCAATGAAACCCGCGTAGCCGCAACGCCGAAAACGGTCGAGCAGCTGCTGAAACTGGGTTTTACCGTCGCGATTGAAAGCGGCGCGGGCAAACTGGCGAGCTTTGATGACGAGGCATTTATTCAGGCTGGCGCTGAAGTGGTGGACGGGGCGGAGATATGGCAATCGCCTGTCATTCTGAAGGTGAATGCGCCAGAAGAGAGCGAAATTGCGCTGCTGAATCCCGGCACGACGCTGGTGAGCTTTGTCTGGCCGGCACAGAATCCGCAGCTGATGGAGAAGCTGGCCGCGCGCGGCGTCACGGTGATGGCGATGGATTCGGTGCCGCGTATTTCGCGCGCCCAGTCGCTGGATGCGTTAAGTTCAATGGCTAACATTGCGGGCTATCGCGCCATCGTTGAGGCCGCCCACGAGTTTGGCCGCTTCTTTACCGGTCAAATCACGGCGGCGGGGAAAGTCCCACCGGCAAAAGTGATGGTGATTGGGGCCGGTGTTGCCGGTCTTGCGGCCATCGGCGCGGCGAACAGCCTTGGGGCTATCGTTCGGGCGTTCGATACGCGTCCAGAAGTCAAAGAGCAGGTGCAGAGTATGGGCGCCGAGTTCCTTGAGCTGGATTTCAAGGAAGAAGCGGGCAGTGGTGATGGCTACGCGAAGGTGATGTCTGAAGCGTTCATCAAGGCAGAAATGGAACTCTTTGCCGCGCAGGCAAAAGAGGTCGATATCATCGTCACCACCGCGCTGATTCCTGGCAAACCCGCGCCGAAGCTGATCACCCGTGAAATGGTCGACTCGATGAAAGCGGGGAGCGTGATTGTCGATTTGGCGTCACAAAACGGCGGGAACTGCGAATACACCGTCCCGAACGAAGTCATGACGACGGCAAACGGCGTGAAGATCATTGGCTATACCGATCTGCCGGGCCGTTTGCCGACGCAATCCTCCCAGCTGTACGGAACCAACCTCGTTAACCTGCTGAAACTGCTCTGCAAAGAGAAAGACGGTAACATCACCGTTGATTTTGATGATGTGGTGGTGCGCGGCGTGACCGTGGTTCGCGACGGCGAAATTACCTGGCCTGCGCCGCCGATTCAGGTTTCTGCGCAGCCGCAGGCAGCCGCTAAAGCTGCTCCTGCACCAAAAGAACCGCCAAAACCCGTTTCTCCGTGGCGCAAATACGCGCTGATGGCGCTGGTGATTATTCTGTTCGGCTGGCTGGCTGACGTGGCACCTAAAGAGTTCCTCGGCCATTTCACCGTCTTTGCGCTCTCCTGCGTCGTCGGTTACTACGTGGTGTGGAACGTCTCTCACGCGCTGCATACGCCGCTGATGTCGGTGACGAACGCCATTTCAGGGATCATTGTGGTAGGGGCGTTGCTGCAGATTGGTCACGGCGGCTGGATTAGCTTCCTGAGCTTTATCGCGGTGCTCATCGCCAGTATCAATATTTTCGGTGGTTTCACCGTGACTCAGCGCATGCTGAAAATGTTTCGTAAAGGCTAAGGGGTAGCATATGTCTGGAGGATTAGTAACAGCTGCATACATTGTTGCCGCAATCCTGTTTATTTGTAGTCTGGCGGGGCTTTCCAAACACGAAACGTCACAACGCGGGAACCATTTCGGTATCGCGGGGATGGCGATTGCGCTGATTGCCACTATTTTTGGGCCGGATACCGGCAACGTGGCGTGGATTCTGGTGGCGATGATCATCGGTGGCGCAATCGGTATTCGTCTGGCGAAGCGCGTAGAGATGACGGAGATGCCCGAGCTGGTGGCTATTCTGCACAGCTTTGTGGGTCTGGCGGCGGTGCTGGTGGGCTTTAACAGCTATCTCTACCACGAACCCGGCATGGAGCCGATTCTGGTTAATATCCATCTGACCGAAGTGTTCCTTGGGATCTTCATCGGGGCGGTAACGTTCACGGGATCTATCGTTGCCTTTGGCAAGCTGCGCGGCAAAATCTCCTCTAAGCCGCTGATGCTGCCGAATCGTCACAAAATGAACCTGGCGGCGCTGGTGGTCTCTTTCCTGCTGCTGATGGTGTTTGTGCGCACCGAAAGCACCGGCATGCAAGTGCTGGCGCTGCTGGTGATGACGATCATTGCGCTGGCGTTTGGCTGGCATCTGGTGGCGTCTATCGGCGGTGCTGATATGCCGGTTGTCGTGTCGATGCTGAACTCCTATTCAGGTTGGGCAGCGGCAGCGGCGGGCTTCATGCTGAGCAACGATCTGCTGATTGTCACCGGTGCGCTGGTGGGGTCGTCGGGGGCTATCCTGTCATACATCATGTGTAAGGCGATGAACCGTTCGTTCTTCAGCGTGATTGCCGGCGGGTTTGGTACCGACGGCGCGGCGTCCAGCGGTGATGAAGAAGTCGGTGAACACCGTGAGATCACTGCAGAAGATACGGCTGATATGCTGAAAAACTCGCATACGGTGATCATCACCCCGGGCTACGGTATGGCGGTGGCGCAGGCGCAGTATCCGGTCGCTGAAATTACCGAGAAACTCCGTGCGCGTGGCATCAAAGTGCGCTTTGGTATTCACCCTGTTGCAGGGCGTCTGCCGGGCCACATGAACGTCCTTCTGGCTGAAGCGAAAGTGCCATACGATATCGTGCTGGAAATGGACGAGATCAATGACGATTTCGCCGATACCGACACGGTACTGGTCATTGGTGCGAACGATACCGTTAACCCGGCCGCACAGGACGATCCGGGCAGCCCGATTGCGGGAATGCCGGTTCTCGAAGTGTGGAAGGCGCAGAATGTGATCGTCTTTAAACGCTCAATGAATACCGGCTATGCCGGCGTCCAGAACCCGCTGTTCTTCAAAGAGAACACCCATATGCTGTTTGGCGATGCCAAAGCCAGCGTGGATGCGATTCTGAAAGCGTTGTAATGCGTCAGATGTGAAAAAGCCGCCTGACAGGGCGGCTTTTTTTATGGCTGGGTGACGACGTTTAATCGTCTTCTTCGTCATCCAGTTCGACGGGCGTTTGATACTGATCCGGTTTAATCACCAGCAGGTCGCAGCGCAGATGATCAATCACCTGTTCAGCCGTATTGCCGAGGAAGGCCGCCGAAATACCGGTCCGACCCACCGTGCCAAGCACCACAATCCCCGCCTGTAAATGCTCAGTGAGATCAGGAATAACCTCTTCAGGCAGTCCTTTTTCTACGTGGGTCATTTTCTCATCAATGCCAAATTTCTGGCGCAGCGCTTTCATCGCCAGCAGATGCTGACCCCGAATCGCATCGTTGTAAACGCTCGGGTCAAACTCAGGCAGTTCGATAGCAATATTGATGGGTGTGACGGGATAGGCCCCGACCAGATGCACCTCGGTATGGTTGACCTGTTCGGCAAGTTGGATCGTCTCTTTCACCAGTTTTTCATTGAGGGCGTTGTGGTAATCCTCTTCACTGGCGAGGTTAACGGCAACCACCGCTTTACCGCCTTCCGGCCACGGCTGGTCTTTCACCATCCAGACCGGACACGGGCATTTGCGCAATAAGTGCCAGTCGGTTGGCGTGAAGATCACCGCTTCCAGTTTGTCGTGCTGATGCGCCATCTTCAGCAGCAGATCGTGTTTTTCGCCGATCACTTCCTGGATGATGGCTTCAAAAGGACGGTTATGCCACACCACTTTGATATCAATGGGGATGCCCGCATCAATATAATATTTTGCCTGCTCGCGGATCCACGCGGTCCGTTGGCTGATCACGCCCTGACGCATAGCGGTGCGCTCATCAGGCGACAGAAGGGTGGTCATCTCGTATGAGAAGTCATAGATCGGCAAAAACGCTTTGATTTTGCCGCCAATCCGTTGATGTAAATATACAGCTCGCCGTAATGCAGGTTGATCGTCCTGATTAGGATCGATGGCCACCAGCATGTTTTGATACTTTGCCATACAGGTCTCCTTACAACTGTCACCTCAGTCTGTAATTAAAAGAGTAACCTATATACGTTGAATGAAACAGGGGAGAAGGTTTTGCCAGATCAATAAATCTTAAAAATTTACTGACCTGGCTGAAGAAAAGCGAGGGGTCAGGCGACGTTACGGGAGTGACCGGCGAGAACCGCCAGGGCTTCACCATTTTCGATGGTGATGTATTTGCCTTTCACCGCTAACATGCCACTTTTCTGGAAACGACCCAGCAGGCGGCTGATGGTTTCCACCGTCAGGCCCAGGTAGTTACCGATATCACCACGCGTCATGGTCAGGCGGAACTCACGCGGAGAGAAACCCCGTTCGGCAAAACGACGAGACAGGTTATAGATAAACGCGGCCAGACGCTCTTCTGCATTCTTTTTGGAAAGCAGCAGAATCATGTCCTGATCGCCTTTGATCTCACCGCTCATCAGACGCATCATCTGCTGGCGCAGATTCGGCATTTTACCGGACAGATCGTCGAGAGTTTCAAACGGAATTTCGCAAACCATAGAGGTTTCCAGCGCCTGAGCAAAGCTCGGGTGGTGGCCAGTGCCGATAGCGTCAAAGCCCACCAGATCGCCCGCCAGATGGAAGCCAGTGATCTGCTCATCGCCTTGTTCGGTGATGGTATAGCTTTTAATCGTGCCAGAACGGATAGCATAGAGCGATTTCAGTTCGTCTCCCGCTTTAAACAGCGTCTGTCCCTTCTGAATAGGCTTTTTACGCTCAATGATATTATCAAGCTGATCAAGCTCATGCTCATTCAGGGTAAAAGGGATACAGAGCTGGCTGATGCTGCAATCCTGGCAATGGATAGCACAACCGCCAGACTGAATGCGTCGTATAATTCGCTTTTCCGGGATCATAGGTTTGCTCAAGCCTTAATTGATATTGGTCAATTTTAACATCTTTTTGGAGTAGACGTAAGTCTGGTAAACCATCAATAAGGACAAGTGGCGACAATGTGTCGCCATCTTCTTGAAATTCCACAGTTTGATTGTGGAATAATGACCTAAATCATAGAAAATTAAGCACTAAAAGCCTGGTCGCTACAGTAATAAATAGCCTTCGTGACGCAGTAACCACTCTTTACGCTGAACCCCACCGGCATAGCCGGTCATGGTGCCGTTGCGCCCAATCACGCGATGACAGGGCACCACAATACTGACCGGATTGGAGCCGTTTGCCGCCCCCACGGCGCGAGCGGCTCCGGCACGGCCTAGCTGTTCGGCAAGCTGACCATAGTGCATGACGTGCCCGCAAGGGATGGCCCGCAGCGCCTGCCACACTTCGCGCTGGAAGGCAGTGCCTGCGGTCGCGGTTGGCAACGTGTCAATAATGCTGAGATTGCCCTCGAAGTAGGCGGCAAGCTTCTCGCTTAAACCGCCCGGATTGGTGGCGCTGATGCGCTCGTAACCTTCGCGATAGTGAATATTAAGCAATTCAACCATTCGGTCGCTGTGCTCTTCCCACTCTACCGCCCGCAGATTGAACTGCTCATCGGCGATCACCCACAGCGGGCCAAGCGGCGTGGCAATCTTATCTTCAAGTAATCTCAGCATCCTTTGTCCCTTAATTCAGCCGTGGGTAAATCCCCGGTCCAATTGGCAGACCGACAAGATACCATGCCACCAACATCACCAACCATACCCCTAAAAAGATAAGCGGATAGGGCAGCACCAGCGAATAGTAGGTACCCAGCTTCGCTTCCGGTTTATAGCGCTGCAGGAAGCCCAGAAACAGCGGAACAAACGGCGACACCGGGGCGAGGGGAATGACAGAGGAATCCGCCACGCGAAACAGGATCTGTGCAAACGCCGGATGAAAGCCGAGCAGCATAAACATCGGCACAAAGATGGGAGCCAGAATAGACCAGATAGCCGAACCGCTGGCGATAAACATACACAGCAATGATGACAGCAACGCCAGCCCGACAAAGGCCGGAATACCGCTTAACCCGGCAGTTTCCAGAATATCGGTCAAACCGACAGCCATAAACTTGCCCATGTTGCTCCAGTTAAACATGGCCACGAACTGCGCCAGCGGGAAGACCATCACGATAAATCCGGCCATCTCTTTCATCGGTTCGATCATCAACTGCGGCAGATCGCCCTGACGGCGGATTTTGCCCGTTGCGATACCGTAGGCGAGCGAGACGACAAAAAAGAACAGGATAATCAGCGGCACAATCCCCTGGATAAACGGCGATGGCAACACGGTATGTTTCACCGGATCGCGCAGCACGCCGTTTTCAGGAACGACCATCAGCGCAACGACCGCAATAAACAGCACAGAGACAATCCCGGCCACGCGCAAACCGTAACGCTGCTCTTTGCCCAGCGTCTGCAGTTTTTCGTCACTGCGGCCTTCCCATTTTCCCAGGCGCGGTTCGACGATTTTATCGGTAATCAGGCCACCGACGATCGTCAGCACAACCACGGAGCAGGCCATAAAGTACCAGTTGTCGATCACGCTGACGTGCATAGCGGCGTCAATGGTTTTCGCCGCCTCGGTGCTGATCCCTGAAAGCAACACATCGGTGGTCACGATCAGCAGATTGGCGGTAAAGCCACAGCCGACACCGGCGATAGCGGCAAGCAAACCGGCCACCGGATGGCGACCCACCGCCAGGAAGATCAGCGCTCCCATTGGCGGCATAATCACCAGCGCCGCGTCAGAGGAGATATGGCTGAAGAACGCGATAAACAGCACCATATAACTGGCGTAACGGGCGCTTACAGCGGATGCCATCTTCACCATCAGCGCAGGGAGGAGTCCAACGCGTTCGGCCAGACCGGCGCCGAGCACCAGCGCCAGAATCGCCCCGAGCGGAGCAAAACCGCTGAAATTTTTAATCACATTGGGTAAAAACCAGTGCAGCCCCTCAACGCTCAGCAGGTTTTTCACCGCCACCATACTGCCATCTGCCGGACTGCGCACACTGACCTCAAAAGCGGACAGCACGGCAGTGGCCACCATCAAAATGACGATCAAATAGATAAAAAGCAGGAAAGGGTGCGGCACTTTATTACCGATCCTTTCAACCCAGCCATAGAGCTTACCGGATGGGGAATGCGAAGGTATGGAAGACATACTCATGGGCGTTCCTCGGGACTGTTGTGTTGTTGTTTGCGTGTTTTATTATTTTAAAGGTGACGGCGTCACGTTATGGGGGATCGGACACTCGTACGGTCTTTCTGCGATCTGTTGTGCAAATTCTTCCCGGCAGGCCTGCAGCAGTGCGGGATCCCGTAGCAGGTTTAACGCGGTGGCGCCCATCACTTTTCCGGCCAGCAGCATGCCTTTATGTGCGATGGAGGTCCGTCCCTGCGCCACCAGCTGCCAGGTATGCAACGGCGTACCGACGGTAAAGCAAGGGCTGAAGCACTGGGCGACCGGCATTTTCCAGCTCACATCTCCCACGTCCGTCGATCCGGCCAGCACGTTATCGGTGATGGCGTAGGGTGCGACTTCGTCCACCAGCAGCGTCTCCTGATTCCGACGGGCAAAAGCTTTGCCTTCTTCAGCGCCCGTGGCGGCAATATTTTTCAGGCTGTTTTGCAGATCGTTGGCGGTGAGTGTGGCGCGGATCTCACGGGCGAAAGCGCGTTCTTCTTCCGTCCATGCTGGCGTGCCGTAGTGTTGTAGTGCGCTGTACATGGCCGCTTCAAGCGTGCGATTGGGCAAATAGCTGGAGCAGGCTTTATCAAAACGGCATTCGACGGTGGTTTCCGTCATCAGCGCCGCACCCTGGGCGACTTTTTCGATCCGCTCGTAAATTTGTTGCGCATCGGCCATCTCCGGTGCGCGGATCAGATACAGCACCTCTGCCTGGGCCTGCACCACGTTCGGCGAGATCCCGCCAGTTTGGGTAATCGCGTAATGGACGCGGGCTTTCTCAATGATGTGCTCATTCAGAAAATTAGTGCCGGTAGTCATCAGTGTGACGGCATCCAGCGCGCTGCGGCCCAGATGCGGCGAGTTTGCCGCATGCGCCGCCGTACCGTGAAAGCGCCATGCCGCCTGAATATTTGCCAGCGTGCTGACGTTAAACATGCCGGCAAAAGCCTCAGGATGCCAGGTCACTGCCGCATCCACATCGTCAAACAATCCCTCGCGCACCATAAAGGTTTTACCGGAACCCCCTTCTTCGCCGGGGCAGCCATAGAAGCGAACGGTTCCACTTCCGCCATGCTGCTCGAGCCAGTTTTTGACGGCGACGGCCCCGGCAAGGGCCGCCGTGCCAAGCAGATTGTGGCCACAGCCATGACCGTTGGCATCGGGAGTGTCCGTCTGAGGTGTCGCGCAGTGCGCTTTCTGGCTCAGACCCGCCAGCGCATCGTATTCCCCCAGCAGGGCGATAACCGGCTGACCGCTGCCGAAGCTTGCGATAAACGCATTCGGAATATTGCCCGCTTCGCGCGTCAGAGTGAAGCCTTCAGCCTCCAGGGCATCTGCCAGTCGTCCGGCGGACCAGAACTCTTCAAAACGGGTTTCGGGATGATCCCAAATTTGATCGGCAATGTCGGTCAATGTCTGACATCGGATTTCGATGGCGTCGTCAATAAAAGCATAAATGTCCTGCATCACACACCTCGCGTCCACGGAAAATGGAGTGCCGTACGGGCCAGCGTTTCGATGGCGACCCCCATGATTTGCTCGTCAAAATCGAATTTTTCGTTGTGATGCCCCGCGCTCAGGTCGGTGCCAAACACCATATATGACGCAAGGCCGCCGTTTTGCTGAACTCGCGCCATCATCAGCGTGGCATCTTCCGAGCCCGCTGGCGCTTTTACCCGGTCAATCGCCTGCGCAACGCCCGTCACCTGGCTTGCCTGTTCGCGCAGATAGTCAACCCAGGCCGGAGAAGGTGAGCTGGAGGTGGCGGCCCCCATCAGGCGCATGTCGCTTTTGACTCCGTAAAGGGCGGCTGCGCCTTCAATGACGGCCCGTGCGCGCTCGAAAACGTACTGGTTAATCGCTTCGCTTTCGCCGCGGGTTTCCACTTTCATCAGTGCGCTGGCCGGAACGACGTTTCGTCCGCTACCGGCCTGCAGCACACCGACGTTAACGCGTGATGCTCCTTCGCTGTGCGGAGCAATGCTGTGCAGGGCGATCGAGGCTTGCGCGGCAGCGAGCAACGCATTGCGCCCGTCCTCCGGTTTACCGCCTGCGTGGGCCGCAACGCCGGTAAAGTGCACGTCGAATTTGGTGGTAGCCATAAAGTTATCGCTGCCACAAATCACGGTTCCGGCCGGAACGCCGGTGCCGATGTGAATCGCCGTGAAATAATCAATGCCGTCCAGCGCGCCAGCGGCAACCATCGCCCGCGCGCCGCGCGTGCCTTCTTCGGCTGGCTGGAAGATGAGCTTAATCGTGCCGCAAAGCTGTGACTCATGGTGCTTAAGAATATGCGCTAAACCCAGGCCGATGGTGGTATGCCCGTCGTGGGCGCAGGCGTGCATCATCCCTGGATTACACGAGGCAAAGCCTTCGCGGAATGGGCGATGGCTTTCATCCAGCGCCTCGCTAAGATCCAGCGCATCCATGTCGACGCGAAACGCGAGGGTTGGACCCGGGCGACCGGTGTTCAGCGTGGCGACGAGGCCGGTGAACCCGCCTTCAAATGCGGTGAGCCATTTTTCCGGCGCGCCTTGCTGGCGGGCGCGGGCGAATTCAGCCGCCAGCGTTTGCTCGTCCGGGAGCCCCATTCGGCTGTCGGCATCGACAACGTCGCGACCCATTGCCAGTTCATAGCCCAGATTGTCGAGGATCTCGGCCACTTTGGCCGCCGTGCGAAACTCCACCCAGCCGGATTCGGCATGCTGATGAAAATCGCGACGCCACGCCGTTAATTGTGGCGTTAATTTTTGAAGGATATTTGCCAGTGAATCCATCTCTCTTCCCGTCATACTTAAAATATGTGAACTACTTCACGCTGTGATAGTTTTTACTTATCACTAACCAATTTTTCACAGTTTTAACCGTTCAGGAATTACCCTCGCACATCCATATCCATTAAAGTAGATGACAGTTTCTTTACTCTGATAAACAACGGTTATCGGTCGCGCTATGACATTTCAGGTTAAATTTCATCAAATTCGGGCGTTTGTCGAAGTGGCGCGCCAGGGCAGTATTCGCGGTGCCAGCCGTGCGATGAATTTGTCGCAACCGGCGTTAACAAAATCAATTAAAGAGCTGGAAGAGGGGATGGCCGCGCAGCTTTTTGTGCGTCGCAGCAAAGGGGTGGCGCTGACCGATTGTGGTGAGAGTTTTTATCAACATGCCAGCCTGATTCTGGAGGAGTTGCGTGCGGCTCAGGACGATATTCTGCAGCGCCAGGGGCATCTGGCGGGGCAAATTAATATCGGGATGGGGGCCAGCGTAGCCCGAACGCTAATGCCAGCCGTGATCACGCGCTTTCATGAACAGCATCCGCAGGTCAAGGTGCGTATAATGGAAGGACAACTGGTGTCGATGATTAATGAATTACGCCAGGGTGAGCTGGACTTTACGATAAATACCTATTACCAGGGCCCTTACGATCACGAATTCACCTTTGAAAAACTCTTTGAGAAACCCTTCGCTATATTTTGTCGGGCAGGGCATCCGGCATTAGGCGCTAAATCTATCGGTGAGCTTTTGCATTATAACTGGACCATGCCAACCCCTCGTGGCAGCTATTATAAACAGCTGGAAGATATATTTAAGCACCGTTCGCAAATACCCCAGATCGGCGTGGTTTGCGAAACGTTTTCCTCGTGTATCAGCCTTGTGGCGCAAAGCGATTTTCTGAGTATCCTCCCGCAGGAACTGGGCTGCGACCCGCTGCTGGCGCACCGTCTGGTCATGCTGCCGGTTGAAGAGCAGTTGCCGAAAGCGGCATATTATTTAATTCAGCGCCGTGACGCGCGACAGACACCGTTGACGGCCTCATTAATAACGCAATTCAGAAGACATACCAGTGGAATATGACGTCGGAAAGAAGTTAAAAAAATAGAGCCTGCCGACATCTGACAGACCCTACAGTACACACAGCAATGCATCCTTTTGCGTACCCCGCTTTGTTACTCCGTTATGCAGGTTTATTTAGTTATAACACCTTTCCCTGAAAAATAAAGTGATCGGAGCGCATGATTACGTTTATTTTTAACTCAAATTTAGCATTTCATTGCTGGTTAAATTTAGTTTAAGTCTGCTTCAATGAAATAACGTTTTTTGGGATGTCATTATCCTTGTCCGCCTGTATTTATTCCACGCAGATTGCCCGCCGGAGCGGCAATCGCCGGTCATTGAGACCGCCGTCCGGCGCGGGTATAGTACAGCTTCAGATGTAGCCGGAGGAATTCCATGAAACCAGACGACAAATCGCTTTTTCTTGACGCCATGGAAGATGTCCAGCCCCTGAAGCGCCCGGTTGATATCACCTGGCAGCCGAGCCGTAATCAACGGAGCCGCCAGAGCATTGATACCACCCAGCTCGATAATTTTTTAACGCTGGGATTCCTGGATGTTCTTCCGCTCGCCGAACCGCTGGCCTTTCAGCGAGAGGGTGTCCAGCAGGGCGTTTTTGATAAACTACGCAGCGGTAAATATCCCCGTCAGGCCAGCCTGAACCTCCTGCGTCAGCCTGTCGAACAGTGTCGGCAGATGCTGTTTGCCTTTATTGCGCAGTCGCGCCAGCAGAGTTTGCGCAATCTGATCGTGATTCACGGCAAAGGCCGGGAGCAGAATTCGCACCCCAACATCGTGCGAAGCTATCTGGCTCGCTGGCTTACCGAGTTTGACGAGGTGCAGGCATTTTGTGTTGCGCTACCCCATCATGGCGGTAGCGGAGCCTGCTATGTCGCGCTGCGTAAATCCGATGACGCTAAACTCGAAAACTGGGAACGGCACGCCAGGCGAAGCCGTTAACCGCAACGTCCGTTTCTGCTGAGCGGATGCTAAAACGCGGGCCCTGAACGCCCCGCGTTTTATGGTCATCATTAAAAGGTTTCCCAGTTTCCTTCGCTCGCTGAAGCCGCTACCGGGCGTAAGACCTGCGGCGTTTTCAGACTGGCGGAGCGGGGCGCGGGGGGTTGCGCCTGGGTATTCAGGCGAAATGCGGCGACGGCCTGGCGCAACTGTTCCGCCTGATCTTCCAGCGCCGCGGCAGCGGTTGCCGACTCCTGCACCAGCGCGGCGTTTTGCTGAGTCACGCTATCCATTTGCGACACGGCCAGACTAACCTGTTCGATGCCACGGCTCTGTTCATCGGACGCTGAGGCAATTTCGCCCATGATGTCGGTGACGCGCGTAACGGCCGCGACGATCTCTTTCATGGTGGCGCCCGCTTCACTGACCTGACCGGAGCCGGTATTTACCCGGCTGACCGAGTTTTCAATCAGCGCTTTAATCTCTTTGGCTGCCTGCGCACTGCGGCTTGCCAGGGTGCGTACTTCCCCGGCGACAACGGCGAATCCGCGTCCTTGCTCACCCGCGCGTGCGGCTTCAACCGCGGCGTTCAGCGCCAGAATATTGGTCTGGAAAGCGATGCTGTCGATCACGCTGGTGATGTGGGCGATCTGCTGAGAGCTGTCGGCAATTTCGGTCATCGTGCGGATCACGTTGTCCACCACGCGACCCCCGCGGTCGGCTGTTTCCGAGGCATTTTTTGCCAGCAGAGTGGCCTGTCGGGCATTGTCGGAGTTCTGTTTGACCGTGGCGGTCAGCTCTTCCATGCTGGCAGCGGTCTCTTCAAGCGAAGCCGCCTGTTGCTCGGTACGCGCAGAGAGATCGTTGCTCCCCGCCGCGATCTCTCCCGCGCCGGTGTAGATCGAGTCGGTGCTACCACGCACGGCGCTGACGGTTGTCACCAGCGAACGTTGCATCTCGTGAAGACCGGCAGCCAGCTGGCCCATCTCATTACGACTGTCGATGGCGATCGTGTGGGTGAGGTCGCCGCTGGCGATAGTGCGAATATGGTTCATCACGCTACGAAGAGGTTTCAGCAGCAGACGCTGTAATCCCAGCCAGAACACCACCAGCACGGCAATCACCACCAGGAAAATAGTGCCCAGCGTCCATTGCATATGGGTGAAACTGCTCTGATTTTCTTTGGCCGCGGCATTCAGCAGGATGTTATTTTCTGCGCGCCAGCGGGTATAGACTGTTTCCATCGCATCCTGTGCCTGCTGCGCATCCAGATCGCCGTAGGCCTGATAGTTGTCGGCGCGCAGGTACTCAATCGACAAGCGCATGACCTCATGCATCTGGCTGTACGCTTTTTGCATTTCCGTGGTCAACTCCTGACTCTGGCCTTTTACAGGCGGCATAGCTTGCCAGGCGCTATAGTACTTTTCGGCTTTACCCAGAGAATCGCTGGCATGGCCCAGCAGCGTATTAATGGCGGCAAGCGAAGCCGGATCGCGCTGATTTTTAAGGTAACGAATCGCGACGCGAGTCACGGTGACGCGGGTCTTTACCAGCGTATTGACGCTGTCGCTCAGGTTTTCTTGCTGTGCGTTGAGGTTGCCCGAATTTTGAAAGTTGTGACGGTCGTTGCTGACTGCGGAATAGAACAACCCCCCCGTGACGACTTGCAACAGGCAGAATATAGTGAGAGCAAAAATGATCCCGGTAATGACGTGCAGATTTTTCAGCATAACGGACGCCCATTTGATGTGCAGTAGTTGCATCATTGTTATCGACGTAGTAGGGCTAAACTTTAATTTCACCCATGCTTAATGGATAAGCAGTCAATCAGGTAACCCAAGATGACCAGTATTGAGAAAAGCGGCACTTTTGCGTTAGGCACCCGTACCGTTAACCGGCTCGGTTATGGGGCGATGCAGCTCGCAGGCCCGGGCGTATTTGGCCCGCCGAAAGACCGAGAGGCCGCGCTGGCGGTGCTGCGCGAAGCCGTGGCGGCTGGAGTCAATCATATTGATACCAGTGATTTTTACGGCCCGCACGTCACCAACCGACTGATTCGTGAGGCATTACATCCCTACCGTGACGATCTCACCATTGTGACTAAAATCGGGGCCCGGCGAGGGGAAGATGCGTCGTGGCTACCGGCTTTTTCAGCGGATGAATTGACCCAGGCGGTCCATGATAATCTACGAAATCTCCAGCTCGACGTGCTGGATGTGGTGAATTTGCGCATTATGTTCAGCGCGCATGGTCCTGCGGAGGGATCGATTGAGGCGCCGTTAACCGCTCTGGCGGAATTGCAGCGTCAGGGGCTGGTGCGACATATCGGTTTGAGTAATGTCACCGCGGCGCAAGTGGCTGAAGCGCAGCGCATTGCTTCCATTGTGTGTGTACAGAATATGTACAATATTGTTAACCGCAGCGATGATGCGCTTATTGATATGCTGGCGGAGCAGGGGATGGCCTATGTGCCGTTCTTCCCACTGGGAGGATTCACGCCGCTGCAATCTTCCGGACTGCAGGCGGTAGCGGATCGCCTGGGCGCGACGCCGATGCAGGTGGCGCTGGCGTGGTTGCTGAAGCGATCGCCGAATATTCTGCTGATCCCGGGCACGTCCTCCGTTGCCCATCTGCAGCAAAACCTGGCGGCCGCTGAGTTGGTACTGCCGGACGATGTGCTTGCTGAGCTCAATTTACTGGCTGAGTAGCGCCCTGTGTCTCCGCCCGGTACTGGCCGGGCGGAGACAGGTCAGGATTCACGCTTATTCCGTGGCGGATACCGCCAGTCGGCTTCTTCTGTGAAGCTCCAGCGCTTCTGCCACGATCTCCTGCTTGCTGAGTCGCGTTTCATACGCGGTGGCTCTGACATATTCGACGAGTGCTGATTCAATCCTGGCACTTAACATCTTCAGGTTTGCGTCCTTTGCTGTACCGCGTGCTACACGCTTGTCCGGGTAATCTCGGCTTGGCATTGCTCAAGTCCTCCAAACGTTGTCTTGTTAATTCGTGCTGTGAAATATGCGCGAGGAGTGAAAACATGTCAACGTTGGCCAGCGGCGAGGTGAATTGTGATTTTTCCGTTAAAAAAACGCTCGTTTCTGACGGCGATTTTCATATGAAAATCGGCAGTATTGAATATGAAAAAGCGCTTTGTTACCCGAATTAAGCATCAAGAATTGCATGCGGTGTAACCGTTACCACACCCGACTTCGTAACAGGGTTGCCGTGAGCGGAAGCAATAGTAAATCCGATCAATGAATTGCATTATTTTGGTTTGGCAATATTTTACGCTGATGCTGGCGCCGCTTTATGCAATAAAATGCGTGATTATGCACAATGAATGAAAACAACGCTTTTTTCACTTGCCGTGGCTCTGGATACGGGGTGCGGATGATGTAACATTTGCGCAAACACGGTCAGGCGCACGACGGCCAAAAACAGAATAAAATACTGTAAAAGTTTTATTTTAGTGAGTTTGTAGTGTCTTTTTTTAATGGTAAGTCAGTGCGTATTAATAATTAAGTGTTGTCTTTTTATTGTCCGTAGTGTGATTGAAGTGATTCGTTTTTTGTCAGTAATGTGAGTAATAAGAATCAGCATCATTTACCTTTGGTAAACTCCGCAAGCACTGGCGATACACAACCCGGTTATTATTATGTGTTATCCTGTCCAGGTTAGCGTAACCAGGGAAGTCACCGGCATGTATCACCTTTTCTTAGAGTTCGATAACCTTGAGCCAGGCGTGAAGTCTGTAGAGGATCTGAAGTATGTCATCCGCGAAGACCAGCACACTGCTTTTGTCATGAGTGCAGTGGTGGCGAGATTCGTCAAAGATGCCTTGATCATGAACCATACGATCATCAGCCTGAAGAACTGCCGTTTTGCCTTTGAAGGGGGAAAGGAGTTTGTCGAGTTTGATGGTAAAGGCCGGTCGAAAATCTTCACCGACACGCCGGACTGGTTTATCACGCCGGGGGCGTTTGCCCGTTCACAGTGGCTGGTTAACCATGAACTCCACGATCTGGTGACGCCACAGTTCATCTCGACCTTTCTGGAAATGTTCGCCGATGTGAAAAAGCGTCGTGAGCACTGCAATCTGTTATTTGATCTGCAGCTCGACGAAGGGCATCTCAACGGCAGATCGGTATCGTCAAAATCGAAGCCGGAAAACCGCAGGCGGGGCTCGACCAAACAGAAGGTTTCCGATCTGGGTTCGTTTGAGCTTTTCAGCCAGTTTTTTTCTCGGCTGAAAAAAGCCGCCGAGGCTAATCAATTCCCGACGGTACAACGGTTGACCGACACCGCTGAGGTGGCAAAAGTCCCGGCCGCATTAAAGAGCGCGGTCCGCACCTGGTTTAAGGCGATTTCATCCGAGCTGCCGCCGAACAGCAAAAGAGTCGGGGCCGGTAATCCGGAGCTGTTCTGCGCGCCGGTTCGTGCCCAAATTCAGCTCATTGAAAACTACGGCCTGGAGCGTTACTACAAAAAACTGTCAAAGGCGATTGCCGATGCCGGAGACCAGTACATAACCGATTTTACCTTCAAGCCCTGATCTGATTAAGCGTCAGACCCGCTCATCCAGAGAGTTCATCATGATAAAGGTGGGCTCCTTTCGCTGATGCTGGTTAATCATCGGAACAAGACGTCTGAAGTGCTCGCTTGCGCAATGTTGATCCAGCGCCGCGCGATCGGGCCACTCCTCAATGAAGATAAAATGCCCGGGATCGTTCTCATCAATATATAAGTCATAGGCAATGCAAAGCGGCTCCCGTTTGGTTGCCTCTACCAGCGCGCGGTAAAGCGGCAGAACGGTTTCTACAGCCTGCAGTTGAATAAAATCCTCGGCGATAACTTTGAGCATTGGCTTTCCTTAATCCATGTTGTGTGACCCCGTGGGGTGATTTACCGAATCATCACCGGCCAGCACTGACCGATAAATTTCTGATACTGTATTTATATACAGTTATGGATGAATAAACTATTATTCGTTCTCTCTTTTTTTATGAACTCAATAAAATGTGAGCATGAGCACTTTTCAGAATCATTTCGCCTCTGGACGCCATTAAAATAAGAAAACATGAGATTGTTAAGGTTATCGCCTTGTCCTATGTTGAGAGCGTGTACCCACCTCAAGGAATAAACATCATGTTTAACCGTCGCACTCTCACAACTGCACTTGCAGCGGTTATTTCCCTCACTCTTACTGCGCCTCTTTATGCCAACCCGGGTAACGGCAATGGAGGAGGGCACGGCAACGGCGGAAGCAGTCAAGGTAATAGTGGTAATCACGGCAACAGCGGAGATCATGGCAACAAGGGTCAGGGTAATAAAGGCCAGGGGAACGGAAAGTCGAGTGAAGACCACGGGAATGGCAAGAACTATGGCAAACCAGACCATGTTGACTCCGATATCAGCTTCTCACGGGCGCGTTCCCTTGCAGTGAATTACGGCCTTGTCGGGTATCAGGCGCTGCCTCCCGGTATCGCAAAAAATCTGGAACGCGGTAAACCTTTACCTCCGGGGATAGCTAAAAAAACATTACCTGCATCAATGATTAACGATTTGCCCTATTACCCGGGTTACGAATGGCGAGCCGTAGGTGATGATCTGGTACTTGTTGCCTTAAGTACGGCCATTGTGACGGCAATCATCAACGGTGTTTTCGATTAATCTCTCCCCTTCATAAGCCTCTCAGCACAAATTTAGTGGGACTCTCACGCCGGAGAGTCCCATGTCTGGCCATTAATATTGACTCTGGATTGCAGCCTGTGATGCTTATGATTAAGAAAAGTGTCGACTTTAAGGTAGACTCATTTTCTGATTTTCAGCCGGGTAGCAACGATGACAGCAGTGTTTTCGACCGAATCTTTCAGCAGCATCGTCCATTTCGTGACGGCCGCAAATTCAAATAGCTTTACCGAAGCCGCTGAACAACTGGGTGTATCGAAATCAGCAATTGGTAAGAGTATCCAGCGGCTTGAGCAAAATCTCGGTATTTCCTTGTTTAATCGTACAACGCGCAAAATCAGTCTGACCACTGAAGGAGAAGCATATCTGGCAAGCTGCCAGAGTGCGCTTGAAACCCTGCAGATGGCAGAAATGGCGCTGCGTTCAAAGCTCACGGAACCCTCAGGCATAGTCAGGATAGATCTGCCTGCTGCATTTGGCCGCTCGGTGATGATGCCGGTGCTGATGGACATGACAAAACGCTATCCGCATTTGAAGCTGACCATCACATTTAACGACCGCATCATAGACCCGCTGGATATCGGTTTCGACCTCGCCATCCGTTTTGGTCCGGTGAAAGACACCACCGATCTCATTGCCCGCAAACTGAACGATCAGCATCTGATTATCTGCGCGTCTCCTGACTATATTTCAACTTACGGCACGCCTGAAACGCTGGCCGAACTGGCTCGTCACCGCTGTATTCTCGCCTGGCGCGGGGGAGCCCCACTTAGCTGGCTGATACGTGACGAGCACGGAAAGGATATCAGATTCAAACCTGCACCTTTTCATCAAATCAGCGATGGCGATGCAATGATCGATGCCTGTATTGCCGGAGCCGGTTTGATTCAGTTTCCCGAGGCATTACTGCGGCCATATATACAGAAAGGGGAGTTAGTGCCGCTGCTTGCGGCCTGTAATCCCGCTCCCACCGAGCTCAATGTGATATGGCCGCGCGCACGGCATCTGCTGCCCGGCGTACGCTTTATCATTGATGAATTGTTGGCGTTAGCCGCACAAAAAGCATTCGAATGATTGTAGAGTTGAATTCTACACTCTGTCCTCTTTAAGCCTGTTTATCCACTTTCGTTATCAGCGTAGGATTTCTTCATTGTCAGGTTATCTGATAATTCATCCACTTATGAAGGGGTTCTGCCATGCCAGTAGTGAATATCCAGATGTTCGACGGCCGTGATGACGCTAAACCTGCTATCGCTAAAGCAGTGACAGAGGCGATCGCAACACATGCCAAAGTTGATCCACAGTATGTCTATGTCATTTTCAACGACGTAACCACCGACAACTGGGCAATTTCAGGTGAGATTTTTTCTGAGACACTGAAAAAATCGAGCTAACGCTAAGCGCTCTTTAGTCACAGTCGCCGTTATGCTCCTGCGCGTAACGGCCTGTTCCTCTTGCGGAGAATATCTTTCTCCCTTCTTTCTGGTTCACCAGTTCCCTTAGTTCCGGAGATTACGATGAAAAATGAAA
Organism: Enterobacteriaceae bacterium RIT714; assembly: GCA_009668015.1. Lineage (GTDB taxonomy): Bacteria > Pseudomonadota > Gammaproteobacteria > Enterobacterales > Enterobacteriaceae > Enterobacter. The sequence goes on from WJYB01000001.1 coordinate 334,991, forward strand.
TCACCTGTGTGTTTAACCTGGCCGTGAATGACGGACAATTCCCGGCATTTAAAGAATTAGTCTCACGCGTGGTAGAAGCCACCCGAAAAGAACCTGGCACGCTGAGTTACGTCTACAGCGTCAGTGAAGATCAGCAAACGGCGCACATTGTTGAGCGGTATCGTCAGCAAGACTTAGTGAGCCATGTTGACCACACTTTCGCTCCTTTCGCTGAAACCTTTCTCTCTTTAGTCACCATTACCGGCCTGACCGTTTATGGTGAACCCGATGAGGAAATCCGCAAGCGGTTAGATCCTTTTGGTGCCGTATATATGAAACCTTTCGACGGATTCACTCGTTAATTTTACCGATTAAATAATCAAAGACGTTGCTATGAAACTCTACATCTACGACCACTGTCCGTTCTGTGTACGCTCACGCATGATCTTTGGCCTGAAAGATATTGCATGTGAAATCATTACGCTGCCAAATGATGATGAAGAAACGCCAACGCGCCTCATTGGAAAAAAAATGCTCCCCGTATTGGTCACTGAAAGCGGTGATGCAATCGGTGAAAGCCTGGATATCGTCAAATACATTGATGAAACCTGTGGCACACCTGTCCTGACAGTGTCCGATGATTCAGCAATTGAATCCTGGATGGAAGAGGCGACGAACCTGATTTTTCCGCTGGCAATCCCGCGCTGGGCAACCTCTGATTTTGACGAATTTCGTCAGGATGCTGCGAGGCAATATTTCGTCAGGAAGAAAGAAGCCGTTTTCGGCTCCTTTTCGCGCTTGCTGGCAGAAACCGAAACGATGGTTACTGAGATAAACGCAAAACTTGAGATTCTGGACGGTTTGTTAGTGCGGCAAGAACGTGTGATCGGGCATGTCTCCCTCACCGATATTCGACTTTTCCCGCTGCTGCGCTCGCTATCCATCGTTAAAGGAATTTCCTGGCCGCCACGGGTTCAAGAATGGATGGAAGAGATGGCCGTGAAGTCGCGGGTTAATCTCAATGACAATATCGCTGTCTGAATCCGCTTCTGTCAGTGTCTCAATACAGGCGCAGAAGCTTCTTATTTAAGCAGTCAGGAGGATGTTAATGAACAAAATCGCCGCAAGCCTTATCGCACTTTGCCTATTTTCCTTTTCGCTACAGGCTGCCCCGATTAAGCCAAATCAACCTTTACACTGGTTCGGAGAGCAGTCGAATAGCTATCAGAGCTCTACGCCTTACGGTAACAACGCGAAAGCCGGACATTATGTGCAGTCTGGCGACGCAAAAATTTATTATGAAGTCTATGGTTCCGGTAAACCTGTAGTGTTGTTGCACGGGGGGATTGTCGGCTCCATGGCTGAGATGGGCGAATTTGCTGACAAACTTAAAGATAACCATCTCGTGATTATGGTGAATACGCGTGGACACGGAAAATCTGATATTGGTACAGCCCTGCCGGGCTATAAGCAAAAAGCAAAAGACCTGCATGAGGTACTTTCAGCCTTAAACATTTCTAAAACTGATGTCATCGGTTTTAGCGACGGTGCCTATACGGGCTACCAGTTTGCCGCAGATTACCCGCAGCAAATCAATAAACTCGTCGCGATAGGTGCAGGTGAATGGGCAAAAGGCTTTGTTCAGGGTGGGCGTAAAGATCGTAATACCCCCTTACAGTCCGTTATCGACCTCGATCCCCGGTACTGGGCAGAGCAAGCCGAAATACGTCCACAGCACGATAAAATGACAGAATGGTATAAACAAGCTAATCAACAATACGACCAGACTATCGTGGGTAAGTCCCTGTTCCAGGCTATCCATGCTCCGGTGCTGGTTCTGGCAGGTGAAAAGGATATGAATGCGCCACTCGATACCGTGATTGCAGCTTACAAAATGCTGCCAAATGCCCAGCTCGCAATTATTCCTGGAGCGCCGCATCCTGCTTTCGTGGTTAATTTCGATGCTGTCTGGGCGTGTATCGCGCCTTTTCTGGGAAGTCAATAAGGCTACAGGCAGTATTACTGGATGCTTGTCCGCGTCACGCGGCAAAAACTCTGTCATCTGACCGAATACCGTTATGAAGTGAGTCATCCTGACAACACCAAGGAGTTTATCATGTCAGCACTTATACAGAATTTATGGCAGCCGGAGGATTTTATTCTCTCCGGAGTGAAACTCGAAAGTTGCATATACCAGCATTACCCGGCTATTCGGATGACAATGCCGCGGGAAGCCATCCAGAATCCGGAAAAAGAGAGGCTGACCGACAGGGATTTTATGGCCTGGCTGCCCCTTGACTTTTGCGACGGAGAAATTGAACTTTGGCTTGCCAGCGAACTCGTTCCTGAGGCTCCTGCCTATGCACGAGGCTTTATAGGCGTGAGTTTTCGTATCAATGAACAAGGTCAGTTCGAAAGCATCTATCTCCGGCCAACAAACAGTCATGCGGACGATCAGGTCAGACGAAACCATAGCGTACAATACGTGGCCTTCCCGGATTATCGATTTGATCGCCTCCGACGTGAATCTCCTGAGCAATATGAAACCTATGCGGAACTGGAATTAGCGCGCTGGACTCACATGCGGATTACTGTCAAAGGACAACGAGCAGTGCTCTACCTGAACGATCAGGATAAGCCAGCTTTTATCGTTAATGACCTCAAACTGGGGGCAAACCAGCGTGGTGGCGTAGGTGTATGGCTTGAGTCGGGAACTGTAGCTTATTTCCGGGAGCTAAAAATCCGTAAAGAACCACAAGTAGACAAATAGACTCATATTTTCACCGGCTAATTTCGCTCCAGGCACGAAGCAGCTGGCAGAATTTAGTGAATTAAAGGATAAAACGAGGTGTATAGCGTTTGCTATACAGTGGTTCCGGTGAAATCAGATGTTCAACTCACCCTTAGAGGCAGGGAGCCGCAGCGGGTACTTATTGACGCCGCTGCGGAGTTCTTTCACAAATCGCGCAGACTTCACTCTGGAAATGGCCTGTCAGACTGCGGTCTTGAGAACGGTTATTGATGCCTTAAAAATCTGAGGAGCGAGGATTACTTTTGGATGATTTTCCCCTGTGTTCCGGCATCGGTATCCCGCCAGACGTCTTCATCTTTCAGACGTCGATCCCCCTGGATGGTGTAGGAAATATTGCCCTGCCTGAACTGGAGTCCGCCATCTGATTTTTTGGCATCAACGCTCTTACCGTCAATCGTCACGTTATCCTGTTCATCAATGCTGATATCCGCCACGGTGGCGCCGCTGTCGCTCAGGGCCTGCCACTGGCCGGTATAAGGGCTTGCACTCTCTGCTGTGCTGCTGGCGTCATTGACAAACCCGGCTTTGGCATTTTCCGCCTTCGTTTTGTTGACATCACACCCCTGAGCTTCAGACACCTGCGTGCACCCGGATTGCTCCAGTTTGTGCCGGTACTCTTTATTGATAGCCCACGCGGGTGCGCAAAGAACGGACGCTAACGACAGACACACTACTATTTTTTTTTGCAACATAGTCGCCTCACCGGGAGAGAAGGGGAATCAAACGCCAGCAACAAAACCTGGCTGTTATGAAAAGGATAGCTGAAATTTGTCTGCTTCAAATCATCCGGGTCGTTTTCCGGCACGAAGGTTGCGCAGGCTCCCGGGAGATGACCTGTCAATCTTCAGCGCCGCGACTGACATCGTTAATGTGCATAAGCAGGGGCCTGTTTTATCACCGTTCGTTTATTCATAATAATAATTAACGAACCGTGGTTCACCATTATTACAGCACCAATGAACGGGCGCGGGTAGAAATAAAGGACGCCTGCTGTGTCATTTATTTTCATGATAACGTAAATATTATTTTTAATATTCAGCCAGTTCTCTTTGCGATTCATTTTCTTTGATGTACTGGAAGGGGAGGAGATGTATTTTTTGGTCTTTAAAAAACCATTCGCAGTCGCTTCGCTCAATCGTTTCGCCGGGATTGAAACAGACTCCGGATGCGGCGCGCACGATGGCGCATTTGCCATTATTAAACATAACACTGTGGATGCAAAACGGTTGGCTGGCCTCGCCGAGCATGCGGTTTGCCATGATATGCCCTTCAATAAAAACCGCTTTTTTGGTTCTCATGATCTCTGCCTCTGTCAGTATGTAAACTCGTGACGAAACAGAGCGATGTCGTTAGTCTGCTTCATCACACCTGTCGTTGTGATCGCACCTGAATTAGCCTCCAATGCACCAACATTCGGAAGGGCGGAAAAATAATCCGCAGGCGGGGCATTCCAGAATGGCATCTTTGCGCATTTTCCCCGCTTTCTGATCGGCCATGTGCGAGCAAACAGGGCAGGTCACATGTACCGGTCTTTCTTTAAATTGTCGCAGACCGCTGGTATAAGACATACGTTAATTCTCTGAAGAATGAACAATAATTATACGCCTTTATTTAATAATAATCCGGTTATGTGATTATTATCTGCGATTCCGGCGGGATGCTTTCAGGGAAAACCGGAGGGATTTATGATATAATACCCTTCCGTGAGAAATTTAGAATGAAATCAGAAGACACCCTGGACTGGTACCCCGCACAACTCCCCCCGGTAAAAATTATTCTTGGCGAAGCCGTGCTGGCCGTCGGTAAGCAGGGTCGGCCCATCAATACCCGAACGCTGCTCGAATATTTGCAGGTGACGCAGGAAAAGCAAAAAAAACAGGACAACAAAATCGCCATGCAAACGGCGATTGATGTCCTTCGAGATAATCAGCGCATTCACGGCAGGCGTTAATGCGCTCGGGGTCAGGCTCTGCTAGCGCTGTACGATCTCAACCGTATGGGGTTGTCCGTCGTCAATAAGCGGGATTTTGTCGTCGGGTAGTCCGACGCCATCCAGTAACACGCTGTACTCCTCTGCGCCACCGGTAACCGTGATGGCGTACTGGCTGTGGCCATGCAGATACGTCATGCTGACAGACGGCCAGCCCTGCGGTAACTGGGCGTGGAGGGTTAACACCTCTCCGTAACGTTTAATCCCCAGCAGCTCCTCTGTCAGCAGGCGATATGCCCAGCCTGCGGAGCCGGTATACCAGCTCCATCCTCCGCGCCCGATATGAGGCTCAACGCTGTAAACATCCGCACTCATGACATACGGCTCCGTTTTATATCGCGCCACGTCACCGGCGTTGAGCGTGTGGTTTATCGGATTGATCATCGACCACAGCTGCCATGCGCGCTCCGTGTGACCCATCCGGGCAAAGGCCATTACCGCCCAGATTGCGCCATGCGTATACTGACCGCCATTTTCTCGCACCCCCGGCAGATAGCCCTGAATGTAGCCCGGATTAGGTCCGTGTCCATCGAACGGCGGCGTGAGTAGCTTAATCAGCCCGGCATCGTTATCTACCAGCAGTTTATCCAGCGACTGCATGGCGCGGGTGCTGCGCGCCTCGCTGGCCGCGCCGGACAGCACAGACCAGCTTTGCGCAATGGCATCAATCCGACAGTCCTGAGACGCTTTTGCACCCAGCGGGGTCCCATCGTCAAAATATCCACGTCGGTACCATTCGCCATCCCAGGCGGAAGCCTCAAGATTTTTCTGCAAACGCGACGCTTGCGTTCGGCACAGCAACGCGGTATTGCCGTCCTGATGCTGTTCGGCAAGGGCGGCGAAGCGATGCAAAATGTCGTACAGGAAGAAGCCCAGCCAGACGCTTTCGCCTTTGCCTTCGATACCCACCAGGTTCATCCCGTCATTCCAGTCGCCCGCGCCCATCAACGGCAGACCATGCCCCCCAAACTGCAGGCCATGCTGAATGGCTCGCACACAGTGCTGCCACAGCGTCTCTTCGACTGCGCTGACCACTGGCGTATCGTAGACGGATTCTTCGCCAGGCTGGAGCTGGCGGCCTTCCAGATACGGAATATGCTGTTCAAGTATGTGCCTGTCGCCGGTGATTTCCACATAGTGACAGACGGCCAGCGGCAGCCACAGATAATCATCCGAGCAGCGCGTGCGCACGCCGTTGCCGTGCGGAGGATGCCACCAGTGCTGGACGTCACCCTCGATAAACTGCCGCGAGGCGCACAGCACTATCTGGTCGCGCAGGCGGTCCGGTGCTGCGTGACTCAGCGCCAGCGTGTCCTGCAGCTGATCGCGGAAACCGAACGCACCGCCGGACTGATAGTAACCGCTGCGCGCCATCAGGCGACATGCCGTCGTTTGATAGAGCAGCCAGCCGTTCACCAGCAAATTAACGCTGCTGTCAGGCGTGCTGACGACGATTTTATCGAGCATTTTGTGCCAGTAGCGATGAACGTTATTCAGCTCTTCGCGGGCGACATCTTCGTTCAGATAATGCATCAGCGTCGCGTGGGCCTGAGCCGGATCGTCGCCGGTACCCAGCACAAAAATAAACGTCTTCTGATCGCCATCAATCAGCGTGGCCGCTGACTGTACCGCCCCGCAGGGATCAAGTCCGGCGCCCGTTTTATCAGACAGCCAGCGCAAATGCATCGCCGCTGGTTGTTGAAGGGAACCGTTGCGACCGAGAAATTCGCGGCGGTCGCCGGTCAGCGAACAGTGCGCCCCCGTGACAGCAAAGAAGGCGGTGCGTCCGCTCCCGTGGCTGCCGTAAAAGTTATTGGCCATCACGCCGCAGCCGCCTGTGACGCTGGCCGCATGGGTGACGACGTGCAGAGCCGATGACGTACGTGACTCGCCGAGCGTCCACTCTACATATCCCGTCACCGAGAGCTTACGCGTGCGCCCGGAGGTGTTACTGAGCGTCAGGATCGCGAGCTTCACCGGCGCCTGTTCGGCGACCAGCACCGTCAGTTCACTGTCTATGCCGCTTTCACGGTGAGCAAAAACGCTGTAGCCGAAACCATGACGGGAGAGATAATCTCCCTGGCCGCGCACCGGTAACGTCGTGGGCGACCAGCACGCGCCGCTCTCTTCGTCACGCAGATAAAACGCCTCTCCGCTGCGATCGCTGACGGGATCGTTTTCCCATGGCGTTATGCGATATTCATGGGCATTCTCATACCAGCTATAGGCCTGTCCGGCTTCCGAGATCACGCTGCCAAAGACCGGATTTGCCAGCACGTTGGCCCACGGGGCGGGCGTCGGCTCGTTTTCCCGCAGCACAATCTGGTACTCCCGTCCATCCTGAGAAAAACCGCCGTGACCATTGAAATGGAGCAGCTGATCGGTATCCGGCTTCCAGGGAATATGTTGATTTTCCCCGGCGCCAACGTGCGCAATAAACGGTCTCGGTACCGTTTTTAAGGTGTGAATGCGCTGGTCGAGTTGTTCATTCAGTCCACCGGCCCGGTCATCAAGACACAGATGCGCCACGCTCAGCAAAAGCAGTTTATCCTCGGCGGAGAGATGCTCACTGTTACGGACAAAGATCCCGCCCGATTTATCCAGCAGGCTGGCTTCAGACCAGGCATAAATCAGATCCATAATCTGGTTTTGCAGCGTCTGCTGATAACCGCCGGGGCTGTCATTGAGGATCACCAGATCCACCGCCAGCCCTTTTAGCCGCCAGTAGCGGTGCGCCTGGATAAGCGTGGTGATGGATAAAATGCTCTCCTCGCTGGTGATGCTGAGCAGCACAATGGGCAGATCGCCGGAAATCGCCCAGCCCCAGAGGCCGGACTGACCGCGACGGTTGCGGCTGATGATCTGGCTCTCGGCGCGCAACTCCTGACAAGGATAAAGAATCGCGCTGGCAAGCCGGTTAAACAGCGCGGCGTCGTCTTCATTGGCGTTAATCTGGCGTAACACCACCAGGCTGTGTGACCAGGCGAGCTCAAAGACGCGATCGGCGATAGGGTGATCGCGATATTTTTCCAGCAGCGCCAGGCTGCGCTGACGATTTTCACTGATGCCATAAACGATATCTATGGTTACCGGCTGTCCCGGTTGCAGGGTGATCGGCTGGCGGATCGCCAGCATCGGATCCAGCACCGATCCCGAGGTGTTGCTCAGTGGCCCGCTTTTACCGGCCGCCAGCGCGTCTGCCGGACGCTTGCCGCGCCCGAGGAACTTCGCGCGATCGGTTTCAAACGAGACATTCTTTTGGCTATCGCCGTGCACCACCAGCATGTGGAACAGCCAGAGGTTCTGTGCGCCCGGCGCTCGCGGACGGCGGTGGCACAAAATGGCATTCTGCGCGGGAATAAGCTCCGTCTGAATAAACAAATTGCTGAAGGTCGGGTGCGCACGATCGCTGGAGGCCGGAGCCAGCACCACTTCAGCGTAAGTGGTCAGTTCGATGGTGCGCGGCTGACGGCCACGATGCAGCAGGGTGACCCGCCGCAATTCAATATCGTCTTCAGGCGAGACCACAACCTGGGTTTTGACGTTCAGCGAGCCGAGGGTGCGTTTGAATTCCGCGCCTGCATCGGTAAATATCACTTCGTCATTGCTGTCGGCCTCTCCCATGGGCTGCCAGGTATTGCTCCAGACTTCGCCGGTGAGGGGATCGCTGATATAGCAGAACGCGCCCCAGTTATCGCTGGTGGTATCGCTGTGCCAGCGGGTGAGGGCAAGATCGTTCCAGCGGCTATAACCGCCGCCGGTATGGGTCATCATCAGGTGGTAATGGCTGTTAGACAGCAGCTGAACCTCCGGAGTCGGGCTGTCTGCACCGGTGAAAACACGCGGTTCGTAGTGAACCGGTTTCACTCTCCCTTCATGTGACTCAAAATGACGGCGCGGGCTGTAGAGATCGACGGCATCAGGCACACGTTCCTGCAGCAGCAGGCTTGCGGACTGGAAGGCCGTACTGGCCATGAACCGGTCTGTCATGGGGGCGTCAAGCAACACATGAGCCAGCGCCTGAAATGCCATGCCCTGATGGTGGGCCATCCACGACTGCACCACGGCGTATAACTGCCCGGTGGCCAGGCGCGACGGCGTATAGTCCAGCGCTTCGTAAAAACCATACTCACCGTGCGCACCGTTTTTTTCGAGCCGTATCAGGTTATCGCAGGCTTTTTGCGGAGAAATCATCAGCGCCAGCAGCGTGGCGTATGGGGCCACCACCATATCGTCCGCCAGCCCACGACGCAGGCCGAGACCGGGCACACCAAACGCCTGATACTGATAATTTTGCTGCACATCAAAGGCGTGATAGCCGGACTCGGATACGCCCCACGGTACGCCGCGTTCTTTCCCCCAGTGGATCTGCCGCATGACTGCCGACTGGCTCATCTCGTCCAGCAGACTACCGGGCCAGGTGGGCATTACCAGATTAGGCATCAGATATTCAAACATCGACCCGCTCCAGGACATCAGCGCGGTTTCGTTATCAATAGTGGTGAACAGTCTTCCCAGCGCGAACCAGCTTTTCAGTGGCAGCTGGTTCGTTGCGATGGCAACAAAACTGGTGAGGCGAATTTCGGATGGCAGCAGGTCGTAGTGGCTTTTATCCAGCATATTGCTGTCGCAGTTATAGCCAATGCTGAGCAGGCTGGTCACCTCGCTGTACAGGAACGTGAAATCCATCCGCGCATGTGCGTTCAGCCGCTGCTCCAGTTCGGTGATGATGTTAAGTCGCTGGCGTGCCAGCGCAATCGCAGATGCCGAAGGCGTGCCTTCGCCGCGATAGGTCTCCCGGGCAATCGCGCTCAACGACGGCAGTTCTGGCGCATCATAAGCGGCGGTTAACCAGCCAAGCAGATGCGACCATTCATTACACAGCAGAACCAGCTGGTGCTGGAGATGGGCGATCCAGCGCAGAGCCCGTTTGTCCTCGTGATCGCATAAGGTATACAGATGGTTGCTTTGGGTGCGCATCTGTTTCAGTTCAATAAACAGCTGCGCCGGGGAGAGTGCGCTGGCGTTAATACAGTGCTTGCGCAAAAGCCGCAACCCCGTCGGCGCATTCTGCCCCCAGTATTTTTCCAGAATACTGAGCGTATCGTTCAGTCCGGCCAGCACCTGGGCGCTGTTTAATACCGGCTGATGGCGCATGGCTGACAGCCCTTCGCGCAGGGTCAATAAATGCCCTGCCATATTGCCGCTGTCGACGCTTGAGACATAGCGCGGGCTGAGCGGGGCGAGAGTGAGGGTGTCATACCAGTTATACAAATGGCCCCGGAAGTGCTCCATTTTATCCAGCGAATCGAGGGTGAGCGTCACGCGCTGTAACACTTCGCCAGACGGAATATAGCCAAAATCCCAGGCTGTCAGGTTAGCCATCAGCGAGAGGCCGATATTGGTGGGAGAGGTGCGGTGTGCGACGACCCGCTGCGGTATTTCCTGATAGTTGTCCGGTGGCAGCCAGTTTTCTTTGGCGGTGGCAAAGGTCTCAAAAAATGCCCAGATTTCGCGGCTCGTCTGACGCAACAGCTGTTTCTGTTCTTTGTTGGGCGAAAAAGTGTGATGGGCGGGCTGACGGCTCATCCAGCTCAGCAGAAGCGGTGCCAGGCACCACACGATGCTGACGGGTAACGCGATGACCGAAAATAGCGGTGCGTAATGCGCGGTCAGCACGTTTAATGCCACCCCGCTGGCGATATTCACCCACATCGCCCGGTAAAAGCGGATCGGCGAGGTTTTTGCCTGGTCATTATCAGGACTGTAGCTGGCCCACTGGTTAAGGTTGCGCTGGCTGAATCCCAGACGCCATAGCGTCACGGCAATGGCGTACAGCGAGTATCCGGCCTCATGCGGCAGGGTCATCACATTCAGCCCGACGCGGGAAAGCCGCTTCAGGGCACCGGCAATCACTAGTAGCAGATGCTGCCCGATGGGGCGCCGGGTCGGCTTATTGAGAAGATCGTAGGCGACGGCCAGCACGGTTGGCAATAGCCACACCAGCGCCAGGACGCCTAGCCAGTAAGTGGGATTGGGCACCCACAGCAGCGTGCAAAACAGGAGCGCCATCAGGGACGGCGCCACCAGGCTGCGGCGCAGGTTATCGAATAGTTTCCAGTAAGAGAGGGCGGATAACGGGTTTTTACCGTCTGAGCCATCTGCTCTGCGGACCCGCGGTTTGAGCCAGTTCAATAGCTGCCAGTCGCCGCGGATCCACCGGGTGCGGCGCGCAACGTCTGACAGGTAATTATTCGGATACTGTTCGTAGAGTAAGACTTCGCTCAACAGCCCCGAGCGCGCATAACATCCTTCCAGTAAATCATGGCTGAGGACCAGATTTTCGGGACAGGTATTTTGCGTGGCGAGGACAAACATATCGACATCGTAAATCCCTTTACCGACAAACGACCCTTCGCCAAAGAGATCCTGATAGATATCCGAGGACATCATCGAATACGGATTATTCCCCGCAATACCGCTGCGCATGGCGGCGTAGCGCCCTTGCCCGTTGCGAGGCATCTCCTCTGCCAGCCCCGGCTGTAAAATTCCGTAGCCCTTCACCACTCGCTGACGCACAGGATCATACTCTGGTCGGTTGAGCGGGTGCGCCATGGTGGCAACCAGCTTGTGCGCGGTGTCACGCGGCAACAGGGTATCGCTGTCGAGGGTAATGACGTATTTAATGCCCACCGGGAGCTGGTCGGCAGGCATATCGGCGACGGTCGAAAACTGTGTCGCGGGATGGCGCAACCAGCTGTTGAGCAACGCCAGTTTACCGCGTTTACGCTCATACCCCATCCACACGCCCTGAGTCGAGTTCCACTCTGGTGCGCGGTGGAGCAGATAAAAACGCGGACGGCTGGCCGGATAGCGTCGGTTGAGATCCTGGGTTTGTGAAATGACCCATTCGAGGAGCTCGCGGTGTTCCGGCCTGTCTTCCTGCACCGAATCCGCAAAGTCGGTTAACAGCGCAAAACAGAGATGATCGTTCTGATTACCCAGCCAGCAAACTTCAAGGCTGGTAATCAGTTTGCTGATGCTTTCACGATGGGTGAGCAGACAGGGAATGACGACCATGGTCGCGGCTGCCGGTGGGATCCCGGTCGAAAAATCCATCCGCGGCAGCGGGCGCGGAGTGCGAAAACGGGTGGTTGCCTCACTCAGCAGGTCGCTCATCAACTGACTGATCGCCACAATCAGCGGTATCGCGAGCAGTATCAGCAGCCAGCCCATTCCCTGTTGCCCCGTGGCGTGCAAGATCCCGGCGGTTGTCGCGGTGGTCAGCAGACTCAGGCTGCCAAGCCAGGAAACCAGCGGGATCTGGTTGAAACTATGCCGCAGGCGGATCAGACGTGAGGCATCAGCCGACAACAGCACTTCCAGCTGCTGACGTCCTTCACCCATCAGATAATAACCAATATGGGCGCCGGGCGTGTCGGGGGCCGATTGCAGGGCAAGCGTCAGCACGCGCTGGGCCACTTCGGGCTCGCTAAAGTGGCTATCCCGGGCCAGCACCTCAATGACGTGACGATAGTGATCGCGCGTATCAAAGTGCATCAACGGATAAATTCCTGCGGGATCACCACGCAACGTCTGTTCCACCACGCTCATGGCTTCGGCGAAATCAGCCCAGTTGGTCTCACTCAGTAACCGCAAACCGGCGATGCTGTTGCTTACCGACAGTTGGCTGGCGGCCAGCTGTTGATTGAAACGGTGAATGAGAATATCGGTTGTGACGCCCTGTTCGGTCAGACGCTGTTCAATCCAGGTCAGCGGCAGCGCCAGCATAGTGCCGCGCCCCTGCAGACGGCGCACCAGTTCAGCCACAAAGGCGCTGCTCAGCGGCGGGCGAGAGCGCGCCATATCGGCGATCACCATGATTAAATCGGCAGGGGTATTTTCCGCACATTCAAAAATCCGGGTGACCCAGCTATCGGCCAGATTTCGCTCCTGCTGGGCTTTGACGACGTCGATACTGACCCGACGCAGATTCTCAATTAACGCCAGCCGCAGCATGCCGGGTAGCGCCCACACCTCTCCCAGCGTCAGCGGTGTCTCCCGTTGATAGGCGGTGATATAGCTGGTGAGATTCGTGGCGTCCCAGCGTCCGTCTCCGTGAGCAATGGCTTCGGCGGCAATATCATAAATCCGTGGACAGCAATGCGGCGATGTCAGTGCCGGAAGGCCTTTGCCGAAGTTCTTTGGCAGGTGCTGGCGGACGATGCGGATCTGCTCTTCAATCAGGTAGTAGTTATCCAGCAACCACTCACCGGCGGGCATAATGCTCGCTTTTTTGCCGGCATTGAGTACGTAGCAGTTTTGCGTGATTACCGCTTCATTATTATCGAGACGTTTAAGCAGGTAATAGGGCAATTTGTCAGGGGACAATTTATGCGAACGCGCCAGCTTTTGCCCGTAGCGCTCCATCTGAGCGGTCGAAAACAGCTCTGCTTTAAAACTGTTTTCAACCGAGGATTCGCTGGCCTGAAGCGGCGGTAACAGCTCGGGTGTCGGCGGCAGTGAACGGGAGCGGCTCCGCCACTTTTTAAGATTCATATTCATAGAATTGCTCTGGTGCGACATGAACGCGCAGGAGCAGTTGCGAAATCAGATCAGAAACGTTCTCTCAGGATGGGTGTGGGGCATCAGGGATTTAACAGCTGCTGGTATCTTTCTTAAGTATAGAACACCGATATTTTGGCGGGGCGCGCGACAGAGATCAGCGCGGTGTAACGAACAACGCCTTACAGCCAGGGCACAGCATGGCCTGCTTCAGCCGAATTTTAGAGGTGGGGTGAGATGACCGTTGGCCACAAACAGGGCAGGTGACAGTGGTGGTCGATGCACCACCGATAAGCTTCATTGCATAATCGATAAGAGACATGAGGATGAACCTTTCAATGAATGAGCTTCATCCTATCACGAAGTGGTTAATAAGTATCCGATGAATTTTAGCGGGAATTAGCGGCACGATCGCGACAAAATTTCTGCAGATCATCGCCAGAGGAGATGCTTTCGCGTGCATTGTGTTGGCGGAGAATCATCGTACACAATACCCTGGCGTGCTCCCTGAAAAACTAAATCTCTTCTGACTTCAATGTGTTCAGATTAAGCCGCACGTGACCTGTTGATCTTCGCTGTTAATTTTAGATACTGTATATAAACACAGTTACAGAGGTGCAGTATCATGCGATTCATCCTTCCTACAGAGAGTGTCTCACCGGTCTCCCTGCCACTTTTTACTGAGCGGGTACCCGGTGGCTTTCCCAGCCCGGCTCAGGACTATGTTGAAGAGAGGATTAATCTTAATACGCTCTTGATAGCCCATCCTGGCGCCACGTATTTTATTAAAGTGAGCGGAGAGTCTATGACGGGCGCTGGCATTGGCGACGGCGATCTTCTGGTTGTGGATCGGTCATTGTCGGCCCGCCATGGAGATATTGTCATTGCCGCCGTGGCCGGTGAGTTTACGGTGAAGGAACTGCGCACGCATCCGTATTTGCAGTTAGTCCCGCACAATCACAACTACTCGCCCATCACCTTTCAGAATGCTGAAGAGCTGGAAATATTTGGTGTGGTGACATTTTCAGTGAAGTCACATAAATGACGATGTTTGCATTAGCCGACGTCAACAGCTTTTATACGTCTTGTGAAACGGTGTTCCGCCCGGATATAAAAGGCAAACCCGTGGTGGTGGTCTCCAACAACGATCTGAAGGGTGAGAAACGTTAATTAATCCTGTGCTGTTCACATTATTTTATTACTGATGGTCTGAGGCGTGAGATGAGGCTTGTATTTGCAACAAAAGACCTGAATCTGGCTGGCCGCTCCTGAGGGCTTTTCATTGCTAATTGGAGTTGATGGAAGCCAGTTCAGCCGGCACAATCTTTCCTTTGGCACATCCTTATGGCGTTATTAATCACAGGGAACAGAACAAAATAATTTCACTTCGCAACAGGTAAGTCTGAATATCGGGTTGTATAAGCGGGAGAAAGCATCTCACGCTTCATTGCCCAGGTTTTTTCGATGCCTTGACCTGCAAACCAGATCTTTCCTTTTCCAGAGTTATTCAACTTATCGATAGTCTCCATTAAAGCTGCGCTATTTTTTCTTGGGGCATTGTCATCAAATAAATTTAGCTGAGCCACTCCATTACTGAAAAAATCAGCCAGCATAACACCAGCCTTCATATATCGATGGCCATCAATCCATATCTTCCCCAGGGAATTCGTCGCTGAATTTATAATGTCACGGGTATCATTAGACGGAGTCAATAGCTTCATGGAAGCTTGATTTCCATAGTATATTTCATTATCTGCGTGTGGACTGGTTCGAATAAAAACACTAACGAAACGGCAGAATTGGCGCTCATTGCGTAGTTTTTCTGACGCCCGCTCAGCATAGGCACAAATGGCCTGGTGCATATCTGAGTACTGAGTTATGCGATTGCCAAAGGATCTACTGCAGATGATCTGTTGTTTTGTTGGTGAAAATTCTTCCAGTTCAAGACATTGCTCACCACGAAGTTCTCGAACGGTTCTTTCAAGCACAACATTGAAGTGCTTCCTGATCACCCACAATGAGCTTTCAGCCAGGTCCAGTGCTGTATTAATACCCATTGAATTAAGTCTTTTACTGATTCTCCGCCCGATGCCCCAGACATCCTCAACCGAGATAAGTGCCAGTAATCTGCGCTGACGATCAATATTTGATAGGTCGACAACGCCACCAGTGCCACGCCATTTCTTGGCTGCATGGTTAGCTAACTTTGCTAATGTTTTTGTTTGCGCAATACCAACTCCCACAGTTAAACCTGTATTTTTAAATACTTTATTTCTCATGTCATGACCGAAGTGACCTAAGGGCATGCAATTTATCACTCCCGATAAATTAACAAAGGCTTCATCGATTGAATAAATTTCGATGGAAGGACACATTTCAGTCAGCGTCTGCATAACGCGCTCACTGAGGTCGGCATAAAGTGCATAATTAGAGCTAAATACATGAACCCTGGAACTGTATGTGTTATTTTTTATTTTAAAAAAAGGCTCCCCCATTTTTATACCAAGGGACTTTGCTTCTTCTGAGCGAGAAATAATGCAGCCATCGTTATTGGAAACGACGACAATAGGTTTTCCTTTTAAATCTGGGCGAAAGACCGTCTCGCAAGACGTGTAAAAACTATTTACATCGACGAGGGCAAACATAATTATTTATGTGCTTTAATAGTAAAGACTACCACCCCAAATAATTCTGGTTCATCTACATGTTGAGATGAAATGGGGTCATCATCATGATTGTGAGGTACTAACTGTACAACAGGACGAGTACGAAGTTCTTTTACCGTGAATTCATCTGAGACGGCATCATGCATAGACTCGCCACTAACTTTTATGAAATAAGTCGCACTCGAATGTTTTATCAATAATGTGTTGAGATCGAGCCTGTCCTCAACATACTCCTGCGCAGGGCCAGGAAAGCCACAGGGTACTCTCTCAGAGAAGAGAGGGAGCATGATCGGGGAAGCAATCTCAGTTGGTCGGGTGAACTGCATGATGTCGATCCTGTTTAACTGTATTTATATACAGTACTACTTAATATGAAGAGGGATCAAGAATCTTGTCAACCGATCTCTGGAAGCGCTTGAAGTGGCTGATAATTTAAACCATCGGTTTCTTGCTCAGAAGCAAGACGTGCCATTCCGGGTATTTTTGCAAAAAGCCGCGCCGTTCAATGTCTGCCGGCGAGCAAAGGTTAGCGTTACTGACAAGCTTTAGCCTGCCTTCTGATACCTGACCTGACATGCTGTAGCTTCCGCTACTGGCACAATGCCACCTCCCTTACCGGAAAATCTCCAGTGAGTTCACACGCAATACATCAAACGCCCCGCATTTAAAATGCCACTCAAATAGTAATGATAATTATTTACATCGACGTGGTATGTTTAATGCGCTTATAAAAAGACATATTTCTCATGGCGGAAGGTAAGACTCATCGCGTGGGGAATAACGTGTGGCTGCGTTGAGATGCAGTATCAATACAATTTATGGAGATAAGATGAGAAGAATTTCGATCCGTTTAGTGCTGTTGGCCTCGGCCATTGCAATGTCAACGGCCACAACGGCATACGCCGATAGCCAGTGGGCTGCCGCCACCACGACCTTTCCTGGCAGTATCCGTGCCGGGTCACGGGACGTTCCTGTTAAGCCCGGAGATAAAACGGTTATAACGATTAAGAGTCTTCAGGCGGGCGCGACTGTCACCATGCTGAATGGTGCTGAAGTCCTGACACCGAAACCACTGACCGCCGACGAGAAGGGAAACCTGACTATTCCGCTAACCGTTCCGACCGATGCCGCAACAGGCCTTCATCCACTCACTGTTATCACGCAAAATCCCGCGAGCGTTTCGCAGGTCATGTTGAAATTGTCCCAGGTTGTTCCCCCGAAAAATACTGAGGCTTTCAGGCTGCAAACCATTCCCGTCGGTGAGCGGGCTTACCAGTCGGCAGTTTCGGCCGACGGGAAGTTGTTCGTGACCTCCGCACGCGGCCCGAAGGAGGGTAGCCGCCTGATGAGACTGAACGCAGGAACGCTGGCTGTCGAAGCGGAGGCTACGCTGCCTAAAGACAAAAAGGGTGAGCAGATTGGTGTCTTCGGGGTTGGTGTTGATAATGTCAATAATCATGTCTGGACGACGAACACGCTTGCCGAGACGGTGACCGTCTATGACGCAAAAAACCTTTCCGTCGTGAAAGTCTTTCCGGAGGGGTCGGTCGTACATCCACGCGACGTGATTATTGATGAGGCCCACAATCGGGCTTATGTCAGCGCAGCGCTGACCGGTTTTATCGAGGTATATGATACCAAAACGCTGGAACATATCGGTCAGATGGAGTTCGTGACGAACCGCGGCCGCGACCCGTTTTACAGTACAGACCTTGCCCTCGACAGTGCCGGTGGGAAACTCTACGGCGTCAGTCGCGATACGCCTTGGGTGGGCTGGATTGATCTCAAAACGGGCAAGAGTACGACGGTGAAAATACCTCAGGCGCAAGGCGCAACTGATATCGCTCGCGATCCGGTGACTGGCCGTCTTTACGTCGTTTCCCAGGAGACGAACAACGTCGTGGTTCTTGATGCGGACGGTAAGGTTCTCGCGGATACTTACATTGGTGCCGGGGGAGTATCTGTCGTCTGGGATCCCGTGACGTCGCAGGTTTTCGCCGCCACGCGTGCAGGCGGAACCGTTGCTGTTCTGAACAAGGACGGCAAACTGGTCGCTAATATCCCGATGGATGATACGCCAAACCACCTGACCGCCGCGCCTGATGGTGCCGTTTATCTGGTGTCTATGTATGGTACGACCGGAGATAAAGCTCAAACAGGCTCAGTGACGAAAATCACCCCCCAAAAATAACGGCTTTAGTCCGCTACGTTGTTCGTGGGCAGGTCAGCCTGGCATTATGATTAACCCCCAGCCGCCTGGAGGGTGGGGGTATGTTCTCGGCATAACTACCTGGTTCCTGTCTGGCGGTTGGTTTATCGCCCATCTCGGCACGCAGTCCGTAGTTCTGAGCAGTGTTATTTTCACGCTTATGGCCTTTATCAGTATTTCGGTGAAACACCGGAGAGATCTTCAGGTACAGCAGGTCCTGCCCTGAACGACATGAAGCCTGCGCTTTAAAGTAGAATTTATGGAACATCTGTTCGGAATAAACAGGTGTTCCCTTAAGGCGTCGTGGCAACCATTATGTTTCTTTTTTGAAGGAGATAGAAATGGACAAGCTGTTTACCCCATTCAAAGCTGGGGATACCACACTGGTAAACCGTGTTGTGATGGCACCTATGACCCGCTCACGTGCAACAGTGGGCGATACTGCGGACGAACTGACGGCAAAATACTACCAGCAGCGTGCATCGGCAGGATTAATTATTACAGAAGGGGCTCAGATCTCTGTGCAGGGACAGGGTTATCTCTTTACTCCCGGTATTTATAACGATGAACAGGTGAAAGGTTGGGAATTGACCACTAAAGCTGTGCACGATGCAGGCGGGAAAATTTACGTCCAGCTCTGGCACGTTGGCCGGATTTCTCACCATAGCCTGCAAATTGACGGACAGGCGCCCGTCAGCTCAGTCGCCGTAAAAGCTGAAAATTCAACCTGCTATGCCCGCAATGAAGCTGGCCAGCCAGGTCCAGTGCCTGTTTCTAAACCACGGGCTTTATCAGTGTCTGAGATTCAGGATGTGGTTTGCGATTACGTCCGGGCTGCAAAAAATGCCATTCGGGCAGGTTTTGATGGCGTTGAGATCCACGCCGCTAATGGGTACCTTCTGGAGCAGTTTATCAATGGAGGGTTAAACAACCGTCAGGACGAATATGGTGGTGCCAATCCTCAAAATCGCCTCCGTTTTGTGCTTGAAGTGACGGATGCTATCTCACAGGCGATTGGTGCAGGAAAAACGGGCATTCGCCTGGCTCCATTCGGGCGCCTCTTTGATATGCATGCTTTCGAAGGCGAAGAGGAAACCTGGCTGCTGTTAGCGAAAGAACTCAGTAAACGTTCTCTTTCTTATGTTCATCTGAGTGATCAGCAAACACTTGGTGAACAGGCGATTCCAGCCGGATTTATTGAGAAGTTTCGCGCTGTCTTTGACGGCCCGCTGATTATTGCCGGTGGGTTTGACAAACAACGAGCCGAAGAATATCTCCAGCAAGGAAAAGCCGATCTGATTGGATTTGGACGCCCTTATATTGCAAACCCGGACCTGGCTGAACGCCTGGCAAATGGCTGGCCGCTGAATGAGGTCAACCGGGCGACAATGTATGGTGGTGATGAAAAAGGGTATACAGACTATCCGTTCTGGTCTGATACCCAAAACGTTCAGATATAATCAGTCAAGGAGGCCGTCTTCTGCAGCCTTAACGAGCGTATCCACAACGTGACGGCTTTTTGGCCACAGCGCACTAACGGGCATTTCCCCTCCGGAATGGCCAGGCAGAACCTCCCGCAGTTCACCACTTTCAAGGTATTTTCCGACCAGCCAAAGAGGCAACTGTGACAATCCGCCTCCCGCCAGGGTGGCGGCAAGCATTGCATCGCCATCACCAAATTCATGTGTCGGAGGTGGCGTAAATCGACTGATCTGGCCGTCACTTTCCTTCAGCAGCCAGGAAATAGGCTGATTGCGACGAAATCCGACTACACACTGGTGCTGGCTCAGTTCATCCGGACTGACAGGCTCTCCCTGGTAAAGCAGGTAATCAGGTGATGCGCAGATAACCAGTTTTTGAGTCGTCAGTCTTCTGGCAACCAGACCACTACTGTCAGCCAGTTCTCCAATGCGGATGACCAGGTCAATCCCTTCCTCAATAAGGTCCACAAGCCGCTCACTGAATGTCACCGTCAGTGCCAGTTCAGGGTAACGACGGGTAATATCGAGCAGGATAGGTAATATTCGCTGTCGTCCGAATGCGGCCGGTAAATCAACCCGGAGCCGACCTGAAGGCTGGCAGATATGCGATGTCAGCTCAGCTTCGGCCTGTTCGAGTATATCTATCGCACTCTGACAGCTGGCAAGAAATCGCTCTCCATCCGGTGTCAGGCTGAGCCGGCGTGTCGAACGCTGAAACAGCTTCAGTCCGAGACGATCCTCAAGGCGACCAACACTTTTCCCGACAGCTGATTTGGTCAACCCCAGTTTTTCTGCGGCCGCAGTAAAGCTGCCTTGCTGGGCCGTGGTGACAAACGCCGTAATACCGCCTAGATGATCTGTTCTGCGCATAAGTTTCCGTCAGTCGTTTAAGTCCAGCGCCGCGTGCCGGATTGTCAGATAGCGGCCTGCTGTTTCAGTCAGGACCAGATTCAATGTCCAAATCCGTTCCTGAGCAGAGATTGCCAGGGAACAGGCCAGATCATCAGTATCCATATTTTCCACATGGATATGAGTCGCCTTCAGATTTTTAAGTAATGAAAATAGCTCACAGCCAGTTACCCGATCAGTTGCATCATGAACTATCGCCTTAATGCCCTCATCTGAAGAGAGCAACAGCCCCTGGGACAACCGAGCAATAAAAGAATGTAAGCGGTTTTCAGCGAAAGAATCACGGAATACGTTATCCGGGTTGGGATGGCGGGGTGTTTTCTGCAAAAAGGTGAATACCGCATTATGATTGTCATCAAAAGAAACCGTTGTACGGTATTCAGATAGCGCCCCACCGACTTCTCCATCAGCTCTGACAGCCTGGTATCCAATGTCCATGTTTACATCGGCCTTATCTTCTGTCTGCTGAATCACCTGTATCCGCCTGATAACATGTGAACCTTTCTCATGCGGGAGATGACGGAGCCAGTGTGACATTGCCGCTTTCCCTTTCGCCAGCAAATATGTTCCCCCATGTACCAGCATAACCTCCTCAGAAAAGATATCGAGATGGTCAGCGATCTCTTCTGTTTCACCTTCGAAGAAGGCGAACCAACGGTGGGCTATATCGCGTGCTGCATGGTATCTGGCTTGTTGAATCTGCTCTTCTGTCATTACACCTCCTCCAGGTAGTCATTAGTTCATTCTGCAGGAGTGGCTGTCCGAAGACCGCAGACCTGATCTGAGTCATACGATAACCCAAATTAGCGTGCGCATTGTTGAATCTATGTCCGCATAGTAGCGAACATAACCCGGTTTATCGTGGAATAAAAAACAATCATAGTAATTTCCTCAATAACAGATTCGCCTCCGGATGCCGGGGACAAGGAAATGAATATGAATACTAAAAACATCCCGCTTTCGCTGCTGGACTTAGCCCCGATAACTGAGGGCCATAGTCTGACTGATACCATCACCAACAGTGAATCGCCACAGGTTTATCAGATACCTCAGAGTCATTTAAGATGGCTTAAAGAGAGGCATACATGAGCCGTAAAAACAGGTTGTTGATCGTGGCCATTCTGTTTCCAGCGTTGCAACACGTCTCGATATCAACACTCACAGTCTATACGACTGGATAAAGAAGTACGGGGCGGACTCTTCCAGTAACAAAGAACAGTCAGATGCACCAGGCTATCTGCGCCTGCGCCGAGCGAGCGGCAGACAAACTGCGCAGCGAACATCCATTCTGCGCTTTTGTCAGTGCCTTTCTGCGCACCAGTCCCCATGCAGATAATGAGATTGACTATGGGAACCAGGCATCGCGAGATGCGATCACCCGCTTACACTATCCGTTATTCTGGCCTGCCCGTTGCACGGTAAAATCGGTAATCGCCACCATGCAAAAGAGGCTACACATTCGGGCAATATTCATAAGTAAATCGTTCTGTTAGCCACCAACCTGCTGACCGCTTTTTGAAAGTTGTCACACAACTTTCAATTCATATCACACCAGTTGGGTGAAAGTTAATATAAATCAATATCCGCACAGCCCAGATCGGTATGGTGAAGACCAGTTATTTTTACTGCCATCTACCATTCTAGTTGGTGTAGTAATCAGGCGCTGCCACCTGCTGATGAGGGGCAGCGAAATCTGGCTTCATTATTTATCTGACGAGTCACAATCATGGAAAACCGGTTATTAAAGGCGAAAGCCACGCTGCCTCAGTTCGATCGCGACAACCTGAAGACGCGCATTGTTCATTTAGGGTTTGGCGCATTTCATCGCGCGCATCAGGCGGTGTACACCGATATCCTGGCGGCAGAGCAAGGCAGCGACTGGGGTTACTGTGAAGTTAACCTGATTGGCGGCGAACAGCAGATTGCCGATCTGAACGCACAGGATAATCTCTACACGGTGGCTGAAATGTCTGCCGACGCATGGACTGCGCGCGTGGTTGGCGTAGTAAAAAAAGCCATTCACGCCAGTGTGGACGGCCTGGAAACCGTGCTGGCGGCCATGTGCGAGCCGCAGGTGGCGATTGTTTCGCTCACCATTACCGAAAAAGGCTACTGTCATGCACCGGCAACCGGCCAGCTGATGCTCGATCACCCGCTGATCGCCGCCGATTTGCAAAATCCGCATCAGCCAACATCGGCGCCGGGTGTGGTTGTCGAGGCGCTGGCACGACGTAAAGCCGCTGGATTACCGGCGTTCAGCGTCATGTCCTGCGACAACATGCCGGAAAATGGCCATGTCATGCGTAACGTCACCTGTGCGTATGCGCGAGCGGTGAACAGCGAACTTGCCGACTGGATTGAAGCGAACGTAACGTTCCCGTCGACAATGGTCGATCGTATTGTCCCGGCGGTGACAGCGGAAACGCTGGATAAAATCGAACAGATCACGGGTGTGCGCGATCCGGCTGGCGTAGCCTGCGAACCTTTCCGTCAGTGGGTCGTTGAAGATAACTTTGTTGCCGGACGCCCGGAGTGGGAAAAAGCAGGCGCGGAACTGGTGAAAGACGTTATCCCGTTCGAGGAGATGAAGCTGCGCATGTTAAATGGCAGTCACTCTTTCCTGGCGTATCTCGGCTATCTGGCGGGCTACCAGCATATCAATGACTGCATGGAAGATGCGCACTATCGTCAGGCCGCCCACGCCTTAATGCTCCAGGAACAGGCTCCGACTCTGAAGGTGAAAGGCGTCGATTTGGCTCGCTATGCCGATCTGCTGATTGCGCGCTACAGCAATCCGGCTCTGCGTCATCGTACCTGGCAAATTGCGATGGATGGCAGTCAGAAATTGCCACAACGTATGCTGGATTCTGTGCGTTGGCACCTGATGCATCAGCGTCAATTCCCGTTGCTGGCGCTCGGCATCGCGGGCTGGATGCGCTATGTGGGTGGGGTGGATGAGAGCGGGAAGGCGATTGAAGTCTGCGATCCGCTGCTGGCCGACATTCAGACGGCGGTGAACGGTAGTCAGGAAGGAGAACGCCGCGTTCATACGTTGTTGGGTATCGAGGCGATTTTCGGCAAAGAGCTACCGCTGGAAGCGACCTTTGTAGAGGCGGTCATGAAAGCCTACATGACCTTGCTGGAGCAGGGGGCGAAATCCACCGTCGCTCAATACGCCGCACAGTATTAATCCCTTTCATGCCGCCGTTCGCGGCGGCATGCGATTTCAGGCCCTTAGTGCATACCCAGACGAATCAGTTCAACCGGCGCAAATTTCCCTTCACAGCCTTCCACTTCCACCGTTTTGTTGCGGCGAACCTGCGCGGCATCAAGGCCTTCGCTGTGGATTGCTCTGATTTTACCCGTGTGCCCGGTACCGCTAATCATCACGCGGCTGCCGGTGGTAATGGAATTGCGGTTACGATCGTAAGTCATCATGGTTATTTCTCCTCTTTAATACCACATCACGGCGATATAACAGCTGTGCCGCTGACGGAAGACATAAATACGCCTCCCGCGAGAAGATTTTTTTGTTTTTGATCAAACTCACACTTTTTTCCTGAAAATTTAACCGTATTGACTCCCTCAGACGGTAATTGACAAAGCAGACATTTGTTTTCATTAATTGATAGTTTCTACCTGGGACCGTTTAATATCCGTTTCAGATACGGGTGTCACTCTTAATGCAGATAATAGACGCCTGAATCGGAAAGAGGAAAAGGCTTATGTATAAGAAGATTTTGATGCCTGTTGATGTATTTGAGATGAACCTGAGTGACAAAGCGGTGCGTCATGCGGAGTTTCTGGCCAGGTCGGATAATGCCACCATCACGTTAGTGAATATCCTGCCTGTCAGCAGTCGCTCCCTGCTGCGCGGATTTGCCTCGGATATTAAAAAGTTTGAGACGTTTATGATTGCCGAGTCAGAGAAAAAAATGAACGAATTAAAACGGTTATTTGATATTGCGCCAGACAAAATTCGTATCGAAGTGCGCTTTGGCAATGTGCGAGACGAAATCATCGCCATGAGTAATAAAGATGACTACGAGGTGATTGTTATTGGGTCGAAAACGCCGGGAATGTCATCACATTTACTGGGCTCTAATGCAGAATCTGTTATTCGCTACGCAAAAATCCCGGTATTAGTGGTTCGTTAATCATTTTCCTGCATCCCGGTCACTACCGGGATGCAATATAAAGATCAGTCTTCGCTAAACCAGTCGCTATTTTCCTGGCGAATAAGCTGGACCGATTCGCCAATTTCCTGAAGATGCAACGTCATCGCCTTTTCCACACTCTCGCCATCGCGTTTTTCGAGCGCGGCAAAAATATCATGATGCTGGCGTAACAACATTTCTGGCGGCGAGACATGATCGAGGCTCATATAACGCACCCGGTCAATAGTCGCTTTGATATTTTCAATGGTATCCCACGCCAGCTGGCAATCCGCAATTTGCGCCAGCTTCTGATGGAATTCATCGTCGAGCAGGAAAAAGTCATTGAGCTGTTTACGCTCAATCGCAATACGCTGCTGATGAAGATTCTGTTCCAGCAAATAGCACTGATGATCGTCTACCAGGGAAGCCGCACGGCGCACCACGGCACATTCAATGGCCTGGCGGACAAAACAGCCATTGCGCACCTGTGACAGCGAGATTTTATTCACGTAGCTGCCGCGCTGCGGGCGAATCTGGATCAGGCCGTTCTCGGCAAGCTTAATAAAAGCTTCGCGAACCGGCTGACGAGAAACGTCAAAACGCACCGACACTTCTTTTTCGGATAGCGGCGTACCGGGCGGGATCAGGCAATGCACAATATCGCGACGCAAAATGCGGTAAATTTGCTGGTTAACAGGCTGTGTGGGATTGAGTTGCGATTCAGCGGCCATGGTTATGATTTCTCAGAGAGTTAACCTGATCATACTACCATTCTTTCGAGGGGCAGCCCATACCCGGCCAGCAGGCCGGGCAGGGGAAAATCATCCGCGATGAACGCTTAAACCAGCAAAACTCTGGCTGACGGGCATCATTTCAACGGTATTGATATTGACGTGTTTCGGTAACGTCGCCACCCACCAGACGGCCTCGGTGACATCTTCCGGGGTCAGGGCTTCGGTGTTTTCGTAGGTTTTGCCCGCTTTGGCATCATCACCTTTGAAACGGACGTTAGAAAACTCGGTGCCGCCCACCAGGCCTGGCTCGATATCCGTGACGCGGATCGCCGTGCCGTGCAGGTCGGTACGCAGATTCAGGCTGAACTGACGAACAAAGGCTTTGGTCGCGCCGTAGACGTTACCGCCGGCATAAGGCCAGCTACCGGCCGTTGAGCCGATATTGATGACGTGACCGCGGTTACGCTCCACCATGCCAGGCAGGACTGCGCGAGTCATGTACACCAGGCCTTTGTTATTGGTATCGATCATATTTTCCCAGTCTTCGACGCTGGCCTTATGCGCAGGCTCCAGACCCAGCGCCAGACCGGCGTTGTTGACCAGCACGTCAATGGCACGCCATTCCGCGGGCAGATGAGCAATCATCTCTTCAATCGCGGCGCGATTACGCACGTCGAGCTGCGCGGTCAGAATGCTATCGCCCAGCTCCTCTTTCAGCTCCTGCAAACGCTCCTGACGGCGACCCGTTGCAATCACTTTATGCCCATTGGCGACGAAGCGACGCGTGATGCTTTCACCAAAACCCGCCGTTGCCCCGGTAACTAAAATTATCATCTCACTGTTCCTCAACGCTTTTTGTGTTTTACAACCATAGCACGCCATCTGGCTCCTCGTTAAGGCAACTTTTGTTACCCAACGTATGCAGAGGATTGCAGGCCACTGCTGGCTGTCCTACTCTGGGGGCATAACACTATGCCAGGAGTAAAAGATGTCGGTTGCTAATCCGTTTTTTGAAATCAGCCTGCTGCCTTATCAGGCGCCTCGCTTCGATCTTATCGAAGACAGCCATTATCGTCCGGCGTTTGACGAGGCGATACGCCAGAAGTATGCCGATACAGAGGCCATTATTGCCGAATCTGCCGCGCCGGATTTCAATAACACCATTCTGGCGCTGGAAAAAAGCGGCGCGATGCTTGCCCGGGTCAGCAGTGTGTTCTTTGCCATGACGTCGGCGCATACCAACGATTATTTGCAGGAGCTCGACGAAGCGTTCTCCACCGAGCTGGCGAGATTATCGAATGATATCTGGCTCAATGACGCGCTGTTTTCCCGCGTCGATGCGGTGTGGCAGGCGCGCGAATCGCTGGATGCCGAGCCGCGTCGTCTGGTGGAAGAGATGCATCAGCACTTTATTCTGGCGGGTGCCAGACTCAGTGATGCGCAGAAAGCCGAGCTGAAAACCCTCAATACCGAGGCCGCGTCCCTGACCAGTCAGTTTAACCAGCGGCTTCTGGCGGCAGATAAAGCGGGTGGGCTGGTGGTGGATTATGCGCATCAGCTGGAGGGATTATCTGCTGATGAGATCGCCACCGCTGCGCAGGCCGCCGCTGAAAAAGGACTGGCTGAAAGCTGGTTAATCCCGTTATTGAATACCACTCAACAACCGGCGCTTGCGTCTTTGCAGGACCGACAAACGCGAGAAAATTTGTTTAAAGCGGGCTGGTTCCGCACCCAAAAAGGGGACGAAAACGATACGCGTGAGCTTGTTCGTCGCCTGGCGCAATTGCGAGCGCGTCGGGCACAGCTGCTGGGATTCGACAGCTATGCCAGCTGGAGCACAGCCGATCAGATGGCGAAAACCCCCGAAGCGGCGCTGAAATTTATGCGCGGCATCGTCCCGGCCGCCCGCGAGCGCGCCGCGCTTGAGCAGGGGGATATCCAGAAAGCGATCGACGACGAACAGGGCGGTTTTAACGTGCAAGCCTGGGACTGGGCCTTTTACGCAGAGCGTGTTCGTCTGGGGAAATACGCGCTGGATGAGTCGCAAATCAAGCCGTATTTCGCCCTCGATACCACATTGCGTGATGGCGTGTTCTGGGCGGCGAGCCAGTTGTTTGGGATTCGTTTTGTCGAGCGTTTTGATCTTCCCGTTTATCATCCGGATGTGCGCGTCTGGGAAATTTTTGACCATACCGGGGAAGGCATGGCGCTGTTCTACGGTGATTTCTTCGCCAGAGATTCCAAAGGCGGTGGGGCATGGATGGGCAATTTCGTGGAGCAGTCGCATGAGCTGGCCGCGCGCCCGGTCATTTATAACGTCTGTAACTATCAAAAACCGGCCAACGGCCAGGCGGCGCTGCTCTCCTGGGATGACGTGATCACGCTGTTCCATGAATTTGGCCATACCCTGCACGGCCTGTTTGCCGATCAGCGTTTTGCCACCTTATCCGGCACCAATACGCCTCGTGATTTTGTCGAATTCCCGTCACAAATTAATGAACACTGGGCCAGCCATCCGCAGGTCTATGCTCATTATGCCCGTCATTATCAGACCGGCGAACCCATGCCGGATGCCCTGCGTGAGAAAATGCTCAATGCGACCCAGTTTAATAAAGGCTACGACATGACGGAGCTGCTCAGTGCTGCGCTGCTGGACATGAACTGGCATAGTATTGGCGCGCAGGAGGTGGTCGGTGATGTTGACGCCTTTGAACAGGCAGCGCTGCAAAAAGAGGGACTGGATCTTCCCGCGATACCACCCCGCTATCGCAGTAGCTACTTCGCCCATATTTTCGGCGGCGGTTACGCGGCAGGGTATTACGCCTATCTGTGGACGCAAATGCTGGCGGACGATGGCTATCAGTGGTTTGTCGAACAGGGCGGGTTAACGCGTGAAAACGGGCAAAAATTCCGCGAAGCGATTTTGTCGCGCGGGAACAGCAGCGATCTGGAAGCGTTATACCGTGAATGGCGTGGCCACGACCCACGCATTGAACCGATGCTCAAAAACCGCGGGCTGAGTGAATAAGCTTTTTATATGAAAAAACCGGGCAATTGCCCGGTTTTCTTTAATGTCACACATTATGCCAGCGCGTTTGGACAATCTTCGCCCTTTGCCAGCTGCTGCAAATTATCCAGCGTCGTTTCAGAAATACTAATGAGTGCCTCGGCGGTCAGGAATGCCTGATGCCCGGTAAACAGAACGTTATGACAGGCTGAGAGGCGACGGAATACGTCGTCCTGAATCACGTCGTTGGACTTGTCTTCAAAGAACAGATCGCGTTCGTTCTCGTAAACGTCCATCCCCAGCGCACCGATTTTTTGCGTTTTCAGGGCTTCAATTGCCGCCTGCGAATCGATCAGGCCGCCGCGGCTGGTGTTGATGATCATCACCCCGTCTTTCATCTGCTCAAACGCACTCTGGTTGAGTAAATGGTAGTTTTCCGAGGTCAGCGGACAGTGCAGAGAAATCACGTCTGACGCCGAGAACAGAGTCGGGAGATCGACGTACTCAACGCCCAGCTCCAGCGCTGCCGCGCTCGGATACGGATCAAACGCCAGCAGGCGCATACCGAAACCTTTAAGAATACGCAGGGCGGCAACGCCAATCTTACCGGTACCAATGACCCCGGCGGTTTTACCGTACATAGTAAAGCCGGTCAGACCTTCAAGAGAGAAATTAGCATCACGGGTGCGTTGATAGGCGCGGTGAATACGTCGGTTTAGCGACATCATCATGCCGATGGCGTGTTCCGCGACCGCTTCCGGAGAATAGGCCGGTACGCGTACCACTTTCAGACCCAGCTCTTTGGCTGCATCCAGATCGACGTTATTGAAACCCGCACAGCGCAGCGCGATGTATTTCACGCCATGCTTTTTCAGCTCTTCCAGAACCGGGCGGCTGCCGTCATCATTGACGAAGATACACACCGCTTCACATCCGTTGGCCGTTTTAGCGGTTTTTTCGGTAAGCAGAAAGTCGAAAAATTCAAGTTCGAATCCGTAAGACTCGTTAACATGTTGCAGATACTTTTTATCGTACTGTTTTGTGCTATATACCGCGAGTTTCATAAGACTTTCTCCAGTGATTTTGCATTCACGTTAGCATGATTAAAATAATCTTACAATTTATAAAATATTATTGAATTCAATAAGTTCTATGAATAATTCTAGAGCATCTGTAACCATAATTTCTATGATATTCAAACTAAACAGTTTTCATATGTATGCATTTACCTCTGGGGCTTTGCCGCCAGCATTTGCGGTTAGCATGCTCCCTGAGTTTTTGCGGAGACTGCCAGTCTAATCCTGATTAGCCCCATAAATTAGGTGGTTAAATCCATAGCTAAATGGTGGGCAATGAAAGGGTTAACATCTGATGGGAGAGCATAACAAGTTTCGATACGACAGGATTGACACAGAGAATGAAAAACAAGAGCAAAGAGCGTTTGAATGGCTAAATATGTTAAGAAAGCGTTATTTTCGAAAAAATATGCAACGCAGTCGAAATCTTATCCAGTAGAACCGCCAACGAAGAATCATGCCTCTTTCCGAATTTTTTATTTGATCTTGCGCATTGCTGTATACATTAATGGCATTTACTGTCTGCCCGCTAATCTCGGCTAAATATTATTAGGACAGTAGGTGTTTGTGAGAAAATTAATTGTCTTGTGCTTTTTTTTAGGGATGTTTGGATTGACCGGTTGCGCAACTATTATCGGTGATAACGCGCAAACTGTACAGGTTAACAGTAATCCTCAAGGTGCTAAATTTGAAATTAAAGACGAAAATGGAATGCTCATTACTTCCGGTACCACCCCGCAGAACGTCGTACTGGATAAATCAGATGGCAGCTATTTTGGTGGGAAAGATTATCAAATCACGTTTACCAAAGAGGGTTACGGTTCGAATACGCTGCCAATTACTCACTCTGTAAATGGCTGGTATATTGGCGGGAACATTGTTTTCGGAAGCCTGATTGGCTGGTTGTTAGTCGATCCTCTTAACGGAGGCATGTATTCATTAAAACCAAAAGTTGCAAGCTCAACGCTGGTGGCAAATCATTAAAAATGAATCCTGATAACTGATAATAATATTGAGCCCCGCTTTGGGGCTTTTTGTTAAATGATAATAACGATTATAACGAGGAGATAAATATATATTTAACCGAAATATTGTCTTTGGTTTTAAATGTGGCAAGGTTTTTAGAGCGTTCTTATAATGGTTTTGTACATCCTTTCAGAATGAAATTACTGTCGTTATTCAGTAAGCCCAACTTCACTTATTATGGTCTATATACTGTGTGATCAAAATATCATAAGCAAACTTTGAGGATTTAGCTGTAACGTTCTGATTGCTGATGAATATATATTCAACTTTCAGACTGCTCGCCTTGAAGAGCTGTCGCGAACATCGCTTACTGAACCCTGATAAAGCAACTCGTTGCCTGATTATAAGCTGCGACACAAAAGGGACGTTTTCTGGTGACTCATTGTGGCGACCGGTAATCGCTCGCGGAAAACCTGCATCGTGCGCTGTCTATGCTGCCCACTCTTATTCGGCGCATGAATGTATAGCATAACCCATTGAATTATTGTGACTATATGAATGATTTATTGTTAAAACTTCACCATCCGCAGCCAATACATCTATCCTTAAAAAGGGCGTTTACTTCAACTGACTGGCTAAACATGCCACAATGACGGGCACTGTCGGCTTATTTTTTCGCTAAATCAGGATATTAACTGCCCATGAGGGGTAAATACAAAGCCGCAATTGCGCTACTGCTATTGTTCATTCTTTTGCCGCTGACGCTGCTGATGACGCTTGCCCAGTGGCTGCCAACCCTTGCCGGGATTTGGCTGCCAGTCGGGACCCGTATCGCGTTTGAAGAGAGCCCGCGTGTGCATCGCAACCATATTGTGATTCCCGATCTTCGCTATCTGGTTGAGGATTGTGAAATTGCCCGAGTGAAAAATGCCACCGTCTCTCATCCCAGCCGCTGGAAGCTGGACGTGGGCGAGCTGGATCTCAATACCGCCTGCTTAAGTCAATTACCGCAAGCGGAACACGCCAATACTGCGCCAAAAACGCTCGCCGAATGGCAGTCGCTGTTGCCGAATACCTGGCTGACGGTCGATCGCTTAACGTTAACTCCGTGGCAGCAGTGGCAGGGCAAACTCAATGTCTCTTTGACGCCATCGGCGCAGGAAATCACCTATCAGGGCGAACAGGTGAAGGTGCGCGGAAGCCTTCGCGGACAAAAGCTGACTCTGAGCGAGTTTGAGCTTCGCCTGCCAGATAGCCCCCAGCCGATCGCTTTGACGGGCGAATTCACCCTGCCAGTGATACCGGACGGTGCGCCGGTGAAGGGGCACGCTCAGGCCACCTTTAACGTGCCACAACTGCCAGCGCTGGTGGATGCCGAACTCGACTGGCAGGAAAACCGGGGCCAGCTGGTGGTGATGTCTCGTGATGACCCCGATCCACTGCTCGATTTACCGTGGCAACTCACGGCCGATCAACTGACCGTGAGCGACGGGCGCTGGAACGCAGCGCTTTCCGGACTGCCGCTGAGCGGCCGCGTAGGCGTGAAAGTTGAAAACTGGCAGCAGGGGCTGGAACAGGCCACGATCAGCGGGCGGTTAAATGTATTAACCCAGGGGGATGCCGGAAAAGGGAATGCGGTGCTCACCGTCGGGCCGGGCAAACTGAGCATGGAAAACAGCGCGATGCCGCTACAGCTTACGGGTGAGGCCAAACAGGGCGACCTGATACTCTATGCGATCCTGCCAGGGCAACTGACGGGTAGCCTCGTCGATCCACAACTGTCGTTCGAGCCTGGCGCGCTGCTGCGCTCGCGTGGAAGGGTGATTAACTCACTCAATATTGATGAAATTCGTTGGCCACTGGCGGGCGTAAAGCTCTCGCAAAAGGGGGTTGATGGTCGCCTGCAGGCGATCCTTAAAGCGCATGAAAACGAGATGGGGAATTTCGTGCTGCATCTGGACGGACAGGCAAACGACTTCTTGCCGGACTCGGGGCTATGGCAGTGGCGCTACTGGGGAGAGGGGAACTTCACGCCGATGAGCGCACGCTGGGATGTCGCCGGGAAAGGCGAATGGCGCGACAGCGTGATTGAGCTTACCGAACTGGCGACCGGTTTCGATAAGCTGCAGTACGGAACCATGCTGATGAGCAAGCCGCGGCTGGTGCTGGATCAGCCGGTGCGCTGGCAGCGCGACGAAACTCATCCGCACTATAGCGGCGCGTTATCGCTGGATGCCGGGCAGACATCGTTTTCGGGCGGCAGCGTATTACCGGCGTCCACGCTTAAATTCAGCGTCGATGGCCGTGAACCGACGTTCTTTCAGTTTAAAGGCGATCTGCATGCGGGGGCCATTGGCCCTGTACGCGTCAACGGCCGCTGGGATGGTGAACGGTTGCGCGGTCAGGCCTGGTGGCCAAAACAGTCACTCACCGTTTTTCAGCCGCTCGTTCCGCCAGACTGGAAAATGAATCTTCGCGATGGCGAACTCTACGCGCAGGTGGCCTTCTCTGCGGCGGCAGACCAGGGTTTCGAAGCGGGTGGACACGGTGTCCTTAAGAACGGCAGCGCCTGGTTACCCGATAACCAGATCAACGGCGTGGATTTTGTCCTGCCGTTCCGCTTTAGCGAGGGCACCTGGTCGCTGGGCACGCGCGGACCGGTCACCTTACGCATCGCCGAAGCGATCAACCAGTTTACTGCGCGCAATATCACGGCCGATTTGCAGGGCAACTATCCGTGGAGTGAAGAGCAACCGCTGCTGCTGACAAACGTCAGCACTGATGTGATGGGCGGCAAAATTACCCTGCAACAACTGCGGATGCCCCAGCACGATCCTGCTCTGTTACGGGTGCAAAATATTTCCTCCAGCGAACTGATCAGCGCCGTCAATCCAAAACAGTTTGCGATGTCCGGCCCGGTAAGCGGGGCGCTCCCGTTCTGGCTGGAAAATGAAAAGTGGATTATAAAAGATGGCTGGTTGACCAACCCCGGCACGATGACCCTGCGAATTGACAAAGACACGGCGGATGCCATCGTCAAAGACAATATGGCGGCGGGCGTGGCGATTAACTGGCTTCGCTATATGGAAATTTCTCGCTCGTGGACGAAAATCAATGTAGATAATTTAGGGGTGTTGACCATGCAGGCGGCAATCAGCGGTATCAGTCGCGTTGACGGTAAAAGCAACGCCGTGAACCTCAATTATACCCACGAAGAAAATCTTTTTACGCTGTGGCGCAGTCTGCGTTACGGCGACAATTTACAGGCATGGCTTGAGCAACATGCGGCGTTACCGGATGCCCGCTGTCCGACAGGCAAGGAATGTGAGGAACAACGATGAAAAAGCAGGCAGGCGCGCTGGGCGTGGTCATGGTCGCGATGCTGACAGGCTGCACGCCGCGCATCGAAGTGGCGGCCCCAAAAGAGCCGATCACCATTAACATGAACGTCAAAATTGAGCATGAGATCCATATTAAAGTGGATAAAGACGTAGAAACGCTGCTGAAATCGCGAAGCGATCTGTTCTGAGGATGCCATGAAACGACTTTTTGCAATGGGCGTACTGCTGCTGGGGATGAGCACTCAAACACAGGCCATTACCCTGAATGAAGCGCGCGCGCAGGGGCGGGTTGGCGAAACGCTGAATGGCTATATTGCTCCGCTGCGTCAGGATGCAGAAACGCTGGCACTGGTCAGCCAGATCAACGCTGCGCGCAGCGAAAGCTATCAAAAACTGGCCGACAGCAATAATCTGCCGGTGGACGAAGTGGCAAAAATGGCAGGGCAAAAATTAGTTGCCCGGGCGCAGGCTGGTGAGTACGTAAAAGGTATTAACGGAAAGTGGCTGAAGAAGTGATTGGCGAAAAGAGCATTTTGGGGGCAGTCGCTTTGTGAAGGCCAACGCTGAGATGCCGGTCAATAACCTGATAATTGGCAGCCCCGCCAAAGCCCTTCGCGAGCTGAACGCGCAGGAGCTTGAATGGAAAAAGCAGGGATTTGCGAGTATCAGGTGGAACCGCTCCGTGAGGCAGAGTCGGGTAGAGCACGCCTGATGTTTGATGAAAATCTGCGACCCAAATCGTCACGCTAAGAGAGATAAACGTTAGCAGCCGTTGGGCCTCGCAACCCATTCACGCGACAAAATTCGACGCGGATACCGGGGATAAGCGCTTCTGGATCGTGGGAGCTTAAGGCAGAGATATGAACCTGAACATCTTTGCGGCCATCGGAGGGAATAATGAGGCCTTTGCCGCTGTGGTAATCAAAGGTTTTGACAATTCCTGTCATTTTTCGAGACAAATAAAATCCTTGCTGTAAATAATGCTGAATGACTATACGCGTAATGACACATTTAGCCAGTATTATATTTTCCTGGTGTGCCAGATTGGGAAGGCTAAAATAAACATTGCTTATTATCACTTGCCGTGCATTAATGGAACAGTTCATTCGCTATACAGAGCCGTTGAAAACATTTCACTAAGCAGTTCTCATCACCAGGCGTTATCGCTGATATCCCCTCCTTTTGAGTCTAATCATTGAATGCCAGACGTTTCCTGTACAACAGATTTTGTCTGCCGAGAGGCCAGAAAAAGGAGCTTTATATGTCTGCAAAAAATATTGGTTTAGTAAAATGGTTTAACGAAGATAAAGGTTTTGGCTTTATTTCCCCTGTTGACGGAAGTAAAGATATCTTTGTCCATTTTTCTGCGCTGCAAGGTGATAATTTCAAAACCTTGTTTGAAGGGCAGAAAGTGGAATTCACCATTGAAGATGGTGCGAAAGGTCCGGCTGCGGGCAACGTTATTTTACGCGACTAACCTGTTTTGACCTCTGCGAGTCTGCAACCACGATGAAGGCCTGAGCCTGAGTAGTCAGAATCGCAGAGAATCATTTTCCATCCGTCTCGCTCTGATTAACCCACACGAACGTGAGTTAATTTGCGAGTGATGTCCGGCAAGAAGTTAGACTTTTTGGTTGGATTTGAACATCGTGCTGCAGTACGGACAGACCAGCAGTGACCCCTTTTGAACGCGGGTGTAGCTGTGTTCAGAGTCTTTCGTGCAATTCGGGCAAGGGCATTTAATCAGAAAGTTTCGGCGGGTTTTTCCATCTTTGCGATCGGACATAGGCATTTCCTGTGTGAATGGCCTGCTACCATACACGGTTAGTCCCTAAATAGCTCGTATTCATTTTACTCTTTGAAAAATTGACCTTTCCCCTGACTTTGTCTTGAGCAATGGTGATTTTATCCCCGCGCCACTGCTGAATCTTATTCCCCGCCTGTTAATTCACTCTCTAAAACGTTCACGCTAATCCAGTGCTCCGGGAAAAATTTTAGTTACAATCATTATGGCACTCTATCTTATAGTTTGATAGAAGATATATCTTTGTGTGTTATTCTTATTTTACGCTGTACATAAAATAATATTATAATCTTGGGGCTATAAGTGGTAAATTAAACGGGCGTAGGCTGTAACTTCTTAAATATCACTCCACTTATCATAATCTTGTTAATGCGGTTGCGTTAAATAGATTGCATACATCATGGTGTCAATTTTTTAAATATATATCACAAATATATTCATGACTCCGTTTTATTGATGTGAATTATGATTAAGATGTAACAGGGCTGTAATAGAGGCTCTCTTTAAATGGAATTTCTTGAAGGTTTATGCTCATTATGGAAAGTGCGATGGACAATATTAAGGTATATACTGATAATTATTATTATAAGTTTGGTCTTTATCAGATGCTTGCTCATTTCTGTCGTTTCGAAAACCCCTTGCCTGATAGTAAAATTGTGAAGGGTAAAGCATGTGGTATCGTGTTTAGACAGAATGTTGCCAGCATAATTTATCCAAAAAATGAACAAACGGTACAGACGTTAGACATTCCTTTTGTATGTAATACGCTGAATCTAAGTGAGATTAATGCAAAGCTAGAAAAAATTATGATGATGACTCACTATCCTTATTTCGAGTGTGATAAGAGAGTGGTGTATCAGCGCCTTGGGATTAAATCATATCATCAGCTCTCAGGTGCAGAATATACAGTGCTGTGCTACTGCGGTAAGGGATATCGCCCGAAAGATATTGCAAATGTTCTTGAATGCTCTGAGAAAACAGTGAATACACACTGCCGAAATGCTATGCGTAAAATGGGTATGTCGAAACGAACAGAGCTTTATCAGTACGCCACAATGATTATGTGTAACGAGGGACGAGAAAGATCGACCCTCTGTCTCTGATAAGTGTAATAACCCATGAAAATCATGGGTTATTTGCGATTAGAGGGAGTTATTTGGCTGGAACGTATTAATAATCTGCACATAATGCTTGCGCTGATGGTCCGAAAACTCCTGCATGGAGTAAAGAGTAAAAATCAATACTTCACGACCATTATGATTCGTTACAGCGTGCCACGGCAGTTTAATGACCGTTTGTACCTGGCGTACTTTTTGTCCATCCTGTAAATATTGATTTGCAATCTGCACCACCGGTAGTCGCGCCGGACCAATCTCATTTTTCAGTAGTTTACCGTCCATCTGGAAGCCAGGTAATTTATTGCGAAGTTCTTCAATTTGCGCTTCACAAAATGCTTCAATTTCCTGCTCCTCTTCCAGTGTTGCCCGGTTAATCATAATGTTGTACTCATTATCGTCGGGATCTCTGAACATCAGAATATTGACTGAGCGATCGAGCACCGGAGCCTGGCTCAGGAAATTACCTTCGAGAATGGTGTAGTTCGGAGTTTTCATTTAAAAATTATGCTCATTAACGTTAATGGGAGTCGGGTGTAGAGGATAGACTTCAATCCGCCGATTCATCTCTCTACCGGCTTGAGTCAAATTGCTGGCCAGCGGGTAGGAATCACCTTCACCTTTCAGCACAAACCGTTGCTCGGCGGCATGGGTATGATGTAACAGCCAGTCGCGGACTTCCCGCGCACGCTGTTCAGAAAGCAGTAAATTGTTTTTTTCGTCGCCGCTGTTATCCGTATGACCCACGATCAGAAATGAGATAGTCGGGTTTTTTTCAATAAGTGTAACGATGGGTTGCAGGCGGTCTTCACGCCCTGGCATTATCACAGCACTGCCGGGAGCAAACAGAGACGCCGAACTGGCTGAAGAAAAGACTGTCCAGTGGCTGTACTCATCCAGCTGCTTATCCGCGACATCAAGCAATCCCCCACACTGAGAAAATCCCCAGTTCTGAAAGAAAAGGTGTGCCGAACAGGTTTCAAGCGATGACCGTTGCACACCGAGCTTGTCGATAAGGGTAAACGTTTGAGTGATATTCTCGGCTGGAACGTCCCGCAATGACGTTATCGTACCGGTGAGGTCATCGGCACGCTGTTGCTCATGATAACGGGCATACAGCATGCTGGCGGCAATCAATAGCGTCGCGGTAAATACTAACCCTACAGTAGGACTGTGGCGTACCGGTGGTGGCGGGGCAGGGATGGATCTGACAGTCGGTAATATCACCGTGGCCGGGAACTCCGGAAGCGGTGGATAAATTTTCGAATTTGTCAGCGCCGGGAGAATCGCGAAATTATCCTCCAGCCAGCGAGACCACGCGCCGTGCCGGTTAAAACCAGTCCCGTAATCCGCAACCATGACGCGTGTCAGGCAGGATGAAGCATGAGTCAATGTCGCGTTAAGGGATAATAAAATTTGCTCTTCATTCATCCACTGCCAGAGCATTAAGAGCATCGCCTTGCGTTGCGTCAGGAAGGCAGACTCGTCTTCATTCTGACAAATCAGATTTTCCACTGACATCATTGAGAGCGTTTGCTCGCCAGTCAGGGTTTCTTGCCAGATCGCGCGATCGGGATCATGTACAAAACGCTCTTCGCTGCAGCGGAAATACAGGGCAAATATGCATGGCAGGGGTTTTGCGACAACAATTGACTGGAGGACTTTTTGCCATGCTCGCAGCGATTCTATCGCCAGCGCGGCTGTATCATGTCCGTCAGGAAAAAACGGGAAAAACAGCGTTACCTTAAGGTGCTCCTGCGCTGCATTGAGCTGTGACAGCTGCCTGACGATGTCTCCTTGTGTGACGGCGCCAATCCACAGTGCACCGGTGACAGGATGTTGCAGCATCTCTTTGCGCTGAGTGGAAAACCACTGGCTAACATAGGGGCCCGTGACCAGATAAATTTGTTTCTCAACAATGTGTGGATCCTGTTGATCGCAATGAGGCTCGCAGGGCGATTGGCTTCTCTGCATGAAAGCTCGCACACAGAGGATTAAAAACAGTAAGGCAAAGCCAGAAAACAGCGCATTCCATGCCAGATGGGAATAAATACCCATTGCCAGCAACAGCGAAGCTGTCATCAGAATCAGAAAGGCGTAAAAATTGAGTTTCAGCATATCAGTATATTTTCAGACAGAACCACAAGAGAAACAGTCCACAGATGGCGAAAGCCAAAGAGACCAGAACAGGCAACGATTTCCTCTCAGGATGGCTGGCGGGCGTATCCTGTGGCAGCGGCGTTTTCTCAACCTCAATGGTCGGGGGTTTGGTCCGTGCGATCTGCATACTTTTCAGCTCATGGCATAAGGCAACCACCAGCGAATGTTGGGAGTGAAGTAGCTGATTCATGAGCTGAGATTCACTTTCCAAAACCCTGTCGGGATAGTTTTCTTGTTCCAGTGTTTCGACGGAGGAGTGCTGATGATTACGGGCAAGCGAGTCCGCGATATGAGTGTCGATCCGGCGGCAAAGCAGGGCGCAAAATCGATTTTTTTGTTCCTCCGGACAATCGCTCGCAGCCAGCGTAGCATCAAGTTGGACTATCCGCTGGCGCATCATGGTACGAAACAGTGACACGGAGGGAATGATACCCTCCATGGTCAATAGCGCATCCACTCCAAGAATAGATCGAACCTGGTGAATAGCAGTTACCATGTTTGCTCCACCACAGCACCCCAACCGCTCAGATCGTCAAAGGGACAGAGACGCACCACCGCCGGATGTTCCGTGCCCGAGGTACTAAAATCCACCTTAAGAGAGAACGTTTCCTGACTGGATGCAGCTATCGCGGTAGTCATTTCCGCCTGACTGAATTTCTTTTCATTCATCAGACGATTAGTCGAACTATAAACACCCAAATACCACCAGCTGGCTGTTGCTATGGCAGCGTCAGTATCCGTTTTTTTAAGCTGCAATGATTTGACAAATGGCGAGGTTAATCGCTGTGCCCACTCCACATCATCCGGCCACTCATCGGGCAAAAATACGCTGCGTTTGGTATTGTCGATGACTTCGGGTAATACCGCGCGTCGTTTAAAGTCGATCCCCGCTGAGCGTTCAAACTGATACAAACTACGTACTTTTCCCAGAGTGTAAATGCCTAAATCCACTGGCTGATCTTCCAGACCGAAAAGGGTTCGGATGCGCTTTTTAGAGATCGCATCACGTTCCCACCAGGCCAGTTCAACTTCTCCGCTGGTTTTTGCTTCGCCGTTGTGATCGCCCCAGACCTTATTTTCCTTACGACGACCGTAATAGTGCCAAAGTAAGATTTTATGAGGCGTGTAGATGTCGTAGCCATGAGTGTAAGCGCGCGCCGCCATCGCAATTTCTTCGCCGGCGAAGAAAATGTTAGGATCGTTGGCAACGTCCTTCACGAAGCTGCCTTCTGCAAAGATAAACCCCCCAGCGAGATAGCTTCCCCTCACCGGAGATTCACTGTTGAGAGGGGTAGAGGAGAGCATAGGCAACCCCTCTTTGGAGAATTCACGGAAGATAAGACGGCTGGCGAATTCACCACGCTTTTCGACGGCCTCCTCCAGCGGATCGTAAGCCGGTGGATAGGTTGAGAGCACGGGTCTTGCGCTCAGTATTTTGAGACCGTTGAGCATCTCGATCATGCTGTGATCCCAGTGTTCGGTGAAACGACAGTGCGAATCAATTTGCAACGTAAAGTCTTCATCTGAGAAGAAACGCTCAGCGATAAAACGAGCCCAGCATGCACCCCGGCTACGATAATAATGTACCGGAACGATAGTTATCTGCGCACCGTGCCAGAGAAAACGCCAGACCGACTCATCGCCCTGGGTTTCTGAACCTGTCTGCGTCATTCCCGCTTCGGTAAACAACGTCACATTTTCATCATCATGCTGCCAGCAGATAGCAATGCGCAAATTTTGCGGATGGCGAGCCGTCGCGATCATATCCCGAAGCGTTGGAATCAGTTCCGGGTCGCGATAACTGGCAATATTGATAAACAGAGTCTGTGTTTGGGTCATCATGGTCATGAGTCGTGTTATTTCACCTGCAACAGAATTTCCGCGTGAGCAACAAATGTGCCTTCTGCAGGATGTTTAGTCGCCCCTGGCTGCGACATTAGCGTTGCTTTCCATTTGAACTGCGCGGGAAGGGCGCTTACGGTGCTACTGATAGTCTCGCCTGATGATGCATCCAGCAGCATATCTTTACCGGTGCCATCCTTAATGCGGATTGCCAGTGCGTCGCTTGCGCCACTGCTGTCTTTCACTTTGATATAACTGTTATCGGTTGAGGCGCTGTCACTTGAGATCGATGCAGTAGTGGAATAAGTGCCATAATCAGTACGACAGGTAATCGCAAAATCCAGTGGTTTCTCGACTTCGGCGCTGGCGTTAAGCATGTCTCCGGTGACGGTGCCAAAGTCTACGGTTTTGCTGCCCTCAAAGGTGCAGGATGGGGTGCTGACAATCTGGATTGTATTAAAATGCAATATTTGTGCCGCGTTGCTTATTGAATCGCTGGTCACCCAGTTGTAGGCATAATTATTGGGAGTAATAACAATATTTGCGCCTTGCGAATTAAGGTTGAGCGTTTCGGCGGTTTTGTAGACCTCTATCCGGTATAACGATTTGTCGTCGTATACCCACGAACCGAGAGGAGAACCATGAAAATCCATGTTGCCCACGGTAGGTAGTTGTCCGGTGCTGTAGCCCCCCCCCTGACCGTTATTCCACATGATTTTGAGGCTAACGCCGGGAATATTCGTTGGGAAAAGATAACCCGCTCCCTGCGCAGTCAAGTTAATTGAGCTTTTGCCGTACAGTTCGCCGTTATTGCAGTCGATATAGCCAACCTTGTAGCCCGCAACATCAGTGTCGTAACGTTTAATAGGGCTTGTGGTGCTGGCTGCTTGATCGGCATCCACATTGATGGTCATATCAGGCACCTCAAAGATATGCGGTGCCGGTTGGCCTGACTCAGGGCTCAGGGAGCAGTTTGCCCCCGCGCTGGCGGTAAAAAGCAACCAAACAGAAAGTAATCCAATACGATAATTCATTATTCTTTCCCCGCATTATTTAAATGGGCAACGATCTCCACCGGGAGTAGTTGCAGAAGTTCACTAAATGTCTTCCCTGATGTTTTGATGGCAAAATCCAGCAGCAAAATGACGGGGCTGCCGGGTTCTGCACCAATAAACCAGGCCTGGATCTCCCTGAGTGCTGCAAACGCCTGAGACCGACTGTCTATCGCTTTTGGCTGCATAACTTGTGGTGGTAATACCGCAGGTGATGAAAGAGCCGCAGGAGTGTTGTCGTCGGTATTCGATTCTGGTTGCGAAGGTTGTGTTTCCGTACCGATCTCGGGAATGCTGACGACAGGCGTGGCAGAGGCGCCGGTGAAGAATTCAAGTAGACGAATCAGTGGCAAAAAGGTAGGCGCACTGTCTCCTAATGATTCCACCAGCAATGAAGCAAGATTTTGCAACTGAGAACGGGCCTGCATGAGTGAGGCAATACCGTCATCGCCGCTGTCACGCCACGCATTTTGCATGGCACGAACGGTTGCTTCAGGAAGCGCACTCTCGTCCCGCGGGATAGTCAAAGCGCGTTCAATATCTTTGACGAGACACTGAGTACCGACCGCTTTCGGTAAGGGGTGTTGGCGAATATCGTTAAGCAGTCCGCTGTGATCTTCCAGTTCGTTCAGCGCGTTAGCGCGCATCAGCGGTTCGTACTCGCCTTCATCGTGCAGTAGGGGGTAAAGCTCATTAGGCCATTGCTGCAATAATGCACTCAGCGCCTGGAAACCTTCATTAAGCGCGGGCAAACCGATTATTCGCAGACGGCAACGGATCAACGTGATGAGCAGGCGTATATCACGAGATTTTGCCAACAAAGCGTTGCAGTCCCGTTCGATTTCGGCCCAGTTAATCGGGTTCGCTGTTTCGACGAACTGACCGTATTCCGCTTCAAGCCGGGGTTGTAACCGTGATTGAAGTAATACAAAAGCCGGATCGTATTCAAGGTCTTCACCACAGGGGGAAGGACCAGGAATTGGCTGAAGAAGATGCTGGTAATAATCCATTTATGCTGCTCGCTCCATCGTGTGCAGTCGTGGGGACCATGTCCCACGGTGGTTAGAATAGGTAATGTTCCGGTTCGAAACTCATGCCAGAGACAGGCTCTGTGTGATCGGTGCGCGTGAGCCAGCTGGCATAGCCCAACTGGTGGCTGCCATTCAGCGTGGCCTCCGGCATTTCGTCGGCGCGAAGAATCAGTTGTACGTCCCAGGCAAACTCGTAGCCTGTAAAATTTCTGACCCACTCACACAGCACCGGAAGATCCTCACCCCAGGGACTAAAACGCATGTATTGCGCAAGCGTCAGGGGACCGAGCGTGAGCCGGAATTTATGCTGGCAATCCTGTACGGTTTCGCCCAGAACAGCCCCATCGCCAAGCTGTAAAGCGCCACCTGGCTGGCCGAGTTGACTTGTCTCATCGGGCGCAAAACGGATCCACTGCGGGGTAAATTCATCTAGCGTGACGGGTATATCAAAGTAGTAGTGCAACGCCCCCGTGAGCCCTTCAGGATTCCGGGCTTCGCGGATCAAATGCGCAGAAGAAGCCAGGCGGGCGTGAACGGGAAGTAATGAATGGCCGAGTTCAGCCGTGTCCAGACCCACCAGGCTGGCAATATAAAACGAGAAAGACTCATCGTCTTTTCTGTCCAGAGAGGCCGTATCCTGAGAAATAAACCATGACCGCCAGAAAAGAGACAGCGCTCGGTGATGAAAAATATCAATAAAATCAGTGAGTGTTTGGTCGTTATGCTGTTCAGTACGGGACCATGCCAGCTCTGACAGGTGTAAAGGCATGGCACCTTGAGGGCCCCAAACTCCCAGACCAAAAAGCTGAACTGTCAGCCTGTCACTGTTAACGTCGAGACTGGCTATTTCGCGCGGAGAGAAGGCCATCTGTGCGGTTTGACCGAGTCGATAACACTCTTGAGACGGGCGCTGCGCGGTTCCTGGGACCGGTAGTGCTTGCTTACGGGCGCTGAGTGCACGCATGAGCCCCAGGAAGCCGCTATCCCATGGGGTTTCCTCATGACACCAACTGGCGAGAATTTCCGGCAAAGCAGATGTTTCCCTCATAAGGCCCCTCTGCGTCCTGGACGCGGCAGCCAGCGGCCAATGACGCCGCGCTGAATGGTGCGTAATTCTGTCTCGGTAAACACGTTAATGGAGGCGTGACGGGCAAGATAGTTCTCCAGGATCAGCCCAAAGAGATAGGGGCTTACACCAGAAAAATTCTCCTCATCGACGGTTAGCGTACATTTGACGCCACGGCCATACATCAACAACCCGTTCCCAGGTAAACGGCGCACCACCG
The DNA here is from genome assembly GCA_009668015.1 of Enterobacteriaceae bacterium RIT714. GTDB lineage: Bacteria > Pseudomonadota > Gammaproteobacteria > Enterobacterales > Enterobacteriaceae > Enterobacter. The sequence continues at coordinate 379,173 of WJYB01000001.1, forward strand.
GGACGGTTTCGCACCCGACAAGCCCGCTAATTTGGGACAGCGCCTCGTGATCGGTGTTATCGACAAAAAGTTCCAGCATTTGACGAAAGGCTTCCCCTCCGGCGACATGCTCACGATCTGAAAGAGGCTGATAGTTGAAATTAAGCTGACGGATCAACCGCCAGGCCGATTCACTGGCGACAAATGGCGCACGAGGTGAACTGGGTGGTGAAATAAACCTCGCGCCATGTACAGGCGCAGCGTCGGAGATCGTCAGATCGTACTGCCCGGTTCGTGAGATCAGGCGTGGCAAATCGCGATTTGTCACCATTGCTTCTACCGACAAGTAGCGAATATCATCGCTGAAAGGAGCTTCCTGCTGATCGACGAGTGACAGGAAAACCTCTGTCCCGTTATAGAGCGTCTGGGAGTGATACTTTCGTTGATGCTGGTGGTTACCCGAACGCTGCCTGCGCGTCAAAGAGAAGTAGCGCCCAAAGTTACCGCGATCGCTATGACGAGTCTGGAAAAGAGGGTTGAAAGTGACTTCCTTATTATGTTCCGCCTGTTGACCTGTTACGCGGGTGATGGCGTGAATCTCATAATCAAGAGGGCGGCTGCGGTCAGGAACAATGTGCAGTTCGTTGCTGTTGCGTTTGACTTCGAGCTTATCAACCCGCTTTGGGAACAGATTAATAACCGGAGTGCAATAAAGCTGAAAACGCTCGACATCGATATGTCCCGCCAGATCCTGCGGTATCTGGTTCAGCAAAATAATGATTTCAAGTTCACGGGTGTTGTTGTTCTTTATGCCCGCTGAAAGATGATTCAGAGTAAAGAAATAGAATCGCTGGCGGCAGGCGAAGTATTCGTGCACCAGATTATGGCCATGGAAAATGTTCCAGTTAACGGGAAGCAGGCTTTTCTCGACTGACATACCATCGAACAGCAGCGCATCCCGATGAATAACAGTATCTTTCCAGCCCTCATCGGTAGCATGACGCAAAATTGTTGCCTGATGGCCGCTGTGCAAAAGTTCAAACAGACGTGACACGATCCGCTCGTCGCCACTGAGATAGATGGGTAATGAAGTCAGATCTGTCAGTTCTGAAAAAGTCATTCCTTCCTGAATCTGCAGCCGCAAACGTAATGTCCCTTTAAGTGCATTCAGATCTATCTGGTGACTTTCCAGATTGGGCAAATCAGGGGGGAGGGAGGTCATCCTGGCATCACTAATAGTGAGTGGCCATAAGCGAACAGACTGACCACTGCGAAATTCACAGCGGGTGGACTCTCCAGGGAAGATCGATGTAAAGAAAGCACTATTTTTCGGTATTTCATATCCCAGGGTCAGATCGCCTTCCTTGAGATTGGGGCGTAACTGCACTACGCCAATTGAGGGCGTCGGGGCATTATAATTAGGATAAATCACATCCAGTAATCGTTGCGTAAATGCCGGGAATTCAGCATCCAGTTTTAGCTGCGTTCTTGCAGCAATAAAACTAAAGGATTCAATTAAACGCTCAACAAAAGGATCAGCAACATCAATACCATGAATACCCAAGCGACTGGCTATTTTGGGATGTTTTTCCGCAAACTCACCTGCCATTTCACGCATGAAAGTGAGTTCTCTATTATAATAGTCAAGAAACTTATGTTCCACTGATGATATACCCTGGACCGCTACGGTGACTGTTTGATTTATGAAAATATATTAATCGAGTCTGTAAATGATGGTGCTTATTTTAGTCTATTATTGGACTTTATTTTAATTGACTTGTTAGCCATAATAAATTCTCCCTTCCTTCTATCTCAAACTTCTTCACCTCAAGCTTGATAATAACAAAAGAAACAACAAATACGATGTCGGTATAACTGTAACTAAACATTTCATTTTTGATTTATCATTGTTATTCAGTTGGTTATGCTTTTCTCTTCTCATTTTTTAAGATGAATCTTTGGGCAAATGTCTTATTGTTGAGTGAGGCGATTAAAATATCTGTGTATTCATAATCAACTCTTGTTTAATAAGCGCATTGAAAAAGGGAAGTGGTCGTGGCGTCAGAAATACATGAGCCAGTACCAGCTGTAGGTATAAGAAGGAAAGAAAATTTGGCCATCGCAAGGAAGAACCTTTTTAGCAAGCTGAATAATACTCTATTTCGTAGTATCGAAAGCGCAACGACGCTTTGTAAGTTACGAGGTAACCCATATGTTGAATTAGTGCACTGGTTTAATCAGCTGTGGTCGCAGGAAACTGACAATGATTTTAAAATCATTGTACGGCAATTCGAAGTAGATGTTGCTCAACTTGAGCGAGATCTGGAACGAGCAATGTCTCGGTTGCCGACGGGTGCAAGTAGTATTGCTGATTTTTCATATTGCATTGAACTGGCAATCGAGCGTGCCTGGGTATATTCCAGCCTCGAATGTGCGGCAACAGGTATTCGTAGCGGACATCTGCTGATTGCCATGCTGACCACGATGGAATTACGTCGCGAATTGTTGGCCATGATCCCTGGGCTGGATCGCATTGCCTTGGATCATCTGACCAACGATATGCAATTCATTCTGCGCAACTCCAGCGAATCGCTGGATGCAGACGACTTTACCCGCTCCGATGCATTACCCGGAGAGGCTAGCGGATCGGTCTCAACATCAGGTGGCGCAAGTCTTGCACAATATGCCACTGATCTTACTGCGCTGGCACGGGAAGGCAAAATCGACCCAGTGATTGGACGTAGCCAGGAGATTAGCACAATGGTGGATATTCTCCTGCGTAGGCGGCAGAACAATCCACTGTTGACCGGTGAGGCGGGCGTTGGCAAGACAGCGGTAGTAGAAGGACTTGCGCTGGCGATAGCCAGCGGCGAAGTCCCACCCGCTTTATCTCAGGTTCGTCTGCTGACGCTCGACGTGGTAGCACTGTCGGCCGGGGCCAGTATGAAAGGTGAATTTGAAGCGCGATTAAAGGCCGTATTGGATGAGGCGATGTCATCTGTTGCCCCGGTCGTACTGTTCATCGATGAAGTGCACGTCCTGGTGGGCGCAGGCGGTGCAGCAGGGACCGGTGATGCAGCTAATTTGCTTAAGCCAGCACTGGCTCGAGGAAAATTGCGCACCATTGGCGCGACAACCTGGAGCGAGTTTAAGCGACACATTGAAAAAGATCCGGCGTTGACGCGTCGTTTCCAGGTATTGCAGATCGATGAGCCAGGCGAGGCTACTGCAGTATCTATGCTACGTGGACTGGTGCCAACACTGGAAGCACACCATGGCGTGTGGATCATGGATGAAGCGCTGACAACTGCGGTTCGTCTGTCGCATCGCTACATTCCCGCTCGCCAGTTACCTGACAAGGCAATTGGTCTACTGGATACTGCCTGTGCAAGGGTATCGACCGCACAAAATATGCAGCCAGTGGAACTCCAGCTGCTGAAAGCCGAAATTAACGATATCCAGGCAGAGCGGGAAAGGATTGAAAAAGCGCAGCATTATGGCAAAGAAACGTTACGGTCAGATGAAGATCTGGACGCAAAACTCGCAAGCCTTGCTGAAAAAGAAGAGGCACTTTGCCAGCGCTGGGAGCAGGAAAAACTCTGCGTGGAAGCGATTCTGGCCCAACGCCAGCGCCTCGACGAACCCGGTGAACAGTTTGAATCCGGTGCTGATGCCAACCGTGAGACATTGCAGCAGTTGGAAAATTCTTTGCGCGACATTCGCGGCAAAACGCCTCTGGTTCAGGCAGAAGTGAATGCCGATGTAGTGGCATCAATTGTTTCTGACTGGACAGGCATCCCGACCGGACAGATGCTTGAGGATGACTATAAAGCCGTCGCAGAGCTTCCCCAGCGTCTGCAAGAGCGGGTTATCGGTCAGTCTCATGCGCTTCAGCAGATTGCGGAACGGATCCTGGTATCCCGTGCTGGACTCGGGAACCCGAACAAGCCAGTAGGTGTTTTTATGTTGGTGGGAACATCGGGTATCGGTAAAACGGAAACTGCGCTGGCGCTGGCTGAAATCCTCTATGGTGGTGAGCAGAATCTGATCACGATTAATATGAGCGAGTATCAAGAGGCCCACACGGTTTCATCACTCAAGGGCGCGCCTCCTGGGTATGTGGGATATGGTGAAGGCGGTGTACTGACAGAGGCTGTTCGCCGTAAACCTTACAGTGTTATTTTGCTGGATGAAATTGAAAAAGCGCATCCTGATATCCATGAGATTTTTTTCCAGGTATTTGATAAAGGCTGGATGGAGGATGGTGAAGGTCGCTATATTGATTTCAAAAATACCACGTTGCTAATGACTAGCAATGCGGGCAGTGAGTTAATTACTCAATTGTATATCGACCCAGAGACCGCACCCGAAAGTGAAGGGCTACTGGAGTTGCTAGAGCCGGAATTGCTCAAAACATTCCCTCCTGCATTTTTGGGACGTTTGGAAATTATTCCATATTTGCCTCTACAGCAGGAGACACTCCAGGCGATAGTGCGTTTACAACTTGAAAAAATATCTCAACGCCTCTACGAGCATTATCGCATTGAAATGAAATATGAAGAGTCATTGCTGGACGTTATTATTTCTCAGTGTGCTGTGGCGCAAACGGGGGCCCGTGCGCTTATTCAGGTGGTTGAGAAAAATATCATGCCGGAGATGGGACGATATGTTTTATCACACAAGAAAGACCATGATGGGCAGGTGCTGTATTTAAACAGTGATGCTGAAGGTAAATTCAGCGTGACGTTTTAACCGGTGAGTCTGTTTGCTTTTCATATATTATGATGGGCAAATACATTCAAAATGGCTTTAATAAGTAACCACAATAATTAGTAATGTGATAATATCTAAGGAATAGAAATGTCTAAATTAAAAACTACGGCATGCGCAATCGCGCTTTCAATGATCTCTGCGTATTCATTTGCTGCAGGAACAGTGACTCAGGGAACGGTAACGTTTACCGGTAAACTTATTGCTGATACTTGTAGTATTGTAGCAGGCGATGAAGATTTACAGGTTATTCTGCCAACACTGTCTATCCAATCATTGGCTAAATCCGGTGCCACAGCAGGGACAACGACTTTCAATATCCACGTCGAGTCATGCCCATCGACTTTAACTGATGTTGCTGCGCACTTTGAGGCGATCAATAGCGATGGTTTTAATGCCACTACTCAGAACCTGACCAACAGCACTTTGGTAGCTGACGGCGGTGCCGCTAATGTTGAAGTTCGTTTATTTGATAAAGACGGCAGCTCACAGCTTCCAGTAGGTGGAACTGGCTCCTTCTTCCCTGTGGATGCAACGTCGCATAAAGCGACCATGACTTACATCGGTGGATACTATGCAACTGGTGTTACGACTGCTGGTGATGTGACAGCTAAAGTACAATATACGCTGGCGTACAAATAATATTCCGACAGGCTGTTGGCTAGCCTTCAGCCTGTCGTTTTTTTCAATAAGGTGTGCTCATGTCTTTAATTAAAAAATTTCTTTTATTGTCAGCTTTATTAAGTGCATCCACGACCAGTATGGCCGGTGTAACTATTGCAGGTACACGCATTGTTTTTCCCGGTAATGAACGGGAAGTGAGTGTCAGAACTAACAATAAAGGGAAGTTGCCTGCTTTAGTGCAGGTGTGGATTGATGACGGAAAAGCCAATGAAGATATTAATCGTGTAAAAACTCCCTTTATTATCACTCCTCCTGTGTACCGTGTTGAGCCGGGTAAAGGGCAAAGCCTGCGATTAATCTATACCGGGATGTCTTTGCCGCAGGACCGGGAGTCATTATTTTGGTTTAACCTTTTGGAAATTCCACCTGTATCAAAAGATGCTGATAAAAGCAAAAACCATCTTGAACTGGCATTCCGTACACGAATTAAACTCTTCTGGCGTCCGGATACGCTGAAAGAGAACAGCGTGGATACGTTTAAACGTCTGAAATGGGATATCACTCGCGACAGTAAAAAAGGAACTGGAATTCGCATCACTAACCCAACCGGATATTTCTTTTCTTTTGATACCGGCACATTCACGCAGGATGGAAAGAAATACGAGATGAATATGGATATGGTTGCCCCTGGGGCTACGGAAACCTGGTATGCCAATAATGGCAGTGCGGCAACCGGAAGTGTCACTCAGATTACCGTAAAACTATTGAATGATTATGGCTCTCCGGTTGAAAAGACTCTGATAAATCAGGCTGGTAAAGGGTACACCGAAAAAGTATCTGAATAACCCGTTCATTATATCAAGAAGGAAATGAATTTCTGTTTTACACAGAAATTTCAATGAGCGCACAGGGCTTCCGATTTAAGGATAAAAAGTGAAACTCGTAAAAGATATAACGCCAAAGAAGATGTTGAGTGTCCCTGTCAGGACGCTGGCGTCCCTGACTTGTGTTCTGCTGATGATCCCCAAGGTTTGGGCACAGCAAACCGAAAGTGCCAGTGGAGAATCTTCAAATGTTGAACAGATGGACTTTGATCCTAGCTTCATTCATGGCGCGGGCATCAACGTTTCGCAGTTCCGCGAGGGTAACCCTGTTTCTCCCGGCGTTCATTCGCTGAATGTGGTCGTTAATGGCGAAATGCGTGGACGTCACGATATCCGCTTCGTATCTGTGGAAGGAAAAACCAATGCGGAGCCCAGTTTTACACACGAAGAGTTAACCCAGCTGGGAATTAAACTCGGAGAAGGGGTGACTCTGGATGCAGGAAAGTCCTATCGACTAAACGAGTTGATTAAAGGCAGTCAGAGCTATTACAACAGCGGTGACTTTGAGCTGAGCATCAGTGTTCCGCAAGTCAACCAGGTTATCTATCCGCGCGGATATGTCGATCCTGCTCGTTGGGTAGAAGGGAACACAGCAGGTTTCCTGGACTACAACGCGAATGTCTATGCACTGTCGACTGGACCGGATAATGGTGACGATCGCAGCGACGATTACACCAGCAACATTGGTTTACTTGCCGGGTTCAACATGGCTGGCTGGCGATTACGTCACCGCTCGAACAGTGGCTGGTCGAAAGACGATCACCATTTGCATACCGACAGCCTGGCGACTTATGCTGCAACGGATATCACGCCTCTGAAAAGTCAGTTAACTTTGGGGGACAGTAATACCTCTGGTAATCTTTTCGACAGTTTTAATCTGCGCGGGGCGCAGTTGCAGTCTGATGACAGAATGCTGCCGGAAGGGTTACGCAATTACTCTCCGATTGTTCGCGGTACGGCTGAAACCAACGCCAAAGTCACTATTACTCAGCATGGCATGACCGTCTATCAGACAGTCGTCCCTCCGGGCCCCTTTGAGTTAACCGACATCGGTGCAATGGGGTATGGCGGCGACCTGCAGATGACGATTACTGAAGCAGACGGGTCTACGCGCATCAGTAATATTCCTTTTTCAGCACCACCAATGCTGCTGCATAAAGGCGTCAGAAATTTCGATCTGGCTGTAGGCGAAATGAATGATGACTCTTTGAAAGAGAAACCTAAGCTTGCACAGTTAATCATGCGATATGGTATTGGCAATAATTATACCATCTACAGCGGATCGCAGGTTTCGGAGCACTACCACGCGATGTCGATTGGTAATGCGATCAACACTGTTCTCGGTGGCGTATCGTTTGACCTGATTCGTGCCTGGGCAGAAGTCGAGGACGGCAAAGAATCAAGCGGCAATAGTTATAGTGTCGCCTTTACGAAATTTATGGCCGAAACGGCGACCAACTTTACGATGGCGGCATATCGTTATTCCAGCAAAGGGTACTACTCACTGCGCGATGCGAGTATTGCGCGTGATGGGCGTACGAACGACGATTATGACGTTGATTACCGGACTAAGTCGCGAGTTACGGCAAGTGTCTCCCAGACGTTGTGGGATAACAGCACGCTGAGTTTGACCGGCAGTCTGTATTCCTACTGGAGTGATGATTCTACGGCGAAGCAATACTCTGTGACTTGGTCGAAAACGCTACGCTATTTCTCGCTAGCGCTGACCGCGATGCGTACCAGTGATGAAGACGGAGATTATGAAAACTCTGTTATGGCGTCGATTAACGTGCCGCTCAGTAGTGGAATCAATAGCAAACCACTGTTCAGTTCGCTCTATTCGACCTACAGCCACTCAAATCCGAAGAGCGATCGCTTCCAGCTCAATGCTAACGGAAGCCAGGGTGAGCAGAGCGAGTTGACCTACGGCGTGGGAACATCGCTGGAAAAAGCGTATGACGATGATTCTCGTGAATCGGTGTCGGGCAACATGAACTACCGCGGCCAGTTGGGTCAGTTTGGCATGACAGCAGGCGTTGATAACAGTGGCTCATCGCGTCAGCTATCTCTTTCCGCGAGCGGCAGCGTTGCTGCTCACAAAGGAGGGATCACCCTCGGTCCTTCAGTCGGGGATTCGCCTTTCGCCATTATTGGCGCACCGGGTGCGACCGGAGCAAAAGTATTTAACGGTCAGGGAGCTAAAATTGATCGTCGTGGTTACGCGATTATGCCTTCGCTAACTCCATATCGTGAAAATAGCGTCGCACTTGATTATAAAACAGTACCCGATAGTGTTGACGTCATGGAGAGTCAGCGCACTGTCATCCCACGCGATGGTGCGATTATCGCTGTAGATATGAAGACCATTGAGGGTGTACCTATGGTTCTGACTATCCGTGATGAGAAAGGCGAATTTATTCCGGCAGGAAGTGAGTTATTGGATGATAAAGGCGTCAGTCAGGGAATGACGGGCCAGGGGGGTATGGCATTTGTACGCGGATGGGATCCGGCTTCTGGCAATCTGTGGGTGGTTGCAGGAAAAGATAAATGCCGTGTTACCCCTCGGGTGAATAACCAGAATAAAGTTAACGCCAGTCAGAAAAATAACATCGTGCAAATGGAGGCGACATGTTATCGCAATTAATGAGCCAAATATTTCAGGCGCGAAAAACAAACGCGATGGCGTTACTTTTAGTATCACCCTTGACGTTAGCTCAGCCTTGCGGAACTCAGGATAGTTGTAAGGTTGATGTTGAGTTTAAGGGTAATTATCTGGAAAAGACCTGTGAGCTAAGTATTAACAATGGAACGGAGAATGAAACGGTTTCTTTACCGGTAATTTCGACGAACACGTTAGATCATGATGGCGCGGAAGCAGGAAGTCAGCTCTTTGCGATTACTTTAAAAGATTGCCCGACAAATAAAGCGATATCACTTTATTTTGCCAGCACTTCCGTCGGTGTTGATACATTAACCAGCAATCTGTTAAATACCACCGGGTCTGAATATAGTCAGAATGTGGAAGTCCGTTTACGGAACAGCGGTCAGCAGCAAATGATTATCAACGATCCTGCCAGTAGTCAAAGTTATGATGTGAGCGTCGTTGGTGATGTAACGCACCAGTTTATTGCCAGTTATTATGCAGCCGGAAGCTCAAAGGTAAGTGCAGGATTGCTGAATACCTCTGCTGCAATTGTTGTGAATTATAAATAAGATAGTTTGGATATATTTAACTAATAAGTATTCCCCCGGCTATTGCCATGCGCTGAATGGCTGGGGGAGTATTGATTGGACAAAATATATTTTTTTGTTCGATAAAAAATAATATTATTTCAGCGCAATTCTATTATATAAAGGGTCTCCATGGCTGTGAGTAAAAGCAATTCGCAAAAATTCATTGCGAGAAATCGCGCGCCCCGCGTGCAAATTGAATACGACGTGGAAATTTATGGCAGTGAAAAAAAGGTCGAATTACCTTTTGTGATGGGCGTATTGGCTGATCTTTCCGGTAAACCGCTCGATCCACTGCCACCGGTGGCTGACCGTAAATTCCTGGATATTGATATCGATAATTTTGACGAACGCATGAAAGGCATGAAACCACGTGTCGCTTTTGCAGTGCCAAATACGTTAACCGGTGAAGGTCAACTGATGGTCGATATCACTTTCGAAAGTATGGACGATTTCTCGCCGGATGAGATCGCTCGTAAGGTGGATTCATTATCGCAGCTGCTGGAAGCGCGTACTCAGCTGGCTAACCTGCAAACCTATATGGATGGTAAGGCTGGCGCAGAAGAGTTGGTAATGAAACTGCTAAAAGATAAAGCGCTGCTGAATACGCTGGCTGCGTCACCAAAAGCAAAAACCGGGTTCGCTGAAGCTCAGCCCGAAGACTGATTAGAGACGAAGGAAAGATTATGTCCGTGATGGATGCGCAACGCGAAAAATCATCGAAATCGACGGCGGAATACAGCGATTTCAATGTACTTTTAGCGAAAGAGTTTAAGCCTAAAACTGAGCAGACCCGTGCGGCAGTCGAAGGTGCGGTAAAGACGCTGGCCGAACAGGCACTGAGTAATACTCTGACGATTTCCGATGATGCCTATAAAGCCATCGAATCGATCATTGCTGAAATTGATCAAAAGCTCTCCGGGCAGATTAACCTGATCCTGCATCATCAGGAATTTCAGGCGCTTGAAAGTGCATGGCGCGGTTTACAGTATCTGGTGTACAACACCGAAACTGACGAAAAACTGAAGCTGCGCTTTATGGATATGTCCAAGGACGAACTGCGTCGCAGCATGAAGCGATACAAAGGCATCGCCTGGGATCAAAGTCCGCTGTTCAAGAAAATCTACGAAGAAGAGTATGGTCAACTTGGTGGTGAGCCTTATGGTTGCCTGGTGGCAGATTACTTCTTCGATCACACCGCGCCGGACGTTGATTTGCTGGCATCGATTGGCAAAATCGCCGCCTCTGCGCATGTGCCGTTTATCTCTGGTGCGTCTCCGGCTGTGCTACAGATGGAGTCCTGGCAAGAGCTGTCAAATCCACGCGATTTGACCAAAATCTTTACCCAAAACCTGGAATATGCAGCCTGGAACTCCCTGCGCCAGGGTGAGGATTCACGCTACATTGGCCTGGCGATGCCACGTTTTCTGGCGCGCCTGCCGTATGGTATTCGTACCAATCCAGTGGATGCTTTCCATTTTGAAGAGACCACTGACGGGGCGGATCACAGCAAGTACGTCTGGTCTAACGCCGCCTATGCGATGGCAGTGAATATCAACCGCTCTTTCAAAGAGTACGGCTGGTGTACGTTGATTCGAGGCGTCGAGAGTGGCGGTGTCGTGGAAGGTTTACCGAGCCACACCTTCCCGACTGATGACGGCGGCGTGGATATGAAGTGCCCGACTGAAATTGCTATTTCAGACCGCCGTGAAGCAGAACTGGCGAAGAATGGTTTTATCCCGCTGGTTCACCGTAAAAACACCGATTATGCGGCGTTTATTGGTGCTCAATCGCTGCAAAAACCAGCGGAATACTACGATGCAGATGCGACAGCAAACGCCAATCTTTCTGCTCGTTTGCCGTATCTGTTCGCCTGCTCGCGCTTTGCCCACTATCTGAAGTGTATCGTTCGCGACAAGATCGGCACTTTCAAAGAGCGTGATGAGATGCAGCGCTGGCTGAATGACTGGGTGATGAACTATGTCGATGGTGACCCGGCTAACTCGACTCTTGAAACGAAAGCTCGCCGTCCGCTGGCGGCTGCGGAAGTGGTCGTAGAAGATGTCGAAGGTAATCCAGGTTACTACCAGGCTAAATTCTTCCTGCGTCCACATTTCCAGCTGGAAGGTTTAACGGTCTCTTTACGTATGGTTGCCAAATTACCATCCGTGAAAGAAGGTGCCTGATAAAGAATTTTTTCTGAATAATGCCAAAGAAGGCGGATATTTAGAAAGAGTGTAAGTGATGAAAATCATTACAAAAGGGAAAGTACTTTCTTAACAGAAAGTATACGTATAGTTGTTATTAAAATTTAGTGCTGGAGAAAATGTTATGGCACAGGATATGTTTATTAAGATTGAAGGTATCGAGGGTGAGTCTCCGGATGCCGTGCATAAAAATGAAATTCAGGTTCTTTCATGGAACTGGGATGTAGCACAGCATTCTAATATGCACAGTGGTTCTGGTGGTGGTTCCGGTCGCGCATCTGTGGACGATTTTACATTTGTCCACTATACCGACAAAGCTAGCCCAAATTTATTGAGCTATTGCTTGACCGGTAAACACATTAAGAATATCCAGTTTGTTGTGCGTAAAGCCGGCGGCGATCCGCTGGAATATCTGACAATTAAATTTGTCGACGCTATTATCACCAAGGTGCAAATGGCTGGTTCTCTGGAAGATGAAACTCGTCCACGTGAAGTGGTTTCATTCTCCTTCACCAAAATGACTCAGGACTACGTGACCCAGAATGCGGAAGGTCATAAGTCTGGTGTTATTTCTGCTACTTATGATGTGAAAGCTAACCTGCACGGTTAATTATTAGCATGAAGACCGAAGGCTTACTCTTTGAGTAAGCCTTCATTTGCAAAGGTTATCGCGCAATATTTTTCTGTAAGCAGGCAAAGTATTGCGGATATCTTTTATTTTTACAGGGCTGTTTTGTGAATCGACGTAGAATAATACATTACACACAACTGTTATTTATGATGTTAGTGCTGTCATCGTGCAGTACTGATAATCAACATGTCACCGGTGAGAAGAACATCAAGCTGACGATAAATGCAGGAAAGAAAAGTAATCCCGATACTCACGGGCGAGCGGCCCCTGTCGAATTATTTATCTATGCCCTGACTGCAGACGATAATTTCACGAGCAGCGATTATTTTACGATTGTAAAGGGTAATAACCCGGAGCTTAAATCGGATATCACGCAACGCAGACAGATTATCCTGAAGCCAGGAACGTCGAGAACCATGGATTTAACCACTGAGAAAGAGGTGAGATATCTGGCGGTGGTAGCGGCGTTTCGCAATATTAACGATGCGCAATGGAATGCGCTATATGCCTTGCCGAAACAAAAGCAGAAACCATGGTATCGACGCATTCTTCCCAGCTCAGATGAGCCGCTGAACGTTGTGGTTTCCGTTGACCAATTATCTGTTTCCATTATTGAAGAAGTGAATTGACCCGTGAGAACTAATAAAGTCGTGTGGAGCGAAGGGCTGTTTTTGCGTCCACAGCTCTTTCAACAGCAAGAACGCTACCTCGAATATTATGCGCATAAAAGAGCATCGACCATTACGCCATTTTTCTGGGGATTTGCTCAATACGATATTGATAACGAGGCACTGGCCTACGGAAAACTGGTTTTGCGCACCTGCAAAGGTGTACTCCCGGACGGTACACCTTTTGATATTCCGGGCCATGCGGCCCTGCCGGAGCCGCTGACTATCGCCCCTGAACATCTGGGTAAAATTATCTGGCTGGCTGTCCCGCTGCGCATTGATAACAGCGATGAGACCATTTTCGACGCTGATGACAGAGGCTCGCTGGCTCGTTTTTGCGCCTATGACGCTGAATTGCATGATACCAATGCCATTCGTCAGGGGGCCAGACAGGTGCAACTGGGGCGTTTGCGTATGCGGCTGATCGCAGAAACAGAAATGACGGAATCCTGGATCGGACTCCCGCTGACGCGTGTTAAGGCTATCCAACCGGACGGAAGCGTACTCTTGCATTCTCAGGATTATATTCCTCCCGTGACAGGCTACAGCGCCAGCCCACTGCTGACGGAGTGGCTGACGCACCTTAATGGTCTGGTGAAGATCCGCGCTGACATGCTGGCAAATCGACTGGCTAACAGCGATGGTAAGGCCAGTGCCAGTGCAGAAATTGTCGATTATCTGCTGTTGCAAATTTTTAATAAGTACGAGCCTGTGCTCGATCACCTGCGCCATATTCCGGAATTACCGCCTATTACGCTGTATCAGGAGCTGGCGAAATTTGCAGGAGAACTTGCCACCTTTATTCGGGTGAGCACCCGGCGTCCAAAACCCGCACCGGGATACCATCACGCCGGGCTTTATGGCTCTATCCGACCGCTGGTGGAAGAGATCAACGATCTTCTCAATCAGATCCTCGTCAGAGCAGGTCAGATGATCGTGCTGCAGAACAAGGGGCAGGGTGTCTGGGCGGCGTCAGTGATGCCAGAAGAGTTGCGTTCGTTCTCAAGCCTGGTGCTGGCAGTCAATGCCCGAATGGCAGCAGATATTCTTGCTCAGCAGTTTTCTTCTCAGGCCAAAATCAGTGCGCCACAGCAGTTACATGAACTGGTGCGTTCACACTTACCGGGGCTGGTTTTGCAAAATCTGCCTGTTCCTCCGCGTCAAATCCCGTATCACGCGGGCAGCGTCTATTTTGAACTCTCCCGCAGCGGCCCCTTCTGGGAGCGTATTTTGCAGACCGGAGCACTGGCGCTACACGTTGCAGGGGAATTGCCTGAGTTAAGGCTGGAGCTGTGGGGGATCCGTCACTGATGAGCGATAACTTCGCGACTCTGGAGCAGGACAATGAACAGAGCTTACAGGCGCTGGGTAAGTTTTTGCTGGATGAACATACCGAGCCGGAACCGGAGCGGAGTACCCGTGCGCCTTTACCTGACAGTGAACCCACTCCACTAACTGTGCCGGTGGCTTTTAACGAGGCCGCGTTAAAAGGGGAGAGCATTCAGCAGCGCGTGATGCGCGTCAATGCGTCCGGTAGTCCTTTACTGGAAGCCTGTCAGCCGCTGCTGCGGGCGTTAAGCGAAATGCCTGCTACGGTGGCCGACAACGCTCAGGTTGAAGTGCTCAAACGCACCTTAAACAGCGAAATCAATGTCTTCACCGTGATCTGTGAAGAGGTCAATATTCCGTGGAAGAAGATGACCATCGCGCGCTATTGCCTCTGTACCGCGCTGGACGAGGCCGCCCATGCATCGCCGTGGGGCATCACTTCCGGGTGGGCGCGCAGTAACCTGCTCAACCACTTCGAAGGCGATAACGACGGCGGTAACAAATTCTTTCTGCTCGCCGGGCGTCTGTCAATGCATCCCCACGAGTATGGCGATGTGCTGGATATCATGCTGCGGATCCTGGCACTAGGATTTGAAGGTCGATACAGCATTATCGAAGATGGCGATCGGCAACTAATGAAGATCCGCCAGCGTTTGTTGGCGTTGCTACAAAACACGCAGGATAAAATCGGGCCGGAACTTTCCCCTCATGGTTTACCGCTGCGTGAAGCCATCCGCAAGAAGCTGCGTATTCACGTTCCGGTTCGCGCCACGCTGTTGCTAACCGGTCTGCTCACGGCAGGCACCTTTGTCTGGTGTAAATATCATCTGCTGGTTCAGGAACATGCCCTGACCAGCAGGATGGATGCGTTGACCCGACTCGAATTTACCCAACCGGTGACGAAAGCTCGATTACGGCTCGCGGTACTGCTGAAAGCAGAAATTGATAAAAAGCTGCTGTCGGTGGATGAGAATGACAAACAGAGCAAAGTCATTTTTAACGGCGATTCCATGTTCGCTTCGGGTTCGGTTGACGTCAGGCCGGAGAGGATCGTTACGCTTAACCGGGTGGCAACAGAGATCCACCGGGTCAACGGTTACGTGCTGATCGTCGGCCACACCGACGCCACGCCAATTCACAGACCGGGTATTGAAAATAACCAGGTGCTGTCGGAGAAACGCGCGTCCAGCGTCGCAGAACTGCTCATTAAGGCTGGCGTGCCAAGGGCCAATATTCGCATTGAAGGGGTTGGCGAAAAACAGCCGCTGCAAAGCAACCAGGATCCAACCGGTCGAGCCAGCAATCGACGTGTTGAAATGTTTGTCACCTATTAATGAGTCTCAACGGAATGTATTTTTTAAGTCGATTATTCTCAAGGCAAAGCCTGAAATTCCTGCTGCTAATGGCCTGTATTCTGGTCGTAGCCGCAGGCATTTGGTATCTCGGCCCCTTCTCAGGATTTGGAACGACGCGTCCGCTGGCATCAGTGAGTGCCCGAATATTATGCATCGTGGTGCTACTTATATGGGTAGCGCGACTGAACTGGCGGATCCCATTCTTTATTCCACTGGCACTGACGGCGAGCGTTATCGTCTGGATCATGGGGCCGTGGCTGCTGGCTGGAAAAAGCTACCCGCTGGCACGTTCGTCGGTGCGGCTGGCCATCATATTGATCATCTGGTTAATTGCGCTGATTTATGCGAGCTGGCTGTTTGTGCTTGCTGTTGTGGCGAATCCGGCGCTGTTAAACCGTTTTCGCCTGCGCGCGGCGCATCGCGATGATGTCAAAACCGAGCACGAGGCCATTGCCCGTAAAATCCGTTATGCGGTGGGGATGACCAATAAAGCGCGCACGCAGTGGCGCCGCTGGTGGGCAACGATCCTGCCGGGTGTCATGCCGGAGACGGTTCCCTGGTATGTCATGCTGGGCAGCGAAGGTGTTGGCAAAACATCACTTATTGTCACCTCCGGACAGGATTTTCCGTTGCCGGAGCAGTTGAGTCGTATCGGTCGCGAGAACACGCCGACCCAGGACTGCGAATGCTGGTTTGGTAATGATGCGCTGTTTGTTGATACCGCCGGGAAATATCTTAGCGACGATGAGACTGCTAAACAGGAATGGATGGCGCTGCTCAAAGCACTGCATAAATACCGCATTCGGGACGGGATTAATGGCGCGATCGTGGCGGTGTCTGCCGAAGAGATTATGCAGGGCGACAGCAAAGGCATTTTGTCGCTTGCCACCCGGATTCGCTCCCGACTTGACGAGTTGCGCCAGACACTGGGGATCCACTTCCCGGTGTATGTGGTTATTACCCGAATGGACCGCCTGCGGGGATTTGAACCCTGGTTTCGCAGCATGACCAATGAGGCGCGGGAACAGGTGTGGGGCGTGACATTCCCCTGGGGAGAAATGGTTCACACCGATACGTCTGCGCTGCATGGCCGAATTATTACTGAACTGGATGCGCTTCAGCAGCGGCTTGCCAGCTTTATTCATCCGCGTCAGCAGGAGGAATATTCCCTGCCGGATCGTAAATCAATGTACGCGCTTCCTCTCGATTTTAAGCTGCTGTGTACAGGCGTCAGCGAGTTTCTCCAGCAGGCATTTTTCAGTTCTCGTTACGACGAAACTCAGTTTTGTGCCAGTTTCCGCGGCATCTATTTTAGCAGCGCTTGCCAGACTGCCGACGCCGAACTGGTGAATCACAACAGTGTGGTTTCGCGCTGGAAAAATTACTTTTCGCCACGCTCTGCCGGAGCAGCAGCGTGCAGTATTGAACAGACAGAACTGGCAGAAACGCCGCATGCGCGGCTGGTCTGGGGTAAACACTATTTCCTGCGTCATCTTTTTGCCGACGTTATCGTCAAAGATGCAGGGCTGGTTTCACGTAATTTTCGTGAGGAAGCGCGTTTTCGTTTACATCGCTTGATGGGGCATTGTGCGCTGATCGTTCTCGCTGTGGTGCTGATTAACGGTTTCATTGACAGCTATAGCAATAACTCACGTTATCTGAATGTTGTCAGCTCGAGCACCCGTTTTCTGGAGGCTCAGGTGGCAACGCTGAAGAAATTGCCCTCGGATACGCTGCTGCCGAAATTATTGTCGATGGCTCGCCAGTTGCCCGATTTTGGCGATCTGGATCCGCAACAGCCGCCGCTGGACTATCGCTACGGGCTTTATGTGGGCGAGGCGATCAATGCGCATTCCGGGCGAGTATACCAATATATGCTGCGTACCTTTTTACTCCCCGCGGTACAAAACCAGGCGACTGCCACGTTAAATTCAGCGCTTCAGTCTGAAGATAGCGACCGAATCTATGAAGCACTTAAAGTGTACCTCGGCGTTTATGGCCAGGGACGCGCCGGCTCAGACTGGTTGATGCAAAGTATCACCCAGCAGTGGGATGATGCCGACAAGTTAACGGCCTGGGGCGACAGCGACGTTTTTGTCAGTCATCTACAGAGTCTTTTCGCCCATCGTGAGTGGCTGGCTGAAGGGGCAAAAACGAATGATGCGCTGGTGCGGCAGGCCCGTTCCCTGCTAGGGCAACACTCGCTAAACGTCAGATTGTATCAGCGGATTAAAGCGGATCCGCTGTCGCAATCTCTTGAAGCCATGACTCTCAACCGGATGACAGGTGATTCCAGCGAGCAGATTTTAACGGTGAACGACGAGTCGCTGGCTCGCGATGGCATACCGGGATTTTTTACCAAAGCAGGGTATCAGACGCTGGTAAAAAAAAAATTCCTCTATCGCGTTACTCAACTCCAGCATGAGGATGAGTGGGTGATGGGAACACGTGCTGACGCTGCGGTGAATGTGCTCGCCACGCGAAACGGTGTCCTGTCACTCTATCTTCATGAGTATGCGGGCTACTGGGCCCGTTTTCTCGACAGTATTCAACTGATGTCGCTGGGCAGTGGCTCAGATGAAAGTGTTTCACCGCTGACCTCAGAAATTTATGTGTTGCGGATCCTGGCCTCCACTGACTCCCCGCTGAATCAACTGGCAAAAGAGGTGGTGGAGCAAACCACGTTGGCCGCCCGTGACAAGAGCCTGCCCGATATTCTCGAGCCCGCGATGATCACCAATAATCGGCTGACAAGTCAGGCGAAAAAACTGAATGACAGTGCGGATTATGCCGTCGAAAAATTAACTCAACGTGAGGTGGACGACCATTTCCGGGCGCTGAGAGAGTTTGTTAATGGTCAGGCCTCCAGCACCCCGAATCTTCCGGGGGCATTAACACCGGTGTCGGGTTCGCAGCTCAACCAAATGACATCCATGCTCAGCGAGCTGTACACCCTGTTCGTGGTCACCAATAACAGCATCAGCAACGGTGATACACCCGTAATGCCTGATACCGAAGTGCGGATGAGTATTCTTGCCCAGACGTGGCCGAATCCTTTTCAGTCGATTATTCGACCTTTCCTGACGTCGGCTTCAGAGAAAGTAGAAAACCAGGCGCTGGCGAGTAACACCAAAAATATTGACGACAATCTGGGCCAGGTTTGCCGCGATACGCTCGAAAATCGTTATCCGTTTGCCAAAGAATCGACGGAAGTCAATCCGCAGGATTTTGAGCGCTTCTTTGCGCGCGACGGGCTGGTGGACAGCTGGTTTAAACAAAATCTGGCCAGCAAAGTGGATACCTCGCAGGCGGTGTGGCACTACAAGGGGACATCAGAAGAGGGCAATCTGGCATTCTTCCAGCAGGTGGCGCAAATCAGAAATGCCTTTTTCCGCCAGTCATCTGGAAACAACTTAGCCATGACCCCGAGTTTGTCGGTGGCCAATATGGATCCGGCCATCGTGCAGTTGAATATGGCGATTGCGGGCAGCCAGTTCCGGTATCTGCACGGCCCTGTGGTCCCGTGGCTATTTCACTGGCCAGCCAGCGAAGGGGCTTCTGATGTGAATGTCGATGTAAAACCTGCTGCGAAGAAAGGACAATCATCATTGTCATTTACCGGTCCGTGGGCACTTTTCCACTGGATGGATACGGCCGTGCAGCAGCATATTTCCGACGACGGTACCTTATTACTCTCGTTTGAAATAGATAATCGCCGGGTCGATTTTACGTTATCAGGCATGGTTGTGGAGAATCAGTCTTTCTCCGAACTGTTACAAAACTTCCGCTGCCCGGAAACACTGAAAAACAAGAGATATTTACCTCATTTTAATACGAATCAGGAGGTGATCATAAAGTGAGAAAATAAAGCCGCTGCACAGCGTAGCCTTTATTAATCCGCACGCACGGGATGTGCGTTGCGGTATCAAAATATCAATAACGAATCGGGTATTAAAATGTCGCGAACAATTAGCCTGAGCAGTCCCGCGATGCCGTATTTGCTCGGGGAGCCTGCTTTAGTTCTGTCAAAGCTGGAAGGGGAAGAAGCCTTCTCGACGCTTTATACATGGACGATAACGGCAAGAACTCCTGCGAACCCGGCGATTCCCTGGCAGTCGGCGTCAAATATTGACATTAAGGCGCTGCTCGGCAAAGAGATGACCATCCAGATTGAGCTGGACGGGAACGGGCTTGACGGGACGCGCTATGTTGGCAAAGGGATAAGGGAAATTTCCGGTCTGGTACAGAAAGCCCGTTACGTTGGGCGGGACAGCAACCAGGCGCTGTATGAAATCATCTTGCGCCCCTGGCTTCATCTGGCGGAGTTAACGTCTGATTTTAAAATCTATCAGCAAAAAACGGTGGTGGATATTATTGACGAGGTGCTTGGTGATTATCCATACCCCGTCGAAAAAAGACTGTCGGCCACTTATCCTATTCTTGATTTCCAGGTGCAATATGGTGAAGTCGATTTTGATTTCATTGAGCGATTAATGGAAGAATGGGGCATTTACTGGTTTTTTGAACATTCGGATCATAAGCATCGCCTTATTCTGGTGGACCATGTTGGTGCGCATCGCCGTTATTTTAGCGAGGCTTACCACATTATTCATTATGTGCCAGACGATCCAAAGGCGGATGAAGAATATATCAGTCAGTTCCACCATCAGGAGACCATTGTTAGCGGTCGCTGGCTGACTAATGATTATGATTTTACGCGTTCGAGGGCCGATATTTCTGCTGTAGACAGCAAACCGCGTAACACTACCTATAACAATCTGGAGCTGTTCCATTGGCCCGGTGACTACGAGCAGCCATCCATCGGGGAGATGCTGGCCAGCGTGCGCATGGAAGAGCGCGGCGCAGAAGGTTCGCGAGCAACAGGCGAAGGGGAAATCCGTGGAATTGTATGCGGATGCAACTTTGTTCTGACCGGCTATCCGGTGGACAAGGCGAATCGCGAATACATGGTGCTGAGAAGCGCGCTGAACATTAGCGAGATCTCGCAGACCAGCGATGTCCCGGTGTTTAGCTATCACTGTGATTTTACGGTGCAGCCGACCAGTAAAATTTATCGTCATCCGCTGACGATACCCCGACCGCGTACGCGTGGACCGCAAACGGCCATTATTGTTGGGCCGCCGGGTGAGGATATCTGGACTGACGAATATGGGCGCGTAAAGGTTCGCTTTGTCTGGGACCGTTATGGACAAAACCGCGAGTCCGATTCCTGCTGGCTGCGCGTGAGCCAGTCGTGGGCCGGGAATAACTTCGGTGGGATCTACATACCTCGTGTGGGCCATGAAGTGATCGTCGATTTTATCAATGGCGATCCCGATCGTCCGTTGATCATCGGCAGTTTGTACAACAACGTCACCATGCCGCCGTGGGATCTCCCCGCAAACCGGACCCAAAGTGGTTTGATCAGCCGGACCGTTGGCGGTGGACGTACCAACTACAATGGTCTTCGTTTTGAAGATAAACCGGGCCAGGAGCTCTACTGGGAGCAGGCCGAGCGCAATATGGATCGCGTCACTAAAAATGATGAGACCCAGACCATTGGCGCACACTCGGCAGTAACGATCGGTGCCAGCCGTACGATGAATGTCGGCACTGACTACAGTAAAGTCGTCATGGGCGGCTACAGCAAAATGGTCGGTCTGACCTACGGTCTTCAGGTTGGATTGTCGCGCGGCGTGATGGTCGGGCTGGCTAACTCCCTGGATGTTGGGGGCATGAACGCCACCAATGTCGGCGGTGCAAACCTGATTAACGTTGGCGGATACCATGCTCAATCCGTTGGCGGTGCCTGGCAGCTGGCTGCCGGGGGCGCGGCGACGATGGTCGCAGGTGGCGCGATCTCGCTGAGTGCCGGGGGCGAACTGACCCTGAGTGCGCCAACCATCAAGTTAGTGGGTTCCTGTAAAGTTGTCATTCAGGGGGGCGTTGTCGAGCTCAACCCTGGAGATGGCTGCGGCGGTGGCGGCGGTGGCGGTGGCGGTCTGGGGGCGTTGAGCAGCCTGGCCGGACTGATACCGGTATTTGGATTGATCTGTTTACCTATCCCATTACCGCCTCTGCCACCTGGCCCGCCGCCTCCGACGCCACTTCCGACGGACAGCCCATCGCCAACGCCAACGGAGAGCCCGACGCCGACGCCGACGGAGAGCCCGACGCCAACGCCGACGGAAAGCCCGACGCCAACGCCGACGGAGAGCCCGACGCCAACGCCGACGGAAAGCCCGACGCCAACGCCGACGGAGAGCCCGACGCCAACGCCGACGGAGAGCCCGACGCCAACGCCGACGGAGAGCCCGACGCCAACGCCGACGGAGAGCCCGACGCCAACGCCGACGGAGAGCCCGACGCCAACGCCGACGGAAAGTCCGACGCCAACGCCGACGGAAAGTCCGACGCCAACGCCGACGGAAAGTCCGACGCCAACGCCGACGGAAAGTCCGACGCCAACGCCGACGGAAAGTCCGACGCCAACGCCGACGGAGAGTCCGACGCCAACGCCGACGGAGAGTCCGACGCCGACGCCGACGGAGAGCCCGACGCCGACGCCGACGGAGAGCCCGACGCCGACGCCAACGCCTCAGCCGACTGAGGGGCCGCCATCTATGTGGCGCAGGAAGTGAGATTCAACGGGAGGCTGACGGTGCTCATCACCGATCAGCCGACTGAGATTCTCTATCCTGAGAAAAGGTAACAACGTCCTCGCCAGGTCTCCTGGCGAGTTTTAACGTCATGATCAGAAGGAAAAAATATGCAAAATGCAGCGCGAATCGGGGATGCCATCAGCCACGGCGGGGCAGTCACCAGCGGTTCAGGGAATGTGACCATCAATAACCAGCCGGCCGCTATGCAGGGGGCCAGTGCAGTAAGTTGCTCTATCCATGGCGGTAGCTCGGTCGCTTCCGGGTCCGGATCGGTATTTATTAACAATTGCCCGGCAGCAAGACTCGGGGATGCCACCGGGTGTGGAGCCTCGATCAGCAGTGGCTCAGGTAATGTGTTGATAGGTTAATCCATATGATTTATCTGACCCTGTACTGGCCTGAGCGTCAGCAGCAGTGGGCGCTGGAAGCAAAAATTCTAAACCGTTTTTGTGCTGTAGACGGCCACTTTATGGCCTGCCAGAAAGCGGTGATGGACGATGATACCGTGACGTTTCTTTTGCATAACGGGAGCGTGGAGATCGTGAGCTACCTCGTCACGCTCCCGTGTTATGTCGACGGAAAGGCCCTGCAATATGGAGAGCGTTGCCAGGCTGAAGTGGGCACGCTGATTCAGATCGCGCGATACGCCATCGTCATTGAAAACGAATTAAGTGATGAAACGTTGATTCAGACGCTGGGTTTTTCTGCGGACAGTGGCAAAGGCGCACCGTTACCCGAGCTTGAAGATATCCTGCATAACAGCATGTTGCACGTTGCTCCGGAGCGGGAAGAGGAGCAGAACGATATTCTCAAAGCGCTGGAAAAGGAGTTCCGACAAGCGCTGATTTGGGGCGTTCAGACGCCGCAAAGTCAGAAGCCAATACCCGTACGGGAGACACGGTTTGCTGAGCGGATGTTCGATTTTGAGTTGATTCAGGCGCAGGTGAAATCGGCTACCGTGACACAGTGTATTTTCGAAACACCGTCGCTTATTCATAAGGTGTTTGAAGAACATGAAATTCGTGACGATGACACTTTCTTCCAGAACGACAAGGAACGCTATGACGTGTTGCGGATCCTCGCCCCGGAAGAAATTCACTATGACAATAAAAAAAGGCTTCCGGACCTGCTGGTACAGGAGATGTATCAGGCCGATCTGGATACACAATTTTAAATTATTCATACGGATAAAAAATGCTAACCACAAACCGATTAAGAGAATTACTGAGCGCGTATACATGGGATGAACTGCAGGATATGTTCTCCCATAAGCTGAAAAAACGTCCTGCCGATCGGGATGCC
The DNA here is from genome assembly GCA_009668015.1 of Enterobacteriaceae bacterium RIT714. GTDB lineage: Bacteria > Pseudomonadota > Gammaproteobacteria > Enterobacterales > Enterobacteriaceae > Enterobacter. The sequence continues at coordinate 402,815 of WJYB01000001.1, forward strand.
AGGGGGATGCTCGCGACCCTGTGGTGTGTAGAAGGAAAATGGGATAAGGCTCTGATTCAGGCCGATATTCTGCGGACGACCGATGAGGGGGAAAGCCGGGACGGTGAGCTGCTCAAAAACCTGATTTTAAGTGAAATGGTCCGTGAAAAAGTGCTGGCGGGCGAACGGGTGGTCAGTACGCTGGATGGTGCCTCAGTTGAGTGGATGGATCGTCTCCAGCAGGCTAATACCGCCGCAGCCAAAGGAGACGAAAAGGAGGCAGATCGCCTTCGCGGTGAGGCCTTTGACCTCGCCAGTATCACTCCGGGAGAAGGGGAGAAAGCAGGGAAGTTCAACTGGATTGCAGACGGCGATGGTCGCCTGGGCCCGGTCTGTGAATTTATTTGTGCTGGCGGCTACCGCTGGGTGCCTTTTGAACAGATTCAGTCACTCAAGACGCGGGCGCCTGCCAATTTGACCGATTTGCTGTGGCTTCCGGCGGTCATCACGGTTGCGCAACGTAGCTGGCATGGTTATTTGCCCGCTCGTTATCCCGTCATTGAAAACGCGACTCTTGCCTGCAAACTGGGGGATGAAACGCACTGGAACCCGCAAACAGAACTTCTGACCACAGGCAGTGGGCGAAAAATGTGGATCACGGATACTCAGGATTTTTCAGTAATGGAGATGGGGGAACTGGAATTCTCCGGTGGTGTTGAGCATGGCTGAAAAGCAGCAGTTTTTGCCGACGCTTCTGGATCGTTTGTTGGACGATGAACCTAAAAAGCGGCACGAAAGCATAGAAGCGTCATTTTACGACGCTCGAACGCTGCGGCGAATGGTGCAGCGGGATCTCATTGAATTACTTAACTGCGTCAATATCGAACGTGAACTCTGCCCTGTCAAACACAGCGATATTGCCCAGTCGGTGATGAATTATGGTATCTCGCCCGTGTCAGGTTCTCCTGTCAACAGACATAACTGGCGCGAGCTGGAACAAAGTGTTCGCGATGCGATTCTGCGCTTTGAGCCACGCATTATCCCGCAATCGCTGATTGTTCGCGATTTAAACAATGAGAAAGGCCAGCCCTACAAAAACGGAAAGATGCTGTTTGAAATTCGCGGCCTGATTTACTGGAAACCTTATCCCCTTGATCTTTGCATGTCAGGTGCCTATGACAGGGAGCGAGAGGGTATTGAAGTGACGCCTGTCTGAAAGAATATGTGAGAATGCACATGGATGTTTTATATATCGGTAGTGGCCTGTCGGCATTACAGGCTAAAGATGAAAAGTATCACGGCCATATTAAAGTTTGCCTGAACAATGCATGGCGCATTTATGAAGGCGGTGAGTTTGATTACTGGATCCACCCTGGTGATTTCCCTTATGAAAATTACCCCAGCAATGTTCACTTTCGTAGCGAAATTAATCACGCCCTCTATTCCCAGGCCCTTCACCAGGCTGCGGACAGGTTAGGATTTAGTGGTCTGGAAGGTTTTGAACTGGAAACACAGATTGGCTATACCTCGTTCTTTCAGGGGTTATACTGGATCATGCTCACACTGGCCCCGCAGCGAATCGGATTGCTGGGATTTGATCATGACTACAATCCGGATAAAACGAAAAAATGGAGAGAGGAGGGCATGCCGCAAATTTGTAATAACTTTCTGAATAAAAGAGAAGGCAGTATGAATGAGTGGGCAAATGATTATTTCAAGGAGTATGAACAGGATGCCTTTTATGGGCATGGCACTCCCGACCCATTACGCTTTAATGACGACTATATTGAACAGTACATGCAGCTGGCACTGAAAAACTCGCAATTACTCGGCGTCGAACTGGTTAATTACTCGCAGCGATTCTCGCCTTATAACGTTTTCCCGCGAGCGGATGCGTTGAGTGGGAAAGATAAATAGCGATAAGGGACGGGAAAAATTCAACGAACAGGCAAATCCAGATGTGAATAATCTCCCTCCCACCGGGCGGTGAGAGGGATAAATCTTACGCAGCCACCAGGCTGTCGATGGCCGATTTCGCATCAGTCTGCGCTTTCGTCGCCACTTCTGGTCCGTACGCAATACCTTCAGCGAACACAAAGTTCACGTCGGTAATACCGATGAAGCCCAGGAACAGGGTCAGGTACGGCGCAACCAGATCGGTTGGCGTATCTTTATGGATACCGCCACGGCTGGAAAGCACGATAGCGCGCTTGCCCTTCACCAGACCTTCTGGACCGTTTTCGGTATAACGGAAGGTTACGCCAGCACGCGCCACCAGGTCGAAGTAATTCTTCAGCTGCGTCGGGATGTTGAAGTTATACATCGGGGCGTTAATCACGATCACATCATGAGCCTGCAGTTCGGCAATCAGCTCGTCAGACAGCGACAGCGCTTCCTGCTGACGCGGCGTCAGTGGCGCATCGCTCGGACGCAGGGCACCAACCAGCTCACCGTCCAGTACCGGAATGGGATTTGCAGCTAAGTCGCGAACGGTAATTTCGTCAGCGCTATGCTGTTCACGCCACTGCTCAACGAAATAATCAGAAAGCTGACCAGACTGAGAGTACCCTGCCAGAATACTGGATTTAAGAACTAATACTTTGCTCATGGGTGATTCCTTTAATTGTATTGGATTGGGGGGTTCCCCGTTGCTTGATGACACTCTATTCACAATCCTGCCGCAGGGATAGCGCAATATATCGAATCCTATGTTCGATTTTTTTGAATAAGGCAGTGAATGCAGCGGTGTGGTACTCTATAGCAATCATTCAAGTGAGATTTAGCCAGGCAGAGCACTGCCCCCTAACACGATGACAGAACAACAAAAATTATCCTTCCCGATGCTTATGCAACAGCTCGAAAATCTGATGCTGCGTGACAAACAGCGTTTTGCTCGCCGTCTGCACGGGGTTAAGAAGGTTAAAAATCCTGATGCACAACAGGCCATTTACCAGGAGATGGCCAAAGAGATAGAACAGGCGGCAGGGAAAGTTGTGCTGCGCGAAGCGGCGCGTCCGGTAATTGATTACCCGGAAAATCTGCCTGTCAGTCAGAAAAAACAAGAGATTCTTGAAGCGGTTCGCGATCACCAGGTGGTGATTGTCGCCGGTGAAACGGGTTCAGGTAAAACCACACAGTTGCCAAAAATCTGTATGGAGCTGGGTCGTGGCATCAAAGGGCTGATTGGTCACACTCAGCCGCGTCGTCTGGCGGCGCGCACCGTGGCAAACCGTATCGCCGAAGAGCTGCAAACCGAGCCGGGCGGCTGCATTGGCTATAAGGTGCGATTCAGCGATCACGTGAGTGATAACACCATGGTCAAACTGATGACCGACGGTATTCTGCTGGCTGAGATTCAGCAGGACCGCCTGCTGATGCAGTACGACACCATCATCATTGATGAAGCGCACGAACGCAGCCTGAATATTGATTTCTTACTCGGCTATCTGCGTGAATTGCTGCCGCGTCGTCCGGATCTGAAAATCATCATTACCTCGGCGACCATCGATCCTGAACGCTTCTCGCGCCACTTCAACAATGCGCCAATCATTGAAGTGTCTGGCCGTACCTATCCGGTGGAAGTGCGTTATCGTCCGATTGTGGAAGATGCGGACGACACCGAACGCGATCAGCTGCAGGCCATTTTCGACGCCGTGGATGAGCTGGGCAATGAAAGCCCGGGCGATATCCTGATCTTTATGAGCGGCGAACGGGAAATCCGCGACACCGCCGATGCGCTCAACAAACGCGATCTGCGTCATACCGAAATCCTGCCGCTGTATGCGCGGCTTTCGAACAGCGAACAGAACCGGGTGTTCCAGGCCCACAGTGGACGCCGGATCGTACTGGCCACCAACGTGGCGGAAACCTCGCTGACCGTGCCGGGCATCAAATATGTCATCGATCCGGGCACGGCGCGCATCAGTCGCTACAGCTATCGCACTAAAGTCCAGCGCTTGCCGATTGAGCCGGTTTCTCAGGCCTCGGCCAACCAGCGTAAAGGCCGCTGCGGGCGTGTTTCAGAGGGGATCTGTATTCGCCTCTACTCCGAAGACGATTTCCTGTCCCGCCCGGAGTTTACCGATCCTGAGATCCTGCGTACCAACCTCGCGTCCGTTATTCTGCAGATGACCGCGCTCGGGCTGGGCGACATCGCCGCGTTTCCGTTTGTCGAAGCGCCGGATAAACGCAACATTCAGGACGGGGTCCGTCTGCTCGAAGAGCTGGGCGCGATCACTACTGACGAGCAGGCCACGGCCTATAAACTGACACCCATGGGGCGTCAGCTCAGTCAGCTGCCCGTCGATCCGCGTCTGGCACGCATGGTGCTGGAAGCGCAAAAACACGGCTGCGTCCGTGAGGCGATGATTATTACTTCGGCGCTCTCCATTCAGGATCCGCGCGAAAGGCCGCTCGATAAAAAGCAAGCATCGGATGAAAAGCATCAGCGCTTCCACGATAAAGAGTCTGATTTCCTGGCGTTCGTGAACCTGTGGAACTATCTCGGCGAGCAGCAGAAGGCGCTCTCTTCGAATCAATTCCGCCGCCAGTGTCGTGTCGAATTCCTCAACTATTTACGCGTGCGTGAGTGGCAGGATATTTATACCCAGCTGCGCCAGGTCGTAAAAGAGCTCGGGATCCCGGTGAACAGCGAACCCGCGGAGTACCGTGAGATTCACATGGCGCTGCTGACGGGTTTGCTTTCGCATATTGGTATGAAAGACGCCGATAAGCAGGAATTTACCGGCGCGCGTAACGCCCGTTTCTCGATCTTCCCGGGGTCCGGTTTATTCAAGAAACCGCCGAAATGGACCATGGTGGCGGAGCTGGTGGAAACCAGCCGGCTGTGGGGCCGAATTGCCGCGCGGATCGATCCGGAGTGGGTCGAGCCTGTCGCGCAGCACCTGCTAAAACGCTCTTACAGTGAACCGCACTGGGAGCGCGCGCAGGGCGCGGTGATGGCGACGGAAAAAGTGACCGTGTATGGCCTGCCGGTTGTGGCTGCGCGCAAGGTGAACTACAGCCAGATTGATCCGGCACTCTCTCGCGAGCTGTTTATCCGTCATGCGCTGGTGGAAGGGGACTGGCAGACGCGTCACGCGTTCTTCCGTGAAAATCTCAGGCTACGCGCCGAAGTGGAAGAGCTGGAGCACAAATCCCGCCGCCGCGACATTCTGGTGGATGACGAGGCACTGTTTGAGTTTTACGACCAGCGCATCAGCCATGATGTGGTGTCTGCGCGTCACTTCGACAGCTGGTGGAAAAAGGCGAGCAAAGAGGCGCCGGACCTGCTCAACTTTGAAAAGAGCATGTTGATCAAAGAAGGCGCGGAGCAGGTCAGCAAGCTGGACTACCCGAACTTCTGGCATCAGGGCAATCTGAAGCTGCGTCTGACCTATCAGTTTGAGCCAGGCGCAGATGCCGACGGTGTCACCGTCCATATTCCGCTGCCGCTTCTCAACCAGGTCGAAGAGAGTGGTTTTGAGTGGCAAATTCCGGGCCTGCGTCGTGAGCTGGTGATCGCGCTGATTAAATCGCTGCCAAAACCGGTGCGGCGTAATTTTGTTCCGGCTCCCAATTATGCCGAGGCTTTCCTGGGCCGCGTCACGCCGCTGGAGATGCCGCTGCTGGATGCGCTTGAGCGTGAACTGCGCCGGATGACGGGCGTGACCATTGACCGGGAATCCTGGCACTGGGATCAGGTGCCCGATCATCTGAAAATCACCTTCCGCGTTGTGGACGACAAAAACAAAAAACTCAATGAAGGGCGTTCTCTGACGGAACTGAGAGAGGCGCTGAAAGGCAAAGTGCAGGAGACGCTCTCGGCGGTCGCTGATGACGGCATCGAGCAGAGCGGTCTGCATATCTGGAGTTTTGGCAATCTGCCGGATCACTATGAGCAAAAACGCGGTAACTATAAAGTGAAAGCGTGGCCAGCGCTGGTGGATGAGCGCGACAGCGTGGCCATCAAACTCTTCGATAACCCGCTGGAGCAACAGCAGGCAATGTGGCGCGGTCTGCGCCGTTTACTGCTGCTGAATATTCCGTCGCCGATCAAATATCTGCATGAAAAACTGCCGAATAAAGCCAAGCTCGGGCTCTATTTCAACCCCTACGGCAAGGTGCTGGATTTGATTGATGACTGCATCTCCTGCGGGGTCGATAAGCTGATCGACGAGGCGGGTGGACCGGTATGGACGGAAGAGGGCTTTGCGAAGCTACATGACAAAGTACGCGCCGAGCTCAACGATACGGTGGTCACCATTGCGAAGCAGGTCGAACAGATCCTGACGGCAGTGTTCAATATCAACAAACGTCTGAAAGGGCGCGTGGATATGACCCAGGCGCTGGCGCTCTCAGACGTGAAGGCGCAAATGGGCGGACTGATCTATCGCGGTTTTGTCACCGGCAACGGATTCAAACGTCTCGGCGATACGCTGCGCTATCTCAACGCGATAGAAAAACGACTGGAGAAGCTGGCCGTCGATCCGCATCGCGATCGCGCGCAAATGCTGAAAGTGGAAAGCGTCCAGCAGGCATGGCAGCAGTGGCTCAATAAACTGCCGCCCGCCCGCCGTGACGACGAGGATGTGCAGGAGATCCGCTGGATGATCGAAGAGCTGCGCGTCAGTTTCTTCGCTCAACAGTTAGGAACGCCTTATCCGATCTCCGATAAGCGTATTTTGCAGGCTATGGAACAGGTTAGCGTTTAGTTTTGTGTTTCATCGTGGTGGTATTCCCACGAATCAATGAATGCACGCTGAGCTCCCTCTCCACTTTGAGGAGAGGGCTGGGGTGAGGGGGAATATGCGGCGCAGTTGGCTGTTCCGTTCACCTTACGTTCATCGCGCCTCTGTCACACCAGAACCGGTGAACGTGTCAGGGCGGCTCAATCGCCGCCGCCCTGACCACCCGGGCTCCCGGCAAGAAAATCGCCGCTGCGCGGTACTTTCGTCTTATTTCTTCCGGCTTATCGGGGACGGGCGGGTGTAACATCCCTGTAAATCCGCCCTCGCCGCGCGTCCATGCGCGGCGCCCCGGCCTTCAGAAAACGCCTCAACGATTTACAGCCGGACCAGGCCATCGCGGTCACGTCTGAATTTCATGAGGGTATTGAATATTGACGCTTCAGCATGCAAAAGAGCGCCCCCATTTCAACCATTCACCCACGCCAACGGCTTGTCATGCCATGGCGGCGACATCATGCTCAGCAAGCCCGGCCAGTTTGTTCTTCTCAAGCTCAGACCATCCGCCCCCAAGCGCTTTATACAAATCGATCTGCGCCAACAGCAGGTTATTTTTGACCTGAACCACATTCGTTTGTACCGAGAACAGCGTGCGCTGGGCATCCAGCACGTCCAGATAAGAAGAGTACCCGTTGCGATAACGGTTTTGCGCGATGCGCAGCGTTTCCTGCGCGACATCCTGTTGCGCCGATAGTTCGGTGAGCTGTTCCTGATAACGCGCTATAGCGTCCAGGCTGTCATTCACTTCCCGAAACGCATTGCGCACGGTTTTTTCATAGCTGTACAGCGCCTGATTGCGCTGAGACTGGGAAATATCGACCTGCGCATTTAACGCCTGACGGTTGAGCAACGGGGCCAGAATACTGCCGCCGACGCTCCAGAGCTGCAGGGGATTGTCGAGCAGATCGGATAAGGTCCGATCCTGAATGGATCCGGTCGCCGTCAGATCGATCGACGGCAGCAGACTGGCGCGCGAGGCCGCCAGCGTGGCATCCGTCGCAATAAGCTGGCGCTGCGCCTGCACAATATCCGGACGACGGTTAAGCAACGAAGAGGGCAATTGCGACGGCAGGGTTAACGGCGTCACCGACTCAAAGTGTGGATTGCGCGGCAGTCCGGCGGGATTGGTCCCGACGAGCAGACTTAACGCGTTTTCTTGTTGCGCAATCTGATGCTGCAAAAGCGGGATTTGCGCGCGCGTAGAGCGCAGTTCAGAATCCGACTGCATCAGCTCCAGCCGCGAACTGTAGCCCGTTTCAAATTGCCGTTTCGCCAGATTAAAGGCCTCTTCACGCGATTTCAGCGTCGAGCGCGTCACGCGAAGCTGCTCGTCCAGAGACAATAGCGTGACGTAGCCCGATGCCACAGATGAGGCGACGGTTAAATCCGCCGCCGCGGCCGCTGCTTTTTGCGCGTCGAGCGAGGCCTGCGCGGCGTTCGACGTACTGCGATTGACGCCCCAGATATCGACGTCGTAGCTGGCCGTCAGGCTCCCTTTATACAGGGTGCTGTAAACCGGCAGGCCGGTGGCGGCGGACTGCGAGCGGGCGCGCGTTCCGCCAGCGCTGGCATCCAGAGAAGGGAACAGGCTACCGTCAGCGGCATAAACGCGCGCCTGATATTCGTTGACTCTCTCACGCGCGATCAGCACGTCGCTGTTATTTTGCAGGGCCTGATCGACATAGCGGTTGAGATCATTATCGTGAAAATTACGCCACCACAGCTGCTCTGTCGGGCTGTCGGGACCCACCGCGGTTCGCCACTGAGCGGGAATCATCAGCGAGTTTTTGGCAGGCTCCACGTCCACGGACTGACACCCGACAAGCAACAGGGCGAGAAGGATACTGGCAACGGAGCGACGCGTCATGGGTTCTCCTCCCGCGTGTCGATAGTGACCTGTACCGACATCCCCGGGCGCAGCAGGGCAGCGGCTTCCGGCTTGCCGAGCACCTCGATACGCACCGGAATACGCTGGGCGATTTTGACAAAGTTACCCGTGGCGTTGTCCGGGGTAATGGCGCTGAATTCCACCCCGGTCGCCGGAGAGATACTTTCCACACGGCCCTGATAGGCTTTGTCGTTTAAGGCATCGACGGTAAATTTCACCGGCTGTCCCACCCGCAAATTCGCCAGCTGCGTCTCTTTGATATTCGCGATGACCCAGTGCTGCGGCGGAACCAGGGTGGTGAGATGCGTTCCGGCGGTGACGTAAGCACCGAGACGCACGGCAATCTGGCCAAGCTGACCGTCGCGCGGGGCCACAATGCGGGTGTTTTGTAGATCGATTTCTGCCAGTTCCAGCGCCGCTTTGGCATTATCGACGTCGGCGACCAGCGCGTCGCGATTGACGATGACAGATTGTAAATCCTGGCGCGACATCGCCAGAGTCGCGGCGGCCTGATCGATATCAGCGTTGCCCTGAGCCGCGCTGGCCAGTGCGGCATCACGCTCACGGACAGACAGCGAACCGTCGGCGGTCAGATCTTTGACGCGCTTCAGATCCGCCTGGGTTTTCAGATTTTGCGCCCGGGCATTTTTGAGCGCGGCCTCGTTACGGGCAATCACCGCTTCGGCGCTTTTACGCTGTTGCAGGTTATTGTTGAGCGCGGCGATTTTCATTGCCAGCTGCGCCTGCGCCTGATGAACGCGCTGGCGATAGATCCGGTCGTCAATCTGCAGCAGCAGATCGCCTTTTTTAACCTGAACAAAATCCTGCACCTTCACATCCGTGATATAGCCGTTAACCTGCGGACTGATAAACGTGGTCTGGCCGCGTACGTAAGCGTTGTCCGTAAACTGCGCCTGTCGGGTGAAGGGGGGCAACTGCCAGGCGTAGAGGATCACCAGTACGCCGACAATGGCTATTGCCGCCGCGGTAAAAAGTGAAACGACACGCAAATTATTGCGCGTATGGGCCTGCTCTTTGGCGGCATCCTGCTGACTCATAACTTCTCCGGGGGAAACGCGGTAACCATTAGTATTTTATATCCATTATTTTGTGCCGGTGGCATTTCGCAGCGCCAGACGGGCGGTGATCCTCAGGCGCAGCAAGCGCCACAGGATCCACACCAGCGTGGCGGTGGCAATGGCGGCTGTCAGTAAATAGGTATCGTTGTACGCCAGAATATTTGCCTCAAGCGTCGTGATGGTCTGCAGCTGCGTAACGGCTTGTGTTCCCAGCAGGGCACTATCGCCAATCAGACTTTGATACATCCGGGTGTAGACTTGCAGGCGTTCATTCACCAGCGGGTTCAGCGTGGTCAGCTGGTCGGCAAGCAGACTGGAGTGGTACTTCTCACGCCAGGTCTGGAATGTGCCCAAAATCGCTGAACCCAGCAGGCCGCCAACGTTCTGACTCATTCCAAACAGCACCGAAAAACTGACTAAATTGCGCGGGTCGGCAATCACGCCACCAATCCCGGCCAGCATTGCCGGCGCGAGGAAAAATGCGCTGCCGAAGCCAAGCAGAAACTGGCTAAGCATCAGCTGATCCGGGCGGGTGAGGTTGTTGGACTGGCTGTCGAGCAATGAGGCAACAATCATTAACACCAGCGAGGTGACGATCGGCCAGGCCAGTCTGGTGGGTTTGATGGTCAGGCAACTGACGACGATGCCGCAGACAATACCGGCGAAGATAGACCACGCCAGATGGGTCATCTGTTCGTTCTGCAACCCCACATACTGTAGCCAGCCGATCACGCCGGTATTTTGCTCCGCCAGCACAATGCGGATCAGCAGCATAATCAGCCCCAGGCGCAAAATGCTGCCGCTGGAGAGCCAGCGGGTGTTGAGCAGGGGGTTATTGCGGTTGTGCTCAAAAACGATAGCCGAGACGATCAGCACCAGCGAGAGGGCCAGTGACCAGCCAATCCACGGCGCTTCAAACCACCAGTCGAGGCGGCCCAGCGACAGTACGGCGCACAGTAACGCCATTCCCGGCGCCAGCAGGAAGAACGTGATGAAATCTTTTTTCTCGAACACTTTGCGCCTGTCGCCTGGCGGGAGTTTGAGCGCAATAACGCAGCCGAGGGACACCAGCGCCAGCCCCAGCTCAAAGAAATAGAGCCCGCGCCATTCGTCGAGCTGCAACAGTTCGGTCGAAAATAGTCGCGCGATCGGGATCGCCAGCGACGAGCCGGTGATGCCGATGGTCAGGGCTTTCAGGCGGTGTTTCGCGGGCCAGGCCTGGATCTGATAATAAATTCCGAGTGAACTCAACGCTGCCGCCACCATCCCGTGTGCGGCGCGCACCATCAGCGCCGAGCTTAAATCGTTAACGAAGAGGTGGAAGAACGTCACCAGAACATACAGAACGAGAAAGCCTTCGGTAAAGGCGCGCAATCCGTACTGCTGGCGGAACTTCACCAGCAACAGGTTGATTGAGACGTTGGTCATCACGTAGACGGCGGGCAGCCAGGCGATTTCCGTTGACCAGACGGCAAAGGTTCCCTGCAGATTTTGCAGGTTGGCGGCCACCATCGCATTGCCGAGTGCGCCCGTCAGGCAGACCAGCAAACCCACCACGCCGTAAGCTACGCGTTTTGGCATGCTGTGGATCGGCGTAGAAGGTGAACCTAACAGCGCGGGTTTTTCGTGTGGCTGCCACTCGCGAGGAGCATAAGGATCGCGTTGAGGCAGGCGCATAACGGGGTTTACCTTTGCAAAAATCGAATAATTAGTGGGCTAATGATTCTACGTCTGACGCAAATCATAATTCAAGTGAATATGAAAAGAGTCGCATAATCAAATGTTGATTGTATCTTAAGGGAAAAAATCGACCGAAAAGGTTTTCTGCCGGATGATGATGATCGTTCCGGCTTTCGGAGAGATCCCCTGTTCTGCGAACGGGTAAGCGTTACTCTGAAGATAACCTGTTGTAAGGAGGTAACAATGACAATGGTCCTTTTTCCCTGTCTGCCCGAGGCGACGCTGGCAGCCGTCAATACCGTAGGTGAATGGCTGGCCCAGGAAGAGCGCGGCGCTGAACAGCCGATTGACGCGGTCATTCTTGCCGGTAACGCGGTGATCCCCACCATTGACGCCGCCTGTCGGGTGGCGTCAGAGCAGCGCGTGCCGCTGTTGATTAGCGGTGGCATCGGTCATTCGACGACATTTCTGTACGCCGCCACGACCCGCCACCCACGTTACAACACCGTTTCGACCACCGGGCGTGCCGAAGCGGCCATACTCGCGGATATCGCACGTACGTTCTGGAAAATCCCAGACGAGCAGGTGCTTATCGAAGATCAGTCCACCAACTGCGGCGAAAACGCGCGCTTCAGCCGGGCGATGTTAAAGCAACATTTCCCGACGGCGGCACGCGTGCTGGTGGCGCAGGATCCCACCATGCAGCGCCGCACTATGGCGACATTTGCCCGGGTCTGTCGTGATGAGCCGGATGCCGTGCACTGGATAAGCCATCCCGGGCTGAGCCCCCGGATGGAAAACAGCGAGGATGGGCTGGTATTTCACGGCGGCGGCGAGGGGTTATGGCCGGTGGAGCGGTATCTCTCGCTGCTGCTGGGTGAACTGCCGCGCCTGCGCGATGACCTCAATGGCTATGGTCCGGCAGGGCGTGATTTTATCGTTCACGTTGATATTCCTGCGGAAGTGGACACCGCCTGGCAGATCCTGCGCCAGGACACTATTCTGACCGAGGCGCTGGTGAGCCGTTCTCTTCTCTGACCGCTGCCCGTTTGCGCTGCCATTATCGCAAACGGGCATTTCATGTTGCTCAGTTGTAATTAAATTGTTTTGTTGATGCGCTTTTTTTATGCGATATCTCACAAAAGCAGCGTGCCATCATAGGAAAGTCCGCGCCTGACTGTAGTTTTTAACAATGATTTTACTTGTTGAAAACAGTGCAATTACAGGAGCAGGTCATGACAGTACCCGTACAACATCCTATGTATATTGATGGACAGTTTGTTGCCTGGCAGGGTGACGCCTGGATTGATGTCACCAATCCGGCGACCGAAGAGGTCATTTCCCGTATTCCCGATGGGCGTGCCGAAGACGCTCGCAAGGCGATAGACGCCGCTGACCGCGCACAGCCCGCCTGGGAAGCGCTCCCGGCCATTGAACGCGCAAACTGGCTACGCAAAATCTCAGCCGGGATCCGCGAGCATGCCAGCGAAATCAGTGCGTTGATTGTCGCCGAAGGCGGAAAAATTCAGCAGTTGGCTGAGGTTGAAGTCAATTTCACCGCAGATTACATCGACTATATGGCCGAATGGGCGCGTCGCTATGAAGGTGAAATCATTCAAAGCGATCGTCCTGGCGAAAATATTCTGGTCTTTAAACGAGCGCTGGGCGTCACAACCGGTATCCTGCCGTGGAACTTCCCGTTCTTCCTTATCGCGCGCAAGCTGGCGCCAGCGCTGCTGACCGGCAATACCATTGTGATCAAACCGAGCGAGTTCACCCCAAATAATGCCATCGCCTTCGCCAAAATCGTTGACGACGTTGGCCTGCCAAAAGGGGTCTTTAATCTGGTGCTGGGGCGCGGCGAAACCGTGGGTCAGGAGCTGGCGGGCAACCCGAAAGTGGCGATGGTCAGCATGACTGGCAGCGTGACGGCGGGCGAGAAAATCATGACCGCGGCGGCAAAAAATATCACCAAAGTGTGCCTGGAGCTGGGCGGCAAAGCGCCTGCTATCGTCATGGACGATGCCGATCTGGAGCTGGCCGTAAAAGCGATTGTCGATTCCCGCGTCATCAACACCGGACAAGTCTGTAACTGTGCTGAGCGCGTCTATGTGCAAAAAGGGATCTACGATCGCTTTGTCAATCGTCTGGGCGAAGCCATGAAAGCGGTTCAGTTTGGTAATCCGGCTGAGCGAAACGACATCGCGATGGGACCGCTGATTAACGCCGCCGCGCTTGAGCGAGTAGAGCAGAAAGTGGCGCGTGCGGTGCAGGAAGGGGCCAAAGTGGTGCTGGGCGGCAAAGCGGTTGGCGGAAAGGGCTACTATTATCCGCCGACGCTACTGCTGGACGTGCGCCAGGAGATGACCATTATGCATGAAGAGACGTTTGGTCCGGTGCTGCCGGTCGTGGCGTTCGATGCGCTTGAAGATGCGCTGACGATGGCGAACGACAGTGATTACGGCCTGACGTCCTCGATTTACACCCGGGATCTCAACGTGGCGATGAAAGCGATCAAGGGGCTTAAATTCGGCGAAACGTACATCAACCGCGAAAACTTCGAAGCGATGCAGGGGTTCCACGCCGGCTGGCGTAAATCCGGGATTGGGGGCGCGGACGGAAAACACGGTTTGCATGAGTATCTGCAAACGCAGGTGGTCTATTTGCAATCCTGATAGTCACCGCCTCTGTCTCTCTCCGGGCAGGAGAGGGACAGAGGGGCAAATCATCAGCCGGATGTTCTTATTCTCATACATTACTGCCGCGATGCCTGCTCACACTTTGGTCGCGATCCAGTTCATCATCAGCTCCGGCCACACTGCGACAGGTAAGCCCTGCGCATCGCGGATGCCAAATCCGTGTTTACCGCGTTCGAAAAGATGCATCTCAACCGACACCCCTGAACGGCGCAATGCGCTAAACATCGCCAGACTGTTTTCGACCTTCACTGCCGGGTCATCGACGGCGTGGAGCAGGAATGTCGGCGGAGTCTGGCTGCTGGCGCGATCTTCCAGAGAATAACGACGGATTTGCGCTTCCCCGGGATTATCGCCGATCAGCTCATGACGCGAACCCGGATGGTCGATATCCGCATGCATCGTGATTACCGGATAGACCAGCGCCATAAAGGCGGGGCGTGCATCCAGCTCATCAGCAGCGTCAATGGGCGCATAGACAGCCTCGTTAAAGCGCGTGCCAAGGCTTGCCGCCACATGACCACCCGCAGAAAAGCCCATGACTCCGATGCGCGCCGGGTCGATTTTCCACTCCCTCGCATTAGCCTTGATACAGCGAAAAGCACGTTGCACATCGGCCAGCGGCGCATCCGCACCTTCCTGATGCCCGTCACCAGGCATGCGATACGTCATGACAAACAGGGTATAGCCCCGCGCGTTAAAAAACGGGGCCAGCGCGCTCCCTTCTTTATCGAGGACCACCCGACGATAGGAGCCGCCCGGCGTGACCAGAATACCCACGCCGTTCGGTTTTTCAGGCGCGTATACGGTTATCTCCGGGGCGCGAACGCCGGTCACAGAACGATCGTATTCCGAGGTACCGGTATGGCGGGGTTCGGGGGTAAACACAGCGTCGCTGGTGCGCGCGCCGGGCGCGTCGCCTTCAGGCCAGACGGTGAACGTCACCGAACGGGCGACGGCCTGGTGCATCATTTTTTCCAGGGTTTCGCGGCTCAAGACTTCCATTACTGCACTCCCTTACGTCAAACCTCTGGTTATAGCACAGGCCCGAAAGGGAAAACCGGAAGGGATTCACATCCAGCGGACAGACAGGCTGCCCGCTGGAATTTGATTACAGCGCGGCGAATTTATCGAGCGTGCGGACCAGCTGGGTCACAAACCCGTATTCGTTGTCATACCAGGCGACGGTTTTCACCAGTTGTACATCGCCGGCATCGGTGACTTCGGTCTGGGTGGCGTCAAACACCGAACCAAAATGCGAGCCAATGACGTCAGACGACACAATTTCTTCGTCCGTGTAGCCAAAGGAGTCGTTATTGTCGGTCGCCTTTTTCAGCGCGTTATGGATCTCCTCTACCGTCACTTTTTTATCCAGAATGGAGACCAGTTCGGTCACCGACCCGGTTTTAACCGGCACGCGCTGAGCATGTCCTTTGAGCTTACCGCTCAGGTCCGGGATCACCAGACCAATCGCTTTCGCCGCGCCAGTGGTATGCGGGATGATATTTTCAGCGGCTGCACGAGAAGCGCGAAGGTCTTTCCCCCGCGGGCCATCGACCAGTGCCTGCGTCCCGGTGTACGCGTGGATAGTGGTCATGGTCCCGGCCCTGATGCCAAAAGCATCATGTAACACCTTCGCCAGCGGGGCCAGGCAGTTAGTGGTGCAGGACGCCACTGAAATGATGGTATCACTGGCGTCAATGGTATCGTCATTAACGTTAAACACGATAGTTTTCATCTCTCCCGCCGGAGCGGAAATAAGGACTTTTTTCGCGCCTGCTTCCAGATGGGCTTTGGATTTCTCCTCTGAGGTATAGAAGCCGGTACACTCGACAACCAGATCGACCCCAGCCGATGTCCACGGAATATGTTTGGCCTCTTTCTCGGCGTAAACGGAGATCGATTTGCCATCGACAATCAGAGAGTCCTCGGTGAAATCCACGCTCCACGGGAAGGGACCGTAATTGGAGTCATGCTTAAGCAGATAGGCGAGGACTTTTGGTGAGGTGAGATCGTTAATCGCAACGACACTGTTGCTGTCCTGTGTTTCGAGCAGACGACGTAACACCAGGCGACCGATACGACCGAACCCATTAATGCCAATTTTACTCATGGTGTGCTCCTGTATGAACTGAACGATGCGACAGTTTGAACTTATCCAGGCTTAGACCATCCCGGCGGGCGAGGCAATTGAAGATGCTTCATGAGTGAGCGAAGCTTTTGATAAACCACCAGGAAAAATTAATGAATTTTTAAGGAAAGCCCGTTATGTTGGGGATTCACGGTTTTTTTTCAGGAAATCATATGCGTAATAAATATACCGGCCTGCAAATTGGCATTCACTGGCTGGTGTTTCTGTTGGTGATTGTGGCGTACTGCGCCATGGAATTTCGCGGTTTCTTTCCACGTACCGCGCGTCCGGTCATCAACATGATCCACGTTTCTTGTGGCATCTCCATCCTGGTGTTGATGGTTGCCCGCCTGCTGGTGCGTCTCAAGTTTCCGGCGCCGCCGATTCAGCCAAAACCTAAACCGATGATCACGGGCCTGTCGCATCTGGGGCATCTGATTATCTATCTGTTGTTTATCGCGCTGCCGTTGATTGGGCTTGTGATGATGTACAACCGCGGGAACGACTGGTTCGCTTTCGGGCTGGTAATGCCGCATGCGGCAGAAGCCAATTTTGATCTGGTTGATATGCTGAAATCATGGCACGTCACCCTGGCCAATCTGGGGTATTTTGTGATTGGTTTGCATGCCTTTGCGGCCCTGTTGCACCACTATTACTGGAAAGACAATACGCTGCTGCGCATGATGCCGAAAAAACGATCCTGATCGACACTGTTGCTTTCCCCAAACCCGCTGCCTGTCAGCGGGTTTTTTGTGATCTTCACTGCCTTTTTGCCCGTTGAAATCGCGTGATATCACATTTTTTTATCACTCCCTGTGTGTTATTCGCTCAATCGGTATAGATGGTATATCTATAATAGAAACACATGTGAGGATAGCGATGAAGATTGTACTGACAGGTTCGGCCGGGAGAATTGGGCACACCCTTGCCGCCAGGTTATTAGTCGATGGACACATTGTCACCGGGATTGACCTTGCGCCAGCGAGAATCGAGCATGCGCATTATCAGCATCTGCAGTATCAGTTTGAGCAACCCCAGGCGCTACACGATGCCATGAAAGGGGCCGATATTGTGTTGCACATCGGGGCAATGATGTCATGGCATCCTGCGGACAATGCCGCCATGTTTCATGCGAATGTGACTGCAACCCACTGGCTGCTGGAAGCTGTAAAAGAGGCAGGGGTAAAGCGGTTCATCTTTGCCAGCAGCGGCGAAGTCTATCCTGAAGTGCGCGCGCAGTTTCTTCCTGTGACTGAAGATCATCCGCGCAACCCGGTGTCGTTTTACGGGCTGACTAAAAAACTGGCTGAGGATCTGGTGCTGTTTTATCAACAGCAGGGACTGGAGACGGTCATTCTGCGCTTTCCGCATACGCAGTCCACGGATGAGTTGCTGGATCCTGAAAGTTTCTTCTCCGGGCCGCGTTTTTTCCTCGAAGGAAAAATCCGCCAGATGCGCGCTTTTGGCAATGAAACGGGCGCAAAAAGACTCCAGCAGATCCGCGACGAACTGGGCGGTCCGGCAATGATTGTTCAGTACGGTGAGGAAGATAACCTGCCTTACCTGATGCACATCGCTGATGTTCGCGATACCGCCGAGGGAGTCATGCTGGCGATGTCCCATCCCCGGGCGGCTAACGCTATTTTTAATCTTGGTCCTGATGAGCCGGTGGCGTTTGATGAAATGTTGCCTCTGATGGCTCAGGCGACCGGGCTTCCGCTGATCAATGTCACCCTGCCGGGCAGGGCGGTCAGGTTTAAAACCAGTAATCAGAAAATCAAAAACGAACTCGGCTACCAGCCGCGTTTCACCTTTCCTGATATGATCGCGCAAGCCGCACTGCGCATGACTCGCCGTTAACCGGCATAATGCTAAGGAGAGAGTATGAACCACTCAGCTCAGCAGTCACTCGATAGTGTGAAACCCGCCAGCGAGATCTCAGTCGTGCGAAAATTACGTAAAGTGCTGTTTGCCACCGGAATTGGCCATTTTGTTGAGTGGTTCGATTTTGGCCTCTACGGCACACTGGCCGCGATTATCGGCGTGCAATTTTTCCAGGCCGGTAGCCCGGCGGTCGCATTGCTGTCCTCTTTTGCCGTCTTTGGTGCCGGTTTTATTATGCGTCCGCTTGGCGGGCTCTATTTTGGCTCGCTCGGCGATCGCATTGGCCGCCAGAAGGTCCTGGCGACAGTGATCCTGCTGACCTCCGGCGCGACCTTCGTTATGGGACTGTTGCCGACATTCTCCCAGATTGGTATCGCCGCCACGGTTTTGCTGGTGATCACGCGTCTGATTCAGGGATTTGCCGCCGGGGGAGAAAGCTCCGGAGCGACAACCTTCCTGGCGGAATATGCGCCTGTTGAACGGCGCGGGTATTTCACCTGCTGGATTGATAATTTCGGTTTTATGGCGTTTGTGGCGGGATCCGGGCTGGTATTCCTGCTCACTGCCACGCTCGGTGAAGCAACGATGAATGACTGGGGGTGGCGAATTCCGTTCCTGATCGCGGGTCCGCTGG
Source organism: Enterobacteriaceae bacterium RIT714 (assembly GCA_009668015.1). GTDB lineage: Bacteria > Pseudomonadota > Gammaproteobacteria > Enterobacterales > Enterobacteriaceae > Enterobacter. The sequence goes on from WJYB01000001.1 coordinate 421,532, forward strand.
GGCTGGTGGGACTGTATTTGCGAAAACACCTTGAGGATACCCCGGAGTTTCTGGAGATGGTGAAAAGCGGCAAAACCGAAGCCTCGCCGCTGCGTACCGCCGTGACTACCGCCTGGGGCGCGCTCCTGTTTTGCGTCGGGTTTGTGGTGATCAAGGCCGTAGGGCACTGGACGTTACAGACCTTTATGCCGAGCTATCTCTCCACCGAACTGCATTACTCGAAGCTCGACTCTTACGCTATTACCACCATCGGTCTGTTTGCGATTGCCCTGATGGTCCCGTTTATGGGATATCTCTCGGATAAATTTGGTCGCAAGCCGCTGATGCTGGCGGGCTGTGCGGGTTTTATCCTGTTTACTTATCCTGCAATGATGGTGATGGCACGGGGGGATATGCTCTCCGCCGTGCTGGCGATGCTGCTGCTGGGGGCGTTTATTGCCGCCTTTGACGGGGCATGCAGTGCGGCAATGGCTGAACTGTTCCCGACCAGTATCCGCTATGGCGGCATGGCGATTGCGTATAATGTCGCCGTTGCGTTCTTCGGGGGGATCACCCCGTGGTTCTCGGCGTATCTGATAACGGCGACCGGCAATCCTTTCTCTCCGGCCTGGTACGTGATGGGCGCGGCGCTGATAACTTTCCTGACGGTGCTGCGAGCGAAAGAGACGGCGGGCTTGCCGCTGCGACGTTAATTCGGTCTGAATAGACGGGTACACGATCAAAATGGCGAAGGGAAACCCTCGCCATTTCGCTTTTCATTGGTATACGCCATCCTGCACTGTAGACGAGATATTTTTCAACAGGCTGATGCGGAAAAACCGCAGTGCCTGAATGAGGCTACGATTGCTATCGCGCCGTAGCAACCGATGAAGAAATGGCACGGCTTAACGCCCGGAAAACGTATCGGGTAGCTGTTAACCGGGTTGAGACCAGCACGGCGCCAGACATTGAATGGCCACCAGTATCAGATACCATCTGAGCGGCAACAAAAAGCCCGCATAGCGCGGGCTTCATCGGTATTTATCCATATAACCATTTACCCGCTTCTGCTGACTCTGCAAACATCCGGACAGTGAGCGGTAACCGTGACGACTCCACATCATCCCGCTTGAGTTTAAACCAACGTTGGAAGCGGGGTGTGTACTCCCACGGGAAATACAAAGACCAGTCCAGATTATCAAGGTTGATACTGAATCGTTCTTTATACTTCCTTATGGCATCCTCCAGGTCGTCACGAGGACAATCGAACAGGTCAGAATTCAGCTCTAAAGGAATTTCTTTCCAGTCGCGGTCCAGATAACCAGGAATCTCCTCACGAAACAGGGATAAAACCTCATCGGTGATTGTCGACATCAGAAGGATGTCCACTGTATGCGATCTTTCGGTCTGGCAATGAGGTTGTATTTTCGCTGTGTGCGGTTAGAAACTCTGTAGAGACTTATTGACAGTGAAGCCCAACCCAACCAGGGAACATAACGAGCAATGACAGCGGCAAGTTTGTTAGTTTTCTGCATCCTGATACCAACGGGTGTTGGAATCTGAATTCCAAAAGGCACTCGAGCATCACGCATGATAATTCGCGCATACTTTGAGACAACACTTGTTCCCAATGTTGCCCCTTTGGGCTTCGCTCTTGTGCCTAACCACGGTTGACCGGAGAGAATAACTGCACCGGAAACCGAATCGATCCCCAACTCTGTACAGAACTCTTCCAGGAAGATGACATTTAATAGTTCTGCTTTGGACAGGTCAGGGTGTCCTCTGTAGAAGTACGTTCCATTTAGTTCTTCAGTGGTATCCATACACTCACTCCGTTATGCGGTCTGGCACTTATTTTACCAGGAGTCGCTATTGTTATAACTCTCATTTTTTGTTGAATGCCTAAAAGTTTCGCTTAACAGGCTTTTAGTTGGAAGGGTTATTAATGACTAAACGTGCCATAGGTAGAGTGTATAGTTTTCATGAAAACAATTTCATTACTGTTGGCTGTTGGTTCGCCACCTGCATTTGGAGAGCCCCCCATGTGGTCAATGCTGTCAGGACGCAGGGATTTGATGAAAATCCGCCAATGTGAGGGGGTATTTGGAGGCAAATTGGCATCTGGGGGCAATTTGGGGACACTAAAAGTCTCTTTATGTCCGATAGTGTCTTTCCGCTTATTCGATTAACCACCTGATAAACATGAAAAAAATAATATGTACAAAAGGTTGTTATAAATAGTACTATACCCCCCTACAGTATAGGAGAGCGTATGCCTCATTCACCCGAAGACAAAAAACGCGTTCTGACTCGCGTACGCCGCATCAGGGGGCAGGTCGACGCCCTTGAACGTGCGCTGGAGTCAGGCGAACCCTGCCTTGCCATCCTGCAACAAATTGCGGCTGTACGTGGTGCAGCCAACGGTTTGATGGGTGAGATGGTCGAAATTCACCTCAAAGATGAGCTGGTCACTGGCGAAACGACCGCGGATCAGCGAGCGGTTCGTATGGCGGAAGTCGGTCATTTGCTCCGCTCTTATCTAAAATAAAACACTGGCATCACATAAAGGAAAGCAATATGAAATCACGTGCAGCTGTCGCATTTGGCCCAGGCCAGCCGCTGAAAATCGTCGAAATTGATGTGGCACCGCCTAAAAAAGGCGAAGTGCTGGTCAAAATTACCCATACCGGCGTGTGCCATACCGATGCGTTTACCCTTTCCGGGGACGATCCTGAAGGTGTCTTCCCTGCGGTGCTCGGCCACGAAGGCGGCGGTGTGGTGGTTGAAGTGGGGGAAGGTGTTACCAGCCTGAAGCCAGGCGACCACGTTATTCCGCTGTACACCGCCGAGTGCGGCGAGTGTAAGTTCTGTAAATCCGGAAAAACGAACCTCTGCCAGGCGGTTCGCGCCACTCAGGGTAAAGGCCTGATGCCGGACGGGACCACTCGTTTCTCGTACAACGGTGAGCCGATTTATCACTATATGGGCACCAGTACGTTCAGTGAGTACACCGTGTGCGCCGAAATCTCTCTGGCAAAAGTGAACCCGCAAGCGCCGCTGGATAAAGTGTGCCTGCTGGGCTGCGGTGTCACGACCGGTATCGGTGCTGTACACAATACGGCGAAAGTGAAAGAAGGCGATACCGTGGCCGTGTTTGGTCTGGGCGGAATTGGTCTGGCCGTTATTCAGGGCGCGGTGCAGGCGAAAGCCGGGCGCATTCTGGCGGTGGATACCAACCCGGAGAAATTTAAACTGGCCGGTGAAATGGGGGCGACCGATTTCATCAACCCGAAAGACTACGACAAGCCGGTTCAGGATGTGATTGTTGAGCTGACCGACGGCGGCGTGGATTTCAGTTTTGAATGTATCGGTAACGTCAATGTCATGCGTTCAGCGCTGGAGTGCTGCCACAAAGGCTGGGGCGAGAGCATCATCATCGGCGTTGCCGGTGCCGGGCAGGAAATTAAAACCCGTCCATTCCAGCTGGTGACCGGTCGCGTCTGGCGCGGCTCCGCATTTGGCGGCGTGAAAGGCCGTACCCAACTGCCAGGCATGGTAGAAGAAGCCATGGTCGGAAAAATTAATCTCGATCCGTTCATCACCCACCGTTTGCCGCTGGACCAGATCAACGAAGCCTTCGATCTGATGCACGAAGGGAAATCCATCCGTACCGTCATACATTTCGGCAGCAACTAATTATTCTGCCAGCGGTTTTTGCCGCTGGCATTTTTTGTATATTCTTCTCTAAAGTGTGACCGATACGGCGATTTTAGCCGTAAGCTAATCCTCTGCCGTGCCGATGACTATTTTACAGGCGTGTTTATACGCATTTACCTATAAGAGAGTCGACGGTCATGGACAACACAAAAACGATGCGGGGCCCGCAAACGCTCAGCTTCCTGCATCATATCCGGCTGGTTCCGCTGTTTTCCTCAATTCTCGGTGGCATCATTTTACTGTTTGCGTTGAGTTCGGGTCTGGCGGGATATTTCCTGCTGCAAGCCGATACCGACCAGCAGGATGTCACGTCAGAAATTCAGGTCCGCACGGGGCTGTCCAACAGCTCGAACCATCTACGTACCGCGCGAATCAATATGATCCATGCCGGTGCTGCCAGTCGTATCGCCGAGATGGATGCGATGAAACAGAACATCGCCGAGGCCGAAACACGCATTAAGCAGTCGCAGGAAAGCTTTGCTGCTTACATGAATCGTTCGGTTCGCACTCCAGCCGACGAAGCGCTGGACGGCGATCTGAAAGCGCGTTTTGACGCTTATATCGCCGGGCTTCAGCCGATGCTGAAATATGCCAAAAACGGCATGTTCGAAGCCATTATTAATCATGAGAATGAATCTGCCCGCCCGCTTGATGATGCATACAACGAAGTGTTGCTGAAGGCGATTAAGATCCGCACCGACCGCGCGAACGCGCTGACGTCTGAAGCGCATACCCGTACCCAACTGGGCCTGATGTTTATGGTTGGCGCTTTTGCCCTGGCGCTGGTTCTAACGGCAATGACGTTTGTGGTGCTGCGCCGGACCGTTATCCATCCGCTGCAACGTGCCGCTCGCCGTATCGAACTGATTGCCAAAGGGGACTTAACCCTGGCGGATGATCTGACCGGGCGCAGTGAAATCGGTCGATTGACCCATGATCTGCAGACGATGCAGCACTCGCTGGTCAACACCGTGGGCACTGTTCGTCAGGGCGCGGAAGAGATTTATCGTGGCACCAGCGAGATTTCTGCGGGTAACACCGATCTTTCTTCCCGTACTGAACAACAGGCGGCCGCCATCGAGCAAACCGCGGCCAGCATGGAAGAGCTCACGGCGACCGTGAAGCAAAATGCCGATAACGCCCATCATGCGAGCAAGCTGGCGGAAGACGCTTCCGGCAAAGCCAGCCGTGGCGGACAGATGGTGTCGGGCGTGGTGAAAACCATGAGCAATATCTCCACCAGCTCGAAGAAAATTTCTGAAATCACCGCCGTGATTAACAGTATCGCGTTCCAGACCAATATTCTGGCGCTGAACGCTGCCGTAGAGGCCGCACGCGCGGGCGAGCAAGGGCGTGGATTTGCGGTCGTGGCGAGCGAAGTGCGGACTCTGGCAAGCCGTAGCGCCAACGCAGCCAAAGAGATCGAAGGCCTGATCAACGAGTCAGTCACGCTGATTGACCAGGGTTCCGGTGAAGTGGTGGCCGCAGGAAACACCATGAATGAAATCGTTGAAGCGGTTAAGCGCGTCACCGATATTATGCTGGAAATCGCGGCGGCGTCCGACGAGCAGAGCCGCGGAATTGTGCAGGTGAGCCAGGCTATTTCAGAGATGGATAAAGTGACGCAGCAGAACGCCTCGCTGGTGGAGGAAGCCTCAGCCGCTGCGGCCTCTCTGGAAGAGCAGGGTGCGCGTCTGACAGAAGCGGTTGGCGCGTTTCGTCTGAACGGTGTCAACACGGCCAAAAACAGCAAACCGGCGGCCGTTGCACCACTTTCTCCGCTACGTCCGGCGGTCGCCGACAGCGGTGATAACTGGGAAACGTTCTGATAAAAAAAGGGGCCGAAAGGCCCCTTGTTGTTAGTGTGGTTTACGCTTTATCCGGTAAAGCGTAGGCAATAATGTAATCACCCCGATCCGGCGACTGGCGTGCGCCACCCGCGTTTATGATGATGTACTGTTTGCCCGTTTTGGGTGAGACGTAGGTCATCGGTCCGGACTGGCTGCCCACTGGCAGACGATCCTTCCAAATCTCTTTCCCGGTGGCGGTATCAAATGCGCGCAGATAGAAATCCTGTGTGCCCGCAAAGAACAGCAAACCAGACTGCGTCGAGAGCGATGCACCCAGCGTTGGCATCCCGATTGGGATTGGCATGTGCATACGAATACCCAGCGGGCCGGTATCTTCTACCGTACCGACCGGTACCTGCCACACCAGCTTACCGCTTTTCAGATCGACGGCAGACATCGTACCAAACGGCGGTTTTTGGCACGGGATGCCCAGCGGTGACAGGAAACGTTCGCGCATCGCGCCAAACGGTGTGCCATCCATCGGAACAATACCCATCTCAATGCCGCTGGCGTTCTTCGCTACGTTCGCGCGCGGAACCATATAGTTGGCCAGCCCCAGACGCATATCGTTGACGAACATCAGGCCATTGTTCGGGTCAACGGAGACGCTGCCCCAGTTCATGCCGCCGAGAGAGCCAGGGAACTGCAGCGAGCGGTCAAGACCCGGAGGGGTAAAGACGCCCTGGTGGCGCATCTCTTTAAACTGAATACGGCACAGCAGCAGATCGACTGGCGTTGCGCCCCACATGTCGGATTCAGTCAGCGTCTGGTTGCCAATCATCGGCATGCCGACAGAATACGGCTGAGTGGGAGAGTAGCGTTCGCCCTGAATATTTCCCGCCGGAACAGGGCGCTCTTCCACTTTCGCCACCGGTTCGCCGGTTTCACGGTTGAGCATGAAGATCATGCCCTGTTTACTGGTTTGCACCAGCACTGGCGTGGTACCGCCTTTACCGTCCGGCAGATCGTACAGCAGCGGCTGAGAAGGCAGGTCGAAGTCCCAGAGGTCGTGGTGAGTGGTCTGATAATGCCAGCGTACCTGACCGGTAGTTGCGTCTACGGCGACTATCGAGGAGCTGTATTTATCATCCAGGGCGGTACGTTCACCCGCGTAGAAATCTGGCGTCGCGTTGCCGGTTGGCAGATAGATCAGGTTCAACTTCGCGTCATAAGACATCGCCGACCAGACGTTTGGCGTGCCGCGCGTATAGGTTTGACCTTCCGGTGGCAGACCGGTCAGATTCGGATTACCCGGATCCCACGCCCATGCCAGTTTACCGGTGTGCACATCATAGGCACGAACCACGCCTGGCGGTTCACCCGTGGAGAAGTTATCCGCCACGCGTCCACCGACCACGACAACATTGCCGGCCACCAGAGGCGTTGAGGTCTGCTGATAGTAGCCAGGTTTGATTTCACCCATCCCGATGCTGAGATCGACAATGCCATGATCGCCAAAGTCTTCACAAACTTTGCCGTTATCAGCATTGATGGCAATCAGGCGCGCATCGGTGGTTGGCAGGAACAAACGACGAGAGCAGGCAGCTGGCTGCGTTTCTGTCTGTGACGTTGTCACTTCTTTGTGGTCTTCGAAATAGCCCAGGCCACGGCAACGCTGCCAGTTAGGGGCGGTGGCTTTGGAATCGTAGCGCCACTTCTCCTGACCAGAATCCACGTCCAGCGCCAGCACTTTGCTGTACGGCGTGCAGACGAACAGAGTGTCGCCAACCTGCAGCGGCGTATTCTGGTCTTCAGCGCCTGAGCCGTTGCTTTGCGGGATATCTCCCGTGTGCGCCGTCCAGGCCACTTTCAGTTCGTTGATGTTCTGCTTATTAATCTGATCGAGCGCGGCGAAGCGATCGCCGTGGGTGGTGTTGCCCCAGTGCTCCCAGTTCTTTTGCTGCTCGCCAGCCGCGACCGGTTTAACCGGAACGGGTTCACTGGCGCTGACCAGCGTTTGCGGCTTAAACATCCAGCCGAAGCTGACCAGCATCGCAACGGCGAGAACCGCCGCGAGTGCAAATGCTGGCGTTTTATTCACCGGCGTGCCGCGGTTTGCCGCGCGCAGGAAAGGCCAGACGATGGCACACAAAAATGCCAGTACCGCCAGGGTAAACAGGCGTGAGAAAAGCGGCCAGAAATCCCAGCCCGCATCGCTTACCGCCCAGAATAATGAAGCGATAAATGCGATGGCATACATAAGAATACCGCTGGTGCGGTTGGTGAAGATTAAAAAGGCGGAGATCACCATCACCACGCCCATGATCAGGAAGTAAAAACTTCCGCCTACGGTGGCGAGCTTGAGGCCCAACCCGCCGATCGCCAGACCGATGATTGTCATCAGTGCGATCAGGAGCCACTGCAGGAGCCTTGCTACCCCGCGTGGCGCGCTGCCAAATGCCATTTCTGTCTCCTTAAAAGAGCGCGTATTCTTCCGGACTGCGCAGTGCTGCGTATGTACCAAATGGATAATTGAATACGGTTTAAATGATGGTTTATACGTTGATTACCGTTTTAACGGTCTTAAAATTCACATGAGAAAGACTGGTGTGAACCATTTGGTGAATTCGTGACTATGATAAAACTGTTAAATTGTTTTGCGCAATTGTTATAATAAATTTCGCATTATTTGATTAAAGCAGATAAACCGCCCGTCAGCGTGACGGGCAGGAAAGAGAAAGGCAGGGTGAAATCAGATTGGCATCGACTTGCGGATGGCGCTCAGGAGTGATTGCGCCGCCGGGGAGAGCGGGGTATCTACGCGCGTCAGGATCCCAATGGGTTCGCCGGCGCCGGGCGATGCCACCGGCAGCGCAGTCAGGGTGCCCTGACGTAAATCTTCTTTTACTGCTCCGGACGGAACGAACCAGACGTAGTCATAATCGACGGTGAGCTGGCGCGAAAGCGAGGCTGAGAGGGTTTCAATACAGCCCGACGGCAGTTTGCAGCCCTGCATCTGGAGCATCACCTCGGCGTTATGACGCGGCACAGTACCTTTCGGCGAGACCACAACCGGCCACTCCATCACCCGGCTCAGGGTCACCGTATCCTGTAAAAGCGGATGATGGGGGCGAACCACCAGTTTCAGTGATTCCAGGAACAACAGTTCATAGCTCAGGCCACCCATTAACTCCGGGTCGGACATCCGGCCAATCCCCAGATCCAGCTCCCCGGATTTCAGCCCGGCGAGCAGCATGGTGTTATTCATGGTCGCCACTTGCAGCGTGGTGTGTTTTTGCTGTTTATGAAACTGACCAATTGCAGCGGGCAGGATCCCCAGCGCGGCAGTGGGCAATGCGCCAATGCGCACCACGTCAGTGGCCTGATCTTCTTTGCGGGTCAGCGCCTGACCCGCGGTATTCAGGGCGTCCAGCACTTTTACGGCATGAGTCAGAAACTGCTCGCCGACCAGGGTGAGCTGCGCGCCGAGGCGTCCGCGATCGAACAGGCGTGTTCCTGTTAGCTGTTCCAGTTCGTTCAGCGTCTTCGACAGGGCGGGCTGACTGAGATTAAGAGTTTCAGCCGCACGCCCCAGCGTTCCCTGTTGAGCGACGGCCACAAAAGTGTGCAAATGGCGCAAGCGTATGCGCTGACTGAACAAACCATTTTTTTCCATATGCGATGTTAAGAACAGAGCCGTATGGGTGACAAGGGAAGAAGTTTAATTTTGATAACCTGATAGCAAAATATTATTAACATTTGATCTATTTGAGTTACAAGTAAATTTCATCAACTGGCTATTTTCTGGGATTGGGTCTGTTTCTGGTTCACCTTGAAAAGTACAGGGAATAATCAGTTACCTGCCAGGATCACAAATCGTAAATTCTTCCCCCCGAGGAGAGCGGCCTTCTCTACACTCCAGGTATTATTCACTGGAGGCATGACATCATGGCGAACACCATCACGGCTGATGATATTCGGGAACACTTTTCGCAGGCAATGTCAGCGATGTACCAGCAGGAAGTTCCGCAATACGGCACATTGCTGGAACTGGTCGCGGATGTGAATCTGGCGGTACTGGAAAATAATCCCCACTTACATGAACAACTGGCCAATGCGGATGAGCTGGCGCGTCTGAACGTTGAGCGTCACGGCGCTATCCGCGTGGGGAGCGCCCAGGAGCTGGCTACGCTGCGCCGAATGTTCGCCATCATGGGGATGTACCCGGTCAGCTACTACGATCTGTCGCAGGCGGGCGTGCCGGTCCATTCGACGGCGTTTCGGCCAATCGACGATGCCGCGCTGTCCCGTAACCCTTTCCGTGTCTTCACTTCGTTACTGCGACTCGATCTGATCGAGAATGTCGCTCTGCGCGAGCGCGCCGCCGATATCCTTGCCCGTCGTGCAATCTTTACCCCACGCTGTCTGGAACTGATTGCGTTGCATGAGAGCGAGGGGCAACTGACGCCCGCTCAGGCACGCGAATTTGTTCAGGAAGCGCTGGAGACTTTTCGCTGGCATCGCCACGCCACCGTTGATCAGGAAACTTATCAGGCACTGCACGATGAACATCGTCTCATTGCCGATGTGGTCTGTTTCCCGGGCTGTCATATCAACCACCTGACACCGCGTACGCTGGATATTGACCGGGTTCAGGAGCTGATGCCGAAATACGGTATAGAACCCAAAGTGCTGATAGAAGGGCCACCGCGTCGGGAAGTGCCGATTCTGCTGCGACAGACCAGTTTCAAAGCGCTGGAAGAACCGGTGCTTTTCGCCGGAGAACATAAAGGCACGCATACCGCCCGATTCGGGGAGATTGAACAACGCGGGGTGGCATTAACGCCAAAAGGACGCGAATTGTACGACCGTCTGCTGGGTGAGGCGGGCACGGGTAAGGATAATCTTACCCATCAACTGCATTTGCGGGAGGTGTTTCAGACTTTCCCGGACAGCGAAATGTTCCTGCGCCGTCAGGGCCTGGCCTATTTTCGCTATCGACTGACGCCAGCGGGGGAAGCGCATCGTCAGGCCTTCCGTCCGGGCGACGATCCGCAACCGTTGATTGAACGCGGTTGGGTTGTCGCGCAGCCCATTATCTATGAGGATTTCCTGCCGGTGAGCGCCGCGGGAATTTTCCAGTCGAATCTCGGGAACGAAACCCAGGCGCGTAGCCACGGGAACGCCAGCCGGGAAGCGTTCGAAGCGGCGCTGGGCTGTCCGGTTAATGACGAATTTACGCTGTATCAGCAGGCCGAAGATCGCAGTAAACGACGTTGCGGTTTGCTTTAAAAAAGTTACTCTGCGGGGGTGTAACGGAAAAAGAAGGCTGATATGGAAAATTCTCCGACCCCTGTTATTGAAACCCGCCAGGGTGCGCTCATCGGTTTAACGGATGATGATGTGCATGTCTGGCGCGGGATCCCCTATGCCGCACCGCCCGTTGGCGAGCTGCGCTGGCGCTCGCCGCAACCGCCTGAATCGTGGCGTGGAGTGCGGGAAGCGACGGCGTTTTCAGCCTCCAGCTGGCAGAGCAGTGAATATTGCCAGGCGCTGGGTGGCGGCGATCCGGGGCGGTTCTCGGAAGATTGTCTTTATCTCAATGTCTGGTCACCGGTTAAACGCAATGATCCCCTGCCGGTGATGGTGTGGCTGCATGGTGGGGGCTTCACCATCGGCGCAGGTGGGCTGCCACCCTATGAGGGTAAAGCCCTTGCGCGTCGCGATGTGGTCATCGTGACGATAAATTATCGACTGGGCCATCTGGGATTCTTCGCCCATCCCGCACTGGCGGGAGAAGAAAAGCGCATCGTGCATAATTTTGCGCTGCTCGATCAAATCGCGGCGCTTGAATGGGTGCGCGACAATATTGCCGCTTTTGGTGGCGATCCGACGAATATCACGCTGTTTGGTGAATCCGCAGGCGCGCGCAGCGTGTTGTCCTTGCTGACGTCACCTCTGTCTGAAGGGCTGTTTCACAAGGCGATTGTGCAGAGTGGGTATACGTTGCCCGATACGCCGCGCGAACAGGCACTGCAAAAAGGTGAGGCGCTGGCGGCGCATTTCGGCCTTAATGACGCCACTGCCGGGCAGTTGCGCGCGATCCCGGCTGCGGCATTCTGGTCTCTGGAGGCTCCACTTAATATCGCGCCAACGCCTATCGTCGGTGACTGCGTCCTGCCAGAACCGATGCTGGATCGCTTTTTCTCTGCGTGTCAGCATCCCGTTCCGGTCATGATTGGTTCGAACAGTGACGAGGCAAGCGTACTGGGCGTGTTTGGTATTGATTTGGCCGGGCAAATCCAGAAGCTCCGCCGCGAGCGGCGCTTTGGCCTCGGTCTGATCAAACTGCTTTATCCGGGCGTCAAAGGGGACGAAGAGCTGGGGCGGCAGGTTTGTCGTGATATGGCGTTTACCACCATGGGATTTGTGGTGATGCAGGCCCAGCAGCGAGCCGGTGAACCCTGCTGGCGCTACTGGTTTGATTATGTGGCCCAGGCGGAACACGCAACCTATCTCAATGGCGCGTGGCATGGCAACGAAGTCCCTTATGTCTTTGATACTTTGGGTCATGTTGAACCCTCGCGGCAGTATGTTAATCAACAGGATCTTGATTTTTGCGCTCAGGTGGCTGATTACTGGGTCAGTTTTGCCCGGCATGCGAGCCGAAAAAGTGATGTGTTACCCGGTCCGGTACGATGGCCCGCCTGTCGAAAAGGGCGCGATGTGGTGTTACGTATCGGGCTGAATAAACATGCAGGTTTCAGGCTTGAAAACCGGTTTATGCGTGCCAGAATGAGTCTGTTTAAGCGGGTGATGAAACATCACGTAAGCCTGGATTGAGCAGGCAGGCGCGAAATGCGGCGAGTCCGGCCGCCTTGGCCCGCGACTCACGCATGACCAGCCGGTAGCTGGCCCCGGTTTTGACGCTGGTGTCAAAAGGCCGGGCCAGACGTCCGGCATCGATATCTTCGGCTACCAGAGTTTCATCTGCTATCGCCACCCCAAGGCCCTGCATTGCGGCGGTAATCGCCAAATCCATCGTATCGAAATGCTGATTTTTGTGCATGATCGGCGCGGGATTTGCCTGTCTGGAGAGCCACAGTGACCAGTCGGTTTTGTCCCGGGTAGGATGCAGAAACGTCAGCGATTCCAGCGCGGTATTCATACGCAACGGACTCAGCACCGGCGTGAGCGCCTCTTCAAACAGCAGATCGCCAGCGCTTAAATGCGTGCCGAACACGATGGCGGCGTCGTAGGATTCTGTTTTGAAATTGACGGTGTGATCGGTGGTGGTGGTCAGCGAGATTTGCAGCTCTGGCTGTTCGCGCTCGACCTGAAGGAGTCTCGGGACCAGCCAGCGCATGGCGCAGGTGGGAACTTTCAGACGTACTACGGTCTGCTGTGCGCGCGCCTGCTCTGCCACCGTAATCAGATTCTCGAAAGCGGATTGTAGATCAGGAAGCAGGGCGCTTCCCTGAGAGGAGAGCCGCAGCCCGCGGGCGTGACGTTCAAAAAGCGAAAAACCGAGCCAGGATTCCAGCGTGGCAATTTTACGACTTACCGCTCCCTGGGTGAGGCAAAGCTCTTTCGCGGCGTGCGTCAAATTAAGGTGACGGGCAGTCACCAGAAACGCGTCAACAGCATTGTGTGGAAACGTACGGCGCGACATAAAACATTCCAGGTATGCGTTTTTATCATGTCATCCATCACACAACACCTTGCGGAGCCTGTCAATGAGCGAAAAAAACCCGCCAGATGGCGGGTTTGAGAGAAGTCATTTATTAGAACTGGTAAACCAGACCTAATGCAACGATATCATCGGTAGCGATGCCAGCGTCTTTATAGAACTGATCGTCTTCATCCAACAGGTTGATTTTATAATCAACGTAGGTAGACATATTTTTGTTGAAGTAATACGTTGCGCCAATATCGGCATACTTCACCAGATCTTTATCGGTAGTTACACCGTTGTAAGCTAAATCGTAACCTTTAGACACCAGGAAAGAAACCGCCGGGCGCAGACCGAAGTCGAACTGATATTGAGCGGTGCCTTCAAAGTTCTGTGTTTTATTTGCTACGCCGCCAGTATCAGGACCATTATCGGAATAATTTCCATATACAGTCATGTTGCGAGTTTCGGAATACATCGCCGCCAGATAAATATTATTGTCGTCGTATTTCAGAGCTGTTGCCCAGGATTCCGCTTTGTCGCCGTCAGCAATGTAAGGACTGTTAGCATTCTGCTGTGCGTTGGTGCGGTCAGACGTGGTGAAAGCCGCGCCAGCGCTGAAGCCCATACCGAAGTCATAGGTAGAAGAGATACCGAAGCCGTCGCCGTTTTCGTGGCGAACATCACGGCCATTATTGGTGCCTTCGTTGCCGTTGCCTTCGCCTTCATTATTACCCTGATACTGGAGGGCAAAGTTCAGGCCATCAGCCAGACCGAAGAAGTTGGTGTTACGATAAGTGGCAACGCCGTTCGCGCGGTTGGTCATATAGACGTCGGTCTGTGCAGAGGTATCACCACCAAACTCTGGCAGCATATCGGTCCAGCCTTCCACGTCGTACAGCACGCCGTAGTTACGGCCATAATCAAATGAACCGTATTCGCCAAATTTCAGGCCCGCGAACGCCAGACGTGTCCAGGACTGGTTCTCAGAACTTTCGGTATTGTTCGCCTGAACGTTGTATTCCCACTGGCCGTAACCGGTCAGCAGCTCGTTGATCTGTGTTTCACCTTTAAAGCCCAGACGAATGTAGGTCTGGTCGCCATCGGCAGAACTGTTGTCAGAGAAATAATGCAGGCCATCGACTTTGCCGTAAAGATCCAGTTTATTACCGTCTTTATTATAAATTTCAGCTGCGTGAGCAGCGCTTGCCGCCATAAGTGCCGGGATGACGATTGCCAAAACTTTTCTTTTCATTTTTATTCCTTAAAACGCTTTTATTATGATTGGAAATGAACTTCCATCCATCTCGTGAGTCAAATGGATCCTAATATTCTTTAGATTGTTTCAGCAAACAGAATGATTTTTTAAAATGTTAGTATTTAATTCGACATTAACGAACTGAAATGATGATTATATTAAGTTATGAGTTTTGATAATTCATTCTTTGTGTTTATATATTTTTATTTAACAGTCGAACGGATTAATTATTTTTTAATGATGCAGGCAAGGATTTATTCAAATACTGTGATCTGTGGTTGGGTTTTTCTCTAAAAATTGAAATCCTTTTCAAACCTACTTTGCGTCTGCAACACCTCAAGCCATGCGTTTTGATCATGGCTGATATGACAACAATTCGATTGTCGCCACCAGTGCCTTCTTGTTGAATCGTTATGCAACATCCACGAGAAAGGATTGATGATGACACTGCGTACTCCGGTGCAAACCCGCTCTAAACTGCCTGACGTAGGCACGACGATTTTTACCGTGATTGGCCAGCTCTCTGCTCAACACAACGCCATTAATCTTTCTCAGGGCGCACCTAACTTTTCCTGTGATCCTAAGCTGATTGCGGGCGTGACGCGCGCGATGGAATCTGGCCATAACCAGTATGCGTCCATGACCGGTTTACAACCGCTCAAAGAGCGTATCGCGGATAAGATTGCCACGCTATACGGCACGCAATATGACGCCAACAGTGAGGTGTTGATTACGGCCAGCGCCAGTGAAGGGCTGTATTCGGCGATAAGCGGGCTGGTGCATCCCGGAGATGAGGTTATCTATTTCGAACCCTCTTTTGATAGCTATGCGCCTATTGTCCGCCTGCAGGGCGCGACGCCCGTGGCGATTAAACTGACGGTTCCGGATTTTGCCGTAAACTGGGATGAGGTTCGCGCCGCGATAACCGCCCGCACCCGGATGATCATTGTCAACACACCGCACAATCCAAGTGGACAGGTGTTTTCAGCGGACGACCTGCAACAGCTGGCCGCTATCACGCGCCACACAGACATCATTATTTTGTCTGACGAAGTGTACGAGCATGTGGTGTTTGACGGGCAACCGCATCACGGCATGGCAACACATCCGCAGCTGGCCGAACGCAGCGTGATCATTTCATCATTCGGAAAAACCTATCATGTCACCGGCTGGCGCGTAGGGTATTGTGTGGCTCCCGTTGAACTGATGAACGATATCTGCAAAGTGCATCAATTTTTGATGTTTTCTGCCGATACTCCAATGCAATACGCCTTCGCCGAACATATGGCCGATCCCCAGACCTGGCTGTCGCTGGCGGCGTTTTACCAGCGTAAGCGCGATCTGCTGCAAACGCTGCTGGCTGAATCCCCGTTCAGGCTGCTGCCGAGCGCCGGTTCGTTCTTCCTGCTGGCGGATTACAGCCACTTCAGCGACGAGAGCGACAGTGAGATGGTTAAACGGCTGATCGTTGAATCCGGTGTCGCGACTATCCCGCTCTCGGCGTTTTATACCGACGGGACGGATAACAAATTGATCCGCCTCTCTTTTGCTAAAGACGAGGCAACATTACGGGCAGGTGCCCAGGCCCTGTGTCGGGTTAAACCACGCTAAGGAGTTTTGCTATGAAATTTAACGCGTTAGTTGTCGGCATGGGATTGCTGTGTTCCTTTTCTTCCTTTGCCGCCACCGAGTTACGCTACGGCCTGGAAGCAGAATACCCACCGTTTGAAAGCCGGAATGCTTCAGGCGAACTGGAAGGGTTTGACATTGAGCTCGGCAATGCGATTTGCCAGGCCGCGCAATTGAAATGCAGCTGGGTTGAAAGCTCTTTCGATGCCTTAATCCCGGGTCTGATGGCCAAAAAATACGATGCCATCAATTCCGCGATGAACATTACCGATCAGCGTCGCCAGAGTATTGATTTCACCCAGCCAATTTACCGTATTCCTTCCCAGCTGGTGGGTAAAGCGGGCAGCGGTGTGGAAGCCACCCCGGAAGGGTTAAAAGGTAAAACCATTGGCGTATTGCAGGGTTCCATTCAGGAAACCTACGCAAAAGAGCACTGGGAAAAGCACGGTGTCACCGTGGTGTCTTATAAAGATCAGAATATGGCATGGGGTGACTTGCTGAACGGCCGCATTGACGCCTCGCTGGTGATGTCGGCGGCGGGACAGGCAGGTTTCCTTAGCAAGCCGCAGGGGAAAGGGTTTGGCTTTATCGGCAAACCGGTGTCGGACGATACCATCCTCGGCAGCGGGATCGGATTTGGGCTGCGTAAGGGTGATGAGGCCACCAAAAAACAGCTCGATTCGGCCATTGAAAAAGTCCGCGCTGACGGAACGATCGATAAACTGGCTCAGAAGTATTTTCCGGGTATCGATGTCAGCGTAAAATAATAATATTGCGCCTGATTCGCCCCTGATGCCGATGTCCATCAGGGGCTTTTTATTGACCCGTTTGACGTTGCGATGCTCGCGCATTGGCAGACTCACGGCATAGCAAAATCAATAAGCCATATACATAACTTTACCGCCAATTCAGCTCATTCCCCTCGACAGAAAATATTTCTCGCTTTGTTCAGATAATCGCCGCCCAACAATTGGATTCTTAACCGTTTTTGTTTAGGCTGTGCGTTCTTTCTTGCCGTCGTTTCGCCGCCCGCGAAACTCATTCACACGACCATAAGGACGTTTTTTCAGGCATGAATCGCAGACGTTTTTTACAAGGCTCGCTGGCAATGGCTGCGCTGAGCGGTACCGCCGGACTCTCAACGCTCTTTTCCCGCGCGGCGTTTGCCGCAGATTCAGAGATTGCGGACGGCCAGAGTCGTCTTTTTGATTTCTCTGTACTGCAATCTATGGCGCACGATTTGGCGCAAACCCCGTGGGGCGGCGCACCTCGTCCGCTTCCGAACACGCTGGCGACCATGACGCCGCAGGCCTACAACGCCATCCAGTACGATGCGAAGCAGTCCCTGTGGAATAACATCGAAGACCGTCAGTTAGACGTGCAATTCTTCCATATGGGCATGGGTTTCCGCCGTCGTGTCCGCATGTTCTCTCTGGATCCCGCCACTTCGCAGGCGCGTGAGATCCACTTCCGTCCGGAGCTGTTCAACTACCACGACGCGGGTGTGGACACCAAACAGTTGCAGGGCCAAAGTGATTTAGGTTTTGCGGGTTTCCGCGCCTTCAAAGCCCCTGAGCTGGCCCGCCGCGATATAGTCTCATTCCTGGGCGCGAGCTATTTCCGCGCCGTGGATGATACTTATCAATACGGTCTTTCCGCGCGCGGCCTGGCAATTGACACCTTTACGGACACCCCGGAAGAGTTTCCGGACTTCACGTCGTTCTGGTTCGAAACCGTTAAGCCTGGCGACACCACCTTTACCGTTTATACGCTGCTCGATAGCCCAAGTATTACCGGCGCCTATAAGTTCGTGATCCACTGCGAGAAGAGCCAGGTGATCATGGAGGTGGATAACCACCTGTATGCGCGTAAAGATATCAAGCAGCTCGGCATTTCGCCGATGACCAGTATGTTCAGCTGCGGCAATAATGAACGCCGCATGTGCGATACCATTCACCCGCAGATCCACGACTCCGACCGCCTGTCGATGTGGCGCGGCAACGGCGAATGGATCTGTCGTCCGCTGAATAACCCACAAAAATTACAGTTCAATGCTTTTGAGGATAAAAACCCGAAAGGCTTTGGCCTGCTGCAGCTGGATCGCGATTTCTCCCACTATCAGGACATCATGGGCTGGTACAACAAGCGTCCGAGCCTGTGGGTTGAACCCCGCAATAACTGGGGGAAAGGCAGCGTCGGGCTGATGGAGATCCCCACCACCGGCGAAACGCTGGATAATGTGGTGTGTTTCTGGCAGCCAGAAAAAACCGTGAAAGCGGGCGACGAACTGGAGTTCAAATACCGTCTGTACTGGAGCGCGCAGCCGCCGGTACGCTCGCCGCTGGCGAACGTCTACGCTACCCGTACCGGAATGGGTGGCTTCCCGGAAGGCTGGGCACCGGGCGAAAATTATCCGAAAACGTGGGCCCGTCGGTTTGCGATCGATTTTGTCGGTGGCGATCTGAAAGCTGCGGCACCAAAAGGTATCGAGCCTGTCATCACGCTCTCTAACGGTGAAGCAAAACAGGTCGAAATCCTCTACGTCGAACCTTTCGACGGGTATCGCATACTCTTCGACTGGTATCCCACTAACGATTCCACCGACCCGGTAGAGATGCGTATGTTCCTGCGTTGTCAGGGAGATGCGATCAGTGAAACCTGGCTGTATCAGTATTTCCCGCCAGCACCGGATAAACGCAACTATGTTGACGACCGCGTGATGCGTTAACGTTTCAGGCCCTCTTCGCACGGAGAGGGCCAGGATAAGCACCATGACCACAATAGCATCCGAAATCATCCCCGTTAGCGACCGCATTGAGCTGCGCGCCATTGATGAGCGTTTCACCAGCGAACTGCACAGTCTGGTCATCAAAAATAAAAGCTGGCTTCAGACCGCCTTTGACTGGGCGCAGTATGTCGGTACCGAAGAAGACACGCGACGCAATGCGCAAAGCAATCAGATGCTGCATCAGCGTGGCTACGCGAAAATGTTCCTGATTTATCAGGATCAAGCGCTGAAAGGCGTGCTCTCGTTCAATTCCATCGAGCCGACCAACAAGACCGGTTACATTGGTTATTGGCTGGATAAAGGCAGCCAGGGGCAGGGGATCCTTTCGCAATCATTGCAGGCGTTTATGCGGTATTACGTCGGGCGGGGTGAGATTCGTCGCTTCGTTATCAAATGCCGGGTGGCGAATAGCCAAAGCAACAGCGTGGCGCTGCGCAACGGTTTTGTTCTGGAAGGCTGTCTCAAAGAGGCCGAGTATCTTAACGGCGATTTTCACGATGTGAACAGCTACGCGAAAATTATCCGTTTATAGCGTGCCCAGCAGCGGCGTGCGGGTGATGCGCTGTTCTCCGTTAATGACTTTCTCGCCACGCAGATGAATGCTCTCGCCCGCGAAGGCTTCAATCACCGCATCGTCGGTAATCTCAATACGATGCTCGATCAGCACATCTCCGCTGATTCGGGCGCGTCCCTGGATGACCACCTTATCATCAATCAGGATTGGGCCGCCTTTCAGCCAGGCGTGCCCGCCAATCAGCACATGATGCTTGATGACACAATTCCCCTCCACCACGGCGTTTTCCGCCACCTGTGAACTGTAGCGTAACGTCGGGATCGCATCGTCCTCCAGGCCTGCCACCAGACGAGCGTTGCCATAGACTTTGGCGCAGTCGCATACCCAGACATTGTTGATCTCATTACCGTCGATAAGGGCGTTCTCAAATACCTCTGCCCGGTGTTCTATAAAGGCATAATCCACAGTGGCGTTGCCGTGGATTTGCGCCTGATGAACCACGCGGGAGTGTCTGACGGTGGCGTTATCAAAGATTTTAAGGATCTGCTCCCGATCGGCGGTGAGTCCGATTGCCGCAATAATGGTGCTCTGATCGAGGATTCGGGCCTGGCCAAACAAATGGCAACGACCGCGCACTTCTGAACTCCTGACCGTGACGTTGTCACTTAAACAGGCTTCATGACTGATCTGCGCTTCCTCTACCAGAGCGTTATCAGCGATTTTCGCGCCATGGCTGATGACGCACGGCCGGGTAATTCGCGCATTACCGCAGATTTGCGCGCCGGCGAAAACCACGCTGTTTTCGTCGTAAACCCAGCAGTCACCGTCCTGTGAAAGGGCGCTTTCATCCTCCAGCCAGCCGCCTTTTGTACCTGCTTTGACGTCGCTGAAATCACGCGCCGCAACGATCTGGTACAACGTGACCGTCGCTTTATTCTCCCCGTTCTGCCAGTGATAAAGGCGAGTTTCGTCGCTGAGTCGGTATTTGGTCATTACGATGCCTCTTCTGGTCGTTATGATTAAACGTAGCAAACTTTACGCCTTTCGAAGTACTGGCAACCGGCCCTGAAACCTCTTAAACTAGCATTTCAAATATTATTTATAGTTTAAAATTAATGCGTAAAAGTCACCCATCTCAACAGGCTCTTCATCTACCTTTCGGCTACTTTGGAATGGTGCTGGGGACGATTGGCATGGGGTTCGCCTGGCGCTATGCCAGCACCCTCTGGCCGGTTTCACCCTGGCCGGGGGAGAGCCTTGTCGCGCTGGCGGTCATCATCTGGTTTTTACTCACCGTGGCGACGATTACCCGCGCCGTGCGGTTTCCGCACAGTGTACTGGCAGAGATGCGCCATCCTGTGATGAGCAGTTTTGTCAGTCTCTTCCCGGCCACCACCATGCTGGTGGCGATTGGATTTGTGCCGTGGTGTCGTCCGGTTTCGCTGGCGCTCTTTACGCTGGGTGTGGTCGTGCAGCTTGGCTATGCCTCGTGGCAAAGCGCCGGGCTGTGGCGCGGCAAGCATCCGCAAGAGGCCACCACGCCGGGGCTGTATCTGCCGACGGTGGCGAATAATTTTATCAGCGCCATGGCCTGCGGGGCGTTGGGCTTTCATGATGCCGGGCTGCTGTTTTTGGGGGCGGGGGTCTTTTCCTGGCTCAGCCTGGAGCCGGTGATCCTGCAACGTCTGCGCAGTGCGGGGGAGTTACCGTCTACGCTGCGTACATCGCTCGGCATTCAGCTTGCGCCCGCGCTGGTGGCATGCAGCGCCTGGCTAAGCGTCAACGGCGGGGAAGCCGATACCTTCGCCAAAATGTTGTTTGGCTACGGTTTGCTGCAGCTGCTGTTTACGCTGCGCCTGATGCCCTGGTATCTCTCGCAGCCGTTCAATGCCTCGTTCTGGAGCTTCTCGTTTGGCGTATCCGCTCTGGCAACGACCGGGCTGCATCTGGGGCAGAGCGCCCCGTCGGGGATCTTCCACGTTATTGCGATTCCGCTGTTTATTTTTACCAACTGCATCATTGCGCTCCTGCTGGTGCGCACTGTGATCTTGCTGATGCAGGGGAAGTTATTAGTTCGTTCAGATAAAGCCACGCTAATGCGTACTGAGGAAAAAGAATGACACGCTTCGATGAAAACTATTTTACCGAGAAATATGGTCTGACCCGCACTCATTCAGACGTTGTCTACAGCGCCGGGATCGTGAAGCCGGGCAAAACGCTGGATCTGGGCTGCGGCAATGGGCGTAATAGCCTGTGGCTGGCGGCAAACGGGTATGACGTCACTGCCTGGGATAAAAATCCCATGAGCATTGATAATATTGAACGTATCAAAGCGGCAGAGGGGATCTCAAACCTGCAGACCGCCATCCAGGATCTCAACAGCCTGAGCTTTGACGGAGAGTATGATTTTATTCTCTCCACGGTGGTGATGATGTTCCTCGAAGCCAAAACCAT
Organism: Enterobacteriaceae bacterium RIT714; assembly: GCA_009668015.1. GTDB lineage: Bacteria > Pseudomonadota > Gammaproteobacteria > Enterobacterales > Enterobacteriaceae > Enterobacter. The sequence continues at coordinate 443,333 of WJYB01000001.1, forward strand.
TCCGGGGCTGATCGCCAATATGCAGCGCTGCACCAAACCGGGCGGATATAACCTGATTGTAGCGGCGATGGATACGGACGATTACCCGTGTACCGTAGGTTTCCCGTTCGCGTTTAAAAGTGGTGAACTGAGCCGCTATTACGAAGGCTGGGAGCCTCTGAAATACAATGAAGACGTCGGCGAGTTACATCGCACCGACGCCAACGGGAATCGCATCAAACTGCGTTTCGCCACTCTGCTGGCGCGTAAACCCGCTTAACGGGTAGTCTGCAGACCTGAGCTATACAATTAAGGGGGCCGTGTGCCCCTTGTTTGTGCCGGAAGGTGGACATTAAATACTCATAAAATCACCGTGCGTGACTATTCAGAATGACCACTTTTTGTAATTATGCGACGAGCACCCTTTTTGTCACAACAAAGTCCCTGCGCTTTTGCTATAACTTCAGATGCATATCTGCACATTACAGGGATCCCTTACCATGCGTACTCAAACTTTTTTTAAAGTTGCAGCGCTCTCTGGCCTGCTGGTCTTAGCAGGCTGTGCGTCCAAAGTGGCGCAGCCCGATCAATACTCGGGCTTTTTGAAAGATTATTCAGGCTTGCAGCAAACGACGTCAGCGACGGGTAAACCAACGCTACGCTGGGTAGATCCATCCTACAAACCGTCTAATTACGACAACATCGTCTGGAATCCAATCACCTATTATCCGGTGCCGAAGCCGACCACCCAGGTCGGGCAGAAGGTGCTGGACGATCTGCTGGCCTACACCAACAACAAAATGAAAACCGCTGTTGGTCAAACCAAACCGCTGGTGGCGACACCTGGCCCACGTAGCCTGATTTTCCGCGGGGCGATTACCGGCGTGAGTTCGAAGAAAGAAGGGCTGCAATTCTATGAAGTGGTCCCGGTTGCCCTGGTGGTGGCAGGAACGCAAATGGCGACCGGTCATCGCACGATGGATACCCATCTCTTTTTTGAAGGCGAGCTGATCGATGCGGCGACCGGTAAACCGGTGATCAAGGTCGTGCGTAAAGGCGAAGGTAAAGAACTCAGCAATGAAAATGCGCCAATGACGGTGGCGACGTTGAAACAGGTGGTTGATGACATGGCGACGGATGCCACCATGTTTGATGTCAACAGCACCAAAAAATAATAGAAAACCGGCGGTTTCGCACCGCCGTTTTTTTACGCTGTCCGCAGTCGCCTGAACCAGGTTTCCGGTCGGGTGAACATCACCATATTCCCCGTTAAGATCAGCAGCAATCCTGCCACACCATTCATGTGCCAGACGTAGCCCTCATACATCGTCGAAATCGTCAGGGCCACCAGCGGGAAAAGCAGGGTGCTGTAAGCGGCTTTACCGGCACCAATGCGGCCAACCAGCGTAAAGTAAGCGCCGAACGCAATCACCGAGCCAAAAATAGCCAGATAAAGCAGGGCTCCGATATAGCTGACCGTCCATTCCGGCATAAAGTTGTCGCCGCGAATCAGCGCGATGGCGCCCATCACCAGCGTGCCGTAAAGCATCGCCCACGCGTTGGTGGTCATCGTTTCCAGCCCATTGCGCTGGTGGCGAAGGCTAATCATATTTCCCAGCGAGAAACCGTATGTTCCCAGCGCCGACAGGCCGATACCCAGCAGCAATTCCGGGCTCCAGCCGCTGGTCAGGAGATCGTCCCAGAACAGCGTGATAATCCCCAGCAGGCCGAGGAACGCGGCGGTCCAGAAACGGGCAGGCGGGCGTTGCCCAAAGAAGATAAAACTGTTGATGGCGTTATACATGACGGCCATCGAAAAAATGACCGACTCCAGACCGGTATTGATATACGCCGCAGCGGTGTAAAAACACCAGAAGTTAAAGCAAAAGACGCAACAGCCCTGAACCATACAGAACAGGTGATCGCGCAGCACCAGCTTGCGCAGACGTCCCAGCGCCAGCAGGACGACCATCATCGTGGCGCTGGCGACGGCAAAGCGCCAGAAAATGGAGACGGGTGCAGCCACGGGTCCCTGTTGCAGAAATATCGCGATCCAGGTGGTTCCCCAGATCAGAACCACCAGCCCATACAAAAGTGCGTTCATTTTACTCTCTTCTCAAACGACAAAAGGGAAGTGTGACCGAACGCGCGCCGTGGTGCTTTCAACATCCTGCTGCCGACTTGCATAATCTTGCGCATTTTTGTTGCCGCATGGCTGGTATCAGGGGGCAACACTTCATAAACTGTGGGTCTGTTCACTTGCCAGCTACCGGTTATGTCTCGCGCTTACGACACCTTTGAAACGCTTCGTCAACAAAATGCCGTGCTGCGGGAAACCGTCGCGCTCAACACCGGCATTCAGCTGGCCGCGTGGTACAACAAGCACGATACGGTCACCGTCAAAAGTAACCATCACACTCTCAGTTTGTACGTCGCCGATGGCTACGAGAGTTATCACAAAACGGCCAGCGGCTGGAAAAACGGCGGTGGGCCGGATCGTTTCTGTCTGATGCCGAAAGAGAGCGAGTCGAGCTGGGATATCCGCGATGATTTGTCGTTTGTGCATCTCTATTGCACCGATGAACATCTGCGCGACACAGGCGAAAAAATCTGGGATAAAAGCCCGGCGTCGATAGCCCTCGATGAGAAAACCTTCGCCAGTGACCCCAAAATTGCGCTGCTCTACCGCCAGTTTTTGCTCGGCTGCGACTGGCAGCAACAGGCCAACCAGCTGACGTTAAGTACCGCCAGTACGCTACTGTTGACGCACCTGATTCAGCATTATTCGAGCGTCCAGTGGAAGCTGCCGGTCGTGACAGGCGGCCTTTCGCCGTTCGTGCTGCGCAACGTGCTGGCTTACATCGAAGAAAACCTTTCGCAGCCGTTAACCCTCGCCGACCTGGCGGCGGTTGCCGCACTGAGCGAATACCATTTCGCACGAATGTTCCGCCAGTCAATGAGCATGGCGCCCCATCAGTACGTGATGCAGCAGCGCATGGAAAAGGCCAAAGGGCTGGTGGAGTTGACGCAACAACCGTTAACCGAGATCGCGCTGGCCTGCGGGTTCAGTTCTGCCAGCCATTTTAGCCATCGTTTCAAAGCCGCTATCGGGTTGACGCCGTCACAGTTACGCGCGGCGAAAGCGTGAAAACACCGCATAACCGATCCCACCGGCAATCAGCCCCCAGAATGCCGAACTGATACCCACCAAAGTGACTCCGCTGGCGGTCACCAGAAAAGTGATCAGCGCGGCGTCACGCTCGTGTTCATGTTGCAGTGCCTGATACAGACTTCCGCCGATCGTCCCAAGTAATGCCAGACCCGCCAGCGTCTGGATCCAGCTCAACGGCAGCGCCGTCATCAGTGCGGTAATCGAGCCGCCAAAAATCCCCGCGAGCAGATAAAAAACGCCTGCCGCGGCGGCGGCAATCCAGCGTTTTCCGGCGTCAGGATGCGCATCGGGGCTCTGGCAAATCGCTGCGGTGATGGCCGCAATACAGATGGAGAAGACGCCAAACGGCGAGAGCAACAGCGCCAGTCCGCCGGTAAAGGTGATCAGCGGGGAGACGGCGACCGGATAACCGGATGCTTGCATCGTGGCAAAGCCCGGGGCATTTTGCGAAGCCATCGTCACCAGAAACAGGGGCAGACCCACACTGATAAGCGTGGTCAGGGTGAATTGCGGGGCGATCCAGGTGGGCATGACCACGGCAAAATGCAACTTATCGGTGACAACGTCACCTCCAGTCCAGGCGACGGCTCCACCCACCACCAGGGTGGCGACAATGGCATAGCGGGGGGCAAAGGTTTTGGCGAGTAACCACGCCAGCAGCATGCTCCCGCACAGCAAAAAGTGTCCCTCGAATTGGCTGAAGGCCTGAAGGCCAAAGCGGAGCAACACGCCGGCCAGCATGGCGGCTGCCAGCGTGTGAGGAATAATTTTCATCAGACGGGCAAAAAGCCCGGTCAGGCCGCAGAGCACAATCAGGCCGTTGGCAAAGATAAAAATGCCGATGGTTTCAGCCAGCGTAACGCCCTGAAGGCTGGTCGCAAGGAGCGCGGCACCGGGGGTAGACCATGCGGTTAACACCGGGGCCTTATACCAGAGCGAAAGCGCGAGGGTACTGACGCCCATCCCCAGCCCCAGGGCGGTCATCCAGCCTGCGATTTGTAAGGGCGTGGCGCCCGCTGCAGCCGCGGCTTGCCAGATAATGGCGGCGGAACTGGCATATCCCACCAGCACGGCGACAAATCCGGCCAGTATCGCCGGGAAAAGTGGGGTTGAACTGCGCATGGTGACTCCGTTGTGCGTTATAGCGTCCGGAGAAATGTAGCACTGTGCGCTATAGCGTACAAGTGGTACACTGGACCGCAACGGGAGGAGCCATGAATATCACTGAACATCTTGCGTTAACCCTGAAAACAGAGCGGCAGGCGCGCGGCTGGAGTTTATCGAAGCTGGCCGATGAGACGGGCGTATCAAAAGCGATGCTGGGCCAGATCGAGCGTAACGAATCCAGCCCGACGGTTTCTACGCTGTGGAAAATCGCGACCGGTCTGAACGTCCCCTTTTCCGCATTTATCACCCCTGAAACGCAACCGCAGCCGGTGTTTGATCCTCAGCAACAGGCGATGGTGGTCAAGCCGTTGTTTCCGTGGGATGACACGCTGAAGTTTGATCACTTCTCGATTACGCTGGCCCCCGGCGCGCTGAGCGAATCGACGCCACACGAAGCAGGCGTCATTGAACATGTGGTGGTGATTAGCGGCGAGCTGGAGATGTGTATTGAGGGCGTCTGGCGCACCCTTTTTGCCGATTCTGGCGTGCGTTTTGCCGGTGATAAGCCCCACGCCTATCGCAACAGCAGCGGCCAGACCGTCCATTTCCATTCTCTGATCCACTATCCCCGCTGAGGCTGCGCAAAACGGTTTCACTGACGCAGACTTCTGACTACAATAGCCGCCATTTTGACCATAACGGATAACGACGAAGTATGCGCCTGCAATCCCATCATCTTGAACTTTTAAGCCCGGCTCGTGACGCCTCAATTGCCCGTGAGGCAATCCTGCATGGCGCAGATGCGGTGTACATTGGCGGCCCAGGCTTTGGCGCCCGACATAACGCCAGCAACAGCCTGAGCGATATTGCCGCGCTGGTGCCGTTCGCCCACCGCTATGGTGCGAAAGTTTTCGTGACCCTGAACACCATTCTTCATGATGATGAGCTTGAACCTGCGCAGCGTCTGATCACCGATCTTTATCAGACCGGGGTCGATGCGTTGATTGTGCAGGATATGGGCGTACTTGAGCTGGATATCCCGACGATTGAGCTGCACGCCAGCACTCAGTGCGATATCCGGACCGTTGAAAAAGCGAAGTTTCTCTCCGATGTCGGATTCACTCAGATTGTGCTGGCGCGCGAACTGAACCTGAATCAAATCCGCGATATTCATCAGGCCACCGACGCGACCATTGAGTTCTTTATTCACGGCGCGCTGTGCGTGGCGTATTCCGGCCAGTGCAATATCTCGCACGCGCAGACCGGGCGCAGCGCCAACCGTGGCGACTGCTCGCAGGCGTGCCGTTTGCCTTACACTCTGAAAGACGATCAGGGCCGCGTCGTCGCCTTTGAAAAGCATCTCCTGTCGATGAAAGACAACGATCAGACGGCGAATCTTGCGGCGCTGATCGACGCCGGTGTGCGCTCCTTCAAGATTGAAGGGCGCTACAAAGATATGAGCTACGTGAAAAATATCACCGCGCATTATCGCCAGATGCTGGATGCGATTATCGAGGATCGCAGCGACCTGGCGCGGGCCTCCGCCGGGCGTACCGAGCACTTCTTTATTCCGTCCACCGATAAAACCTTCCATCGCGGCAGCACGGATTATTTCGTGAATGCGCGTAAAGATGATATCGGCGCGTTCGATTCGCCGAAATTTATCGGCCTGCCGGTCGGCGAAGTGTTGAAAGTGGGTAAAGATCATCTGGATGTGAAGGTGACGGAGACGCTGGCCAACGGCGATGGCCTGAACGTCATGATCAAGCGCGAAATTGTCGGTTTCCGCGCGAATACGGTAGAAAAAACCGGTGCGAACCAGTACCGCGTGTGGCCTAACGAAATGCCCGCCGATCTCTACAAAGCGCGTCCGAATGCGGCGTTGAATCGCAACCTCGATCACAACTGGCAGCAGGCGCTGCTGAAAACGTCCAGCGAGCGACGCATTGCCGTGGATATCGAACTGGGTGGCTGGGAAGAACAGCTGATCCTGACGATGACCAGCGAAGATGGCGTTAGCGTGACGCACACGCTGGATGGCCAGTTTGAGGTGGCGAACAACGCTGAAAAAGCGCTCTCCAGCCTGAAGGACGGCGTGGCGAAGCTGGGGCAGACTCTGTATTATCCGCGCAGCGTTGAGCTGAACCTGGCTGACGCGCTGTTTGTTCCGAACAGTCTGCTGAACCAGTTCCGCCGTGAAACGGCCGATATGCTCGACGCCGCGCGTCTGGCGAACTATCCCCGCGGCAGCCGTAAAGCGGTTTCCGTACCGGCGCCGGTCTACCCGGACACCCATCTCTCATTCCTGGCAAACGTCTATAACCATAAAGCGCGTGAATTTTATCACCGTTATGGCGTTCAGCTGATTGATGCTGCCTATGAAGCGCATGAAGAGAAGGGCGATGTTCCGGTGATGATCACCAAGCACTGCCTGCGTTTTGCCTTCAACCTGTGTCCGAAACAGGCCAAAGGCAATATCAAAAGCTGGAAAGCGACCCCGATGCAGCTGGTCAACGGGGATGAGATTCTGACGCTGAAGTTCGACTGCCGCCCGTGTGAAATGCACGTGATAGGTAAAATGAAAAATCACATTTTCAAAATGCCCCAACCCGGCAGCGTCGTGGCGTCTGTGAGTCCTGAAGATCTGCTGAAAACCCTGCCGAAGCGCAAGGGCGTGTAATCAGCGAAAATGGGTATCCGGTTTGCGCGATTTTTGCCAGTGATGGTGCTCGCGCAAGCCATCCGCAGACTCTTCCGCCACGCTCCGCAGTTCGTCGCTGTCAGCTTCATGACGAAGCTGATGGTCGACATTTTTCACCCACAGATACTCATGTCCTTTTTGCCCGGCCATTAACTGCCCGGAAAATAATGCGCAAATCAGCATGATGAGAGATAACCCTTTCTTAACCATTGTTTCACCGCCTGATGACTTTTAGCGGCTATAATGCCAATAGTTTCCTTGGGTTATTATTCGTACTTTTAAACTATCGCAAAGAGTTTGTCAGGGAATGCACCCGAGATGTGTCAAGTCTGCATCCGGATAATAACCTTCCCGGTAAGAAGCCGATACAATGGCCTTTTAACCAGGGACGAGGTTATATAAATGAAAAAAGTGTTGTCTTTTGCCGTTTCAGGCGTTGCGATAGTCGCGGCGGCTTACATCGGTTGCACCCACTACCACCCGAAAGCAGAATATTTGCAGGCCGCAGAAACGCGCGTCGGCTCTTACCTGACCAGTGATTACGGGCGCGTCGCCTGCCACACCACGCAAATCAGCGGTGGACAATGGCATCTGGACTGTGTGAACGTGGCAAAAGGCCAGCATTTCGAGTATGCGGTTTTTCCTGCCGAGAAAGCACCCTACGCCGTTTCGCGGCTCTTTTATCTTGAAGCCGTGAATGAAAACGCCGTTCAAAGTGCCAGTCATGGATTAATGCAGTATCTGCAAATCAACACCTCGACCCATAAAATTCACTCCTGACCAGGAGCGGATATCGGCCATCAGTTAGCCTGTCGTTTACTCGTGGTTTATCTTTCGAATGTTAGTTTTATTGCCGATCCGCTACCCGTCATGGAATGCCGGGAACGTAGATACCAAAATACAAATCTATCCATGCAAGCATTGACCGCCAGATAATGGCGGTTTTTTTTTGCCTCACCCCAGCCTTTCTGAGTCCTGAGCGCCTGAGACAAGGAAGTGTTTTCGGTATTGCGCTGGCGATAACGCAAACTGTTGGCGGAAGTGATGCCGCAGAGTGGCGGCGTGCCCGAATCCGGTCTGCTCTGCAATACTGTCGATACTCAACCGACTGCTTTCCAGATACTCTTTTGCCCGCAGCAGGCGTTCGGTAATGATCCAGCGCGATGGCGTCGTGCCCGTCGCATCGGCGAAGCGGCGTAAAAAGGTGCGCTGGCTCATCCCCACACGGCGGGCCAGCGAGCTGACGCTGTGGTTAACGGTCAAATGCTGATGGAGAAAATCAAACAACTGGCCGAATCGCTGACTTTCCCTCAACTGCGCAACCGGGCGAATGACCTGCTGCGTTTGCGTCCCGTCCCGGTGGGGCGGGATCACCAGACGTCTCGCCACGCGGTTGGCCGCGTCCAGACCGTAATCCCGGCGGACAACATGCAGGCACAGGTCGATTCCCGCGGCGCTACCCGCCGACGTCAGCAGGGTACCTTCATCCTGGTACAGCACGTCTTCCACCACGTTGATCTCCGGATAACGCGTTTTCAGGGTTTCGGTATAACGCCAGTGCGTCGTGGCTTTGCGGCCATCCAGCAACCCTGTGGCGGCCAGCACAAACACCCCGGAACATATCGAGAGCAGATGGCAGCCGCGCGCGTGAGCCCGGCAGAGCGCGTCGCATAATGCAGGCGGTACAACCGCATCGACGCCACGCCAGCCGGGGATCACCACCAGACTGGCGTCATCCAGCAGACGTATATCCCCGTCGGCCACTATTCTGATGCCGCCGGTCGCCCGCAGTTCGCCATTGTCCACCGCGGCAACGCTGAAGCGGTACCAGTCATCGCCCATCTCCGGTCGCGGCAGGCCGAAAATTTCCACCGCCACACCAAACTCAAACGTACACAGACCGTCATAGGCCAGTACCACGACTCGTGGAGGAGGGACCTGTTGTAAGTTTGTCATCTTTTTGCTGTTTTCTGGCATAACTGCTGACATTCACTGGCTAAATTTCTGGATAAAGTACTGTTAACACAAACACCCACCAGGAGAAAGCGCCATGAGTTATGTCACCGAATTTCCCGTTGCCGGGCCACAAGAATCCGCTGCCCATTTTCTGCGCCGGTTAAGCGTCGAGACGGACTGTGCCGACGTTCATCACGCCTTAACGCATCATGAGCAGGACTTCGTTTTATTGCATGTGGTTGGCGGCCCGGAGCACTTTGCTCGCCGCCACCTGCCGGGCGCGATTCATTTACCGTGGTCGGCAATGACGGCGGAAAAGATGGCGCAGTGGCCGGAAGATACGCTGTTTGTCGTCTACTGCGCCGGGCCGCATTGCAACGGGGCGGACAGAGCGGCGCTGAAGCTGGCGCAGCTGGGTTTACCGGTCAAAATTATGCTGGGCGGGATCACCGGCTGGGAGGATGAAAATTTCGCTTTTGCGACGGATGATTAACCCGAACATGAATAAATTTCATCTGTCATGAAATTTTCTCGTTTGCCGCCATGCCGTTGATATGACATCTTTTTGGACATATAGCCATCCAGAAGTCTATAAGTTCAATTTATGAATTATCACTGTTGGCAATCAATTGCTGGCGGCAAAGGAGATAAACATGCAGCGACAACACGCCCCGTACCGTGCCGATGTGGTAGGCAGTTTTTTACGTCCCGACGCGATCAAACTGGCGCGCCAGAAATTCGCCAGCGGTGAGATCGATGCCGGTCAGCTGCGTGCGGTTGAAAACGACGCCATTCGCCACGTGGTCGAACAGCAATGCGCGTGCGGGCTGCATGTGGTCACCGACGGCGAGTTCCGCCGCGCCTGGTGGCATTTTGATTTCTTTGATGGTCTGGAAGGGGTTGAGCGTTACGATTCAAACCAGGGCATCCAGTTTAACGGCGTGCAGACCAAAGCGCACGGCGTGCGCGTCACCGGTAAACTGGGCTTCGGTAACCATCCTATGCTGGAAGATTTCCGCTATCTGAAAAGCATCAGCGGTAACGCCGAGCCTAAAATGACCATTCCAAGCCCGAGCGTGCTGCACTTCCGTGGCGGGCGTAAAGATATCGACGCCACGGTTTATCCGGATCTGGATGTCTATTTTGATGACCTGGCCACCACCTGGCGCGATGCGATCCAGGCATTTTACGCGGCGGGCTGTCGCTATCTGCAGCTGGATGACACGGTCTGGGCTTATCTGTGCTCCGACGATCAGCGTCGTCAAATTCGTGAGCGCGGTGATGATGCCGACCAACTGGCGCTCACTTACGCCCGCGTACTGAATAAAGCGCTGGAAGGGAAACCTGACGACCTGACCATTGGTTTGCATGTCTGTCGCGGCAACTTCCGTTCCACCTGGATTTCAGAAGGGGGCTATGAGCCGGTCGCCGAGGTGCTGTTTGGTACGGTGAACGTGGATGCCTTCTTCCTGGAGTATGACAACGACCGCAGCGGTGATTTTGCACCGTTACGTTTTGTGCGTCCGGGTAAACAGCAGGTGGTCCTGGGTCTCATCACCACTAAAAATGGCGAGCTGGAAAATCCGCAAGGAGTGAAAGCGCGGCTGGAAGAGGCGGCGCAATTTGTGGCGAAAGATCAGATCTGCCTGAGCCCGCAGTGCGGCTTTGCCTCCACCGAGGAGGGCAATACCCTCAGCGAAACCCAGCAGTGGGATAAAGTCCGTCTGGTCACACAGATCGCAGATGAAGTCTGGTAATTAACCGCGCACAGCGTTGCACTTAAATAATGCAGCGCTGTGCCATTCTGAGTCGTTCTTCACCTGTTTCTGACCCGTTGCTACTGCGGAATTTCCTTTCATACTCCTGCTAACGCCCTAAAAAATCAGATCTTTTACGTTCTGGCATCCTTTTTGCTCTGATGAATCCTGTCATTGACGTTTCGCTTTTTTCTGCGTCCACGCGGTAGAGGACGTATTCGCGCAGCTTTCTTTTCAGGAGTGAAAATATGCACCGTCGTACCTTAATCAAAGCTTTTGCACTCTCCACCACGATGGTGGCGATGGGGATGAGTTTTAGCGTTCAGGCCGCTGACACGATCAAAATCGGGATCATGCACTCGCTGTCCGGCACCATGGCGATCTCGGAAACCCCGCTCAAAGACGTGGCGCTGATGACCATTGATGAGATCAATGCCAAAGGCGGCGTGCTGGGCAAAAAGCTGGAGCCGGTGGTGGTTGACCCGGCGTCTAACTGGCCGTTGTTTGCGGAAAAAGCCCGTCAGTTGTTAAGCCAGGATAAAGTGGCGGCAGTCTTTGGCTGCTGGACATCGGTCTCGCGGAAATCGGTCCTGCCAGTCTTTGAGGAGCTGAACGGCCTGCTGTTCTACCCGGTGCAGTATGAAGGCGAAGAGATGTCGCCAAACGTGTTTTACACCGGCGCGGCCCCCAATCAGCAGGCCATCCCTGCGGTGGAATATCTGATGGGGGAAGACGGCGGCAGCGCCAAACGCTTCTTCCTTCTCGGCACAGACTATGTTTACCCGCGAACCACCAACAAGATTTTACGTTCGTTCCTGCATTCAAAAGGTGTGCAGGATAAAGATATCGAAGAAGTCTACACCCCGTTCGGGCACAGCGATTACCAGACCATTGTCGCCAACATCAAGAAATTCTCCGCTGGCGGAAAAACGGCGGTCGTTTCGACCATCAACGGCGACTCCAACGTTCCGTTCTATAAAGAGCTGGCCAATCAGGGCGTGAAAGCCACGGATGTGCCGGTCGTGGCCTTCTCGGTGGGCGAAGAGGAGTTACGCGGAATAGATACCAAACCGCTGGTGGGAAACCTCGCGGCGTGGAACTACTTTGAATCGGTCGACAACTCGACCAACCAGACCTTTGTCGCGTCGTATAAAGCCTGGGCCAAAGCGCATAAGCTGCCGAATGCCGATACCGTTGTGACGAACGATCCGATGGAAGCGACCTATGTCGGGATCCATATGTGGGCGCAGGCGGTTGAGAAGGCGGGCACCACCGATGTGGATAAAGTGCGCGCGGCGATGGCCGGTCAATCCTTTAACGCGCCATCCGGATTCACCCTCACCATGGATGCAACCAATCACCATCTGCATAAGCCGGTGATGATTGGCGAAATCGAAGGTGACGGTCAGTTTAACGTCGTCTGGCAGACCGATAAACCGGTTCGCGCCCAGCCGTGGAGTCCGTACATTCCGGGTAATGACAAAAAGCCTGAGCAACCGATGAAAACGGCCAGTAACTAACCTGATGTACGGAGAAAAGCCATGAACGCCATGCGCATAATTGTCGCAATTGTCTGGCTTGCCGGTCTGCTGCCAGGGATGGCGCAGGCGACGGATGCGGACAGCTTTGTCGCCGCCAGTCGCAGTCAGCAAACCGAATTGCTGGAACAGTGGGCCGTTGCGCCCGATCCTGCACGTCTGCCGCTGCTACAGGCGCTGCAAAAGGAGAATCTGTTTGCCGATGCGCAAAAACACGCGTTTACCCGCGTGAAGGGGGAAATGGTGAGCCTGGGGGACAGCCCCCGGCTCAACGGTGAAGCGAAGGCGGTACGTCTGACCAACCGCCTGCGCAATCTGGCTTCAACCGCACTGGCGACCCATCAGCTAATAAGTGACAACGTCACAATAAGGGGCGATGCCGCGCGGAAATTACAGCGCGATGCCACGCCTGCGATGCTCACTATGCTGCAGCAACGGCTGGCGGAAGAAAAAGAGGAGCAGGTGCGCGAGCCGCTGCAAGTGGCGCTGGCAAACCTGCAGCTGGTCAGCCCGCAGGCCGGGGTCCGTTTGCAGGCCATTGAGTTGTTGGGCGACTCTTCCGATCCCGAAACGCAGGCTCGCCTGATGCCTTATACCCAAACGCAGACGGAACCGGATGCGCAGGTGCGACAGGCCGCAGAAAACAGCCTGCGTAAAATCCAGCATCGCCTGCTGATAAGCGATCTGTTGGGGCAGGCATTTATGGGGCTGTCGCTCGGTTCGGTCCTGCTGCTGGCGGCGCTCGGTCTGGCGATCACCTACGGCCTGCTGGGGGTGATTAACATGGCCCACGGCGAGATGCTGATGCTCGGGGCGTACTGCACCTGGATAGTCCAGCAGGCGATGGCCCAGTTCATGCCGCAGTGGCTGGCGTTTTATCCGGTTGTGGCGCTGCCGGTGGCGTTTCTGCTGACCGCCGCCACCGGTATGGTGCTGGAACGCACGGTGATCCGTCATCTGTATGGCCGTCCGCTGGAGACCCTGCTGGCAACCTGGGGCATCAGTCTGATGATCATCCAGCTGGTGCGCATGATGTTTGGCGCGCAAAACCTGGAGGTGGCTAACCCGGCGTGGCTGTCGGGCGGGGTACAGGTCTATGCCAACCTGATCCTGCCGTGGAACCGCATTGTGGTGCTGGGATTTGTGCTGCTGGTGCTGTTCTTTACCTGGCTTATCCTCAACAAAACCCGACTGGGCCTGAACGTGCGCGCGGTGACGCAAAACCGCAGCATGGCCGCCTGCTGCGGTGTGCCGACCGGGCGCGTCGACATGTTGGCTTTTGGGCTGGGTTCGGGAATTGCGGGGTTGGGCGGCGTGGCGCTCTCGCAGCTCGGTAACGTTGGGCCGGAACTGGGACAGGGCTACATCATTGACTCTTTCCTGGTGGTGGTGCTGGGCGGTGTCGGTCAGCTGGCAGGCAGCGTCGCCGCCGCCTTTGGACTGGGCATTTTCAACAAAATTCTTGAACCACAGATGGGCGCGGTGCTGGGCAAAATACTGATTCTGATAGCGATAATTCTGTTTATTCAGAAACGTCCTCAGGGGCTGTTCGCGTTGAAAGGGAGGGTAACAGACTGATGAGCCAGCCATTGACCTTAACGCTGGCGCGTAAAGCGCCGCGCACGACGCAGCTGTTCATCAGCCTGATCCTCACGATCCTGCTGGTGCTCCCGTTCCTGGCGCTGCTGCCCGCCAGCCATCCGCTGGCGCTCTCCACCTGGATGCTGACGCTGATCGGCAAAATTCTCTGCTATGCGATTGTCGCTGTCGCACTCGATCTGGTGTGGGGCTATGCGGGGATGCTGTCGCTGGGCCACGGGATTTTCTTTGCGCTGGGGGGCTACGCAATGGGGATGTACCTGATGCGTCAGGCCTCGGGTGAAGGGCTACCGGCGTTTATGTCGTTTCTCTCGTGGAGCGAGTTGCCGTGGTTCTGGTGGGGCACGCAGCACTTCGCCTGGACGCTGGTGCTGATTGTGATGATCCCCGGCCTGCTGGCGCTGATCTTCGGCTGGTTCGCGTTCCGCTCGAAAATCAAAGGGGTCTATTTTTCTATTATGACCCAGGCCTTGACCTATGCGGGAATGCTGCTGTTCTTTCGCAATGAAACCGGCTTCGGCGGCAATAACGGATTTACCGGCTTTACCACGCTGCTGGGTTTTTCGGTCACGGCGACCTCAACGCGCATCGGGCTGTTTCTGGCAACGGTGGCGGTGCTGGCGGCATCGCTTGCCGTCGGATTTGCGCTGGCAAAGAGCAAATTTGGCCGCATTCTGACGGCGGTACGCGACGCAGAAAACCGGCTGACGTTTTGCGGCTACGATCCGCGCGGCTTCAAACTGCTGGTCTGGACGCTTTCCGCGGTGATGTGTGGGCTGGCGGGCGCACTGTATGTCCCGCAGGTGGGGATTATCAACCCCGGCGAAATGTCGCCCACCAACTCCATCGAAGCGGCGATGTGGGTGGCATTAGGCGGACGCGGAACGCTCGTCGGGCCGGTGATAGGCGCGGCGCTGGTCAACGGCGCGAAAAGCTATTTCACCGTCGCCATGCCGGAATACTGGCAGCTGTTTTTAGGGGCGATGTTTATCGCCGTTACGCTGTTTTTACCGCGCGGCGTGTACGGGCTTTTTCGTAAGGGAGAGAAATAATGCAGCCAGCAGAAGGCCTTTTTACCCGCCAGTTACCGGGCGACCGCTTCCGGGAACAGACCGATCCCGTTCTTCAGCTTGAGGCGATCAACGTTAATTTTGACGGTTTTCAGGCGCTCACCGATCTGTCGCTGAATATCGGCGTCGGAGAGTTACGCTGCGTGATTGGTCCAAACGGGGCCGGAAAAACCACGCTGATGGACGTGATCACCGGTAAAACGCGGCCGCAAAGTGGCCGGGCGATTTACGATCAGTCCATTGATTTGACCGGCCTGGATCCGGCCGCGATTGCGCGTCAGGGGATCGGTCGCAAGTTCCAGAAACCCACGGTGTTTGAAGCGCTGACGGTATGGGAAAACCTGGAGCTGGCGATGAAAGGCGATAAATCAGTGTGGGCGAGTTTGCGTGCCCGGCTGACCTCTGAGCAGGGGGATCGTATCAACGAGATGTTATCGCTGCTGCGCCTGAGCGCCGAGCGCGATCGGCGCGCTGGCATGCTTTCTCACGGGCAGAAACAGTTTCTGGAAATCGGCATGCTGTTGGTGCAGGAGCCACATTTACTGTTGCTCGATGAGCCTGCTGCCGGGATGACGGACGCCGAGACCGAGTATTCCGCAGAGCTTTTTCGCACTCTGGCGGGAAAACACTCTCTGATGGTGGTCGAGCACGATATGGGGTTTGTCGAAACCATTGCCGATCACGTCACGGTTCTGCACCAGGGGCGCGTGCTGGCAGAGGGATCGCTGCGGGAAGTGCAGGCGAATGAGCAGGTTATCGACGTTTATCTGGGACGCTAAGGAGCCTTGATGCTACAGGTTAACGAACTGAATCAGTATTACGGCGGCAGCCATATTTTACGCGGCGTGAGCTTTGATGCGCCTGGCGGCGAGGTCACCTGTTTACTGGGGCGTAACGGTGTGGGTAAAACGACGCTACTGAAATGCCTGATGGGGCTGATCCCGGCGCGCAGCGGCGAGATAGTCTGGCAGGGAAAAAAGATCACCCACGCAAAGCCGCATCACCGCGTGCAGTCCGGCGTGGCTTATGTGCCGCAGGGGCGCGAGATTTTTCCGCGTTTAACGGTCGAAGAAAATCTGCTGCTCGGCCTGTCGCGCTTTCCGGCCCGGGAGGCGAAAAGCGTACCGGACGATATCTGGCAACTGTTTCCGGTGCTGAAAGAGATGAAACACCGGCGCGGAGGCGATCTCTCCGGGGGGCAACAGCAGCAGCTGGCGATTGGCCGCGCGCTGGCGAGTCGCCCGCAGCTGTTGATCCTCGATGAACCGACGGAGGGGATTCAGCCTTCGGTGATTAAAGAGATCGGAGTGGTCATCCGTCAGCTTGCCAGTCGCGGAGATATGGCGATTTTACTGGTGGAGCAATTCTACGATTTTGCCGCCGAACTGGCGGATAACTATCTGCTGATGTCGCGTGGCAGCATTATTCAGCGCGGGCGCGGAGAGCATATGGAGCAAGAGGGGGTTCGCGCGCTGGTGGCCATTTAATGGCGATCGAAGCGGTTGTTTTTCGATATGTTATATTATAACATCCTCGCTTTCTTAAACGGAGTGAGGATTTTATTTTGGCTGCACATAGTGGAAAATTTACAATGACTCTGGGAATGCTGCTGATTAGCGGTCAACTGTTCGCCCACTCGCACGGCCATCAAATGACTGAGGCTGAAGAGAAAGCGGCGAACGGGGTTTTTGCAGATAAAGATGTGAAAGATCGTCAACTTTCCGACTGGGATGGCATCTGGCAGTCTGTTTATCCTTTCCTGGTGGATGGCTCGCTGGACCCGGTATTTAAACAGAAAGCGCAAAAGGATCCCGCCAAATCGTTCGATGAGGTCAAGGCGTACTACCGCAAAGGGTATGAGACCACTGTCGATACCATCGCCATTGAAAATAATGTGATGGAATTCCGCTCCGGTAAAACGGTGGCGAGCTGCCGCTATGATTACAGCGGTTATCAGATCCTGACCTATGCTTCCGGTAAAAAAGGCGTGCGTTATCTGTTTGAGTGTAAAGATACCGGCTCTAAAGCCCCGAAATTTGTCCAGTTCAGCGATCACACCATCGCCCCGCGCCAGTCAGCGCATTTCCACATTTTTATGGGCAATACGTCGCATGACGCCTTGCTGAAAGAGATGGATAACTGGCCGACCTATTATCCTGATGAGATGTATAAAGCGCAGGTCGTGGACGAGATGCTTCACCACTAAAAGCAAAAAGGCGAGAATCTCTCGCCTTTTCTTTTATGCGGTTTTCGCAGCCTGTGGCCACGATTTTACGCTCATTCCGCGCAAGATCATGAGCCAGGCAATCACAATCGCCGCCATCATAATGGCAAACAGCGACCAGTGCGGCAGATGGGTCAGAATGATGCCGGTGATCATCGGGTTAGCGGCCGCGCCCAGCCATCCCAACGCCTGCGCGGAGAAGTAGCTCGCTTTCATCCCCGGCGGGGCGATGTTATCAATCAACATATATTCGCCTGGCGCATAAATTATCTCTCCGATGGTGAACACCGCCGACGCGATTCCCCAGTAAACCAGGTTGCTGCCCGAGAACATAAACCCGCCCAGACCCAGCAGGAAGAAGAGCGTTCCCAGCGCCATGAGCGGGCGAATATTGCTGGCGGAGATTTTACGGCCAATGAAATACTGCAGCGACACCACCACGGCGGCGTTGACCGGGAGCACGACCGCCACCACTTTTTGCGCAAAGTCGCTGTCGTAATCCGCAGCCAACACATACTGAGAAATGCAGCTGGCGAACGAACCGCCCACGTAGGAGGCCAGTAATCCGGAAAGCGTGTACCAGAACAGCGCCCGGTCGCGCAGCAGCACCGAGGGCTGCCACGGAACAGTGACGTTGTCACTTTCTGCCGCAATACTCTTTTGCACATACACCTGGATAAACACCAGCGGCAGCGCGGCGCAGAAGGCCGCCAGCCAGAACGGCAGTTGCAGGCTGTACATCACCAGCAGCGTGCCAATGGGCGGGCCCACCGTCCAGCCGATATTCAGAAAACTGTAGTTGAGTGAGAAGACCCGCGCTTTTTCTCCCGGCGTCAGCACATCGGCGAACCAGGCCTTCAGCACGGTGGAGAACACGGAGTATGCGCAGTTGATCAGGGCAAAAAACAGTACCACCAGAGTGACATTATCCACCAGCGGGATGGCCACAAAACCGGCGATAAAGGCCAGAATCGACATCAGCATATAGCGTTTTTTGTCGAATTTATCCGCGAGAATGCCAAAACCCATGCTGAAAACCACGCCAATAGTTAGCGCCACCGTCAGGGCGTAGCCGATATTCTCGACGCTCATGTTATAAACACGGGTGAGATAAATGGTCATAAACGGTAACGTTGCGCCACGACCGATGGTTAATAACAATGACGACGCCAGCAGCGCTGCGGTGGAGCGCCTGAGAGATGATTTCATATTCCTGCCCGACAAATGCTTATGCTTTTTTTGTTGTGTCTTATCAGGAGTATCACGACATAAGTGGCTTGTATAGCACCTAATTTATCCGTAAGTGCTTCGCCTGACTGCCATTATTAATGATCTTTTCCTCCGCTGTTTTTTTCGTTACCTTGAATTGGTTTACATAAATTTAATAATCGGGGCTGAGTATGACGCGTAAAGACGGGCTGCTGGCGTTGCTGGTGGTCGTGGTATGGGGACTCAATTTTGTGGTCATCAAGGTGGGTTTGCATAACATGCCGCCGCTGATGCTGGCCGGTTTACGTTTTTTACTGGTGGCTTTCCCGGCGCTGTTTTTTGTTGCCCGTCCCAAAATCCCGTTCCGTCTGCTGCTCGGCTACGGTCTGACGATTAGCTTTGGTCAGTTCGCCTTTCTGTTTTGCGCCATAAAGTTCGGCATGCCGGCCGGTCTGGCGTCGCTGGTGTTACAGGCGCAGGCCTTCTTCACCATCATTCTGGGCGCGTTTGTCTTTGGCGAACGCCTGCAGGGCAAACAGCTGGCGGGAATTACGCTCGCGGTATTTGGCGTGCTGGTGCTGGCTGAAGCCAGTCTGAACGGACAACATGTGGCCTTGCTGGGCTTTATGCTGACCCTGGCGGCGGGACTGAGCTGGGCGTGCGGCAATATTTTCAATAAGTTGATTATGCAGCATGAGACCCATCCGCCGGTGATGTCATTGGTGGTCTGGAGTGCGTTGATTCCGGTCATCCCGTTTATGGTGGCGTCTCTGCTGTTCGACGGTCCGGCGCTGATGCTTAAAAGCCTGGTGGAGATCGATCTGACCACCATTCTGTCGCTGGTGTATCTGGCGTTTGTTGCCACCATCGTGGGTTACGGCATCTGGGGCACGCTGCTTGGGCGCTACGAGACGTGGCGGGTGGCGCCATTATCCCTGCTGGTTCCGGTGGTAGGCCTGGCCAGTGCGGCACTATTGCTGGATGAAAAACTGACGGTATTACAGCTGCTGGGCGCCGTGCTGATTATGGCGGGGCTGTACATTAATGTGTTTGGCTTGCGTCTGCGCCGTGCGGCGCGAGTCAGGGGATGAAAAAAGCCCCGCCAACGCGGGGCAAAAACGAATCAGAGGTCGTGCTGATTGTAATAGGGCACGCCTAATTCGTCGGATTTATCGCTACCCGCACCCATATGATTAAAATCAAAAGGCGACTGTTCGTGTGCGGTAGACACAACTATCGCGTTGCGACCGTTTTGCTGCGTAGCGTGGGTGGTTTGCTCCGCAAAAGTCTGGCCGGAGACCAGCACCAGCAAGGTGAGGGCGGCGGAGGCGGTAAATTTCATGATTTCCTCGGTTACGTCTTATTACAGGCGATTAGCAGTTACAGTGTGTGAGTGGATGCAGATATCGGGATTCGCCGGGCATACTGGTGATCCGGTATTTATGCGGCGGCACGTCGAAATAGTTCTTGAACGTGCGGGTCAGGGTCTGTTGCGATTCAAACCCATAACGCTCTGCCAGATACAGGATCGGCTCGTTACTCTCTTTCAGCTTCTGCGCAATTTCCGTCAGCTTGCGGCTGCGAATGTATTGCCCTAATGAATGACCGGTCTCTTTTTTAAACATCCGTTGCAGGTGCCATTTTGAGTAACCTGAACGCTCAGACACTTTCTCAAGTGAGAGCGGCGATTCCAGGTTATCTTCGATCCAGTCCAAAATGCTATGAATAGTGATGGCGTCATTATTGCGTCTGGACATCGTCAATACCTCTTTCTGTTTACGGCAGGATTTTCTTAAGCAAATGCTCAAGAGTGACCACTTCATCCGCCGATAAGTTTTTTGTTAATTCCTGATGCAGGGTTTGTCCTACTAACTCATGACATTGTTCGCACATCGCCGCGCCTTCGCTGGTGAGTTGCACCAGAACGCCGCGTTTGTCATTGGGGTTAGGTCGTCTTTCAATCCATCCTTTGCAGACAAGACGATCGAGCATGCGCGTGAGCGCGCCAAGATCGACAGAGAGCACCTTTTTTAACTCAACCGGTGTGATACACACCTGGCAGCGAATGGAACACAGCACTTTGAACTGGGTCGCAGTGATGTCCATCGGGGACAGATAGTCGTTGAGCAGGCGATCTTTTTTCTGGTTCACCATATGAATAAGACGGCCCAGTGGAATAATTTCGTTAAAGAGATCACTGGTGCTTTTCACAATGGTTGCCCTGGCAAGTAGTTTAATCACGGCAGATATTATTGCTCAGGCAAGTATAAGTCAATCGAATGTAAGCACCGATGCCACGATTTGCTAAAACGTTTCATGCACTTTTTTTGAGGTCTTTTAAATCATAAACATAACGCCTGGTTATCGTCCGCCAGCTGAAAATCCTGCTTACGTTGTCAGCGTGGCTCACCCTGGCCATTTCACCGTATACTAGGAGGGTTAATTATGGATAAGGACGACAACTGGCTATGATGGAATTATTTCAGGCAATTGGTCTTGGTTTGGTGGTGTTACTGCCGCTGGCAAACCCGTTAACCACCGTGGCGTTGTTTTTAGGCCTCGCGGGTAACATGAACAGCGCCGAACGAAATCGCCAGTCGCTGATGGCCTCGGTGTACGTTTTTGTCATCATGATGGTGGCGTATTACGCCGGTCAGGTGGTGATGAATACGTTCGGGATTTCGATTCCCGGGTTGCGTATTGCGGGGGGATTGATCGTCGCCTTTATCGGTTTCCGCATGCTTTTCCCGGCGCAAAAAGCGCATGAGTCTCCGGAAGCTCGGAGTAAATCGGAAGAGATGGAGTCTGAGCCTTCCGCCAATATCGCGTTTGTCCCCCTCGCGATGCCGAGCACGGCGGGGCCGGGGACGATAGCGATGATCATCAGCTCCGCTTCAACGGTGCGCGATGGTTCGACGTTCTCTGCCTGGGTGGTGATGGTCGCGCCGCCGCTCATCTTTGCGCTGATTGGCCTCATTTTGTGGGCCAGTTTGCGCAGCTCCGGCGCCATTATGCGTTGGGTGGGCAAAGGCGGTATTGAAGCCATCTCCCGTCTGATGGGTTTTTTACTGGTCTGTATGGGTGTGCAGTTTATTATCAACGGCGTGCTGGAAATTATTAAGACCTACCATTAACAGAGAGGGTGGCCTGAGCCACCCTTTTTTCTCTCTGCGATCTATCCGCGATGCGGTTGTTCTTCCAGTGCGACAGGCCATTTGCGGAAGATCAGAATCGACCAGACAAAAGCCGCCAGCGCCGGAATGGCCCCGAGATAGCCAATCGACGACATCGAAATATGCAGGCTGATCTGATTTCCCAGCAGCGCCCCTGCGCCAATCCCCATATTGAAAATTCCGGAAAAGAGCGACATCGCCACGTCGGTCGCATCCGGTGCCAGCGCCAGCACTTTGACCTGCATCCCGAGGCCAATAATCATCATCGCGATACCCCAGAAAATACTCAGCACCGCCAGACCCGATTCACTGTCTGCCGCAGGCATAAGCAACAGCAGGCACAGCAGCAGTACGCCAATTGCACCGCTGACCAACAGAGAGGCGTGTTGATTGCCCAGTTTACCGAACAGCACGCTGCCAATAATGCCCGCGCCCCCCAGCAGCAACAGCAATACCGTCGCGAAGTTGGCGCTAAACCCGGCCACCACCTGCACAAACGGTTCAATGTAGCTGTACGCCGTGTAATGGGCGGTTACGACGACGACCGTCAGCAGATAGATGCTCATCAGTGCCGGACGGCGGAACAGCAGCGGCAGGCTTTTGAGCGATCCGGAGTGTTCACTCGGTAATTTAGGCAAGAGCTTCACCAGACACAGCAGGGTGATTAATGCCCCCATGCCGATGGCGAAGAAGGTGGTCCGCCAGCCAAAATATTGCCCCACGATGCGGCCAATCGGCAGGCCCAGGACCATCGCCAGCGCTGTACCGGTCGCCAACAGGCTTAACGCCTGAGCGCGTTTTCCCGGCGGAGCCAGACGAATGGCCAGCGAAGCGGTGATCGACCAGAAAATGGCATGCGCAAACGCAATACCAATGCGGCTTATCACCAGCACGGTAAAATTCCACGCCAGGAACGAGAGCACATGGCTGGCAATGAACAACACAAACAGCCCGATCAGCAGCTTGCGCCGCTCCATCTGGCTGGTGAGCAGCATAAAGGGCAGGGACATTAATGCCACTACCCAGGCGTAGATCGTCAGCATAATGCCGACCTGCGCGGTCTCCATCTGGAAACTTTGCGCGATATCGGACAGCAGGCCGACGGGAACAAATTCGGTGGTATTGAAAATAAACGCAGCAATGGCAAGCGTGACCACACGTAGCCACGCGACCTTGCGGGAAACTGTGTTCGAAGGCATAGAGTTATCAGGGGTTCGTTGCTTAAAAGATGAGACAGCGATCTTAAAGCTTTAACTGTCTAAAATACAATCATTATGTGATATGGATCGCAAAAAATACCTGACGCCAGTGGTAGCGAAAGGCGCTGTTTTCCTCGACTATAAGGAACAGATCAATAAAAACAGGCGGCAGGACAATGCAGGAAATTGATTTTTATCTGGTGGATGCGTTTAGCGATAAAGCTTTTGGCGGCAATGCGGCGGCGGTTTGCCCGCTGGACGCGTGGCTCCCGGACGAAACATTGCTCAGTATGGCGAAACAGCACAATCAATCAGAAACGGCGTTTTTTGTCCGCCGCGATAACGAGATAGCGTTGCGGTGGTTCACCACCCAAAAGGAAGTCAATCTTTGCGGCCACGCGACCCTTGCCGCCGCGTATGTACTGTTTAACGAGCTGGATTATCCTGACAAACGTTTGCATTTTGAAACCGCCTCGGGCCGCCTCATTGTGACTCGTCAGGGCGAGTGGCTGACGCTGGATTTCCCGGCGTGCCTCACTGAGCAACAGATACCTCCCGCCAGGATGATGTCGGCGCTCGGGATCGACCGCTATGTCGAAGCCCGCAAAGGCCGCGCCTGGGTCCTGGTGCTGGAGAACCGTCAGCAGGTTGAAGCGGTGACACCCGCTATCTCTGCCATGATCCCCGGCGAGCATAAAGTCTGTGTTACCGCGCGCGGGGAAGGCGAATACGATTTTGTCAGCCGGTTCTTTTCGCCTGGCGAGGCCGTCTGGGAGGATCCTGTGACGGGATCGGCGCATACCATGCTCATCCCATACTGGAGTGAAAAGTTGGGTAAAACGACGATGTTAGCCCGCCAGGTTTCCGCCAGAGGGGGCGATATTCGCTGCGAGCTGAAAGGGGATCGCGTACTGATGAGCGGACAAGCAACGCTCTATCTGAAAGGCACGCTCTTTTTGCGCTAATGCCGAATCCGCATAAACAGGCGGCGGTATGATGCAGGGATGGATTTTTATCGGCTGAAGTAAGGCTATTATCTTGCTGCGCGTGTCGTTATTTGTTCGTGTTTAAACATGCCCGCAGTGCGGGCATTTGCATTTCAGGGCTATCGCTGGCAGCGATAAGATAAAAGTATGAGTACCTCAACGGCAGGCGCAGCTATGTTGATAACAAACAACAAAAGGAGCCTGCCATGTATTCCATTACCTCTGAATCCGCCTCTCACCCCGACATCCTGGCGCTGATTGCCGCACTGGATCGTTATCAATCGGAGCTTTATCCGGCCGAAAGCAACCATCTGCTCGACCTGACCCAGCTTAGTGCGGGCTCGCTGCTTATGATGGTCATTCGTGACAACCAGCTCAATGCGGTGGGTTGCGGTGCGATTGTGTTGAACGGTGACGGCAGCGGCGAGATGAAACGGGTTTACATCGACCCGACACATCGCGGGCAGCGGCTGGGTGAAAAGCTGCTGGCTGCGCTGGAAGATGAAGCTCAGAATCGTCACTGCCACACGCTGCGTCTGGAAACGGGAATTAAGCAGCATGCGGCGATCCAGCTTTACGAGCGTTGCGGCTACCAGACCCGCGCGGCCTTTGCCCCCTATAGCGACGATCCGCTGAGCCTGTTTATGGAGAAGGTGCTGGTCGCTGATGTTCGTTTAGCAGTGCTATAAACGCCTCCAGCTGGCGGGTCATTGCCCCGCGCCGCCACACCAGGAAAGTGGTCAGCCAACGCCAGTTTTCCGCCAGCGGCCAGGCCTCAACCTGATGATGCCCGGGCATGCTTTCCAGCATAGAGCGGGGCATCAGCGCGATGCCCGCCCCGGCGATCACGCAGGCGAGCATTCCGTGATACGACTCCATTTCATGAATACGGCCCGGGGTCGAGCGATTGGCGTGGAACCAGCTTTCGAGGTGTCGCCGGTAGGAGCAGTTCGCCCTGAAGGCATACACATCGCGCCCGCTTACCTGCGTAGCGCAGGTGACTTTCTCGTGTCCGGCGGCGGTCACCAGCATCATCTCTTCCTGATAGACCGGCATACCTTCAAGCTCCGGGTGCGAGAGCGGCCCATCGACAAACGCAGCGCTAAGCGTTCCCTCCAGCACGCCGTCGATCATCGTCCCGGAAGGGCCAGTCGAAAGGGCAAACTGAATACGCGGATAGCGCTGATTATACTCCGCCAGCGATTCCGGAATGCGCACGGCCGCTGTGCTCTCCAGCGCGCCGAGCGCGAACAGTCCCTGCGGTTCATCTCCGGCCACCACCCTGCGAGCCTCTTCCACCAGCGAGAGGATCTGTTTGCTGTAGCGCAAGAAGTTATGCCCGGCAGGTGAGAGACGCAGGCGCTGGTTTTCACGGATGAACAGCTCGACGCCCAGATCGGCCTCCAGCTGACGAATACGGGTGGTCAGATTCGACGGCACGCGGTGCACTTTCTGCGCCGCCTGGGTAATGCTTCCCGTCATGGCAACGGCGTTAAACATCTCAAGCTGAGTTAAATCCATAGCATTCTCGATTCGTGAATAAGTTGGTTAATATTATTCATTTTTAAGAAATAGCAGAGTTCGCCACAATGAATCAACTTTTATCACGTGGAGAATGCCATGACTTATTCACCTGCTACTCATGCCCTGTCGGTTAATCCGGCGAACGGCGAAACCCTTTCGGCCTGGCCGTGGGCAACATCAAACGACGTGGAACAGGCGCTGGCGTTAGCCGACGCTGGTTTTCGTCAGTGGCGCAATGAAACGGTCGCTGACCGGGCGCAGAAACTCCGCGCTCTGGGTGTCGCCCTGCGTGCTCGCGCTGAAGAGATGGCACAAATGATCTCCCGCGAGATGGGCAAACCCATTTTGCAGGCCCGGGCGGAAGTCACCAAATCCGCGGCGCTGTGCGACTGGTACGCCGAACAGGGGCCTGCGATGCTTAACGCCGAGCCGACGCTGGTTGAAAACCAAAAAGCGGTCATTGAATATCGTCCGCTGGGGGCGATTCTGGCGGTGATGCCGTGGAATTTCCCGCTGTGGCAAGTGCTGCGCGGTGCAGTACCCATCCTGCTGGCCGGGAATAGCTATCTGCTAAAACATGCGCCAAACGTGCTCGGCTCTGCGGCGCTCATCGGGGAGATCTTCGATGACGCCGGTTTCCCGCCGGGGGTCTTTGGCTGGGTAAATGCCACCAATGAGGGGGTAAGCCAGGCGATTAACGACCGTCGTATTGCCGCCATTACCGTGACGGGCAGCGTGCGCGCCGGGGCGGCAATTGGCGCTCAGGCCGCCGCCGCGCTGAAAAAATGCGTACTGGAGCTGGGCGGTTCCGATCCGTTTATCGTCCTGAACGATGCGGATCTGGATCTGGCAGTGAAGGCCGCCGTCAGCGGACGCTACCAGAATACCGGACAAGTCTGTGCCGCCGCCAAACGCTTTATCGTGGAAGAGGGCATTGCGGCACGGTTTACCGAGCGCTTTGTGGCGGCAGCGGCGGCTCTGAAAATGGGCGCGCCCGGCGAGGAAGCGCATTATCTCGGGCCGATGGCGCGGTTTGATTTACGCGATGAACTGCATCAGCAGGTTCAGGATACGCTGGCAGAAGGCGCCACCTTGCTGCTGGGCGGAGAGAAACTGGCGGGTGAGGGCAATTACTACCCGGCAACCGTGCTCGGCAATGTGACGCCGGAGATGACGGCGTTTCGTCAGGAGCTGTTTGGCCCGGTGGCGACTATCACCATTGCGCAGGATGCGGATCACGCGCTGGCGCTGGCTAACGACAGCGATTTTGGCTTATCGGCAACCGTCTTTACTGCCGATCAACAGCGGGCGGATGCGTTTGCACGTCAGCTGGAGTGCGGTGGGGTGTTTATCAATGGCTTCAGCGCCAGCGATGCCCGCGTGGCCTTTGGCGGCGTGAAAAAAAGCGGCTTTGGTCGTGAACTGTCCCACTTTGGTTTGCATGAGTTCTGCAATATCCAGACGGTGTGGAAAGACCGCGTATAGCGTCAGTCTGCCCGCCACAACAGAGGCCTTCGCACTGAAGGCCTCTGTCATTTTTCCGTCATGGTTCTGTCATTTACGTTTCGTAGACTCGCTCGCGTCTAACGTATTGTTACAGAAGAATATTATGAACCTAACGCAAATTTTCCGCCGTATTGGTCAGCGCCAGTTTGGTCTGCTGGCCGGCATTTTTTGTATTATTGCGCTCTTTTCCGCCCTGCAACTCACCTCGTCGATTTTGCTCTCCTCATCGCTACGCGATGCGCAACGTAATGAACAACATAATCAGCTGGCGCAACAGCAGCAGAGCAAGCTGGATCTGGCGCGCGTCTCCCTGCTGGCGGCGAGCGATTTGCTTAATCGTTCGGGCGTCTATTTTATGCAGGATAAAGAGACCGGCTCAGAAGGGAGCTGGCACAGTCTGATGGATGAAGCGCAAAAGGCGCTCAGTGCCTCGCAGCAGGCGTGGAAGGGCTGGATGGCGCTTAACCCGCCGAAAGACGAAGCGCTGGTCAATAGCTATCAGCTGTTCTTTGGCGCAATCAACGAACAGGCGGAAGGGCTGGTCAAAACGAATTCGATTGACGCCTTTTTTGCTGTGCCCGCGCAGGCGTTTCAAACGGACTTTAACGATAATTATGCCCGCTGGCAGCAGATCAGCGAACAGCAGGCTAACGAAGGGCGACAGTCGCTGATGGCGCGCTTGTCCGGACTCCAGTCGCTGTTTCTGCTCGCGCCCGTGGTGTTGCTGCTGATTGCCGTGGCGGTCTGGTTTGGCATGTCGCGCTGGGTAATCACCCCGCTGCGTCGGCTGATTGCCCATATCGATCGGCTCGCGGCAGGCGATCTCTCCGCGATGCCGCCCGGGGTCACCTGCTTTAACCGTGAAATCGGACAGCTGAGCGTCAGTATTAGCACTATGCAACGTGGACTGCAGAAGCTGGTGACTCAGGTCAGCGAGGCCACAAGCTCGATGGTAGAGAACATCGGTTCGCTGGCGGAGGGGAATCAGAAGCTCTATCAGCAGTCAGCGCGACAGACTCAGGAGCTGAGTGACGTGACCGCGCATATCGCCACGCTGGAAACGCATGTCGAAGGCAATACTGGCTATGCAAAGCTTGCCAGCTCGCGTGCCGACGAAGCGCGTCAGACGGCAGCGGGGGGCGATATGATGATGTCCACCGTCAATGCTTCAATGCAGGCGATAGTGGAGCGCGCCTCGGAGATGCGCGGCATTGTCGCAATGATCGATAGCGTGGCATTTCAGACCAATATTCTGGCGCTCAACGCCGCCATCGAGGCCGCGCATGCCGGTAACCAGGGGCGCGGTTTTGCGGTGGTGGCCCGTGAGGTGGGCCTGCTGGCAAGAAAGAGTAGCCATTCGACGCAGACCATCCAGCAGTTGATCAATCACTCTTTACAGGGGATTGAGGACGGCTCAAAAGCGGTAAACCGGCTGGAGCAGAATTTGCAGCAGGTCACCGGGCTGGTGGCCAATCTGAGCGGCCTGCTGGATGATATTTCTGCCGCCACCCTGAACCAGGGGGAGAGCATCAGCCAGATGACCCGCCAGCTTCAGGCGCTGAATCAGGTAGCCAGACAGACTGACGAACTGGTGACAACGGCCTCGGAAGCATCCAGCCGCTTGCATGATAAGTCCTGTCTGCTGATGCATGCGGTCTCGCGTTTTCGTCTTCCTGCCTGACGTGACACATCAGCCTCTGTTATACTCGCAGGCCATTTTTGGCCTGTGGGCAAGGAGCAACGTGTGGCTGCGGTCATTGATAATAAGATGCTGGACGATATTCTGGCGCAGGTTCGCCCGTTACTGGGGCAGGGAAAGGTTGCCGATTATATTCCGGCGCTGGCATCCGTCAGCGGCAACAAGCTGGGAATCGCCATTTGTACCGTTGACGGTCAGCTATGGCAGGCCGGAGATGCCACCGAGCGCTTTTCTATTCAGTCGATCTCTAAAGTATTAAGCCTGATCGTGGCGATGCGTCATTATGAGGAAGAGGAGATCTGGCAGCGCGTGGGTAAGGATCCGTCCGGCCAGCCGTTTAACTCTTTGCTTCAGCTTGAAATCGAACAGGGCAAACCGCGTAATCCGTTTATCAATGCCGGCGCGCTGGTGGTGTGCGATATGCTGCAAAGCCGACTCAGCGCACCGCGTCAACGAATGCTGGAAATTGTTCGCCACCTCAGCGGAGTTTCGGATCTGAGTTACGACGCGAACGTGGCCCGTTCCGAATTTGAGCACTCTGCCCGTAATGCCGCCATCGCCTGGCTGATGAAATCCTTCGGCAATTTCCATAATGACGTGGCCACCGTGCTGCAAAATTATTTCCACTACTGCGCGCTGAAAATGAGCTGCGTCGAACTGGCCCGCACATTTCTGTTTCTCGCCGATAAAGGGTTCGCTTCGCACCATTCGCAGGTGGTGGTGACGCCAATGCAGGCCCGACAGGTGAATGCCCTGATGGCGACCAGCGGAATGTATCAGAACGCCGGTGAGTTTGCCTGGCGCGTGGGATTGCCCGCCAAATCCGGGGTCGGCGGCGGTGTGGTGGCGATCGTTCCGCACGAGATGGCGATTGCGGTCTGGAGTCCTGAGCTGGATGAGGCCGGAAACTCGCTGGCGGGTGTGGCTGTGCTTGAACAACTCACGCAGCGTTTAGGACGCTCAGTCTACTGATGAATCAGCTCGATCTCCTGTTTGCGCGCCTGTCGCGTTCGACCTTTCGCTCCCGGTTTCGTCTGGGAGCTAAAGAGCAGCAATATTGCCGGGATAAAGGGGCGGACACCATCGACCAGCACGCCGCCGATTTTATCGCCCGACGACTCGCGCCCGCTTTTCCGGTTAACGACGGAAAGCAAACGCCCATGCGCGGGCATCCGGTGTTTATCGCCCAACATGCCACGGCAACCTGTTGTCGGGGATGCCTGGCGAAGTGGCATCATATCCCCCAGGGCGAGGCGTTAACCGCAGAGCAACAGCACTACATTGTGGCGGTCATTCACCACTGGCTGGTTCTGCAAATGAACCCCAAAGCTTGATGGGTTATACCTGGCGCACGGGTATGTCAGAGATCCGTGCTACTCTTTTATTATTCCTGCTGATGACCGCGAAATAATTGCGTTAAGCGATTATATGGATTGATATTTAATGCGATCTGCTTTGACCACTTTCAAACCTTTTCTCCCCGACGCCCCTCTGCGAAATGCAGTCGGTATTTTTGTCCTCACCACTCTGTTTTATTTTATCGGTGCGGAAATGCGTCTGGTGGAAGCGTTATCCCTTTTTTGGCCGCTGAACGGGGTGATGGCGGGGGTATTTGCCCGTTACGCCCATCTTAACCGTCTGCGCT
Organism: Enterobacteriaceae bacterium RIT714; assembly: GCA_009668015.1. GTDB lineage: Bacteria > Pseudomonadota > Gammaproteobacteria > Enterobacterales > Enterobacteriaceae > Enterobacter. Next base: position 473,377 of record WJYB01000001.1, read on the forward strand.
ATTATGCGGTGTCGTATGTCGCCATGCTGATGTATGACGCGGTGACTACCACCTGGGGCATCGCCTCGCTGGTGATCAATTTCTCGAATATGGTCTTTATTGTCACGGTGGCCTTACTGGTGACGCGGGACCGACGTAAGGGCCGCTTAATTCCGGATCCGATTAACGCGTTACGCCTGTTTAATTATTGTCTGGTGGCGGCGCTGCTTTGTGCGCTGGTAGGGGCGATGGGGTCGGTCGGAATCGACAGTCAAACCTTCTGGCCGCTCTATGCCGACTGGTTTAGCGAGCAGTTTTCTACCGGTGTGCTGATTTTACCGTGTCTGTTGACGATAAAAATGCCGCAGATAAAAAGCCCGTTGCGCGCGAAACACTTTTTGCCCGTCGTGGCGCTTATCGTGTCCGTTGCCGCCTCGGTGGTGATTGGCGGCGCGGGTAGCCTGGCGTTTCCGCTCCCGGCGCTTATCTGGTGCGCGGTGCGCTATTCACTCCCGGCGACGTGCCTGCTGACCTTTGTCACCGGCGGTGTCGAAATCATGCTGGTCGCCAGCTCCATTATTGATATTGCCGTGGCTACGCCGCTCGAAACGCCGATGATGTTCTCGGCGCGTCTGGGAATTGCCACGATGGCGATTTGTCCGGTGATGGTGTCGGTGAGCGTGGCGGCCATTAATTCGCTGATTCACCAGGTGTCGTTGCGGGCTGATTACGACTTTCTGACCCGCGTCTATTCTCGCTCAGGCCTGTATGAAGCACTGAAACACGAGGAGTCTCATCGACATCCTCGTTTCCTGACGGTGATGCTGCTGGATATTGATTATTTCAAAAGCATCAATGACAACTACGGTCATGAATGTGGGGATAAGGTGCTGGCGACCTTTGCCGAAAAAGTGCAGCAGGTGGTCGGTGAAGAGGGAATGGTTGCACGTATGGGCGGCGAAGAGTTTGCGGTGGTGGTGAACTCCGGCGATGCGCGCCAGGGATTCTTACTTGCTGAAAGAATTAGAGAATCTATTGCATCACATCCGTTTACCTGGCGCCAGCAAACTCTGTTTTTGACGGTGAGTATTGGTCTGGGGAGCGCTAAGTCTGAGTCATGGCAGCTGACCGAGATCTTCAATAAACTCATGGCTGAAGCCGATGAGTATCTTTATCGTTCGAAAAAAGCAGGACGAAACCGGACCAGCGCGCGCCAGGATGATGCGCATCTCGTCATGGAACCTCAAAAAAGTACCGGGCAAGTGTAACCGTCACCATCCCAGGCAGAATGCGGGATAGATGTTATCAAAATGCTGACAAATTGCTTGCTACGTATTTTTAAGGCCAATAAGATACCGGGGATGACACATCGGAAAAATCGCGTGATGAACGGAATTGATAAACTGAGTAAAAACCATCGCTTACCAGGGTATCGGTTCGTCAAACGAATGTATCTGATGCGAATCCTTGGCACATTTCTTTGCTTCATTCCCGTTCTCTCCGTTCTTATTGAACATCAACGTTCAGAATGGCTAATGCTTTTGCTGGCGCTGAATGCCTTTGTCTGGCCAACCTTTGCGTGGCGGCGGGCGAGCCTTTCTGCCACGCCGCTGGCGACAGAACATCAAAATCTGGTGCTGGATGCAGGCGCGGGCGGCTTCTGGATCGCGATGATGGCGGTTAATCCGCTGCCATCGGTAGTGATTGCGACAATCCTGCTGGCGGATCGTCTGGCCGCCGGTGGTTTTCAGCTGATGAAGAAAGCGGCGATTGCCATGTTGGTGGCGTTTCTTGCCGCCTGGCTTATGCAGGGAATGGCGGTGAATGCCTTTGTTTCGCAGCAAACTCTCTTTGCCACGTTACCGTTGATTGCTATCTATGTTATTGCGCTCAGCGTGCTGACGAACAATATCGCGACCCGCTTACGCATTAAATCCCGGGAACTTGAGCGGATTGCGATGATGGATCCGCTGCTGGATATTGCCAATCGACGACTGCTGGAAAAGCGGATCGATCATGAACTGAGTCAATTACAGCAAGCCTGCCGTGAATCGGCGCTGATGTTTATTGATATTGATAATTTTAAAGAGGTGAACGATCGCTTTGGGCATAAAGTCGGGGATGCGATGCTCGCCACGGTTTCGCAAATTCTGCATCTCGCCACTCGCCCGACCGATACACCCGCGCGTCTCGGTGGCGATGAGTTTGTGATCCTGCTGCCGAATACCACCATCGAAGAGGCTCACGTCGTGGCGGGGCGGATCATGTATGCGGCCGCCGTGATGGACGACGTGGCGGAAGAATCGGTCAAATGCACGCTGAGTATCGGTATTGCCGGGGCTACGCGCGAGATGGGAAATGTCACCGACTGGCTGCAGGCCGCGGATAATGCACTTTATCAGGCCAAGCGCGGCGGCAAAAATCGAATTTTCGCCCACTGACAAGCGCTCTGTTTAGGCTAAGCTATTAAAAAGCCGCGAGTCAGGAGCTATTATGAAAGCGCCCGCTATTCCTGCCAATGAATCAGAACGTCTGCGCTCTCTGCGCGAGTCTGGGCTTTTGGAATCCCCTCATCATCTGCCCTACGATCGCCTGACGCGTCTGGCAAAACGCCTGTTTAACGTTCCCCTGGCGAGCGTGAATCTCATTGATGAGCACGTCCAGGTGGCACAATCTGTCGAGGGTTTTGCCGCCGCTGTCGTGCCGCGTAACCTCTCTTTTGGCGGTCATACTATTCTGACTCACGTGCCGCTGGTGGTTTCTGATACCCATAACGATCCACGATTTGTCGATAATCCGATGGTTACGGCCAGTCCAGGCGTGCGTTTTTACGCCGGGATCCCGCTGCGCCTGCCGGATGGTGCTATCGCCGGAACGTTTTGCGTGATGGACTATGCGCCGCGAGATTTTGATGCCGGGGATTTGCGGGTATTGAACGACCTCGCTTCGCTGGCGGAAGATGAGTTCGCTGCGGTCTGTGCCGCGACTACGGATGATCTGACGGGCTTATTCAATCGACGCGGATTTAATCAGTTTGCGGCCTTCGCGCTCTCCGGGGCCAAAAGACGGGCGGAGCCTTTAACGCTCGGCTGGATGGATCTCGATAAGTTTCAACAGATTAACGATCGTTACGGTCATAGCGAAGGCAATATGGCCCTGAAAGCGATGGCGGATCTGATGCGTGCGTCGTTTCGCGAGGCCGATCTGCTGGTGCGCTATGGCGGTGATGAATTTGCGGTGCTGTTTGCCGATACCGATGAAAAGGGCGCCTGGATAGCGATGCAATATTTGAACGAACAGGTGGCGCTTTATAATCAACGCCATTTGCATCCGTGGAGTCTGACGTTCTCGTGGGGCGTGTGCGAATTTGACCATCAGCACAGCGATTTGCAGCAGTGGCTTAAAGGAGCCGACGACAAAATACTGGCCATGAAACAGCAGCAGAGCCTTGGTGGGTAACATAACAAAAGACTATGATCGCCGCACTTGCGTTAAATATTTGTTAAGGGCAGTGTGATGAGATCGCCTCGAAAGGAAATCACATGACCTCTTCACTGCTTGTTCAACCCCTCTCCCGCGATGAGATCCTCATCCATATTGATGCCCTGGCGGATATTCTCGACAACTGCGTTAACGGCGGCGCATCGGTGAGTTTTATGCTGCCTTTTTCCCCCGAAGATGCGCGTCATTTCTGGCGTGGTGTGGCCGAGAGCGTAGGGCGGCAGGAACGCACGGTTCTGGTCTGTCGCGATGAGCGGGGCGATTTTTTGGGTACGGTTCAGCTCATTACCGATCAGCCGGAAAACCAGCCGCATCGCGCTGATGTGGCCAAGCTTTTGGTGCATGAAAAAGCCCGCAGACGTGGGGTGGCAATGGCGTTGATGGAAGCCCTCGAAGCCGTGGCGCGGGCAGAGGGAAAAAGCGTTCTGGTGCTGGATACGGCAACCGGCAGCCGCGCTGAAACATTTTACCATTGTGCCGGCTGGCAAAAAGTGGGTGAGATACCACGGTATGCCCTGATGCCAGCGGGCCAGATGACGGCCACGTCTGTGTTTTATAAGTATGTATAATTATTTACACAATTACGTCATGAATTGATCAAAACAGGGGTTCGTGGTTTAAAAGTTTGATAAGTTATTGGACCAATCTTATCGGGCTGTATGACTAATTAAAAAAGGAACCCCCTTGTGAACACACTCAACCGTCGTGATTTCCCCGGTGCTCTCTATCCTGAACGTATCATCCAGTTTGGTGAAGGTAACTTTTTACGTGCGTTCATCGACTGGCAGGTTGACCTGTTGAATGAGCACACAGACCTGAATGCAGGCGTGGTCATTGTTCGCCCAATCCAGAGCGATTTCCCGCCGTCACTCAGCACTCAGGACGGTCTGTACACTACAATTATTCGCGGCCTGAATGAAAATGGCGAAGCGGTGAGCGATGCGCGCCTTATCCGCTCCGTGAACCGTGAAATCAGTGTTTATGAGCAGTACGACGAGTTTCTCCAGCTGGCGCATAATCCTGAAATGCGTTTTGTATTCTCGAATACCACCGAAGCGGGTATCAGCTACCACGCCGACGACAAATTTGAAGATGCCCCTGCGGTCAGCTATCCCGCCAAATTAACCCGTTTACTGTTTGAGCGTTACAGCCACTTTGCGGGCGCTGCGGATAAAGGCTGGGTGATCATTCCGTGTGAACTGATTGATTACAATGGTGATGCGCTGCGTGAACTGGTGCTGCGTTATGCCACCGAGTGGGCGCTGCCTGCTGCATTTATTCAATGGCTGAATGAAGCCAATACCTTCTGCTCCACGCTGGTTGACCGCATCGTGACGGGGTATCCGCGTGATGAAGTGGCGGCGCTGGAAACAGAGCTGGGCTATCACGATGGCTTCCTTGATACAGCCGAACATTTTTATCTGTTTGTTATTCAGGGACCGAAGTCACTGGCGGCTGAATTGCGTCTGGATAAATATCCGCTCAACGTCCTGATTGTTGACGACATCAAACCGTATAAAGAACGGAAAGTGGCAATCCTTAACGGGGCACATACCGCGCTGGTCCCGGTTGCCTATCAGGCCGGGCTGGATACCGTTGGCGAAGCGATGAACGACGCTGAAGTTTGCGCATTTGTCGAAAAAGCGATTTACCAGGAGATCATTCCGGTACTCGATTTACCGCAGGATGAGCTGGAATCGTTTGCCAGCGCGGTGACAGGGCGCTTCCGCAACCCGTACATCAAACATCAGCTACTGTCGATTGCGCTCAACGGTATGACGAAATACCGTACCCGTATTCTGCCGCAGCTGCTGGCAGGGCAGAAGGCTACCGGCAAACTGCCCGCACGACTGACCTTTGCGCTGGCTGCGCTCATTGCATTTTACCGCGCTGAGCGCGACGGCGAGCGCTATCCGGTGCAGGATGACCTCCACTGGATCGAGCGTTATCAGCAGCTGTGGACGCAGCATCATGACAAGCAGATCAGCACCAGCGAACTGGTGAAAGCGGTTCTGAGCGTTCGCGAGCACTGGGAGCAGGATCTGACATCGGTGAGCGGATTGGTAGAACAAGTTACGCTGGATCTGGATGCGATTCTTCTTCAGGGTATGCGAGCGGCAGTGAAACAACTGTGCTAAAAATCACGCCCGGCTTCGGCCGGGTTTTATTGGAAACCACATTAGTTACAACATACTATTGGCCATCTTTTTAAAAACGACACTTCGGCATCGTGCCTGTCATCGCCCGGCAGTGAAAGGTTGCAATGGGTTCGTAACACGCTTGCAACCGTGACGGGGATCACGTTTAATAGTCGCGCTCTCTTCTTGCCTGAAACTGACTATGATTGTTCGTCCTCAACAGCACTGGCTGCGCCTGATTTTTGTCTGGCACGGGTCGGTTCTGTCAAAAATTTTCACCCGGCTGTTTCTCAACTTCCTGTTGTCTATTGCCGTTATCGTCATGCTGCCGTGGTACTCATCTCTGGGGATCAAGCTGACTGTGGCGCCGTTTAGCATTCTCGGGGTCGCGATCGCGATTTTCCTCGGCTTTCGCAATAACGCCTGTTATTCGCGCTACGTTGAGGCTCGCCAGTTATGGGGGCAGTTGATGATAGCGTCACGCTCGCTGTTTCGCGAGGTAAAAAACACGCTGCCGGACGATCCGCAGCTGGGTGAATTCGTGCGTCTGCAAATTGCGTTTGCCCACTGTCTTCGCATGACGCTGCGCAGACAGCCTCAGGCCGGGCAATTATCACGCTATCTTTCGGCACAACATCTGCGCGCCGCGATGGATTCACAATCGCCTGCAAACCGAATCTTACTGATTATGGGCGAGTGGCTGGCGAGCCGCCGACGGGAAGGGCAGCTGTCGGACATTCTCTTCAATAGTCTCAATAATCGCCTGAATGATATGTCCGTGGTGCTGGCTGGCTGTGAACGTATCGCCAACACGCCGGTGCCGTTCGCGTATACGCTCATTTTGCACCGCACCGTGTATATGTTTTGCATCATGCTGCCATTTGCGCTGGTGATGGATCTGCACTATATGACACCGTTCGTTTCGGTCCTGATCTCGTATACGTTTATTTCACTCGATGCGCTGGCTGAAGAGCTGGAGGAGCCGTTCGGGGTTGAAAATAACGATCTGCCGCTGGATGCCATCTGCAATGCGATGGAAATCGATCTGCTGCAGATGAACGATGAGCCAGAGATTCCACCGCGTATTTTGCCGGACAGGCATTACCAGCTCACCTGATACACCTCAGGAACGCTGCAAAGCGTTCCACTCCTCGCGGGTGATCTCCCACAGTTCAGATTCCAGTTCGCCACTGACGTAGGCTTTCTTCTCCGTTCGCACCAGGCGCATACCGCTGCTGACGGAGATACGTTGCGAACGCGCATTGATGGCCGCTTTTGGCGCCCGCAACAGCGGTTTATTCAGCGTATTAAACCAGTAATCCGTGGCCGCGATACTGGCTTCGCGCATATATCCCTGACCCTGCCATTCCGGTGCCAGCCAGAAACCACGGTTATTGTCGTCCTCGTCATACAGGCAAATCAGCCCCATCAGTTCGTCGGGCGTCTCATGACGGCGGATTGTCCAGAACCACGCGATGCCTTTTGCCACATCCGGCAGGGCGACGTTATTCACATAATATTCAGCACCGTTTTCCGGATAAGGCCATGGCACGGTGGCAACCATGTAACGCACGATCTCCCAGCGCGGGTAGAGCGTCTGGATTTGAGCCGCATCTTCCGCCTGCAACGGTTTGAGAAGAAGACGCTCAGTCGTGAGTAAAGGTACGGTCATGATGCGGATCTCCTTTTTTGGGCGTTATTTTTTTATTTGTCTTCTGCTATTTTCATGATTACCACATTCTGCGTGGGCTGGCGTTAATTCGTTCACTATCAAAATTGACAGGGGTCATCATGACATTAAGACTGGCCGCGCCCGATGAAGCGGAAACCCTCTGGCGAATCCGCAATCTGGCGATTCGCTCCGGCTGCACCACGAGTTACGATGCTGACGTTATTGAACGCTGGACGCCGGATGTCATGCCGGAAAACTATCGCCAGATGATTGCCCAGAATCCGTTTTATGTCGTGGAAAATGACCACGGAGAAGTGGTCGCAACCGGATATCTTGATCTTGAAGCGAAGAGCGTTGAAGCCATTTTTACATTGCCGGAAGCGGCTGGAAAAGGAATGGCAAAACGGATTGTCGAGGCGATAAAACAAGAGGCCGTTGAGCGGGGAATTACCCGGTTAACGCTCTCATCTACGCCGAATGCGCAGTCATTTTACCTAAAACAAGGATTCGTCGCGCTGGGGGAGAATTGTTATTCTTCCCGGCTTGCGAACGCGGAGTTACGTTGTATTGATATGGCAATAGATCTGTAGCTGCGTCCGGCGCATATTCGACATGGGCTGGTAGCTTATGGACTATTCGATTTTGCTGGACCACGCCTGAGCGTAGGCTAATGTCAGGCCTGGTCCAGCAGCAATTGCCGCCAGTAGAGGAAAAAACGTTTTTGCGTTAGTTTCAAACAGAAGAATCGCCTACCAGTGCAGTAACCACCATTTTAATTTTCATATCGTCCACTACCATACGTTCAACAATAACGGTAGAGCGATTGGGAAAGGGGCTGGAGATATATTGAGGATATATTGAATCAAGAGTGCGAACATGCCCAGGTTCACGTAAATACACAACGATCTGAAGAATATTGTCGCAATGGCTACCCGCCGCCTCAAGAATTGATTTCAAATTTGATAGCGTGAGCATTATTTGTTTTTCAATACTATCCGTTGAAACGGTTCCATTTGGGAGTATCGGACCGACTGATGTAAAAAGTAACCCGGCGCCTCGCGTAACCCAGGATACTTTGTGATTAGATTCTGGCATTGGAATGCCAGTCAGAACTTCACGAGCCATAGTTTGATCTCCGTAAAAAATCCAGATTGAGCTAATGAGTGTCTATTCATGGAGAGCTGTAATCTAAGACTAAGCCTACGAATAAGTCAAAGGTCAAAAATTGTTTCCCCGCAATTAATAAAAACTAAACCATTAATAAATGGAGATAAAACTTTTTCACTTTTTAATCTTCCTGTTTTAGCCAATTAAATAACAACATGATTTTTATATTTATTTTTGATTGAATTGTTTTATCTTATCTGTCATTGATTTTTTTGCTGCTTGACATAAAAGGATGGCTAAAGTACATGTTAATGATTATTCGTCCAGCGACAGAAAGACTGATTTCTCAAATCAGAAGGGGAGAATATGCCTGTATTAACAAAACCATCTACTGTACTACCGGATTATGTTTTAACACTTGATGAAACTATTGCCTTTGCCAAGAAGAACTTCAGAACACTGAGTTATCTTGACAAGGCAATAGATATTATTCAAAACATAGGTATTAAAAAAAGACATTTGGTCATGCCTATGATCTTGACATCCAGACATTCTGGATTTGGATACAGAAACGCTGTTTTTGATATTGAAGCGAAAAAACTAATCCCCCGCGCGATTGATGAGGCGCTTGGAAATGCCAGATTAAGTTGCAAGGATATATCTGCTATTATTTATGTTTCATGTACTGGATTTTCTATGCCGTCACTGACGGCGTGGATGATAAATGAATTTAATTTCCCCAGAAATACGGTCCAGATTCCCATTGCCCAGATGGGGTGTGCCGCAGGAGCGGTGGCTATTAATCGTGCTCAGGATTTTATTGCTGCTCATTCTGGTGCAAATGTACTCATTGTGAGTTGTGAGTTCTGCTCGCTCAGTTACCAGCCAAATGATACGAGTATAAGCAGTCTTCTTATCGATGGTCTTTTCGGTGATGCAGTGACAGCAGCAGTCGTTACCAGTGAAGAGAGACAGGGACTTAGGTTAATAGCCAATGATAGTTACCTGGTCCCGGACAGTGAGAAATGGATTAGCTATGATATTGAAGATACGGGGTTTCATTTCCGACTCGATAAACGAGTTCCTGGGGCTATGTTATCTCTTGCTCCGATCATGAATAATCTCGCCGTCAAGAATAACTGCAACATAAGTGAGCTTGATTTTTACATTATCCATGCCGGTGGGCCGAGAATCCTTGAGAATATTGCCACCACATTAAATGTACCGTTGGAGAAATTTAAATACAGTTTTGAAACATTGATGAACTGTGGAAATATTTCAAGTTCAGTTGTTCTGGATACTTATCGACGAATGTGCGAAGGCGAGAGCATTGCCGCCGACCAAAACGGGATAATTGCCGGCTTTGGTCCAGGAATAACCACTGAAATGAATCTTGTCTCCTCATGTTAAAACAGCGGGTAAACAAAATGAAGAGTTCAATGACATACTATGATACCGGTGCCGGTTTCCCAATCATCCTTGGCCATAGCTATTTTTTTTCGAAGGATATGTGGAAGCATCAAATTGAATCGCTATCTCAACATTACAGAGTCATTGCGCCAGATCTTTGGGCCCATGGCGACTCACCGGCACTCCCTGACGGAAGAAAGTCAATTGAGGACTTAGCTGATGATCATTATGCTTTGATCACTTCATTGGGAATAAGCGAATTTGCTATTGTAGGTTTGTCCGTCGGTGGCATGTGGGGGGCGGAATTAGCGTATAAATACCCACAGGCGGTCAAAGCACTGGTACTTATGGATACTGATCTGGCGTGCGAACCAGATGAAACGAAAAAAATTTACTTTAACAATTTAAAGATTATTGAACAGGATGGAAAGATCCCTGCTGAGATGTGCAACTATTTGGTTTCACTATTCTATACATCAAATGCAAGCGGAGCGCTTAAGGAACAATTGTATTCTTACTTAATTTCTTTATCGTCTGACAGACTTAGAGAAAGCATTATTCCGCTTGGACGCATTATTTTTGGTAGAAATAATCGGCTTAATATTTTAAATGACATATCATGTCCGGCATTAGTGATGACGGGGGAGAATGATATACCGAGGCCACCATCAGAGGGCGTCAGAATCGCTGGCTTATTATCCTGCGAATACCAAACAGTGCCCAATGCGGCTCATATTAGTAATATAGAAAACCCGGATTTTGTGAACAAACAATTACTGGCATTCTTCAATAAAAATCTCTAAATAACAGCATTCATCAGAAGTGATTCGAAAAAACCGATGAGTATTGCCCCGACGGCGTTATCGCCGTCGGTGTTTAATGCGTTCTGATACCGCTTAAGGTTCGCGTCTGGCAACGATAAAGAGCCGTGGAAATGCCAGCAGTATTTGTCCGTTTTCCTGGATCGGATACTGCTCTTCCAGAAGCTGATGATAACGCTCGAGGTAATTCCGCTGTTCGCTCTCGCTCAACTCCTGTAACCACGGGCGTAACCCGGTCGCGCTTACCCAGTCAATAATCGCCTGATGGGAATTCATCTTGTGATAATAGGTGGTGCGCCAGATATCCACGTCGCAGCCCGCGTCGGTTAAAATATCAAAATAGGCATGCACGCCGGGTAACGACTCACGTCCACGATCGGGATAACCCTGTTCATAGGCCACTTCACGCATCAACACGTGAGTGGGCTCATCCCGGTTATCGGGCATTTGAATCGCCAGAACGCCGTTGAGCTGAAGCTGCGAGGTCAAATGGGGCAACAGCTCATAGTGGTTGGGGATCCACTGCAGGGAGGCATTAGCATAGATCAGGTTGAGTGGACGCTCGGGCCGGAACCGGCGAATGTCCGCCTCAATAAAATGGCAGTCCGGCAGGGCGCGACGCGCTTCTTCCAGCATAGCCGGCGAATTATCCACGCCCGTGATTTGCGCCGATGGCCAGCGCTGATGTAAAAGCGCGGTACTGTTTCCGGGTCCGCAGCCTAAATCCACGATCGCGGTGACATCGTCCAGCATAACCCTGGCAAGTAATTCTGCGGCAGGGCGCGTGCGTTCAGCGCCGTACTGCAGATATAGCGAAGGATTCCAGTCACTCATTTTGCCTCTCCCGTATTGATGATTCAGCAAGTGTAGATGATCCGCTGTTATCATGACTGGCGTTCATCTCTTGCGCCGTCAGTCTTTGCTCTCGTAAGCCAGCGAAAACATTATCATAATCTGTGCGGAACGAATGAGAACCCGGTTGGCATTGTCAGGTTCGCCGATAAACAGATAACTAGCGTCGTTTTAAACAGAAGGATAAACAATGAACACGACAGACAGTGTAAAGAACAGATATCCCGGAGCCGCGGCATGGTCGTTTGGCGATAATCCTGACATGGCCGATGAGCTGGCGGGACTCGTGATTAGCCAGAAAAAAACGGCGTCTTGTGGATCATTAGCATCCTGCCTTGCGGAAGATTCCGCCCCGAGGATTGGCAGCTACCATATTATTCTTAACGGTCAGCAGGAGCCGGTCTGTGTGATTCGAATGATGTCGATGCGGTTGGTAAAGTTCTGCGACGTTGACGAAGCGTTTGCCGCCAAAGAGGGCGAAGGTGATCTGAGCCTGGCTTACTGGCGCAAAGAGCACCAGGCTTTTTTCACCCGCGAAGGATCCTTTGCTGAGGATATGGAACTCGTCGCTGAAGAATTTATGCTGGTAGAAGTTCTGTAACTACGATGTCAGCGTGGTGCTTCCTGCGAAAATGGAGCAGGGAGCCGTCGCTCCCTGTTCAGTCATGATTTCGTCATCGGCTTACCCTGCGAATCAACAACCTGTTCGCCATCTTCTTTGGCAAACGCGCCGCGCTGCTCATCTGGTAAAATAGCTAATACCACTTCAGAAGGGCGGCATAACCGGGTCCCCAATGGGGTCACGACAATCGGACGGTTAATCAGAATAGGGTACTGCAACATAAAATCTATCAGCCGATCGTCGCTGAAAACATCTTCCGCCAGTCCTAACTGCTCATAAGGATCGACATTTTTACGCAGCAGGGCCCGAACCGAAATACCCATATCTTCAATCAGTTTCACCAGCTCTTCACGGGCAGGCGGTGTTTCAAGATACAAAATAACCGTAGGTTCAATGCCGCTGTTGCGAATCATTTCGAGGGTATTGCGTGACGTTCCGCAGGCCGGATTATGGTAAATAGTAATATTGCTCATCGTAATGCTCTCTGGTTAGTACCCAGCTAATGGATTCTACTGGGGTAAAAATAAAGTGATAAGTTACAGTGTAACGGAAAGTCGCAGTGCCAGTGCTGCCAGGGTGACAAAAAGCACCGGGATGGTCATCACAATGCCGACCCGGAAGTAGTATCCCCAGCTAATGCTCATATTCTTTTGCGACAAAACATGCAGCCATAACAGGGTCGCCAGACTACCAATGGGGGTAATTTTAGGGCCGAGATCGCTGCCTATGACGTTGGCATAAATCATCGCGTCTTTGATGACACCTGTCGCAGTGCTGCCGTCAATGGAGAGCGCTCCGACCAGAACGGTTGGCATATTGTTCATCACCGAAGAGAGAAAGGCTGTCAGGAAGCCGGTCCCGAGCGTCGCCGTCCATAATCCCTGTTCAGCCAACTGGTTCAGCAAGGAGGAGAGGGCGTGTGTTAAACCTGCATTTCTCAGACCATAAACCACGAGATACATGCCCAGCGAAAAGATAACGATCTGCCAGGGAGCGCCGCGCAGTACCTTGCCAGTGTTAATGGCATGGCCTTTCTTCGCAACGACAAAAAGAATCAAAGCGCCAACGGCGGCGACTAAACTAACCGGTACGCCGAGCGGCTCCAGCCAAAAGAATCCCAGCAGCAGCAAAGCAAGAACGACCCAGCCTGTCTTAAAGGTATTCACATCCCGAATCGCTTCTTTCGGCTTTTTTAGCAGGGCGATATCGTAATGAGCAGGAATGTCTTTGCGGTAAAACAGATGCAACATACCCAATGTGGCCGCAATTGCGGCGAAATTTACCGGGACCATGACCCGCGCATATTCGGTGAATCCCAGCTTAAAGAAATCAGCCGAAACGATATTGACCAGATTCGACACTATCAGCGGCAGGCTGGCGGTATCGGCAATAAATCCTGCGGCCATGACAAAGGCGAGTGTCGCGCCCTGGCTGAACCCCAGCGCGAGAAGCATCGCAATCACTATCGGTGTCAGGATCAGTGCCGCGCCATCATTGGCAAATAGTGCGGCCACCATCGCACCGAGAAGGATAATCCAGGTAAAGAGCAGGCGGCCGCGGCCATTTCCCCAACGGGCCACATGCAGTGCGGCCCACTCAAAGAAACCCGACTCATCAAGCAAAAGGCTGATAATGATCACCGCGATAAAGGTGGCAGTGGCATTCCAGACGATTTGCCAGACTACCGGAATATCGCCCAGGTGAACAACGCCTGTCAGAAGTGCCAGAATAGCACCCAGAGAAGCGCTCCAGCCGATTCCCAGCCCCCGAGGCTGCCAGATAACTAGCACCAGGGTGAATATAAAAATGATACCGGCAAGTAACATTACTGACTCCGTTCATATCTTAAAAAATGAATATGTAGGCTCATATCAACATGAGCCTGGCGCAGAAGCGTTGAGTTTGTTACGTACATTGTCGCGCTCGCTATTCCAGGCGGAATCAATAATGCTTGCCGCCCATGCAGGCATGTGCGGAGACAAACGATAGTGTACCCATTTACCTTCACGGCGGTCGATTACCAGCTTTGCCTCACGTAATAACGCCATGTGTCTTGATATTTTAGGCTGCGACTCCGCCGTTACTGCGCAGATGTCACACACGCAAAGTTCACCGGATTCCCGGAGTAACAATACGATAGTGGAACGTGTTTCATCGGCGAGCAGTTTAAAAAGCTGTACAGGCTGTAGCATATTGACCTCTACGTGAAAAATTACATATATGTTAATTCATATGTAATGGGTTTTAAAGCACAGCTTTAGAACGGAAAACTTTGATGGACCATTTCCTCAAGAAGCTTTTGGTACCGCAATTGCCGGCAAGTTGCAGGGCAATATTCCAGGGCACTGTGCGTACTCGCGTTGACGGTCGAAGACAAACAACTGTTGCAGCGATGACAGATTTTTACGCGTATACAAAAACTATTGAGGAAGAGTGATGGTCCGAACAATTGAAAAAGTTGAGTACGACCTGGAGCGAGCACGCTGCGAACGCGATACCTGGAAAACAAATCGTGGCGGGCAGTCTAACTATGAAATGGCTAAAGTGATGGTGTCAGCGCTGGAGAAAGAGCTTTCAGATGCCATTAACGACCAGGCCAAGGATGCCCATAAAACGCCGGATTCTGCCTGATTCTATGTTGGTGCGCATAATGTATATTATGTTAAATTGCATTGAGTTGGCTAATAAGTTCATAAGGCACTCACACTGACCAATAAATCAACACGTTAGATTTCCTGACGTCCCTCTCGTTTCTCATAATAGCGTAAAGCAACCTGACCCCCTCAGGAACATTTAATATCCGACGCTTTCGTGCCTGAAAGTAATCTGCAGTAAATGATTCACTCTCTCCAGAACCATCCTGTCACATCAGACGGATCGTTTTATTCCCAGCTCCAGATCAGGTCTATGAATTCCATTCATAGCGCCTATGACCTGCCCCCAGGATTAGATACAACCTTCAGTTAGTAATGTCGGTTTGGTCACCTTCTAATTTTCTGTTTCTCCAGCCCGCTGCAAATTCAGATGGTGTCTGGTAATTCAGCGGCGAATATGGACCGCACTCGTTATAATCCTGCCGCCAGGCATTAATGATTTTCCTGGCGTGAACAATATCGCTATACCAGTGCTCATCCAGGCATTCCTTCGTGAAGTCATCCACGCTGGTAAGGCAACTTGATCCCGCAACCGGTTGCCAGTGTGTCCATGATGGTTTGATGATAATGGTGCCTGTCGAACTATCGTAATCGCCCGGAGCAACCGCACCGTTGGTGGCAGTTCAATGCTGTTGAGATATTTATTGAAATGGTGGATCGGTGGGTTGGCAACGCTGGTGCTAATTCTTACTAGCTTAGCAAGCTGGTTATCAATTTCCTGAATATACCTGGCCACTAATGCCGGGCATTAATCCCAATTATTTAACACGCCGGTTGCCACTCGCGATTATTTAACTATTCGTCAAAGTCGAATCTGTAATACAAATCGACCTTTCCCAGCATTCCATACTTTTTTGATGATTCACGCTTTTTTAATGTTGCTGCTGGGCGTGAGACTGTCTTAAATTCGCTGCCGCTTTGTTATACGGCACTACTACGCAAAACAATTTAAATTTGCCTCCCGGCGTTTCCTTTTGAGAGTAATGATGATGATGAAAAAGCTGATCCTGATTGCCATTCTGGCTGTTGCTGGTTTCGCGACTTCCGCCAACGCGTGTCCTGTTAAGGGAACCCACATTCACGGTGGCACTGGTAGCCATCACGCTGGCGGCACTTGCTACTGATCACGTTGCCTCCTTGCTCCGCGCCGCGCGGAGCAAGGAGGCAACGCGGTAAAGCGCTCAATAACCTATTTGACTAATCCGCCCGCCGTCGCGCGGGCATATACAGGCCCCCCCATGAAACTGAAATCCTTCTTTGTTGCTGCCGCCCTGTCTCTGGTAGCCGTTCACACCGCGCAGGCCTGCGATATTGATGCCGCCCGTATTGCTATTCAGTCGGCGCAATCTAACGCCGCCGATGCCGCTGATGCGGATGATCTGGACGATGCTAAATCCTCAGCAGACGACGCCGCGAGCGATGCCAGCAGCGCCGAAATTTATCTGTCCGACTGTAACTCTTAATTATCAACCTGCCCGCCGCCGCGCCGGTATGGCAAAGTGACAGCGCGATTTAAGTCCACCTCTTTTAATGGCGATCCATTTCATGAGGTTTACAACTGCATTTGTCGCATAGCTAAGTTTTTTGACCAGCCGGAAGTACATGGCTTTCTTATGCAGTTCCTGAACCGACTGTTTTCCGCGGTATTTACCCTGCGTATGAGCACGCGCAATTCCCTGTTTATGCCGCTGATGACTGTTCAGCCAGTCCCTATGCGACATCACGGCCTTCAGGTCGATAAGCATGTTATTGATGGCGGTTATCACGGCACGGATTATAGGATCTATCTGCGATAGAATTTTCATCCGACAACGTCTACCGCGAAGTTGGAACTGAAGTGGTCAACAAAAAATGGCCACATCATCAGATGGTTTTAATAGCCATAAACATCCGCTCCCGGCACAAACCCGCCCCGCCCCCCCACTCTCAATTAATGAACCCACCTAATAAACCCTAGCTAATTACCCCATCTAATCGAATAAATCACTTTGCGTTATGCTTTTCCTGGACAACAGCTGAAGGATAACGTCATGCAAACTGTAAAACTGAACAACGGTATTGAAATGCCCCTGCTGGGCTTTGGTGTCTTCCAGATGACGGATGCCGCTGAATGCGAAAGAGCCGTTATTGACGCCATCGATACGGGATACCGCCTGATCGATACCGCTGCGTCCTACCAGAATGAAACCCAGGTCGGGAATGCACTGAAACAGACCGGTATCGCCCGTAACGAACTGTTTGTCACCACTAAACTGTGGTTGCAGGATACCTGTTACGAAGGCGCTAAAGCACAGTTCGAACGCTCCCTGAATCGCCTGCAGCTGGACTATGTTGACCTCTATTTGATTCACCAGCCTTATGGTGATGTGCATGGTGCGTGGCGTGCTATGGAAGAGCTGCAACAGGCTGGCAAAATTCGCGCCATTGGTGTGAGTAACTTCCATCCTGACCGACTGGCCGATCTCATCGCCTTCAACAACGTCGCCCCTGCGGTAAACCAGATTGAAGTAAACCCTTTCAACCAGCAGCTGCATGCCGTTCCATGGAATCAAAGCCGTGGCATTCAGCCGGAAGCCTGGGCCCCGTTTGCCGAGGGGAAAAATGGTCTGTTCCAGCATCCCGTGCTAACGGCAATTGGCCAAAAGTACGGCAAAAGCGTCGGCCAGGTTGTATTGCGTTGGATCTTCCAGCGCGGCATCGTTTCACTGGCGAAATCGGTGCGCAAAGAACGCATGGCAGAGAACATCAACATTCTCGATTTTGAACTCAGTTCTGAAGATATGCTGCAAATTGCCGCACTCGATACTGCAACCAGCGCCTTCTTCTCTCACCGCGACCCGGCGATGGTGGAATGGCTGACTGGCCGCAAACTTGACGTTTAAGTCGCGATAAAAGAGGTATTCATTCAATGCAAAAACGTTATCTGGGTCAATCCGGACTCGAAGTCTCCGCGCTTGGGCTCGGCTGCATGGGCTTAAGCCACGGCTACGGCCCGGCGACCGATACTCGTCAGGCTATCGAGCTCATTCGCGCTGCGGTCGAACGTGGCGTCACCTTCTTCGATACCGCCGAAGTGTATGGCCCCTTCCTTAATGAAGAGGTTGTCGGCGAAGCCTTAAAACCGTTTCGTGACCGTGTGGTCATCGCGACCAAGTTTGGTTTTACCTTCGGTGCGGACAACAAGCAGCAGATTTTAAACAGCCGTCCGGAGCATATCCGTGAAGCGGTGGAAGGCTCATTACGCCGTCTTAAGACTGATGTCATTGACCTGCTGTATCAACACCGTGTCGATCCGGATGTGCCGATTGAAGATGTTGCGGGTACCGTGAAAGACCTGATCGCAGAAGGCAAAGTCAAACATTTCGGTCTGTCCGAAGCGGGCGCGCAAACCATTCGTCGGGCGCATGCGGTACAACCGGTCACTGCCCTGCAAAGCGAATACTCCCTGTGGTGGCGCGAGCCTGAGCAGGAGATCCTGCCGTTGCTGGAGGAACTGGGAATTGGTTTTGTGCCCTTCAGCCCATTAGGCAAAGGCTTCCTGACGGGATCGATTAAGCCAGGAGCGACGTTTGGCAAGGATGATTACCGAAGCCAGGTGCCGCGTTTCGCCGAGCAGGCGATTGAAGCCAATGAAAAGCTGGTCTCGTTGTTGGGTGAACTGGCGGCAGAGAAAGGCGTGACCTCTGCGCAAATCGCGCTGGCATGGCTGCTGGCACAAAAGCCGTGGATTGTTCCTATCCCTGGTACCACCAAGCTGAACCGGCTGGAAGAAAACCTGGGGGCTGCCGACATCATTCTTTCGCAGGATGACTCGCGGCAGATAACCCAGGCGCTTGAAACGATTAAAATCGTCGGCGAACGCTACTCTCCTGAGCACCAGGCCCGCGTAGGCCGTTAATACCCGGACGGGTTCGCCGCGAATGGCGGACCCGTTATTCCCCGTAGCGAAGTGCATCGATCATCAGTGCAAAAGCGGGCGGATGCTGCTTACGGCTCGGGTAGTAGAGATAATATCCGGGGAAAGACGGACACCAGTCCTGCAAAACCTGGATCAGCTCTCCTGACTTTATATAATCCTGCACCCTGTCTTCAGGTATACAGGCGATGCCAAAACCGGATAACGCCGCATCAATCCTTTCCGCCTGCAGATTAAACGTGACCTGCCCTTCCACTCTGACCCGTAACGGTTTTCCTTCCTTCTCAAACTCCCAGTGGTAAAGTCCCCCGACAGTCGGCAGGCGCATATTGATGCACCGATGATTTTGTAGCTCGTGCGGCGTTTCAGGTGCAGGATTTGCCGCGAAATAAGCCGGTGATCCCACCACGGCCATTCTCATGTCAGGCCCAATTCTTACCGCAATCATGTCCTTATCCACGCTTTCGCCCAGACGGATCCCGGCATCAAAACGCCCCTCAACAATATCGACAAAGCCGTTATCCACCACCAGTTCGAGATTAATTTCCGGATATTCCGTGAGGAAGGGTTTTAACTTCGGCCATATCAGACTGCGCGCGGCATGCTCCCCGGCAGATAAACGGATATTGCCGGAGGCGGTGCCGTTCAGTTGAACAAGCGATTCCAGCTCCTGTTCAAGATCGGCAATACGGGGTTCAAGGCAGGCAATAATTCGCTCACCGGCTTCCGTAGGGGCAACGCTTCGGGTGGTGCGGGTCAGAAGGCGGATATTTAGCCTTTCCTCGAGTGCCTTCATCGCATGGCTGAGTGCAGACTGAGAAACGCCCAGTTTGCCCGCTGCTTTGGTAAAACTTCGCTCCCTCGCCACCACAAGAAAGATTTGCAGTTCGTTGAAGTTTTCTTTGAGCATCGGCGATTTCCTTATGGAGGCATCCCCTTCATCGCGCACTCATGAAGGGTGTTCATAGATACAATCATTTTAGCCCCATTATTGACAATAATGATAATTGATATTCTGACCGTAGCGAAAATAAGTCCGAATAATCAGTAGGTTTATCATGACAATACGCATTGCAGGCGGGACGGGAAGGCGCTATCGAAATGGGCTATCGGCCCGGAACCGGAGTGTTAAAAGGCCCGATTCGTAACGTGCAATCGGGCCTTATGCTGCGTTATCTACAGGCAAAATTTACGGATAAATTCCGCGCTCCTTTCTGGCAGTAAGAATACGCTCACAGGCAATCGCATACGCCGCTGTTCGCAGAGAGATGTTCAGCTGCTGCGATTTATTCCATACATCATCAAAGGCGTTCAAAATGATCTTATCCAGCTTTTGATAGATCTCGTCTTCTGACCAGTAGAAGCTGGAGAAATCCTGGACCCATTCAAAATAGCTCACCGTTACGCCGCCGGCGTTACAGATAACATCCGGGAGCACGATAATGCCACGCTCACGCAAAATGTCGTCGGCCTGCGGTACCGTTGGGCCATTCGCGCCCTCCAGAACCAGACGACATGAGAGACCTTCGGCGCGTGGTGCCGTAATTTGCCCCTCCAGCGCTGCCGGGATCACAATGTCATAGTCAAACTGCCAGAAGGCTTCGGGGCTGACGTTATCTGCACCAGGGAAACCTTTTATCTTCCCGTTTCCGGTTTGCCAGGTGATAAGTGCGTCAATATCAATGCCGGAGGGATCATAGAGCGTGGCAGAGTGGTCCTGCACGGAGACGATCTTTGCCCCTTCGCTGGCAAACAGTTGCGCGGCGACGCTGCCCACGTTACCAAATCCCTGTACGCCAATACGCGCCCCAGCGATGTCGAGATTAATGTGTTTTGCCGCGGCCATCCCGGTCACAAATACCCCGCGCCCGGTGGCTTTAACGCGTCCAAGGGAGCCGCCCAGGTGGATCGGTTTGCCAGTGACGACGCCGGTGGTGGTGGACCCGACGTTCATGGAATAGGTATCCATCATCCAGGCCATCACCTGCGCATTGGTGCCCACGTCCGGTGCCGGAATGTCCTGCTGCGGCCCGATAATAAGTCCGATTTCACTGGTGTAACGGCGCGTCAGCCGTTCAAGCTCCTTCTTGCTTAACTCGCCGGGGTCGACGCGAATGCCCCCTTTTGCGCCGCCGAAAGGCAGATTGAGCGCCGCGCATTTGATGGTCATCCATGCGGATAACGCCATCACCTCTTCTAGCGTCACATCCGGATGGTAGCGCACCCCGCCCTTACCCGGCCCGCGGGAAAGGTTATGCTGCACGCGATAGCCTTCGAAATGCCGCACCGTACCATCTTCCATCTCGAGCGGAATATCGACGATGAGCGCCCGTTTTGGGCGGATCAGCGTGTCGGCCCAGCACTCCAGTTCACCTAAATAAGGCAGGACTCGTTCAACCTGGGCAATAAAAATATTCCATGCGGAATCGGGATTATTATTCAGAAACGACAGTATTTTCATCGTTGACCTCAGCAAAGAAATCGGATTATTGAATAAAAAAAACCGACGATAAGGATCACTATCGTCGGTGCTCGCTGATGAGCAAAGTTCCACGGCGTTAAGACAGCAGACATTGAGGGTAACGTGGTGGTCCGTCAGCTCCGCAGGGCGTTTGTAATGATCTCCAGCGCCTGGCTGAACTGGGATTCCGGGATCGTTAGCGGATAGAGGAAGCGAATCACGTTGCCATACTGCCCGCAGGTGAGCAGCAGTAACCCCTGTTCAAGCGCTTTGCGCTGCACGCGCTGGGCAAGTTCGGCGGAGGGTTCTCCGCTGTGCGGATCGGTAAATTCAGCGGCAATCATCGACCCCACGCCGCGCACCTCTGCCAGACCCGGTGCGTATTCACGCGCATCGTTGAGGGTGGCTCGCAGGCGCTCGCCTAAGGCGTCGGCGCGCTGGCACAGTTTCTCGTCATCAATAATATCCAGCACCGCCAGCGCTGCCGCCACCGACAGCGGATTGCCCGCATAAGTACCGCCCAGACCACCAGGCGCTGGCGCATCCATAATCTCTGCTTTACCCACTACGCCGGAGAGCGGCATACCGCCCGCGAGGCTTTTGGCGATGGTCATCAGGTCCGGTTTATCCGCATAGTGATCCATGGCGAACAGCTTGCCGGTACGGGCGAAACCACTTTGCACTTCGTCGGCAATCATCACAATGCCGTGCTTATCACAGATGCGGCGAATGGCAGCGACAAAATCTGGCGGAGCAACGACAAAGCCGCCTTCCCCCTGAACGGGCTCGAAGATAATGGCAGCCACCTGCTCAGCATCAATATCAGCCTTAAACAGGCGCTCAATGGCTTTGACCGCATCGTCGGTGCTGATCCCGTGCAGGGCTGAAGGATAAGGCGCGTGAAATACCGAGCCAGGGAACGGGCCAAAGCCTTTTTTGTACGGCGCCACTTTGCCCGTCAGAGCCATGGTCATGTAGGTTCGGCCATGGAATCCGCCGCCAAAGGCAATCACCCCTGGTCGACCGGTGTGGGCGCGGGCAATTTTCACCGCGTTCTCGACCGCTTCGGCACCGGTGGTGAAGAAGGCAGTTTTGGCTTCGCCGCCAACCGGAGCGGCGGCGTTGATCTTCTCGGCAAGCGTGACATAGCTTTCGTAAGGCACAATCTGGTAGGCGGTATGGGTAAAGGCCTGCAGCTGAGCTTCGACAGCCTGCACCAGACGCGGGTGTCGATGGCCGGTGTTGAGCACCGCGATGCCGGCAGCAAAATCAATGTACTGGCGCCCTTCGACGTCCGTCAGGGTGCTGTTTTCCGCGGAACGGGCGAAGAAATCGCACATGACTCCCACGCCACGAGGGGTGGCGGCCTGGCGACGTTGATGCAGGTTTTTATTACTCATAGTGTGTGCCTCATCCTTTTTTATAAGTCTGTGAATACATCTCACGGATATTTATTCACTATCTGGTACTCTAATCGAGAGCCAAATCGTTTTATTTTAAGGATCCAAATGCGTTCTCTTGCTGTAGATGTGATCACGCAGGCATTTTCGCACCAGTCCGGCGAGAAACTGCATCGCCGTCTTTATGCGGCAATATGCAGCTGCATTCTGGAAGGGAGCCTGAAACCCGCTACCCGCATCCCCCCTTCACGCGATCTGGCCGACGAGCTGGCGCTGTCGCGTAATACCGTGCTTCGCGTTTACGAGCAGTTACAAGCGGAAGGCTATATCTCCGCCCGCACCAGCAGCGGCACTTTTGTCAGCGAAAGCGTACTGGACAATCTTGACCAGCGAAAAGCGCCGGCGTCGTTGCCGCCGCAGCAGGAACTGAGCATCAGGTTGTCGGAGCGCGGCCAGGCTCTGCTGGGCAATGCCAGCGCCAGCCCGCGCCAGTGGGGCGCGTTTGTACCGGGCGTCCCCGATGTCACACTCTTCCCGCATCGCGTGCTAAAAAAAATTCAGGATCGCCTCTCCCGCCAGCCGCTTCCGCAATATTTGACCTACGACGCTTACGGCGGTGTTGCCGAGCTGAAAGCCTCGCTAACCGATTACCTGCGCACGGCGCGCGGGGTGCGCTGTTCCCCGGACCAGATTCTGATAACCGAAGGGATTCACCAGGCGCTGGACCTGGTGACACGAACCCTGTGCAATCCGGGTGACCAGGCCTGGGTGGAAGAGCCCGGCTACTGGGGCATCAAAAATATTCTACGTATGAATGGGGTTCATTTCTCCGCCCTCGCGGTGGATGAAGAGGGGCTGGTGCCAGCGGAAAAAAGTGCGGTGCCGCCGAGGATGATTTTTGTGACACCGTCACATCAATATCCGTTAGGGTCGGTGATGAGCCTAAGTCGCCGCCAGCAGCTGCTGGCGCTGGCGCGTAAAACCCGGAGCTGGATTGTGGAAGATGATTATGACAGCGAGTTCCGCTTTGCCGGGCAGCCCATCCCTTCCCTTCAGGGCCTGGAAGAGGCCAGCCCGGTGATTTACATCGGCACCTTCAGTAAAACCCTCTACCCGGCCCTCCGGCTTGGCTACATGGTGTTACCGGTGCCGCTGGCGGCGGCGTTAAAGAAGATTCATAGCGATCTGTATCGTGGCGGGCACTTGCTGATGCAGGCCGCGCTGGCGGAGTTTATCCGCGAAGGCTACTACGCCAGCCACATACGCAAAATGCGCCAGCTTTACAGCCGCCGCCGTCTTGCCCTTGTCACGCTCATCACCCGGCAACTGGGGAAACAGTTTCTGGGAGAATTCAGCAGCAACGCCGGGCTACACTTGATTTTACAGCTGCCCGACGAGGCTGATGATATCGCCATTACCCAGGAGGCCAACCAGCAGATGTTACTGGTGCGCCCCCTGTCGCGCTATTTTGCCGACACGCCGAAGCGCAAAGGCCTGCTGCTGGGGTTTGCCAGCATTGATGAAGAAGCAATGAAGCCCGCATTTACCCGCCTCGCAGAAATCATTAAAAGGCACCTCCTCAACCCGGCTTAACCGACAGATGCTGGCGGGCGAGCGCAATTTTCTGTTCGATTTCCGCCCGCTGCTCTGGGTTGCCATTATTCAGCAACAGCATGCGCTGCCAGCGGGCGATGGCGAGATCGTATTGCCCCTGTTGATAAGCGTTGACCGCCGCCAGCTGTAAGAGACGCAGATTATCCGGATGAACGTTCAGCAAGCCAGCCAGGAGCGCCTCTGCCTGCTGCAGCGATTCTAGTTCACCGGTGCGGGTCAGAACGTCAGCATAGCCTGACGCTGCGGGTAGATCGTCCGGCGCAACGGCGTGGGCCCGGCCATAGGCCTGAGTGGCGAGCGTGGCATTATTCAGCATCATCCCCACTCGCCCCAGAAGCATCCAGCCTTCCGGGTTGTCGCCGTCATCAGCTAAATGGGTGCGTAAGCCCAGCGCCAGCGTTTGTAACGCCTGCTTCTCCAGCGGCGCGGCGCGGGAGTCGATTGTCCGGTTCATCAGTTCAGGCAACTGGCGGGTAGCCTGCTGCCAGTCGCGCACCTGGCGGTAGCCGTTGGTGGAGTAAAACGCCGCCCCGCTTACCGCCAGCGCCATGATGATACCGGCCACCAGCCCCCACGGACTTCCTCTGGCAGAAAGCGTGTCGGCGGGACATGGTATCGGGGCAACAGCGATCCTCGTTCGGCTGCGGGCATAAATGGCATAGCCACCAGCGAGCACCGAAAGCAGCGGTAACAGCCAAAGCAGCAGGGTAACCGGGGTGAGCGGCGGATCGTAGCGAATAAAAGCGCCGTAGCGCGCCACCATAAAATCGACAATCTGATCGCGCGTTTTACCCTGCAACGTCAGTTGATAGACCTTCAGGCGTAAATCCTCGGCGATTAACGACCCGGAGTCGGCAATGCTGTTGTTCTGGCATTTGGGGCAGCGCAATTCGGCCGTCAGTTTGCGATACTGCTGTTCCTGGGCTTCGCTCTGAAAGGTCATCACCTCCGGCGCCGCCAGGACCCAAAAGCTCAGCGTCATCAGCAGCAGCGCCAGTAATCCTTTTTTCATACTCCGGCCTCTTTGCGGTATTTTTCCCAAAGCGGCGCGACCTCTTTGCGCCACACGTCAGCGTTAAGCTCCCCGGTATGCCGGTAGCGCACGATCCCCTGCCCATCAATCAGGAAAGTCTCCGGCGCGCCGAATACACCCAGTTCAATCCCGACCGTACCGTCCGCATCCAGCAGGTTATCGCGATAAGGATCGCCAAAATCGGCCAGCCAGCGCTGCGCCTTTTGCCGATCGTCTTTGTAATTCACACCGGCTATCGCAACACCCTGCGCCGCCAAAGCGTTCAGAAACTGGTGCTCCGCCCGACAGGTGGGACACCAGGTGGCCCATACGTTCAACAGCAGAGGTTTACCCTTACTCAACGTCTGAAAATCCTGTTTCTCCTCGGGCCGTGCCAGCGTTGCCACCCGCAGCGCGGGCAGCGGATGACCGATAAGGGCTGATTCCAGCATCTGCGGGTCATCGCCCTCACCGATGCGCAGCAGTTGCCAGCCGAGCAGCCCCGCCAGGAGGGTGAATATCACCAGCGGCAGCAGAAAAATATTCCGTTTCATGCCGTCACCTTTTGTACTTTCACCGCAGCGACGCGCCGCCCGCGAAAACAGAGCCCGCCTCCCAGCGCCATGAACATTCCTCCCGCCCAAATCCAGCGGATAAAGGGTTTATAGTAGAAGCGCATGCCCCAGCTGCCGTCGTCGAATTGCTCTCCTGGCGCAACGTACAGGTCGCGGGTGAAGCCGACCTGAATCGCCGCCTCGGTCATAATGGCCCTGCTTGCCGTGTAAAAACGTTTCTCTGCGAAGAGCGTCGCGGTTTTACGGCCTGGAGCGTCGACATCGATCACCGCCGTCAACGCCTGATAGTTTGGGCCGAGGCTTTCGCGTACTTCGCGGAAGGTGAAACGGTACTCTCTGATGTGCAGGCTATCGTTGACGGCCATGCGCACGTCGCGCTCGATATCGTGGTTCTGGTGAAAAGCGATACCGGTCACCGTAATGGCGACTCCCAGATGGGCGATAATCATGCCGCAAAAACGGCGCGTCACCGGCTCCCCACGCCGCAGGCGTAATATCACCTCCGCCAGATGCAGGACGACTATCCACAACGCCATGCACAGACCCAGCACCGTCAGTGCGACAATGTTATCCTGCAACCACCACGGCAGGAGCAAGGCCAGGATGGGGGTGACGATCAGCGCGATCATGACCGGCTTGCGCTGTTTGCCCGGGCGATCGCGCCTCCACCTGACCAGCGGGGCCAGCCCCATCAACAGCGCCAGCGGTACCATCAGCACCACAAAGAGACGGTTAAAGAACGGTTCGCCGATGGAGATCGCCCCCAGGCCCAGCGCCTTATGCACCAGCGGCAGCAACGTGCCGAGCAGTACCACCAGCATCGCGGTCATCAACAGGACGTTATTGCCCATCAACAGCGATTCCCGGGACCAGAAAGCATTATTCACCCGGGAGCGAATACGGTAGCCGCGCACGGCAAAGAGCAGTAGCGAACCGCCGACCACCAGGGACATAAAGATCAGGATGTACATGCCCCGCGTAGGATCCGCAGCAAAGGCGTGAACGGATACCAGCACGCCGGAGCGCACCAGAAAGGTGCCAAGCAGGCAGAGGGAAAAGGCGGCGATCGCCAGCAGTGCGCTCCAGGCTCTGAAGGTGTCCCGCTGCTCGGTGACGGCAAGGGAGTGCAGCAGCGCGGTTCCCGCCAGCCATGGCATCAGGGAGGCATTTTCCACCGGATCCCAGAACCACCATCCTCCCCATCCCAGTTCGTAGTAAGCCCACAGGGAGCCCATCACGATACCCAGGGTTAAAAAGATCCACGCCATCAGCGTCCACGGACGCGCCAGCCGCGCAAAATCCCGATCCAAACGCCCATTCAGCAACGCCGCGATGGCAAAGGCAAAGGCGACGGAGAAACCGACATAACCCATATAGAGCGCAGGCGGGTGGAAAACCAGCCCCGGATCTTGCAGCATCGGATTCAGGTCGCGCCCCTCAATGGGGAAATCGGGCAAAGTACGGGCGAAGGGATTCGAGGTAAAAAGGATAAACAGCAGAAAACCAAAACTTATCATCCCCATCACCGCCAGTACCTGAGCACGCAGGGCGGGCGGTATGGTGCGGTTTAATGCCGTTGCCAGCGTCCACCCGCTCATCAATAGCACCCAGAGCAGCATCGAGCCTTCATGGGCTCCCCAGACGGCGGCCATTCTGTAGATAACAGGGAGCTGCGTATTCGAGTTAGCCACCACGTAGGCGACGGTGAAATCGTTAATGATAAAGGCGTACATCAGGATAAGAAATGCCCCAGAAAGGCAGGCAAACAGCACTATTGCGAACACCGGTGCGGCATTTATCAACAGACGCTGACCGCGCCATGCGCCATACAGCGGCAGGCTGGAAAGCAGGAGCGCCGCACCCAGCGCCAGACAGAGCAGCAGATTTCCCCATTCAGGCATCATGGTGACGGCTCCCTGTCGATGAAAGGGTTTGCCCTTCCTTCTTCACACCCGGAGGCGTGTAGTTTTCATCGTGTTTGGCCAGCACCTGTCGGGCGATAATATGGCCACCGGAATCCAGTACCCCCTGAACCACAATGCCCTGTCCCTCGCGAAAGAGATCCGGAAGCAGCCCATCAAAGCTCACCTGCACCCTGCCGCGATCGTCATACAGCGTAAAGCTCACCTGCATCGAGGTGGCCGAGCGTTTAATACTGCCCGGAAGCACCAGGCCTCCCACCCGCAGGCGTTGTCGGGCAACGGGCATTTCCCGCGCCTCCCCTTTGCCGTACAGCACCTCTCCCGGAGTGTAAAACAGGTCGATATTGGCGCGCAGGGCATAGAGGATCAGGCCCAGGATCAGCAGCAGTCCCCCGAGCAGAATGCTGGTTATCAACAGACGGTTTTTACGACGTGAATTCATAAGCTGGCCTCGCTCTCCTGCACGTTACGTCTGCGCTGTTCCCGCGAGTGGCTGCGGCGGATGGCCTGCAAAATGGCGCGCCGCTGCATGCAGGTGTGCAAAATCAGCCCAGCCAGCGCGAGCAGTGTCAGCACAACGGCCAGCCAGATATAGAGGCCATAGCCTCCCATCGCGAAAAATTCGCTCCAGTATTTAAAAGCAGGCGTCATGACCATTCTTCCTCGCAAGCGATATGGCGTACCCAGGGGCGAAGGCGCTCCTGCTGCAGGATCATATTGCGCAGTCGCATCAGCGTTAGTGTGATAAACAGCAGCAGAAAACCGACAATCACCAACCGCAGCGGCAGGCGCATTGCCGGGTCGATGCTTTGTTGTAGCCCGGTCGATCCCTGATGCAGCGTATTCCACCAGACCACCGAGTAATGGATCACCGGCAGGTTAACCACCCCGATCAGCACCAGAATGCTTACTGCCCGGCCCGCCGTGCGGCGATTGTTAAAGGCACTCCACAGCGCAATGATGCCCATATAGATGAACAACATAATCAGCTCCGAGGTCAGCCTGGCATCCCACACCCACCAGGTGCCCCACATCGGTTTTCCCCACAACGCTCCGGTCACCAGGGCGATAAAGGTATAAACCGCGCCAATCGGTGCCATCGCCGCCACGGCAAGGGATGCCAGCTTGATCTGCCAGACAAGGCCGATAAAGGCCGCAACCGCCATGGCAGCGTAAATGCCCATCGACCACATCGCCGCAGGAACATGAAGATAGATAATGCGATACCCTTCACCCTGCTGGTAATCGGCGGGAGCAAAGGCGAATCCCCCGATCCAGCCCAGCGTCAGCGTCACCAGTGCCGCCGGAGCGAGCCAGAGAATCGCCCGACCGCTGAAACGATAGCAGCGCTCCGGGATAGCCAGTTGATGCAGTGTTTTCCACATAGTGCGTACTCTCGTTCGAAATAACATCAGATTTACCCCTGAAGGCTGACGCGCAGCGCGGCTGCGGTGGCAAAGGGGCTCACCATGGCACTGCCGGTCAGCATCGCCGCCAGGACGGCCAGATAACCGGAAACGGGCAGCCCTTCTGTCGCCGCATTTATTGCGGCGGTGGCAAAGATCAGCAGCGGCAAAGTAAAGGGAAGCACCAGCAGGCTGAGCAGTACCCCGCCCCGCGGCAGCCCGACCGTCAAGCCGCTGCCCGGCGCAGCCAGTAAGCTGAGGGTCGGCGTACCCAGCAACAGCGTCAGCGCCATCACCTCCCACTGCGTCACATTCATCCCCATCAATACCGCGGCCAGCGGCGAGAAGCACAGCAGCGGCACGCCCGTTACGCACCAGTGGGCGAGGATCTTACTCAGCACCACGGCAGGCAGCGGCACGGGCAGCAGCATCAGCTGTTCGAGGCTGCCGTCCTGGTAGTCATCACGAAACAGCCGCTCCTGCGCCAACAGGGACGCCATCAGCGCGGCGATCCAGATTGCGCCGGGCGCGATATGCGCCAGCTGTTGGCTGTCCTGACCCAACGCGACAGGAAAGAGCGTGAGGATAATAAAAAAGAACCACAGCGGGTTGGCGAGCTCAGCCCGGCTACGAAAGGCGACCCGCAGTTCAAGGCAGAAAAGAGACCACATCATCCCGGCACGCCTCCCGTCAGTGCCACCTGCCGTACGGGCAGGCCGGGATCGGCCAGCGGCTGATGCGTGGTCATCACGATCTGACCGCCCGCGCTGACGTGCTGCGCCATCCTGCGCGTCAGCCGGGCGATACCCGCTGCATCAATGGCGGTAAAGGGTTCATCAAGGATCCACAGCGCGGCGCGCGTCAGCCAGAGCCGCGCCATCGCCACATTGCGCTGCTGCCCGGCAGAGAGTGTCGCCACCGGCACATCTTCATACCCGCCCAGCCCCACCTGCCCGAGGGCTGTCAGATGTTCAGACCGCGACGCGTCGGGATGAAAAAAGGCGATATTTTGCAGGGCCGTCAGGCGGGTTTTAATGCCCGGCTGGTGACCCATCCAGAGCAAATGGGCATGTAACCTGTCGCGGTGACGGTTGACGGAGTGGGTCTGCCAGCGCACCTCTCCGCTGTCGGGACGGATGATCCCCGTCAGCATTCTCAGCAGTGTGGTTTTGCCCGCCCCGTTGCCGCCCGCAATCTGGACCCACTCCCCGGGCGACACGGAGAACGAGAGATCGCGAAATAGATACCGATCGTCCCGCTCGCAGCACAGCCCCAGCACATCTAATCTGTTTTCCATACTGACCCCAGTGCCACGTTAAGGATGAGACTGTTTCACCTTCGCCACATCGTCAGAAGTGACATTACCCGCGCCATTCCCCCAGTTTTGCCGGACGTAATTGACAACGTCGCGCATCTCTTCGTCGGTCATCACATCCCCATAACCGGGCATTCTGAACGAGACATTACCCACGGTGGTGGGCGTTTCTGCCCCCAGCGCGACGACGCGCAGAAGCGGCGTGGCCTCTTTTGCGCCGATGACAGGGTTATTCACCAGAGAGGGAACGTTGTCATCCGTGCCTTTTCCTTCGGTGCCGTGACAGGTAGAACAGAAGCGGCCATAGAGAGTTTTGCCTGCCGCCGGAGAGGCTGATGCCGTGGCGGCAGCGTGATTGACAGGCGTCGCGGCTGGCGTGTCGCCATTAAGACTTAGCAAGTAGCGGGCGATAGCGGTGGCATCGTCGTGGGTCAGATACTGAGTACTCTGGCTGACCACTTCCGCCATGGAGCCCGAAACGGCGGCATGTTTGCTCCTTCCGGTGACGATTAGCGAGGTCAGCTCGTTTTCCGGCAGCGTCAGCGTGCGCAGCGACGGCGCATACCAGCCATCAATCATCGCTCCGCTCAGAAACGTTTCATCGTGGTTGCTGTAGGCCTTTTCATTCATCGCCACCCCTCGCGGCGTATGGCACGCCCCGCAGTGACCGGCGCCTTCAACCAGATACGCCCCCCGCTGAAGCACGGGATCCGACAGCGTGCCAGCCTTCCCCGCAGGCTCGTCCAGAAACAGCCAGTTCCAGACGTGCAAAGGCCAGCGGGCAGAGAGCAGCCAGGGAATGTCACTCTCCTGGTTGGCTTTCGCCGAAGGCGCCACGCCTTGCATAAAGTAGTCGTACAGCGCATGGATATCGCTATCGCTCATCCTGGCGTAAGAGGGATAAGGCATGGCCGGATAGAGCGGATGACCGTCTTTGGCAATCCCCTGGCGCACGGCCTTTTCAAAATCGGCATAGCGGTAATTGCCGATGCCGTGGGTTTTATCCGGGGTGATGTTGGTGGAATAAATATCCCCGACGGGAGTCGGAAATTTCTTGCCCCCCGCCAGAGGCGCGCCACCTTCTGCGGTGTGGCAGGCCATGCAATCCGCGACGCGGGCGATATACTCCCCCGCCATCGGAGCCGCAGAGGCGCTAACAGAAAGCAGACTGGTCAATAACATAGTCACGATTCGCATCTGTCACCCCATATCCGTAAGTTCGTTGACGGCACGCCAGGCCTGGTCGATCGCCGCGTGGGCGTAGGCGCTCCAGTCAGAGTCTGAGTTGGCGATGGTGATGCGCCCGATGGGTTTTCGCGCGCGGGCGATGATGTCGGGAATTTTGTCCATGTCGTCGAACAGCGAGCAGGCATAGTAGGCGTAACCATGCGCCCAACGGTTAACGGTGATCCCGGCGATATCCCGCTGATGGTCGAACCCGACGGCGCCAAACATCTCCTGAAGCTGGTCGCGGATCATTTTTTCATGTGCCTCAAAAGACGTGCCGAGCAGCCAGGCTCTGCCTTTGCGGAACTGTTCCCTTGCACTCATATTGCTGCCCGGATAAGTCGGCACGAAGACCATGTGCAGCACTATCGGTTCGTCCGGCGAATGAGAGTGTTCATACCCGCCTAAGCTCACCGGATAGTCGAGTTTGACCCGACTGTACGGGGCTGTCGGGGAGTAAAACTCATGCACGCCGAGGGTTTTAAACGCCTGCCAGTTTTTTACCGCCACGTTGGTATACACCAGCGGCGCTTTTACGTTCAGGCGCATGTCGGCCTTTTGCTCGTCGGGCATTTCGGGCACCAGATACGGGATCATCATGTTGTAGCCTGCCATGACCGCATTACGGCCCCGAACGCGATGGGGCTTTCCGTCATTGATATAGGTGACACTCACTCCGTTTTGCTCGTTGGCGGCGTTGATCACAATGCTGCTTAACCGCAGACGAGTGCTGTTTTTTGCCAGGTCAAGCTTGCCGTAATCAAGGCGGGAGGTCACCGAGTCTTCCATGGTACGGCCCGGCAGCGCCTCAGGCAGAAGGTGTCGCACCATCAGGCGCGCCAGCCCCGCGTTGCCGTCCGGGAAGTGATAAACATACGGCTCTTCCAGGTCGGCCAGCGTTTCGCCATCCAGCGGCGGCAGACCAAGCGCCTCCATCCCCGGCAGCGCACAGGCGCGGGCGTCGGTAGCGGAAATGCCTTCTATACCGATAGCGAAGAAATCGTTAGAACGCTGCTGGAAGTAGAGGCGCGCCATCTTGCTGAGCCCCACCTTATCGCTAAGAAACTCACTGTAGCTGTGGGTATCCATCCAGGTGATTTTCTCCTCCTGACTCATGCCAGGCAGATAGTCCCGGGGATGCAGGTAGAGGTCGAGAATCGCTTTTTTGTCGCTATTCGCTAGCGGAAAATCATTGATGAATGCTTCCATACTGCGGCCATTAAGCCTGTCCGGCGGGATATCATCTGCCACCGCGCGGCCCGGATCGCCGCTGACGATTTTGGTCTCGCCAAAATTTTTCTTATCAAAAAAGACCCCGCGGCTGAGCTGCTGATCCGGGTAGAAGTTAACGTCAAAGCTCGCTTTCATGCGCGAGATGCTAACTCCCAGCTTCTGCATCAGGCCATTCACCTCCGGACTGAAGTTGTGCGCAGGAGACTGGAACGCCTCGCTTCCGCCATAGCCGATGAGCGTTTTATTCCCGACGGTAAATTCATTGCGTTTGGCATGACCGCCAAAGTCGTCGTGGTTATCGAGAATAAGGATCTTGCTTTCTGGCCCCATTTTCTCGCGCCAGAAGCAGGCCGCGGCAAGTCCGCTGATCCCACCGCCGACGATAACCAGGTCATACTCTTCTTCGTACGGCAGGGAGCCGAAATCAAACTTTTCGTGCTCACGCCCCAGGGCATGGGCCATCTCAAACGAACCGGGATGATTGCCGCGCAGACCGGTGAGCGCAGGAGGATAGGCTTCTCCGTGGATAAACTCGTTCTCTTTGCCTGCCGCCCGCGCCCAGTCCAGTGGCGTCAGCCCCGCGGCGATGGTAATTGCCACACCGTTAAGAAAATCACGTCTGGTGATTGCCATTGATAATCCTGTCTTTAAAACTGACACCCCGTTGTGGATGCCGGGTTAAACGTCCCCCTTTTGGCAAAGGGGGTGGCCGATTATTTGTTCTTTGGTTTCAGCTCTTCATCCAGCTTTTTGGAGTCGTAATAATCCCCCTGCCAGGTGATTTTTCCGTCCTTCACGCGGATATAGCTCACGCCTTCAAATTTGATGGCATTGTTGGTGGCTGGGCTGCCAGCCCATTCGCCGCTGTTTTTACCCACAAACTGCCAGCGGAAAGCCACGGTGTCGTTGTCATAAACCGGCTTATCGGTCATGGTCCATTTCAGATCGGGAACGGCGTGGATAAAGGCGCCAATCACCTCTTTTTCGGCGTTATCCCTGCCCTTTACCGGTTCGCCCGCCGCCGCGTCGTAATAGACAACATCGCTGGCCAGCAGGGTCGCCGCCTTGCTGGCATCATGGGCATTCCATGCCGCCATATACGTTTTGACCACCTCCAGAGAGGTGCTCTGGGCCTGCGCCAGACCGGAAAACAGTACGGCGGAAAAAAGGGCAACGTTGAGGGTTTTCATATTTTGTCCTTGTTATTCAGTGATATCGCACATGATGTGTTTCACTCTTGTGTATTCGTCGAGTGAATATGAGGAGAGGTCCTTGCCATAGCCGGACTTTTTAAATCCGCCGTGCGGCATTTCGGCACAAAGCGGGATATGGTTGTTGACCCACACCGTGCCGAAATCCAGCTCAATGCTAAAACGCTGAGCACGGCCGTGGTTGCGGGTCCAGACGCTGGCTGCCAGACCATACTCCACGTCATTGGCCTTATGCAGCGCTTCTTCTTCGCTGCTAAAGGGTTGAATGGTCATCACCGGGCCGAAGACTTCATGCTGGATGGCTTCGTCCTGCTGGTGCAGACCGGAGATCAGGGTCGGTTCGAAGTAGAAACCCGGCCCTGGCCCTGCATGGCCGCCCATCTCAACTCTGGCGTGCGATGGCAGGCGTTCAATAAAGCCTTTCACCTGCTCCAGCTGGTTTTTGCTGTTCAGCGCGCCGTACAGTGCAGACTTGTCGTCCGGCTGACCAAAACGAATGGTTTTTCCTTTCTCCAGCAGTTTTTGCAGGAAGACGTCATAGACCGACTGCTCGACCAGCAGACGCGTGGCAGCGGTGCAATCCTGACCGGCGTTGAAGAACCCGGCGGTGAGGATGGTATCCACCGCTTTATCCAGATCCGCATCCGCAAATACCACCACCGGCGCTTTGCCGCCCAGCTCAAGATGCGCTTTGGTCAGGTTGGCTGCCGCCGACGCGGCCACCTGCAGACCCGCACGTACTGAACCGGTAATCGACACCAGAGAGGCCGTCGGGTTGGAGACGACCAGCGAGCCGGTATTGGCTTTACCCAACACCACGTTGATGGCCCCTGCCGGGAAAAACGGCGCAGCAAGCTCCGCCAGCATCAGGGTGCTGATAGGGGTTGTGTCGCTGGGCTTCAGCACCACCGTGTTGCCTGCCGCCAGCGCCGGGGCAATTTTCCATACCGCCATCATGAAGGGGTAGTTCCAGGGGGTCACCTGCCCCACAATCCCCAGCGGCTCGCGGCGAATGGTGGAGGTAAAGCCTTCGCTGTACTCGCCGCTGGCCTTGCCTTCCAGACAACGTGCGGCCCCGGCGAAAAAGCGGATGGCGTCACAGGAGGCGGCAATCTCCTCTTTCTCGATAAAATGCCGCAGCTGCCCGGTCTCCTGGCTCTGAATGTGGGCCAGACGCGCAACGTTGCTTTCAATCGCATCCGCGAGATTGAGCAGCGCTTTTTGGCGCTGCGCGGGGGTCGACTTTTTCCATACCGCGAAAGCCGCTTTTGCCGCGGCGTAAGCCTGATCGACCTCTGCTTTGCCGCCGTTCGGGCTCATGGCGTAGCATTCGCCGTCGACCGGGCTAATCAGCTCAAAGTTGTCTTCCGATTGCGAGGAGACAAACTGTCCGTTAATAAAATGCTTCAGCGTATTCATCACCAACTCCTGACATTTAAAACATAAAGAAACTTATGTAATATATTTGTTGCCGTCAGGATTCAAACTTGCAGAGCAAACAACATGATACGCTTCGCAAATTTAACTATTTTCTTACATTAAAATCACAAAATAGCTAAATCCAGGCGGAGAGGGATTGCTCCCCGGTGGGATTGCGCTATGTTGGCTCGGTGCCAGGAAGCCAGGAGATCGTGAAAACGGCAATGATCTGCCGTGATTATCTCCTTTCCAGCCCGGCGGGCTTATGTTAAGAAGAGTGCTCTTTCAGGGAATAAAGAACAGAAAAGCTTATGATTACTCACGCAGTCATCTTTGCGCCTATTGGACAGGCCAGTCGCTCCGATCAGATAGTTCAGCGCCTCTCCAACGCGATTATTACCGGTTTGCTGGAACCTTATGAACAGCTGCCTAATGAGACAGATTTGGCGGTTATGATGGGGGTTTCGCACATCACGATCCGTGAGGCGCTCAACACGCTGCGGGCCAATGAATTGATCTACACCGTGCGTGGCCGAAAAGGCGGCAGCTTCGTGTGCGAAAACGTTCGCGATAAAAACAGCAGCCTGCACCCGTTCAAAACCATCAGCACGGATTATCTTTCCGATCTGGGGGAGATGCATTCCGCCATTATCAGCCATAGCGCCAGGCTAGCCTCACGCCGCGTGACCGAGGCGGATATTGCGCGACTGCGCGGCTTTGTTGACGTCCTGAAAAACGCCAACACGCCGGAGCAAAGGACCCAGTCTGATATGCGTTGTCTGCTGGCGCTTGCCGCGAGCTCGCATTCAGCCAGGCTGGCAAATCAGGAGCTACAGCTACAGGCGGAGTGGGCCTCGCTGGTGGCGGTGCTCTACCGCTCAGATGAGATTTTTCCGCAGGTGGTCGCC
Organism: Enterobacteriaceae bacterium RIT714; assembly: GCA_009668015.1. Lineage (GTDB taxonomy): Bacteria > Pseudomonadota > Gammaproteobacteria > Enterobacterales > Enterobacteriaceae > Enterobacter. Next base: position 509,752 of record WJYB01000001.1, read on the forward strand.
CTGTATCAAACGCTGACAGAGGCGCTGGCAAACCACGACGAGCTGGCCGCCATGGCGATTGCGACCCGACTGATTGATACGTTTATCTACCACCTGATCGACCAAAAGATGAAATATAATCTGAGTGAAGGCTGACCGCAAAATGACCTTTCCCGTATCGTTTACCACCCTGATAGATAAAATTGAGGATATTACCGCCTCAACCGTGGAGTCCACCGTCGTCCTGGCTGACCGCATACGTGAAAGCATCACTGGCGGACAAAAGGCGTCGGCGGAGATCTTATTAGAGCCTGCCGTTAAGGCGGTCATTCAGGGGCATATCCAGCACACGTTACAGCATAACCGCTACTGCTCAGGGGCCGGTTTCGCCAGCCATATTGAAAAAAGCCCCACCACCGACGAGTACTGGCTGCTGGAGTGGTGGTTTAAAAAAAATAACGGGCTGCAGCAGGTCAATCTCGATCTCGATCAGGCCACCCAACAGCGGCTGGATTTCAGAACCTTCGAGTGGTTCAGGCACACGCCGTCGGTGGGAAAGGCCTTTATTCACGGCCCTTATGTGGATTATGTGTGTAACACCGCGTATACCCTCACCTCTGCGGTTCCGGTCTACAGTGATGGGAAATTTCTTGGCGTGGCGGCGATTGACATGCTGGTGAGTCAGATCGAAGAGGAGCTGCTTTCCTGTCGTCATCCGGCTAAAGTCGTGCTGACTAACCGCGAAAGACGTATCATTTTTTCGACCAGACCCGATTACCGGGTGGGCAATCTGCTCTCCACACACCCGGCAACCGTGCTTTATCAAAGCGACTACTTCATTCTGTACCAGTGCAGCAATTAAGGGCCCGCAGGCCCTTGATGGTTAATAACTCTCTCGTGCTTTCAGCTCGTCCGCATAGGCGATGGCATCATTTTCCGGCGCGCTGGAGCGACCAAACGGCCTCGCAATCGCCATGTAGAGCAGACCGGTTCCCAGCACAATCGCCAGCCCAATCAGTACCGTCCAGCGATCGAGGAACGAGCTGCCTTCCGCAGGCTGCGCCAGCAGCCAGATAGCCGCTACGCCATAGGCCAGCGCCAGTCCGTTAACCAGCATCCCCCAACCGCCGATAGTCCACTCCCCAGCCGGTTTCCAGCCTTTAAGGCGTTGACGCATTGCGGCCAGCACCACCATCTGGAAGGAGATATAAATCCCGATCACCGCAAAAGCGGTAATGCGGGCAAGGTTATCTGGCTGGAAATAGACGCAGACGCAGACAATCACCGGCAGCAGGCAGCTGACAATCATGGCGTTATCCGGCACGTTATTTTTGGAAATTTTAGCCATCCATTCGCTGCCCGGTAACATTTTGTCGCGGGAGAAAGAGAAGATCAGTCGGCTCAACGCCGCCTGCAGAGAGAGGATACAGGAGAGCATGGCGATGATAGCGATCACGATAAATACCGTCGCGCCGGTTTCGCCCAGGGCCTCATGCAGAATCGCCGGAATCGGATCCGCCACCTTGCCGTTAACGATATTAAGCAAATTCGGCGAGGAGAGCAGATAGCCCAGCACCGAGATAATGGCCGAAATAGCACCGAAGACGATACTTAAAATCATCGCCACCGGGATTTTCTTACCAGGGTTTTGCACCTCTTCCGCCACGTTACCGCAGGCTTCGAAGCCAAAGAACATAAACAGCCCCATCAGCGCGGCGGACATAAAGGCGGTGGTATAGCTGCCATCATGCGCCATCACGCCCATCGAGTCGAAGATCACCGAGAACGGCTGAGTGCGGTGGAAAATCAGTAAGTAGATCCCCAGCGCAATCACGCTGACAATTTCGCACCAGAAGCCGATGCGGGCGACGCGTGCCAGGTTTTTAGTACCCGACATATTGATAGCCATCATCATCAGCAGCAGCACCGCTGAGGTCACCAGCATCGTCATCGGCGTTTGCCCATACTTGAACAGGGATTCAACGAAGGTGGCGGTGTATTCCGCAATGGAGGTCACGGTCACGACCAGCGCCCACAGATAGACCCAGGCGGCAATCCAGGCGTACTTTTTCCCCCAAAGGCGTCTGGCCCAAGGGTATAACCCGCCGGTGATAGGATATTGCGAAGAGACTTCACCAAATACCAGCGCGACAAGCAGCTGCCCGCAGGCAACGATCAGGATCCACCAAACCGCCGGGGGCCCCGCAAGCGTCACGGCCAGGGCAAACAGCGAATAGACAGCGGTAAGCGGTGAAAGATAGGTAAACCCCAACGCGAAATTTGAGACCAGGCCAATAGATCTTGTAAATTGTTCTTTGTTATCCGACTGAAAATCTTCAGTTTTTTTAGCAGGTGTCTGTTCCATATAGGTTTCTCATTTGTAGGTAAATCGCAGAGTACACCTGGCAATTTATAAAAGATAATAAGTTATATGTATATTGTTATTGTCACATTTTTGTTAATTTATTGTGTGATTTCGACTGGTGACGAATTACCATGAAAAAACGAGGGGTTTCAGGCAGGCAGCGTGTGATTGGCAGAATTATAACGACTGCTGTCCACATTCATCGCGGAATGAGCAGATTACCGCTAGATTTTCAGCGGGCTGGCGAAACGGGAGATTTGAAGAATAAACAACCGGCATGGCTCACTGGAGGTTGTAGCCCAGAATCGTTAAACAGGATTAAACGCAAGACGCTGCTCTGGCCTCTCTGCATGACCAATATCTGCTCCCTTCCCCTACTGGTTTAACGATGAGATAACACAAAACAGCCCCGACAATATGCGGGGCTTCAATTAATGCGTTCCGTTGGCGTTTATATTTATAACGGGCGTTACGGCTACTCCGTTCACATAAAACACGTCAGAATTGGTGAATGAATAAATTCGCCCGGTGAGCTTAACGTTCACTGTACTGGCGTAACCAGTGACATTCGCACTGTCTGTATCGGATACAAGAAAAGGCTGGCGGTCTGAAATGGCGTTCATCACCTTTGACTCATCCGTAATCGGCCCGTCAAGATAGTACCGATAAACCTCTGATACCGTCGCCCCCCCTCCGTTGTATTTCGTTACGTAAAGCCAGAGATCACCAGAAACCTGCTTTTTGAAAGCCAGGCTATCATCTGGCTTCCCGTTGACGTAATGCTGAAAAAGAAGGTAGCTCACAACAAGCAAAGCAAGCGTTATCGTTAACAACCCATGCAACCGCTTAATAACCTTGCTCCCGCGCATAATCTATCCCTTGTTTTATCCAGAACGGGTCATGAGGGTCGTCCCCATAAGGTGGTCTGCCATACCATGCACCCCTATTTCTATACCTTTGTTACAGATAAATAATGACCATTTTTATGCTCTGGTTATTAACTGAAATGGCGATCTGCATCTCCACTCCACTTCAGTCTAATTGCCAGTAAAGGGGGGAACCGTAGACCTCGACAAAATAATCAATCACCGTTCGAACATTGAGCGGCGGATGGCGTGCGTTCGGGTAAATAGCCGCGATGTGCTGTGGCTCCGTTTTAATGGCAGAATCGTACTCCGCCATTAATCTGACTAAATCACCTTTCTTCAGGCTATCGCCAATCAACCAGTCCGGAAACAGCACCATTCCCATGCCGCCAAGTGCGCTGGTCAATAAAGATTCTGCGTTATTAGACGTCAGTAAGCCCGACACGGGATGATGAATCCAGCTCGCACCGGGTTTTCTGAATAACCACCGATTAGGACCGGACGAGCCTTTATAAACCAGGCACTTATGATGTGTCAGATCGGCAGGCACGTGGGGTTCACCGTATTTTGCAATATACCCCGGAGACGCCGCCAGATAATAACGCTGCGACCCGAAGATACGCGCGTGAAATGAAGAATCCGTCAGCGTACCAATCCTGAAGATAATATCCGCGGCATCCTTATGCGGGTCGATATAATCATCGGTCTGTGTCAGTTCAATCAGCAGTCGCGGGAAACGAACTGACAGCTCCGTCAGCCAGGGAGCAATGTGACGCTGACCAAAAAATACCGGGGCATTAATGCGGATAAGCCCTGCAGGCTCAAGGGATCGGTCCAGCATTTCTTTGCGGGCTTCGCTGAGTTGCTCTGTCATCGTCCGGGCGTAATCAATGAATAACCGCCTTCTTCTGTCGGAATGACCGCCCGGGTATTTCGATAAAAAAGTTGCTGACCCAGCGTATCTTCCAGCTGGAGAATAACGCGCGAAATCATTGATGCTGAAACCCCTTCCCGCCTGGCTACGGCTGAAAAGCTCTGTTCATCAAAGACCGCGATAAAAAACGACAGTGCGCGAAAGTTTATGGCGCCGGGATCGTGCATTATCTCAATTCCTGCAAAGGTGTTTCATGGATTATACCGTTTTTCATCATTCATCGTTGCTATACGATGCTTCGCCTGAATCACTAAAGAGAGTGTTGTATGCAGTTTTTATTGATATTGCTGGTGATTGCCGGCGGAATGGGGTTGTCCGTTGAAGCCGGATTATTAGGGCCGTTAGGCAATGAAGTCGGCGGATTGTGGGCAACATTCAGCATTTTTGGCGTTGGCGCGGCGCTGACATTTCTGCTGATGCTGTTCTTTAGCCCGCGAAACAGCCCTTCTTTCTTCACTCAGCCCTCATGGACGCTGCTCGGTGGGATCCTGGGGCCGATATATGTCGTTATCCTGACGATTGCCGTTCCGGTTATCGGTATTGCAATGACGATGATAGGCATTCTGGCTGGTCAGGTCTTTAAAAGCCTGGTGATCGATCACTATGGCTTATTCGGTACATCTCATCGAAAAATTGACAGCAGACGTATTATCGCGCTGATTTTTATTGTAGCTGCCCTGATTCTCGTGGCAAAAGGCTAAGGTAACATGATGAATATATTAATGATTATTCTGGCTATCATCGGTGGCGCAGTTCTCAGCATTCAGGCGGCAATAAATGGCAAGTTGGGCAGCCATGTGGGTGTGTTCCGCAGTGCGTTTCTGACTTTCTCGCTGGGCGCACTGGTCACGGCGCTGCTCATCTTTTTCTTCGAACCGAAACAGACCCTGACCTTGCTGGATGTGCCGAAATGGCAACTGCTTGGGGCACTTTGCGGAGTACCGTACATCGTCATTATGGTGATGGCCGTTCAGCGGATTGGGACCGCAGTGGCAACTGTGGCCGTCATTTTTGGTCAGCTGGCAATGAGTCTGCTCATTGATAATTTTGGCTGGTTAGGAAATGAAGCGATTCACTTTTCAGCGACGCGTCTCGGTGCGGTGGTTTGCCTGGGAATAGCGTTGATCTTTATTTATTCCAGCAGTTCATCCACGAGCACAGCTGATGGAAAAAGCACCCGTCGGGCATCCACGCGTCATTGAGCCAAAATAGTAAATATAACGTGATGATTTTCATCATATAACCTGAAAATGCATGCGCTACGTGAATTCTGGTGTTTTTGCTGTACACCGGTAAGCCAGAATTCACGCAGAGACCGTTTAAAATGCAGGGATAGTTTGCTGATAACCGGACTTTCTTGTAACCTTCCCCTGCACTCCTGACGACTCTATCAGAAACAACCGGACTCCCTTATGGCCGCTCATATTTCAAAAGATCCTTTGCATGGCGTAACCCTGGAAATGCAGGTCAATGCCCTCGTTGCTCATTACGGCTGGGTTAAACTGGGCAAATTGATCAACATTAACTGCTTTAAAAGCGACCCAAGCGTTAAATCGAGTCTGAAGTTTCTGCGTCGTACACCCTGGGCTCGCGCAGAAGTCGAAGCGCTGTATCTTGATTCGCTGGAAGAGGTGGCCGCTGAAGAACCGAACGATATCAATGATGACCCCTGGGCCAACAGTCGACTAAAGAAGAGCTAATCCCGATGCTCACACACGTTAAACGTTCTGTCGCACTGATGACACTTGCGCTGTTACTGGCCAGCTGTGCCTCAAAACCCCCCGTCTCTTTAGTGACTCCTCTTCCCCCCGTATCCAGCCACCCTCTGCCGGGTAAGTCGCATAACAATCATGAAACGATGCGTGGAGTCTGGCTGGCAACTGTTTCTCGTCTCGACTGGCCACCCGTCTCTTCTGTCAATATCAGTAACCCGGCTACCCGCAACAGGGTGCAACAGAAAGCGCTGACCGATAAGCTCGATAAATTAAAAAGCCTGGGCATTAATACGGTGTTCTTCCAGATCAAGCCTGACGGAACGGCGCTGTGGCCATCAAAAATTTTACCGTGGTCAGATACGCTGACGGGTCATATTGGTCAGGATCCCGGGTACGATCCCCTGCTCTTTATGCTCGACGAAGCACACAAACGCGGGATGAGCGTTCACGCCTGGTTTAACCCTTACCGGGTGACCACCAATACCAAACCGGGAACGGTTTCGGAGCTGAATCGCACCATTTCACTGAATCCGGCGAGCGTATTTGTGTTACACCGCGACTGGATCCGCACCGCCAGCGATCGCTTTGTGCTCGACCCGGGTATCCCGGAAGCACGAGACTGGATCACCAGCATCGTGGCGGAAGTGGTCTCGCGTTATCCTGTCGACGGCGTGCAGTTTGATGACTATTTCTATGCCGAGTCCCCTGCCTCCACGCTGAATGACAGTCAGACTTTTCAAAAATACGGCCATGGATTTGCTTCAAAAGCGGACTGGCGTCGGCACAACACGCAGCAGTTGATTGAACAAGTGTCTCGCACGATTAAGCAGCTAAATCCTGACGTGGAATTCGGCGTCAGCCCCGCTGGCGTATGGCGCAATCGCTCACATGATCCGATGGGCTCGGACACATCTGGTGCAGCGGCCTACGACGAAGCATTTGCCGATACGCGTCTGTGGGTTAAACAAGGTCTGCTGGATTATATTGCACCGCAGGTTTACTGGCCTTTCTCGCGTAAAGCGGCGCGCTATGACGTGCTGGCCAAATGGTGGGCGGATGTCGTCAAGCCTACCAACACCCGCCTTTATATCGGCGTTGCTTTATATAAAGTGGGTGAATCCTCAAAAAATGAACCCGACTGGACGGTGAATGGCGGCGTGCCGGAACTGAAAAAACAGCTCGATTTGAATGAGTCTTTACCGAACGTGAACGGCACAATCCTGTTCCGTGAGGACTATCTCAACCAGCCGCAGGCTCAGGAAGCGGTCAGCTATCTTAAAAATCGCTGGGGTTCGTAAACCCCGGCTATTCTGGTTTTGGGCCGAACATCTCCAGCAATTGCTGTTGATCGGGCATGCCGACAACCTGCTGCAGCTCATTCTTGTCATTCATATAATAAATGGCCGGCGTGGCGTTAGCGCCTAAATCGTCCATTAATTTCTGATGTTGCTGGAGCAGATTGAACGTCTCCCGCGATCCGTTAGTCTTCAGTTCAGGCAACGTTTTGCCCCCAGAGAGTTCGTACTCTTTCCACGCCGTAACGGGATCGGCAGCGTTGAGGATCGCCGTTGCGTTCGGACCGCTTTTCGGGTTCAGAAAAGCAACCAGCAGCGTATTGAGCTGCACTTTGCCGGCTTTAACCCACGGCTGCGCTTCAGACCAGAATTTTTTACAATACGGGCAAAACGGATCGGCAAAGACGAACACTTTTTTAGGCGCGGCATCAGCGCCCTCTTTTAATGCCTGTGCGTTATTCAGCGTTTGCCACATTTTACGCCCCATCGGGACATAAATTTCTTTCTGGAAATACTCTTCGCTGATGTTTTTACCTTTATCATCATAAAGATACCCGGAAATGACATGCTTCCCGTCTGGCGTCAGAAACAGCGTTACGCCCATGTCCTGATATTGACCAATCCAGCTTTTCGCGCCCCCGGGCGCATCAATTTCGCGGATGTTTTCAATGCCCTGCTGTTCGCCAAAATGCTTCACAACCGGTGGAACATCCCCGGCAGCAATAGCCAGTGCCGGGATTAAACCGGTTGCCATCAAAATAAGTGGATTGCGCATAACATACCTGAATGAATGGAGTTTCAGAGGCCGACAAAGGTGAAGAGCGTCAACGTGGAAACAGATCTACCTGACTGTTTTATAGCGTCGCTGCAGCGTTGCTGCCAGCTTGCGTTGCAACGGTTCCGGGGTTTCCCCCTCAATCAGCTTGCCAATTAAATCGAAGCAATGCCATGCCAGCTGTCGATTGTCCTGGCGTACCGTATCAATCGGAATTGTCAATGAATCATACAGGTAGTGATCGTCGAAACTTGCCAGACGCATTTCGCTCTGTAGCAGATGATGCTGCCCCATGTAGCGTAATACCCCTTCCAGCAAACCGCACGCGGCGGTGAAAATGGCTTTTGGCGGACGACCTAATCGCGCACAAAGCTCAGCAAACATTTCGTAGCCTGAGCTTGGGTGATAATTACCGTGAATGATCCATTCCGGGCGCAACGCTACGCCGGCGTTAGCCAGGCCTTGTTTAAAGCCTTCCAGGCGATCGCGCGTCGGTGAAAGCCTCGGTTGACCACCGAGAAAATAGATTTCGTCCGGATGCTGGCGGGCAATATCGGCTACCAGTTCAGCCGTGGGCGTAATGGAATCGGTGATAACCAGCGGCAAAGAACTGTCATTCATATGGCGGTCGAAGAGTACGACCGGCAGCTGTTCGCTCAATTTTTGATAATCCGCGTCGTTTAACAGACTTGAAGCCACGATCAGGCCATCCACCTGACGCGAAACCATATTGTTCACCACGACCGTTTCCTGGCCCGGGTTTTCGTCCGTACAGGAGATCAACAGCTGCACACCCGCTTCACGACACAGGGTTTCCAGTTCATGAGAAAACACCGCAAAGCCGTAGTTGGTAATTTCGGGTACCACCAGTCCGATGGTATGGCTGCGATTATCACGCAATGAACGCGCATGAATGCTCGGCTGATAATGGTGCTGTTTGGCGATCGCCATCACTCGTTCACGGGTCTCTTCCGCCACGCGCAACTCTTTGCTACGGCCATTCAATACCAGACTGGCGGTGGCTTTTGAGACCCCCGCCAGCTCAGCGATGTCTTTTATGGTGACGCGTTTTGTTTTTCTCACAACGACTTAGATCCGGCTACCAAAACCCTCATTCTATCATGCAGGCGCGAAGCGACCAGTAGCGTAATGTGATGACGGACGCACCTTCGAAGCGAATCTGCGCCGGATGCTGCGGAAAATAGCGGCTGCTCATTACCCCTTCGCCGTCATTGATGAAAATTTCAACGCTTGAGCAATCGCACAGAACGCGCAGCGACGTCACGTTACCGAGCCAGTAGCGCACCAGCATCTCATCGTTTTTCAGGCTTTGCCGTTGCAGGCGGATCCCCTGCTCATCCACGCTCAGCCAGAGCGTATCAGCAAAGTTCACCTCCAGCGGCCCGTCCGGCATCAGGATAAATTCCACACGTCCGGCATCCATGCATGGCGCATCGCTGGCATGACCTTGCCATTGGTGCTCTTCTTCACGCAGTGCGGTCAGTTCGCGGATCGGCTGTTGATAGAGTTTGCCCTCGCGGAACTGTAGCTCGCGCGGACAGGTCATCTGATGGATCCAGCCGTATTTTCGCGTGGGTTGCAGCATCTCTTCACCATCAGGCACGCCCATCCAGCCGATCAATATCCGGCGACCGTCAGCAGAAAGCGTGGTTTGCGGAGCATAAAACTCAAAGCCGGCATCCAGCTCATGTAATGGACCGTGATTAAATGTGGTGCTCTCGAGGGCAACATCACCGCTCATCCAGGCGCAGGGATAGTGATTAAGATAGCGATGCGGTTCCCGCGCCAGGCCCTGCGGGCAGCAGATCAATACATGCGTGCCATCCAGTTCGAACAGATCCGGACACTCCCACATGTAGCCTGCGTCCTGAAGTCCGTTCACGCCGTGCCCGGCGATTTCGCCGCATGCGTGCCAGCACTGCAAGTCAGCCGATTTAAACAGCAACACCTTGCCACGCTGTTGTTGATCCTGTGCCCCCAGCACCATGTACCAGATTCCGTTTTGCTGCCACACTTTGGGGTCACGCACGTGTCCGGTATAGCCTGACGGGAGCGGTAATACCGGGCCCAGTTTATCAAATCCCCCGGCCGCATTTTGCACCGCCAGACACTGCCACGCGGTACGGCTACCGTCATCGAATTTCACATTGCCGGTGTAGCAAAGTGTCAGCTCACCCTTGTTGTCCACCGCGCTACCGGAATAGCACCCGTTACGGTCATACTCCTCGTCGGGCATCAGCGCCATGGGCTCATGCTGCCAGTGCACCAAATCAGCGGAACTCCAGTGGCCCCAGCATTTATATCGATGATCGCAATCCAGAGGATTCCACTGATAAAACAAATGGTAACGTCCGGCATACCAGATAAAACCATTAGGATCGTTCATCAGCCCGGTGACGGGAGCAGGATGCCACTGCGGATAGTGGCTGTCCTGCCGCGCACGCGGCTGCCCTTTCATGACGGCCTGCAACACGGCAGGCCAGCGGGAAGGAAGCGTCATTATTCAGAGTCCGTTTTGTATTTCAGCAGTAAAGAGACCGTAAAGGCGACCGCGAAGGCGATAACCATACCAATGATATAGTTGAGCAGTGAAGAGGCCTGCACGATCGCCATTCCCGGAATTGCCGTTAACCCGACCGCCGTCATATAGACATGGACCGATACCACCCATGCCCCGCCCGCAGCGCCACCGATGAGCGCCGCAATAAACGGCTTCACAAAGCGCAGGTTAATACCAAAAATAGCCGCTTCAGTGATCCCAAGCATGGCCGAAAAAGCAGACGGTAAGGTGATCGCTTTAATTTTGGCATCGTTGGTTTTGAACCAGACCGCCAGACAAGCCCCACCCTGCGCGACGTTTGCCATCGCCCAAATCGGCAGCAAGAAGTTAACGCCAATTGAAGGATTACCTAACAGCCCTGCTTCAATGGCATGGAAGCTATGGTGAATGCCGGTAATCACAATCACCGAATAGAGCCCACCAAACAGCAATCCTGCCAGCCAACCGGCGTGCTCAATCAATGTGCTCAACACAAACGAAATACCATCGCCCAGCGCGCGTCCAGCCGGACCGATAATCAGTAAGGCAATGAAGCCAGAGATAATAACGGTCAGGAATGGCGTTAAAATCAAATCCAGCGCATCCGGAATGACGCGGCGAAGCTGTTTCTCCACCAGACTCATAAACCACACCGCCAGCAGCACAGGGAAAACCGTCCCCTGATAGCCAATCATCGCAATCTCAAAGCCGAAAAAGTCCATGGTATGGAAGCCCGACGCCACGCCCCAGGCGTTGGTCAGCGCCGGATGAGTCAGAATTCCGCCGAGCGTCGCCCCCAGATAGGGATTACCGCCAAATTCACGGGCAGCGGTAAAACCAATCAGGATCGGCAGAATAATAAACGCCGCCGAACTACACATATCGAGCATGATATAGAGCGCGTTATCCGCATTCACCCAACCATAGGTTTTTATCATCCCGAGCAGACCCATCAGCAGGCCAGACGCCACAATGGCAGGGATGATGGGGACAAAGATATTCGACAGCAGTCGGGCAATGCGCTGGAACGGGTTTAACTTACGCGCGGCAATGTCAGCGGCCTCGGATTTGCTGGATTCACCGAGACCGGTGGCCTGGATAAACGCCGCATACACTTTATTGACCACGCCGGTGCCGAAAATCACCTGCATCTGTCCTGCGTTATGAAAACAGCCTTTCACCCCGTCGACCTGACCGATCGCCTGCCGATCGGCCAACGTGTCATCAACCAATACCAGACGCAAACGCGTCGCGCAATGTGCCGCACTGGCGATGTTCTCTTTGCCGCCGAGCAGCGGAATAAGCGCGCGGGCGATATTATCAAAATCCATAGACACCTCTGACTGAACTCATTTTTATGATGTAAGTGACGCTCCCGCAGCGCGAGAGCGTGAAGGGTTAAAACCAGGTTTCCATCTGCACCCCAAAGTTCCATTCCCCGCCCGCGTTGAAACCGCTACTGCCAAAGGCATCATCGCTGGCGTAGTTGTCCAGTTTGCTGCTCCAGTCCATCCAGGTGGCGTACAAACGCAGTTCAGGACGGCTGAAGAAATCGCCGATCTTGCCGGCTTTCAGGGTCGGTGCCACGGTCAGTTTGTAGAAACTGCCGTTCACCGCGTGGCGATCTTTATAGCCTTTCGGATCCAAATCCATGTACTGATAGCTACCCTCAAACGCCATTGCAAAGTTCTGTGTGACCTCTTTGATTAAGCGTGTATTGAGCGTTACCCATTCATAGCTGTCGCCTTTGACATAGCGATCTTTACTGCTCTGGCCAAGAACCGCCGGGGCAATGTGCCAGCCGCCTCCAATCGGGGTTGTGCCATAGCTTGCAAATCGCCAGGTGTCCGCTTCGGACAGCACTGCGCCATCGGACCCGAGGCTTTTCACTTCTGCGCCCAGGCCATGACCATACAGTAAGGCGGTTTTCGCGGAACCGTCACGTAAACCGTAGAAGCTCTCATTGTGAAGGCCGAGCAATGCGTGAACGCCGTTGTTGGCCGCGTCCGTTTTAATGGCATCGCCATTCGCATCTTTCCGGTCGTCGTTATCTTTGGCCCGCATCCCGCTCACCATCACCTGCAACGGACCGGCAAAGTGATTCATGCTCAGAATGTAGTTCTGAACGTTATTGTCGATCTCTTCCTGACTACCGAAGTTGCGTCCGTAAAGGGAGAAGTTACTGCGGAAATCTTCGCTCCACTTGACGTCATACACCCCGCCGCCGGTGCCCGCGAGGAATACCACATCGGAATCGAGCCAGTGAATATCAAAATTATCACGGTCAAAACGCTTACCGGCCCAGAAGGTGCTGCCCTTAAGCGCACCGCTGAAATCAGGTAAATTGCCCAGTTCGGCAAACGCCTGACGAATGTTGAGATCGCTCGAATCGGCGGACCAGTCGTTATAGGTTTTCTGTCCATCGGCAAGCATGGCTTTAAAGCGCGTTGTCGCTCCGTTTTCCAGCGTCTGTTTATGCTCTACGTTCAGCTCAACGTAGGTGTCGGCTTCATTGCCCAGACGCCCTATCGCGCCTCCCGTCTCCCCGGCTGGCGTCAGGTAAGGGCCGCTTTTGCTGCCGGAAGCCGCATCATTCATCAGCAAGCCTGAACGGGCATAACCGTGAAACTCGAAGCCACTGGCGAGATCGGCTTTTTGCTCAAGAGCAGACGTACGCTGCGCGACCTCCTGAGTGGTGGTCTGGGTTTGCTTTTGAACGGCCACCAGCTGTTGTGTTTTTTGTTCTGCTGCACTGGCTCGCTTTTCTGCCGCCTGCGCGCGACTCTCGGCTGCCTGTAAACGTTGTTCAAGCAGCGCGAGACGCGCTTCAATACTGTTCATATCCGTCTGAGCGTAAACCGAAGCACTACCGGCCAGCATGCCAATCATCACGGCAAGTCTGCGTTTTTTATACATTTTGTCGCATCCCTAAAAGAGGTTATTGATAGTTGCTAAATTGCTAAACCGGTTTAGGTTGTTGATACTAAACCTGCCGATTTTGGATCAGCAATGTTTTTTGCTAAACCGATTTAGTAAATGTGACCAGGGCGACAATTCAGACCGCGATGCTGCGGTCTGAGGCAGGAACAACGATGAGGGGAAAATTAGACTTCGTGGTGATAAGGCAGCGCGGTCATCGCACCTTTAGAGGTGGTGGCAAGCGCACCACAGCGCTGCGCGAGCGCAATCGTCGCGGATAAATCAGCCGTACCGCTGGCAAGCCCAAACAGCAGTCCGGCGACAAAGGCATCTCCGGCACCGGTGGTATCCACGCTCTCCACGGGGCTTCCCGGATAAGTGGTGAGCTGCCCGTCATGCCAGGCTACAACACCCTTTTTGCCCATCGTCACCATCACTAAAGGTGACTGGCACTGGCTGACCACCAGCGCCAGCGCGGGCTCCAGTTCGTCAATGCCGCTTAAAAAGGCCAACTCCTCAAGGGACAGTTTCACCACGTCTGCCATACGCATCGCCTGTATCAGACAATCCCGTAATTCAGCGTCATCCTGCCACAAATCGGGGCGGATATTGGGATCGAAACTGACGAATCCCCCCGCCTGTTTAATGGCATTCATCGCCTGAAATGTCGTTGAACGACTGGGTTCGGCGCTGAGTGCAATGGAGCACGCATGAAGCCACTCACCCTCCTGAAAACCCGGCAGATCGCTCGGCGTCAGAAACAGGTCCGCGCTCGGTCGAACCATAAAAGTGAAAGAACGCTCTCCCTGCGCATCCAAATCCACAACCACCGTCGAAGTGCGATGCCGCGGATCGAGATGCATATAATGGGTATCCACGTTCTGTGTAAATAACGTGTGGCGCAGATAGCGACCAAAGGGATCGTCACCGACTCTGCCAATAAACCCGCTTTTACCCCCGAGCCGCGCAACGCCTACCGCCACATTGGCTGGCGCCCCTCCCGGACATTGCAATAATCGCCCCTCTCCGTCAGGCAGAAGATCGACCACGGCATCGCCAAGCATCCATATCTTTTTCATGCTCACCTCAAGCTAAACATTAATTAAACCGGTTTAGCTATTTAAACACATCCGAGCTGAACGGGAAATACAGACAGAACAATGCGGTAGTTTAGTTGTTGAAAGACGCTGGACGCTGAATCTGCGGCCAGTGGATATTGCCTACGCCATTCAGCTGCGGACGGGCAAAAAGAAAGCCCTGAAACCGTCTGATACCGGCGGATTCAAGCCAGCACCACTCTTCTATCTTCTCGATGCCTTCCGCCACCAGCGTAATTTCCAGATCGGTACAGCAGCTGACGATGGATTTCACAATCGCCTGTTTTGGTCCGCTCAAATGAATATCGCTGACGATCTCACGGTCGATCTTGATTTTGTCGGGCTGAAAGCGAGTGAGGAGCGAAAGACCGGCATACCCGGAGCCAAAATCGTCGATCGCCAGCCCAATACCCGCCGCGCGAAGCTGCTTGATGGCGCTGTTAAACCGGTTGAAGCCGGAAATCATCTCATTTTCCGTCACTTCCACCACCACCTGCTCAGGCAAAAGATGATGTTTTACGATGTTTTCCAGCAGAAATTCTACCGCATTGGGAACATTGACCAGCGACATCGGCAGCAGATTGATGGCAATTTTATGATCGCCAATACCGATCTTTTCCGCCAGCGCAAACGCGTAGGCTTTGGTCTGCAGGTCAACTTCATAGACTTTTTCCGGCGGAATGGCGTTAAAGAAGTGTTCCGGACTGCCGCCGTCGTTCCCACGGATAAGGGCTTCCAGCGACGTGATTTTTCCTTCTGAAGGCTCAACAATCGGCTGGAATGCAAACTGACAAATCTGATTAGCCATCAGGCCGTCGACGCCGTGACCAAAAGGGGCAATCCCGGAGGCTAATGTCCAGCTATCGGGGCGATATCTGTCCCCGGCGTCTGGCAGTTGACTCCGGGTGATAAAGGTCTGAATGAATTTGAATACCCGATCTTCCGAAGTCAGATAACTGTCGAGTTTGCTATAGCGCAACACCGATTCCAGCACCGCTTTGGGCGTCTGCACCTGCAAATCAAATAACAGCATGCCGACGTTGTCAAAACGTCTTCTCGACCCATAATCACGCATCAGTTCGACGACCCCAAGATGGCGTTCATCGGCGCGGATTTTGTGGAAAAGCTTTACGACGTCCTCTTCTGCGCCTTCAAGAATTTGCAAAAAATCGACGCCGTTAAACAGCAAAATGCCGGTAATATCCACCCCTGCGTTTCGCTGCTTCGCTTCTTCGACCAAAGAAATGAGCGAGAATGGTTCACAGGATGAATTTAACTGGCTCCGATAGATGAGTGTTGTCAGCACAGTAATAAGTCCCGTTTTGATGATTGCGCATTCAAGCGATTGTTTATCATAATTTAAAGCTGTCTACTAATGATAATCGGTCATTTTTTTGATTTGAGATTATCACGCACAGTAAGAGACAAAATGAATGTATGCGCCACTCATTCTGCCTTCAGCAATCTTTCGGCTTGCTTCTCCATCCCCTGGAATATCGCCTCACTGATGTGTTGCGGAAAATCTGGCGGCAAACACTGGCGGACACTGGCAATCACCTCCGCCGTCATAGTGCCCATTTCATCCATCATCGTTTTCGCGCGCTGGGCAGAGAACCCAACCCGTGCCGCAGTGGCCGGAAAATGACGAGGCTGGATCTGCGCCCAATGGTACTGGCGGTTTTTCCCCTGCAAAGCCATCGCCATTTTCGCTTTCCGGGCGGCGATCCCCTTCGCACCAAATATCGGATAGGCGGAGAGAATATCGTACAGAGGCGTCATCACATAAGCCGATTCTGGTTCAATGAATACGCTGTAATTTTTAGCATGCCCGTCAATTGCGCCTATCAGCCAGTAGAAGATCTGGGTGCGGAAAAAGGTTTCACGATCCTGCGTCGAACGCCGTGACCCCAGCAGCAGAGTCATAATCTCGGCAATGCCCGGCCCGCCATGCGATTCATATTTCAGCGCCGGTGAATAACCCAGTGCCTGACACATATCCTCCTGCGGGAGCCGCATCAGCCAGCTGCCGTCGCGTGACCATTTCCGGTCAAAGCGCTCGACGATCAATACCGTTTTGTCCGACCAGCTGGCTAACGATGCGTTCGCGACGGCAAAACCGAAGGCGCTGGCGATACGCAGGCAGAGCCACTCGTTCTCACAGCTTTCGCTCAGGTCGATATTATTCTGCTCAATTTTACCGATGGGTAATTTGAAAATATGACTGGTAGGCGTGCTGCCGTGTGGTCGCTGCCAGCACCCCTGATGCCAGAGCAAAGCCGTTTTTTCCTGCGCCCCGGCGAGTGATATACGGAAATCCTGATCGTCGGTCATGCCCAGCGGTGCGTTGCGATATCCCTCCAGCAGGACGGCAATATCCTCATCGGACAGCGGTGTGGCATGTATCTGCGTCACCGCAGGAATGGGGAGATCTTCGGGATAGAGCTGGATCGCCCCCACACAGTCGCGCCCGACACTTGCCAGCAAATCAAACGGATGATCGGTCGGCACTTTAAAGCGCATCTGCATACGGGCGATGATCGCCTGCGAGTCGGGCAGCAAATTGCTGAAAAAGTTATACACCGCTTCGCCCTCCTGACGACGCGGTGTTAACGGCAACGACTGCGAAATCACGCGCGCGCCGGGAGTCTGTAGCCATGATGGCGCATACTGCCAGGACATCGCCCCCTTACCGTTACGATACAGCGTTCCGACAACCGTGCCGTTCATGGCGACAGTCAACTTACTGGTTTTCATCTACCACTCCTGCCCCCAGCCGCTGTCTTTCTCCGTGGTCTCGCCACGCGGCATGACATGCAGTTCCAGATCGAGGGCTGAAAGCAGGCGAAATAAGGTTTCGAGCTTACTGCTGTCCGGATTTTGCTCAAACCCGGAGACCGTGGCTTGCTTCATCCCGACGCGTTCTGCGGTCTCTGCTTGCGTAAGCCGGAGAGACTTGCGCTGATCTCGCATCGCATTTGCCAGCATCGCCGATGTGGTAATTTTCATCTTGACCTCTTTTATCCTCGTGCGGGGATAAAGACACAATATCCCCTCCCGCGGATAAAATCAAATTATCCTCTACAAGGGATATTTATCATTTATCCCTTGTAGAGGATAATACGGTTATGCGCTTAATCAGCGGGCTGGCGCTGCTTTACTGGCGGCTGTTCCACAGACGCCTGCACAGTCGATCCGCTGATTAATTCGCTCGATCATATCGTCGTAAAAGGGATTCGACGTCACACGCATCAGCGAATCCATGCCTACCACCAGCACCGCGGTTTCACCGCGCAGAGAGATGTTGCCGAGGTTTATCCCGTAGCGACGGGGATCTTCAGGCTGGCTCCCGTACAGATCGTCAGTCGGTGGGAAAGGTATCGCAACATGCGACAGCGAGTAGAGATCGCGCGGCCAGGCGGAAGTCAGAGGCTGGACATCAACGTCTGCCTTCCCTGCTGGCTGGGTTCGCGCGACGGTCTGTAAGCTCTGGGGTGAGGCATTGGTCACCACCGTCGCGGTAAAACGGCGCGGTGGTGCAGGTAACAAAGCATCGACCGCCACATAGGCGCCCGGTCTGAACAGCGGTCGAAGCGTCGCCGCCTGGTTGATATCGTAGATAACGAGCTCGTTGCCATTATCCGGCAACAGAGTAAACAGCGAATCCACCACCCCACGCGCGCTCACGGTGGAGTCCATCACCGACTGAAAAGCCAGAATCGGCGGCAGCGACGTCAGCGTGTGATTGCGCGCCGCACGGGTCAGCTGGGTCTGTAACGTCTGCGTTAACAGCCAGGACTGACGGGCCGCATTCACCGGAAACGAATTATATTTAAACGGATTATATTCCGGTAACACGCTCAGCCAGGCGGCTTTGGCAAACGGCGGCAGCAGCGCCGGCAGGCCTGCCAGCCCGGCAAAACGGGCAAAGGCGTTCACCCGGATCATCGGCGACAATAAAACCAGCTGCTGCGGTTGACGCAGATGCGGATCGCCTGTGGCATCCAGGGCATAGTTCAGCGCCAGCGCCCCTCCGTTGGAGTAGCCCACCAGATGCAGCGGCACATCGTTACCCGCAAGACGCGTGGCCTCCCGTACCGCCAGCCGTACCACTGCCTGCCACGCCTCGCGGCTGACATCGGTTAGCGCGCCGGGCGCCGTGCCATGCCCGGGCAAACGCGGCGCGATAGCCACAAATCCACGCTGCTGATAATTGACGGCCAGGCTTTTGACGCTATAGGGCGAATCGGTCAGCCCGTGCAGCAGCACCGCCACCCCTTTCGGTTTGCCCGCCGGCATCAGCACAAAGGAGCGATTGCCGTCATCGGGAAACTGCCCAGGCCAGACCGGGCTGTGCAGGTAGAAGCGGTTCAACGGCGTTTTGTCATTTTCGTCCAGCCGATCCGTGACCTCCGTGCGCAGATCGTGAAAGATAGCGGTTTCGCGCTGCAGATAGTCGCTAAAGCTGGCGTGGTCGATCTCCTGCGCCGACATCTCGTGCGCCGTCCATGTGTGCCAGGGATGCAGCGCGGGGCCGGTCTGCGTTTTATAGATCCTGCCCGCCAGCAGAATGAACACCACTATGCCCAACACGATGGCGGTCCTTTTTAATACAGCCAGTAAACGCGTTCGGATCCGCCACGGCAGAGTCGCCATTCCATGCCCCTTTCTTCAAAAATGAGCCTTATCTTAAAAGAGAAAACGCGCGATGCCAAAAGTGTGAAGGCTCCGGCGTATTCGCCATTGATACCGCCTCCTGCACCAAAAGTGAACTACGCTGCACAAATGTTGATCATAAGTTAATTAAATATTGCATAAATTCGCCAACACAGGCGCTCCAGCGCGTCATGTGGATATGGCACGCGTCGTGCATTGTTAGTCTGGTAACACGTAGCGGGCCAATGACAACCCATTAACAGCGAGGCGGCACGGTGACACAACCAGAACTGCTGACCAGAATCGAAGCGATATTCAGCCAGCTGACACCCAGTGAAAAACGGGTCGCGAGCTGGCTGCAGGCCAATATGGCGCAAATCCCGTTTGAAACGGCGGAGAGCGTGGCGCTCGCGACAGGAACCAGCGGCATTACCGTGGGGCGCTTCCTGCGCAAACTGGGCTATCGCAATCTGGACGATGCCAAAAACAGCCTGCGCGACGTGCCGCAAACCCCTTATCAGCCGTGGGGAATGAACGAGCGTCTCGATTCGTGGCAACAACAGCGCGCGCTGTCAGGCCGGGTTCAGCACTCCCTCTCGCTGGAGCTCGACGCCATTCAGCAGGTTTATCAGCTGGCGCAGAGCGCGGCCTTCCAGCGCATCGTGTATCAGTTAACGCACGCCGATGCCGTCTATGTGCTGGGGATCCAGTCGACGCGCGGGATTGCGAATGCCTTTTTCAGCCATCTGGAGTATCTGCGGCCGCGCGTGAGTTATTCCGAAGGTTTGTCCGGCAGCTGGGTGGAATCACTCAATTCAGAGTTCGCACGCCCGTATGTGGTACTGACCGATACCCGCGCTTATTCCGCCATTGCCCGCCAGTACTGTCGGGTGGCGAGCGAAAAAGCGATTCCGATGGCGTTGATCACCGATATCTGGTGTCCCTGGGCGCGCGATTATCCCATCGACTTATTACAGGTGAAAACGGATACCGGCCATTTCTGGGATTCACTGGCCCCGGTGAGCTGTTTATTCAACCTGCTGCTGTCTGGCGTGGTGGAGGCGTTAGGTGACGCGCTTCCGCTGCGGCTGGCGGCAAACCGCCAACTACAGCAAGAGTTTGGTCAATTCGAACGTTAAGGAGCGCAGCTATGCCCGAAGAGTGTCAACTGATTGATGTGGCGAAGACCTTTCCCGCCCTGCATATCGATCTGAAATACGCCACCGCCGACAACATCACCGGACGGCCCATTTATCAGGAGGCCCTGTGCCTGCTGCATCCCGAGGCGATTACTGCGCTGGCGAAAGCGATCGGCATTGCGACGCTTGCGGGCTTAAAACTGGTGGTGTACGACGCCTACCGCCCGCAGCAGGCACAGGCGCTGCTGTGGGAAGCCTGCCCCGATCCGCAGTACGTGGTGGATGTGTCGATTGGCTCGAATCACAGCCGGGGAACCGCCATTGACGTCACGCTGATGGATGAGCACGGCAAGGTGCTGGATATGGGCGCGGGTTTTGACGAAATGCACGATCGCTCGCATCAGTATCACCCCTCGGTTGCGCCTCAGGCGCAGCGCAATCGACTGTTACTCAACGCCGTGATGTTCGGCGGCGGCTTTGTCGGTATCAGCAGCGAATGGTGGCATTTTGAATTGCCCTCTGCCGCCAGTTACCCGTTATTAGAAGATCGCTTTGCCTGTTTCTCAACGACGCACTCCCCCCTTTAACTGGAGTTTTGCCATGAAAACAACGCTTCTCACTACCCTGATTGCCACCGCGCTGGCGCTGAGTCTTCCGGCTGCGCACGCCGCCGTTCCTAAAGATATGCTGGTGATTGGTAAAGCGGCCGATCCGCAAACGCTGGATCCGGCGGTCACTATTGATAATAACGACTGGACGGTGACCTACCCGGCCTATCAGCGGCTGGTGCAGTACAAACCGGGCACAACGGAAGTCGAAGGCGATCTCTCCACCGGCTGGAAAGCCTCGGACGATCAGAAAGAGTGGACCTTCACGCTGAAAGATAACGCCAAATTTGCCGACGGGACGCCGGTGACGGCAGAAGCGGTCAAACTGTCGTTTGAGCGTCTGCTGAAAATCAGCCAGGGGCCGGCTGAAGCCTTCCCGAAAGATTTAAAAATCGACGCGGTCGATGAGCATACGGTGAAATTCACCCTGAGCCAGCCTTTTGCGCCGTTCCTGTATACGCTCGCCAACGACGGCGCGTCGATCATTAACCCGGCGGTGCTGAAAACCAATGCTGCTGACAATGCGCGCGGTTTTCTGGCACAAAACACCGCCGGTTCCGGGCCGTTTATGCTGAAAAGCTGGCAAAAAGGTCAGCAGCTGATTCTGGTGCCTAACCCACACTGGGCCGGAGAAAAGCCGCACTTCAAACGCGTGTCGGTGAAAATTATCGGTGAAAGCGCCTCGCGACGTCTGCAACTCTCCCGTGGCGATCTCGATATCGCCGATGCCCTGCCGGTCGATCAGCTGACGGCGCTGAAAAAGGAAGGCAAAGTTACGGTGGCAGAATATCCGTCGCTGCGCGTCACCTATCTGTATCTCAACAACAGTAAAGCACCGATGAATCAGGTCGATCTGCGCCGGGCGGTTTCGTGGGCCACGGATTACAACGGCATGGTGAAAGGGATTCTGAGCGGCAACGGTAAACAGATGCGCGGCCCGATCCCGGAAGGCATGTGGGGCTATGACGCCACGGCGATGCAGTACAGCTTTGATGAGGCCAAAGCCAAAGCGGCGCTGGAGAAAGTCAAAGACAAACCCGCCAGCCTCACCTTCCTCTATTCCGACAACGACCCGAACTGGGAGCCAATTGCCCTTTCCACCCAGGCGAGTCTTAGCAAACTGGGAATTAACGTCAAACTGGAAAAACTGGCTAACGCCACCATGCGCGACCGCGTGGGTAAAGGGGATTATGACATCGCGATTGGTAACTGGAGCCCGGACTTCGCCGACCCGTACATGTTCATGAACTACTGGTTCGAGTCGGACAAAAAAGGGTTGCCGGGTAACCGCTCGTATTATCAGAACAACGATGTCGATACCCTGCTGCGAAATGCGCTGAAAACCACCGATCAGGCGCAGCGTACCAAAGATTACCAGCAGGCGCAGAAGACCGTGATCGATGAAGCGGCCTACGTTTATCTGTTCCAGAAAAACTACCAGCTGGCGATGAACAAAGAGGTGAAAGGCTTCGTCTTCAATCCGATGCTTGAGCAGGTGTTCAATATCGGCACCATGAGCAAGTAAGGCCAATGGCGCCGGTTATCCGGCGCCCGGGAGAAAACGTATGACGTTCTGGAGCATTGTGCGCCAGCGCTGCTGGGGACTCGTCCTGGTGGTTGCCGGTGTTTGCATCATTACTTTTATTATCTCGCACATGATCCCAGGCGACCCGGCACGCCTGCTGGCAGGCGATCGCGCCAGCGAAGAGATTGTCCAGAGCATTCGCCAGCAGCTTGGCCTGGACCAGCCGTTGTATGTCCAGTTTGCTCGCTATGTGGATGCTCTGGCGCACGGTGATTTGGGCATCTCAATTCGCACCGGTCGCCCGGTGGCTGAAGAGCTAAAAGCGTTTTTCCCGGCCACGCTGGAGCTGGCATTTTGTTCTTTGGTCCTTGCGCTCTTTATCGGCGTGCCGCTCGGGATCCTCTCGGCAGTCTATCGCAATCGCTGGCTGGATCATCTGGTGCGGCTGATGGCGATCACCGGCATCTCGACGCCCGCGTTCTGGCT
Source organism: Enterobacteriaceae bacterium RIT714 (assembly GCA_009668015.1). Classification (GTDB taxonomy): domain Bacteria; phylum Pseudomonadota; class Gammaproteobacteria; order Enterobacterales; family Enterobacteriaceae; genus Enterobacter. The sequence goes on from WJYB01000001.1 coordinate 532,668, forward strand.
GGGCTTAGGGGTGATCGTTCTGTTTTACGGTCATCTGCAAATTCTGCCAGGCGGCGGCAGGCTGGACGACTGGCTCGATCCTCCGACCCATGTCACCGGTTTTTATCTGCTGGACGCCCTGCTTGAGGGCAATGGCGAGGTGTTTTTCAATGCCCTGCAACACCTCATTTTGCCGTCGCTGACGCTGGCATTTGTCCATCTGGGCATCGTGGCGCGCCAGGTTCGTTCGGCGATGCTGGAACAGCTGAGTGAGGATTATATCCGTACCGCCCGCGCCAGTGGTTTACCGGGCTGGTACATCATTATGCGGTATGCCCTGCCTAACGCGATGATCCCTTCCATTACCGTTCTCGGGCTGGCGCTGGGCGATCTGTTGTATGGTGCCGTCCTCACGGAGACGGTTTTCGCCTGGCCCGGCATGGGTGCCTGGGTCGTGACCTCTATTCAGGCGCTCGATTTCCCGGCGGTGATGGGTTTTGCCGTGGTGGTGTCGCTGGCGTATGTGCTGGTGAACCTGGTGGTTGATTTGCTCTATCTGTGGATTGATCCACGCATCGGGCGCGGAGGTGATGAATGATGTTAACGCAGGAAACGTCCGTCCCGGTTCAGGCAGCCAAATCCCGCCTTAACTGGGCAAAATGGTTCTGGATGCTGCGCAAAAGCCCGCTGACGCTGGTAGGCGGCGTGATTATGCTCATTATGCTGGCGCTGATGATCCTTTCGCCGTGGATTGTGCCTCACGATCCTAACGCCCTGGATCTCACCGCTCGTCTGCAGGCTCCTTCGGCGACGCACTGGTTTGGCACTGACGAAGTCGGGCGCGACCTCTTCAGCCGGGTGCTGGTCGGCAGCCAGCAGTCGATTGCCGCGGGACTGGCGGTGGTGATCATCGCGGGCGGTATCGGCTCGCTGCTGGGCTGTTTGTCCGGTGTGATCGGGGGGCGTGGTGACGCCGTTATCATGCGCGTGATGGATATTATGCTCTCCATTCCGTCGCTGGTATTGACGATGGCGTTAGCCGCCGCGCTGGGGCCGAGCCTGTTTAATGCCATGCTCGCCATTGCCATTGTCCGTATCCCGTTTTATGTGCGCCTGGCGCGGGGCCAGACGCTGGTCGTCCGCCAGTTTACCTACGTCCAGGCGGCCCGCACCTTTGGCGCTTCTCGCTGGCATCTGATCAGCTGGCATATTTTGCGTAACGCTCTCCCGCCGCTGATTGTACAAGCCTCACTGGATATCGGCAGCGCCATTCTGATGGCCGCCACGCTCGGATTTATTGGTCTCGGCGCGCAGCAACCCACCGCAGAATGGGGGGCGATGGTCGCGGTGGGTCGCAACTATGTGCTCGACCAGTGGTGGTACTGCGCGTTTCCCGGTGCGGCAATCCTGATCACCGCCGTCGGCTTTAATCTGTTTGGCGATGGCATTCGCGATCTGCTGGACCCAAAATCAGGAGGAAAACAGTGATGAGCGATACGGTCTTATCTATCGAGGATTTACACCTGAGTTTTCCCGTTTTCCGCGGTGAGGTCCATGCGCTCAATCGCGTCTCGCTGGAGATCAAACGGGGCGAAATCGTGGGCGTGGTTGGGGAGTCGGGTTCAGGAAAATCCGTCACCGCCATGCTGGCAATGCGCCTGCTGCCGGAAGGCAGCTATCACATTCACGGCGGTCAGGTGAATTTGCTGGGCGAAGATGTCCTGGCTGCCAGCGAAAAACAGCTACGCCAGTGGCGCGGGGCCAAAGTCGCGATGATCTTCCAGGAGCCGATGACCGCCCTGAATCCCACCCGCCGAATCGGTAAACAGATGGTGGAGGTGATCCGCCAGCATCAGCCGTTATCGCGCGGCGCAGCGCAGCTAAAGGCGATTGCGCTGCTGGAAGAGATGCAGATCCCGGATGCCAGAGAGGTCATGGAGCGCTATCCGTTTGAACTCTCCGGCGGAATGCGCCAGCGAGTGATGATTGCCCTGGCCTTCTCCTGCGAGCCAGAACTGATCATTGCCGATGAACCGACCACCGCACTGGATGTGACCGTCCAGCTTCAGGTGCTGCGTTTACTGCGCCACAAAGCGCGCGCCAGCGGGACTTCGGTGCTGTTTATTAGCCATGATATGGCGGTGGTGTCGCAGCTGTGCGACCGGCTGTACGTGATGTATGCGGGGAGCGTGATTGAAAGCGGCACCACGCAAACGCTGATCCATCATCCGGTACATCCTTATTCTATCGGCCTGCTGAAATGTGCCCCGGAAAATGGTCAACCGCGCGAGATGCTTCCGGCCATCCCCGGGACCGTACCTAACCTGACCCGATTACCGCCCGGCTGCGCGTTTCGCGAACGCTGTTTCGCCGCCGGCACAAAATGCAGCCAAACCCCGGAATTAACGCCTGATGGAGCCGAGGGCCAGCGCGTCGCCTGCTGGTATCCGCAGCGGGAGGATCGTCATGTCTGATATTTTGCTTGAACTGAACAGCGTGCATGTGAACTTTCCGGCACGCAAAAACTGGCTGGGCCGCGTGACGGAGCAGGTCCATGCGCTCAACGGTATGGACCTGCAGATTCGTCGGGGAGAAACGTTAGGTATCGTCGGTGAATCGGGCTGCGGTAAAAGTACGCTCGCGCAGCTGTTAATGGGGATGCTGAAGCCGAGCAGCGGCCAGTGCCAGCGCACGGGGGACGGAATGCAGATGGTGTTTCAGGACCCGCTCTCGTCACTTGACCCGCGCCTGCCCGTCTGGCGAATCATCACCGAGCCGGTATGGATTAAAAAACGCAGCAGCGAACGCGAACGCCGACAGCTGGCGGAAACGTTAGCCGAGCTGGTGGGGATCCGCGCAGAATATCTCGATCGTCTGCCGCATGCCTTTTCCGGTGGACAACGCCAGCGCATCGCCATTGCCCGCGCGCTCTCTTCCGATCCGGACATCATCGTGCTGGATGAGCCTACCAGCGCACTCGATATTTCCGTGCAGGCGCAGATCCTGAATCTGCTGGTTAACCTGCAGCGCCAGCGCACGCTCACCTATGTGCTGATATCGCACAACGTTTCAGTGGTGCGTCATATGAGCGATCGCGTGGCGGTCATGTATCTCGGGCAAATCGTCGAGCTGGGCGACACACAGCAGGTGTTGGGCTCTCCGTCCCATCCGTATACGCAGCTACTGCTCGATTCCGTCCCCAAAACGGGCTCGCTGCTGGATGAAAGTCTGGCGCTGCGCAAAACGGAACTGCCGGGCAATCGTCATCTGCCGGTCGGCTGTTATTTTCGCGATCGTTGTCCGCTGGCAACGACCGGTTGTGAAGCCCCACAGGCCTTGCAGAACGCCGCAGGTGGACGCAGCGTACGCTGCTGGCGTAAAGTCAGCTGATGCGCCTGATCCTTCTCTTGCTTCTGCTACCGGGTTTTACGTTTGCGGCACCGCTGGTGCCGCCGCCGGGGTTTATCCAGCCTCTGCCGCACACGGCAAAGGGCAAATGCCTTCCGCTTCCCGCCCCCTGGACCGGTAGCCTGGTTTTTCGCAGTAAATATGAAGGGTCCGACAGCGCCCGCGCGACGCTGAACCCGGAGGCGGAAAAAGCGTTCCGCGCACAAACACAGGCCATTACCGATTTTGAACGCGGCATTTCAGAGATGGTCTGGCGCTATAAACAGAGCGGCGATGTGAACACGCGCAATTGCATTCTGGCGGGGTTTAACCGTTGGGCCTCCGCCGGGGCGTTAACCTCGAAAGAGACGAATCATACCGGGCGCGCGATGCGCAAATGGGCGCTGGCCACGCTGGCGACCAGCTGGCTGGAACTGGAGCTTACGCCGCAGGACAGCCCGCAAGGCGCACGCTGGATTTCGCAGCTGGCCGATCGGGTCGTCACCGACTGGGACGGGCTGCCGCTGACCAAAACCAATAACCATAGCTACTGGGCCGCCTGGTCAGTGATGGCTGCCGCGGTCGCAACAGACCGGCGTGATTTATTCGACTGGTCGCTGAAGGAGTATCGGATAGCCGCCAGTCAGATAGACGAAAACGGCATCTTGCCCAATGAGCAAAAGCGGGGTCCCCGCGCCGTGGCGTACCATCACTATGCCTTAGAGCCGCTGGTGATGATCGCAAGCTTTGCCGGGGCTAACCAGCTGGATATTGTTCAGGAAAATCACGGCGCCCTGCCGCGTCTTGCGCAGTACGTTTTGACACAGGATAAAACGCATGTCGCGTGGCTGGAGCCCTGGTGTAGCACTGTAAAATGTGACAGTGTCACGCTTGCTTTAAGAGATGACCATCGGCCATTAAAAAACCGCCGTCTCGGCGGTCAGTTGACGCTCATCTACGCGCAGTAAGCCGGGCAGCGCCCGGCTCTGTGCTGATTGATGACTAGTTCAGCGTATAGTCCAGCGTAATTTCAGCTTTTAAGACCTGCGACACCGGGCAACCCGCTTTCGCTTTCTGAATAATACCGTCGAACTGCTGGGGTTCGATGCCCGGCACGGTCACCTTGCTTTGCAGCGCAATTTTGCTGATGGCAAAACCGCTGTCTGTTTTATCCAGCGACACATCCGCGGTGGTATCGATCGAATCGGCAGTGTATCCGGCCTCGCCCAGCATCAGCGACAGGGCCATGGAGAAACAGGCCGCATGCGCTGCGCCAATCAACTCTTCCGGGTTCGTCCCTTTTGCGCCTTCGAAGCGGGTGTTAAAGCCGTAGGGTTGCTGATTCAGGACGCCGCTCTCCGTCGAAACCGTCCCTTTACCGCGTTTAATATCGCCAGACCAGTGTGCCGAACCGTGCTTATGAATCGTCATGCTTGCTCTCCTTTTGGCTTACAAAGGGTTAAGTATAGATCGTTGATTGAGATCTGAGAGGAAGCCAGAACAGTCTTAGCCATTTGTGCATATCTAGCGCAACCGGTCGGCCAGCGCATCTAAAAACAGGCGCAGCGCCGCTGGCTGATAATCCCGCGACTGATAGATCCCAAAAATGCCAATCGGTTTTGGCGAAAAGGCCTTCAGTACCGGCACCAGCGCGCCGCTGTCGAGCGCAGACTGAGCCTCCCGCTCCGGTAGCATAGCGATACCGCAGTGGTTGATTGCCGCGTCCATCAGCAGCGACGAAATACTGGCGCTGAGATTTCCGCTCACCGCGACGGACACCGCGTCCCCTTCTGGCGAGATAAAATTCCACGACTGCCCGGCAAAGAAGCTGTAGTGCAAACAATTATGGCGAGCCAGATCCTCAAGAGTGGACGGGTGGCCTCGGGACGCAAGATAGTCAGGAGATGCGCAAAGTACCGACCGACACTCACCCAAACGGCGGGCGATCATGCCCGGCTCCGGAGTATCGGTAATGCGGATCGCCACGTCGATGCGTTCTCCAACCAGACTCACCGGATGGTTATTGACGTCCATCTCGATACGCAGCTGCGGATAACCCGCCAGAAAATCAGCTAACAGCGGCGCGACAATCTGCATGGCGGTGAAATGGGCGCAGGCCACGCGCAGCGTGCCCGCAGGCTGATCTTTTGCCGACTGGTCTTCAATCTCCTGCGACAGGCGGGTGAGATTGCGGGTTTTCTGCAACACTTTTTCCCCGGCGGGCGTGAGCGTCAGTTTACGCGTTGACCGGTGCACCAGTCGGGTGCCCGCCCATTTTTCCATTTGCTCAAGATAGCGGCTGACCATCGGGCGCGAAATACCCAGCGCGCGGGCGGCGGCGCTCAAACTCCCCAGTTCACAAATGCGGTTATAGACCTGGGCGGCGATAACGCGATCCATTGTTGCGACTCCATCTGCTCGATTTATGAAACTAAGCATGTCTTGTTTCAGGAATTCTGGCAAATGAAGAGATCCGTACAATAGAGACTTTCCTCCAGAACAGAGACATTATGATGAAGCTTAATCGCCTTGCCCTGCTGTGCGCCCTTTTCACTCCCGCGGTGTTTGCCGCGCCTTTAACGCTCGATACCTATAACCCGCAGGACAAAGGTATTTTTGCGGTCTCCTCAACGCTGGTGTCCGGCCCGACAGAAGCCGTGCTGTTTGACGCCCAGTTCAGCGTGAAAGATGGCGAACAGCTGGTCGAAAAAGTGCGTCAGAGTGGCAAAAAGCTGACCAAAATCGTGATCACCTCGGGCGATCCGGATTTTTACTTTGGCCTCCAGCCGCTGGTAAAAGCCTTCCCGAATGCAAAAGTGGTGGCCACGCAGCAGGTTGTTGACCACATCAAAGCCACCAAAGATGCCAAACTGGCCTTCTGGGGTCCGCAGATGAAGGACGGCGCGCCGTCGGAACTGATTGTGCCACAGGTGATTGCCTCCACGACCTTCCTGGTTGATGGCGAAAAAATTGATATTGAGCAGCCAGAAAACTACGCCGCGTATGTATGGATCCCGTCAGCCAAAGCGATCCTCGGCGGAACGGGCGTGTCGTGGGGAATTCACGTCTGGACCGCAGATACGCAGACCAAAGCGAGCCGCCAGCAGTGGCAGGCCACGCTCGACGACATGGCCGCGCATCAGCCTGAACGTGTGATTCCTGGTCACTACCTCGGGACGCCGCCAGCCGGTACAGAAGCCATCCGTTTTACCCGCGACTATTTACAGCACGTTGAGCAGGCACTCTCGGCCCACAAAGACTCTGCAAGCGTGGTGACGGCGATGAAAAAGCAGTGGCCGAATCTGGCGGAAGAGAGTTCGCTTGAGCTCAGTGCCAAAGTGAATACCGGCGAGATGAAGTGGTAACAGGCTAACTATCTCCTGCTATATTTACTTTTTTTATAGCAGGAGATGATTATGCAAACCCCAGTCAGAGGGATTGACCACATTGGTATTACGGTTCCTGACATCGAACAGGCAACGCTATTTTTTGAGACTGTTTTTTCGGCGCAGATAATATATCGTTCGGTTGAGCCAGACAGTGAAAATATCGACGATGAAGCGCAGCAAAATACCTTGCGTTTATTTCCAGGAACCAAAATTCGTGCCATCAGAATGCTGGCGATGCCCCACGGTCCGGGCATTGAACTATTCGAAATGCATGGCCCCGAGCAGCACTCTCCCGCGCGTCCCAGCGATTTTGGCCTGCAACACTTTGCCGTCTATGTCGATGACTTTAAAGAGGTCATTGACCGTTTCACCGCGGCGGGTGGCGAAATGTTTACCGAACCCAAACCTCTCACATTCCCTGCTGAACGCGGTGAAGGCAATGCGTTTTGCTACGGTAAAACCCCCTGGGGAAGTGTGGTGGAATTGATATCCTGGCCCACTCCCATGCCCTATGAAAAATATACCTCGCGACGTCGCTGGAAACCTTAAAAGGGCGAAAAAAGCGTTAATGATGATATTTTTATTTCCAGGATGAATCTGAACCACAGCGGCAATATTATTTGCCATTCTGAATGTGAATTATGTTTTGCGAGCCGAACCATTAAACAGATAAAAACAGATAACGACACGGAGGCGACATGTTTACTCACTACGCAGCAAAGACCCATTCCGCACAACCCGCGCTGGTACATGCCATTGAACAAGGGCTGCGCGCGGAACATGGTGCGGTCACTGAAGATGACATTTTGATGGAACTGACCCGTTGGGTCGAAGCCTCGGATAATGACATCCTCAGTGATATTTACCAGCAGACCATTAACTATGTGGTCAGTGGTCAACATACCCCCCTGTAAAAACCTGCTATGCTGGATCTGCAACCTAAGGGGTTACATTTCGTTCGCCACGGCGAACTTGTCCTTAAAACTATCAACAGGATTGAGGAGTAAAGATGAAATCGAACCGTCAGGCACGTCACATTTTGGGACTGAACTACAAGCTCTCTAACCAGCGTAAAGTGGTGATCGAGGGCAGCAATGAAACCGTAGTTTCCCATGCGACCGGCAGAAAACGTCACGCAGACAAATAAATACTCGCTACAGACTGACGACACCATCGGGAGAACCGATGGTGTTTTTGTTTGTGGGGTGCGGTAATTCGCATTCACCTCCTCTATAATACCTGGCGACAGTCGGCCCCTGCCAGCAAGCCAGAAAGATGACAACCGCGCAGTGCCAGGGACGGATATTCAAAAAAAATCGAGTGAGTGACATGGACAACAAAGCAAAACAGCATCGTTCCCTTTATATCCCCTACGCAGGACCGGTTCTGCTGGAATTTCCCCTGCTGAACAAAGGCAGCGCCTTTAGCATGGAAGAGCGCAGCAGTTTCAATCTTCTCGGCCTGCTGCCGGAAGTGGTCGAAACCATCGAAGAACAAGCCGAGCGCGCCTGGATCCAGTACCAGGGCTTCAAAACCGAAATTGATAAACACATTTATCTGCGCAACATCCAGGACACCAACGAAACCCTCTTCTACCGCCTGGTCCAGAATCACCTCGAAGAGATGATGCCCGTCATTTATACCCCGACCGTCGGCGCGGCCTGTGAGCGTTTCTCCGAGATTTATCGTCGTTCTCGCGGCGTGTTTATCTCCTATCAGAACCGTCACAACATGGACGATATTCTGCAGAACGTGCCAAACCACAATATCAAAGTGATCGTGGTGACTGACGGCGAGCGTATTTTGGGTCTGGGGGATCAGGGTATCGGCGGGATGGGGATTCCTATTGGAAAACTGTCCCTGTATACCGCCTGTGGGGGTATCAGCCCGGCGTACACGCTGCCGGTGGTGCTGGATGTCGGCACCAATAATCAGCAGTTGCTGAACGACCCGCTGTATATGGGCTGGCGTCATCCGCGTATCACTGACGACGAGTATTATCAGTTCGTTGACGATTTCATCCAGGCCGTCAAACAGCGCTGGCCGAACGTGCTGCTGCAGTTTGAAGACTTCGCCCAGAAAAACGCCATGCCATTGCTGAACCGTTATCGCGATGATATCTGTTCCTTCAATGACGATATTCAGGGTACTGCCGCCGTGACCGTGGGAACGCTGATCGCCGCCAGCCGCGCGGCGGGAAGCCAGCTCAGCTACCAGAAAATTGTCTTCCTCGGCGCGGGTTCCGCCGGCTGCGGGATTGCCGAGCAGATCATTGCGCAAACCCAGCGCGAAGGCTTAAGCGAAGAGCTGGCCCGTTCACGCGTCTTCATGGTGGACCGCTTCGGCCTGCTGACCGATGGCATGCCTAACCTGCTGCCGTTCCAGACCAAACTGGTGCAAAAGCGCGAAAACCTGAAAAACTGGGATACCGATAACGAAGTGCTCTCTCTGCTGGACGTGGTGCGTAACGTTAAGCCGGATATTCTGATCGGCGTGTCGGGCCAGACCGGGCTGTTCACCGAAGAGATCATCCGTGAAATGCATAAGCACTGCCCGCGTCCGATCGTGATGCCGCTTTCCAACCCGACCTCGCGCGTTGAAGCCACCCCGCAGGACATCATCGCCTGGACCGAAGGCAACGCGCTGGTCGCCACCGGCAGTCCATTTGATCCGGTCGTCTGGAAAGACAAAACCTACCCTATCGCCCAATGTAACAACTCCTATATTTTCCCGGGAATTGGTTTGGGCGTCATTGCTTCCGGCGCGTCGCGCATCACGGATGAAATGTTAATGTCAGCCAGTGAAACTCTGGCGAAGCACTCTCCGCTGGTCAATAACGGCGAAGGGCTGGTTCTGCCGGAACTGAAGGATATTCACCAGGTCTCTCGTGCCATCGCCTTTGCCGTTGGCAAAATGGCGCAGCAACAGGGCGTGGCGGTAAAAACGTCCGCCGACGCGCTACAACAGGCGATTGATGAAAACTTCTGGATGCCGGAATACCGGAGCTATCGCCGGACGTCCATATAAAAGCAAAAAGGCAACGTTAAGTTGCCTTTTTTTAATGTCTGCTCCCTCTCCCCGTGGGAGAGGGCCGGGGTGAGGGCATCAGACCGCACAAGGCAAAAGCAAAAAGGCAACGTCAAGTTGCCTTTTTTAATGTCTGCTCCCTATCCCCGTGGGAGAGGGTCGGGGTGAGGGCATCAAGCTGTACAGTCTCACCTCACCCACTAGCCAAATTCGGGTTCTCCCGTTACACTCCCTTTATCCATTAACCCACTGAATATATAAGGAGGCCAATTATGCTGTACTGTGAAATTTTCAATTTTTCACATACATTTGGTGATCGCACCGGCTCAAGCGTTATCGGTATCGTGCTGCGATAACTTCTGCTTGAGCGAAGACACCTGCTACTAAATCCCTTCCCTCGGGCTTACTGAGTTATCGTCAGCGATGTTTGACGAGGCATTTTCATGCCTGTAACTCTTGAGTAAGCAACAATGAGCACATTACTTACTGCACAATCTTTACGTGTTGATACGGCGTTCACCACCCTTTTCGACTCCCTCTCCTTTACGCTGAAGAAAGGCGACCGCATTGGTCTGCTGGGCGATAACGGCTGTGGCAAAAGCACCCTGTTGAAGATCCTCGACGGCACAGACTCACCTGCAACGGGGAACGTGGCGCTGGCCGGGCATTGCCTGATGGCGCGCGTGGAACAGCATTTGCCAGATGAGATCTATCCCCTGACGATGCTCGATGCCGTACTGGCGCAACTGCCTGGCACAGAGCGTGACAGCCTGCGCTGGCGAGCTGAATCACTGTTAGCAAATATGGGATTCACGCCGCAGGATATGGATTTACCCTCAGCAACGCTCAGCGGCGGTCAACACACGCGCCTGCTGCTGGCCCGCGCGTTGATCGGCGATCCGGATTTGTTGCTGCTGGACGAACCCAGCAACCACCTCGATCTTCCGACCATGCTGTGGCTGGAGCAGTTTTTGCAAAACTGGTCCGGTAGCTTTGTGCTGGTTTCGCACGACAGACAACTGCTGGATACCGTCACCAACGGCAGCTGGATATTGCGCGATAAAACCTTGCACAGCTTCGCGCTCCCCTGCACTGCCGCACGCGCGGCGCTGGCCGCAAAAGATGAAACCGATGCCCTGCGGCACAAGGCCGAGCAAAAAGAGATCGACCGCGTCACCGCCAGCGCGAAACGGCTCGCGACCTGGGGCAAGGTCTACGACAACGAAGATCTCGCCCGTAAGGCAAAACAGATGGAAAAACAGGTCGACCGCCTGAAAGAGAGCCAGACTGAGCTCACTGCGGGCAATCAGTGGACGTTAACTCTGCGCGGCGATGCGCTTCGTGCGGATCGTCTGCTGGAGCTCGAGGGGCTTGATGTTTCACCCGCGCCAGGCCTGCCGACGCTATTTAATGTGGAGATCGCCAGGCTTAAAAGCAGCGATCGGGTGGCGATTGTTGGCCGTAACGGCTGCGGAAAATCTTCCCTGATGAGGCTTATCTGGCAGCAGTTTAGCGCCTCTCAAACGGCAGATACGCTCAAAATCCACCCGCGTCTGACGCTCGGTTATTACGATCAGACGCTTCACCAACTGCCCGATGATGCCTCGCTGCTTGATGCCCTGGAGCCGTTTGCGCCTGCCCCGCAGGATCGCAAAATGGCGCTGATAAGTTCAGGTTTTGCATGGGCCCGTCACGGACAAAAAGTCAGTACGCTGAGCGGGGGTGAACGATCGCGGTTGCTGTTTGTCGGCCTGACGCTCGCCCGCTATAGCTTGCTGATGCTTGACGAGCCGACGAACCATCTGGACATGGAAGGTAAAGAGGCGCTGGCCGGTACATTGCAACAGTTTGAAGGCGGTGTGCTGCTGGTTAGCCACGACCGGCAATTAATCAGCCAAAGCTGCAACCGTTTCTGGCTTATCGAACACGGCAGACTCAGCGAGTGGCACGACGCTGAAGCGGTATTTGAACGGCTGCGCCAAAGCGGTGGGCTAACCTCATCGCCAGCTTCAACGTTAGCCCCCGCCCATCAGCCCTATGCCAGTGACGATTTGCTTGAAAGACTGGTGATGCTGGAAAACCTGCTTGCAGAGGATTTGGCGAGGAAACCGAAGCATCAAAAACCTCAGCTACAGGAACAATGGCGCAAGGAGATCGACAGTATAGAGGCCCTTCTGTAACGCTACGCCCGGCGTCACTCTCCGCCGGGCGACTCATGTTAGCGTGGTTATCTCTTTCCAGATGCGTTTTGCATTATCTTTTCGGTTATCACCCCGTATGTCATGTATTTCTGACTGAAGCGTACTTTTCTTCTTGTCATATTCATGCCCCATTTTCAAATGAGAAATAAGATTTCTTCACGGAAATACGTAAATTTATCGCGAAATGATGACATTGTGTTGCCGTGATCTTGTATATCGCCAGTAAAGAAGCAATCCTTTCGCTGTACCGTTTGAAAGGCGAGTAAAATATTATTTCTAATAAAATGGAGATTCAGGGATGAGTAAACGAAGCAATATAATAGATGGTAAAGTAGCAGCAAGGGTTCCGTATGGATTAGTTTATACCGAAGTACTTGGATGGATTGATCTTGGCCATGCCCAAGGTACTGATATAAGGATCCTGTTACGAAATCTCGATTGTGGAGAATCTTCAGGAAAAGAGCAATACGACGTTACCTATTCACAGTCTATGATTGACCCTACCGTAACGATTAAGACGGGCAAATTTATTACCTGGCGAATCAAACGAGGGCGATCACCTTACGAACGCCGAAGTATTGCCCTGGCAATGATGATGTCACTAGCCCGAAAGTTTGAAGCATTACAGGCATCTTTACCTTTCAATAGCATTACAGACAGTGGCTTCAGTGGAGAAGATCTGGTGTCAGACTTACTGGGATTTTACCGTGTGGTCTCCATCCAGAATCCTTTTGAGATACTGCGTCCAGTCAGCCAAGTTGATGCGCTGAGAAGATGGGATCATTATGGTAAGATAGGGGCATGGAAAAACGATTCATTTTTACCTATTTTATTCCCCGACCCTGTTAAATCACCAACCGCAAGGCCATATAAAGGTACGCTTCCTGACTTCATGCAGACAGTAAAACCGTGGCATGACTTTCATTCAGGGATCGTTGGTATTGTATGCGCTGATGGTTCATACATAGATAAAGCTAAAAGGGGGCAATTACCCTATGCGTAAGTCACTGCAGGTACTCAGTGGTGCACTTCTCATTGCCGCCATTGCGCTATGTTTCGCCTGGCCCTACGTTACAATGGAATTCGCCGGTAGCGCTCACTATACCGAACAGGATAAACGTGAGTATGCGTTTTATACTCCCGATGTTCTAAAAAATATGCCGAGAGTTTCACTTCATTATGATTTCGACTTTGTCAATATAACGGGGCCAGCATCACTCGTACATGCTATCAGATATTATGATGCTGTCGATTCTGGCAAAATCAATGCCTATCTCGAATCAATGGGATATAAAAAACAGGATAATTGTCATATTCAAGCCGTGTGTTGGCGGGGTAACGATCCGCAAGAAATTATCACCGTCAGCGAACTGGACAGTCCTAAAGCGCTATTAGTTTCCGTTATCTATAATTATTGAGCCAGCGTCGTTTGCATCTTGAATAATTAACCCCAGTTTCGATTGAATATAAGCGAGGTTTACCATCCGCTTATCTGGCTACGCCCGGCGGCACTCTCCGCCGGGCGACTGATGTTACTGCGGTTTTTTCTCTTTCCAGGCATCCCATGCCTGTTTGATCTCTTGCTTAGCGGTCGCCGCATCGTTAAAACCGCTCAGTTCTACAGATTTGCGCCCTTCTGGCAGCTGTTTGTAGACGCGGAAGAACGATTCCAAACGCTGTACTTCAATCTTCGGCAAATCGCTAAGCTCTTGAATATCGTCATAAGTCGGGTCGATTTTGCTTGCCGGCACGGCAACGATTTTATCGTCTTTCTCGCCGCCATCCACCATCTTCAGCACGCCAATGGCGCGCAGCTTGATTAGCGTCCCGGGTGCCATTGGGGCGCGGGTGTAGAAGATCACGTCCAGCGGATCGCCATCGCCCGCCAGCGACTGCGTCAGTGAACCGTAGTTCGCCGGATACGCCACCGGCATCGACTGGAAACGGTCCGCGATAATAAAACCGGTTTTAGCGTCGGTTTCGTATTTGATGATGCCGCCCGCCGGGATTTCGGTGACCGCATAAAACTCTTCCGGGTTATTTTCCGGCTGCGGGAATTCGAGAATATTTTGTGCCTGCACGGAAGCGGACAGCAGAACAGTGACGGCGATGATTTTTTTTACCAGATGCATTGTCGTTAACTCTTTGGTTATTAGAAGACAACACGTTACGTTTTGCAGATGACAGAACCATGACGTTTTTTTGGCAGATTTTATCTCCCCCTTTTTATAAGGGGGAAAACGGATTTTCGCCGGATTAATGCGCAAAATTGCCACTAAATTATGACATTATGTTGCCCCGCCCTTGTATATCTCTGCCAAAGCATTAATCCTTAGGGAGTAAGAACGGTTCTCATTTATCTTACACACTACGCAGATACTGAACATGAACAAGGAGAAACATATGAAGGCTGCTGTTGTCACGAAAGACCATCAGATTGATGTCACCGAAAAAACATTACGCTCATTGCAGCACGGCGAAGCCCTGCTGAAGATGGAGTGCTGTGGCGTTTGCCATACCGATCTTCACGTTAAGAATGGTGATTTCGGTGATAAAACCGGGGTGATCCTCGGTCACGAAGGGATTGGTATCGTCAAAGAGATTGGCCCTGGTGTCACCTCGCTGAAAGTGGGCGATCGTGCCAGCGTCGCGTGGTTCTTCCAGGGTTGCGGTCACTGTGAATACTGTAACAGCGGCAATGAAACCTTATGCCGCGAAGTGAAAAATGCCGGTTATTCTGTTGATGGCGGGATGGCTGAAGAGTGCATTGTCACCGCTGACTATGCGGTTAAAGTCCCGGATGGACTGGAATCCGCTGCCGCCAGCAGTATCACCTGCGCGGGCGTCACCACCTATAAAGCGGTAAAAATTTCCCATATTAAACCGGGCCAGTGGATCGCGATTTACGGTCTGGGCGGGCTGGGCAATCTGGCGTTGCAATACGCGAAAAACGTCTTCAACGCCAAAGTCATCGCCATTGATGTCAATGATGGACAGTTGAAGCTGGCCGAAGAGATGGGCGCCGATCTGACCATTAACTCCCGTAACGAAGATGCCGCTAAAATTGTTCAGGAGAAAACCGGTGGCGCCCACGCCGCGGTCGTCACTGCGGTCGCGAAAGCGGCGTTTAACTCTGCCGTCGATGCGGTTCGCGCCGGTGGCCGCGTGGTGGCAGTAGGTCTACCGCCAGAAGCAATGAGCCTGGATATTCCTCGTCTGGTGCTGGATGGCATTCAGGTGGTCGGTTCGCTGGTCGGGACGCGTCAGGATTTGACTGAAGCCTTCCAGTTCGCGGCAGAAGGGAAAGTCGTGCCGAAAGTCACCATGCGTCCAATCGGCGACATCAATGCCATCTTCAAAGAGATGGAACAGGGCCAGATCCGTGGCCGTATGGTAATTGATTTCCGTTCTTAACGGGAGCTGGAGGTACGGTTACAGTTGCCATCAGCGGCGTGTTTCGCTGGGCGAACCGTACCTGCCTTAAGCCCGATCAGGCTAACGCGCTGGCGTTAGCCTGATCGCGTTTTGCTTTCTGACGGCCATACAGCAGCAGTGACGACATCGCGGCGAACGAGAGGATCGCCGCAGGCAAAGTGACGTAGCTCCAGCTGTAGCCGAGCGTGATCATCAGGCCACCAAAATAAGCCCCAATCGCGCTCCCGAGATTAAACGCGACCTGCCCACCCGCCGCGCCTAACAGCTCGCCACCCCGGGCATTTTGCAGCAGCATAATTTGCAGAGGGGCCGACAGCGCAAACAGACCTGCGCAGCAGATAAAGCCCATCACCAGCGATGCCGACTTGTTTTCACCAAAGACAAACAGCAGCACCAGCGACAGAACAATCACCAGGTCCGTGGTAGCGGCAATACGCAGCGGACTGTAGCGACCGGATAATTTACCGCTCATCAGATTACCCAGCACCATGCCCAGCCCCATCAGCATCATGATCACGGTCATAAAGCCCTCGGAAAAACCGGAGACGTTGACCATAAACGGTTTCACAAAGCTGAACCACGCAAATACCCCCGCGTTGCCGAACATGGTGGCGGCAAAAATGAACCACGGCTCAGGTTTCTTTAAGAAGTGGAATTGTTCTGTCAACCTGGTCTCTGATTTGTCGTACAGTTTGGGCACCCAAAGAATAATCGACAGGATAACCAGCGCATCAAACGCGGCGATCAGGAAAAAGGTGTAGCGCCAGTTATATTCGTGCCCAAGCCAGGTGCCCAGCGGAACCCCGACCAGATTCGCCACCGTCATCCCGGCAATCATTCCCGCAACAGCCAGCGTCACTTTTCCGGGCGGTGCGATTTTAGACAGGATCACGGCCCCGACGCCAAAAAAGGCTCCGTGAGGAAACCCGGAGACCAGGCGCCCTATTGCCAGCCAGAGGTAGGACGTCGAGAAGGTAAAAATGGCATTGCCGACAACGCACAAGGCAACCAGAAAAAGCAGCACGGTTTTTAAGGAGAACTTATTTGAAAATAACGCAATGACTGGCGCACCTATCACCACGCCGAAGGCGTAGTAAGATATCATGCTCCCGGCTGAGGGGATGGAGATCCCCGTGTCCCGGGCCAGCTCGGTTAACACACCCATGATGCCAAATTCAGCCATGCCGAGACCGAACGTCCCCAGCGCCAACGAAAAAACGGTTTTTTTCATACCACAGCCATTTGTTAAAATTTTGCAACAAGCATTATTAAACAAACTGGTATGGTGAGCCAGTTCTAATGATTGATTTGCCCGTTCTGTCCATGGCTTCAGCCCGTGTGGTGAATATCGTTACCCTGGCGGCGCAGGCAAGCAGAAAGCTTTGGCGAGTATGGAGACAAACAAAAATGCCGGAATCGAAACCAAAAAAACGTTGGCACCAGTTCCGGCAAGTGACGCAAATTATTGCCAGGTAAAATCAACACTAATAACCGAATTAAATGTCCCGCGCGTTGCTCCGCCTTTGGGAGAATAAATTCTCGCTGAAAGCGGGAATTTCGCACTGTGGTTCGTTTGATCGACATTCACTTTCATCGTACTACCATTGCCGTAGTTGACATCGTTAGTCGCCAGTTGCAGAGCAACATTATCCGCATTCCCTAGATTTTTATACGTTGTACTATCATCAGTATCAGGCGTTCCTGAAAACTTTACCGTCACAGTATTCAAATATGCCGGGCATTTAGTGACATCGAGGGTAAAGTTAACCCAATCTCCACCTGTGTCAGCTTCAGAGAGATCATGCGCCTGAACGGAAGGAAGTGTGATTTCCTTTTCAACTGTACCGGTATCAATTGTGCAAGAATTGGCAATCAGACGCCCTTTGATATCAATATTGGTACCCGTTGCGTGTGCCATTCCGCTTGCAAGTAAGAATGGAATAATCATCCCCACAAGATATCTTTTCATTAATTTCTCCCGACCTGTTTCTGAGAATAATGTTTATGAATTACTGATATTCAAACGTGGCCACAACAACCGCTTCAATATCACCTGGTTTCGCAGAGCCGTCAGGCGAATAAGCACGGGCCTGCAGTTTGAACGTCGCATTACCAGAAGAAACCGGCGCATCAAGGGTTGAGCCGTCATAGACAAGATTTCCATTAGACTGATTAGTAATCTCGACGGCTGTGTTTGGCGCAGGGTTTGCGGCTGTGTTTTTCCACCTGACGATAGAGTCCGGATCCGCTGTGCCACTAAAGGTAGCCTTAACGTTTGTGGTTCCGGCAGGACAGCCTGTCACCGGAATTTCAAATAAAACCTTAGTGGAACCTGAACCCGCCTTTGATAACGTATCTGCGCCGATGCTATCGCCCAAACTTACAGATTTCGTCGCTGCACCGCCATTAACTGTAGTGCAGGGTAAGGAGATGATTTTTCCCGTTACTTTAATACTAACGCTATCTGCAGCAAACGTATTAACGGCATAAAAAAAGGCGCCCAATCCAATAGCAAGTGTGGCGAATAGTTTCTTTGCGTTCATTTTCATTCCTTTAATTTCAATTAAACGTGGTCGGGAATCCGGTTCCGCATACCTGTAATTACTGATACGTCAATGACAACGTTGCCGAAGTGCTGGCATCACCTGGAGTGACAGTCGATTTAGTCTGATAATAACGGGCGACAATAGGCAGTAACTCTTGTCCACCGGCAGACTTCTTCATAACAATGTTTTTGTTAATCTCTAGCGGTGTGTCGTTATATAACAATTGTATGCCTACGCCTTTGGCAGTCCCTGAATCACCCTGCCCGGTCAGGGCTAATACGCTGGTGGTGCTGACATCCGGATTCTGGGTCCCGTTGAGCGAAACATTAATATTTGCATCTTTATCGCAATTTAATCCCAGATTTTGGCTGTTGGTTTCTTTTGCCGTAAAACCCACGGTAGAACCAAACTCGGATAACGGGACAGTACCAATTGGGAATGTGAGACTTGGCGTAGTAATGGTACACGCTAATTGCGTTACCGTCCCGCCTGTTGTTTTGATATATACTCCATCATGATAATTTGTATCATATCCCAGCAGGCGAACCGTACCAATGGTACCCGATTTCAACTCACCTGATTTTATGTCACCTGTTTTAATCAACTGTATTGTCGCACCATCATACGCCCAGTCTTCAGTCTGACTATTTTGTACAGTACTTTGAGGATTATCAAAATTCTTGCCATTCGTTCCTCCGTTAAACATTCTTATTCCTACACCGGCGACATTCGTATCATAGATATGCTCACCTTGAGAACTCAGTGTTGATGAATAATCTAAATATAACCCAAATGTATCCATCCCAGTACAGTCAAAGCCGTAATAAGTAGCAGTCGGCGTTACTAACGTATTGATCACTGACCCAATCGGTGCGTCTCTTTGCACGATGGTATTCCCTAATGACGATGTCGTTGTTTGCACTGCTACCCTGGAACAGGTTGCATTGACATTGTATGAAAATAATACCATCAGGAATGCTGTAAATATTAAAATTCGTTTCATAATATGTTCTTTCATGATGAAAAAATTAATTACATACTTCAACAGCTGTAATTATGCCGTTTCGTTTTTTGTCTTCTGCTAAGGAGTAGCTAAGATTACATTGTTGTTCAGCGTCCTTACCCCAACCTACGAGTAATTTTCCGCTGCTATTTAATCCTGAGAGATAAACTTGTCCCGCATCACCCACAATAAATCCTTGCGAATCCTGGCTACCGTCGACCGTCACCGTTGCGCCAAATGGTACCGGCTGCCCATTGGCTCGCATCAAGGTCATGAGGACTCTCAGGCCCACATTCGCGTTATAGTCTGCACGAACCACAGCCCCACGAGTCGGTACCACTGTTTTGGTGGTTAACTCAAGTTCGACATCATCCGGCATCGTTTCTGTGTCGAGGGCAATATCGTTTTTACGATATGGTGACATATTGCTGACAACGGTATAACCACGGAAGTCTGTACTGGCACCGGTCTGGTTAGAGATACCTACTCCGCCTGCGCCAGGCGCTTTGACAAGCGCAATAGTTTCGCCAAACGGTTGAGCAAAGGTCACGCCATTTTCATGCGCCAGAATACCGCCTGAGATACCGTAGTTCATACGTTCAGAGCTTTCGTCATAGCTATAGCCACCGTTCACTTCGCCATAGGTGCCACGGTAATCAGCATTGACGTTACCGTTGCTGCCCATGCCGCCGGTTCCATAACCTTCCTGAACGTTCCAGCTCAGCGCATTGCCTTGCAGCGCAGTACCACTCATACCCACCGTATGAGTGGTGTTACCTTGTTTACTGCTACTCATGCTGTAGTTAGCATAGGTATTGCTCAGGAAGCGATCCAACGGAATGCTGATGTTAAAGGCGAAGATCTGGTCTTTATCATAACGCTCGCTACCGTTATCACCGCTGCCGTAGCCATTTTTGTTATAGCTATAGTTCATGCCATAGGAGATCCCTTTCCATGAGTTGTTGTAACTCAGGCCATAGGACTCCATTGACTTACCGTCATTCCAGTAATCTTCTTTCACCGCGCTGGCGGTCAGGGCCCCAAAGTTTTCGCCCAGCGTCTGGCTAACGGTTAATTCCGCGCGGTTACGTCGACGATCCTGGAGCGCACTTTGATCACCATAGGAATCCAGAACTTCCTGCATGTCGTAGTAGCCAGCTGTTGAATAGCGATACCCGGCAATCGAGAAGTTGGTTCCTGTTTCGGCGAAGTTTTTCGCATAGCGGATTCGCCATGACTGGCCGCTCTCTTTTATCTGATCCTTCGGCGTTGACCAGGCCTGAGTCACATCGGCAGAAATTGCACCGATATCACCCATGTTTTTACCTACACCGGCAGCAAGAGACTGATAATGGCTGGACTCCTGGATACCACCGTAAATCGTGAAACCATGAGGTAGACCATAGATTGCCGTTCCTTGCGCCATCGGCGTTTCGTCAACATCACTGTTGTAGGAGCGATACTGACCGCCGGTCACGCTGTATTTCAGATGCCCTTCACGCTGTAAGACAGGTACTGAGGCGAATGGTACGACAAAATTCTGCTCACTACCGTCAGCCTCTTTAATTGTCACGTTCAGGTCACCGGAGCCACCCGTTGGGTACATATCGGTGATTTCAAACGAGCCAGGTGCAACATAGCTCTGGTAAATGATATAACCATTTTGCCGGATAACAATTTGCGCATTGGTCCGCGCGATACCACGAACCACTGGCGCATAACCCTTCAGGCTATCTGGCAGCATGTCATCATCAGATGCCAACTGAGCACCGCGGAAAGGAATACTGTCAAAGACATCGGACGGGGATGAACTGTCACCCAGTGTTAACTGACTTTTCAGAGCAACGATATTGCGCTGAGCGTAAGTATAAACAGTGTCCCATTTGTCCTGCCCATCAGTATCCCGATTCCAGGTCGTGTAATTACGCAACCGCCACGCTCCAAGGTTCACCCCAGGACGCAGGTTAGCGTATTGGCTGTTGGTATCCTTACCATTGCCTTTACGTGCGGAAGTGTTATCACCAGTCAGGCTATAGTTGAGCAATACTGCGGGGATGCCCTCATCCCACATATCAGGTGCGACATAGCCACGGGCTTCTGGTGAAAGTGCCGCCTGTGGAATACTGAACACCAATTTCTGTGCGCTAAAAAGGAATTCTGCTTTTGCTTGCGGAATTGCAGCCAGGTTCGCACACTCGGCCTCTTTGCCTAATTCCGGGAACAGGTTTGTTTTGATCCCGTAGTTTTGCAACAAGCCAACTGTGATACAAGGCTGCAGGTTTTCATCGCCGTTGGCTAACTTAACGGATTTGAATTCAATTTCCCGTGTATCCACCATTTGGTCATTGATAATTACGTCGACGCGATATTTACCAGGTGCCTGAGAGCCTTCTTCAAAACCCGAAAGGTCAGTTCCTCTTGAAGAAGGGTTATCAACTTCCAGTAGCGCTGGGTTAAAATATTCACGTGCGTAGCCTGGATGCATTACCGATGGTAAAGATAATGCAATCAAAGCCGCCAGACGCGCATATCTGAAATGTACACTTCTGAATTCCGAATTCATTAAAGTAAAGCCCCTTTTGGAACAAGCAGAAACCTGTTTTGTTCGAACTGCCCTGTAATATTATTTAAGTCAATTGGTTAGTTAAATTGATGATTTATGTGCATCACCTGCACTACCATAATCGCTGATTAATTTGAACGTCACCTGCCCGCCACTTACGCCAGCAGGTAAAGCAAAGCGTGCTGATGTGCCCGGTGCAACATATGTCACGTCCAACACTTTTTTTCCACTAACGTTTATTTCATTAAAGTTCATGTAATAATTAGTGGGATTTGTAACCTGAATGTCATTACCTGATTTCTGCCATATTAATTTATCCGCCATTGCTTCAGGCGAACTTCCCGCCAACACAGTTGGACGATAGATAAGCTTAATACGTGTTTTAACCGCAACCTGGAGAGTGTTTTCTTTTTTCTCAGCAGATGGGATGGATTTTACATTCAACCAGAACATCGACTCTTTATCTTCGGGAACAGCTCCAGCACGAACAATTCGCATCATATTCTTCTGCCCTTGATCGAGACGATATAGCGGCGGAGTAATAATAAAGGGAGCTTTCTCAGCGCCACCATTTGGCATATCAATCCATGACTGAATCAGATACGGTACGTTGTCGGCGTTATTGACACTCAGTGAAGCTTCCTTTTTTCCACCATCATAAATAACACGGGTGCCACCGATGACGACGCCTGCATTAACGGCAGTTGAACCCATAACAGCCAGTAATCCGGCGAGGATAGTTTTATGGAGTAATTTCATATGTTCACCTTTAAGAAAAAAACGGGCCAATAAAAATCAGCCCGAATATCAGATTCTTTGGGAAAAGAAAATTTATTAGTTATAGTTCACAGTGAACTGAGCAACTGAGTTTGCTGGGCCAGCGGTTACAGCTGCAGCTTGCTGAATATAACGAGCAACGAATGGCAGCACGTTGTCCCCTTCAGCCAAAGTCATGCTGCTGCTTGGTGTAAACAGAGTCACAACTTTATTAGAGGAGTCAGAAAGCTGAATACCCACGCCAGTTGCCACGCCAGTTTCAGTGGTCAGTGCCAGAACGCTGTCATCGCCAGCGTAAGCAGTACCATCAAACTTCACCGTTGCGCTGGTGACAGTGGTCGGGCACTTGGTAAGCTTCAGATTAAACTTAGTCGCGGACGCTGTTGAACCTTTGCCGGTAAACGCGGATTTAGCAACGCTACCCATTGAAACTTCCATTGTATTATTCGCACCGATATCTACAGTACAGGCTGAATCCAAAACTTCACCGGTGAAATTAATGGTGCCGTCAGATGCCAATACAGAGGCAGAAGATAATACAGATACAGCTGCAATAGCAGTGGCAATGAAAGTCTTTTTCATATAACATTCCTAGATAAATTTGCCAAAATATCAGAACACCGACAATCAATTATATTGTACGACGTTACCTTTATTTACGGTTGGTGTGTTTCAGTTTAAATGATTGTTTATTTAAAGTGTCTTCACATTAAATAGGCAATCCCTGTTGAATCGAAAAAGCATTTACGAAATTAATATTATTTCCGTATTCGTTTCGATGGAAAGCATTTTGAATTAAAACAAATAATGGTTCCACTAACACAAAGTCTAAAAGTAGACATGAATTCAGGCTCCATCCCACTTTATTACTTACATGATTACAAAGGGTTTTTATCACGCAATAAGCTAAATCTAAAGTTCAATAACTCGACAAAACTGGGAGTGAAAGTACTTTGAATGTATAAGCATTCACCCTGTAAGCAAGGTGTAGCGCAGGATTGGTGCAATCTGGAGTCTATGCTACAATACTAAAAACACAGGTTACTCTAATTCGCAATCATGACAAAAAAAATGAACCCTTCTCGACCATTAAGCATGTTAAGGTCTCCTTACACGGATATATTCTTTGAGAAACTTGATTCTTATGTGAAATATAAAACATATCCGGTGGGGACATGGTTACGTATGCAGTCTCCCGAAGTCCGTAACTGCTACCTCGTTCGCACGGGGGTTATCCATCTTTATCGCCAGCCGGAAGATGTGCTTATCGGCGTATTTGAAGCACCCAGTATCCGAGGTTTAGTCCCGGAAACGGGCAGTCTGGAGCTTTCCTTCCGGGTTGCCGCGGTCTCCGAGATTGCGCACATCAGCTATCCAGATCTGATAAAAATCATTGAAGATAATAATTTATGGGAAATTTTCGCTAAGCACATGCAGGTGCTTGCCAGTTCGCTTTTCGTGCATATGACGCATATCACCTCGCCCAGCGCCTACGAAGCGATTCGTTTTCAGCTGATTGAGCTAATGAGCCTGTCACCCGCGATTCGCGACAACATTACGGCTGAGAAATACATTCGCAGTAAAACCCAGCTTTCACGCAGCGGTATCATGCGCATTCTTGCCCAGTTAAAAGCGGGTGGCTACATTGTATTAAATAATGGAGTTTTAAAAGAAATTATCAATCTACCTGCTAAATACTAACAGGTTCAAGTAATCCAGGATTATCTTTAAAGTCTCAGTTTATTCTTTTTATTAACGATTTTTATTTAACGTTATTCATTTAGTTAATATATTACTATTTATGATAGTTTGTGGCTTACGGACAGACGGCCCACATTAGATTTTGTTGCAGAGCCACCCTTTTCTTTTATCCCCCGCAGCGGATAGTTTTCCGCTGCGGGGGATACGCTTGACGTATCGCTGAAAGCGATTTACTTCATACCTTTGGTACTCTCGTTCTTCGCTTCCATGCGCTCGACATCACGATACCAGCGAGGATGGTGTTTCTGCGCCCAACGACGGCTCACCT
This sequence comes from Enterobacteriaceae bacterium RIT714, assembly GCA_009668015.1. Taxonomy (GTDB): domain Bacteria; phylum Pseudomonadota; class Gammaproteobacteria; order Enterobacterales; family Enterobacteriaceae; genus Enterobacter. The sequence goes on from WJYB01000001.1 coordinate 557,004, forward strand.
TCCCTTCAATCATCCCTTTAATCGACCCTTTAACCCAGAATGCCATATACATATGGATCAGGATGGCATGGATCAAAATAATGGCTGACGTGGCATGGATCAGCAGGCTGTAGCGAATCACCTGAATCGGGAAATAATGAGCAAAGTACGGACGCCAGATAATCACGCCCGACACCAGCAAAACAAAAATCATGCTCATGATGGTCCAGAACATCATCTTTTGTCCGGCATTATATTTACCGACTTTCGCGACTTTATGTTCATTCCCTTTCAGGACTTCAACAATGCCCTTTACCCACGGAATATCCTGCTTGTCCGGAATGTTGTGATGCACAAAGCGGACAAACATAAACATCAGCGCCACGAATATCAGCACCCCAAAGAATGGATGCAGGATCCGCCCCATCTGCGGCGTCCCGAAGGTCTCGGTCAGCCATTGCAGCGTCGGGAAGAAGAACGAAATACCCGAGACCGCCACCAGGAAGAAGCAGATCACCACCGTCCAGTGACAGGCGCGGTCGATAAACTTCGTGCGCACAATCCATGACTTACTCATGATGATCCTCCTCGTCATCATCCACCTCTTTATTGGGTCCGATGCCAATGTAGTGATAGATAAGCCCGGCAAAGGTGGCGATAAAGCCCGCTGCGGCCAGTGGTTTTAAGGCCCCTTTCCACAGACTAATGGACGTATCAATCGCCGGATCTTTTGGCAGATTGTGATACAGCTCCGGCTGGTCATTATGATGCAAGACATACATCACATGCGTTCCGCCTACCCCCTGCGGGTTGTAAATCCCGGCATGCTCGTAGCCGCGCGCTTTCAGCTTGTCGACACGCTCCTGGGCCACCTCAAGCATCTCTTTTTTGGTACCGAAATGAATAGCCCCGGTCGGACAGGTTTTCACGCAGGCAGGCTCCTGCCCGACGCTGACACGATCCACGCACAGCGTGCATTTGTAGACCCGGTTATCCTCTTTATTCAGCCGCGGAACATTGAATGGGCAACCGGCGATGCAGTAGCCACACCCGATGCAGTTGTCCTGCTGAAAATCGACGATACCATTGGCATACTGAATAATTGCACCGGCCGACGGGCAGGCTTTCAGACAGCCAGGATCCTCGCAGTGCATGCAGCCATCTTTACGGATCAGCCACTCAAGCTTGCCGTTTTGATCGGTTTCGCTAAAACGCATGACCGTCCAGGATTTAGCGCTTAAATCCGCCGGATTATCGTAAACGCCAACGCAGTGCCCGACCTCATCGCGAATATCATTCCACTCTGAACAGGCGACCTGGCAGGCTTTGCAGCCCACGCAGGAAGAGACATCAATCAGCTTAGCCACTTCCGCCTTGTAATCCCGCGCACGAGGCGCGGGAGTCATGGAGTTGGTCGCGGAGCGTTTGATAATGTCTTGTGTTTCCATTGCCATTGTAGCGCTCCTTACGCTTTCTCGATGTTAACCAGAAACGCCTTATATTCCGGCGTTTGCGAGTTGGAATCGCCGACGTTTGGCGTCAGGGTATTGGCGAGATAACCTTTCTGCGCCACCCCTTCAAAGCCCCAGTGCAGCGGGATCCCCACGGTTTCCACCTGCTGACCATTCACCTGAAGCGTTTGCAGGCGACGGGTCACCACCGCCACGGCGCGAATAAAGCCGCGTTTACTGCTCACCTTCACGCGATCGCCATTCGCGATCCCCTTCGCACTGGCCAGCGTCTCGCTGATTTCGACAAACTGTTCCGGCTGCGCAATGGCATTGAGCCGCGCGTGCTTGGTCCAGGTATGGAAATGTTCAGTCAGACGATAAGTGGTCCCGACGTACGGGAACTTATCTTTCTTACCTAAACGCAACGCATCGTCTTCATACAGGCGAACGACCGGGCTTGACACTACATTCGGATGCAGCGGATTAGTTCCCAGCGGCGTTTCCATCGGTTCGTAATGTTCCGGGAAGGGTCCTTCCGCCAGCTTATCGAGGGCAAACAGACGACCCAGCCCTTCTGGCTGCATGATAAATGGCCCGGTGGCGCTGCCCGGCGCGGCGGTATTAAAGTCCGGGATATCGTTCCCGGTCCATTTCGTCCCGTTCCACGCGATCAGCATTCGCTTCGGATCCCACGGCTTACCGTTAATATCCGCAGAAGCGCGGTTATACAGCACCCGTCGGTTCATCGGCCACGCCCAGGCCCAGCCCAGCGTATTGCCTAATCCGGATGGATCGGCGTTATCGCGGTTGGCCATCTGGTTGCCCTGCTCGGTCCAGCTTCCGGCGTAGATCCAGCAGGATGATGCCGTCGAGCCGTCATCACGCAGCAGCGCAAAGCTGTTCAGCAGCTGGCCTTTCTTCGCCAGCAGCGTGCCGTTCGCATCAAAGAGATCTGCCAGCGCATAGCCGTTGTTCTCTTTGGCCACTTCCTCCGACTCCGGATGATCCGGGCGCTTATAGTCCCAGCTCATTTTCAGCAGAGGCTCAGCGCCTTTGCCGCCTTCGTTGCGATACATATCGCGCAGGCGATGGTAAATGCCGGCAAGAATTTCGCCGTCATTACGCGCTTCACCCGGTGCATCTTGCCCTTTCCAGTGCCACTGCAGCCAGCGACCGGAGTTAGCGATAGACCCGTCTTCTTCCGCAAAACAGGTCGATGGCAGACGGAATACTTCAGTCTGAATCGACGCCGTATCCACATCGTTCATTTCACCGTGGTTCTGCCAGAAGTTAGAGGTTTCTGTCACCAGCGGATCAATCACCACCATGTATTTCAGCTTGCTTAAGCTGCGGACAACTTTGTTTTTATCCGGGAAGGAGGCGACCGGGTTAAAGCCCTGGCAGATATAGCCGGTGACGTTGCCCTTATCCATCATGTTGAAATACTTGATGACGTCGTAAGCCTGGTCCCATTTCGGCAACCACTCATAGCCCCAGTCATTCTCTTTCTGCGCCGCATCGCCGTAGAAAGATTTCATCAGGCTGACAAAGAACTTCGGATAGTTGCTCCAGTAGTTCACCTGATCGGGCAACGTCGCTTTTGGCGTGTTAGCCGCCAGATAGCTCTGGAGATCGGTCTGTTTTTCCGAAGGCAGCGTCAGATAACCGGTCAGACTGGTGGAGAGCAGGCCGAGATCGGTCAGGCCCTGAATATTCGAGTGACCACGCAGCGCATTCACGCCGCCGCCGGCCATCCCCATATTCCCCAGCAACAGCTGGATCATCGCCATGGTACGGATGTTCTGCGCACCCACCGTGTGCTGCGTCCAGCCCAGCGCATACAGGAACGTGGTGGTTCTGTCCGCCGCACTGGTCGAGGCCAGCACTTCACACACTTTCAGGAAATCGGCTTTTGGCGTACCGCAAATGTTTTCCACGACGTCCGGCGTATAACGGGAAACGTGCTGTTTCAGCAGGTTCCATACGCAGCGCGGATCGGTCAGGGTTTCATCGCGTTTGGCATAGCCATTTTCATCGAACTGATAGTTCCAGCTCGATTTATCATACTGACGTTTGTTCTCGTCATAGCCGCTGAACAGCCCGTCATCAAAGGCAAAATCGTCCCGCACCAGCAGATTGGCGTTGGTGTAGTGTTTAACGTACTCGGCGTTGATTTTGTCGTTTTCAATCAGATACAGCAGTACGCCGGACAGGAAAGTAATGTCCGTACCGGAGCGAATCGGCGCATAGATATCCGCCACCGAAGCCGTACGTGTAAAACGCGGATCGACGACGATCAGCGTGGCGTCGTTATTGTTTTTGGCTTCCATCGCCCAGCGGAATCCCACCGGATGGGCTTCGGCAGCGTTACCGCCCATCACCACCACGACGTTAGCGTTTTTGATATCAACCCAGTGGTTGGTCATCGCACCGCGACCAAATGTTGGAGCAAGACTTGCTACCGTTGGTCCGTGTCAGACGCGCGCCTGGTTATCAACCGCCAGCATGCCGAGGGAGCGCACAAATTTTTGCGTCAGCATGCCCGTTTCATTACTCGCCGCAGAGGCACAAAGCATCCCGGTGGAGAGCCAGCGATTGACCGTAACGCCCTGCTCATTCTTCTCAACGAAGTTGGCGTCGCGGTCATCTTTCATTAATTTAGCGATGCGGGTGAAGGCATCATTCCAGGAAATACGCTGCCATTTATCAGAGCCTGGCGCACGATATTCCGGGTAACGCAGACGGTTGTCGCTGTGGACATAATCCAGCAGACCCGCGCCTTTCGGGCAGAGCGCCCCGCGGCTCACCGGATGATCCGCATCCCCTTCGATATGATAAATCGCTTCTTTGGCGTTCTTCGCGCCATCGCCCAGGCTATACATTAGTAGCCCGCATCCCACGGAGCAGTATGTGCAGGTGTTACGGATCTCTTTGGCACGCAGCAGTTTATAGTTGCGCGATTGAGCCAGCGCCATTTTGGGCATAAATCCCAGTGCAGCAGCTGTTGTTCCGGCCATACCGCCCGCGCAGATTTTAAAAAACTTTCTGCGGCTGACGTCCATTGTTGTCCTCGTTATATAAATAAGACTTCGCGCCGCAAACTATCAGCAAAGCCCCTGTTTTATTTGCGTCAAATCAATCTCATCAATCATCGCCCCCTTAATAGTCAGTCCTGGCGGGTTTGATTAATCCTTTTGAGTTAGCCACCGGCAGATTCATTCGCCGCCCCGCCCGAAAGAGTGCTATAAATTTGCCCCTGAATTGAGATGCCTGTGGAAACCGTGATGGATAAAAAAAGAGCAACACTGATTGGCCTGGCTGCGATTGTATTATGGAGCACGATGGTGGGGCTGATTCGTGGGGTGAGTGAAGGACTTGGCCCGGTAGGCGGTGCGGCCATGATTTATACCCTCAGTGGTTTACTCTGTTTATTGACCGTCGGATTTCCCGATATCAGACGCTTCTCAAAGGGCTATCTTATTGCCGGTAGCGTGTTGTTTGTCAGCTATGAAATATGCCTCGCGCTTTCGCTGGGTTATGCCAACACCCGGCATCAGGCAATAGAAGTGGGAATGGTCAATTATCTGTGGCCAAGCCTGACGATTGTGTTTGCCATTCTGTTTAATGGTCAAAAATCGAACCTGTGGGTGATCCCCGGATTATTGATTTCGCTCGTGGGCGTGGCCTGGGTCGTCGGCGGTGAACAAGGACTGCATATTGATGAGATTATCAGCAATATTGTTTCAAATCCCCTGAGCTATGGGCTGGCATTTGCGGGTGCATTTATTTGGGCGATTTACTGCACGGTAACCACTAAATATGCCAAAGGCCAGAACGGCATCACGCTGTTTGTATTGCTCACCGCGCTGACGCTGTGGCTGAAATTTGCGTTCAGCGATCAGCCTGAAATGGTGTTTAGTTTTCCGGTGGTCATTAAGCTGTTGATGTGCGGTATTGCGCTGGGCTTTGGCTACGCGTCGTGGAATATTGGCATTCTGCATGGCAATGTTTCGGTGCTGGCCACCACCTCCTATTTCACCCCTGTCCTCTCGGCCGCGCTGGCCGCTGTTCTGCTCAACGCCCCGCTCTCCTTCACGTTCTGGCAAGGGGCGCTGATGGTGTGTGCGGGTTCCCTGCTGTGCTGGTATGCCACGCGAAATAAGCGCCAATAATCTGCCGGCGGAGGATTTCCCTCCGCGGTTTTATTCAGCCGCGCCTTAAAATGTGATCGTGCGTCAGAATATTCATTTATTACATCGTGTTTACATTTAAAATCTGTTTATATTCTCCCTGCTGTAACGTCTTCTTACATTGTTATTGACATAAACTGACAACGCACGGGAATTAATAACCTTAAAATAATCCCGCCATATATAACCAGGCGCGCAATAGTTTATCACTAAACATTTCACTAAACCCTGCCTGTTTCCCACCCTCCTGTTTCATAACCTGCTGTTTTAACGCAATGAAATTAATCAAATTAGCCTGATGCATCCGTTATCACTGATAATCACCTGCCACAATTAAAACTCAACAAAACTATATAGAGATTAATGATAATTAACCGGAAATAATATTTAAAAGCATAAGAAATAAACAATCCTGCGTTATTTCGGCTGTTTAATCCGATCTCCATCACACTCCTTGAAATTATAGGTAATAATTTGAAACTTATTATTGAAAGGAAGCGACAAGAATTTTAAAAATAGCCTGCCATTGACGAACGACTTCGTTTAGAAAACGTTTATGAATGGCTCAGGAAATACCCAAAGAAAATTATAAGGATTATTAGAATGAAACTTAAATTAGTTGCAGTGGCAGTGACTACCCTGTTGGCGGCCGGTGCGGTAAATGCTGCCGAAGTATTTAACAAAGACGGTAACAAGCTGGATCTGTACGGTAAAGTAACAGGTCTGCACTATTTCTCTGACGACACCAGCAACGACGGCGACAAAACTTACGTGCGTCTGGGCTTCAAAGGTGAAACTCAGATCAACGACCAGCTGATCGGTTACGGTCAGTGGGAATATGAGTTCAAAGGCAATAACGACGAATCCAACGGCGATGATGGCAACAAAACGCGTCTGGCGTTCGCGGGTCTGAAATTCAACGAATTCGGCTCTTTCGACTACGGTCGTAACTACGGTGTGGCATACGACATCGGCGCATGGACCGACGTACTGCCAGAATTCGGCGGTGACACCTGGACTCAGACTGACGTCTTCATGACCGGCCGTACTACCGGCGTGGCAACCTACCGTAACAACGACTTCTTCGGTCTGGTGGACGGCCTGAACTTTGCGGCCCAGTACCAGGGTAAAAACGATCGTACCAACGACAATAACTACGGCGCTGACATCAGCAAAGCGAACGGCGATGGCTGGGGTCTGTCCTCAACTTATGAATTCGACGGTTTTGCAGCAGGTGCAACCTATGCAAAATCTGACCGTACTGATGAGCAGGTTCGCGCAGCGGCAGTCAACTCTCTGAATGCGTCCGGTGACAATGCCGAAGTTTGGGCTGCGGGTCTGAAATACGATGCGAACAACATCTACCTGGCGACCACCTATTCCGAAACGCGTAACATGACGACGTTCGGTAAAGACTACATTTCGAACAAAGCACAGAACTTCGAAATGGTGGCGCAGTACCAGTTCGACTTCGGCCTGCGTCCGTCCGTGGCTTACCTGAAATCCAAAGGTAAAGACATCGAAAATTACGGCGACCAGGATCTGGTTGAATACATCGAAGTGGGCGCAACCTACTACTTCAACAAAAACATGTCTACCTACGTTGATTACAAAATCAACCTGCTGGACGACAACAAATTCACCAACGATGCGAAAATCGCGACCGACAACATCGTTGCACTGGGTCTGACCTACCAGTTCTAAGAATTTGTCTGTTAAAGAGGCCAGCCCTTGCGGCTGGCTTTTTTTGTCGCGGTCACCTGGCGTGATAAAGGAGTACGCCATGCAACGTTATACTGGACGCTGTTTATGTGGGATGAGCCATTTCAGCGTGAACATCGACGCCCTCGATGTGTATGCCTGCCACTGCACCCTGTGCCAGAAATGGTCGGGTGGAATTGCCATGTATCTGGAAACTCAGGGCAAACCCGACGTGGAACAAGGCTCGATAGCCCCGTCACACTTTTCCTCTTCCGCTCGTGGTGAACGCTGGTTTTGTCCCGGCTGCGGCTGCCCGCTATGGTTTGAGCTCACCCCAACCGGTCGCTATTTTGTGCCGTGGACGCTGCTGGAGTTGAACGAAGACGAGCGCCGTCGGCTGGTGCTGGCCGCCGAAATTTACACGGAAACACAACCGGCCTTCTGGCGACTCACCGGCCAATACGCCCGATTCAGCGGCACCGAGATCGAAGCGCTGGACAAGATCTGCTCATTTACGTCGTAGCCTCACTGCTGCCCGCCGCGCGGCGCAGCCAGGATTGCAGCAGCTTGCCGTCCTGCGTCATCTCGGAATCCTGACGGACGCACAGGTAATAGTCGCGCCCGTCCTCGATGGCCGCATCAAATATTTTGACCAGTTCGCCGTTTTCAAGATACGGCGCGATCAACGGCTCGCGCATCAGCGCACATCCCAGCCCGGCCTGCACGCCTGCCAGCGTCAGCAAACCGTCCTCAAACATCGGCCCGCTGCGGCGCGGCGGTCGTTTAACGCCCTGCTGGATAAACCACTGCTGCCAGGTGCTGCGTTCTTCATCGTGCAGCAGCGGCATTTGCAGCAGCTGTTCCGGGGTATCAATATGTCCATGTACGCGTAAAAATGCGCGGCTACACACCGGCACCATCTGACCGGAAATCAGCTTTTCGCTTTGATAGCCCGCCCACTGACCGTTACCAAAGCGAATCGACATATCTGACGCGTCGCTCAGGTAGTTTCGGTGGTTGGCATACACCACATTGATCTCGGTTTGCGGGTTAGCCCGCATAAACGCCGGCAGACGTGGAATAAACCATCCCATCCCAAACAGCGGGATCAGGCTGATCGTCACCTGCCGGGTCTGCGCCTGCTCCACCAGATGTTCCGTCGCCTGACGCAGGACGTTAAACGCCGCGCGGATGGAGCGGTAATAGTCTCGTCCCTGCTGGCTCAGGATCAGCCTGCGCCCCTGGCGCTCGGTGAGCGGCATTTGCAGATAACCTTCCAGCACCTTGAGCTGATGACTGACCGCCGAAGGCGAAATCGCCATCTCCTGCGCCGCCTGTGTCACGCTGCCTAATCGCGCTATCGCCTCGAAAGCGCGTACCGCTCGCAACGGAGGATCGTTCGCCAGACGGCTCTCGGCATACGCAGGCAGCCCTGGTGATTGTTCTGTTTTATTCATATGTTGATTTCATTGGTGTGTTAGCGCACAACGGCATTTTCACTATTCTCTTTAAAATCATCGCGATAAATCAATCTCTAAATATCATAAGAAATAATATATGCGTATTTTACAATTTAATTCAATTATTGGATGTTACCCGCTGAAAGAGCAATTTGTCGGGTAGGAACGTTGGACACTCTCATACAACAACTGATCAATGGCGTCATGCTGGGCAGCATCTACGCCCTGATCGCGCTGGGCTATACCATGGTGTATGGCATTTTGCGCATTATTAACTTTGCCCACGGCGATATTCTGATGGTCGGCGCGCTCACCACGCTGTCGGCGATTAACGCCCTCAACAACACGTTTCCGCACATGCCGCTGCTGTTACAGCTGGGCTTCGCACTGGCGATCGCGATGGCGGTCTGTGCGCTGCTGGCGATGGCGGTCGAACGCTTCGCCTATCGTCGGCTGCGCAACGCGCCGCGTCTGGCACCGCTGATCTCCGGCATCGGCGTGTCGGTGTTACTGCAAACCGTGGCGATGATTATCTGGACCCGCAACCCGCTGATGTTCCCGCAAATCCTGCCTATGGACCCGATTGCCGTGACCTCCGGCAGCGAGGCACACCCGCCGGCCATTGTGACCGTCACCGGCATCGTGACCGTGGCGCTGGCGCTGATTGTGATGACCGCACTCTGGCTGTTGGTGGAATACACCCGTCTCGGGCGCGGGATGCGCGCGGTGGCGGAAAATCCGCGTGTCGCCACGCTGATGGGCGTCAACCCGAACGCCATCATCACCCTGACCTTTGCCATCGGAGGCATTTTTGCCGCACTCGCGGGCGTCATGATGGCCAGCAACTACGGCAACGCCAGCTTCTCAATGGGTTTTTTACCCGGCATTAAAGCCTTTACCGCCGCGGTGCTGGGAGGAATTGGCAATATTCGCGGCGCAATGATTGGCGGGATCCTGCTCGGCATTATCGAAGCCCTCGGCGCTGGCTATCTTGGCGAGCTGACCAACGGGGTGTTTGGCAGCAACTATCAGGATGTCTTCGCGTTCATCGTGCTGATCCTGGTATTGGTCTTCCGTCCGGCAGGTCTTCTGGGCGAACGCGTGGCGCACAGGGCCTAGGAGAAACTATGACAACGGCACAACTACAGGCGCCTGCCACCACACGGCGGTTCTGGTCCGGGATGACTCTGTTTGTCCTCGCACTGCTGATCGCCCCTGTCGTGGCGAGCCAGCTTGGCGGCAACTACTGGGTGCGGGTCATCGACTTCGCCCTGCTCTACATCATGCTGGCGCTCGGGCTGAACATTGTCGTGGGCTACACCGGCCTGCTGGATATGGGATTTATTGCCTTCTACGCCGTCGGGGCGTATCTGGCAGCCCTACTGGCGTCGCCGCATCTGCTGGAGACGTTTCCGATCCTCGCCGTCTGGTTCCCGGACGGGCTGCACACCTCTTATCTGCTGATTATCCCGATTGCCGCGCTGGTCGCGGCGGTGTGCGGGATTGTCCTTGGCGCGCCAACGCTGAAACTGCGGGGCGATTATCTGGCGATAGTTACCCTCGGTTTTGGCGAGATCATCCGTATTCTGATGCGTAATCTCGATCGCCCGGTAAACATCACCAACGGCGCGAAAGGCATTACCGGCGTGGATACGCTGAATCTGTTCGGCCTCAAGTTCAGCGGTGTTTATCACTGGTTCGGCGTCAAAGTGCCGGCCCTGTGGCTTTGGTATTACCTGCTGATGCTGGTCATCGTCGCCATTATTTTTGTCTGCCTGCGCCTGCAACACTCTCGCATTGGCCGCGCCTGGCACGCCATTCGTGAAGATGAAGACGTGGCGCGGGCGATGGGTATCAATGTGCGCAACTACAAGCTGCTGGCATTTGCGATGGGCGCTTCATTTGGCGGCGTCGCGGGGGCGCTGTTCGGCGCGTTCCAGGGCTTCGTATCGCCGGAATCCTTCACTCTTCAGGAATCCATTGCCGTGCTGGCGATGGTGGTTCTGGGCGGTATGGGGCACATCCCCGGGGTGATCCTCGGCGCGGTGCTGCTGACCGCGCTGCCGGAAATCCTGCGCAGCCAGGCGGCCCCGGTCCAGCAGGCGCTGTTTGGCACTGTCCTGATTGATCCGGAAATTCTGCGTCAGCTGTTCTACGGCCTGGCTCTGGTGCTGGTGATGCTGCTGCGCCCTTCCGGGATCTGGCCGGTTCGCCACAAGGAGGTCAAGGCATGAGCCTGTTAAGCGTCCGCAACATGTCCAAACGCTTCGGCGGCCTGACCGCCGTTGACGATGTCTCGCTGTCGATCAACGCCGGAGAAATTTATGGCCTGATCGGGCCAAACGGCGCCGGGAAAACCACCTGCTTTAACCTGATTACCGGGCTTTACCCGGCGGACAGCGGCGAGTTTTCGATCGCCGATCAACCCTATTTTCCAAAGCAGATCGAGAAAGTCACCGCCGCAGGGATTGCCCGCACGTTCCAGAACGTACGCCTGTTTAATGAAATGTCGGTGCTGGAAAATGTGATGGTGGGTCGCCACGTCCGCACCCGTAACGGGCTGTGGGCGGCGCTGACCCGCCACCGACGCGCCCGCGAAGAAGAAGCGCAAACTCGCGAGCAGGCCTGGCACTGGCTGGAATACACCGGGATCGCGAAATTCGCCCACTATCGCGCCTGCGATCTGGCTTACGGGCATCAGCGTCGTCTGGAAATCGCCCGCGCGCTGGCGACCGACCCGCTGCTGCTGGCTCTGGACGAACCCGCCGCCGGTATGAATGCCGCGGAAAAAAACGCGCTCGGAGAACTGCTGATGCGGATCCGCGATGACGGGAAAACCCTGCTGATGATCGAGCACGACGTCAAACTGGTGATGGGCATCTGCGACCGCCTGACGGTGCTGGATTACGGCAAAACGCTGGCGACCGGTACACCCGATACCGTGCGTCGGGATCCGGCGGTGCTCGCCGCCTGGCTGGGAGGGAACGTTCATGTCTGAGTTACTGAAAGTGGAACGTCTTGACGTTCACTACGGCGGCATTCAGGCGGTGCGCGACGTTTCGTTCACCCTGCAAGAAGGCGAACAGGCGACGCTGATAGGCGCGAACGGCGCGGGCAAAAGCTCAACGGTGCGCGCCATCACCGGACTGGAAAGCTTCGGCGGCAACATTGTGTTTAACGGCCATCCGGTACGTAAGCGCAAAGCAGAAGCCCTGCTGCGTGACGGGCTGGTGATGGTCCCGGAGGGGCGCGGAATTTTCGCGCGCATGACCGTGCTGGAAAATTTACAGATGGGCGCCTGGCTTCGGCGTGACACTGTCACCGTTAAAACTGAAATGGACGAAATTTTCGACCGTTTCCCGCGCCTCGGTGAGCGTCAACATCAGCTTGCCGGACTGCTCTCGGGCGGCGAGCAACAGCTGCTGGCGCTTAACCGCGCCCTGCTCAGTCGCCCGCGCCTGCTGATCCTTGATGAACCCTCAATGGGGCTGGCGCCAAAGATGGTCGAGAACATTTTTCAGGTGATTAAAGGGCTGCGCGAAAGCGGCGTGGCTCTGCTGCTGATTGAACAGAATGCCCGGCTGGCGCTGGAAGTCACCGATCGGGCCTGGGTCATGGACAGCGGCAGTATTGTTCATCATGGCGAATCAAAAGCCCTGCTGAACGACGACCAGATTGCACAAATTTATTTGGGTGAGATGCCCGTTTAACACACCAACCAATACCAGGGAACATCATGAAAACGTTAAAAATCAGTGCGCTCAGCGCCGCTATTCTGCTCAGTGGCTTTGCCTCAACTGCCGCGTGGTCTGCCGACAGCGAAACCGTGGTCATTGGCCTCGCAGGCCCGTTGACCGGCCCGTCCGCACGTATCGGCAAAGATCTCGAAAACGGCGCGCAGCTGGCCATTGACGACATCAATAAACAACACCCGACCATCGGCGGCAAAGCAGTGACCTTCAAACTGCAGTCCGAAGATGACCAGTCCGATCCGCGTACCGCCGTTGCCGTCGCACAGCGTCTGGTTGACAGCGATGTGGCTGGCGTTGTTGGCCACTGGAACACCGGCACCAGCATCCCGGCGGCCCGTGTTTATCACGACGCGGGGATCGCGCAGGTTGCGCCCGTCGCCACCGGTCATGCCTATACCAAACAGGGTTTTGATACCAGTTTCCGCGTGATGGGCCACGACGATGACGGCGGTCAGTTTGCCGGTGAATACGCGGTTAACACGCTGAAAGCCAAACGCATTGCGGTGATCGACGACCGTACCGCTTTCGGTCAGGGTCTGGCAGACGAATTTATTAAATCGCTGGAAGCGCAAGGCGTGAAGATCGTCGATCGCCAGTACGTTGACGACAAAACCGTCGACTTCAGCGCGGTGTTAACCGCTATTCGCAGCAAAAACGCCGACCTGATTTTCTTCGGCGGCGTCGATAGCCAGGCGGCACCGCTGGCGCGTCGTATCAAACAGCTGGGCATGAATGCCACGCTGATGGGCGCAGGCGGTTTTGTCAGCCAGACCTTCCTGCAGCTGGCCCAGAAAGAAGGCGATGGCGTTGTCGCGCTGGAGCCGGGTCTGCCGGTCGACCAGATGCCGGGCGGGAAAGCGTTCGAACAGGCGTATCAGTCGCGCTACCACACCCATATCGAGCTGCATGCCCCGTTCGCCTATGACGCAACCCGCGTGCTGGTTGCCGCGATGGAAAAAGCCGACTCTGTCGATCCGTCAGAGTATCTGCCTGCGCTGCGCGCCATCAGTTATTCCGGCGTCACCGGACAGATCGCCTTTGATAAGCAGGGCAACCTGACATCACCAACCTTTACCGTCTACAAAGTTGTCGAGGGTAAATGGCAGCCGCAAACCGTTCTGGGCGGCGCAAAAACGAAGTAACGCAGTGAGGCAATGTGATGAGTGATAATAACGAGCTGGGCATTCTTGCCCGCCGCAAAATTGAAGCAGAAATTATTAAGCCGATTTATGAGATCCTGGTGCGCGAGATAGGCAAAGCGCGCGCTCAGGCGGTTATTGGTGAGGCGATTGAACAGGCGGCGATTGACGCTGGCGCGCATTTTGCCCGTCAGGAACCGAATGGCGCGGATGTGAAAAGCTTTATCGCCCTGCAGTATCTGTGGGAAAAAGACAACGCGCTGGACGTTAAAGTGATCGACGCTGACGACCAGCAATACAATTATGACGTGACCCGCTGTCGCTACGCCGAGATGTACCACGAAATGGGGCTGGGCGAGATAGGCCACCTGCTCTCCTGCGCGCGGGATGAGAAATTCATCGTCGGCTATGCGCCGGATGTTGAGCTGACGCGCACCACCACCATTATGCAGGGCGGCAAATGCTGCGATTTCCGCTACCACGTCAGGAAGGACAAAGCATGATCCGGGTTGACGCACCGCGTCTGTGGTCCACGCTTGAGATGATGGCGCAAATCGGCGGGACGCCTGCCGGAGGTGTCACGCGTCTGGCGCTGAGCGAGGAGGACCGTATCGCCCGCAATCTGCTGAAAAGCTGGGCGCTGGAGGCCGGATTCAGCTGTGATGTGGATAGCATGGGCAACATGTTTATCCGTCGGGCGGGTCGCCATCGCGCGCTCGCGCCGGTCATGACCGGATCGCATGTGGATACCCAGCCGCTGGGGGGGAATTACGACGGCGTTTACGGCGTGCTGGCCGGGCTGGAGCTCCTGCGTACCCTCAACGATAACCATATCGAAACCGAGCGCGATATTGTGCTGGTCAACTGGACGAATGAAGAAGGCGCGCGTTTTGCGCCAGCGATGCTCTCCTCAGGCGTCTGGACCGGACAGTTTAGCGAAGCCTACGCGCATGCCCGCGCCGACAGCGCCGGTGTCACGGTGGGCGAAGCGCTCGATGCTATCGGTTACCGCGGCGCGATGCCCGCTCGGGCGTTTCCCGTACACGCGTGCTATGAATTGCATATCGAACAGGGACCGATTCTGGAAGATGAAGCGATTGATATCGGACTGGTGCGTGCGGCGATGGGTCAGCGCTGGTTCACGCTGACGCTGGACGGATTCGCCGCTCACGCGGGGACGACGCCGATGCACAGCCGCCGCGATGCGTTAACCGCCTTTGCCGAGCTGGCACTGATGGTGGAAGAGATTGGCTATCAGCACCAGCCGGACGGTCGGGCGACGATTGGCATGGCACAGATTACCCCCAACTCCCGCAACGTCGTGCCGTCGCGGGTGGTGTGCAGCGTAGAGTTCCGTCATCCACAAAGCGAGGTGCTGGAGGCCATGGAAGAGGCTCTGCATCACGCCGCGCAGGGGCTCTCCACCCGCGGAGTGTCAGCAAATGTTGAGCGTATTTTCGATTATGAGCCGATAGCCTTTGATGCTGCGTGCCTGGCGCGAAGTGAAAATGCGGTCAACGCGCTGGGTTATTCAGCAAAACCGATGGTTTCCGGTGCCGGGCACGATACCTGTTATGTCAGTAAAATCGCCCCGGCCAGTATGATCTTTATTCCGTGCGTTAAAGGCATCAGCCATAACGAAGCCGAAAACATTTTGCCGTCGTGGTCGGCGAAAGGCGCGAACGTATTACTGCACAGCGTATTAAGCGCTGCGATGGAACGTTAAGCCCTCTTTTTTGCCTTCTACAACCCCCTTTTCGCCAGCAAAAGGGGGTGTTCCACTCCTCTCTTTCATCAAGCGAAAGCGCTAATCGGTGCCGCTTTCGCACGGGAGGACGGTAGCCACCAGTCTGGTGGATAGTGGGCATAATAGAAGAATGATATCTGTCGAACATTCTGGCGATATCATGCAGGGAATCACCTTGCTTATATCTGTCCCAGATAATCGCCTTCTGGCTCTGGCGTGTAGTTAATCCGAGTTCTTCGTTTCATCGCAACGTCCCCCTTGATTAAGGATAGCGTTGCATCGACCCGTTGAACGCACAGCCAGGAGCGGACTTTTAGTCGTTCCAGAAATATCTCATGCCGTGGCCAAATTTTGTCGACCACTACACATTAAGGCGGCAATGAGATACGCTCATTTTGCGTCGGAACATTTCAATGAAGCCAGACTTTGCCACACTAAACAACATGGACTGGATGATGTTATGGAAAATAAATATACACATGACTTACACGAGATTCTGTGTTTAAAAACGTTCGGTGAAGCTTTCGAAGCTTATCGCGTCGATGATTACGACAGAATGATCACCGAATGGGCAGAAAGAGAGCTACTCTCCCACAATAGCTCTGAAACCTTATTAATTTTAGCCTCCCTCAATTTAGATAAACATCCTGACTCAGATGCGATTGAGCGCTACCTTCATGCCTATATGCATGAAAAAAACATGATTATCCCTGACATCAGCACTAGTTCAATTACGTGGCTAAGGATTAAGGCTTGGTATCTGATGCAAGCTGATTCTTCCACAGAAATAGAGTTACGGTTGCATCAAATCCCTGCTTTTCACCTGGCTCTTGGTTCCCGTATCGTCAGCAACATCTGCTGGCAGCTTTACGGCATATACGATGAACTCTTTGATGATTGGGGGCCCGACTATCCCTCTAAGGCCTCAGCGATGAGCGAAGCAGACATTCTTGATTTTGTGAAATGCCGCGTGAAACCTTTCTATCGTGTTCTCTGTAGCTCCGATTGGGCCTGGGTTTTGGCCCGAGCAGTATAAGTAATCTCTTGTCTGCAAAGTGCCATGAGCGGACGTTAGACAAAAGTAGTGTCCCTTTTTATAAGTGCCTTATTTTTAATCAAATGAAAGCCCCCCTTAAGTCACCTGACCATAATACCAGCGTTCTCCCGTAAACCACTCATCACGGTCCTCACTTCCATAATATTCGAGAGTGATACCGATTTCCTGTAAGTTAGCAGGGAGAACGAGTCCCCACTCAGCTGCAAGGCTACGATCTTTGAGCAAAGCCGAAGCACCATTTTCAGAACGACCTTCAGCTATAAAGCCTTGAAAATATTCTTCAGATCGATAAAGACAGACCTCACTTGTAAACATATCAGGAAGACATACGACAGCGGTAATTCGAGGGCTGTAATTCATACCAGCAGTAGCCGTTATGAGGTTTGAACATGCATTAATCAAAGCTTGCGCACAAGCCGTTTTGGTTTTAAGCGTGCTGCATTTCCCCTCAACGATATTAATATCTACTGGAATTTTAAAATTCCAGTAATGCTCATCTTCTGAGAAAATGCTACGTTCGGGGTTGTGAAAAGTACTAGCCCAACGGTTAAGAGCTTTGATGCGTCGGGGAATATTTCTGATTTTGGTTCGATAGTCTCTGTTAAGTCGTCTACTCATGAATAATTTACTTTTAAGCTCGTCAAACAGTTCGAATTGTGTCCCTACACAAAAGCATTCTATCCTAATTTGTTCAGCTTATCGTTATGCATGTAATCTAACGCACCGCAATCGGCTTGCGAGAAATTATGTCCGCTCCTCGCTCACAACGGAACAAGGTTCAATTATTTGATGCTGTTATTCCTTTAAGTAAGGTGATCCAACTCATTCTGCCCCGTAAGGGGCGTGAACAGCTTCGCGCTGATTGTCTATGTTTCTTTCTGCCGTTCCGCAAGAGCATGCCTTGCTGCGCTTGATGCCCATTCATCAGATTGGTCAAGGTGTTCAATCTCTGACTCTGCTATCGGCGTTACACGGATCAGCGGAACGGAACCGAAAGGCAAATTATCAATCTTACGGCCATCACGGCTGAGGATGATTCGGGTCATTGGGCTATATTCGTCTGTAAGAGTGCAAAACAGGATTGCAACATATTTTTCAACATCGGCAGCAACCTGATACCCATCGGCCACGAGATCCCCCAGCTTAATCAAGAGATGAGCCCAGTCATCACTCTCGTGGCTGGTAAAACTCGAAGCGTCTAATTCCATGAAGAGTTCGCATCCTACGCCATTTTCCGGGTCTGCAATGCCAGCCCAGGGCGTCGAGAGGCCATCAGTGGCCAGCGTTAATTGGGTGTTGTTCTTAATATCGAGTACTCGACGATGGGGCCCGAACCATTCCGTCTGGTTGTGTACGTTCGCGTCATTTTGTTCAACCTTAAAGCCATCTGAGACGCTGCCATACTTTTCCCAAAATGCTCGCCTTGCGACAGAAGCTGCCTCATAAATCGGGTCATGAGGACCACGCGGCACAATTGTCTCATCGAATAGTGTTTCAACCGTTACACGCCCACGTATTAACGGTATTTTAGACCTTGTCCAGTGAACGATAACCTTATTAAAGGGCTGTATCTGTGATGCTTCGAGTTTTGCGACAACTTCCCGGACCTTCTGAAAGGAGTGGTTACCCTCTGCAACATGACTACCATCGGCATACATGTAGCCTCCGGTTTGTGAGGAGACTCCAGCCTGTTCGGTGATAAAGAACCATTCTCCGTCCACGGCGCCTGCGGGTGCTTTGTCTAAGGCCGAGCGTAAATCCCTTGCTGCATCAGAGTTTGAATATGCTGTCATACCTGTGCTTTAGCCTCACGTCTTATGCATCATACTTAGTTTAACTTTTTCAAAATTATAGTATTAATTATCTTTCAGCCAGACAAACTGAAAAACGCCTACCGGGATTAGCTACCCTCTGCCTGCAGACGAGACCGGTTTTGCACGTAAAAGTACCAAATTCCGCTCTTCGCTCAAAGCTGCCGGTCATGCCTGATTAAAAAGCGGGCTTAACGTAGGATATTTTCCGTTTTCCAGGCGGAACCCGAGAAGTAGGAAACCCGCAGAATTGATTATTCAGAGGTGCAGGAAAAAAAAGAGCCCGTGCATCACCTGGACTCTTTCTTTCATCTCTCGGCTATTCTGTCTCACTTTTTGGGGTCAGTACATTCGCCAGGCTAAACCAAATCCCGGTGGCCAAAATCAGTAACATCACTCCGGCACTGCCGAGTGCGATGCTGTGCGACGCCGTAAACGCCGTTCTGGCTGCAGCGATCACAGACTCAGCCAGCGCGGGCGTCAGATCCTGCGTCGCTTTAACCGCTTCGCCAATCGACGACGACGCCTTTTCGGCCACCGTGTCGTTCAGACCCTGTGGCAGAACGATCGAGGCGGAGAAACTGCGGGTCAGCAACAGACCAAAAATAGCGATTCCGAGTCCCGCTCCCAGCTCGTAAGACATGGTTTCGATCGCCCCCGCCGCCGCGGCTTTTTCTTTGGGCGCTGCCGCCATAATGGCCGCCGTGGAGGCCAGCAGCGCACTTGCCGCACTGAAGCCGAGCAGCACCATCAGACCCCACGCCTGCCACTGCTGTGTGCTGAAGTCGAGCATCGACAGTCCCAGGAAGCTGACGGCACTCAGCCCCATGCCGCCAGCGGCGACAATTCGCAGCCCCAGCCGCCCGACAAGCACCCCGGCAATCGGGCCGCTAAACCCACTGGCGACCATCAGCGGCAGCATAAACATTCCCGCCTCAAAGGGCGTGAAACCGTGGACAAACTGCAGTTCCTGCGCCATTAACAGCTCAAAACCAACCAGCGCAATCATCGCGGTCATCGCCATCACCACGCCGCTTAAAATAATGCGATGGCAGAACAGGCGCATATCGATCATCGGCTTGTCGGCTCGCAGCTGGATGCGAACAAAAAGCAGCAGCAGTACCGCCCCGACCACCAGCGTTCCTGCCACCCACACCGGTGAAACAGCGCCCTTCAACGCCGTCTTGGCGCTGTACACCAGCAGCAAAATCGCCACGATCAACATCACCGCATGAGTGATATTCAACGTCTGTTCCGGCCGCCCCTGCTGTTTTGGCACAAAGCGTGCCGCCAGCGCGACAACCACCAGCACGACAGGCACGTTGATTAAAAAGACCGATCCCCAGTAAAAATGCTCCAGCAGCAGGCCCCCAACCAGCGGACCAAAAGCCGCACCGCCAGAACCTACCGCAGCCCAGACTCCCAGCGCGATATTTCGATGGCGCGCCTCGACAAACAGAGTCCTAATCCCCGCAAGCGTGGCCGGAATAATCATCGCCGCGCCAATCGCCAGCGTCGCACGCGCGGCAATCAGCCAGCCCGCCGTAGGGGCAAACGCGGCCGCCAGAGAAGAGAGTCCAAACAAAACGCTGCCGAGGATTAACAGGCGTTTGAAACCGATACGATCGCCTAACGCGCCCATCGGTAACACCATGCCAGCCATCACCAGCGAGTAAATATCAATAATCCACAGCAATTCGTTGCCGCTGGCACCGAGCGTCATACTCAACGTGGGCGCGGCGACGTGCAGCACCGTTGCGTCTATCGCCACCGGGATATACACCAGCACGATAATCACTAAGGCTAACCACCTTTGAAACATAAATTTCCCTTTCACTTTAAACTGGACACGTGTCCAGGATGCGATCCTACGTAAAGTTGAACGCATGTCCAGCTCTTTGTTACACTCGTTGCGTCGCCATTGAGAGTGAGAAGAGATGAGCTATTTAAGCAAGGACCTGCGTCGGGAAGAGATCCTCCAGGCGGCTATGCGTATTGCATTAAACGAGGGGTTTAATGCGATGACGGTCAGGCATATCGCCGCCGAAGCCGGGGTGGCCACCGGCCAGGTCCACCACCACTTTGCCAGCGCCGGGGAGTTAAAATCGCTGGCATTCGTACGGCTCATTCGCGACCTGCTGGATGCGGATCTCGAGGCGGAAAACGCAGGCTGGCGGCAACGATTGCACTCTATGTTGGGCAGCGACAGCGGCACATTTGAACCCTATATTCGCCTGTGGCGCGAAGCCCAGATTCTGGCGAGCCGCGATCCCGAACTGAAAAGTGCCTATGTGCTGACCATGGAAATGTGGCATCAGGAAACGGTCGCGATTATTCGCGCCGGCGCGGCAGCAAATGCATTTACGCTGACAGACAGCGCAGAAAATATTGCCTGGCGCTTGATTGGTTTAGTCTGCGGTCTCGACGGTATCTACGTGTTAAATATGCCAGAAATGGATGATGCGGCGTTTAATAACCATCTGGATAAATTAATCACGCTGGAATTGTTTTAATACTCCTTCCTGAGTATTAAAAATTGCAACATTTTACAATTAGTAACACATTAAGCGAATCATCTTTCCCCTCTTAATTTCAGGGATTCGCTTTCTTATCTATCCTTTCAGAAGCATCCGAAAATACCCAATAAAATATTCATACATAACGTCAGGCATCCGCCTGTTTTCACTTCACTTTTCTGTAATTTACGGGTAAGTCCGAGGGCGATATGTCACAACAAAACGAGAAAAATAATCATTATCTTTTAAATAACTGGAAACCAGAAAACGCCGCATTTTGGGAGAATAAAGGGAAACACATCGCCCGACGAAACCTGTGGATCTCCGTCGCGTGCCTGCTTCTGGCCTTCTGCGTGTGGATGTTATTTAGCGCTGTTGCGGTGAATCTTAATAAGGTGGGATTTAATTTCACCACCGATCAGCTTTTCATGTTAACGGCGTTACCTTCTCTTTCCGGCGCAATATTGCGTGTCCCCTATTCCTTTATGGTGCCCATATTTGGCGGACGCTACTGGACCGTATTAAGCACCGTTATTTTGATTATTCCCTGCGTCTGGCTGGGGATTGCCGTCCAGAATACCGCCACGCCTTATTGGGTATTTATCACCATCGCGCTATTGTGCGGCTTTGCAGGCGCTAACTTTGCCTCCAGCATGGGTAACATCAGCTTTTTCTTCCCCAAATCAAAACAAGGCAGCGCGCTGGGGATTAACGGTGGCCTGGGGAATCTGGGCGTCAGCGTGATGCAAATGGTGGCTCCGGTGGTTATTTTTCTGCCGATGTTCGCTTTTCTGGGAGTTCACGGCGTGCCGCAGGATGATGGTTCCACCCTTTCGCTTGCCAATGCGGCCTGGATCTGGGCACCGCTGCTGCTGCTGGCCACGATCGCCGCTTTTTTTGGCATGAACGATATCGCCAGCTCCAAAGCCTCCATTGCCAGCCAGCTTCCCGTGCTGAAACAGCCGCACCTGTGGCTACTGAGCCTGCTCTATCTGGCGACATTTGGCTCTTTTATCGGCTTTTCCGCTGGTTTTGCAATGCTGGCAAAAACCCAGTTCCCGGACGTGAATATTCTGCATCTCGCCTTTTTCGGCCCGTTAATCGGGGCGCTGGCGCGCTCGGCGGGTGGCGTGGTGTCGGATAAGCTCGGCGGCGTGCGCGTGACGCTGGTGAACTTTATCCTCATGGCGGTTTTCAGCGCCCTGCTGTTCCTGACCCTGCCGGGTTCCGGCTCCGGGAACTTCACCGCGTTTTACCTCGTCTTTATGGGACTGTTCCTGACCGCCGGTCTGGGTAGCGGCTCCACGTTCCAGATGATCGCCGTGATTTTCCGGCAAATCACGCTCTATAAAGTGAAAATGCGCGGCGGTACGGATGAGCAGGCGCAGCACGAAGCCGTGACAGATACCGCGGCGGCGCTGGGTTTTATCTCGGCCATTGGCGCTGTCGGCGGATTCTTCATTCCTAAAGCCTTTGGTACATCACTGGCGATGACCGGTTCGCCGGTGGGCGCCATGAAAGTCTTTTTAGTGTTTTACATCGTCTGCGTGTTTGTCACCTGGCTGGTCTATGGCCGCCGTCAGAAGCACGTCAAATCATAATCAGACCATGAATACTTCAGGGCGACAGCCGCCGAACATACCCGCTGAAGCAGGACCGGGAAAGAGTATTCGATACTTTGTGAGCAGTGTAACCACGGGGTGGGCGTCGCCCCGTCAGGAGAAACGTCATGAGTAAACTGTTGGACCGCTTTCGCTATTTCAAACAAAAAGGCGATACCTTCGCCGACGGGCACGGACAGGTGATGCACACCAACCGCGACTGGGAAGACAGCTATCGCCAGCGCTGGCAGTTCGATAAAATTGTGCGTTCCACTCACGGCGTGAACTGTACCGGCTCCTGCAGCTGGAAGATTTATGTCAAAAACGGCCTGGTGACGTGGGAAACCCAGCAAACAGACTATCCGCGCACCCGCCCCGATCTGCCCAACCATGAACCGCGTGGATGCCCGCGCGGCGCGAGTTACTCCTGGTATCTGTACAGCGCTAACCGCCTGAAATACCCGCTGGTGCGCCGCAAATTGATCGAGCTGTGGCGCGAAGCGCTGGGCCAGCACAGCGACCCGGTGCTGGCGTGGAACGCGATCATGAGCGACCCGCAACAAACCAAAAGCTACAAACAGGCCCGCGGCCATGGCGGCTTCGTCCGCTCGAACTGGAAAGAGCTCAACCAGCTGATCGCGGCCGCTAACGTCTGGACGATTAAACATTTCGGCCCGGATCGGGTTGCGGGTTTTTCACCGATCCCGGCGATGTCGATGGTCTCTTACGCCGCGGGCACGCGCTATCTTTCCCTGCTCGGCGGCACCTGTCTGAGTTTTTACGACTGGTACTGCGATTTACCGCCCGCCTCGCCAATGACCTGGGGCGAGCAAACCGATGTGCCGGAATCGGCCGACTGGTACAACTCCAGCTACATCATCGCCTGGGGCTCTAACGTGCCGCAGACGCGTACCCCGGACGCCCATTTCTTTACCGAAGTGCGCTACAAAGGCACCAAAACCATCGCCATTACGCCGGACTTCTCGGAAGTCGCTAAACTGAGCGATCAGTGGCTGGCACCGAAGCAAGGCACGGACAGTGCGCTGGCGATGGCAATGGGGCATGTGATCCTGAAAGAGTTTCACCTCGATAACCCGAGCGACTATTTCCTCAACTACTGCCGTCGCTATACCGATATGCCGATGCTGGTGATGCTGGATGCGGGCGAAAATGGCAGCCTGGTGCCGGGACGAATGCTGCGTGCTTCCGATTTGGCGGACGGCCTTGGCGAAGAGAATAACCCGGAGTGGAAAACGGTCGCGTTCGATATTGCCGGGGGCCTGGTGGCGCCGAACGGCTCGATTGGTTTTCGCTGGGGCGAAAAAGGCAAATGGAACCTTGAGCCTCTGGCCGCCGGTCAGGAAACCGAGCTGACGCTCTCTTTGCTCATCACCCACGATCAGGTGTCCAACGTTGCTTTCCCCTATTTTGGCGGCAATGAAAATCCGCATTTTCGCAGCGTCAAACAAGAGCCAGTGCTGCTGCGTAAAGTACCGACCAAAACCCTGACCCTTGCCGATGGTCGCCAGCAGCAGGTCGCCAGCGTTTACGATCTGATCCTGGCAAACTACGGCCTGGACCGCGGTCTGGAAGACGACAATGCCATAAAAGATTACGCCGAGATCAAAGCCTATTCTCCGGCCTGGGGCGAACAGATCACCGGCGTTCCGCGTCGGCATATTGAGCAAATTGCCCGCGAGTTTGCCGATACCGCCCATAAAACCCACGGGCGGTCGATGATCATTCTCGGCGCGGGCGTTAACCACTGGTATCACATGGACATGAACTACCGCGGGATGATCAACATGCTGGTGTTCTGCGGCTGTGTCGGTAAAAGCGGTGGCGGCTGGTCGCACTATGTGGGTCAGGAAAAGCTGCGGCCCCAAACCGGCTGGCTGCCGCTGGCCTTTGCCCTCGACTGGAACCGCCCGCCGCGCCAGATGAACAGCACGTCGTATTTCTACAATCACGCCAGCCAGTGGCGTTATGAAAAACTGACCGCCCGCGAACTGCTCTCCCCGCTGGCGGATACCTCTAAATTTACCGGCCACCTGATCGACTTCAACGTGCGCGCGGAACGCATGGGCTGGCTGCCCTCCGCCCCGCAGCTCGATATCAATCCGCTGCACATTAAAGCGCGGGCCGACGCCGCCGGGATGTCACCGCAGGAGTACACCGTACAGGCGCTGAAATCGGGCGATATACGCTTCGCCTGCGAACAGCCGGACAACGGCAAAAACCATCCGCGCAATCTGTTTGTCTGGCGATCTAACCTGCTGGGGTCGTCCGGGAAAGGCCACGAGTATATGCTCAAATACCTGCTCGGCACCGAGAGCGGTATTCAGGGCGACGATCTCGGCTCAACGGATGACGTTAAACCGGAAGAGGTGGAATGGCAGACCGCCGCCATCGAAGGCAAGCTTGATCTGCTGGTGACGCTCGATTTCCGCATGTCCAGTACCTGTCTGTTTTCCGATATCGTGTTGCCGACCGCCACCTGGTACGAAAAAGACGACATGAACACCTCGGACATGCATCCGTTTATTCATCCACTTTCTGCCGCCGTCGATCCGGCGTGGGAATCCCGCAGCGACTGGGAAATCTACAAAGGGATCGCCAAAGTCTTTTCGCAAGTGTGCGTCGGCCATCTGGGCACCGAAACCGACGTGGTGCTGCAACCTTTACAGCATGACTCTCCGGCGGAGCTGTCGCAGCCGTTTGATATCCAGGACTGGCGCAAAGGCGAATGCGATCTGATCCCCGGTAAAACCGCGCCCACGATTGCCGTGGTGGAGCGTCATTATCCGGACACCTGGGAGCGTTTTACCGCGTTAGGTCCGCTGATGGACAAGCTCGGTAACGGCGGGAAAGGCATCTCATGGAACACCCAGGACGAAGTCGATTTTCTTGGCAAACTCAACTACGTCAAGCTCGACGGCCCGGCAAAAGGTCGCCCGCTGATTGATACCGCCATTGACGCCTCGGAGGTGATTTTAGCCCTGGCGCCGGAAACCAACGGACATGTGGCGGTCAAAGCCTGGGCGGCGCTCGGACAGCTCACCGGACGAGATCACACCCATCTGGCGCTGAACAAAGAAGACGAGAAAATCCGTTATCGCGATATCCAGGCCCAGCCGCGCAAAATCATCTCCAGCCCGACCTGGTCCGGCATTGAGAGTGAACATGTCTCTTATAACGCCGGGTATACCAACGTGCACGAGCTGATCCCGTGGCGCACCCTCTCCGGGCGCCAGCAGCTTTATCAGGATCATCAGTGGATGCGCGCCTTCGGCGAAAGCCTGGTCGCCTATCGTCCGCCGATTGATACCCGCAGCGTGACGCATATGCGCGATATCCCGCCAAACGGCTTCCCGGAGAAAGCGCTTAATTTCCTGACGCCGCACCAGAAATGGGGCATTCACTCCACCTACAGCGAAAACCTGCTGATGCAAACCCTGTCGCGCGGCGGGCCGATCGTCTGGATCAGCGAAACCGACGCCCGGGAGCTGGGGATTGAGGACAACGACTGGATCGAAGCCTTTAACGCCAACGGCGCCCTCACCGCCCGCGCGGTAGTGAGCCAGCGCGTGCCGCCGGGCATGACCATGATGTACCACGCCCAGGAGCGCATTCTGAATATTCCCGGTTCCGAAGTCACCGGACGACGCGGCGGTATTCATAACTCGGTCACCCGCGTCTGCCCAAAACCGACGCACATGATTGGCGGCTACGCCCAGCTGGCGTACAGCTTTAACTATTACGGCACCGTCGGCTCGAACCGCGACGAGTTCATCATGATCCGCAAGATGAAAAACATCAACTGGCTGGATGGCGAAGGTCGGGATCAGGTACAGGAGGCGAAAAAATGAAAATACGCTCACAGGTTGGCATGGTACTGAATCTCGATAAGTGCATTGGCTGTCATACCTGCTCGGTCACCTGCAAAAACGTCTGGACCGGGCGCGAAGGCATGGAATACGCCTGGTTTAACAACGTCGAAACCAAGCCGGGCATCGGCTATCCGAAAAACTGGGAAGATCAGGAGGAATGGCAAGGCGGCTGGGTGCGCGGCATCACCGGCAAACTCACCCCGCGGCTCGGCGGGCGCGTCGGCGTGCTGTCGAAAATCTTCGCCAACCCGTCGCTGCCGGGTATCGACGACTATTACGAACCCTTCACCTTTGACTATCAGGATCTGCACCGCGCCAAAGATAGCGATCACCTCCCTACCGCCCGCCCGCGATCGCTGATCAGCGGTAAGCGGATGGATAAAATCGTCGGCGGCCCCAACTGGGAAGAGCTGCTCGGCGGCGAGTTCGAAAAACGCGCCCGCGACCGTAATTTCGAAAACATGCAAAAAGAGATGTACGGCCAGTTCGAAAACACCTTCATGATGTATCTCCCGCGGCTGTGCGAGCACTGTCTGAATCCAAGCTGTGTCGCCACCTGCCCGAGCGGCGCGATCTACAAACGAGAAGAGGACGGGATTGTCCTGATCGACCAGGACAAATGCCGCGGCTGGCGGATGTGCATCAGCGGCTGCCCGTATAAAAAAATCTACTTCAACTGGAAGAGCGGCAAGTCTGAAAAATGCATCTTCTGCTATCCGCGAATTGAATCGGGCCAGCCGACCGTCTGCTCGGAAACCTGCGTGGGCCGTATTCGCTATCTGGGCGTGCTGCTGTACGACGCAGATCGCATCGAAGAGGCGGCGAGCACCGAGCACGAAACCGACCTGTATGAGCGTCAGTGCGATGTGTTCCTGAATCCGAACGATCCGGCGGTGATTGAGGAAGCGCTGAAACAGGGCATTCCGCAAAACGTGATCGACGCCGCCCAGCGCTCGCCGGTGTATAAAATGGCGATGGACTGGAAGCTGGCCCTGCCGCTGCACCCGGAATACCGTACCCTGCCGATGGTCTGGTATGTGCCGCCGCTGTCACCGATTCAGTCCTACGCCGATGCCGGCGGTCTGCCGCAAACCGACAGCATCCTGCCCGCCGTCGAAAGCCTGCGTATTCCGGTCCAGTATCTGGCGAATATGCTGAGTGCGGGCGATACCGGCCCGGTGCTGCGGGCGCTGAAACGCATGATGGCGATGCGTCATTACAAACGCTCGCAAACCGTCGAAGGGGTCACCGACACGCGCGCCATCGAAGAAGTGGGTCTGAGCGTGGAACAGGTGGAAGAGATGTACCGCTACCTGGCGATTGCCAACTACGAAGACCGCTTTGTGATCCCCACCAGCCACCGCGAAATGGCGCGCGACGCCTTCCCGGAGAAAAATGGCTGCGGATTTACCTTCGGCGACGGTTGCCACGGTTCCGACACCAAATTCAACCTCTTCAACAGCCATCGCATTGATGCCATCAATATCTCCGAGGTGCGTGAACACGGGGAGGGAGAGTAATGCGGATCCTCAAAATCATTGCGTTGCTGATTGAATACCCTGACGACGCGCTATGGGAAAGCCGCGATGAAGCCCTTTCCCTGATAGCACTTGATGCCCCGTCGCTGCTGCCGTTTGCGCAGCAGCATCTTGGCGAATCGCTACTCGACAAACAGGCCCAGTGGTGCGAGGTCTTTGAACGCGGACGCGCGACGTCGTTGCTGTTATTCGAGCATGTTCACGCCGAGTCCCGCGATCGCGGTCAGGCGATGGTCGATCTGATGAGTCAGTATGAAAAAGCAGGCTTACAGCTGGATTGCCGCGAGCTGCCGGACTATCTGCCGCTGTACCTGGAATATTTGAGCATTGTCCCTGACGTCGAAGCGCGCGAGGGGTTACAGAACGTCGCTCCCATTCTGGCGCTGATCGGCGGACGGCTAAAGCAACGCGGTGTGCAGCATTATCAGCTGTTTGACGCGCTGCTTCAGCTTGCCGCAAGCTCCCTGACAAGTGACAGTGTCACAAAACAGGTGGCGGCAGAACCGCGCGATGATACCCGCCAGGCGCTGGACGCGGTATGGGAAGAGGAACAGGTGAAGTTTATCGAAGACAACGCCACGGCGTGCGACAGCTCGCCGATGCAGCAATATCAACGACGCTTTAGCCAGGACGTCGCGCCTCAGTACGTGGACGTCAGCGCCGGAGGCCCGAAATGATGCACTTTCTCAACGTCTTTTTTTACGACATCTACCCGTATCTGTGCGGGACGGTTTTCCTGCTCGGAAGCTGGCTGCGCTACGATTACGGGCAATATACCTGGCGCGCCTCGTCCAGCCAGATGCTCGATAAACGCGGTATGGTGCTGTGGTCGAATCTGTTCCATATCGGCATTCTGGGGATCTTTTTCGGCCACGCCTTCGGGATGCTGACGCCGCACTGGGTCTATTCGTGGTTCCTGCCAATGTCGCAAAAACAGCTGATGGCGATGATCCTCGGCGGCGTCTGCGGCGTGCTGACGCTGGTGGGCGGTGCGGGTTTACTGGTGCGGCGGTTAACCAATCCGCGTATCCGCGCAACCTCTTCCACCGCAGATATTCTGATTCTGTGCGTGCTGCTGGTGCAGTGTATTCTCGGCCTGGCGACCATTCCGTTCTCTGCGCAGCACCCCGACGGCAGTGAAATGCTGAAACTGGTGGACTGGGCGCAGGCGGTGGTGACCTTCCACGGCGGTGCATCTGCGTATCTTGACGGCGTGGCGCCTGTCTTCCGCGTGCATCTGGTGCTGGGCATGACTATCTTCTTGCTGTTCCCGTTCACCCGGCTGGTACACGTCTGGAGCGCGCCGGTGGAGTATTTAACCCGCCGTTATCAGGTGGTGAGATCGCGCCGCTGATTTTTTGCCCGGTGAGCACAGCGCCACCGGGCATTCCCCCTATTTTCCCGCGTCGGGATGGGTATCAAATCCGGCCATGACCGCGGTCAGCTCCGTCAGGGTAAATCCATGCCTGGCATCATTTACCCCTAAACCAAATCGCTCCTGCATGAGAATGTATAGCGCCGCGGCATCCGGTAGATTCAGTGTTTCAACGGCATGCGTGCCCTGCCAGTGGGTAAAGTGATAGTTGGTGAGCGTCAGTTTGCCGCCGTCGGGCAGATGCCGACACATCAACAGATGATGACGGAAATGCGATTGCGGCCAGTGGGCTGACCAGAAATTTCCCATCACGTAATCGCTGGAATATTGCGTCGCCAGATCAAAATGGTACATCGACTGCCAGTGCTCATGGTGGCTGAACTGTAACACCCACTCATTGCCCTCGTTGAGCAGGCGATATCGCCCATGCGGCGTGGCCTGCTCCTCACCGGCACTCAAACGGATGGGCGCCGTCAGCGTCTGTCCGCCAAAGCCGACATCCGCAATCCAGCGCTCGCCGTTGAGTTCAACCAGCAGCAGACGATGGGTTCGCGGCGGCATTTGCGGCGGGTTCGCCAGCACCACGCGGCCCAGCAGGCTGCGGACGTTAAAGCCGACTTCACGCAGGACGCGTTCGAAAAGACCATTCTGCTCGAAGCAGTAACCGCCGCGACGGGCGGAAATCAGCTTATCCGCCACGCTGTGATCGTCGAGCTGAATCTCCCGGGGCAAAACGACGTCGATATTTTCAAAGGGGATCGCGCAGTTGTGGCTTAAATGCAGCGCCCGCAGCGTGTCGATGTCTACAGCCACCGGCTGCTGCCAGTCGATACGGGCAAAATACGCACTCAGAAATGGGGACATAGTGGGCTTCCTGTTTGAAATATTTCTTGTTTATAAACTATTTTGGCCGTCCCACTGGCGCAAATGTGCTTTTTTTACCCGCGCGCGCTGCGCTGCATAATGTTGAGCGCCGTCAGCATCAGGAACAGTCCGGTGAGCAGCGTGAGTGTCGCCATTGCCATGCCTTGTCCAACCGATCCCTGTTCAAACTGCCGCCAGATAAACACAGAAACCGTCTGCGTTCCCGCCGGGGCAAGCAACAGCGACGTCACCAACTCGCGCGATGCAATCGCAAACACCATCAGCATCGCCGCCAGCATGGCGGGTGAAACCAGCGGCAACACGATATAACGCAGGGCCTGTAATGCCGATGCGCCATGTACGCGGGCAGCGGGTTCCAGATTACCGCCAAGCTGGCGTAACGCGCTGCCGATATAGCGCACCGGCCAGGGCAGCAGTAAGCAGCAATACGAAAGCAGCAGAATCGCCCAGGTGTTGTAGGGCGAAACCCACCAGAAGGGACGGTTCCACAGCAGGATCAAACCGACCCCAACGACCACCCCTGGCAGAGCTGCCGGCATCAGTGACAGCGCATCGATCCATGCTCGCCCTTTGATCTTCTGCACCACAACCAGCCAGGAGGCCAACAACCCGAGCAGCCCGGTAACACACGCCGCCCCCAGCGCCAGAGACAGACTGGTTCCCAGCGCAGACAGCGCATCGCCCTGCTGGCTAAAGAGTGCCGCATAATGTGACAACGTCACGTTTTCAAGCGTCACACCCGCGGATAACGTACCCAACACCCCGGACAGCGCCATTGATGCGCCAGGTAAAATGACCGCGACGAAACCGGTGAGCGCCATCCCGGCTACCACAGGAAACGTCCACCCTCCCGCATTGGCCCCCATATTTTCCGTCGGCTTGCCGGTAATACTGGTGACGTCGTGATGACCGGTCAGCTTTTTCTGCACGCCCCAGGCGCACAATGCGATGGCGACCAGCAGCACCGATAACATTGACGCACCGGAGAGATCAATCGGCCAGTCCGCCAGCTTCTTTTCGATGTCGGTTGTGAGCATCACCACCCCGGCGCGGGTTCCCAGCGCGGCGGGCACGCCAAACTCTTCAATCGCCAGCGTAAACGCCAGCAGCATCCCCGCTGCCAGCGCGGGCGAAAGCATGGGCAGCGTAATGTGCCAGAATGCCCTTCCCGCGCTGGCCCCGTGGACGCGGGCCACCAGCGCCAGACGCTGACCGCTGGCGAGCAGGCTCCGTGAGACCGCAAAATAGACCACCGGGAAAATATTCAGCGCCATCACCAGCACAATCCCGGTTTTACTGAACAGCAGATCGTTTAGCGAAATACCCGTTAACTGCTGCAAATAGCCGTTGGTCTGGAGCACCAGCATCCAGGAGAGCGCCGCGATATAGGGTGGCGTTAAAAACGGGATCAGGAAAAGCAGATCCCACAGGCGTGGCAGCGGTAGCGTCAATAATCCCCTCGCCACCCCCAGCGGAAATCCGATTAGCGCACTCACCAGGGCAACCCCGAACGCTATCTGCAACGTACCGCCGAGCATCGCAGGCAAGTGCGGCTCGGCAAACAGCGCGCTGACGCCCCCGAACGGCCCGGAAAACGAACCGGCGCTAAACTGCGGGAATATGGCCTGCAGCACAATAAAGGAGAGCGGCAGCGCCACCAGGATAATGAGCAAGACGAGAGTCGTACCCGAAATCATTCGCTGTTTCACGAGAAGATCCTGAAGACGGGGTTGCCCCCGCCGGATGAATTACAGAGAGAAAAGCGTGTTGAAGCGCTTGAGAATAGCGCTGCGTTCGCTGGCGCCATCACTTTTAGTCGGCAGGATTTTCAGCTCATTGAGCAGCGGTCGCCTGGCCTGAACGTCGTCACGTGCGGGCATCAGCCAGGCGTCGGCTACCATCGCCTGGCCTTCCGGCGACAGCACATAGTCAACAAAGGCTTTGGCGTCGTCAGCGTGCGGCGTTGATTTCAAAATCATCATTGGCCGTGGAGCTATCACCGTTCCGCTGGCCGGGAAGATCACTTTCAGGGATTCACCCTGATGGATATTGCCAAAAGAAACATAGTCCACCGCGCCAAACACCGCCGCTTTGGCCCCTTGCATCACTGGCGTTACCGCCTGAGCGTTCGGACCGCTGACCACCATACCGTTCTTTTTCAGCGCATCGAACAGCGTCCAGGCCTTGTCGCCCATGCCATTTTGCAGACCGATCAGCAAATCCAGCGATGCGCCCGACAGAGCCGGATCGGGCGTGGTGACGTTATCTTTAAACGCGTCGGTCGTCAGATCCTGCCACTCTTTGGGTTCCGGGGTACCGCTTTTGGTGTTCCACACAATCCCGAGGGCGGAGACGCCCTGCGCGACAAAATCGGCAGACTTCAGATCAGCCGGGACGTGGGCGGCATTGCCGCTCTGATACGGCAGCAGCCAGCCGCGGTTGTGCAGATCTTCAGCGGTGTCCCATGAAGCAGAAATCAGAATATCGGCCTGTGGATTGGCCTGCTCCGCTTCCAGACGCGCCATCACTTTGCCGGTGGTCGCCTGGAAAATATCCACTTTTACGCCGGTTTTCTTTTCGAATCCGCTGGCGAGATTTTTGGCAAGCGATCCCGGACCTGCGGTGTAAACGGTCAGCGCATGAGCGCTGGAGATCATGACGGAAGATAACGCCATTGCTAACAGAACTCCCTTTTTCACGGACCTTTTTTTCGTTGAAATGGTGGCTTTCATGCGAACTCCCCTGAGGATGAAATCAAACGATCGGCAGCGACGCTGCCAGCAGACAAATGCACGATGCGATCGGCCAGGATTTCAGCCTCCCGGCGGTCGTGGGTAACGTAGACGGCTGTCGTGCCGAGCTGGCGCAGCAGCGTCGCCATCTCCAGACACAGTGATTCACGCAGTTCGCTATCCAGATTGGAGAGCGGTTCGTCAAACAGCAGAACCCGAGGCTCGGCAATAATGGCGCGGGCGAGTGCCACGCGCTGCTGTTGCCCACCGGATAAGCCTGCCGGTTTGCGCTGAGCAAAATCACTTAAGCCGACGCGGGAAAGCGCTTGCGCCACCCGGGCGTTGCATTCATCACGGCGGATATTGCGCATCTTGAGAGGGAACGCGACGTTCTGCGCCACCGTCATGTGCGGCCACAGGGCATAATCCTGGAAAACCATGCCGATATCGCGGGCATCGGGCGGCAGTGACCAGCCCGCCTTCGCGACCAGACGTTCGCCGAAGAAAATCTCGCCCTGCGCCGGTTGCGTTAACCCGGCGAGCAGTCGCAGAAGTGTGCTTTTTCCACAGCCAGACGGGCCAAGCAGCGCCACAACGCTGCCTGCGTCAATGTGCAGATCGATCTGATTTAATACCGTGTTGGCGCCAAAAGCGTACGACACGCCGTTGAGCGAGATATCGCTGACCATCTTGTTATCCTCTTTGGGATTTAATGTCCGCCACTGTAGGTAGCCTGTGTGACGAATGCATGACGCTCGCGTTACGGCTTGATTTCAGACGGTCTTCAGTCGTTTAATGCCGGTATCGCATCTGTTTGAGGAGTTCCTGTGAGCCACTTCCGCCCCGTCGAATTAAAACACGCCAGCCGCCTGCTCAACCACGGCCCAACGGTGCTGATCACCAGCCGCGATGAGAGCATCGATCGCCGTAATGTCATGGCCGCCGCCTGGTCGATGCCCGTTGAATTTGAACCGCCCCGGATAGCCATCGTGGTGGACAAAAGCGCGTGGTCACGCGAGCTCATTGAACACAGCGGCATGTTCGGCATTGTGATCCCAGGGATCGCCGCCGCTAACTGGACCTACGCGGTGGGCAGCGTCAGCGGACGCGATGAAGATAAATTTAACTGCTACGGTATTCCGGCGATAAACGGGCCGGTGCTGGGTCTGCCAGTGATTGAAGAAAAATGCCTGGCGTGGATGGAGTGCCGTTTGCTGCCAGCCACTTCCGCTGCGCAAAAGTACGATACCCTGTTCGGCGAAGTGGTTGCCGCAGCGGCCGACGCGCGCGCGTTCCTTGCCGGGCGCTGGCAGTTTGATGAGGATAAGTTGAATACGCTTCATCACCTGGGGGCGGGAACTTTTGTGACGAGCGGGAAGATAGTGAAAGCGCCGGAGTGATTGTCCGGCGCTTTTACGCATAATGCTTACGGCAAATACTGTTCCATCTTCGGCATGCGTACCCGGGTGATTTTCCATTCGCCGTCCCTCTGAACGAGGTAAACCGTCAGAAAGCCCATCATGCTCGGCTCATCCCATGAGCCGAGCATGACATTCACCGCCACGCCGCCCGGAACATGATAAGACGGTGACACAATAATATTACCAGGCCATTGTGAGCTGACATCTTGCGAATAAGTGAAATAATCGGCATAGATATTTTCATCATCGGTTTCATAAGCCTTTTTCAACCTGTCCATCGTGGAGCGATCAACCCAACGACTTAATTCTGGCGAAGCAAAAAATATCTTCCCGTTCGGTTCGTTAATTGCCGAGGCGTACCATTGATAAAATTCGGCAGTTTGTTTCTCCGGGGATCGGGCACAGGCTGACAGCATGAACAGAGAACAGATTAAAATAAATATTCTCATTAATTCTTCCTGTAAATTTGATACGCAGGCATGTACTTCCGATATCCTGAGCCTGGGTAAACATCAGCATGCTGGCGAAAATCCGACACCCAGATCGTCCCGTTAAACATTGCCAGATGGCTCATGTTTTCATTCCAGCTCATAAAATTCCCTTTACGCGTTTAACCTAATTCGATTTTATTAATACAGTCTCTCTCTCGTCAATTTCAAATAAAAACCATTGATGACAGAGTGTTTCATTTATTGAAATACAAACCAGTTGCTAAATAAAACATTACATTTTTGTATATTTAAAATCATCAACTCTTTCTGGGAACAGAGAAATTTCAGTTGAGGCTATGAAAAAGTGAACCTGAAAAAGCACTTAATAAAATGCGCAGCCGATGATATCGACTGCGCATTTTACGGTTTTACCTGCTACCCTTTTGCCCGGCTGGCGATAATCGCGTCAGCGACATTGCGCGGAGCCTCTGCGTAATGGTGAAACTCCATGCTGTAGGTTGCGCGCCCCTGCGACATCGATCGCAACGTGGTTGCGTAGCCAAACATCTCCGCCAGCGGCACATCAGCACGGATAATCTGGCTGCCGAAGCGTTCTTCCATGCCCTGCACCATTCCGCGGCGGGAAGAGAGATCGCCCATAATATTACCGGCGTACTCTTCCGGAGTTTCGACTTCCACGTGCATGACCGGTTCAAGGATCGCCGGATCCGCTTTGCGCGCGCCCTCTTTGAAGCCGAAGATGGCCGCCATGCGGAAGGCCATTTCCGAGGAGTCGACGTCATGATACGAACCAAACGTCAGGGTCGCTTTCACGTCAACAACCGGATATCCCGCCAGCACCCCGCTGTTCATGGCTTCGCGCAAGCCTTTCTCCACTGACGGAATATACTCGCGCGGTACTACGCCGCCTTTGGTCGCGTCCTCAAATTTAAATCCGCTGCCCGGCTCCAGCGGCTCCAGGCTCAGGACCACGTGGCCGTACTGCCCTTTCCCGCCGGACTGGCGTACAAATTTGCCTTCAATATCCTTCACCGCCTTGCGTAACGTCTCGCGGTAGGTCACCTGTGGCCGCCCGATGTTGGCCTCGACGCCAAACTCGCGTTTCATACGGTCGACGATAATTTCCAGATGCAGTTCGCCCATCCCGGAGATAATCGTCTGGCCCGACTCTTCGTCGGTATGCAAACGGAACGACGGATCTTCTGCCGCCAGGCGCTGCAGAGCGATCCCCATTTTCTCCTGATCGGCCTTCGTTTTCGGCTCGATTGCCAGCGAAATCACCGGCTCAGGGAATTCCATCCGCTCAAGCGTGATGACGTGATCCGGATCGCTCAGGGTATCGCCCGTCGTCACATCTTTCAGCCCCACGCAGGCAGCGATATCGCCCGCGCGCAGTTCGTCCACTTCATGACGGTCGTTGGCATGCATCAGTACGATGCGGCCAATGCGCTCTTTCTTCCCTTTCACCGGGTTGTAGACCGCGTCGCCTTTTTTCAGCACGCCGGAATAGACGCGGATAAAGGTCAACTGGCCCACGTACGGATCGGTCATCAGTTTGAATGCCAGCGCAGAGAACGGTTCATCATCACTCGGATGGCGCTCTGCCGGTTGCCCTTTCTCATCCACGCCATCAATAGCCGGAACATCCAGCGGCGATGGCATCAGTTCTATCACCGCATCGAGCATCCGCTGTACGCCTTTGTTTTTGAAGGCGCTGCCGCACAGCATCGGCTGGATTTCGCCAGCAATAGTGCGTTTGCGCAGCCCTTCGATGATTTCCGCCTCATCCAGATCGCCGGTTTCCAGGTATTTATCCATCAGCGTATCGCTGGCTTCCGCGGCGGCCGAAACCATTTTTTCTCGCCATATCTTCGCGGTGCTCAGCAGATCGTCCGGCACGGACGCATAGCTGAAGGTCATGCCCTGGGTGGCTTCATCCCATACAATCGCACGCATTTTGATGAGGTCAACCACCCCGGTAAAATGCTCCTCCGCGCCAATGGGGATCACCATCGGCACCGGATTCGCTTTCAGGCGGTCGATCATCATCTGCACCACGCGGAAGAAGTCTGCCCCCGGGCGATCCATTTTGTTGACGAATGCCAGCCGCGGCACATGGTATTTATTGGCCTGTCGCCATACCGTTTCCGACTGCGGTTGTACGCCGCCAACAGAGTCATACACCATCACTGCGCCATCCAGCACGCGCATGGAACGCTCCACTTCGATGGTGAAATCCACGTGGCCCGGGGTGTCGATGATATTGATGCGATGCGGCTCAAACCCTCGGTCCATACCCGGCCAGAAGCAGCTCACGGCGGCGGAGGTAATCGTAATTCCGCGCTCTTGCTCCTGCGCCATCCAGTCAGTTGTTGCCGCGCCATCGTGGACTTCACCCAGTTTGTGGCTCATTCCGGTGTAAAACAGAATGCGCTCGGTGGTGGTCGTTTTACCGGCATCGATATGCGCGGAGATACCGATGTTGCGATAACGTTCGAGAGGGATGGGTCGGGGCATGATGCGTCCTTAGTCAGATTGACATGAGAGTGACGACCGGGATGGTCGTCTGTCTGTTCGTTTGTTATAATAGTCCTATTGTACGAGTATATTCGAACTATTTTTTCACGCGTTGACCTATCATTAAGATAGCTCAACCTGACAGTGACCTCAGGAAGACGATGATTGCCAACCACCCCGAAACGGAACAGATCACCCTGGAAAACGTGCTTTTAGCTCTCGGGAATCCGTTACGACTGGAGATCCTGCGGCTGCTTGCCGATGGCAGTGAACTGAGCTGCAACGCCCTGCGCCCGCAGGAAGTGGCGAAATCGACCATGACTCACCACTGGCGTGTCCTGCGCGACAGCGGCGTGATCTGGCAGCGCCCACAGGGACGTGAGAATTTGATTTCATTGCGCAGAGAAGATTTGGATGCCCGCTTTCCGGGGCTGCTGGATACGTTGTTGCGGGTGATGAAGTAAGAATATCAGGCCAGTACCAGGCGCCTGAACAGAAGCTGCTGTATATCCTGACGTTGCGACAGTATGGCGTGCGCCGTGATTATCGAATTTTCGATTGAATACAATACCCGGTAGCCATCCTGGGTATTAAATTCGCGATACTTTGCGCACCCGATCTTTAGCAACTCAGGGCAGATCTGAGCACCCAAAGGAAACTGACCGACCGTATTTTCAAACTGCTCCAGAATGCCTGCGATGACGGGGCGTGGCTCGACATCAATGCGTCTCAAAAAAATGACAATATCATCAATGCAATATTTTACCGTCCGCGTGTACTCGAAAACGCTCTGACTGTTGTCCATTACCTGTCCCTAATCCGTTACTCGGGTTCAGTCGTCGAGACCGTCCAGCAGCTGATCTTTGGAAAAAACCTTTCCTTCTGCTTTGTCTTTTTCAGATAACGTCAGCAGCTTAAGAAGCGCAATGGCTTTTTCCCGTTCCTGCTGCTGCTCATAAGATTCAATAACATAGGCAGGTACACCATTTTGCGTCACCAGAATGGGTTCCGAAAGATCCAGCGTTGCCGCATTTTTCTTCACAAAACTGATCGTTTCGACTTTCATGGTCCGTCCTTGCGCATCAAAGAAGCTTAAATATAGACCATATTTAGACCGCATTCAATTGACGCTATAGCAGGATACGTCGATATTAAGAATGGCGTTGGAAGCAGCCTCGCAGACCGGAAAAATGCCTGCGGCGGTAGTGGATAACGGGGAATTGTAGGCCGGGCAAGCGCAGCCGCCACCCGGCATAAATCTTACATCGAATACCCAGGCTTCTTAATCAGCTCATCCAGCTTCGGTCCGATTTCCGTGTCCCAGACCTGCGCTTTCCAGTCTTCCTGTTGCACCTGATTGAGGGCAACCGACACCGAGCTGTCCTTACTGTTGAAGTGACGGATGATCACCTCGGCGATATCCGCCGCCAGTGCGGTTTTTTGTTCATCGTTCAGATCGCGGGGAAAACACTTTATATCAACGTGTGGCATTGCAGGCTCCTGTTGTTGTGAGCGTTTCAACTTATCAGATAATTTCGTTTGCCTTTAACACCTTGTGCAGTTCTGGCCGCTGACAGACAGAATCTGCGATAGCGGTAATACGCGGCGTGTTGGCGGCAAACCAGTCACGGCCCGGCCCCCAGGTGCGCATCACCGCAAGATAGACGTCAATCAGCGTGAGCTGCTCGCCAAAGGCATACGGCGTGGCTTTAAGATGGTTATCCAGCCACAGCCAGAGCGACTTGCGATAGTCGAGACAATTCTCGCGCAGCTGTTCCGCAGCGTCCGGTGTCCAGCGTTCCGGGTAATCAGCATAGGTAAAAGTGGGATACACATTGGCAACCAGCCAGATCAGCAAACGCTGGAACTGCGCTCTGTCGGCATCACCGACGGGCGGCGCGAGATGCGGACAACGATCGAGAACCATCAGCGCTATCGCTGCGGTTTCGGTCATGATCGCTCCGTTTTCCAGCTCAAGCGTGGGCACCTGACACAGCGGATTGCGTTTTTCCAGCAGCTCTCGCTGCGGGCCGGGAGTATCAAACCCGTCCACATTCACGAAACGATAAGGAATATCCGCCAGGGTCAGCATCACTTCGCTGATGGCCGATCCCCAGCCGGGTACGCCATAGAGGTTAATCATGCAGCCTCCGCAGAAGGGAAACTGTCAGTGTAGAACACCCTAAATCGGTTATCTAATAGGTTATCCCTGGCGGGTTAACCTCCGAGCGCTCTACCCCTTCGCCCTGTTCTCCCCAGCGCGCCAGCACGTTCTGATACTCCCCACGCTGAATCGCCCCATCCAGCGCGGCCTGCAGGGCATACACCAGCTCGTTGCCCTTTTTGGTGGTCGTTGCGACATAAGCCTTTTTCGGTCCTAAGCCGACCACACGAGTTTTACCCGTCAGCGCCTCTTTATAGGCCGATACCGACTGCGGGCCAAAGAACACATCCGCGCGGCCAGACTGAATATACAAATTGCCGGACGCATCGTCGGTGAGATAAACCGGCAGCGCAGGCTCGCGGCCCGCTTTTTTGTTCTCCTCGTTCCAGCCCAGCAGGATCCGCTCCTGATTAGTCCCGGAACCGACTATCACTTTTTTGCCGGACAAATCTTCCGCACCTTTGATCGACTGCACATCGCTGGTCGATTTCACCGAAAACGCCAGCGAATCGACACGATAGGTGGCAAAATCAAACTTCTCTTTGCGCTGTTCGGTCACCGCAATGTTCACCAGCGCCACGTCGTAGCGCCCGGAGCTGATCCCCAGCGGCCAGTCTTCCCACGCTGTCGGCACCAGTTTGAGCTTTAACCCCAGGCTGCCCGCCAGCAGGCGGGCAATATCCGGATCGCTCCCGATGCGGGTACGGTTATCGCTGGCCAGGAGCGCCAGCGGTGGTGAATTCAGCGCAGAAATGGCCACCGTCAACGTGCCCGGCTCGACAAATTTATAGCCCTGCGGGATCTTCGCGATCGCTGCCCGATCCGCCGTGACCGGCAGCGGCTGTTCATTAGCGTGTAAATCAATGCTGGCATGACTCACCGACACAACGCCCAGTAACGCCAGAAATCCATATTTCATCTTCTCTCCTCACAGCACTTTTGACAGGAACTGGCGCGTTCGGGCGTGCGCCGGACGGTTCAATACTTCGTCGCTGCTGCCCTGTTCCACGATTTTGCCATCGACCATAAACACCACCTGATCGGCGACTTCGCGGGCGAAACCAATCTCATGTGTGACCACCACCAGCGTGGTCCCGGAGCGGGCCAGCTTTTTGATCACATCCAGCACCTCGCCCACCAGTTCAGGATCCAGTGCCGACGTTGGCTCATCAAACAGCATCACGCGCGGTCGCAGCGCCAGAGCGCGGGCAATGGCGATGCGCTGCTGTTGTCCGCCGGATAAATGGCGGGACCACGCATCGGCTTTATCGCGCAGCCCGACGACATCCAGCAGACCGTACGCCCGCTCCACGGCGGCTTTACGGCTCAGCTGTTTATGGGCGATCGGTGCTTCAATCAGGTTCTCCAGCACCGTGAGATGCGGGAACAGATTAAAGTTCTGAAACACGTACCCGACGTTCACGCGCTGTTTCAGGATCTCTTTTTCTTTCAGTTCGTACAGCTTGTCGCCCTGACGCCGATAGCCAATATAGTCGCCGTCAATCTGGATAAAACCTTCATCAACGCGCTCCAGATGGTTAATGGTCCGCAGGAGCGTCGATTTACCGGATCCCGACGGGCCGAGGATCACCGTCACCGAACCGGGGGGGATTTCCAGCGACACGTTATCGAGCGCTTTATGGCGACCAAAAAACTTGCTCACGCCGGTAATCGAAATGTGTCCTTCATGAGAGGCTGGCATGGACGGGCTCCTGGGTCGTGGTGACAGTACGGGTGCGGCCTGCGGCGCGCGACTGATTTACCGCTGAGCGGCGTTCGCTGCGCGCCAGTCCGCGTTCCACAATGTGTTGAATGGCGGACAGCACGGTGGTGATCACCAGATACCAGACCGCGCCCACCATCAGCAGCGGGATCACTTCCTGCGTGCGGTTGTAGATCATCTGGATGGTGTAAAACAGTTCCGGCATCGCCAGCACATAGACCATCGCCGTCCCCTTCGCGAGGCTGATGATCTCGTTGAATCCGGACGGCAGAATGGTGCGCAGCGCTTGCGGCAGGATAATACGTACCGTGCGACGCCAGGCCGGCAAGCCCAGCGCGGCCGCGGCTTCGTACTGGCCGTGATCGACGCCCAAAAAGCCGCCGCGAATGATCTCGGCGGTATAGGCGCTTTGCACCAGCGTCAGACCGACGACAGCAGTAGAAAACTGCCCCAGCACATTGATGGTCTCAAAGTGCCCCCAGACGATGTGGGTAAAGGGCACGCCCAGCGAGAGCGTGTCGTACAAATACGAAAAGTTATACAGAATAATCAGCACCACAATCAGCGGCAGCGAGCGAAACAGCCAGATATAGCCAAACGCGAGGCTGCTTAACAGCCACGACGAGGACAATCTCGCCAGCGCCAGCATTCCGCCAAACATCACGCTCAACACCGTGCCGATTAAGGTCAGCAGCAACGTTTGCCCCACCCCTTCAAGGATCACCGGATCGAAGAACCAGCGGGCAAACACGCCCCACTCCCAGCGCGGATTAAAAGCCACCGACTGAATGACGACCGCCAGCACAAACAGCGCCGCGATCGCTCCGACGGTACGCCACGGATAGCGCGCCGGGACCACTTTGATGGTTTCAACGTTGTTCATCGTCGTTCCTCATGCGGTTTTGCTGAACGCTTCGCGTACCAGCGTCTTGATGAAGCGCAGTCGCCCGTCAAACGGCGGCTGGCTGTACTCTTCCGGATCGCGATCCAGATCGAACTGCGGTGCATAGCCCTGGCTCAGATACAGCTTTACCGCTTCCGGCTGACGAAAACCGGTCGTGAGGTAAATCTGGCTGTACCCCGCCAGCACGGCCCTGCGTTCCAGCTCGCGCACCACGCGGGCGGCAAGCCCTTGCTGGCGCAGCGTTTTGTCGGTCCAGATACGTTTGATTTCGGCGGTTTGCGCATCGAAGGGCTTATACGCGCCGGTGGCAATGATTTCTCCGTCGCGCTCCAGCACAATAAACAGCCCCTGCGGCGGCAAATACCACTCGGTCAGTTCAATTTCAGCGTCTTTGGAAAAGTAATCGCCGTAGCGCGCCGCGTACTCGCCGAACAACCCCTCAATAATGGGCTGAAGTTCGGCGTCTTCCGGCGAAACATCACGAAAAAGTTCGCTCACAGGACCTCCTTAGTCGCCCAGTCCGGCCGGGTTCACTTCTGAATTCGGAATACGCTCGACGCCTTCACCCCAGCGGTTCAGCACTTTGTCGTAATCACCATTTTTGATTACACCGTTCAGCGCGGTTTGCACCGGCTCCACCAGGCCGCTGCCTTTTTTCAGCGTCACGGCGATGTGCGCCGCTTTCGGCCAGCCGCCGTCCACGCTACCGACCAGCCTGGTTTTGCCCGTTAGCGCGGCTTTCCATGCGCCAATCACATTCGGTCCGAAGAACGCATCAGCCCGCCCGGACTGCAGCGCCAGGGTTTGGGCGGCGTCATCTTTGGTGTAAACCGGGGTAAAGGGCTTGAGGCCTTTTTTGAGGTTTTCGGCGTTCCACGCCAGCAAAATCGCCTCTTGATTAGTGCCCGACCCGACGATAATGCGCAGCCCGGCAATGTCTTCGGCCTTCTCAAGGGTTTTGATTGAGCTGGTCGATTTCACGTAAAAGCCGAGGGAATCTTTGCGATAGGTCGCGAAATCAAACTTCTCTTTGCGCTCTTTGGTGACGGTGATGTTGCTGATCGCCGCATCATACTTGCCGGAGGCGACGCCCAGCGGCCAGTCTTCCCAGGAGGTCGGCACCACGTTCAGCTCCAGCCCGAGGCTGTCGGCCACCAGGCGTGCGACGTCCACTTCACTGCCGAGCAGAGTTTTGTTGTCATCGGAGAATACGGTGAGCGGCGGCTGATTCAGCCCGGCCACGGCGACGGTAAATTTCCCCGGAACCGCGAAGCGATAATCCTTCGGCAATTGCGCCACCGCGTCGCCATTTTTAGCGGTATTGATCGGCTTTTTATTGGCCTCGACGCTCACGCCGGTGCCGTTAATATTGACATTCTCTGCCCAGACGGCAGGGGTAAAGGCCAGCGCGAGCGCCAGAATAAGCGATGTTTTCTGCATAGCGGTGTTCTCTTTATTGTTGTGTGAACTGATTTTCAGGTTCTGCCAGCCCAAGGCTGTCGCGCAGCGTAGTGCCCGGATATTCCGTGCGGAACAGGCCACGCGCCTGGAGGATAGGCACCACCTGATCGACAAAGCGCGGGAAGGTATCAGGCGTTCCGCCCTGGATGATGAATCCGTCGGCACCGTACGCGTCAAACCACTCCTGCAGACCATCGGCCACCTCTTCCGGCGTACCGGAGAAACGCGGACGCGGTGAAGCGGCTTCCAGCGCCACCTGACGCAG
The DNA here is from genome assembly GCA_009668015.1 of Enterobacteriaceae bacterium RIT714. Taxonomy (GTDB): domain Bacteria; phylum Pseudomonadota; class Gammaproteobacteria; order Enterobacterales; family Enterobacteriaceae; genus Enterobacter. Next base: position 600,735 of record WJYB01000001.1, read on the forward strand.
GGTTAAGCGGCGCTCATGAGCGTTGCGTTTGATCTCATCGGTGGTGCTACGGAAGCTGTTCTGGCCTAAATCACCGATATCCGGGAACGGTTCGTCGAGCGGATACTGGCTAAAATCATGATGTTCGAAATAGCGCCCGAGATAATTAAGCGCATCGTGAATGGAGACCAGCGCAGCGGTGGTTTGATATTGCTGCTCAACGTCGGCCGCGTCTTTTCCGACAATCACACTGACGCCCTGAAATATATGCAGCTGATCGGCGCGGCGACCCTTTATCTCCAGCAGATGTTTTACGTCGCGATAAAAGGCTTTGGCTTCGTCTAACGTTTCATGATGGGTAAATATGGCATCAGCATGTTTCGCCGCCAGCTTTTTACCATCATCAGACGCCCCCGCCTGAAATACAATCGGGCGTCCTTGCGGAGTCCGCCCAATATTGAGCGGACCGGCGACCTGGAAGAAATCCCCCTGATGATCCAGGGTGTGTAACTTTTCAGGATGAAAGAACTGGCCGCTCTCTTTATTACGTACAAACGCGTCTTTTTCCCAGGAATCCCACAGCCCTTTCACCACGTCGAGATACTCATCCGCAATACGATAGCGCAGGGCATGCTCCGGGTGTTTATCACGGGAAAAGTTCTTTGCCGATCCTTCCAGCGGCGACGTCACCACGTTCCAGCCTGCGCGGCCATCACTTAAATGATCGAGGCTGGCGAACTGCCGCGCAACGGTAAACGGCTCGCTGTAGGAGGTGGAAAGCGTTCCCACCAGCCCGAGACGCGACGTGAGACTCGCCAGCGCCGATAATACGGTTAATGGCTCAAAGCGATTCAGAAAATGCGGAATTGATTTTTCATTAATATACAGACCATCGGCCACGAATAAAAAATCGAGCTTCCCCTGCTCCGCTTTTAATGCCGTCTCTTTAACGAAATCAAAATTAATACTGGCATCCGCCGTGGCCGCCGGATGACGCCACGCGGACATATTTCCGGATGCGCCATGCAATATCGTTCCCAGACGTAATTGTCGTGTTGCAGACATATTCACCTCTTAATGGTTAAATTTGTTGTAATGCTTTTTCTGCAAGCTGTGAGAAATAGTGCGCCGCGGGTTCGATTAAGGCTTCATCAGGATTAAACGCCGGATGATGCAGACCGAAGGGGCTGGCGCTGCCGATGCTGACAAACGCGCCAGGAATATGCTGCAGATAGACGGCAAAATCCTCGCCCCCCATATGTAACTCTGCGTGCTGCGTTTCGTAGCCCGTTTCCCGCGCGACCGAGGTGGCGAAATCCGCCCAGCGCTCGTCGTTGACCAGCGCCGTCGGACCGGCGTACCAGGTGATATCAATCTGCGCATTAAAGGCGCTGGCAAAACCGGCGGCGATCTCTCCCACCCGCGCTTTCACGTTCTGCTGCACTTCGCTACGGTGGGTACGCAGCGTGCCTTCCAGCTCTACGCTTTCCGGCAGGACGTTCCAGGTATTTCCGCCTTCAATGCGCGTGACGCTTAATACCACCGAATCCAGCGTATTGACGTTGCGGCTGGCGACGCTTTGCAGGGCCGTCACGAGCTGGCTGGCGAGTACAATGGCGTCAGACCCCTCATGCGGACGCGCGGCATGCGCCCCTTTGCCGGTGACCCTGATAACAAACCTGTCGACATTGGCGTAAAACGGGCCGCCGCGCGTGGCGAACGACCCCACCGGAAGACCCGGCTCATTGTGCATGCCAAAAATGGCGCTGACGTCGTGCAACGCCCCGGCCCGAACCAGGCTTTTGGCGCCGCCAAAATTCTCTTCGGCAGGCTGGAACAGAATGCGCACCCGGCCCGGCAGGGAAGACTCACGGGCTTTCAGCTGGAGTGCCGCGCCAAGAATCACGCTGGTGTGTACGTCATGACCGCAGGCATGCATGACGCCCGGGTTTTGCGAAGTGAATTCCACCCCGCTGCGCTCTTCGATAGGCAGAGCATCAATGTCCGCGCGCAAGGCAATGCGTTTGTTGCCCGAGCCAATTTCAGCCACAACGCCGGTTTGAATGTCATAAGGCAGGACTGCGATCCCGGCAGCGGAAAGCCACTGGCGCAGACGGGCAGTCGTCTCGACCTCCTGTCCCGACAGCTCCGGATGGCGATGCAGTTCGCGGCGCCAGTCGATGAGTTGTTGTCCGAGGCTCATACCAGCACCTCCCCGGCGAATTTGGCCTGCGCCAGCAGACGCAGCGACTGCGTCCGGGCCAGCCCGTCAGCCACGGGCGTATCAATGATAAATTCGTCAATGCCCCAGGTCTGGTGCAGGTTTTCCAGCTCCGCAAGCACCGATTCGGCGGTGCCTTTGATCAGCGACTGGGCGCGACGGGCAATGCGCAGCGGCTCACTCTGCGCCTGACGCGCAAAGGCATACGCCTGCTCCTCGCTGGCGACCGTCACCCGCTGTCCGTTGGCCAGTTCAACGCCCCACACTTCCACTTTCTCGGCCAGCGCGTCGGCTTGAGCCTGCGTCGGTGCGACGATAGCCTGTACCGCCACGATGGCGTTAAGCGCACTGTTGGCGCGCCAGGTTTTCAGCACATCACGCAGGAGCGTGGCATCCCCGTTCAGATGAGCCGCGAAGACAAAATTCCAGCCGAGTTTTGCCGCCAGTAATGCACTTTCGATGCTGGCACCGAGCAGAAATTTCTCCGCCGGAGCGGACGGTAACGGCGTGGCGTTGACCGCATCATCCTGACGGTCAGCCGTCTGTAAGAGCCAGCCGTCAAGCTGCGTCAGTTGATCGGCGAAATCGCCCTTTTCGTCCTGATGTAAACCCCGCTGCAGCGCGCGCGTCGACAGCGGCAGCCCTCCCGGGGCTTTGCCGACGCCTAAATCCACGCGGCCAGGCGCAATTGAGGCCAGCACGTTAAAATTTTCGGCCACTTTATAGGGGCTGTAGTGTTGCAGCATCACGCCGCCGGAGCCGACGCGAATATGTTTTGTCTGGCCGAGGATCCAGGCCATCAGGAGTTCCGGAGACGGACTTGCGAGCTGAGAAGTATTGTGGTGTTCGGCAATCCAGAAGCGGTGAAACCCCAGCGCTTCGGCCTGTTTTGCCAGACTTAAGGTACGCGCCAGCGCATCGGCGGCCGTTTCGTTTACCGCTACGGGACTTTTATCCAGAATGCTGATTCGCCAGGACATGTTGTGTTCTCGTTTGACTTAACATGTCGTCATTATTAAAGGGCGATTTCACCTCTGAGAAACAATTAATTTACATTTGGTTTGCCGGAAAACAGAAATGCAAAGCCAGGTTAACGGTTTAACGTTAACTCTGCGATCAGGCTTTCAGCCTCTTTGCGACAGGTAATCCGCACAAAACGAATATGGGCATACTGCGGATGATGCATATCAGCGAGGTAACGCTCGCGGTTGCTGCGCCAGGTTTTGATTGTCCACAGCAGCACTGACTCGCGGCTTAAAAATGAACGGCGAAAACTTTCGCGATTTCCTGTTCCCGGCCACAGCTCCTGTTGCGTCCAGGACCGCGTCGCTGCACGCTTCACCGCCTGCCACAGCGTGCGGGCGAACCCACAATCCACCCACACCACCATGTCGATGTCGCGCCATTTAACCGGTCGGGTACGATTGTAATTCCCATCAAGCACCCAGCCCGGAGACGCATTCAGGGCGGCTTCCAGTTTTAGCAGCAGCTGTTCATCTGGCGTCCCCTGCCAGTCCGGGCGCCAGTACAGCGTGTCCATTTCGATATAAGGTAGCGAAAGCTCAGCGGCGAGGCGTTTTGCGAGGGTCGTTTTACCGCTGCCGCTGGTGCCGACAAGGTTGATTTTCATAGCATTGGCCGATCGGGTTCAGAGTGGGGACAAGCGTCATAGTAGCGTTTTATTAATGTTAATGAAACGCTATTTCGGCTTCACCGCTGCGGCGTTACGTGGTGGATCAACTTATTATTTGACTTAGGTAGAGAATTTAATTTACCCATTAATAAACGGAGTGCTTTTGTTTGCATTTTTATTACATAACAAAAATTGAATAGTTAAAAATATTTAATTTAGCGTCTTTCTTATCTACCCCATTCTGTGGAAGAATGCGCAGTCCGTAATAAACAGAACAATAACTTTGTCTTGCCTGAACTTTTTTCGGGCGGCTTCTGCTTTTCTTGACATCACCATGGAGTTTTTCATGAGAAATAACACTCCTGTTACACAAAGCGAGTATTTGCTTAACGAAGGGTCGACGCTGATGTCGACGACCAATACGCAGAGTTATATTACCTATGCGAACTCGGCTTTTATTGAAGCCAGTGGTTATAAAGAAGAACATCTTATTGGCGAACCACATAATGTGATTCGCCACCCCGATATGCCGCCGGAGGCGTTCGGTGATATGTGGTTCACGCTCCAGCAGGGGCAGAGCTGGACCGGGCTGGTAAAAAACCGCCGCCACAACGGCGATCACTACTGGGTCCGCGCCAACGTGACGCCGGTTTATCAGAACGACACCCTGACCGGCTATATTTCTGTGCGTAATATTCCGCCGCGCGACGAAATCGCCGCCAGCGAAAATCTCTATCAACGGGTCAGAAATAATGACTTAACCGGCCACCGTTTTTATAAAGGGGTGCTGGTTCGCCGCGGTTTATTCTCTTTTCTTTCGCTGTTTAAAAAAATCAGCACCGCAAAAAGAGTGAATTATGGCATCGCGATTACCGCCCTGCTCACTCTGCTGGCGACATTATTATTGCCGCAAGGTGCCATACAAATAGCGGGCATTATTCTGCCGTTTATTATTCTCGCGTTATATCTTCACGCGCAAATCAACCGCCCGCTGAAAACCATTGTCCGACATATGCAACATGTCGTTTCGGGACGAAAAACCGCTTATTACCATTTCGACCGCGTCGATGAAGTCGGCATGATGATGCGACTGGTGAATCAGTCGGGCCTTAATCTGAATTCGCTGGTGGACGATGTGGGCACGCAAATCGCCGGGATCAGCACCATCAGCCAGCAGGTGGAAAAAGAAGGTGCCTCACTGCAGGCGCGTTCAGAAGAGACCGCCGATGACTTGCAACAAACCGCAGCCGCCGTCGAAGAGATTGCCAGCGCCGTGCAGCAAACCGCGCAAACAGCCGGGGAAGCGATAGATATGGCCGATCGCACCAGCAGCAGCGCCCGCAGCGGCGAAACGGCGATGAAGCAAACCATTGGCATGATGCAGTCGGTGTCGAAGGATAACAGCCAGATCGTCGATATTATCGGCGTGATCGACAGGATCGCGTTTCAGACCAATATCCTGGCGCTTAACGCCGCCGTAGAGGCCGCACGCGCCGGAGAAGCCGGTCGGGGATTCGCGGTGGTGGCGGCAGAAGTGCGCAATCTGGCCCAACACTCCGCGTCCGCGGCCAAAGAGATCAAGATGCTGATTGAGAAAAACGTCGCCAGCGTCAATGCCGGCGTAGCGATGGTCGAACAGACGGAAACACACCTCACCGCGATGATCGGCAATGTGCTGCAGGTGACATCATTAATTAAAGAGATCGGCCACGCGACCCAGGAGCAGACTCAGGCGCTGACGCTGATTAACGAGTCGATCTCGCGCATCGGCGTCATGACCCATAACAATACCGGTATGGTCGATAACGTCACTCGCGCCGCGCATCACCTGACGCAGCGCACAACGCGACTGCAACAGGCGATTGCGGTCTTTGGTGGTTAACGATCCTGATACTGTTCGTCGGTCACTTTTTCCAGCCAGTCGACGGGGCTACCGTTCACCGATTCGGCGATGGCGATATGCGTCATCGCCGTTTGCGAGCTGGCTCCGTGCCAGTGTTTGACGCCAGGCGGGATCCACGCGATGTCGCCCTGGTTCAGCGGTTGCGCCTCTTTACCCCACTCCTGCAGCCAGCCGCGCCCGTGCGTGACAATCAGCGTTTGCCCCAGCGGATGCGTGTGCCATGCGGTACGTGCGCCTGGCTCGAATGTCACCGTGGCGCCGCCGACCGTTGCCGGTTCAGTGGCCTGAAATGGCGCATCAATACGTACCGTTCCACTAAACCACGCTTCTGGCCCACGGACTGACGGTAATGAACCACTACGGATAATTTTCATGCTTCCTCCTGTTTTGCTGTTGCGTTAACAGTAGCGCAAAGCATGCACCGACATTAGACAGCATAATCAGAAAAGAACCATGAGCGAAATTCATTAATCGGGAGCCGCGCGGTGTTGAAAGATAATGTTAACGATCTTCTGTCGTTTATGGTGGTCGCTCGTGAGCGCAGTTTTACCCGCGCCGCCGCCCAGCTTGGCGTCTCGCAGTCGGCGCTGAGCCACGCAATGCGCAACCTTGAAACCCGCCTGGACGTTCGTTTGCTCACCCGGACAACCCGCAGCGTGGCCCCCACCGCCGCAGGCGAACAACTTTTTCAGCGTCTTAGCCCCCATCTGCTTGAGATCGAACAGGAGCTGACTGCCCTGCGCGACATGCGCGATACCCCGGCCGGAAACATTCGCCTGAATGCCGGGGAACACGCCATGTCTTCGGTGCTGTGGCCGGTCCTGAAACCGTTTATGGCACAATATCCCGACATTCATATCGAAGTGACCGTGGACAACGGCCTGACGGATATCGTTGATGGTCGTTTTGATGCGGGGGTGCGTTTAGGCGAACAGGTTGCCAAAGATATGATTGCGGTGCGCATTGCGCCCGATATGCGGATGGCCGTGGTCGGTTCGGCTGATTATTTTTCCCGGTATGGCGTGCCGGAATCACCTGAACAGCTTGCCAGCCATTGCTGCATCAATATGCGTCTGCCGACGCTGGGCGGATTATATGCCTGGGAATTTGAAAAAGACGGGCGCGAACTGCGGGTGCGCGTGGAAGGCCAATTAACGCTGAACAACCTGCCGCAGCGTATTGACGCCGCAGTTGCAGGCCTTGGGCTGGCGTATGTGCCGGAAGATACGGTTCTCGATGCGATCGCTGATGGACAGTTGGTTCGGGTGCTTGAGAGCTGGTGTCCGCCTTTCGATGGATACCATCTCTACTACCCCAGCCGCCGCCAGCACACGACGGCGTTTGCGCTGTTGGTTGATGCGTTACGCCATCCGTAGGCTATTTCCCGCCCCGCCTGCAAAATACGCTTGTGTTGATGAAAGGGATTCATCAATACCCGTTCGAAACTGTTAAGTGTAAATGATGATTAACGCTGCAGCAGAACGGTCGTTTTGTCTAAAATATACCCACAATTCAGCGCGTTGTGATAACTATCTGCTCTGACCACACGTTTTCATTCGACCTGCATCACTTTCACGCTGGTTATATTTTGCGTCGTTTATGGATTGCAGGTAGGATGCTTCGCCATGTTTTGCCTTATCCATACGCAGAATGACTGGAAAGGCGGCATGTGCCTGCGCAGAAGCAATCGTTTGGTCTGCTGGCTGCCAGGCGCGGACATCCCCAAGATGATTCAGACAGGTAAACAGGTAACTCAATGAAAACAAGCAATAAAAACGCAGCGGAACATCATGCTGCGAAACGTCGCTGGTTGAACTCTCACGAAGAGGGCTACCACAAAGCGATGGGTAACCGTCAGGTACAGATGATCGCCATCGGCGGCGCTATTGGTACAGGTCTGTTTTTAGGTGCAGGCGCCCGTCTGCAAATGGCTGGCCCTGCTCTCGCCCTGGTCTATCTGGTGTGCGGGATCTTCTCCTTCTTTATTCTGCGTGCGCTCGGCGAACTGGTCCTTCACCGCCCTTCGAGCGGCAGCTTTGTCTCTTATGCCCGTGAATTCCTCGGTGAAAAAGCCGCCTATGTGGCGGGCTGGATGTACTTCGTCAACTGGGCGATGACCGGTATTGTCGATATCACCGCGGTCGCACTTTACATGCACTACTGGGGCGCATTTGGCGATGTGCCACAGTGGGTATTTGCCCTTGGCGCGCTGGCGATTGTTGGCACGATGAACATGATCGGCGTGAAGTGGTTCGCTGAAATGGAGTTCTGGTTCGCGCTGGTCAAGGTGCTGGCGATTGTGATCTTCCTGGTGGTGGGTACCATGTTTCTCGGCAGCGGAAAACCGCTCGACGGCGGCGCGACCGGTTTCCATCTGATCACCGACAACGGCGGTTTCTTCCCGCACGGCTTGCTGCCTGCGCTGGTACTGGTTCAGGGGGTTGTTTTCGCCTTCGCCTCTATTGAACTGGTTGGAACCGCAGCGGGCGAATGTAAAGACCCGCAGACGATGGTGCCAAAAGCCATTAACAGTGTGATCTGGCGTATCGGCCTGTTCTATGTGGGCTCGGTGGTGTTGCTGGTGTTATTGCTGCCATGGAACGCCTATCAGGCCGGTCAAAGTCCGTTTGTCACCTTCTTCTCGAAACTGGGCGTGCCATACGTCGGCAGCATCATGAACATTGTGGTGCTGACCGCTGCGCTCTCCAGCCTGAACTCCGGTTTGTACTCCACGGGCCGTATTCTGCGCTCCATGTCGATGGGCGGATCTGCACCAAAATTCATGTCGAAGATGAGCAAACAGCAGGTTCCTTACGCGGGGATTCTGGCTACGCTGGTGGTTTACGTCTTTGGCGTATTCCTGAACTATCTGGTGCCCTCTCAGGTCTTTGAGATTGTGCTGAACGTGGCGGCTCTCGGCATTATCGCCTCCTGGGCGTTTATCGTGGTGTGCCAGATGCGCCTGCGTAAAGCGATCAAAGAAGGCAAAGCGGCGGACGTGAGCTTTAAGATGCCGGGCGCGCCGGTCACTTCATGGCTGACGCTGCTGTTCCTGCTCAGCGTACTGGTACTGATGGCGTTTGATTATCCGAACGGCACCTACACCATCGCCACCATTCCGCTGCTGGCCGTGCTGCTGATTGCGGGCTGGTTCGGCGTGCGTAAGCGCGTTAACGAGATCCACAGTACCGCGCCCGTGCTGGCAGAAGATGAAAAGCACGACGGTCCACTGATTGAAGAGACGTCGCGTTAAAATACGCTAAAGCGAACAAGGGAAGGCCAGTTGCCTTCCCTTTTTTTATGGCTGATTACAGCGCGATACGAATCACATCATCCGGCTGGGTCGCCTCCTGCTGACGGGTCGACTTCTGTTTTACCGTCACGTACAGGGTTTTACCATCCGCAGACAACGCCAGGCTGTTCGGGAAGGTCGGGGTAGCAAAAGTTTTGGTCACTTTGTACGTTTTTGCGTCGATCACGCTGACTTTACCCGCTTCGCGATGGGTGACGTACACCTCGTTACGCGCCGGGTTAAACAGCACGGCCAGCGATTCAGGAGCGGCGATTTTCTCAATCACTTTGCCATCTTTCAGATTCACGACCAGCACTTCTGGCTGCTTCGAATCGGTGAGAAACGCGCGTTGTCCTGCCGTATCGAGGCTCAGGTTCAGATAGAAATGCTCTTTTCCGTCGTCCTGCACTTTTTTACGACTCAGCACTTTATGCGTCGCGGTATCAATGGTGATCAGCTCACCGTCAGCATTGGTGCTGTACAGGCGTTTCGCCTGCGCATCCAGCGCCAGACCGGTGCTGTAAGTTCCGGTGTTGGTGATGGTCTCTTTCAGCTTCAGCGTTTCACCATCGACAGCCCAAATCACGCTCTCTTTGCCGATACCGGTGATGTACACGGTATTCGTCGTGTCATCCGCCACCAGTTCACGCGGCTGGAGCGGCTTAACGGTTTCGCTACGCTTGCGATCGTCCAGCACCAGACGCCCTTTAAGATCGCCGGTTTTGGCGTCAATGGCGGTCACCGCGCTGTTGGTGGTATTACCGAACCACAGGGTCTGGGTGGCGTTGTTAATGGTTGCGCCAAAAGGCTTCAGATCGTTATGAATGGCTTGTGTCACTTCCAGCGTGACCGGATCGAGACGGTAAACCACCCCGCCTTTGTCCGTTTTACGGCTTTGCGTCGTGGCCACCCACAGGGCATTTTCCTGCTGGCTGACGGCCATTTCATAAGCGCCTTTGCCTACCGCTTTGCGCAGCATCTCTTCTGCAGCATGAACATTAAACGAGCCCGCTACCAGCAGCGAACCCAGCAGCAGTGAACCACGCAGACGCGGTGAGCACAGATGACGTAATGACATGACGACTCCCTTTGATAAAAAATGTGTAATGCCGACATTGCTTCCCTGAGACGAAGTCATGGCTTCATCATATTAATTGTTGAGAATAGTAATCATTATTCTGATGAATGTGGAGTCTTTGTTTGCCGTTTCGCTCTTCTGCCCGCGATTATCTACACTTCCGTTAACGCAATGTGCTGTTAAAGTTTTCAATGTCTTTACAAAAGATTTACCATACGCACATATGTTCCATTTGGTTCGTTTTTCATCCTCAATCGGTTTCTATTCATGAAAATTATTTCTGCCAGTCAGGCAACGCTCTCTTTTCTGTGGGCCCCTCTTGTCTTTTCGCCCGCAGCAGCACTGGCCGCACAAGAACAGACGATGATCGTCAGCGCGACACCCCAGACCGTTTCAGAGCTGGACACCCCCGCCGCCGTGAGCGTGGTTAACGGGGATGACATGCGACAGGCCGCGCCGCGCGTTAATCTTTCCGAATCTCTGGGAAGCGTTCCCGGTCTGCAAATTCAAAACCGTCAAAACTATGCCCAGGATTTGCAGCTTTCGATGCGCGGATTCGGTGCGCGTTCGACATTTGGCGTGCGCGGCATTCGCATGTATGTCGATGGCATTCCGGCTACCATGCCGGATGGCCAAGGCCAGACGTCCAATATCGATCTGAGCAGTATTGATAGCGTTGAAGTGCTGCGCGGGCCTTTTTCCGCGCTCTACGGCAACGCTTCTGGCGGGGTGATCAACATCGCCAGTCAGACCGGGCAGCAACCGCCAACCATTGAAGCCAGCAGCTATTACGGCAGTAACGGTACCTGGCGTTACGGCATGAAAGCCACCGGCGCGATGGGCGATGGCACGCACGCTGGCGACGTGGATTACACCGTTTCAACCACGCGTTTCACCACCAAAGGCTATCGCGATCACAGCGGCGCGCGTAAAAATCTCGCCAACGCCAAACTCGGGGTACGCATTGATGACGCCAGCAAATTGACGCTGATTTTTAACAGCGTGGATATGAAAGCCAACGATCCGGGTGGTCTCGATTATCAGGAATGGCGCGACAATCCCCGTCAGTCTCCGCGCGCCGATCAGTACAATACGCGTAAAACGATCAAGCAGACCCAGGCCGGGCTGCGCTATGAACGCCAGCTAACTGCGCAGGACGATCTCAGCGTGATGATGTACGCCGGCGAGCGCGAAATGACGCAATACCAGTCGATCCCGTATCAGCCTCAGCTCAAAGAGACCCATTCCGGCGGAGTGATCGATATGCAGCGCCACTATCAGGGCATTGATACCCGCTGGACGCATCGCGGCGAGCTGCTGGTTCCCGTGACCTTTACCACCGGTCTGAACTACGAAAACATGAGTGAAGATCGCCGGGGCTATGAAAACTTCGTCATGAGCAATGGCGTGCCGGATTACGGCGTGAAAGGCGATAAACGCCGTAATGAACGCAACCTGATGTGGAATGTCGATCCCTATCTGCAAACCAGCTGGCAGCTGACGCAAAAACTGTCGCTGGATGCCGGGGTGCGCTACAGCTCCGTATGGTTTGATTCCAACGACCATTACGTGAAAGGCGCAAACGGCGATGACAGCGGCGATGCGAGCTATCACAAGTGGCTGCCAGCCAGCTCGCTGAAATACGCTATCACCGATGCGTGGAATGTGTACGCTGCGGCGGGTCGCGGCTTCGAAACGCCGACGATTAACGAACTCTCCTATCGCTCAGGCAATCAAAGTGGTTTGAACTTCGGGCTTAAACCCTCAACCAACAACACCTACGAGGTGGGCAGCAAAACCCGCGTCGGCAATGGCCTGTTGACCGCAGCACTATTCCGAACCGATACCGATGATGAGATCGTCGTTGACGCCAGCTCCGGCGGACGCACCAGCTACAAAAATGCCGGTAAAACCCGCCGCCAGGGCGTTGAACTCTCTCTCGACCAGCAGTTTGCGGAAAACTGGAAACTGAAAATGGCGTGGACGTATCTGGACGCCACTTATCGTACCAACGTCTGTTCTGACGCAAATTGCAATGGTAACCGCATGCCGGGCATCGCCCGCAATATGGGCTATGCCTCGTTTGGCTGGCAGCCGGAAGAAGGCTGGTATGCGGGCTCGGATGTGCGCTATATGAGCGACATTATGGCGGACGATGAAAACACCGCCAAAGCCCCGTCTTATACCGTGGTGGGTCTGAATACCGGTTATAAATTCAATTACGGTAACTGGGGAATGGATCTGTTTGGCCGTGTCGATAACCTGTTCGATAAAGAATATGTCGGATCGGTCATCGTCAATGAATCCAACGGCCGCTACTACGAACCGGCTCCGGGGCGTAACTACGGCGTTGGAATGTCTGTTTCATACCGTTTTGAATAAAAACCCTGGCAGCGTGCTGCTGCCAGACGTTTTTTTAAGCTGCGCGCGCGTTCTGTTCCAGACGGAACGCCGCCACCAGCGACTCCAGCAAGCGTGCCTGATCTTCCAGCGCCCCCGCCGCTGACGAAGAAGCCCCTACCAGAGACGCATTTTGCTGCGTCGTGGAATCCAGCTCCATCACCGCACGCGAAATCTGCTCGATTCCCCGGCTTTGCTCTTCCGATGCGGAGGAGATCTCACCCATGATATCGTTCACCCGCGTCACAGAATTCACCACCTGCTCCATCGTTTGACCCGCTTTTGCCACCAAATCGCTGCCGGTCATGATACGTGACACCGATTCACTGATTAACAGCTCAATATCCTTGGCCGCCTGCGAACTGCGTTGCGACAGGCTACGCACTTCGCTTGCCACCACCGCAAAACCACGCCCCTGCTCACCGGCACGCGCGGCTTCTACAGCGGCATTTAGCGCCAGAATATTGGTCTGGAAAGCGATGCTATTGATGACCGCAGTAATGTCGGCGATTTTCTGCGAGCTGGTATTGATGTCGCTCATGGTACTCACCACGTCACGCATCACCCGCCCACCCTGCGTCGCGGTTTGCGACGCTTCTGCCGCCAGTTTGCTGGCATGGCGTGCGTTATCGGCGTTATTTTTTACTGTCGCCGTTAACTCTTCCATACTTGCGGCGGTCTGCACTACCGCTGCGGCCTGCTGTTCCGTTCGCGACGACAGATCAGTATTGCCTTCAGCAATGTCGCTGGCTGCCTGCGAAACCTGCGCCACACTGCTGCGCACTTCGCCGATCATGGCGCGCAAGGTGTCGTTCATGCGCCCCATTGCGCCCGTCAGCTTGCCCAGTTCATCATCACCCGGTGCCCGGATATCGGCGCTGAGATCGCCGCTGGCGATGCGTTCTGCCAGCTGGAGATTGTGTTTCACCGGGCGCGTCACCTGACGCGTTACCCACCACGAGACCAGGACACCAAACAGAATCGCCACCACGCCGACAATAGCGGTAATGGTACTTGAGCTGTTGGCGAGCGAATCGTTATGCGTTTTGACCAGCGCAATAATCTCCTTGATGGAGGCGCTGCTGTTATCGCCAGCGGTTTTCACTTTGTCTTCGGCCACTTTCAGCGCCTGAACTGCCGCGGTATCGTTTTTGTCCGCATTCAACGCGGTCATCGCCGTTTGCATTTCAGCAACACTGCTTTGAAAAGAGGCCAGATGACCGCCAATCGCGTCGATCACTTGCCCTTCCTGCGCTGTCCACTGCAGTTTTTTGGCCTCATCGGTCAGCTCTGCGGCATGTTTGACATAACCAGCCAGCAATTGCCCCGCCTTTTCTTCTCCGGTGTAGAGGTATTTGAGACGGTTAATTTTGGCCTGGAAAACTTCAATATTGATGTTGTAGATCAAATTGGTTTGTTGATAGACATCGCGGATCTCTTTGAAGCGCAGTACGCTCATGACGGTAGATACTGCCACCAGTAGCAATACCAGTCCAAAACCTGCCGCGAGCTTTCTGCTCATTTTTATATTTCGTAATCGTTGGCTGACACTCATCTTCCTGCTCCTTTATAGGCAAACGTGCCTGAAGCATTTATCGGCAGAATTTCAGGTTATTTCATAGTCAGGAAGATCGTATCAGTCGCAAAAATGAAATAGCGTTCCCGGTCGCCAGCGGCCACCGGGAAATAATACAGAGGAGAGATAGTTTGAACGGAAAAGTAAAACTGAATTAAATTATCACCTAACTAAAATATTGTTGCAGTAACAGCGCCGTTGAGCCGTCAATCAGTTTATCAATCGCTTTTTGACTGGCTGCCACATCGCCCTGCTCAAGCACGGTCAGAAGTTCATCATAGCGATAGGAGTATTGCGCGATATCGTGCACATCTTCATACAGATAGTTAAAGCACGGGCCAATGCGCACCCAAAGTTGCTCAATCAATGACGTTAATGTTGGCATCTGGGCATATTCATACAGGCGGAAACGAAACACCCGGTTAGCGTGCAGCGCGCGCTGGGCTTCGCCATCACGCATCGCGTTATGGAATTTTTCCGCCAGTTCACGTAATTCCTGCAGCTTGCTCTCCGTCATCTTTTCGCAGGCGGCGGCCACTGCCATCGTCTCGAGTTGCTTGCGGATGAGGTTAATTTCCGTATAACGATCGAGCGTTATTTCCGGTACCAGAAAAGCCTGCGCCGGAGTGGCATGCAAGGCCCCGGCAGAAACCAGACGCAAAAGTGCCTCGCGAACCGGCGTAATGCTGGTGCCTAATTTATCCGCAATCTCTTTGGTAATGAGCCTTGCGCCTGGTTTGAGCGCTCCGGCAATCAACGCCCCTTTCAGACTGACCTCAACTTGCATAGTTAGGCTCAGTCGTTGTGCTTTTTCCAAATTTTCCAAATCAAGCATGTTCTCTTCCTTCAGCTTAAAATAAGCGCTATTCACTACTCCGTATTGACCCTAACGAAGCTTTCAAGATATATCCTGTATCTACATGCCTGGTGTTGGAGTGACGCTAAAATGAACAACAAAAATTTATATTTTTTTCTGCATACCGCGCCTGGCGGATCGGTATGGTTGCGGCTATGCGCGTATAATTTAAGACATTATAGTCAAATTTAAGAATATATTATGGCGGGCATTCCCGCCATATTGAGTATATTTAGTTATCCTTCGCGACGCGTATCACGACTTTACCGAAATTTTTACCTTCAAGCAGGCCTATAAACGCTTGCGGTGCGTTTTCCAGTCCTTCCGTCACCTGCTCGCGATAGTGAATTTTACCCTCTTTCACCCAGCGTCCCATCTCTTCCTGGAACTCCTGAATGCGATGGCCGTAATCCTGACCGATGATAAAGCCCTGCATCCGGATACGTTTCTTAAGCAGCGTGCCCATCAGCAGCGGCAGGCGATCCGGTCCTTCCGGCAGCCCGGTCGCGTTATAACCGCTCACCAGTCCGCACACCGGGACCCGCGCCGAGGTATTCAGCAGCGGCAGGACGGCATCAAAGACTTTGCCGCCGACATTCTCGTAATAGACATCAATGCCCTGCGGACACGCCTCCGCCAGCTGACGGGCAAAATCATCGGCATGATGATCAAGGCACCGATCGAAGCCTAAAACCTCAACCGCGTGGCGGCATTTTTCCGCACCGCCCGCCACACCGACGACGTGACAGCCTTTAATTTTGCCAATCTGCCCTACCGTCGCGCCAACCGGCCCGGTGGCCGCGGCAACCACCAGCGTCTCGCCGGCTTTCGGCTGACCAATGTCCAGCAGGCCCATATACGCGGTGAACCCCGGCATCCCCAGAATACCCAATGACCACGAAGGATGGTCAGGATTATCCCCGAGCTTGACCAGACCCGTGCCGTCGGAAAGCTCAAATTCCTGCCAGCCGCTGTAGCCTAATACCCACTCACCGGCTTTAAACTTCGGATGGCGAGACTGTTCCACACGGCTCACCGTGCCGCCGACCATCACCGCCCCGATTTCGACCGGCGGGGAGTAAGACGGTGCATCACTCATGCGGCCACGCATATAGGGATCGAGCGACAACCAGATCGTACGCAGCAGCACTTGTCCTTCTGCGAGCTCGGGAACAGGTTGTTCTTCTAAGCGGAAATTATTTGCAACCGGCGCGCCTTGCGGACGTGATGCCAGCACCAGGCGACGGTTTGTTTTTGCAGTTTGACTCATGGATCGCTCCTTATTGCGCAAATGTCTTTAGAGACTAGCCGCTGTGACGGACAAGCGCCTTACCATTACGAGCCTGACTGATTAAGCCTCACCACCAGGTAAACGCACGGCTCTTGCGTCTCATTAATGAACCGACAGTCATTCGGCGGCCCCAGCTCCAGGCAATCTCCGGCCTGCATCTGGTGACGAGTATCGCCTTCCAGGAACACCAGTTCACCGGACTGCAGCCAAATCAGCTGACGCGCCAGGGCATAGGACGAGGCTGGCATCGGCACGTCGCTTCCGGCGGGGAGTTCAACCTGAACCAGATCAATCGGCATATCGGTCCGCGGCGACACATGACGACGCAGGTAATGGCTCTGCGGATCGCGCCAGACCGGCTGACTGGCGAAGCGCAACAGTTTGCCCTCCTGCATCTCGGCCCGGGCAATCAGGGTCGACATACTGATCCCGAACGCACCTGACAGACGCGCCAGCAGCGTCGCCGTCGGGCTACTTTCACTGCGCTCAATTTTGTGGATCATCGCGCGCGACACGCCCGCACGCTGGGCAAGCTCGCTGAGAGACCATCCGCGCGATTCACGCTCAAGGCGAATGCGCGCGCTAATGCGTTGATTCATATCGTCTGGCATAGTGTTCATGACGTCATACTATAGTGTAAGAAGCTGAATTCAATGCCCTTGTCATAACAAAAAAATATGTCTTATGCCATAGCGCGACAGCGAACCGTTTGTGTAATATTGTGACTAATACGTACCACTATAGTGAACAACATATTCCGGGGTTACCGATGATCATTCGCCACGCCAGTAAAGAGGATTGCGCCGCCATTGGCGAGATTTATAACCACGCTGTATTACATACCGCCGCGATCTGGAACGACACGACCGTAGACACGGATAATCGTATCGCCTGGTTTGAAGCCCGCACGCTGATGGGCTATCCGGTGCTGGTGAGCGAGGAAAACGGCATCGTCACCGGCTATGCATCGTTCGGTGACTGGCGGGCCTTTGAGGGTTTCCGTCATACGGTTGAACATTCGGTCTACGTCCATCCCGACCATCAGGGGAAAGGTATTGGACGCGAATTGATGAAAAAGCTGATTGTCGAGGCACGCCAGACAGGTAAACACGTCATGGTGGCGGGCATCGAGGCGCAAAATCACGCGTCCATCCATCTGCACGACACGCTCGGTTTTACCATTACCGGCCAGATGCCGCAGGTCGGAACCAAATTCGGACGCTGGCTGGATCTGACGTTTATGCAGCTCCAGCTGGATAACCGCAGCGAACCGGACGCCCGCGAATGAATCAATCGCTGACGCTGGTGTTCCTGGTGGCTGCCGGGATTGGTCTGGTGGTGCAAAATACGCTGATGGTGCGCATCACTCAGTCATCTTCCACCATTTTGATCGCGATGCTGCTGAATTCGCTGGTGGGTATTGTGCTGTTCGTCAGCATTTTGCTGCTTAAAAATGGGGCGGCGGGCTTCAGCGAACTGGTGTCGACCGTACGCTGGTGGACGTTGATACCGGGATTACTGGGTTCATTTTTTGTTTTCGCCAGCATCAGTGGCTATCAATATGTCGGGGCCGCAACCACTATTGCGGTGCTGGTCGCCAGTCAGTTGATTGGTGGGCTGGTGATGGACGTGTTGAGAAGTCAGGGTATCCCGCTGCGGGCGCTGATCGGCCCGGTATGCGGTGCGGTGCTGCTGGTGATCGGCGCCTGGCTGGTAGCCCGACGCCAGTTTTAGGATTACAGGATCGCGCCGCCTTTGACTTGTGATAACACAATCACCCGTTCATTCGGTTTTTGAATCACTACGCTTTTGATGGTTCGCGCCTGTTTTACCAGTTCCATAACGTGCCATCTTCCAGCCGCGCCACCGGCAGATAGGCCGGATCGTAGGGATATTTTGCAGCCCGTTTTTCGTCAAATTCGATGCCGAGCCCCGGCTTGTCCCCCGGATGCATATAGCCGTGATCAAAGCTCCAGCTGTGCGGGAAGACCTCCAGCATTTGTTCGGAGTATCCCATGTATTCCTGCACGCCAAAATTGGGCACCCACAGATCGAAATGCAGCGCTGCGGCATGGCAAATGGGCGACAGATCGGACGGGCCGTGCGAACCGGTTCGCACCTGATACAACGAGGCGAAATCAGCGATTCGCCGCATACCCGTAATCCCGCCCGCATGGGTGATCGTGGTACGGATATAGTCGATAAGCTGCTCTTCAATCAGCTGTTTGCAGTCCCAGATACTATTGAAGACCTCCCCCACGGCAATCGGCGTGACGGTATGCTGGCGGATGAGGCGGAAACAGGCCTGATTTTCTGCCGGCGTGGGGTCTTCCATCCAGAACATGCGGAAGGGTTCAATGCTTTTGCCAAAGCGCGCGGCTTCGATTGGCGTCAAACGATGGTGCATGTCGTGCAGCAAGTGCTCATCGAAACCAAATTTGCTGCGTACCGCGTCGAAAAGTTTAGGGGTAAAATCGAGGTATTTTTCAGTGGACCACAGCTGTTCTTCCGGCCAGTTGCCCTTGGTGGCAGGCTCATACGCCAGCCCTTTTCCTTTAGACATTCCGTACGTGGTTTTCATCCCCGGCACGCCGCATTGCACCCGGATCGCCCTGAAACCCCTCTCTTTGTGACGGGCATAATCTTCCAGCACATCATCAATGGTGTGCCCGGTGGTGTGGCAATAGACCATTACCCCTTCGCGGGAGGCGCCGCCCAGCAGCTGATAAAGTGGCATTCCGGCAGCTTTGGCTTTGATGTCCCATAGCGCCATATCCACCGCCGAGATCGCGGACATCGTGACCGGTCCGCGACGCCAGTACGCGCCTTTGTAGAAAAATTGCCAGATGTCTTCAATGCGGTGAGCATCGCGGCCCATCAGCTGCGGGCAGAGATGATCCTTCAGATAGGAGGCAACCGAAAGCTCACGCCCGTTCAGCGTGGCGTCGCCAAGTCCAACGATCCCCTCGTCGGTGGTGATTTTGAGGGTAACAAAATTGCGTCCCGGGCAGGTGACAAAGACTTCAGCCCCGACAATTTTCATAATCCAGTTCCTTACATCGTTTGTTGTGATGTAAGCAACTTAGCGAATCATTCAACTACCATACAAGTATAACAATCAGAGAATCATCCATCGATCACAAAACAGAGGCGCTTATGCACGCCCCCAACCGGCCACGATGATCAGCATGCCGCACAGCGCAATGAGCGCACCGGCCCAGTCATAGACGCTTAACTTTACGCCATCCACCACTCGCAGCCAGAGAAGCGCGGTACAGACATACACGCCGCCATAAGCGGCGTAGACCCGTCCGCTCGCCGCCGGATGCAGCGTCAGCAACCAGACAAAAAGCGCCAGCGCCACACCCGCAGGCAGAAGCAACAGAATCGACGCCCCTCGTTTTAACCATAGCCAGGGCAAGAAACAGCCGATGATTTCGCACAGCGCCGTTGCAAAGAAAAGTAAGGTGGTTTTCATCATTTTTAGCGTTCAGTGAGATCAGGTTTAACCATCATAAGCGATCATTGTGTCTGCTTTTCCATACCGGCAACACGGGTATGCCCTCTTTTCGGATTGGTGTAGAATTGGCTACGGGTAATCCGTTTGTCAGCACCCAATAAAAGGAACACGCAATGAGTACATTAAGCAAACGTCTCTCTGTGGCGGCCATGCTCTCCCTGGCGGCTATCGCCTTCAGCGCGCCGGTGTCTGCCCAGACCAGTAAACTGATCATTGAATCGGGAGACAGTGCCCAGAGCCGCCAGAATGCCGCAATGGACAAAGAGCAATGGAATGACACCCGTAACCTTCGTCAGAAGGTGAACAAACGTGCCGAGAAAGAGTGGGATAAAGAAGACGTCGCGTTTGATTCCCGCGACAGATGCCAGCAGAGCGCGAACGTTAACGCCTACTGGGAACCTAACACGCTGCGTTGTCTGGATCGACGTACCGGCCGCACGGTCGCACCTTAATTTGAACGCCTGAAAGGATGATTATGGCCAGCCCCTTAGTGATAAAACTCAGACCGCTGGAGCGCGAGGATTTGCGCTTTGTTCACCAGCTCGACAACAACGCCAGCGTGATGCGTTACTGGTTCGAAGAACCTTACGAGGCCTTTGTCGAGCTTTCCGACCTGTACGATAAACACATTCACGATCAGAGCGAGCGCCGTTTCGTTGTCGAGTGTGACGGGGAAAAAGCAGGTCTGGTTGAGTTAGTTGAGATTAACCACGTCCACCGCCGGGCAGAATTTCAGATCATCATCTCGCCTGATTACCAGGGCAAAGGCCTGGCGAGCCGGGCGGCAAAACTGGCGATGGATTACGGATTTACGGTTCTCAACCTCTACAAACTCTATCTTATTGTTGATAAAGAGAATGAAAAAGCCATCCACATTTACCGCAAACTCGGTTTCATGGTGGAAGGTGAACTGATTCATGAATTCTTTATTAACGGTGAGTACCGCAACACTATCCGGATGTGCATTTTCCAGCAGCAATATCTGGCGGAACACCGGGCGTCCGGCAATACCCTGCTAAAACCTACCGCGCAGTAACCTGCGCGGTTTTCTTTTACGCTATCAGTAGTAATCAATACTGTTTTTAATGGTGAACTTCCGCTCAACGGCGGGTTTTACGCTCTCATCTTTAATCTGCAATTCGCAGGTAACCGGATTATGATGCCGATCGTAATCGCAGCTCTGCTTTACCGTGCCGAGCGGTTTATCGTTAAGCAGACTGACCGCCGAATAATCCAGCTTTTTACGCTTATCGCTTGACGGCGTCGCGGCAACGGACAGATGTTGCTCGCCTGACACCGTGGTTTTACCCAGCGGGTAGCCATCGGCATCGTAGCGATATTTCACTTCCATCTCTTTGCCATGCGCCGTCACGATAAACCCGTTATCGTCGGTATCCCAGGTCACGCCCGCTGAAGGCAGTTCGGCTAACTGACATTTCCCCTGCAGCTTAATTTTTTGCTGCTGGGTTTCGGCATCGACATAAAAATTGGCGTCCAGCACCAGCGAAACGCCGGTATTGGCGTCAAGATCGTGCAGCTCAAGCGTATCGAAACACCCTTCTTCTGAGATCGTCCCGGTCACGCGTTTACTCACTTCGCCCTTTTCATTGAGCAGCGTCTGAGTAAAGTCTTTCACCGGCCCACGCAGCGGATCAAAGTCAAATTCATTCGAAAAACTGGCCATCTCGGGGGTAAACGAGAGCGGCCCGGAGGCGTTATCACATCCTGCCAGCACGCTTGCCAGCGCAATCATCACTGCTAGTTTCTTCACCGTTCTCACCGCTGTGTGGAGATTATTGCCAGACATTTTAGCAAATACAGATGTTTACATTAAACCAAAAAGAGATTTATCACAGAAATAACCCGCAGAGAATAACAAATCCCGTTCCTTTACTGGCCGTTTACGCTCACGGTAATTCTCTGTGACATCATCTAAAAATGTCTGTTCATCAGGTGGCTGCATCAGACTGAAGTCTGTTTTACACAAGAACAGTGTATTTATATTTTATAAAGGTAAACAAAATAAAGGCGATGACATTATCGCTAAACGTTGCTAACAATTTATGCGTTTCTGAGCGGGTCGCGCCTCTTATTTAAACAGGAAAATTGAGAACATTAAAATACTCAATCGCAGTTAAGATTTTTCAGAAAATTTCTGTGAAATACAGCGATTTACATTCTGCCTGCTAAAATAAGATCCACACACAGAGATAAGGAGCTTCACATGAAACGGTTACCCTGGATTACCGCACTGCTGTTAATAGGTGTTTCGCCTGCCGTTCTGGCCGCCCCCGACTCTTGCGAACGGGTAAAAAGTGATATTCAACAGCGCATTATTAACAATGGCGTGCCTGAATCCGGTTTTACGCTGAATATCGTGCCGAACGATCAAGCCGACCAGCCGGATGCCCAGGTCGTGGGCCACTGCGCTAACGATACCTTTAAAATTCTCTATACCCGAACCGGCAGCGGAACGGCACCCGCGGGTGGCGCGGGCACACAGGATAATGCTCCGAACGAGCCACAGTAATTAATCCGCGCAAACTCCCTTAGCTTGATAAGGATTAATGTTTACTACCCCTGAATAAGTAACACTCACTCCATCATTCGCCCGGTGTCATCACGGGCTGAAATTTCAGCTATAACCATGATGGAGTGAGTCATGTCCGATGTTGAACATCACGGCGGGATCAGCCGCCGAGCTCTGGTTAAATCCACCGCAATAGGCTCACTGGCGCTGGCCGCCGGAGGGATATCGTTGCCCTTCGGTCTGAAAAGTGCAGCCGCAGCCGTACAACAGGCCGTTCACCCTGTGGCCGATAAAGTCGTCTGGGGCGCGTGCTCAGTAAACTGTGGCAGTCGTTGCGCTCTGCGCCTGCACGTTCGCGACGACGAAGTGTACTGGGTTGAAACCGATAACACCGGCGATGATGTCTATGGCAATCATCAGGTTCGCGCCTGCCTTCGCGGCCGATCCATCCGTCGCCGTATCAACCATCCCGACCGCCTGAACTATCCTATGAAACGCGTGGGCAAACGCGGGGAAGGAAAGTTTGAGCGCATCAGTTGGGACGAAGCGCTCAATACGCTCACCCGCAGTCTGAAAGGCGTGGTGGAGAAATTCGGCAACGAAGCCGTATATATCAACTACTCCTCGGGGATCGTGGGCGGCAACATCACGCGCTCCTCGCCTTACGCCTCGCTGGTGGCGCGTCTGATGACCTGCTACGGCGGTTTCCTCAGCCATTACGGCACCTACAGCACCGCACAAATCGCCTGTGCAATGCCCTACACCTACGGCAGTAACGACGGTAACAGCACCTCAGATATTGAAAACACCAAACTGGTGGTGATGTTCGGCAACAACCCGGCAGAGACCCGTATGAGCGGCGGCGGAATCACCTGGTTCCTGGAACAGGCGCGAGAACGCTCAAATGCGCGAATGATTGTGATTGATCCGCGTTACACCGATACCGCCGCAGGGCGTGAAGATGAGTGGATCCCGATCCGCCCGGGCACCGACGCCGCGCTGGTAGCGGGTATTGCATGGGTGCTCATTGACGAAAATCTGGTCGATCAGCCCTTCCTCGATAAATACTGCGTGGGCTACGACGAAAAAACGCTGCCAGAGGGTGCGCCCGCCAATGGCCATTACAAAGCCTATATTCTGGGTCACGGCGACGATGGCACGGCAAAAACACCCGAATGGGCTTCACGCATCACCGGCATTCCTGCTGATCGTATTATCAAACTGGCCCGTGAAATCGGCAGCGCTAAGCCCGCTTATATTTGCCAGGGCTGGGGACCGCAGCGTCAGGCCAATGGCGAACTGACTTCCCGCGCCATTGCCATGCTGCCGATCCTGACCGGCAACGTCGGTATCAATGGCGGGAATAGCGGCGCGCGCGAATCGACCTACACCATCACTATCGAACGGATGCCGCTGCCCGATAACCCGGTCAAAACGCAAATTTCATGCTTTAGCTGGACCGACGCCATTGTGCGCGGGCCGCAAATGACCGCCACCCGCGATGGCGTGCGCGGCAAAGATAAGCTCGACGTACCGATTAAATTTATCTGGAACTACGCTGGCAATACCATCATTAACCAGCACTCCGATATCAATAAAACCCACGACATTTTGCAGGACGAAAGCCAGTGCGAAATGATCGTGGTCATCGACAATTTTATGACCTCTTCGGCAAAGTATGCCGATATTCTGCTGCCCGACCTGATGACCGTTGAGCAGGAGGATATTATTCCTAACGACTACGCCGGCAATATGGGCTATCTGATTTTCCTGCAGCCCGTCACCGCGCCAAAATTCGAACGTAAACCGATTTACTGGATCATGAGTGAAGTGGCAAAACGGCTCGGTCCGGATATTTATCAGAGGTTTACCGAAGGCCGGACGCAGGAACAGTGGTTACAGTATCTGTACGCCAAAATGCTCGAAAAAGATCCGCAGTTGCCGTCATACGATGAGCTTAAACAGATGGGGATCTATAAACGCAAAGATCCTGACGGGCATTTCGTCGCCTATAAAAAGTTCCGCGATGACCCGCAGGCAAACCCGCTGAAAACGCCTTCCGGCAAAATCGAAATCTACTCCAGCGAACTGGCCAGAATTGCCAGCACCTGGGAGCTGGAAAAAGATGAAACCATCAGCCCACTGCCGGTCTACGCTTCTACTTTTGACGGCTGGGATGCGCCCGAGCGCGAACAGTTCCCGCTGCAGATGTTTGGTTTTCACTTCAAGGCCAGAACGCACTCCAGCTACGGTAATATTGATGTGCTCCAGGCCGCCTGTCGTCAGGAGGTGTGGCTGAACCCGGTCGATGCCGATAAACGCGGCATTAAAAATGGCGATATGGTGCGCGTTTTTAACGCCCGCGGAGAGCTGCGTATTGCGGCTAAAGTGACGCCTCGGATCATGCCCGGGGTCAGTGCGATGGGCCAGGGTGCGTGGCACGACGCCAATATGAGCGGCGACCGGGTCGATCACGGTTCGTGCATCAATACGCTCACCACACACCGCCCTTCACCGCTGGCAAAAGGCAACCCACAGCATACCAATCTCGTGCAGATCGAGAAGGTTTAGGCTCGTGATGGTCGTACCGGGTGAGTCGGCAGGACGCGGACTGTTTTACGATTTCTGTATGACCGTCGGTATGGCGACTACGGGTTAATTTTAACGCGCGGGCCAATCCGCGCGCGTAAGGAATGATGTAATGAATGATGTTTCTCGTCGCGACTCGTTCGCGTTTAGTGCGCGGGTGCTGGGCGCCCTGTTCTACTTTACTCCGGATAGCCCTCAGGCCGCTCCGCTGGTCACCGCCCTGACCACCACCGACTGGTATCAGGACTGGCCGCTCGAGCAGTCTGGTTTGCTGGCAATCGCGAACACGATGCGCGAAACGGCTGATGAACCCCTGCCCGACGCCTGGCAGCGCCTGTTTATCGGCCCCTGGGCGTTACCGGCTCCCCCGTGGGGTTCGGTGTGGCTCGATCGCGAATCGGTACTGTTTGGTGATTCGACTCTCGCGCTACGCCAGTGGATGCGCGATAACAGCATCGCTTTTGAGATGCAGCAAAACGAGCCGGAAGACCATTTTGGCACTCTGCTGCTGCTGGCGGCGTGGCTGGCAGAGAATGGCCGTCACGCTGAGTGCGATCAATTGCTGGCGTGGCATCTGCTGCCCTGGAGCCAGCGCTTTTTAAGCGTCTTCGCGCAAGAGGCCAACCATCCGTTTTATCGCGCACTCGGTCAGCTGGCGTTGCTGACGCTGGCCGACTGGCAGTCCTCGCTGCTGATCCCGGTCGCAGAAAAACCGCTTTATCGGTGATAAAGCCCTGTCGCACGGTGGTCATCGCTGCCGTGCGACATTATTTGTTACAACGTCACTTTTCAGTTAACCTCTTTAGGACAATTCTGGCTTCACCTGCTCAGCCCTGATTCCATAAGGCGTAACCCCCTGTTTACATTGTTAACTTCCCCTGTGTGATTTTGCCCCTTCGCTGGAACCCTTCCCATCCGCTTGCTATAGCTCTTATACCCCTGCCGAAACATGGCATAACAACAGGCAATCAATGGGTTGCTATAACGCATGCGCACAGGGAGACACACCGCAATGCACTCATCATTTTTGACACGAACGCTGCTTTTCATCGGCGCGATTGCTGTGGTTCTGGCTCTCCTGACCTGGGGAATTGGGCTGGATACCATTAAAGCGCGTCAGGTTGACCTGATTTATCTCGGACAACAGCATCTGATCCTGGTTTTTTCTTCCATGTTCTTTGCTTTGCTGGTCGGTATTCCGAGTGGGGTGCTGTTAAGCCGCCCTGCCGCACGGGGAATAGCCGAGTATGTGATGCAGATCTTTAACGTGGGCAACACCCTTCCGCCGCTGGCTGTTCTGGCACTGGCGATGGTGGTGATTGGGATTGGCGACACGCCAGCGATCATTGCGCTGTTCCTGGCCTCACTGCTGCCCATTGTGCGTAACACCTACGCCGGGCTGTGCTCTGTTCCAGCCTCGCTCCTCGAAGCCGCCAACGGCATCGGTATGACCAAATGGCAGCGCCTTCGTCAGGTTGAAATCCCGAATGCCTGGCCGGTGATGCTCTCCGGGATCCGCATCGCCACCGCCATCAACGTCGGGACCGCGCCGCTGGCCTTCCTGATTGGCGCCAGCAGCTACGGCGAACTGATTTTCCCGGGCATCTATCTGAATGACTTCCCGACGCTGATTCTGGGCGCCGCGGCTACGGCGCTGTTCGCGCTGATTCTGGATACCTTGCTGGCCGCGCTGGGCCGTCTGATGAGCCCGCACCTCGCGCGATAACAATAATAAGGAAATTCTATGAGACTGTTTTCTAGCCTGGCAGCCCTGCTCACCGCTGCGCTTGTCACAAGCCAGGTCCACGCAGCGCCATTGATTCTGGCTACCAAAAGTTTTACCGAGCAGCACATCCTTTCCGCCATGACCGTGCAGTATTTGCAAAAGAAAGGCTTTGAGGTCACGCCGCAAACCAACATCGCGACGGTGATTTCTCGCAATGCGATGATCAATAAACAGATTGATATGACGTGGGAGTACACCGGGACATCGCTGATTATCTTTAACCACATCAATAAACGGATGTCACCGCAGGAGTCCTACGAAACGGTAAAACGTCTGGATGCGAAGCACGGTCTGGTCTGGCTTAAACCGGCCGATATGAACAACACCTATGCCTTCGCTATGCAGCGTAAACGTGCCGAAGCCGAGCACATCAGTACCATGTCAGAGATGGTCGCCAAAATCGAACAGGTGCGTAAAACCGACCCGGATAATAACTGGCTGCTGGGTCTGGATCTCGAATTTGCCGGTCGTAGCGATGGCATGAAGCCGCTGCAGGAAGCGTACCAGATGGAACTGGATCGGCCGCAGATCCGCCAGATGGACCCCGGTCTGGTCTATAACGCAGTGCGCGATGGCTTCGTTGATGCCGGGCTTATCTACACCACTGACGGGCGCGTTAAAGGCTTCGATCTGAAAGTGCTGGAAGATGACAAAGGTTTCTTCCCGAGCTATGCCGTCACCCCGGTGGTGCGTAAAGACACCCTCGAGGCGAATCCGGGTCTGGAAGAGGCGCTGAATACCCTCTCCAGCCAGCTTAACAATGACGTTATCACCGAGCTCAATAAAAAGGTTGATATCGACCATCAGTCACCGCAGCAGGTCGCCCGTGATTTCCTGCGTAGCAAGAAGCTGCTGTAAGGAGGCGCTATGGATACGATTCACTACATTATTGATAACTGGGGTTATTTATTGACGCTCACCTTCCAGCACCTGTGGCTGGTGGCGTTAGCGGTGGGGCTGGCGATTATTATCGGCGTACCGCTGGGGATTTTAATTGTGCGTCATAAGTGGCTGGCAACACCGGTACTGGGGATTGCCACCCTTGTCCTGACCATTCCGTCGATTGCGCTTTTTGGTCTGATGATCCCGCTCTTTTCGATGATTGGTCAGGGTATTGGCGCCCTGCCCGCCATTACCGCGGTATTCCTCTATTCGCTGCTGCCGATAGTGCGTAATACCCATACCGCGCTCGACAGCCTGCCGCCAGGCTTGCGCGAAGCCGGGCGCGGCATCGGGATGACTTTCTGGCAGCGTTTGCGCTGGGTTGAAATTCCGATGGCGCTGCCGGTAATTTTCGGCGGGATCCGCACTGCCGTCGTCATGAACATTGGCGTTATGGCAATTGCCGCCGTGATCGGCGCGGGAGGTTTAGGCCTGCTGTTACTGAATGGGATTGGCGGAAGCGATATTCGTATGTTGATTGCTGGCGCTTTGATGATTTGTCTTTTAGCTATTGTGCTCGACTGGTTGCTTCATCGCCTGCAGGTCGTGCTGACTCCGAAGGGGATTCGATAATGATAAAACTGGAAAACCTCACCAAACAATTTTCACAGAAAAATGGCCAGACTTTTAAGGCCGTGGACAACGTCAATCTTAACGTGCCCGAAGGGGAAATGTGCGTCCTGCTTGGCCCGTCCGGGTGCGGCAAGACCACGACACTAAAGATGATTAACCGGCTGATTACGCCGAGCAGCGGCAATATTCTGATCAACGGTCAAAACACCAACGAAATGGATACCGTGACGCTACGCCGTAATATTGGCTATGTTATTCAACAGATTGGCCTGTTCCCCAACATGACCATCGAAGAGAACATCACCGTCGTACCCCGTATGCTGGGCTGGGATAAAGCGCGCAGTAAAGCTCGCGCCGAAGAGCTGATGGATATGGTGGCAATGGACCCGCACAAATTCCTGAACCGCTATCCGCGTGAAATGTCCGGCGGGCAGCAGCAGCGTATCGGCGTGATCCGCGCCCTGGCGGCCGATCCTCCGGTCCTGCTGATGGATGAACCTTTCGGCGCGGTAGACCCGATTAACCGCGAAGTGATTCAGAATCAGTTCCTGGACATGCAGCGCAAACTGAAAAAAACCGTGATGCTTGTCAGCCATGACATTGACGAAGCGCTGAAGCTTGGCGATCGAATCGCCGTGTTCCGTCAGGGACGGATTGTACAGTGCGCCAGCCCTGATGAACTGCTGGCGAAACCGGCAAATGAATTTGTGGGATCGTTTGTCGGCCAGGACCGCACGCTGAAACGCCTGCTGCTGGTCTCTGCCGGTGATGTCACAGACCAACAGCCTACCCTCACGGTACGGGAATCGACTTCATTGCCTGAAGCATTCGCGACAATGGATGATAACGATATTCGCGCCATTACCGTCGTGGATGAAAACGGTAAGCCGCTGGGCTTTGTGAAACGCCGAGAAGCGCGTCATGCCAGCGGTTCCTGTGCCGATATGCTCCATCCGTTCCGCATGACCGGCAAAGCGGAAGACAATCTGCGCGTGGTGCTGTCTCGTCTGTATGAGAGCAATACCAGCTGGATGCCGATCGTCGATGAAGAGGGACGCTACAACGGCGAAATTTCACAGGATTATATCGCCGAGTATTTAAGCTCCGGGCGCACACGCCGGGCGCTGAATATTCATAGCGATACGTAATGGCGTCAAAAAAAGAGGAGCACACCGGTGCTCCTCTTTTTTTTCTTCTGTTGCGGAAAGCGGAATCAGGCCACCACGCGATCTGCGGGGAACGTGCTGTCAAACATGGTCAGATCGATATAACGCGTCAGGTCACGCTGCTCGGCGCGCGGCAGATAAGGCAGTTCGCCGACCAGCGGCCCTGGCAATTTTTTGCTTAACACGTCAATAATTTCGGCGTAATGGGCGAGACCGGGATTGATACGGTTAGCCACCCAGCCGATAAGCGGCAGGCCGTCATTGGCGATAGCTTGCGCGGTCAGCAGAGCGTGATTGATGCATCCTTCCTGGATCCCGACAACCATCAGCACAGGCAATTGTTCCTGCACCACCCACTCCGATAAGGGACGCAGATCGTTCATCAGACTGCGCCAGCCTCCGGTCCCTTCGACCACAACGTGATCGGCCTTCTCGCTCAGCCGGGCCAGGCCATTCGAGAGCAAGGAGTAATTAATCAGACCGCTATGCGCAACGCTACTCTCTTCTTCACTCAGCGCAATGGGATTGATGGCATCATAAGGCAGCTCAAGGCTTGAGACACTTTGCAGCACCAGCGCATCTTTATTGCGTAGTCCTTCTGGCGTCTCTTTACTTCCTTTCGCGACCGGTTTATACCCTGCCACACTGTTACCGCTTGCCGCCAGGGCTTGCAGCAAAGCGCGGGACACCACCGTCTTGCCGACAGAGGTATCAGTACCCGTTACAAAGAAACGCTTAAGCATCACTCACTCCACCTTTGGGTATATGCTTTGAAAATATAAACCAAGTAAATAATTCAGTGGAGTGAGTCTAAGGTATGCGCGTGGCGTCCAGCTTGAGATAGCGCAATTTTTATGAGATCAGCGAAAAAGAGTTATCCCTGCAGCAAACGGATTAACAGCGAACCGTTATACATCGCATCCTTCACCAGCGCAGCGCCTGCCATGGTGCCCTGATTCGAAAACTGGGTACTCTCAACCACGATATTTTTACTGTATGCCGGAAGGGATTGCTGACGAATACAGTCGGAGATGGCCGGGAACAGAACATCAGCCGCCTGACTCAGCGGTGAGCCGATAAGAATTTTTTGCGGATTAAACAGATTCACCATGATGGCCAGAATACGCCCGACGTTGTTGCCGACGCCGGTAATAATGTCTTTTGCCAGCAGATCGCCCTCGCGGGCCGCGCCGCACAGGGAATCGACGGTTAAAGGCTGACCGTGCAGCGTCGAGCTCATGGACTGACTCAAACGCAGCTGCGCCAGCTCCATCACGCTCTCTACGCTGGCGATGGTCTCCAGGCAACCGTGGTTACCGCAGTAACAACGCTTGCCATAAGGATCCACCTGCGTGTGGCCGATCTCGACCAGGCTGCTGCTGCCCGCGTGAAGTAAGCGGCCATCGGTGATCACCCCGGCCCCCACGTTGTGGTCGATGACCACCTGAATCACATCGCGCGCGCCGCGTGAAGCGCCAAACAGCGCCTCAGCCATGGTCCACGCGCTGATATCGTGCTGAATATAAACGGGTACGCCAGTGTGATTTTTCAGGACTTCGCCGAGCGGCATCTCTTTGACATCGTCATAAAACGGCATCCGATGGACAATGCCATTTTCGGTATCAATGATCCCCGGCATGGTGATCGCGATCGCCGTTAAACGCTCCAGCTTCTGCTGATGACGAATAAAGAACTGGTCGATATGGGCGAGAATACGGTCAAGCAGAGTTTGTTCCGCATCCAGCGGCAACTCCAGCCTGTCCTCCACAACCAGTTTGCTGCTCAGATCGCGCAGCGCGAGAAACACTTCGCCACGACTCACCCGAATGGACAGATAGTGCCAGGCTTCGGTTTCAACCACCAGCCCCACCGCGGGACGACCACGGCTACCCGGCTCCTGAATTTCAGTCTCCTGAACCAGATGAGCCTCAAGCATTTCTCGTACAATTTTGGTAATACTGGCCGGGGCCAGCTGTGCCAGGCGAGAAAGATCGATACGCGAAACCGGTCCAAGCTGATCAATCAGGCGGTACACCGCGCCGGCGTTGGTCTGCTTAATCTGATCAATATGTCCTGGCTGACTATCAGCAACCACCACTTACATCCTTATTTTCGCGCTTCGAAATAAACTTTGGGCTATGGTGAATCACTTGGCAGGCAATCGTCAAATATTTACTTAGCCATGTGATTTACTGCACATTTTTGACCGCAGTTTTCGGTAAAAGCGGTCTCTGTGAAGCGGCAATCAGCTGATTTTTGAAACGCTGTGCCGCATGACTCTGTTCATGATGTTTCGGCCAGACCAGCCACATTTCCGAAACCGCATCCTCTTCGGCAATCGGCACCCAGCGCATTTCACTGAGCTGAACTCGCCTGAACGAAGCCGGAAGAATGGACACGCCCAGTCCGGCGGCGACTAAGCCGATAATGGTCATCGCCTCGCCAACTTCCTGCGTAATCACTGGTGCCACTCCGTAACGGCGCATCAACCCCAGAATATCGTCATATAAGCCAGTCCCGACATGAGGATCGAAGAACACAAACGGCTCTTTCGAGAGCTCTGCCAGCGTTACCGACGGTTGCCCGGCCAGCGGATGATCGCGCGGAATCATCGCCAGCAAAGGTTCGCGCAATATGACCTGCCAGGCGAGGGTATCGGGCAAGTGGGTGTTACGCATCAGCCCCAAATCCAGTGAGCCCTCATTGAGCGGGGCAATCTGCTCCCGGGTATTGATCTCGCGCGTCTGAATATGGACATCAGGATAATGGCGGCGAAACGACGACAGCGTATCGGACACCGCGCTAATGAACGGGGCCGATGAGGTAAAACCAATGCGCAGTTCTCCGGTTTCGCCCAGATGTAAACGCTCTGCTCGGGCGGCGGCATCGGCGACCATGCTCACGATTTGACGGCTGTCGGCCAGAAACTGCTTCCCCGCCGCCGTCAGGCTGACGCTGCGGTTGGTGCGGGCCAGTAAACGCGCCCCCACCTGCTGCTCCAGGATCTGGATCTGCTGGCTAAGCGGCGGCTGAGAGATGTTCAGCCGCGCGGCGGCCCGGCCAAAATGCAGTTCCTCGGCTACCGCGATAAAATAACGCAGATGGCGCAGCTCAATATTCATATGTTTAACGTATCATTTGAGATTATTAATATATTAGACAGAATATTTACAATTTCCTACCCTGATCGTGTGGTCATACCCGTCACCCATAACCACGGGGATGTTTAAGCAAGGAACTTCAGTGAGCCGTACAACTTCCATTGATATCGCCCCGGCAGGCGAAATTGATGATCGATCCGCAGTCCCCCAGCCGGCCCAGTTTATCAAACGCGGTACCGCCCAGTTTATGCGCGTCACGCTGGCGCTATTTTCTGCCGGGCTGGCGACATTTGCCTTGCTGTACTGCGTTCAGCCCATTCTTCCCGTGCTATCGCATGAGTTTGGCGTTTCACCCGCCAGCAGCAGTATCTCGTTGTCCATTTCCACCGGAATGCTGGCGATTGGCCTGCTGTTTACCGGTCCCTTGTCCGATGCGATTGGGCGAAAACCCGTGATGGTCGCGGCATTGCTGCTGGCCTCGGTTTGTACCCTGCTCTCAACCATGATGACCAGCTGGCACGGAATACTGATGATGCGCGCGCTGATCGGCCTGTCGTTAAGCGGTGTCGCCGCGGTCGGCATGACCTACCTCAGCGAAGAGATCCACCCCAGTTTTGTCGCCTTTTCGATGGGGCTGTACATCAGCGGTAACTCCATTGGCGGCATGAGCGGCCGCCTGCTGAGCGGGGTCTTTACCGATCTCTTTAACTGGCGAATCGCGCTGGCGGTCATTGGCTGCTTTGCCCTCGCCGCGGCGCTGATGTTCTGGCGGATTCTGCCGGAATCGCGTCATTTTCGCCCGACATCACTGCGGCCAAAAACGCTATTTATCAATTTCCGCCTGCACTGGCGCGACAAAGGGCTGCCGCTGCTGTTCCTGACCGGCTTCCTGCTGATGGGATCGTTTGTCACGCTGTTTAACTATATCGGTTATCGGCTGATGCTCTCCCCGTGGCATCTGAGCCAGGCGTTTGTGGGCTTGCTTTCGGTGGCCTATCTGACCGGAACCTGGAGCTCACCAAAAGCCGGGGCGATGACCGCACGCTTTGGGCGCGGCCCGGTGATGCTGGTTTCGACGGGAGTGATGCTGGCGGGGCTACTGCTGACGCTGCTTTCGCCGCTGTGGGTGATTTTCGCCGGGATGCTGCTCTTCTCCGCCGGCTTTTTTGCCGCTCACTCGGTCGCCAGTAGCTGGATTGGTCCCCGCGCCCGCCGTGCGAAGGGGCAGGCATCGTCGCTGTATCTGTTCAGTTACTACCTCGGCTCCAGCGTAGCCGGGACGCTCGGCGGCGTTTTCTGGCACAACTATGGCTGGAATGGCGTCGGCGGATTCATTGCGCTGATGCTTTGCGCCGCGCTGCTTGTCGGGACCCGCCTGCACCAACGCCTGCATTAACGTTTCCCGAGTCGATTACCCTCGATGAGAAAAGGCCACGCAAAGCGTGGCCTTTAGGTTTGGTTGTTCAATGATTTCTTGCGCTGTGCAGGATATTGTCCCTCTCAGTGCGGAAATCGTTAAAGCAACCCGTTTTGCTCTGCTGGTGTTGGCGTAATGAGCAAAACCCCATTAGAGTAAGTTATTGAAAGGATTTATCATATATTTTTATGTTATTGATCGTTAATAACGATCAAGAGATCACTTTTTGATCATTTTCATCCCCTCATTTCACGATCCTGGCCTGGCGGCCAAAATAATCTGCTGTTCCGTCCGTGTGAGGGAAAGATCGGGCAGGAAAAGTGTGTAAATCAAGGTAGACTGCCCTAACCTGTTCATCAGACCGAGAATAATAACGATGCAAAAAAATACGTCATATCAACAACTCACCCGTACGTTCCAACGCCTCTCGCGCTTTTCACACCTCTCCTCCATCGCCAGCTGGGATATGTTCGCCATGATGCCTCCGGGCGGCAGCCACGCTCGCGGTGAAGCACTGGCGGAAATGAGCGTATTGCAGCATCAGATCCTCACAGACAAAAAAGTGGGCGAATGGCTGACGGCCGCCGAAAGTGAAGAACTGAATGATGTCGAGCAAGCCAACCTGCGGGAAATGAAGCGCCACTTCCAGCAGGCGTCTCTGCTGCCTGAGTCGCTGGTTGAGGCTAAATCGCTGGCGGGAAGCAAATGCGAGCACGCCTGGCGTACCCAGCGTCCGGCCAATGACTGGCAGGGCTTTTCTGCCAACCTCAAAGAGGTGGTCAAACTGAGCCGTGAAGAGGCCCGCCTGCGCGCCGAATCGAGGGGCAGCACACCGTATGACGCTCTGCTTGATATCTTTGAACCGGATATGACCAGCGCGCGTCTCGACGTTCTGTTTAGCGACATGAAATCCTGGCTGCCGGATCTGCTCACCCGCGTGGTGGAAAAGCAATCTCAGCAATCTTTCGTTCCGCCGCAGGGTCCCTTCCCGACTGCCGTTCAGCGCGATCTGGGGCTGGAAGCGATGAAGATGCTGGGCTTTGATTTCAATGCCGGTCGCCTTGACGTGAGTGCGCACCCGTTCTGCGGCGGCGTACCCGAAGATGTTCGCATCACCACGCGCTACGACGAAGATGAGCTGTTGAGCGCCCTGTTTGGCGTGGTACATGAAACCGGCCATGCGCGCTATGAGCAAAATCTGCCGCGAAACTGGCTCGGACAGCCCGTCTCGCAGGCGCGTTCAACGGCAGTCCACGAGTCACAAAGCCTGTTCTTTGAGATGCAACTGGGCCGCAGCAATGCGTTCCTCAAGCACCTGCTCCCGGCCGTACATAGCCGCTTTGGCAGCCAGGCGGCATTCAGTGAAGATAACTTTATCGCCTGGAACCAGCGCGTTAAGCCGGGCTATATCCGCGTCGATGCCGATGAAGTGAGCTATCCGGCGCACGTGGTCTTGCGCTATGAAATCGAGCGTTCACTGATCAACGGTGAAATCGAAGTTGAGGATATCCCGGCCCTGTGGGATGAGAAGATGCAGGCGTGGCTCGGCTTGTCGACCAAAGACAACTACCGGAACGGCTGTATGCAGGATATTCACTGGACAGACGGCGGTTTTGGTTATTTCCCGTCTTATACACTCGGGGCCATGTACGCCGCGCAGCTGTTCAGTGCGGCTAAAAAAGCGCTTCCGGGACTGGAAGCGTCGATTGCTGACGGCGATTTCTCTGCGCTGTTTGACTGGTTGCAGCAGAACATCTGGCAGCACGGCAGTCGTTTTACCACCTCGCAGCTCATTACCCAGGCGACGGGCGAAGATCTCAACATCCGCTATTTCCGCGAGCATCTCACCGCACGCTATCTGTAACGCCCATGTGAGGTAAAAAACAGCCCCTGATTTCACCATCAGGGGCTGTTTTATTTGTGCGGCGGTTGGTTTTTTTCAAGCGGATTAATGGTGGTCATCATATTGATGCTCAATAACCATACCTTCCGCCACGCTGGCAACGTGACGCGCCCGGGGATGGTAAACCGGGGCCGCAGCAGGCGCAGCAACCGGTGCGGGCGCCACATATACGGTTTGTGGTTCCGTCGGAGTGACGGAAACGGCCTGAGGAACCGAGGTAGAAGAAGGCACAATCACCACTTTATATCCGCTCGGTACATCGACAGTCACGTTCTGCGCCATTGCGGAACCCGTCAGCCCCATCAGGGCGACAGTAAGAAGAACTCTTTTTTTCATATATTGGACCCACTTAAAACAGGAGTCTGAAATATGCAGCAGAAAGATTAAGAGAAGATTAGGACATCCCTTTTCTTTGGTGCATAAAGTGCGACCCATGCCTGCAGCGAACATTATCGTCCCGATCCCGCCTTTGTACATTACGTTACACGCCGATACCAATGACTCACGGAAGCCTCGGATCCAAACGGATATAGTCATTTCAACGGCCCCGCAGTGGGGTTAAATGAGAAACCAAATTCGAGGGTATGAGAATGAAAAAAGTATTAGCTCTGGTTGTTGCCGCTGCTATGGGTCTGTCTTCTGCTGCGTTTGCTGCTGATGCTGCAACCTCTGCAACTCCGGCCCCTGCTGCCACCGCTACTAAAGCGGCACCAGCAAAAACGGTGCACCACAAAAAACACAAAAAATCCGTTGAGCAGAAAGCTCAGGCGGCTAAAAAACACCACAAAAAAGCCGCAACCAAACCCGCAGCGACCGCAACCACTGCCGCGCCAACCGAGCAGAAAGCTCAGGCTGCGAAAAAGCACCACAAGAAAGCCGCTAAACCAGCGGTAGAGCAAAAAGCGCAGGCCGCTAAAAAGCACCACAAAAAAGCGGTAAAACACGAAGCGGCGAAACCTGCGGCTCAGCCAGCAGCGTAAGCACACCTGATTAAACGTGCCCTTCGCGGGCACGTTGAGACACCGGCGCTGAACCGGCAAAGGATCAGCGCCGTTTTTTATCCGGAGGGCGTATGCTGCGACGCTATCGGTTTGAGTTCATTCTTATCACGCTTATATTATGCGCGATCATCGCATGCCGGTTTTATCTTTCCTGAATGTAGCACGCTGATTTTACTCCCACTTTAGCGCCGTCCCGTCTATAGTATTTTCATAGGGTTCACTTTTAATAATCATAATTACCCCACCAGAGTGTGATATGCGGAAAATAGTAGTGTGCTTACTGGGAACGTTCTGCCTCTTTTCTGGATTGACCCATGCAGACAGTGGCGACGATGACGCGATTGATGCAAAAGAGGTGAAAACGCTGTTTTTTGGTCATGACGACCGGACGCGTGTCTCCGATCCTACCGGATCGCCCTGGGATGCCATTGGGCAACTGGAAACAGCCAGCGGTAACTTATGCACTGCTACGCTGATCTCCCCTCACCTGGCGCTGACCGCCGGGCACTGTCTGCTGATCCCGCCAAAAGGCAAGCCAGATAAAGCCGTCGCACTGCGCTTTGTTTCAAAGAAGGGCGTCTGGCGATATGAAATTCATGGCGTAGAGGGCCGGGTTGATCCCTCATTAGGCAAACGCTTAAAACCGGATGGCGATGGCTGGATTGTTCCGCCTGCCGCTGCTGAATGGGATTTTGGTCTGGTGGTGTTACGCTATCCCCCGTCCGGCATTACCCCGTTGCCGCTCTTTGAGGGGGATAAAGCGGCGCTGACCGCCGCGCTGAAAGCGGCCGATCGTAAAGTCACGCAGTCCGGCTATCCGGTTGATCATCTGGATTCGCTGTTTACGCATACCGACTGCGTTGTCACCGGCTGGGCGCAAAACAGCGTGCTCTCGCATCAGTGCGACACCCTGCCGGGCGACAGCGGCTCGCCGCTGATGCTGAAAACCGACAGCGGCTGGCAGTTAATTGGCGTACAAAGCTCAGCGCCTGCCGCCAAAGACAGATGGCGGGCCGACAACCGCGCGCTATCGGTTACCGGTTTTCGCGACAAACTGGACGCGCTGGCGCGGGAATAACTCAGCAATACCTGACTTTTCGTAGCTCAATAATCGCCTCAATGGGCATCGGCCGACTGAACCAGAATCCCTGCAGTTGGTCGCAGCCCGCGAGGCGCAATAGCTTCATCTGTTTTTCGTTTTCCACGCCTTCTGCCACAACCGCCATGCCCAACGCGCTGGCAATCCGCACCGTACCGCTCACCAGAGCCGCCGCCTGCTCGTCATTATCCACCAGCCCGGCCAGGGATTTGTCGATCTTGATGGTATCGAAATTAAAGCGACGCAAATAGCCAATGCTGGAATAGCCGGTGCCGAAATCATCCAGCGCCACCGCAATACCTAATGCTTTCAGATTGGCGATGGCCGCCCGCGCCCGTTCCGGATTTTCCAGCACGTAGGTTTCTGTCACTTCCAGCTGCAGACGATTGGCCGGGAAACGGGTTATCTCAATGACATGCGCCACTTTGTCTTCAAATTCAGGATCGCGAAACTGAGCGGGAGAGATATTCACCGAGAGCTTTAAATCACTGAATGGCTGCAGATCCTGGCAAGCACGGCGCAGGACAAATTGCCCTAATCCATAAATCAGTCCGCTGGTTTCAGCAATGCTGATAAACTTGTCCGGTCCCAGCTCCCCCGCCGGGCGACGCGGCCACCGCACCAGCGCTTCAACGCTGGTCATCTTCTGGCTGCGTGCGTCAATAATCGGTTGATACCAGACATCAAACTCATTGCGCTCCATGCCATTGCGGATCTCATTTTCAATCGCCAGTTGCTGTTCGCGTGCGCTGTTCAGCTCCGCATCATACTGGGTGATACGCCCTTTTCCGGTTATTTTGGAGTGATACATGGCGATGTCTGCCCGACGGAATAATTCCGAACTGGTGCATTCGATAAGCGTTCCTCCGGCGATACCGATACTGGCGCTGATATGGATGGTGCGCTCTCCCAGCCGAACCGGTGTATTCAGGAACGCCAGGACATCGCCTGCGAATGTCATCGCCTGCGTCTGCGAACGGTCCCCGCCAGTCATCATGGCGAATTCATCGCCCCCCATTCGGGCCAGCATCCCGCCTTCCGGCACATGTTCCCGCAGGGCCCGGGCGATCAGAACGATCAGCTCATCGCCCACGTCATGACCGTAGATATCATTCACATCCTTAAAGCCATCGAGATCGATAAAGACCACGCTTTTCATATCAATATCGCCACGCAGGCTGACCCGCTCCAGCTCTTCGATGAGCGCCCGTCGGTTGGGAAGATGGCTGAGCCAGTCGGTACGCGCCACCCGCCACGCCTGGCTTTCGCCGCGTGCCAGTTTGTACAGCCCTATGCTACTCACCAGAATAAACAGTAAAATCAACGCTGATGCCAGGATGACAATTTGCGTAATCTCATTGGATGCCGCTCTGGCCGCCTGTGCGCCAGGCAGACGCGGCTGCCAGTTGAGATAACCGAGCAATTCACCCGCGCTGCTTCTGAGCGGCACGCTGGATTCACTGGCGTGCTCTGGGGTGAAATCGAGATTTTCAATCTGAAACGTATTCCCCAGATCGGTCAGGATCTGACGATTAAGATGACGAGTAATGACCAGATATCGCCGCACATCACTATGCACCTGTAAGCGGCCAACCATCGGGCGGATAAGCCCAATCCCGACGAATGCAACCCCCTGTCGCGTACGGGTGATCCCGGCATAGATATTTTTCTCGGACCGCAATGCATCGGCGTGATCGCGAATGAGCGCTTTCAGACCGTAACCAAAAAAATCGAGGCTAGTCTCGTGGAAGGCTTTACTCTGGTACGAGCCCCATACCACATTAAAATGCTCGTCCAGTACAAAGGTTCCGTCATACAGGTTATTGATTTTAAAACCCGCGCCCCAGGTGTTATACAGCCACTCGGTATTCAATTTGGGGGGATAGACTTCGCGAACGGCGTCATCCCAGACAGCATTATCGATCACCAGCGACCAGACCCGGTTTACCGAAGTCTGAATGGCTCCCTGAACAGAAAGCGCAGAGCGTTGTTCATCAATTTCGTTGGTTTGACTGCTGATCAGATGAAGGGAAAGGTAAAGCAGTGCGATGACGGAAATGATTAAGCCAATTCCCGCCATAAATATCATGACAAACAGGGTTTTTGCGGTTGGGATATTGCGCCAGCTTAATGGGTTATACATTCGCCACTCCTGTAAGCACGTCTTTATAAGCGTAATACAGGTCGCGAATTTCGCTGCCCGTAAATACAGGCAGCGTTCACATCAGGCCAGTTTTATCATCACCATCCCCGCCAGCAGCAGCAGCAGGCCTACCCATCCTTTACGATTCAGGCGTTGGCCAAACAGTATCCAGCCTGCCGCCAGCGTAGCTGCGATACCGAAACCGCCCCACAGCGCGTAAGCCACGGAAAGATCGATTCCCTTCACCGCCTGCGACAGGGCGCTGAACGCCCCGAGCACCGCAGCGATAGACATCAGCCCGTAAAATTTACGGCGGAAGCCATCAGAAAATTTCAGAAAAACGTTGGCGAGGATTTCCAGCACAATCGCTAACGCCAGCCAGGCCGCATGAACCCATTCAAACTGTTGCATGAGTCTGCTCCTTCTGCTGTTTTGCCGGTTTTCGGGTGCCTGATTTAATCAGCACAATCCCTGCGACCAGCGTGGTCAGTCCGGCAATTTTCATCGTTGACAGGGTTTCATCAAATAACATCACGCTGAACAGCGTGATCAACAGAATACCGATCCCCTCCCACAACGCATACGCCACACCGAGCGCGATTTTTTTTACCGCGAACGACAGGAAAATATACGAAAGAGAAATCATTACCAGCATTAAAATAAATCCGGTATTGCCATCACTAATACTGGCCCATTTCATAGAAAGGGTTCCAGTAATTTCAGCCAGGATGGCCAGGGCTAATAGTATCCAGTAAAACATGGTGCTTCTCCTGCTTGAGAATATTATCCATCACAGCTTGTCGAAAACGACAAACCGAAAAATATGAAATAAATGACAGTGCTAAACGCGTAGCGTTAGCTCAGGCAGAAGACGGGACTATAGCGCGTTGCGCCAGTGTTGCTCACCGGATAGCAGGCAGAGGGAGGTTGAAAAGACAGCGGTGTTATTTGAAAAGTACGTCCTGAACAGATTGTCCATAATATTACAATTATCCGCGGTATTGCTTCTCGTCATTGCGGATGAAAATTGTCCTCAGTAGTTAAACACGCCTGATTTGTACCATAAGCCAGGAATTAACTCAAAAGATTTTCACTTCTTTACCCACCCTGTTTGATTTCCGTTAGTAGATTAAATGCGCTTTCCCGTTATTATAAATAAAAAGGATTCACCCAGGAACTCACATGGCGAAACCCATCATTACTCTGAACGGATTAAAAATTGTCATCATGCTTGGAATGCTGGTGATGATACTTGCGGGGATCCGTTTTGCCGCTGATATCATTGTGCCCTTTATTCTGGCGCTTTTTATCGCGGTAATCCTTAATCCGTTAGTGCAACGGATGGTACGCCTGCGGGTGCCGCGCGTGCTGGCGATCTCACTCCTTATCACCGTGATCATCCTGGCAATGGTGCTGCTGATTGCCTATCTGGGGACATCGCTGAATGAGCTGGCGCGCACCCTGCCGCAATATCGCTCCTCGCTGGTCGTTCCTTTACAGCATATCGAACCGTGGTTACAGCGCGCCGGGATTGAAGTCTCGGTTGAAGAGCTGCTGAAATACATCGACCCTAATGCGGCCATGACAGTGGTGACCGCACTTCTGAGCCAGCTCTCCAGTGCGATGACCTCTATTTTCCTGCTCCTGCTGACCGTGGTGTTTATGCTAATCGAAGTGCCACAACTGCCCGTTAAACTGCAGCAGATTATGTCCCGCCCCGATGAAGGGATGAACGCGATCCAACGGGCGCTGGACAGCGTGTCGCGCTATCTGGTGCTGAAAACCGCTATTAGCCTCGTTACGGGGCTGGTAGCCTGGGCCATGCTCGCCGCGCTGGATGTCCGTTTTGCTTTTGTCTGGGGGTTGTTGGCGTTTGCCCTCAACTATATTCCCAACATTGGGTCCGTACTGGCAGCGATCCCCCCTATCGCCCAGGTGCTGGTATTTAGCGGGCTCTACGATGCGCTGATTGTTCTGGCGGGATATCTGGTGATTAACCTGGTCTTTGGCAATATCCTCGAACCCCGCATGATGGGGCGCGGACTCGGGCTTTCGACGCTGGTGGTCTTTTTATCCTTGATCTTCTGGGGATGGCTGCTCGGGCCGGTGGGCATGTTACTCTCCGTCCCGCTCACCATTATTGTGAAGATCGGTCTGGAACAGACGGCTGGCGGACAGAGTATCGCCGTACTGCTCAGTGATATGAGTCACAGGTAACGGGGCATCATCGTCAGCATGGGTTTGCTCGTGCGGCCCGCTTGTCGATAGTACGCCAGGGCGGTTCGCCACTCAGAAAACGCAAAAAGCGTCACGTCGCCATACTGGCTGGCCTGCAATTTCGGCCATATTGCGTGAAATTCCCGCTGCCAGGCTGCCGCACTAAGCGCATCCAGAGTATTGCGAATATGAAACCAGCGCACCTGCGGCTGTTGTCTGAACGGTTTTCCCGACAGCAGACCGTAGCACACAAACAGTCCGCTTTCGGGCAACGCGCCGAGAATCGTCTCTGCCAGACCGCCGCCCGTGGCGTCATAGACAATATCCGTCTGTGCTGCGAGCTGCGCAATCTTTGCGGTGTTCTCCTGCGAAACCGGCGTAATACCCATCGCGGCCAGTTTGTCCGCATGCACCGACGAACGGTGAATACCATACACCTCGACAGCGCCCGCGCTACGCGCCCACTGTCCCAGCAACACGGCGCAGTCCGAACCGGCTGCGGTCAGCAAAACCCGCTTGCCCCG
This sequence comes from Enterobacteriaceae bacterium RIT714, assembly GCA_009668015.1. Classification (GTDB taxonomy): domain Bacteria; phylum Pseudomonadota; class Gammaproteobacteria; order Enterobacterales; family Enterobacteriaceae; genus Enterobacter. The sequence goes on from WJYB01000001.1 coordinate 643,475, forward strand.
GGGAGGATAGAGCGCAATCAGCATTTGCGCCGCCAGCGGGTTAATGTACGCGCGGCCCGCGAGCACAGAATCGATCCCATCCGGCACGGGGATCGCCAGTTCCGCCGGACAATCCACCACCTGTTGCCAGGTGCCCTGCCCGCGCAGCGGCAACACGCGCTTGCCCCGTAGAGACAACGGCCCCTCAATTACCACCCCGACGCCTTCATATCCCGCGACAGCAGGCAATGGGGTTCTGTGACGGTAAGCGCCCGTGACGGGAATAAGATCCGACGCATTGATCGGTGAACAGATCATCTGCACCCGTAGCATTCCGGGAGGTAACGGGCCAGATGCCGATAACTCCGGCTGAAGGACGGATTCTGGCTCACCAAAGCGGCGATAGCCTAAAGCCAAATGGTTCATTTGCAGATGCCTGATAGCGTTAAAATCACACGATTTTACCGCCTCGTTCGCTGGACGGGAATGTTTTACGGGGCTTGCGGTGCTGCTGATGACTGGCGCCTGGCGGGTAGTCCGACGCCAGTTTTAGGATTACAGGATCTCGCCGCCTTTGGTCAGATGCTCGTGGCGGGCATCGGCTTCTTCTTTATGCTGTTTGCCGTGATGGGCAATGGTGTTTCTCAGCCGCTGCTGCTGGGTGTAGCGATCTTCACGACTCAATTGCGCGTCTTCGCTTAGTTCAACCAGCAGTTCATTCATGTGGGTAATAACACTTTCTGCGACCGCGGCGTCAACGCGCGCCGTAACCTCATCTAAATGTGACATTGTCACTCCTTAATGATACCCCCTCTCGATTCGGGAGAGGGCCGTAGTGAGGGACGCAGACGGCAAAACGCGCCCCTCAGCCAGGATTAATTCAGCTTCGCTTTCGAGAAATCGCTGCCCATCAGGCTGACGCTGTAACCCGTCACGTTGCTGCGTGTGGCATAGAACGTTTTCCCGTTGGCCAGCGCAATCCATGGCGCCTGCTGATAGAAAATCTCCTGCGCCTGGCTGTACAGCGCCGCACGCTGCGCGGGATCGCTGGTCAACTTCGCTTTTTGCACCAGCTCATTATATCCCTTGTCACACCAGCGCGCAGCGTTGGAGCCGGTCTTGATGCTGTTGCAGCCCAGCAGCACATCCGCAAAGTTGTCCGGATCGCCGTTGTCCGACATCCAGCCAAACAGCGCCGAGTCATGCTCACCTTTACGCATTCCGGACAGATACTCGCCCCACTCGTATGAGACAATTTTCGCCTTCACGCCCACCTTCGCCCAGTCGCTCTGGATCATCTCCGCGATGCGTTTGGAGTTCGGGTTATACGGACGCTGAACCGGCATCGACCACAGCGTCACTTCTGCGCCCTTCTCAAGCCCCGCCTGTTTCAGCAGCGCTTTCGCTTTTTCCGGATCGTAGCTGTAGTCTTTCAAATCTTTGTTAAAACCGAGCATATTGGGCGGGATCGGTGATTTAGCCACCGTGCCGGAGCCCATAAAGACGGCATTCACAATGGCGTTTTTATCCGTCGCATAGTTCAGCGCCTGACGTACGAGGACGTTATCAAACGGTTTTTTCTCGGTATTAAACGCCAGATAGCCGACGTTCAGCGCATCTACGGAGTGCAGCGTCAGATCTTTGTTCTTTTTAATCACCTCAAATTGCACCGGCGACGGCGCAGGAATAACCTGGCACTCGTTGGTCTGAAGTTTTGCCAGACGGGTTTCGACATTTGGGGTGATAGAGAAAATCAGATGCTTTGTTGGCACGTCGCCGTCCCAGTAATTCGGGTTAGCAATGTAGCGGATCAGCGAATCGACCTTGTACTGTTGCAGCACATATGGCCCCGTACCAATTGGCCAGGTATCGACATTTTCCGGCGTGCCTTTTTTCAGCATCACATCGGCGTATTCCGCTGACAGAATAGACGCGAAATCCATTCCCCAGTCGGCAAGGAATGCGGCATTCGGTTCGCTCAACACAAACTGCACATGGTAATCATCAACTTTTTTAACGTCCTGGATCAGTTTATCCAGGCCAACATCGTTGAAATATTCATAGTTGCCCTGCGACACGTTGTGGTACGGATGCTTAGGGTCTTTCTGACGCATGACGGAGAAAATAACGTCATCTGCGTTAAAATCGCGCGTCGGCTTAAAGAATTTATTGCTGTTAAACTTCACGCCTTTACGCAACGCAAACGTATAGGTTTTGCCATCTGGCGAAATAGTCCACGATTCCGCCAGCGACGGAACGGGCGTATTTTTGACCGGATCAAAATTGATCAGACGATTATAAAGCACCTGCGAACTGGCCACGAAAGACGGGCCTGAGCTGGCGATTTGCGGGTTGAATGATTCTGGCGAAGCTTCAGAGCAATAGATAAGGGTGTCATTATTTGCCGCCCACGCAGCGCTTGCCGGTAAGAGTGTGCTCAGCGCTAACGCGAGCAACGTTTTCCCTGTAGACATGGTTATAAGCCTTTTCGTTTTATTATATTGAAGGGTAATAACAGCACAGCGCCGTAAAAGTGGCAAATAACGAAACACTATCAGGTTATTCTAAAGCAGATGATATCGCTGGTTTTACAGCCAGCGCCCACGCATTGATTTGCCTTAAGTCCCATTAATCGTCAAGCACTCCCGTTGCTTTCTATGCGCCAAGAAATCGCCGCTTTTGCCGTCTCTTCGCCCGTTTGCTTGCGTTTCGCTTTGGTTAAAGTAGAGGGGTGAAGAAGTCTACAGGACCCCATCGTGGCAAAAACACTTTTACGCAGCGGCAATCTGGATGATTTTCAGGCCGTTGGCGGCGGCGGACAGGCCGTATTTGAATCAGCACTGCAAATTCGCGAAGCGCTGCGTCTGCGCAAACAGCAGGCCATTGTCGACAGTCTCGCGATCCCTCAGGTGAATGATGGCGGCGACCGCGTGGACTGGTATTCGCCGCTGGAAGGTGACGTAACCAGCTGGAAAGCCGCAGATGAAGACGCGCGCTTTCGCGCCCTGCGTTATCTGGAAAATACCCTTGCCAGCGTCGATTCGCTCAGTAAAAAGAGCCTTCAGTCGCCGAAAACCGCCCAACAGCTGTTTGGTTCCCTGCTCTCAAAAGCATTCCAGTTCCCGGGTGAAAATTTCCTCTTTCTGGTCGATGGCAAACCGGTTATCACCTTCTGGGGTTTTGTAAACCTCAATGAAAACGCGCGCGAAGATGTTCTGGATTGCCTGCGCGAATCGCTGAAGCCTGAGCCCATGCCCGCTGCTGTCGAAGAGGTTGAGCCGGAACCGGCCCCAACCCTTATCTTTGAGCAAGCAGATGCGCCGCTCATCGCCCCACCGCCGGTGGTACGCATCACCGAAGACGATCTGTATCAAGCCGAGCCCGCACCTGCGCCAGCGGCCGTAAATGACGAGCCGGTTCCGGCACCACCGCCGGAGCCGGTCGTTGTCAGCAAAAAACGCCGCGTTCCGCTTTGGTCCCTGCCCGTTGCGGCAATCATCGTCGCCGCGGTCGCCGCGCCGCTGTTATGGCCGAAAGCGGCCCCTTCTGCACAGCCGGAGCCCGCTCCTGCACCCGCACCGGTCGCGATTGCCCCTCAGCCGGTGAAACCGGCGGTAGAAATGGCGATGAACCTGCCGCTGCATCAGGCCGAGATCCTGCCAGTTAAAGCGAAAGAGCCAGAACCGGCCCCCGTCGCGGAAGCGGTCGTCATTACCGCGATCCCGAAAGATGCGATGGTGATGGATGCGATTCAGGTTAAAACCGGTTCGACCAAATTCCTCAACGGCACCTGGCGCGCGCTGCTGGACGTGAAAGACCCGATTACTGGCAAACCACCGTCACTGCGCTATCAAATTCAAAATAATAAAGGCACCGCCAGAGTGGTTCACGGTGACAACATCGTCTGTCGGAGCGAGATTTTCTCCGGTCTGCACAGCAACGGCGAACTGATGATCAAAAGCCGTGGCAACGCCCGCTGCACCGATGGCTCGCGCTATCCGATGCCGGAGATCGCCTGTAAAGCCGGGACTAACGACGTGGCGGAATGTACCGCCCGTTATGATGCCAAAACCGTCGTTCCGCTGACGTTCAAGAAAGCAGGTGCCTGATCCTATGCTGGTAAATCTTTGCGACTACAAACAAAGCGTCACGCTGATTGCGAACAGCGGAGTGCAATTTCTTGATTTCGGCCTGACGCCACAGGATACGGCCAGCAACGGTCGCTTCGTGCGTAAAACGGCCAATGGGCCTTTGCTGCGTCTGAATTACGATCTGGTTAACGGTCGTTATACCCTGCCCGCCTCTGGCGGCGGTCAGCCGGAAGTGGTGAAGCCTGAAAGCACGATCCCGCTGCACCAGTCTCTGACCACGCTCGATGGCGTCTGGCTTCCGGTTCCTTTTTTACGCTTTAACCCGCCGCGCACCTTTGTCGATGGCCCGGACAACTGGGCGCGCGTCCAGGTACGGAAGCTCCCATTCCCTGACAGCGCCGGAAACACGCATCGCGTGACGTTTGCGCTCGACAGCCAGATTGCCGATCATGCCACTCCGGGGCTGTCTCCGGTTGAAAACGATATTCTGAACGGCACGCGCTTTGCGCTGGCCTGGCGCGATGAGGAAGTGCTGAATTTCCTCGACCAAACCTGGATTGATGGTTGGTTGCGCGAGGCCTTCACCGGCTACGCGACCGGCGTCGAAAACCGCCCGGACCGCGAGCTGCAACAGGCGATGCGCGGTTTTGAATACCAGGCGCACTGGCTGAACCTGATGTCGATGCTGGGTGAACAAATCACCGTTCCTGAAGTGAAATTTGTGACCCATACATTGAGCACGCCAGCCATTCCGGTTGATCTGATCCTCGACGTGGGCAACACCCATACCTGCGGTGTGATCATTGAAGATCATGGCGACGCCAATGATGGCCTGCGCCAGACCGCAGAGTTACAGGTGCGCTCCCTGAGCGAACCGCAGTTTCTGAATGAGCCGCTGTTTACCAGCCGCCTTGAATTTTCTGAAGCCCGCTTTGGCAAACAGCATTTTTCCGTCGAAAGTGGCCGTGAAGACGCGTTCGTCTGGCCTTCTATCGTCCGTGTCGGCGATGAGGCACGCAAACTGGCGATGCAGCGTCTGGGTACGGAAGGCAACAGCGGGATCTCCAGCCCGCGCCGCTATCTGTGGGATGAAACGCCGGTGGTGCAGGACTGGCGCTTTAGCCAGATGAACGCCAAAACCCAGCGCGAACCGCTGGCGACGGCTTTCCCGCTGATGAATTTAATGAACGATGACGGCCAGCCGCTGTTTACGCTGCCGCAGGACGAGCGTTTGCCGGTCTTCTCGCCGCAATACAGCCGCAGCACGCTGATGACCCATATGCTGTGCGAGCTGCTCGCCCAGGCTCTGGGGCAGATTAACAGCGTCGCCACGCGTCTTCGTTTAGGCTTCCCGGCATCGCCGCGGCAGCTGCGCACCTTGATCCTGACGCTGCCCTCCGCGATGCCAAAACAGGAGCGAGAGATCTTCCGCCGCCGGATGTTTGAAGCCATCGCGATTGTCTGGAAAGCGATGGGCTGGCATCCGCAGGATGACGATTTTGCCAGCCGTAAGCAGCAGGATAAAAGCGTGATCCCGGTTCCTGAAATCCAGATGGAGTGGGATGAGGCCAGCTGCGGCCAACTGGTGTGGCTGTATAACGAAGCTATTTCCCATTTCGGCGGCCAGACGGAAGCGTTTTTTGCCTCGCTGGCTCGCCCGGATCGCGAAGCCGAACCGGGTACGCCGCCCGGACGCTCGCTACGCGTGGCCTCCATAGATATTGGCGGCGGCACGACCGATATGGCGATCACCCATTATCAACTGGACGATGGCTCCGGTAATAACGTCAAAATTACGCCACAGCTATTGTTCCGCGAAGGCTTTAAAGTGGCGGGTGACGATACGTTGCTCGATGTGATTCAACGCTACGTGCTGCCCGCTTTGCAAACTCAGCTGCAAAAATCCGGCATCGCGGATGCCTCCCTGCTGATGGCGTCTCTGTTTGGCGATTCCGGGCGCATTGATACCCAGGCCGTTTTACGTCAGCAAACGGCCCTTCAGCTGTTTATGCCGATTGGTCATGCGATTCTTGCGGCATGGGAAAGTAGCGATATTGACGATCCGCTGGCGGGTTTACATGCCACCTTTGGCGATTTATTGCCCCAGCAGCCTACCCGCAATGTGATGAACTACCTGCAGCAGGCAATCGACCACGCGTTGCCGACCGGTTCGGCTCCGTTCGATCTGTTTGCCGTGCCGCTGCACGTCGATTTCCAGGAGATGCAGGATGCGATGCTGGCGGGTCAGTTTACCCTCGCTGCGCCGCTGCATGCGGTGTGCGAAGCTATTTCGCACTATGCCTGCGATATTTTACTGATCACCGGCCGTCCAGGTTGCTTGCCTGGCGTACAGGCGCTGATTCGCCATTTACAGCCCGTACCGGTGAACCGCATTGTTTGGCTGGATAAGTACCGGGTGCATGAGTGGTATCCATTCAGTCAGCAGGGCCGCATCGGTAATCCAAAATCGACGGCCGCCGTCGGCGCCATGCTTTGTAGCCTTGCGCTCGATCTGCGCCTGCCCCGCTTTAATTTCAAAGCGGCCGACATTGGCGCGTACTCAACCGTGCGCTATCTCGGCGTTCTGGATAATACGGTCAACACGCTGCGCGAAGAGAATGTCTGGTATCAGAATATCGATCTCGACAAACCTGGCGCGAAGCTGGACGCCCGGCTGCACTTCCCGCTTCGCGGAAATGTCACCCTCGGGTTCCGCCAGCTGGAGAACGCCCGCTGGCCTGCCACCCCGCTCTATACCCTGAGTATCAACTCTGCGGAGCTGGCAAAATCTATCGCCGGGGATGGCGTGCTGAATGTGCGTTTACAGTTGCGCGGCGGCACAAAACACGAAGGCCCGGAGTCTTTTGAACTGAGCGATGCCTGGCTCCAGGACGGCACGCCCGTTGCGCCTGATGCCCTGACGTTTAAACTGAATACCCTGGCAGACCGCCGCCACAGCGGAAGCCACTACTGGATCGACAGCGGGAGCGTATATCTGAAATGACAGCGATGACTGCCACCACTCAGGCCTTAATCGGGTGGATCAATGAAACGCGTCTGCACGCCCCCATGCTGGATAACGATGCCGATGCACTGCTGGCGCGACTGACCTCGGCGCAGGCGCGTGAAGGTGTGCTTGAGCGCGCCATCACCGCCAACAGCAGCATTGGCTTATACGGACATTCACAGGCGGCCAAAGCGCACCTGCTGGCATCGCTGTGTGGCAGCGGAAATAACCGGCTAAACGTTTCGCCAGGCCAGCGTACCTTCGACTATTTTTCGCACATTAACCCTGGCCACGCTTTGACCAACATGGCGGTGCGTTTTACCCCGCATGCGCCGGACATTCAGGATGATGCCTTTCCCCTGCGCCTGAGTCTGGTCACCGAGGCAGAGCTGGTACAACTCTTTATTGCGCGCACCAGCCTACACTCGCCGATCCGTGCGGTGGAAAAATCCGTGATTGAAGCGCGCGTAGAAAAATGGCGCGCACTGCGTCAACCGCAGTGTGTTCCGGGGATCACAGCCCAGGAAGTGGCTGCGATCGCCCGTTTCTGGCGCAGTACCGTGCCTGGCTCAGAACAGCAGATGGACGATGCGCTGTGGCACCAGTTTGCTCAACTGATTCCGTCACTGGATCTCAGCACCCGTGCCAGCGTCTGGTCGCTGCTGTGGGGCGAACAGCAGGAGCTCACGCAGCAGTGGCTGAAACTGGCTCACGTGCTGCATCAAACCAGCCATGCGCGCGAACTGGCCGCACCGCTGAGTCTGCTGGTGGATAACTTCGGCCTGCCGAGTGAAGGCTTCCTGACCCGCGGAGAGTTCACCTCGCCGGAAGCACAGGAGGCATTGCTGCATCCGCTGAATGACGGCGAGATGTTGAATGCCATCAGTATTCCCGTCGACGTGCTGGCGTTTTTAACCCGCGAGCTGATCCTGCCGGCTGAAAATGGCGTGCTGGATAATGTCGATATCATTGATATTCCGGCGCCTTCTGAAACCGACCTGCCGCCGCTGGCTCAGGCGAAGTGCGTGTGGCTGCTGGAGCATTATCGTCAGCAGATGCAGCCCGATGTGTTGGTGATCTGCAACGCGACCGCGCATCATGAACAGACGGCAAAAACCGCCAGAACGCTGTTAAATTGGGTGAAAGAGACGCAAACCGGTGAAGACTCCGCTTTACCGGGGCTGGTGTGGGCGATAACCCCACACGATGCGCGATTCACCACTAAACAGAATCTGGACGAAGCGGTGCAACATCTGTTGGGCAAACCAGGACAGCGCTGGGGAACATTGCAGGCTCTGGACACCCACAGCATGCAGCGCGTGGTCGAATGGCTGTCCCAGGCCACCCTTTCCACCCAACGCCAGACGCGGCTGCTTGCCCTGAAGGCCGCGCAGCAGCGCGAGATTCGTGCATTAATGCAGAGCTATCTGACGCCGATGACCGTTGAACCCGCAGCGCAGCGCACTCAGGCCGAGACCATGGTGCGCAGCCTGCAAAGCAGCGCCGCTCGTCACGGCGAACTGCTGGAAGGATTGCTACCACCACTGAAAGCCTTTGAAACGTTGTTGGCGGTTCAGCAGCCTCGCGAAGAGCAGGTCAATGGCCTGTTCACTGACGTTATCGACCTTTTTGCCGATAACAGCAGCGAAGGCAGCGAAATCTTCCAGACAAAAGATAAAGCCCGTCTGGCGCACCGCGTCTGGGTCAACCATCTGCGTCAGTGGAGCCGTAACGAAGCGGCAGCCAACAGACTCGGGCTGGAGATGGCCCTGTTGCCACAAATTGCAGATGTACTGGTGATCAGCAGCTACCGGCTGGATCTGCCGCAGCAGTTACAGCGCATTGTTGAGGCAGACAAGAGCAGCGCGGCGCAGCTGCACGCGGCTATCGGCAACTTCATTGGCTGGCTGGGTTATGCCCAGACACCTGTCACTGCTCGTCCGGCGAGCCGGGTGCGTAAAGGCCAGGCTATCTTCGTCACCCCCGTCGTCAGCAGCGCAACACCAAGATTGACCCGCCTGGGGGAGCAACCGGTACACGCTGCAACCGCCTATGTGTACGACTGGCTGGTCGCACTCTACACGCGCGCGATTGAGAATATTGATTACCAGCATCCGCACGATATTCAGCCGACAGCGCGTCAGGCACTTCAGACGATATTGCGATAGCCCATCGGACAGCCCGTTTCAGCGCGGGCTGTCACCCTCCGGACACACAGGCCGACAGCGCCTGTGCCAGCGCAGAAGGATTTTCCCACGACATTGAGTGTCCGGCATCGGGGATGATCATCACCGTGACGCCCTGTTGCTGCATCTCTTCTGCTTCGGCATCCGGCAGGGAATGCTCACCGAAAAGCAGCGTAACGGGACAGCTCAGCGCCAGAAAATGTTCACTCCAGTCAGGTTGAATGCCTTCCACTAACGCGGTGGCACCACGCCAGACGGCATGCGGTGCGTTACTTTGCAGGCAACCCGCCCAGGGTGATGTCTCGGCAGACAGCAACGCAGAAAAGCCTCGGATAATAAATGATTGTTCATCCTGCGCGGCAATGGCACGGCTGAACATCCCTCCTCCCGCATGAAAATTGGGTTCAGAGACGATTAGGCCAAGGATACGATTCTGAGTCAGCGCTGCGGTTTCGATGGCGATACTGCCTCCCATACTGTGGCCGTACAGCCAGAATGCATCGATGTGGAGATGATTCAGCAGCTCAACCACGACTTGCGCCTGATCGCTGGTGCGATAGCGATAACATTCAGGTTTATCACTGTAACCGCTGCCGGGAAGGTCAATGAGAATGGCTCTGCGGGAGCCGAAACGGGGATCGCAGACTACACGGGGGTATTCATACGAAGAGGCGCAGCCTAATCCATGAATAAAGACGACGGGGTCGCCCTGGCCGGGAAGATCGTGCCAGCGCACAACGCAGCCAGCATGCTGCGAATAAAAACTGTTCATAAAGCACTCCTTTGACGATGTACTGTGTATTTATACAGTCACTCTCAACGGAATGCTAATTTGTCTTCAAAAACCTGAAGCGTGATTCAGAAAAGCGAGATCAGTAACGCAACGGGGAAGCTCATCGGCCAGGTTGAACCCACCAGAAATGCGCTTAAAAAGCGGATGCGTTTACGGTCTTTAGACAGGAACCACGTAATGAGCGCGCAGATCGCTGCCATCACGGCGTAAAAGACCAACATTTTTTGGTAAAGCGTCATTCTGTGCACCCGATCGATAAAATAACCGCGCGCAATATGCGCCATATGTTGATACAGATCAAGTTTTAATGTTACACATTAACCACTCATATATTATGGATAATAACAACTGAGTACTTTTCATTACATCCTCCGGATGCTTTGATGCCTGCCTGATCCTGAAAGCAGAAATTCTGACCCGCGCCCCACGCATCGCCGTTCCGGAAGATTTTATCATCCAGCGCTCACTCCCCCATTTTGCTCCCTTTTTAAAGTTGCATTTAAAATACACTTTATGCAAAATATTCCTGTCAGAAAGTGGTGTAATAAGGCATGACTTAAAGGGGAGAAGATATGCTACGCATTCCACAGAGTTGCATTCATACCCGTTCCACTCCGTTCTGGAACAAAGACACCGCTCCGGCAGGCATTTTCCTGCGCCATCTGGATCAAGGGACAAGACCTGGCGTGTATCCTCGTCTTTCCGTGAGTCGTGGTGCCGTTCGTTATCTGGGCTATGCCGACGAATTTGCTGTAACCCCTGACAGCGAACTGATTATACAGGCCGGGCATTTCGGCGTTTTCCCTCCCGAAAAATGGCATCACATTGAGTTGATCGCCGACGATACCCTCTTCAACGTCGACTTCTTTGTTGAACCCGACGTTTTACGATCTCTTTAAGCTCTTAACGCTTATAAGGAACCCACCATGTTACGTATTCCTGAAAACTTTGTTCATACCCGCGCGACGCCATTCTGGAATAAAGATTCCGCACCAAAAGCCCTCTTCACGCATCACAACACGAAAGCAGGCGTATATGGCCGCCTGTCGGTGATGCAAGGCGCCGTGAAATACTTTGGCTTCCCGGATGCAGACGCCACCGAACCCGATCTCGAACGGGTGATTGAAGCGGGCTCTTTTGGCATCTCTCCCCCACAAAAATGGCACCGCATTGAGCTTCTGACCGAAGATACTTATTTCAATATTGATTTTTACGCCGATCCGCAGACTCAGCTTGAAGGCGCAGGCCTGGGGAAAGTGGTGAATACGCACAAGGGGTAACATGATGGGCAAAGCAACGTACACCGTCACCGTGACGAACAACAGCAATGGTGTGTCGGTGGATTACGAAACGGAGGCCCCGATGGAGCTGTTAATTCCCGACGTCGCGGCCGATGTGGTGAAAGATCTGGTCAATACCGTGCGTGCATATGATACGGAAAATGAGCACAACGTCTGCGGTTGGTAGTCGATATACCCGGCGGTCAGCAGGCCTGCCGGGTGTCCCTGCGAGGAAGATACGTATGCGTCATTATTCTGACGGAAGAGAGAAATAACCCGTAGATTAATATCCTGCTGCTTTATTGGCGGCCTTTATGCGGTTATTTCTTGCGTCTTTTTCATGTTGATCGGCGGCCTGCATCATGCCACCTGCGGCATCGATCCAGTCGCTCGCAGTACATCCTGTTAGCATCAGGCTAAATACCACTCCATATATAGACTTCATTGTTGCTCCATTGCTTCCTGCGCACTCAACCTTCCGTGCATTACTCAAATTATTTGATATAACAGACGATATTTTGACGAAATATTTGATATTTATCAAGACCATTTTTAAAACAGGGATAAGCCATAGTGATTTCCCCCCCTGTCCGGGTAGGTATTCCCCTCGTGAAATCCCTGATATAACGGCTGAATGTTCCAGGAATGGTTTGTCTCTCAGGGATCTCATTTAGCTGAACCGTTGTTCAGATAATGTTGTGATGAAAGTGCATACCATGGGTTAAGTACGCCGCGTTAAACGAGCAGGAATCACTATGAATACCTTCAGCATTATCGCCATCCCCTTCTTTGCTGTTGCGGTTGTTATGCTCACGCTGGGCTTTACCCGCAAGAACCGCACCTTTTTCATCGTTGGGGGCGTGTTTATGGCTTCGACGGTGGTCAATACCGTGATTGGATTGTCTCTTTAAAACTGAGGGACAAAGACTGGATTGCGAAAACAACAAGCCCCGCCTAAAGGCGAGGCTGTTCTGAGTTTTGGCCCGCTGCTCAGTGTTTTATCATTACATGTCTCACCACGGTGTAATCTTCCAGGCCGTACACCGACATATCTTTTCCGTATCCGGATAATTTCATTCCGCCGTGGGGCATTTCGCTGACCAGCATAAAATGGGTATTCACCCACGTGCAGCCGTATTGTAGTTGGGCGCTCATTCGATGGGCGCGGCCAACATCTTTTGTCCACACTGATGACGCCAGCCCGTACTGCGAATCGTTGGCCCACGCCAGCACCTGCTCCTCGTCGTCGAACTCCGTCATGCTGACCACCGGCCCGAATACTTCTCGCTGAACGATCGCATCTTCCTGTTTCGCCCCCGCCAGCAGCGTGGGCTGGAAGTAATACCCACCGCCATCCTGTTTATTGCCGCCGGTGACAACCTGAACGTGACCGAGCGCTTTGGCCTCATCTACGGCCTTCACTACGCGCGCCAGATGGGCAGCAGAACTGAGTGGGCCAAGTTCGGTAGTCTCATCGTCCGGCGCACCGGATTTTAAGGTGGCAACCGCTGCGCCGAGCTTTTCGACCAGCGCAGGATAAATCCCCTTCTGAGCATAAATCCGACAGGCGGCGGTACAGTCCTGACCGGCATTGTAGAAGCCGAACGTTCGAACGCCCTCCACCACAGCGTCGAGATCCGCATCATCAAATACAATCACCGGCGCTTTGCCGCCCAGTTCCATATGGGTGCGCTTTATCGACGCTGCCGTGTGGCCGATGATGTGTTCACCCGTGGCAATCGAGCCGGTCAGGGAGACCATGCGCACTTTTTCGTGTCCGATCAGCGGATCGCCCACCGTCTTGCCCCGGCCAAAAAGCACGTTCAGAACGCCCGCCGGGAAGATATCTTTGGCCAGTTCGGCCAGTTTTAACGCCGTGAGCGGCGTGATTTCTGAAGGTTTAATCACCACACAGTTACCGGCCGCCAGCGCTGGCGCCAGCTTCCATGCTGCCATCATCAGCGGATAGTTCCACGGCGCAATAGAGGCCACCACCCCAACCGGATCGCGGCGGATCATGGAGGTATGCCCCTCCAGATACTCCCCGGCAGCCAGCCCGTTCAGACAACGCGCCGCGCCGGCAAAGAAGCGGAAGACATCCACGACGGCCGGAATTTCATCGTTGATCACGCAGTGCAGCGGCTTACCGCAGTTTTGTGACTCAAGGCGGGCGAAGGTGTCGGCATGTTCTTCGATGGTATCGGCCAGTTTGAGCATACACTCTGAGCGCGATTTAGGCGTCGCCTGCCCCCATGTCTTAAAAGCACGATCGGCCGCCGTCACGGCCGCCTCCACCTGGGCGACCGACGCCTCGGCGATCTCCAGCAGCACTTCGCCCGTCGCCGGGTTGTAGACCGGCTGTTTTTCACCTTCGCCAGCGACCAGTTCACCATTAATCAGCAGTAGATTTTGCATAGCATTGTCCTGTTGAAATCAACGTTATTTCCCGCTTTCGACCACGTTTTCGCCGTCGCGGGTTAGCCACCAGGCTCCCAGAATCGGAATCGTTGTCACCAGCATCACCAGCAGCGCGACCACGTTAGTGACCGGAACGTCGCGCGGACGGCCGAGTTGGTTGAGCAACCACAGCGGGAGCGTGCGTTCGTGCCCCGCCGTAAATGTCGTGACGATGATCTCATCGAACGACAGCGCAAAGGCCAGCATTCCGCCCGCCAACAGTGCGGAGCTGAGATTTGGCAGCACCACATAGCGGAAGGTTTGCCAGCCGTCTGCGCCTAAATCCATTGATGCCTCCACCAGACTCCACGAAGTGCGCCTGAATCGGGCAATGACATTATTAAAGACCACCACCACGCAGAAGGTCGCATGTCCGGTCACAATGGTGAAAAAACCCGGCTCCAGATTGATGGTTTTAAACGCCGTCAACAGCGCCAGTCCGGTGATAATCCCCGGCAGGGCGATGGGCAGCAGCAGAAGTAATGACACTGCGTTTTTGCCGAAAAATTCACTGCGCCAGAGGGCCGCCGCTGCCAACGTTCCCAGCACCAGCGCGATGGCGGTCGACAGCGCCGCAATTTGAAGTGACAACGTCACTGATTCGATAATGTCGCCACGCGATGCTGCGACGCTAAACCACTTGAGGGTCAGCCCTTTTGGCGGAAAGCTGAACGCGGCATCTTCGGTATTAAACGCATAGATAGCGATGATCAGCAGCGGGAAATGGAGAAAAATCACGCCTCCCCAGGCAGCCACTTTCAGGAACAACGGTGCGCGCTCAGAGTGCATCGAATGCCCCCAGACGTTTCACGAACGCCAGATAGAGTGAGATCAGGACAATCGGTACTAAGGTGAACGCCGCCGCCATAGGCATATTGCCAATCGCCCCCTGCTGGGAGTAGACCATGTTACCGATGAAATACCCCGGCGGCCCCACCAGCTGCGGCACGATAAAATCACCCAGCGTCAGCGAAAAGGTAAAGATAGAACCGGCGGCGATACCGGGAATGGCTAACGGCAGGACCACAAAGCGGAACGTCTGGCGCGGACGAGCTCCCAGATCGGCAGAAGCCTGTAATAACGAGGCAGGTAAACGCTCAAGCGCCGCCTGTACCGGCAGGATCATGAAGGGCAGCCAGATGTAGACAAAAACCAGAAAGCGTCCAAGCCCGGAGGTGGAGAGCGTACTGCCCCCAATCGCCGGAAGCGTCAGCACCGACATCAGCAGCGGTTCCAGCCCCATATAGCCGAGAAACCACTGTGCGACACCATCTTTTGCCAGCAGTAATGTCCATGCATAGGCCTTAACGATATAGCTGGCCCACATCGGTAACATGACGGCGATATAGAAAAAGGCTTTCCATTTTCCGCTGGTGTAGCGCGCCATATACCACGCCATCGGAAAGGCCAGAATGGCGCTGGCAATCGTCACCGCAATCGCCATCAACAGGGTGCGCAGGATGATGTCGTAATTAGCCGGATTGAAAAGGGCCAGAATGTTGGCAAAAGTGAGATCCGGCGTCACCGACATGGTGAAATCGTCGAAGGTGTAAAATCCCTGCCAGAGTAAGGTGAGAAGCGATCCGAGGTAGACGATACCGAACCACATTAGCGGGCCGAGCAGCAGTAAAAACAGGCCGAGCGACGGTTTGCGCCAGAGCAGCGTCGTGATCCGGCTGACCGGGCCACGGGAGGACGGTGCAGGAGAAACGCTCATATCCATCTCACCTCTCCTCATACAGCGGCACCATCGCATCGCGGGACCACGAAGCCAGCACTTGCTGACCGGGTACGACGTCAGCCGGTAGATTCGCGCCGCTAAGATTGGCCTGGCTGACCAGCAGTTTTGCGCCATCATTCAGCCGCAGTTCAAAACGGGTTGCCGCCCCCTGATACTGCACCGCCTGTACGATCCCCTGCACCTGGACTTCGCCGCCCTCGTTGAGGCGAATATGTTCCGGGCGCAGCGAAAACATCCCTTCCATTCCGCACACCTGACGCGTCACCGCCGCATCAAAGACGTTCGACGTCCCGACAAAGCTGGCGACAAACGGTGTGCGCGGGCGCATATACAGTTCACGCGGCGTATCGACCTGCTCAATTCGCCCGTTGTTGAAAACGGCCACTCGGTCAGACATCGACAGCGCTTCGCCCTGATCGTGGGTGACAAAAATAAAGGTAATGCCCAGTTCCTGCTGAAGCTTTTTCAGCTCGAACTGCATCTGTTCGCGCAGCTTCAGATCCAGCGCACCCAGCGGTTCATCAAGCAACAGCACGCGCGGCTCGTTCACCAGCGCGCGGGCAATGGCCACACGCTGGCGCTGCCCGCCAGAGAGCTGGGAGGGTTTCCGCTTTTGCGCAAACCCCAGCCCCACCTTTTCCAGCGCGTCCTGCGCCTGAGTCTGGCGCTGCTTTTTACCGATACCTTTTACCATCAGCCCGTAAGCCACGTTGTCGATGATCGACATATGCGGGAACAGGGCGTAATCCTGGAACACGGTGTTCACATCGCGCTCCCACGGAGGCAGCTCGCTGGCCTCCCGACCAAAGATTTTTATCGCTCCGCCGCTGAGTTGCTCAAATCCGGCAATCAAACGCAGACAGGTGGTTTTGCCAGAGCCCGAAGGCCCCAGCATGGAGAAAAACTCACCGTCGCGAATACCGATGGTGACGCCATCCACGGCCCGCACATCACCGTACAAACGGGAGACGTCATTAAATTCTACTGCGTACGTCATGTTCTGCTCCCGGCAATTAACGGCCGCCCATGATGGCGATGTAATCCTGCGTCCAGCGGCTGTAAGGCACGAATTTGCCGCCTTCTGCAATCGGGGTTTTCCAGAACATGATTTTTTCGAAGTTGTTATAGCCGTTGGTTTCACACCCTTTTTCACCCAGCAGCGTGCTGGCTTTACAGCCCTCCGCTACCACCGGCAGCGAGCCAAACCACGCCGCCAGATCGCCCTGAACTTTTGGCGTGAGCGACCAGTTCATCCATTTGTAGGCGCACATCGGGTGTTTGGCCTGGGCGTGCAGCATGGTGGTGTCAGCCCAACCGGTCACCCCCTCTTTCGGGAAGACGGTGGCGACCGGCTGGTTTTCGCCTTTCAGGGCATTGGCCTGATATGGCCATGCGCTGGACGCCACCACGCCTTCATTCTTGAAGTCGCTCATCTGAACGGTGGTGTCGTGCCAGTAACGGTGAATAAGCGCATGCTGGGCGCGCAGCACTTTCAGTACGGCCGAGTATTGTTCTTCGGTGAGCTGGTACGGATCGGTAATTCCCAGCTGCGGCTGAGTGGCTTTGACAAACAGCGCCGCGTCGGCAATGTAAATCGGCCCATCGTAGGCCTGCACGCGCCCCTTATTGGATTTGCCATCCGGCAGATTCTGCTCTTTGAATACTACCGCCCAGCTGTCCGGTGGTGTCGGGAAGGTTTTCGTGTTGTACATCAGCAGATTAGGCCCCCACTGGTAAGGGGTGCCGTAGACTTTTCCGTCTACGTTAAACCATTCGCCTTTGACGATGCGTGAATCGACGGTTTTCCAGTTGGGAATCAGATCCGGATTAATGGGCTGTACGCGTTTGCCCATAATCAGACGCAGCGAGGCGTCTCCCGAGGCGGTGACCAGATCGTAGCCCCCTTTGGCCATCAGACTGACCATCTCATCGGATGTTGCGGCTGTTTTGACATTGACCGCGCAACCGGTCTCTTTTTCGAACTGCGTGACCCAGTCATAGTTTTTATCCGTCTGGCCGCGCTCGATGTATCCCGGCCAGGCGATAATATCCAGTCGTCCCTCGCCTTTGCCGATCTCTTTCGGCGGCTCTGCGGCTTGCGCTGTCATGATAGTCATGCCGAGCGCGCACAGGCTGCTGCGGGCAAATTTTTTGCTCATCGGGTTTACTCCTGTCGCAATGAAATTTGGCGGCAGCCATGCCGTAAAAATATCTCCCTTACTAAACGTAGACCGCGTAAATGCGCCGCACCCTGCGGCCCGGGGAAATTTCATCAGGTTGTGACCGAGGGCGCATTCCCTGTTAACTGGATTATAGACAAGGAGTTAGCGGCGGCGAGCGGTATGCGGATTTCCTATGACCGACGCCAGCGAATAAACCTGGCGCCGGCCACAGGATAAGAATTGTTTATTTAAGCGGGGAAAGTTGCTACGCGAAAAATAAGCCATCTGGCCTATTTCAACATTGCTCTAATTAAATTAGCCAACTGTATAACGGCCTGTTCTTCACGTTCTCCCCACGCCCATGAGGTATTAAAACGAAAGAATGGCGTCCAGGCATTGGAAGTTGAGAACATTTTCCCGGGCGCAATACTGATATGGTGCGCCAGCGCTTGTTCGCTCAACTGACCCGCATCGAGCGGCGCAGGCAGCTCCAGCCACAAAAAGTAGCCGCTGTCGTTGTGGTGGATTTTGACTTCAGCGGGCAGATGGCGCATTAACGATTGCCACGCCAGTTGTTTACGCTCTGCCAGCGTGCGGCGCAGGCGGCGAAGATGGGCGTCGTAGCGTTTGGTGGCGAGATAGTCCACCAGCGCCAGCTGCATCGGGGAGCTGGTAGAAAGCGTGCTCATCAGCTGTAACTGCTGAATGCGCCGCGCATGTTTTCCTGCGGCAACCCAGCCGATGCGAAATCCGGCCACCAGACATTTCGAGAAGGATGAGCAGTGGAGCGTCATATCCTGGCGGTCCCAGGCTTTTGCGGGCAGCGGTTTTTCGCGCCCGTAATAGAGCTCGCTGTAGACGTCATCCTCGATCAGGGTGACGTTGTGCCGGGTCAGCAATGCGACAAGCCGGGCTTTTTTTTCGGCGCTGAGGGTAAAACCTAAAGGATTTTGGCTGTTAGTCATCAGCCAGCAGGCTTTGACCGGGTAGTCATTTAAAGCCTGTTCCAGGGCGCTAAAGTCAATCCCTTCGCGCACGTCCGTGGCGATTGAGAGTGCTTTGAGCTTGAGCCTTTCCAGCGCCTGCAGTGCGCCATAAAAACAGGGATTTTCGACAATTACCCAGTCGCCGGGTTCGGTAATGGCCTGCAGGCTGAGATTGAGTGCTTCAAGCGCACCGGCGGTAATGACAATCTCTTCCGGCGAAATATTCATGCCCTGCTGCGCGTAACGACGGGCGATGGCATGACGCAGATCGTCATTTCCCGGCGGCAGGTTTTCAATCACGCTCATCGCCGTCGCGGTTTTACTGACATTCGCCAGCGATCGGTTGAGCTGCTGCAAAGGGAAAAGACGCGGATCGGGAAATGCGGAAGCAAAGGGCAGAACGGAGGGATCGCGACTGGCCTGAAGCACGTCGAAAATGTAGGTATTGATATCGACGACTTCATCACTCATCACCTGCGCGGGAGGCGCAGGCTGCTGCTTAACCGGACGGGGTGCAACATAATAGCCCGACTGTGGGCGAGCAACGATTCGCCCCTGGCTTTCCAGCGTTTGATAGGCATGACCGACGGTCATAAAACTCATGCCGCTGCTGGCGACTTGCTCACGCAACGACGGTAGCTTATCTCCCGGCAACCACACGCCAAGTTCAATTTGCGAAATGATTTGCTGCGCCAGGCGCTGGTATTTTTTCATCACTCTCTCCTTGCTTCACACCATAGTATATCAGCAGGAGAAAAATGGCAGTTTTAATGAACTGTTATGGTTGTACCGTTATGCCGGACGATGATCAAACTGAGCCTGTTCCGCAGAATGGGACGCAGCGAGATGATCAAAAGTCATCATGGACGATTTGCAGAAAATGCATTTCGCACCGTGTGGATTTTTTTCGGACACATCAAAAACAGAAGTGCGGTATTGCGAGCCATGACAGCACGGACAACGAAAATGGATATAAGAAATCATGGGGTGTCTCCTAATGTGACAACATAAATTGCTAATGGGCCTTTCAGGCTATAGAGGTCTGAGACAAAACTAATCAGAGGTGTAAAGAAAAGACCCAAGAGAGGCTGCGGAGAGGCACAACGTGATGAGAAATGCTTTAAGTAACGACGTCAGATATTTTTTGGATTCAAACCGATGAATCATTAACGCACGTCTGGCGCAACAACGCAACCCCTTTAATAAACAAAAGTCATAAAAGATTCTTTTTTTATAATGTGAACTTTTAAGCGTGTTTTCAGTCGGTTCGCGCATCTGTGGCCTATATCAGATCCAGAAAGCTCCAATCTTAAGAAAACTGTTATACATAAATTTCACTTTACTGCTTCTGATAGTTCAATTTTGCCGCCTGTACCATAACAGCACACCGATTGACATTGAGGCTGTGCATGTTTGGTTTAGATGCGTTTCATCTTGCGAGGATACAATTTGCGTTTACCGTATCCTTTCACATCATTTTTCCGGCGATCACCATTGGTCTCGCCAGTTATCTGGCGGTGCTGGAAGGGCTTTGGCTGAAGAGTAAAAATCCGGTCTGGCGCTCGCTGTACCATTTTTGGTCGAAAATCTTCGCCGTTAACTTTGGCATGGGCGTGGTCTCAGGGCTGGTTATGGCTTACCAGTTCGGCACTAACTGGAGCGGATTTTCGCAATTTGCCGGCAGTATTACCGGCCCCCTGCTCACCTACGAAGTCCTCACCGCCTTCTTCCTCGAAGCCGGATTCCTTGGCGTCATGCTCTTTGGCTGGAATAAAGTGGGGCCGGGGCTGCACTTCTTTTCCACCTGCATGGTGGCGCTGGGGACGATTATCTCGACCTTCTGGATCCTGGCCTCTAACAGCTGGATGCAGACGCCTCAGGGCTATGAGATCGTTAACGGCGTCGTCGTGCCAGTGGACTGGTTTGCCGTGGTGTTTAACCCCTCCTTCCCCTACCGCCTGTTCCATATGTCCATCGCGGCATTTCTGAGCAGCGCCCTGTTCGTTGGCGCATCAGCGGCCTGGCATCTTCTGCGCGGCAACAATACCCCCGCTATCCGTCACATGTTTTCGATGGCGCTGTGGATGACGCTGATTGTTGCGCCCATTCAGGCGATGGTCGGTGATATGCACGGCCTGAATACCTTAAAACATCAGCCCGCCAAAATCGCCGCGATAGAGGGACACTGGGAAAACCCACCCGGAGAGCCTACACCGCTACTGCTGTTTGGCTGGCCGGATATGGAACAAGAGCGCACGCGGTTTGGCCTGGAGATCCCGGCGCTGGGTAGCCTGATTCTGACGCACAGTCTGGATAAGCAGGTTCCGGCGCTCAAGGAATTTGCGAAAGAGGATCGTCCTAACTCCACTATCGTCTTCTGGTCATTCCGCATCATGGCTGGACTGGGCATGCTGATGCTGCTGTTAGGCGTGGTTGCCCTGTGGCTGCGCTACAAACAGCGCGTCTATACCTCGCGTCCTTTCCTGTGGTTTGCCCTGCTGATGGGCCCCTCCGGCTTGATTGCCATTCTTGCCGGTTGGGTGACCACCGAAGTCGGACGGCAGCCGTGGGTGGTCTATGGACTGCAGCGAACCTCGGAGGCGGTTTCTGCCCACGGAGATCTGCATATGAGCGTTAGTTTGCTGGCGTTTATTGTGGTCTATACCTCGGTGTTCGGCGTTGGTTACAGCTATATGGTGCGTCTTATCAAAAAGGGGCCACAGGAACACGAATCCTTTGCCACTGAACATGATGGCCGCCCGGCTCGCCCGCTTTCTGCTGTCAGCAGTGAATTTGTCACTAAGGAGAAACCATAATGGGCATCGATCTTTCCATTATCTGGTTTGTGATTATCGTTTTCGCCACCCTGATGTATATCGTGATGGATGGCTTCGATTTAGGGATTGGGATCCTGTTCCCGGCTACCCAAAACGCAGACGACCGCGACGTGATGGTCAACAGCGTCGCTCCGGTGTGGGACGGTAATGAAACCTGGCTGGTGCTGGGCGGCGCGGCGCTTTTCGGTGCCTTTCCCCTCGCTTATGCGGTTATTATTGACGCTTTAACCATTCCGCTAACCCTGATGCTGATCGGCCTGATTTTCCGGGGCGTGGCCTTTGAATTCCGATTTAAAGCCACCCCCGCCCACCGTCCGTTCTGGGATAAAGCCTTCATCGGCGGCTCAGTGCTGGCCACCTTCAGCCAGGGCGTGGTGGTTGGCGCTGTGATTAATGGATTTTCTGTCACCGGGCGCGCCTACAGCGGCGGACCGTTTGACTGGTTTACACTCTTCAACCTCTTCTGCGGCCTGGGGTTAACGGTGGCTTATGCCCTGCTGGGCGCTACCTGGCTGGTGATGAAAAGCGAGGATCCACTGCAGGCCAGAATGCGTCAGGTTTCAAAACAGCTGCTGCTGGCGTTGCTGGTGATTATCGCCGCGATCAGCCTCTGGACACCGCTGGCGCATCCGCCGATTGCCGAACGCTGGTTTACTCTGCCTAATCTTTACTTCCTGCTGCCGGTCCCGCTGCTGGTGGTGATCCTGAGCGCCTGGGCGTGGAAGCGACTCAATAACGCGGGCAGCCACAACGCCCCCTTTGTCCTGACGCTGGGACTGATCTTTCTGGGCTTCAGTGGGCTGGGGATCAGCATCTGGCCGCATATTATTCCGCCGTCCATTACGCTATGGCAGGCCGCAGCGCCGGTGCAAAGCCAGGGCTTTATGCTGGTGGGCGCCCTGCTGATTATCCCGATAATTCTGGTTTATACCTTCTGGAGTTATTACGTTTTCCGCGGAAAAGTACAACATGGCGAGGGGTATCACTGATGCAACAACCTGTCTGGAAACGCCTGATGTGGCTGGTCTTAATCTGGGGTGGCAGCGTGCTGGCGCTCGCCGCGGTCGGGATGTTCTTTCGCATCCTGATGACTGCCGCAGGGTTTAAAGCGCATTAAATTTTTTCATCCTCGGGTGGCGTCCGTCCACCCGAATCCCACCGCGACTCTGCGCACTTTCAGATAAACACGCATGACAACCCACAGGATATCGTTAAAATAACCAGATAGATTCACCGTATTTATAATTTATTGATAGTTTGAGAAGAAAAATGAAAAAGCTCGTGGCGTTAGGTATGTTCTCCCTGTGTCTTACAGGTTGTGTTAATCCCGGTAAGGCATCGGTTCAGGCCGAGCAACTTGAAGGACATCGCTTCGTGCTGGAAAGCGTGAATGGTGCCGCGGTCAAGCCCGGTGCTGTCCCGCCAGAAATGAGCTTTGGTGAGAAGTTGACCGTCTCGGGCGTGATGTGTAATCGCTTTAGCGGGCAGGCGAAATTATCGGAAGGCGAGCTGAAGGTCAAAGAGATGGCGATGACACGTAAGCTTTGTGCCGACCCGCAGCTGAATCAGCTGGACGCGACGATCGGCGAGATGCTGCGCAAAGGCGCACAGGTTGATCTGACTGAAAATCAGTTGACGCTCGCGACGGCTGAACAGACGTTAATGTTCAAGCGTGCAGAGTAATCAGTAAGCTCCGCAACTGCCCACGGCAAGCGACTGTTCGCTACAGCGTTTGCCATTGGGTAAGGCGCACATACCAACAGCAGAGCCATCAAGCTGGCGGGCAACGGATAAAGACCCACCCACCATCGCACAACTGGCCTGCCCCGAACTGGACATTGCCGCCTTCATTCCCGGCATAACGTGTGCTGCCGTCGCCTGCTGTTCAGGCTCACTACTGCATGCAGACAACAATAACGCCGCACACCCAATCCAAAACGCTGAACGCATTCTCTCTTCCCCCTGTAAATGGCAAAACCTAAGCATAATAGGCATCACGCGCCGTGCCGTCGAGAGCGCAGCTGTATATTTATGCACCAGATAAACAAATCAGCACTCTTTTTTGCCTGCGGACGGATCTGCGCGGACACAACGGGAATACCGCCTCCTCTCAATGGATCTATTATCCAGGACTGAACCGTCATATTAATAACCCATATAACTGGTTGATTTGTTTTATATAAACGATGCCGATGATGGTTAATATCGCCTCACTCTCTTTTACAACCCCTCACCGCTGACAGGCGTAGAACTGTTCCTTGTTTGACTTTCAAAAAATAAGGAAATTAACATGTCATGGAATCCGCATGAAGCCGTTACATTTGCACGCCAGAACGCCCATGTACACAGTTCAGGTTATTGTGCACGCGCGGTAGCCGCAGCTATACGCGCCGGAGGAGTCAAAATTACCGGTGCCGACGCCATGTATTTTGGCCGCTCACTTGAGATGGCCGGATTTAGCCAAGTCTACGGTACTCTTATTGAGGGCGATGTTGCTGTTATTGATGCCTTGCCAGGTAAAAATCAGCATGGCCATGCCTGTATTTATGATGGCGCAGGCACCTGGTATTCAGATTTCATTCAGCGCAGCATGTATCCAGGCCCGCGGTACAGAGAAGTACAACCAGCCGTTAAATATTACAGGCATTACTGATGAAAAAAATTATTCTACTTTTACTGATAGCCTCATCAGCACTGGCTAATACGGACGATCCGGCATTACAGGCAGTTAAGTTCAATAAGTGGTATGTCAGTCAAATCAGTGAAAATAAATTTCCCATTACTGACAGCCGCGAAATTGATCAGTACGTCACCGCATCGACAATGCAAAAGCTCCGTCGAACACAGGAGGCGGACTATGACGATGAACCGTTTTACGATGCCGATCTCTTTCTCAAAGCGCAGGATATTGGTGATGACTGGCCAGATCATGTTGCCTCCGTCTCTGTCGATACCGATCCCGTTTGCGTAAACGTCTATATCGCGTTTGGGAAAGATAAAAAACACACCGTTATTGACTGCATGGTAAAAGAAGATGGCATCTGGAAAGTGCAATCAGTGGCGGCTCGCGACTTCAACTGATGTTCAAACGGACAACCCGCGCAAGCGGGTTTCTTTCCCCCGGCTCGCCTGACACCTTTCTAAGACACCCGTCTCGCTGTAATTGATTGATGGAGTAAATGAATCAAAATCAGGTGGATATCATTAACGGAAACCGAACGTCTCCAGCCCACCTGGATCAATTTGTGCACTCGAAAGCCTTATAACTTCAATGGAATAGCCGCGCGTCCTATACTAAGAGGATAACTATCAGGACTTGTCGCCGTTTCACAGGTCCCTCTTTTTGCGCAATGTAAGGGTGTCACATGATCACTATTGACGGTAATGGCGCGGCCGCGTCCGTCGCGTTTCGCACCAGCGAAGTTATCGCCATCTACCCAATTACGCCGAGTTCCACGATGGCAGAACAGGCTGATGCCTGGGCGGGCAACGGATTAAAAAACGTCTGGGGCGATGTTCCCCGGGTCGTGGAGATGCAGTCTGAAGCCGGTGCGATAGGTGCAGTGCATGGCGCGCTGCAAACCGGGGCGCTCTCCACATCGTTCACGTCTTCCCAGGGATTGCTGCTGATGATCCCTACGCTGTATAAGCTCGCGGGACAGTTAACACCTTTTGTGTTGCACGTTGCGGCCCGAACCGTCGCGACGCATGCATTGTCGATTTTTGGCGATCATTCTGACGTCATGGCCGTCCGCCAGACGGGCTGTGCGATGCTGTGCGCCAGTAATGTGCAGGAGGCTCAGGACTTTGCGCTAATCTCCCATATCGCGACCCTCAAAAGCCGCGTGCCCTTTATTCATTTCTTTGATGGTTTCCGGACTTCACACGAAATCAATAAAATCGTTCCGCTGGCCGATAGCACGATCCTGGATCTGATGCCGCAAGCGGAAATTGACGCCCATCGCGCACGCGCACTCAATCCGGAGCACCCGGTCATTCGCGGTACGTCAGCGAATCCCGACACCTATTTCCAGTCACGCGAGGCGACGAACCCCTGGTATAACGCGGTCTACGACCATGTTGAGCATGCGATGGCGGCATTTTCTACCGCGACCGGACGCGAATATAAGCCGTTTGAATACTACGGCCACCCGCAGGCTGAACGCGTGATTGTCCTGATGGGTTCCGCCATCGGTACCTGTGAAGAAGTGGTTGATGAACTGCTTTCCCGAGGTGAAAAAGTTGGCGTATTAAAGGTACGCCTGTATCGTCCTTTCTCTGCAAAACATCTGCTCTCCGTCCTGCCGGATAGCGTTCGCTCCGTGGCGGTTCTCGATCGTACCAAAGAGCCGGGCGCGCATGCAGAACCGCTGTATCTGGACGTGATGACGGCGCTTGCCGAAGCCTTCAACTGCGGCGAGCGCGAAACGTTGCCGCGGGTGATTGGCGGGCGCTATGGCCTTTCATCGAAAGAGTTTGGTCCTGACTGTGTTCTGGCGGTATTCAGTGAACTGAGCCGCGCCAAACCTAAACCGCGCTTCACCGTCGGTATTTATGACGACGTGACTAACCTTTCACTGGCGCTGCCGGAGGAGGCTCTGCCTTCAAACGCGAAGCTGGAAGCCCTGTTTTATGGTCTGGGGAGCGATGGCAGCGTCTCGGCCACCAAGAACAATATCAAAATCATCGGCAACTCGACGCCGTGGTATGCGCAGGGTTATTTCGTATATGACTCTAAAAAAGCAGGCGGCCTGACGGTTTCGCATCTTCGCGTCAGCGAAACCCCTATTCGCTCGGCTTATCTGGTCTCGCAGGCCGATTTTGTCGGCTGCCACCAGCTGCAATTCATTGATAAATATCAGATGGTGGAGCGCCTGAAGCCAGGCGGGATTTTCCTGCTCAACACGCCATACAGCGCCGACGAAGTTTGGTCGCGTCTGCCGCAGGAAGTGCAGGCGGTGTTGAATCAGAAGCAAGCCCGGCTGTACACCATCAATGCGGCCAAAATTGCCCGTGAATGTGGTCTGGCCGCGCGCATTAACACCGTCATGCAAATGGCGTTCTTCCATTTGACTCAAATCCTGCCGGGCGATAGCGCGCTGGCAGAACTGCAGGGCGCGATTGCCAAAAGCTACAGCAGCAAAGGCCAGGAACTGGTCGAACGTAACTGGCAGGCACTGGCCCTGGCGCGCGAGTCTATCTCTGCGATCCCGCTTCAGCCTGTTGATGCCGCCAGCCCGAACCGTCCGCCGGTGGTGTCTGACGCCGCCCCTGATTTTGTCAAAACCGTTACCGCAGCAATGCTGGCGGGCCTTGGCGATGCGCTCCCCGTCTCCGCACTGCCGCCAGACGGCACCTGGCCGGTAGGAACGACGCGCTGGGAAAAACGCAACATCGCGGAAGAGATTCCGATCTGGAAAGAAGATCTGTGCACGCAGTGTAACCATTGCGTCGCCGCCTGCCCGCACTCTGCGATCCGCGCCAAAGTGGTTTCTCCGCAGGATATGGAAAACGCCCCTTCCAGCCTGCATTCGCTGGATGTGAAATCCCGCGATATGCGCGGGCAGAAGTATGTACTTCAGGTGGCACCGGAAGATTGCACCGGCTGCAACCTGTGCGTCGAAGTCTGTCCGGCAAAAGATCGTCAGAACCCGGAGATTAAAGCCATCAATATGATGTCTCGCCTGGAGCATGTGGAAGAGGAGAAAGTGAATTACGATTTCTTCCTCGATTTGCCTGAAATCGACCGCAGCAAGCTGGAACGTATTGATATCCGCACCTCGCAGCTGATTACACCGCTGTTCGAATACTCGGGCGCATGCTCCGGCTGCGGCGAAACGCCCTACATCAAACTGCTTACCCAGCTGTATGGCGATCGCATGCTCATCGCCAATGCCACCGGATGCTCCTCGATTTACGGCGGCAATCTGCCTTCCACACCGTATACCACCGACGAGAATGGTCGCGGTCCGGCGTGGGCAAACTCCCTGTTTGAAGATAACGCCGAGTTCGGACTGGGCTTCCGTTTGACCGTCGATCAACATCGCGCCCGTGTGATGCGTCTGCTTGGACAGTTTGCTGACAAGATCCCGACAGCCCTGAACGAAGCGCTGCATAGCGATGCGACACCGGAAGTGCGCCGTGAACAGGTGGCCGAATTGCGTCAGCATCTGCATGGCGTTGAAGGGGCTGAACAGCTGTTAACGGATGCCGATGCGCTGGTCGAAAAATCTGTCTGGCTGATTGGGGGTGATGGCTGGGCGTACGATATCGGCTTTGGCGGACTGGATCATGTTCTGAGTCTGACCGAAAACGTGAACATCCTGGTTCTCGATACCCAGTGTTATTCCAATACCGGCGGCCAGGCGTCAAAAGCAACTCCTCTGGGGGCGGTGACCAAATTTGGCGAACACGGCAAGCGTAAAGCGCGGAAAGATTTAGGCGTGAGCATGATGATGTACGGACATGTTTACGTCGCGCAGATTTCGCTGGGCGCGCAGCTTAACCAGACGGTCAAAGCCATTCAGGAAGCAGAAGCCTATCCCGGCCCTTCCCTGATCATCGCCTACAGCCCATGCGAAGAGCACGGCTACGATCTGGCGCTAAGCCACGATCAGATGCGTCAGCTCACCGCTACCGGCTTCTGGCCGCTGTATCGCTTCGATCCTCGTCGTGCTGATGAAGGTAAACTGCCGCTGGCGCTGGATTCGCGCCCACCGTCAGATGCACTTGCCGAAACGCTGCTCCAGGAACAACGTTTCCGTCGCCTGAATGCTCAACAGCCTGAAGTGGCCGAGCAGTTGTGGAAAGACGCAGCCGCCGATCTGCAAAAACGCTACGACTTCCTGGCGCAGATGGCCGGAAAAGCGGAGAAATCGTCCAGCGAGTGATAAAAAAAAGCCCGGAGTATTCACTCCGGGCACATCCCTGTCAATTCTGAATGCTGTTTTAACCAACCTCACTCGTCATCTTCCTGGAAAAAGAATCTTAAAGGCATATAACGCGGCTAAGTCTACCGTTCTCTGCCGTTGATGAATAATTTTAAGTTTGTATCTATTGCTCAAATATATTCATGAAATATATGTGTATTTTCCAGAATCGCTATTCGCCTGTCGTGTATCAGCGACGACCGGTATCAGAATGAGGCAAACGTCCGCAGAACCGCCGTGATACGCGCCCAGTGGATGATAATAATTTCGACTTGCACGATCCGGCGGTCCTGATAGATGATAAATTTCCTGTTTTAAGCTGTAAGGGAGAAATCAGCATGGTCCATCATCCTGTAAGATCATCACGTATCGCCTCCATCGCCTATGACGAGCACAGCGCGACCCTGGAAATTCGTTTTCTCGATCGCAAAACGCTGCAATATCAGCGCGTGCCCGCCCGCATCTACAACGATTTTTTGCAGGTGGTTTCAAAGGGCCGCTTTTATGATGGCGTGGTCAAAGGAAAATTTAAGGAAATCCAGGTGCCCTGACGAGGCTGGTGTAGACTCGTTACGATTCTTCGGCCTTACGGAATGACAAGTAGCCGAACACTCCGCTTTTACCGTCATTTGGATGATTGACGCCGTCCATAACCTTAACTTCGGCAAAATCAAACGGCGTTACCCCTTCGAAACAGGCAACGTTTACGCCATATTGTTCCGGGTTGGAACGGCGCTGGTGGAACGTGTAAATACCGCAGATGGAACAAAAAAAGTGTCGGGCCTCGTGAGTATTAAAGCGGTACTCCGTCAGTTTATCTTTGCCTTTTATCACGTCGATTCCCGAGACGGGTGCAGACACCACGACTGCCCCACG
The DNA here is from genome assembly GCA_009668015.1 of Enterobacteriaceae bacterium RIT714. Taxonomy (GTDB): domain Bacteria; phylum Pseudomonadota; class Gammaproteobacteria; order Enterobacterales; family Enterobacteriaceae; genus Enterobacter. The sequence goes on from WJYB01000001.1 coordinate 672,799, forward strand.
CATGCGGCAGTACGAGCAGCTGCAACGGCGGGCGGTGTTAAATTCATCTGTCAGTTCAACGGTGAACGCAACCGCCCCGCAGTGGCATTGCGCTGAGTGTTTTTGAGGCATAAGCCCTCCTGTTCGTGATTATTTACGCTAACGGGAATTGCTGACTGTCACGTTTAATTTATCCCCGCTGCCGATCTTCACGTCAAGCCAAAAACCCATTGACCTACGCTTGAGCGACGCCATACAGAGAACAATAAAAAAGGCCGCCTTAGCGACCTGTTTCTGAATAAGAGCGTTAAATCAATTTAATATTAACCACATAGCCTTCCAGCCCGGTCATGGTTTCGCGGGGAATAAATTCGATCTCAGAAACTTCTTTGCCCGTTTTTTTTCTTAATTCCGCAATTTTTTTTGCGATTAGGGCGGAAATCTCTGCTTCGGCCTTGAGTTTTTGTTCCTCTAAACTCATTTTTACCTCTTCACTTTATCAAACACCTGAAAACGTCAGTAAGGTCGGAAATGGAAAACCCATTCAGCCTAATCCCTTATAAACTATAGACTACTCTCCAGATTTCAGCCAAGTGTGAAGGTTCATTGATGGACGATTGGCTGACGTCAAGCTAACGCAGGCCTTAACTCAAACGGACCGTATCTTGCGAATTCGTGATAGCGATTATGACTCACCATAACACTGTATTGGAACACGGCATTACATATTTAAATGATTAATTAAATTACATAAACAGTGTTGATATTGGTTAATACTGACACAGTATATATTACATTTACTTGTCGAAAAAAAGCGTACAACCTTCTTAGCCTCCGTTCAATTATAAGGAAATTGATGTTATGTGGAATGCTAATAAAGCCGTTATGTATGCCCGTCAACATGCTGGCGTCTATAGTCAAAAAAGATGCGCGGAGTTTGTGTCTAACGCTATCCGTGCAGGTGGCGCAAATATTCATAACACCCATTACGCGAAGGACATGAAAAGCAATCTACTTCACGCTGGATTCCATCAGGTCTATGGCGAACCCATTGAAGGTGATATAGCCGTTATCCAGTCTACGGCACATCATGCATGGGGACACGCCTGCATCTACGGCGGGGGTGGCGTATGGTATTCAGACTTTGTTCAACGGACAATGTATCCGGGACCAGAATACAGGGAAGTTAAGCCGGCCTATGCCATTTATCGCCATGACTGAAATGAAAAAATTCATTATTGCAGCCCTGTTCCTGCCATCCATTGCCCTGGCTGACACAGCGGTTTTAACTCCTGAGGCCACTGCCGCGCTCAATTTTAACCAATGGTACATTTCGCAGATTATGAACGGGAAAGAGCCCCTGTCTGATTACGCTTCGCTGAATTCCTACGTGACCGGCGACACGATCGGTAAATTAAAAGCGCTCGGAAAGCTAGATCCGAATGAAAATGACGTTCCCGATGCTGATATGTTCATAAAGGCCCAGGGGTATCAGAATGACTGGAATCGCGTCACCGTTGTGGGAACAGATTTTGACGCCGCTTGTATGCAGGTGTACGTCGCCTTTGGGATGAACAAAAAACACGTCGTCATTGACTGTATGGTGAAAGAAGACGGCGCGTGGAAAGTGCAGTCTGTTGCTGCTCGTAACCTCAATTGAGCCACAAAATATTACACCCGTGAAAGCGGGTTTCTTTCGAATTCTCCATCCAGGGGCTACGCGACCGTTTAACGATTCTGTGCCCTGCTCATCATGCTTCCAAAAGTGATTTCAGTGATTCTCTGAAACGGAAACTCTCAAGCACATGCAGTACGTCGTTGCATTCCCGTCATTATCACAGCATCGTGCAGCGGTGGTTGAATGGAACCCAGCCGTAAAACGTGCTGGTATTCGCCGCCGGAATCCGTACCATACGCGGCATACTTTTGCCTGCTGGTTTCTGTCAGCCGGTGCAAACCCGTCGTTTATGGCGAGCCAGATGGGATATGACATCTACAGGATGTAGATTGATTAGCTGAACAGCGATCGGATGCTTATGCTAAATAATAAGCTGGCACGCTGAAAACGTTGCCCCTTCTATGCCCTTTTGGTTTTAGAGATTGAGAATAATGCAACAGAATCAAGACATTAACAAAAAAGAACAATATAACCTGAACAAACTGCAAAAGCGTCTGCGCCGTAATGTGGGTGAAGCCATTGCAGACTTCAATATGATTGAAGAAGGCGACCGCATTATGGTTTGCCTGTCCGGGGGCAAAGACAGCTACACAATGCTGGAGATCCTGCGCAATCTTCAGCAAAGCGCGCCGGTGAATTTTTCACTGATTGCGGTCAATCTCGACCAGAAACAGCCGGGATTCCCGGAACACATCCTGCCAGAATACCTGGAGCAACAGGGCGTCGAATATAAGATTGTCGAAGAAAACACCTACGGCATCGTTAAAGAGAAAATCCCGGAAGGGAAAACCACCTGCTCGCTCTGCTCACGTCTGCGCCGCGGTATTCTCTATCGCACCGCAACGGAGCTGGGAGCGACCAAAATCGCGCTCGGCCATCACCGCGACGACATTCTGCAAACCCTGTTCCTGAACATGTTCTACGGCGGCAAGATGAAAGGCATGCCACCGAAGCTCATGAGCGATGACGGTAAGCATATTGTGATTCGTCCGCTGGCTTATTGCCGTGAGAAAGATATAGAACGTTTTGCGCAGGCGCGTGAATACCCAATTATTCCGTGCAACCTGTGCGGCTCACAGCCAAACCTGCAGCGCCAGGTGATTGCAGATATGCTGCGCGACTGGGATAAACGTTATCCAGGCCGTATTGAGACCATGTTCAGCGCGATGCAAAACGTGGTTCCTTCGCACCTGAGCGATATTGAATTGTTTGATTTCAAAGGTATCAAGCACGGTTCAGACGTGGTGGATGGTGGCGATCTGGCCTTCGACCGTGAAGATATCCCGATGCAGCCCGTTGGCTGGCAGCCGGAAGAAGACGATTCACAGCTCGATGAGATGCGACTGAATGTCATTGAAGTGAAGTAAACGTCACGACTATCAGCGTCTCAGACAGGCCATCTGAGACGCTTTTTTTATCGCTTATTTCAGCAAACGAACCCGACAGGTTTTGCCTTTAATCTTACCGTTTTGCAGCTGCTTCCAGGCTTTGTTCGCCACCGCCTGACGCACCGCCACGTAGACGTGAGCCGGGTGAACGGCGATTTTGCCGATATCCGCCCCATCCAGCCCAATATCACCGGTCAACGCACCCAGCACATCACCCGGACGCATTTTGGCTTTCTTCCCCCCGTCGATGCAAAGTGTCGCCATTTCTGCCGCCAGCGGAACAAGGCTAATATTGCCCGGAGCAGGCATCCAGTTCAGCTTTAACTGCAGCATTTCAGACAGGATATTAGCGCGCTGGGCCTCTTCCGGCGCGCAGAGGCTGATCGCCAGACCGCTGTTGCCTGCGCGAGCAGTACGACCAATACGGTGGACGTGGACTTCCGGGTCCCAGGCCAGCTCAAAGTTAACAACCAGCTCAAGGGATTTAATATCCAGTCCGCGGGCGGCCACATCGGTGGCGACCAGGACGCGTGCGCTCCCGTTGGCAAAACGCACCAGCGTCTGATCGCGATCGCGCTGTTCAAGGTCACCATGCAGCGCCAGCGCGCTCTGTCCGGCGGCTTCAAGCGCATCACACACTGCCTGACAGTCTTTCTTCGTATTACAGAACACAACGCAGGACGCCGGCTGATGTTTGCTCAGCAGCTTTTGCAGCAGTGGGATTTTGCCGTTTTGCGAGGTTTCGTAAAACTGTTGTTCAATAGACGGCAGCGCATCTACAGAATCAATTTCAATCGTCGCCGGATTTTGTTGCACCCGACCACTGATAGCGGCAATCGCTTCTGGCCAGGTTGCAGAAAACAGCAGCGTCTGGCGAGTCGCAGGGGCAAAGCGAATCACTTCATCAATCGCATCGCTAAAGCCCATATCCAGCATGCGATCCGCTTCGTCCATCACCAGCGTTTGCAGGGCATCCAGCGACACGGTGCCTTTTTGCAGGTGATCAAGCAGACGTCCTGGCGTGGCGACAATAATATGCGGTGGATGCTGTAAGGAATCGCGCTGGGCGCCGAACGGTTGTCCCCCGCAGAGGGTCAGAATCTTGGTGTTGGGCAGGAAACGCGCCAGACGACGCAGTTCACCGGCGACCTGATCCGCCAGTTCACGCGTCGGGCAAAGCACCAGCGACTGAGTCTGGAACAGACTCGCATCGATCTGTTGAAGCAGACCCAGACCAAACGCAGCCGTTTTCCCACTGCCCGTTTTTGCCTGTACGCGAACGTCACGTCCTTCGAGGATCGCCGGCAGCGCGGCGGCTTGTACGGGGGTCATCGCGAGATAGCCCAACTCGTTAAGATTATCGAGTTGGGCGGCAGGCAGAACATTCAGAGTTGAAAAAGCGGTCACAATGTAGTCTCGTGGTAAAAAATCACAGTCAGTTGGCGCGTATCCTCGCAGATCTCCGCTACCGATGCGACAATTTAATCGGTTCTTCGTCGGGTGGTGGGTCTGGCATGGGTTGCGGACGAGGGATGGTGTCGGGAACCGGCACCGGATCGACAGGTATCGTATCAGGCAGAGACATTTGACTTTGCAGCAGCATAAACAGACAGCTCATTTTCCCCTCCAGTTTATCGGATTGACTCTTTTAGGGTAGACGCTGAGAACTTACAGGCAAAAAAAAGCCGACTAATTTAGTCGGCGTCGTACGAATCAATTGTGCTATGCAGTAATTCAAAAAAGGAAGTAAGACAATATGGAGCGCAACGCCCATCGCTTGACGTTGCATTCACCTGCGGGAGTAATAGTGCACCTGTCGGGGCTGTCGTTTATTGACTTCGCTCAAACAAAATAGCGTTTTGAAGTCCGCCAGGGGCGATAAAAGTACAATTTTACAGCCATTTACTGCGATGCAACCACCACGCAACACCGCCAATCAAAACAACTAACATGATGCAAAACGCCGAGAACCCGAACCGGTAAGCCCCGCCTGGAATGCCTCCGAGGTTAACGCCAAACAGCCCGGTCAGAAACGTGCTGGGTAAAAACACCATTGCCATTAAAGACATGGTGTAAGTTCTTCTCGACAGCGATTCCTGCATCACCTGCGCAATCTCATCAGCCATGACCGCCGTGCGCGCAATACAGGAATCGATCTCATCCAGTCCGCGTCCCAGTCTGTCCGCAATATCCTGCATTCTTCTTCGCTGATCGTCGTTCATCCAGCTCATGCGTTCACTGGCAAGGCGCGCATAGACATCCCGCTGCGGGGTCATGTAACGTCGCATCACGATCAACTGTTTGCGCAGCAGCGCCAGAAAACCGCGCGGAGGAATTTGCTGATCGAGCAGATTATCTTCGAGATCGATAATTTTATCGTGCAGCTCTTCTATAAATTCACTGGCATGATCGGTCAGTGCATCGCAGACATCAACCAGCCAGCCCCCACAATCGGCCGGCCCGGTGCCCTCTTTCAAGTCATTGACAACATCATCCAGCGCCAACACCTTACGTTGACGCGTCGAGACAATCAGGCGTTCATCCATATAAAGACGCATAGCGACCAGTTGATCGGGGCGCTCATCGGTGCTGCCATTAATACAGCGAAGCGTAATTAGCGTTCCGTCACCCAGACGGCTCACGCGCGGTCGCACGCTATCGCCCGCCAGTGCCGCACGCACATTATTTGGCAGCAACGGCGTGGAAGCGAGCCATTCCGCGCTTTCCGGATGGGTGTAGTTCAGATGTAGCCAGCAAGGATGTTCGCTGTCGATGACATCGTCATCTTCCAGCTGACGCGCCCCGCCCTTGCCATCAAGCAGCCATGTAAACACCGCGTCCGGAACGTTCACTTCCGATCCTTTAATTCCTTCCACAGGGCCTCCGTCTTTTTGCTATTTTCCTGGTTAGTCTAGCCTTCAACCACCGTTAAGCAATTCTGTCAGGCAGCATAACGCTGAATTTATTCATTAATTATCGTCTTCCACACTCTACTGGCAAGGGCGTAACAAGCAAAACGATAGTGTTAAATCATGGCATCCATTTTGTTTTCAAATGTATCCTGAGTGTGCGTGAGGATGATGGCAGGCATCAGAAAGCGGCGCGTTGCGGGGGGTTGAAGCAGGTACAGGTATCGGACGGAACTGAACGCTTAAAATGTTAAAGCCTGGCGAACCAGGCTTTGCTGTCAGAAAGAGTGTTCCGCATGGCGGGGGTAAACTTTACGCTGCTGAAGTGAATGTTCCTCAAGTTCGGAAAGCCCGCCCTTTTCCAGTCTGAAGTTGCGGGTGCGGGTTTGCAGTTCAATCACCTGGTTTTTCAGGACATCTGATGATCCTGATAGCTCATCGACCATTGCCACGTTACTTTGGGTCACACGTTCGAGTTCGGAAAGGGCCTGCGTAATCTGGGTGATGCCCTTCTCCTGCTCTGCCGTCGTCGCAGAAATCTCATCCATTAGCTTGCTGACATGCCCGGATCCGTTCACGATCTCATGCATATTCTTTTCCGCCTCCGACACCACCGTCACGCCCTGGGTAACGTTGTGACTGGTGACATCAATCAGCGACTTAATGCTCTTCGCCGCCTCTGCACTACGATGTGCCAGATTGCGCACTTCGCCCGCGACCACCGAAAAACCTTTGCCATGATCGCCCGCTCTGGCAGCCTCAACCGCAGCATTCAGCGCCAGGATATTGGTCTGGAACGCAATGCCGTCGATCAGGGAAATAATCTCTGTCATTTGCTGCGCGCATTCCGTAATCGACTGCATATTGTGCGCAACCTGCCCCATCAGTTCTCCACCTTTACGGGCCTGGACGGTGGCGAGATTCGCTCTTTCGCTCGCCAGACGCGTATTATCCGCGTTGTTTTTAGTACTGGCCGCCATTTGCTCCATGCTGGCCGCGGTCTGAATCAGCGAAGCGGATTGTTGCTCGGTTTTGACTGACAGCTCCGCACTGCGAGAGGAAAGCTGCTCTGAGAGTGTCATGGCCGTTTGCGACGACGCCCTGATCTCACGCACCAGCGTACCAATACTGCTTGATAAGCTGTTGATTCCGGGAATTAAGCGTCCGGCACAGTTATTACCAAATTCGGGAATGGAGACCGCAAGATTACCCGATGTCACTTCTTCAATACTTTTTTTGACAGTATTGATCGGCGTCACAAGATATTTTGTCATGTAGGACCAGAGTAAAAAAATAGCAAGGACATTCAGAATATTGACGGCAATAAAGAGGGTTGTAGTTTTCGATAGCGTTAAAATCATTCCGTCGATCATTAAAAGGACTATTGAGACAAAGTAAATAATAAATGTTCTTACGCTAATATTTCTAAGCATAATTGAGCCCACACGCCAATACGGAGAAGGTATTATGTATATAGCATTCACACTTCCTTTTTCCACTCTATTTTCAATGGTCTTTTTTATATATCAGCGGATCCTGACAATTTAGCTTAAGTCATGATTTAAATTTAAAACTAACACATCACAAAGCGGAATGCGCTTTTTCGGGCTATTTACCCCTTACGCGATGCGTATTCATTCAATTTATTTTATATTTTTACACCGGTATATTAAGACGCAATGCAGCTATTGATAAAAATCATGTAGCGCGGCTTAAGTAATTAATCAAAGAATATATCCTCAGCAGGTTAAGCACCTAAAAATGAATCTGTCTGTTGTTGATTTTGGATAAGCAACTAATCTTGGAATGAGTAAGAGTCAGTTATGACGGTGGCAACTCGCCTACCGGATAAGCTCAATAACGTTTTTTAACCTGGAATTCATAATGCTGGCTGTGTCCTGGGATCCCGTACTCATCGCCATTTCATTTCTGGTGGCCTTTATCGCATCGTTTGTTGCGCTGGATAGCGCCGGGAAAATTTCAGGCGCCAGTCGCAAAATGGCGCTGTGGTGGCGCATGGCCGGAGGCGTTACCTTAGGCATTGGCATCTGGTCAATGCACTTTATTGGCATGCTCTCTATGAAGATGCCGATTCCCGCCAGTTATCATTTGTGGCTCACTGTGGCGTCGCTCGGTATCGCGATACTGGCCTCAACAGTTGCTATCAATATTGCCGTTCCCGGCCACTCCCTCTCTTTTTTACGCTGGTTTTTTTCCACGCTGATCCTCAGCGCTGGCGTCGTGGCGATGCACTACACCGGGATGGCAGCGTTAATGTTTGGCGATAATATCGCCTGGAATATGAACGTGGTGATGCTTTCGGTGCTGATTGCTATCGTGGCTGCTGGGGCCGCGTTGTGGCTTGCCTTCCATTTACGACACCGACAAAAAGGGGTGTTTATCAATCGAATGGCGGCCGCTTTTTTGATGGGACTCGCCATTTGTGCCATGCATTACACGGGCATGAGCGCGGCAGACTTCCATCATGGGACACACAGCATCCCGGGCGGCATCAGCGAGCTGGGGCTCTCGATTTGGGTCTCGTCCACCACTCTGGCGCTGCTGGGGATCATGCTCATTATCTCGCTGGTGGATTCCCATTTTCGTACCCATCGCCTGACGGAAAATTTACGCCAGTTGAACAAGCAGCTGGAGCTACAGGCGCGCTTTGACGCCCTGACCGGGCTTGCCAACCGCCACCAGATGGATCTGAGCATGCAAGATTGTTTGCACACCTCGTTATTGAACAAAAAGCAGTTTGCGGTGATGTTTTTAGACATCGACCATTTCAAAGTGGTAAACGACGCCTGGGGTCACCAGGTTGGCGATGAACTATTGATAAGCATTGCTCAACGAATTACGGCGAAACTGACGCCGGGCATGACGCTCGCACGGCTCGGCGGGGACGAATTTATTCTCCTCCTGCCGGACTGCGACGACGACAAAATTACCGCGCTGACGATGTCTCTGCTGGATGATATTCGCCGACCTTTCGTCATCTGCGGTCATGTGCTGAATATCACCTTAAGCACCGGCGTCAGTCTCTATCCTCAACATGGCGAAACCCTTCACGAACTGAAGTTTAAAGCCGATGCGGCGATGTACCATATCAAGCAGGAGGGCCGCAACGGATGGGCTATTTACCGTCCCGAAATGACGAAAAGTATCTCTGCCGAGCCCTCTTTCGTGCAGGACTTATCTCAGGCCCTTGAGCGTGAACAGTTTGAACTCTGGTACCAACCCACCTGGCACGCCGAAGGGAAAGAGATCCATGGCTTCGAGGCCTTGCTGCGCTGGCATCATCCCGAGCAAGGGGTACTTCTCCCGGCCGTATTTTTACCGTCGCTTGAAAAAACCGGTTTGATCATCCCAGTGGGAGTCTGGGCAATAGAACAGGCATGCCGACAGTTGCGTTTCTGGACAGAGCAAGGGTTTGGGCAGTGGACGCTCTCATTCAATTTGTCACCCATTCAATTTGAACAACCGGATATATTTGATGTTATCTCCGGCGCAATGAAAAAATATAATCTTGCCCCTTCAAGGCTGATTCTTGAAGTGACAGAAAGCACAGCGTTGAAAAACCTGGAACGCAGTATCGAATTGCTCAACGCGTTTAACGACGCCGGATTTATTGTCTCTATCGACGATTTTGGAACAGGTTATTCTAACCTGCTGATGCTTAACGTTCTTCCGGCTAAAGAACTTAAAATAGATAAAAGCTTTGTCGATAGCCTGCTGGAAAACGAGAAAAGTAAAAAGATAGTTGAAACCATTATTAATGTTGCCAGAACCATGGAGATGGTGGTGGTGGCAGAAGGTATTGAAACCGAAGCACAGCAGCAGATGCTCGCGGCGCTGGGATGCGATTATTTACAAGGATATTATTTCTCGCGCCCGCTTCCTGCCGAACAAGTTCCGTGGCTGGTATTACAAAATAAATCTGGCAAACAAATTATACCAATCGGTAAAAATCAGTCTGAACTCCCTCTTAATCAGCAAAAAAATCATGCCTGAAGGGATTAAATAGAGTATGTTTCATTAAGATGCCGATGAATGGGGAAATTATATGCCGCTCCATAGTTTTGAAGCGCTCAATTTCATTAAGACACCCGTATGGTTAGTATCACCCACTTCTGAGCAGATCATTTTCGCCAACGCTGCGGCGACAGAAATGACGCTCGACAAAACCCTCAACGATTTGCGTAAGGGGCTTTATTCTGCCCATGCCCAGACTCTGCTCGCCATGTATGTTCCGGATCTTAAATCCGATCTCGATATCGTTGAGATCTGGACGGTCTGGCGCGACAACGAGGAGACCACGCTAAGCTGTCGTCTGTCGCTGATGCATGATGACGATACCGGCGATATTATTGTGTTTGAAGGTCTCGCCGCGCAAAAGATTAGCGGACTGAAGGCAACGCGTTCCGCCAGCTATCAGCGTAAAAAACAGGGGTTCTATGCCCGCTTCTTTCTGACCAACAGCGCGCCGATGCTGTTAATCGACACCGCCAGGGACGGACAAATCGTGGACGCTAACCTGGCGGCACTGAATTTCTATGGTTATAACCACGACGAGATGTGTAAAAAACACACCTGGGAAATTAACACGTTAGGGCGGGATATTCTGCCGGTGATGAATGAAATCGCCCGCTTGCCCGGCGGGCATAAACCGCTGAATTTTATCCACCGGTTAGCGGATGGCTCAACGCGCCATGTGCAAACTTATGCAGGGCCCATCGAGATTTACGGCGAAAAATTGATGCTGTGTATTGTTCACGACATCACCGAGCAAAAGCGGCTGGAACAGGAGCTGGAGCATGCCGCGATGCGTGATTCGATGACCGGACTGCTGAACCGCCGGCAATTTTACCTCATCACTGAACAAACCCATGTCTCCCGTTTGCCGGCTCAGCAACAGTTCAGTTTATTACTGGTTGATACCGATCATTTTAAGAATATCAACGACGTGTTTGGTCATCAGAAAGGCGACGAAGTCTTGATTTCATTATCCCGCACGCTGGAAGCCTGTAGTCGTAAGGATGATTTCGTCTTTCGCTGGGGAGGTGAAGAGTTTGTGATCCTGCTGCCCAGAACCACGCTGGATACCGCTCTGCAAGTGGCCGAGACTATCCGTGCGGCAGTGGCTCGTATCGCCATCTCTGGTCTGCCCCGCTTCACTGTGAGTATCGGCGTGGCGCGGCACAACCCGGAAGAAACCATTGATGAGCTGTTTAAGCGTGTCGACGACGCCCTCTACCGCGCAAAAAATGATGGGCGCAATAAAGTTCTGGCAGCCTGAAAACTGGTGTAAACATTATCCGCCCGCTACAATGCGCACTCAAATAAACGGCGGAAGGGTAAGATTAGCGATGGGAAAAACAGAATTAATACTCATCCTAATTATTTTGTGCATCATTATTTCCGGGCTATGGTTTATTTTCAGCGGGGAGCTATGGCAGCTCGTCGCCTACCTGGAAAGTAGCCTTTACCCCACGATCAATGCTCCGTAAGGCACAGATAACGCGCTGTTTCACCAGTCTAAAATGTCGAATTCCCCACCAGGATATCGGCGCCTAATATGCCCGCGTTAACCCCTGTGACGAGGTTAACGCAGCACAGTTCATTGGCTTATTTCGCCCGTTCGCTGACGGGATTTTTATTTTAGCCGCTGGACTGATTAATGCTTCTCGATATACATCGTCCGGCTGTAAGCCACATCTTCGGCATTATTTATCGGATAACCTTTTACCCACGGTTTAATCAAGCGGCCATTGGTGTACTGGTAAATAGGCGCAATAGGCGCTTTTTGCGCAAGAATTTTTTCCGCCGCGTTGTAATCGGCGTTGCGCGCTTTGGTGGTCGTTTCCAGTGAGGCCTGGTTGATGATTTTATCGTAAGCCGGATCGTTGAAGCGCGAAATGTTGCCGCTATGAGTCGATGTTAACAGCGACAGGAACGTTGATGGCTCATTGTAATCGCCCACCCATGAAGCACGGATCACATCAAAATTCCCGGTGTTACGGCTGTCAATGTAGGTTTTCCACTCCTGGTTTTGCAGCTTCACATCGACACCCAGATTCTTTTTCCACATCGACGCGACGGCAATCGCAATTTTCTGATGATTCTCAGAAGTGTTATACAGCAGCGTCAGCTTCAGTGGACGCTGTGGGCCATATCCCGCCGCCTGTAGCAACATTTTAGCCTGCGCGTTCAGCTCGGCCTGCGACATCTGCTCAAACGGTGAGACTTCAGGAGTGAACCCCGCCGTCACGTCCGGGGTAAAATGCCATGCCGGTTTTTCGCCGGTACCCAGCACTTTTTCCGCCATAATCCGCCGGTCAATCGTCATGCTCAGCGCCAGGCGCACGCGTGAATCCGCCGTTGGCCCTTTTTGAGTATTAAACGCGTAGTAATAGGTCCCGAGCTGAGGCGGGGTATACACCTGTCCCGGAATATCTTTCAGCAACTTCTGGTACAGATTTTTCGGGAAGGACTCGGTGATGTCGATATCCCCGGCAAGATAGCGTTTGGTGGCGGAAGACTCCTGGTTGATCGGGATAAATGTCACTTTTTTCAGCACCGTTTTGCCATTATCCCAGTAATGGGTATTGGGCTCCACCACCAGCTTTTCATTGACCACGCGATCTTTCAGCACGTAGGCGCCGTTGCCCACCAGCGCACCGGGTCGGGTCCACTCTTTGCTGCTTTCAACATTGGCTTTCTGAACCGGATAAAACGCAAAACTCGCCGTCAGATTAGCGAACCACGGTAAGGGTTTATCCAGCTGTACACGCAGGGTTTTCGCATCGACGGCGGTGATACCCAGCGACCCGGGCTGCGCTTTGCCATCAATAATATTCTGCGCGTTGTTAATTCCGGCCAGCGCCGCGAACCACGCGAATGGAGAAGTCGTTTTCGGATCGACCAGACGCTGCCAGCTATAGACGAAATCCTGTGCGGTCACCGGCGTCCCGTCCGACCATTTTGCGTTATCACGCAGGGTAAACGTCCAGATGCGGTTATCATTACTTTGCCATTTTGTTGCCACACCGGGGATCAGCTCCCCTTTTTCATTCTGATTCACCAGGCCTTCAAACAGATCGCGGATCACCTGAATTTCAGGTAAGCCTACGGCCTTGGCCGGGTCAAGTGAGGCAGGTTCATCTTTAATATGGCGAACCAGTTCCTGTTTCTGCGCGAGCGCCGTTCCCGGTGGAACATCAGCAGCATAAGAAAAAGAAGAGAGTCCGCACAGCCACAGTGCAGAACAGAGCAACGAAACAGGATGCTTCATGAGATCCCCTTTGAAATGGTGGGTAACAAGCAGATGCGTAATTATTTGTTTCAAAACAGAGAAATGCAAATACCTTAGTCTGGAAAATTGATATTCGGCCCATTTCACTCTCAGCTGAAACTATTTGATTAACCGCGTGTTTTACACAACACTGGCATTTATGAACTCTTCATCAGGATTTCGTATGTCACTCACCCGACCAAGAACGGAACGTGGCGCTTTTCCGCCCGGAACCGAACATTATGGCCGTTCGTTTTTAGGTGCCCCGCTGATTTGGTTCCCCGCACCGCAGGCCGATCGCCACAGCGGACTCATCATTGCGGGCACGCACGGAGACGAAAACTCCTCTATCGTCACCCTCTCCTGCGCATTGCGCACGCTGGCGCCTGAACTGCGTCGCCACCACGTCGTACTTACCGCCAACCCGGACGGCTGTCAGCTGGGTTTACGCGCCAATGCACGCGGCGTGGATCTGAATCGCAATTTCCCGGCGGCCAACTGGCGTGCAGGAGAGACGGTTTATCGCTGGAACAGCGCTGCGGATGAGCGTGACGTGGTGTTATTGACCGGCGAAAAGCCTGGCTCAGAGCCTGAGACACAGGGTCTTTGTCAGTTAATTCATCATCTTCACCCGGCATGGGTGGTCTCGTTTCACGATCCGCTGGCCTGCATTGAAGATCCCCGCCACACGGAGCTGGGGCAATGGCTGGCCGACGCCTTTTCGCTGCCGCTGGTGACCAGCGTCGGCTACGAGACGCCTGGCTCCTTCGGCAGCTGGTGCGCCGACCTTGGTCTACATTGCATTACTGCGGAATTCCCGCCCGTTTCCTCTGACGAAGCGAGCGAGAAATACCTGAAGGCGATGACCGGCCTCCTGCGCTGGCAGTCTCAAAGATGAAGTAAACCGGTCGTGAAGTTCAGAGCCGGAGAGACATCGACGGCCAGCCAGGTTGGCCCGTCCAGATCGGCAAAAGTGACCTGTTCTGCCAGCGGGAGCGCCGCGCTGATGGCTCGTGAGGTGCAGAGCATACACCCCAGCATCAGCGCAAATCCTTCGCTTCGCGCCTGCTGCGCCAGCGCCAGCGCCTCGGTCAGGCCCCCTGTCTTGTCGAGCTTAATATTGATCATCTCGTAACGCCCTTTGAGACTGGGCAGGCTGGCGCGCGTATGACAACTCTCATCCGCGCAGATCGGCAGCGGATGAATAAAGTTTTCCAGCGCGGCATCGTCCTCAGCAGGGAGCGGTTGCTCAAGCATCGCCACGCCTAAATCCGCAAGCAGCTGACAGCGCGCCGCCAGCCCTTCACTCTTCCAGGATTCGTTGGCATCCACAATAAGCGTTGCTTCAGGCACGGTGTCGCGGATCGCGACCATCCGTTCGCTAATCAGGTGATCGTCAAGCTTCACTTTCAGCAATTGTGCTCCCGCGTCGAACAGCGCTTTGGCGCGGGTTGCCATTTGTACAGGCTCACCAATCACCACCGTTTGCGCCGTGATAATCGTATCGGCCAGCGGCACACCGAGAACGTGGGCCACGGTTTGATTTTGACGGTGGGCATCCAGCGACCATAAGGCACAATCGATCGCGTTACGCGCTGCACCCGACGGCAGGAGACGCTGTAAATCGTCACGAGAAAGTCCTTTCTCCAGCGCGTCAATAACGGTCATGACCTGGGCCATCACCGACGCGATGCTTTCGCCATAGCGCGGATACGGCGTACATTCGCCGACCCCTTTCACACCGTTTTCTTCTATTTCAACCACCACCACGCAGGCTTCGCTGCGACTGCCGCGAGAGATTACAAACGGGGTATGCAATGGCCATGCTTCTTCATAGACCTTGACGCTTCTCATCACTCGCTCCTGTAGGGCAAAATTGGTTTGCCGTGTTATCTGCTGATGTCATACACTAGCCAAGACGTTAACTATATGTAAACAGGAAGATATCTATGTCACAACTCGTTCATTTCCAGGGCAACCCGGTTTCTGTTGCTGGTTCCATTCCGCAGGCTGGCAGCAAAGCGCAGGCTTTTTCCCTCGTGGCTAAAGACCTGTCTGACGTTACGCTGAGCCAGTTCGCCGGCAAACGCAAAGTGCTGAACATTTTCCCAAGCATCGACACCGGCGTGTGCGCCGCGTCCGTGCGTAAATTCAACCAGCTGGCTACTGAAATGGACAACACCGTTGTGCTGTGCATTTCCGCCGACCTGCCGTTTGCCCAGTCCCGCTTCTGCGGCGCAGAAGGTCTGAGCAATGTGATTACACTGTCCACCCTGCGCAGCCCGGACTTCCTGGAGCACTACGGTGTGGGGATCGCCGAAGGCGCACTGAAAGGCCTGGCCGCTCGCGCGGTGCTGGTGATTGATGAAAACGACACCGTGGTCTTCAGCGAGCTGGTTAACGAAATCACCAACGAACCTGATTACACTGCTGCACTTGAAGCGCTGAAAGCGTAAGCGACGAAACGTTGCTAAGCATAATTTATAGCTTAGCAAACTAATGAAATAAAAGGATTTGTTTCTGGTCTCATCTGAACAATGAGCCTGTTGATACCGAAAGCCTCGCCTGCGCGAGGCTTTTTTAATGAAGCCATTAACTGTAGAGCCAGCGCCCCGCTCGCGCCGACTCTGCGAACATCCGCACCGTGAGGGGTCTGCGGGTCTGCATTAATGGCTTTTTCGTGAACCACTTCCGGAAGAACCATGCCGTTTTCCACGGGAAATAGTTATCAAGATGCATATCCGCCGGATTAAGGCAGTACAGGGCAAAAAATTCATTGATAACGTATATTAAATCTTCCGAATCACAATAATCCTGTAATACATCATCAGCCTGCAACGGTATTCTTTTAAACGTCAGTGTTGCCTGTTCCGGTAATGCTTTGCGGAAAAACGACAATATCTCATCATCTGTCACCATATTTTATCGCTCTCCCGCACAATCTTGTTAAAGCGCGATGTAGCCTTATAAACAATGGTCGCAACATCATTCGCCAGCAAAACCCACCCAACAATCGGAATGGCTCGCCCAACAAATGCACCGAGGTTGTTCACCATCATGGGTTTAAGTGTTTTAAGACTTTTATTAGTGAATGTCGGAAGAGAAAAAGGCAGTGTGATGTTTAAATATCGGCGGGCATATACTGACGCAACCGACGTGCCTACCGTGGCGGTGCGCATCTTTTGACGCGTAGAAAGCACGGGCTGGCCGAGGAGAATAAGCGCGACAGCGTCTAAGTCCCCGATTCCGCCCATCTGCTCCCCGACTTCATCCAGCATGATCCAGAAAAACAACTCGCCAGCTGAAATATTATTGATTCCTTTATAAAAATAAGTTCCATTCAGTTCTTCTACCGTATCCATACCATTCACTCCATTGAATGTTGACAATCAACATGCTTTTCAGGTTATCAAACTTAGCCATGCCAAAAGTGAATGAATTTGGCATCAACCGCTTTCAAGAATTCCTGAGCGGCCCAGGGCTACGTCCTGGGCCCGTTGGTACAAAAGCGACGCGATTTAATCGTCTGCTTTTTTCTGATTCAGCCCATATTCACGCAGCTTATTGGCGATGGCGGTGTGGGAGACCCCCAGACGTTTTGCCAGTTTACGCGTGCTGGGATAGTTGCGATAAAGCTGAGTCAGGACGGAGCGCTCAAAGCGGCTGGTGATATCGTCCAGCGATCCTTCCATTGCCTCTTCGCCGACCGATACCGTTCCGGCATCGTAATCCGGCAGTAAAATATCCTGCGAGCGAAGCTCGTATCCTTCGAGTTGCGTCAGGGCGCGGTAAATCGCGTTCTTTAACTGGCGGATATTTCCCGGCCAGCCATAGCGCGTCAGCATCGTCCCCAGATCGGCAGAAAGCTTCGG
Organism: Enterobacteriaceae bacterium RIT714; assembly: GCA_009668015.1. Classification (GTDB taxonomy): domain Bacteria; phylum Pseudomonadota; class Gammaproteobacteria; order Enterobacterales; family Enterobacteriaceae; genus Enterobacter. The sequence goes on from WJYB01000001.1 coordinate 689,919, forward strand.
ACGCGGCACGCCCTGCTCGTCGGCAAACCGGGCCACAAACAGCTCGGTGAGCGGCATAATGTCCTGCGGACAATCGCGCAACGGCGGAATATTCAGCGTCAGAACATTCAGGCGATAGTAGAGATCTTCGCGGAAGACTCCCTTCTGAACCAGTTCGACAAGATTCTTCTGCGTGGCGCAAATCACGCGGACATCAACGTGAACCTCATGATCTTCACCCACGCGGCGGAAGGTGCCGTCATTGAGGAAACGCAGCAGTTTAGCCTGCATACGCGGCGACATTTCGCCGATTTCATCCAGCAGGACCGATCCACCGCTGGCCTGCTCGAAAAAGCCTTTTTTCCCTTCCGGCGCGTGACCGAAAAGCTCACTCTCGACCGCATCTTCCGGGATAGAAGCGCAGTTCAGCGCCAGATACGGTTTTGCCGCGCGCGGGCTGGCAGTGTGTACAGCATGCGCCAGGAGATCCTTACCGGTACCCGTCTCGCCGGTAATCAGCAGCGGCGCGGTAAGGTTAGCCAGCTTACGCGCCTGATCGACCACATGTCGCATCTTTGGACTGACCGCAATAATCTGGCTGAATGCGCCCACATCCTGTTGGGAAAGATTCTGTAACTGTCGTCCCATACGAATGGTGGAACGCAGCATGATCACCGCGCCAGTGAGAACGCTGACGTTGTTCTCGCCCTGCAGATGAACGGGCGTGATCTCCATCAGGAAATTCTGCCCGTTAATCACAACATGTTCGCTGTGAGTACCCTGAGGATTGCTTTCAAGCCAGCGCTGGAAATTGAAGCCAGGGATCAGCTGCGCCGCGTGATGGTTGCTCAATTTTTCCTGACTCTGGGCAAACAGCTGGCAGCAGGCCTGGTTGGTGCGTTCCACTTTGCCTTTCAGATCTAACGATAAGAACGGCTCAGGCATCGCCTCGAGCAACGCGCTTAACGCCAGATGTTCGCGCTCTGAAGGCATCCACGGCACCGTACGCACATCCGTAACGCCAGCGATACGGCGGATTTCCGCCATCAGGCTACTGAACGTATTAAATTCGATTTCGGCAAAGTTGAGATAAATTCGCCCGATAGGGTCGATATCAATGCCGCGTAAATCAATGTCACGCAAAACAAGGAGATCGAGTAACTCGCGAGTCAGACCGATACGGTCCTGACAGAACACTTCCAGACGCATGGGAAAATCACTCTAGTAAGCCAGTAACCTTAAAATAATATGTCAGATATCGTCTGGCTGGAAGCTCGCTGTCAACAAATATTGACAGCGAGGTGATTTCTTCAGCGTTATTGCGGTTTTTTATTCAGCGTTTCTTTCAGCTGGCCGATCAATTCACGGCGGAAATCCCCGAGACGCGGTTTATCATCGTTGATCCACGGCAGCGGTCGGCATAACTCCATTGCTTTAATACCCAGACGCGCGGTCAGAAGCCCGGCGCCAATCCCCTGCGCGGCGCGCGTCGACAATCGCGCAGCGAGATCCTGAGACATCCAGTCCATTCCTACCTCGCGCACCAGCTCGCTGGCTCCGGCAAAGGCCATATTCAGCAGCACCAGGCGGAACAGGCGCAGGCGGCTGTAATAGCCTAGTTCGATTCCATACAGCGTGGCGATTCGGTTGATGAGGCGCAGGTTTCGCCACGCGATAAACGCCATATCCACCAGTGCCAGAGGGCTGACGGCAATCATCAGCGTTGATTCCGCAGCGGAGCGACTGATTTCCCGGCGTGCCTGGGAATCCAGAACCGGCTGCACAATATTGGCGTACAGCGTGACGATTTCGCGGTCGTTTTGCGATTCATGGATCGCCGCATACCAGCGCTGAAGGGCCGGATGTGACTGATCGATTCCCGCCTGACTGGCCAGTTTTTCACAAAAAGCGCGCCCTTTACCCGCCGCATGGCTGTGCAACAGATCGCGGGCCTCATCACGTTCATGCGCGCGCTGGCGTAGCCGCCACAGGCGACGCCATTCGGTGGCGATTGAGCCAACCCCCGCACCGATAATCAGTGCGCCGGCGGCACAGCCTCCCAGGGCAACCCAGTCCTGAGTTTGCCACGCATTCATTGTCCACTGAACGCCCTGGCCCACTACGCTTACGCCAAACAGCGTCAGCCCGGCGGTGACCATTTTACGCCACAGACTGCGTTTCGGGCGCAGCGCAGACTCAACAACCGCTTCTGCCGCCCCCTCTTCCAGCAACACATCGTCCGCGACGGCGGGGGCAAAATTGTCTGCCAGCGGTCCGCTGAAAGCCTGGGCAGATTTAAGTGCTTCGGTCTGCTCCTGCTCCAGCGTGCCACTAAAATCAATACGCGGCTTCAACGGTTCCGTCATCGCAATTTATCTCCAATTAAAAACTCCAGTGCCGCATCCAGGCGAATGTGCGGCAACGGCTGGTCGACATTCATCGTCTGAGGACGGAATGCCTCAAACTGGAACCCCTGACTCTGCCAGAAGGCTTGTCCGGGCAGACGTGCCGGGACTTCACCAGGATAAACGGTCAGGGGCTCTCCGTCGCTCAGACGATGGCCGCGCAGCGCCGGTATTTTTTCGCCGTTCACATCAATAAGACCGCTCTGGGTAGCCTGAACCGAGGCCAGCCCCAGGCAATCCATACTTATCCCCTCAAACGCCGCATTCTGCCAGGCGTCCTGCACCAGCTGTTGCAGCAGCGCAACCATGTTGGCGTGTTGATCGATAGTCACGTGATCTGCTTTGGTTGCCGCAAACAGCAGTTTATCAATGACCGGGGAAAACAGGCGACGAAACAGCGTGCGTTGGCCGTAGTGGAAGCTCTGCATGAGCTGAGTCAGCGCCAGGCGCATATCGTTAAAAGCCTGCGGCCCGCTGTTGAGCGGTTGCAGACAGTCCACCAGCACTATCTGGCGATCGAAGCGCAGGAAATGATTTTTATAAAACCCCTTCACCACCTTCTCGCAGTAATAATTAAAGCGCTCCCGCAGCATGCCGACGTTACTGTTTTTGTCGGCCATTGCCAGTTTGGATTCACCCCAGGCGTCTACGTCAGGCCACGGGAAGAATTGCAACGCTGGCGCACCCGCCATCTCTCCCGGCAGCACAAAACGGCCCGGCTGAATAAAATGCAGCCCCTGCTGTTTGCAGCGATGGAGATAGTCAGTCCAGGCTTCGGCGATGGCGGCCAGGCGATTTTCATCGGCAGGCGCCAGCGGATCTAACCCTGCGCACAATTCCCGCCATTTCGCAGACCACTCGGCCCGCTGCCCCTGTAATAAACCGGTCATCTGGCGGGACCAGCTCAGATAATCCTGGGCCAGCATCGGCAAATCGAGCAACCATTCGCCGGGATAATCGACGATCTCAAGATAGAGCGTGGAGGTATCTTTGAAATGACGCAGTAACGAATCATTAGAACGAAAGCGCAGCGCCAGGCGAATTTCACTCACTCCACGCGTCGGCGTGGGCCATGCAGGGGGCGTACCATATAGCTGCGCAAGCCCTTCGTCATAGGTGAAACGCGGAATGCCAAAATTACTTTGTGGCACGCGTTTGACGCCAAGCAGACGCTCTTCACGCGCCGCACTCAGCAGAGGTAAGCGCGCACCGGCATGCAGATTGAGCAGTTGGTTAACCATCGCGGTAATAAACGCCGTTTTACCACTCCGGCTCAAGCCGGTAACCGCCAGCCGTAAGTGGCGATCGACGCCGCGGTTGACCAGTGAATTCAGTTCGTTTTTTAATCTCTTCATCGCCATCCTGTTTTGCCCTGAAGACCGCTGATATTACCTTCAGAATACAATAAATTGGGGCAGATCGTTGATTTTCAATTCAATGTCACTGTCATTCCCCTTTTTTCTCCCGTAAAATAATTTTCCTGCCTCTATGATGGAGTTGTAAGGTGTATGTCACCCACCATTTATGATATTGCACGCGCTGCTGGCGTATCAAAATCAACCGTGTCCAGGGTTCTTAACAAGCAAACAAATATTTCCCCTGAAGCACGTGAGAAGGTGCTTAAAGCGATCGATGAATTAAATTATCAACCTAACAAACTCGCCCGGGCCCTGACCTCTTCTGGTTTCGACGCGATTATGGTTATTTCCACGCGCTCAACAAAAACCACCGCCGGTAATCCTTTTTTCTCTGACGTGCTGCACACCATCACGGCAAAAGCAGAACAAGAAGGTTTTGATGTTATTCTCCAGACGTCAAAAAGTAGCGAAGATGATTTGCTGAAATGCGAAAGTAAAATTAAGCAAAAAATGGTTAAAGGCATTATCATGCTGAGCTCCCCGGCGAATGAATCCTTTTTCCCACGGCTCGATACGTATGGCGTTCCGGTAGTTGTTATTGGCAAAGTTGAAGGGGATTTTGAGAATATCTATTCTGTTGATACAGATAATATCCACGGCAGTATGACATTGACCGATAATTTTATTCACAATGGTCACCGCGATATCGCTTGTCTGCACGCTCCCCTTGATTATCACGTATCAATAGACAGACTCGCCGGGTATATGGCCAGCCTCGAAAAGCACCATATTGCTGTGAATACTGACTGGATTGTCGACGGCGGCTATACACACGACAGTGCCCTGGCGGCAGCCAGGGAATTACTCTCATCCTCTGCGCCCCCGCGTGCCGTGCTGGCGGCGGATAGTATGAAACTACTGGCGTTGTATCGCGCGGCTGATGAATTAAATTTGATGATACCCGAGCAGTTGGCCGTTGCGGGTTATACCGATCCGCTGTTGTCGTTGATTTTAACCCCTGCACCGGGCGGTTTAGAGATCCCGACACGCAGACTGGGGGAAGAGAGCTGCGATCTGCTCTTTAACCGTATCGCCGGCCAGGCCGTGCCGCATAAGATTATCGTTGATACTCAACTGACATTAACGTCTTCAATGAAATGAATCAGGGGTCGATGACCCCTGTCAATTGAACATCAAAACGCATAATTCAAACCAATACCCACGTAATGGAATTTGTCGCTTTTACCTTCATCATGATTTTCCCATTCGTGAGCATATTCCAGCGTCGTTGACAGCCCGTTACCAAAATCATAGGCATACAGCAGGCCAAGACGGTTGAAATCATGCCCCTCACGCTCGGGATCGTCGCGCCAGTCCCAGTTTGACCAGCGATCTAAACCCAGCCGGGTATAAGGCGTCAACGTCGTATTACCCAACGAAACAGGGAAATAGGCGCGAATTTCCTGAGTGGAAAACTCACCATTGTTGCTTCCATTATCCATATTGAAACCCCGCTCGAGGTAATAATTGATCCTCGCGGAGAAGGTTTTATTGATGGCCCAGCTAAATCCGGTTTCGCTCTCGACCCGGCTATCGGAATAACCGGTTTTATCCAGGTCATGACCAAACTGATATAAGGCCAGCCAGCCGCTGAACCGCCAGTCGTCACTTAGCCTGATATCCCAGTCGGGCTGAATTTTATAACGCTGCATATTCGCGCTACCGGTATCCGTCCCCTTTTCATCTTCATAATGATAACTGTAGTTACGAAAACCTCCGGTCAGACCCAAAGTATAATCATCATTTCCGACAAACTGATAGCGAATCTCCAGCTCGGGTCTGTCGAAATAAGTGCCACGACTCATGTCGCTATAATTCACCGCCCCTTCCTGATACATCGCCACCGATATACGCCATGCATCCCACGAGGCATTAAAATAGACTGAAGGTTCAAACAGACCATCCTCATCTTCACCCTGCCCTTCGATATTTTCGCTCTCATACATTGCGCCAAGATTAAAATCCCACTTCTTGTCATTGTCTATTGCATGGGCAGACATCACCCCTGCGCATAACAAAAGCGCAGCACTTCTTAATCGAGTACTCATTGTTATATTCCTTTATATAATGACAACTAAAAATGCCGGGACGTGAATTCCCGGCGACTGACTCTTTTTATTTGATCGCCATTTCGCTTTCAGCGTCGAAGAAATGGCATTTGTCCATTTCAAATTGAATGGCCAGATTATCCCCGGCGCGATAATCGTTTACCGCTCCGGCACGAAGCACTAATTCGTGCCCCCCCACGGTGGCATAAAGCATAAACTCCGCGCCGGTAAGCTCCGCAACGCTGACCTTCGCGTCAGTTCCTGTTGCCAGCCCCTGAGTGGTGAGAATATCTTCAGGTCTGATGCCAAAAACCACCGCTTTGCGTTGGTAACCCAACGCATTGAGTGCCGCGAGTTTTGTCTCCGGGATTTCAAGGCGCAGAGTTTCGGTCACGAAATAACGGCCATCTATCGCACCGCGGATAAAATTCATAGCCGGGGAACCGATAAAGCCGGCGACAAACATATTGGCAGGCTCGTTATAGACCTGCTTCGGCGCCCCCACCTGCTGAATAATGCCATCCTTCATGATCACAATCCGCGTCGCCATGGTCATGGCTTCGGTTTGATCGTGTGTCACGTAAATCATGGTGGTATTCAGTTTCTGATGTAGCTTGCTGATTTCGGCACGCATTTGTACACGAAGCTTGGCATCGAGGTTCGACAGCGGCTCGTCCATCAGAAATACCCCCGCCTCCCGCACAATGGCTCTCCCCAGCGCCACTCGTTGGCGCTGGCCCCCGGAAAGCGCGCCCGGCTTACGCTTCAGGTAGTCCCTAAGCCCCAGAATTTGGGCGGCCCAGTTGACACGTTCTTCGATCACCGTCGGGGCAATCTTCTGCATCTTCAGGCCAAACGCCATGTTGTCGTAGACGGTCATATGTGGATAGAGCGCATAGTTCTGGAACACCATGGCGATACCACGCGATTTGGCAGGTACATCATTCATCCGTTTGCCATCGATAACCAGGTCACCGCCACTGATCTCTTCTAATCCGGCGATCATTCGTAACGTGGTGGATTTACCGCAGCCTGAAGGGCCGACAAAGACAATAAATTCTTTATCCGCAATCTCGAGGTTAAAATCTTTAACCACATGCACCTGGTTATCATAGATTTTTTGAATATGTTTAAGAGAAAGCTGAGCCATTGTGTCCCCTATTGATGCAAAATCGGGCAGCGTTTCGCGTGCCAAAAATCAGATAAACGCTGCCAGGTCAGTTCATCCGTTGACGAAAGTTTCAGACCGGCATGCGTTAAATCATCGCCAATCCCTACCGACAGCATGCCCGCAGCGTTAATCGCTTCAATGCCAGCCTGGGCATCTTCAATACCCAGCGCCTGTTCAGGCATCACGCCCAGCCCCTGGCAGGCCGCAAGGAAAATCTCCGGGTGAGGCTTGGAGTGGGTGATCCGCGCTGCATCAGCACAAAAATCAAAGGCAGCGGTGATGCCGAGCGCATGGAGGATCTGTGGCGCATTGAGAGAAACCGAAGCCAGCCCGGTACGTATCCCAGCGGCCCGAATCTCAGAGAGGAGCCCGCCAATACCCGGCATCAGCGAATCGGCATTGAGTCCAGCCAGAGAACGCACGTACAGGGCGTTCTTTGCCTGTGTCAGTGCGTAGCGCTCTTTCTCGCTGAAAGCTTTCTCCATGCCCGCGAAGCGCAGTATTCTCAGCAAGGAATCCATACGACCAATCCCCTTCAGTTCGGCGTTGAACGTCTCATCAAGGGTGATTCCAATTTCTGCTGCAATGGTCCTCCACGCCTGGAAGTGCAGGTGCGCCGTATCGGTAATCACACCATCCAAATCGAAAATAATGGCCTTAAGCGTCATACCGGCCCTCCGTGGTAGCGGTCCCAGTAACAGGTAAATTTAATTCGTCGAACATGAATGTTTGCCGGCCGGAAAGCGTCTGAGTGTGTTCAAAAATCGTCAGCGTGACCGGTGCAGTCGTGCTCAGGGTTATACAACCCGTCTCAATGCAGATATCAATGGTGGCATTACGCCATTTCAGGCTAAATCGCAGCCGCTGCCATTGCGCAGGCAGTGACGGCGCAAGGTGTAACTCACCGTCAATCATCTGCATACCGGCAAATCCCTGAATCGCGCCAGACCAAATCGCTCCCGTTGCTGCCGCGTGGATCCCGTCGTCACAGCTGTGGGGATCCTCCCCCAAATCAATGGCCACTCCATCGCGCCAGAACTGCCAGGCGAGATCCGTCTCACCGCAGCGCGCCGCCACGATGCTGTGGATCGATTTACTGAGTGACGAATCATGGATGGTTCGGGGTTCATAAAATGCGAGGTTCGCGGCACACTGCTGGCGATCGAACTTCTCCGGTAGCAGGTAGTTCAGCATGACCACATCCGCTTGCTTCAGGATTTGCATCTCGTTCACTTCCGCCCGGGAGTAGTCGAGCAGAATGGTCTGTTTTCCGGCATCGGCTTTGTAGCGACTGAGATCGATCGCGGGTTTCGTCAGGAAAGTATCATCCTGCGGAATAACGCCCTCTTCATTTGCCTCTGGTAGCCATAACTGTTCCAGAAAACGCTGTGCAGCCTGAGCAAACCGTTCATCCTGACGTTCAAAATGATGCATATACTTCAGTGCAGAAGCGACATTTTGCCAGGCCATATAGTTGGTATAGGCATTGTTATTGACGTGCTCGGTATACTCATCAGGGCCGATCACATCATGGAGTTCCAGTCGCCCGTTAACCTCAATCGCCCGTGACATCCAGAACGAAGCTGTTTCGATAAGCAGCGTCAGCCCCTCATGGCGCATAAATTCATGATCCTGAGTAGCATGCCAGTACGCCACCACAGCCCAGGCGATATCGGCAACAATGTGGTGTTCGGCCAGAGCCGACGCGACTTTCTGGCGGACACCCGTGCGGATATTAATGGCGGCAAATTCCGGCGTTTCTTCTTCCCCGCTGGAGGCGCTCTCCCAGGGGAACAGCGCGCCGGACCAGCCATTACGCCTTGCTTTCTCTCTGGCGCCAGAAAGATTCAGCCAACGATAGCGCAGTAAATTGCGGGCAGTCTGCGGACAGGTAAAGAGATGGAACGGCAACAGGAATATCTCAGTGTCCCAGAAAATATGCCCTTTGTAGCCTTCGCCGGTCAGCCCTTTTGCGGCAATACTGCAGCGCTGATCGTGTGCCGGCGTCATGGCAGTCAGATGCCAGACCGCGTAGTCCAGCGCCAGCTGATCGCCCGGGTCAGTGGAGCACACTTCAACGCGACCCTTGAGCCAGATATTTTTCCACGCCCGCGTGGTATTCATCAGCAACGCGTCATAGCCCTGATCCGCGCAAGCCTTCAGCACGGTCATCCCCTTTTGCGCAAAAGAGCTTTGTGAAAGGGCTCTATCGCTGCGGTGCGTTAGCCAGATGAATTTTTCAAGCATCACCGTTTGCCCCGCTTCAGCCCGCAGAGAATGGTGACAATTGAGACGGCGATTTTTAGCGGTGAAACAGCTTTCACTGTCTCTGCTCAATCGACAGCAGGCAGAGATCACCACTTCTGTCGCTCCGTCCTGGGTTTCATAAATCCCCTGCATACAGTGCTGGTCGAACACCCGCACGGAGATTTCATCCAGATGCTGCCTGCCGCTGTTGGTCTGCGTCGCATCAATGCCCGTGGTGAGGCTAATCTGCGCTGCGCTATCCAGCGGTGTAACGGAAAATTGCAACGCCATGAGCGGGAGTTGATCCAGAGAGACAAATCGTCGGCTGTCGATCTGAAAACGTCGGCCTGTTGAGGAGCGCCAGACCACACTGCGGCGCAGCTCGCCGCTGGCAAACGCCAGCTCGCGCTGCCAGCTCAGGATCTCTCCGGCAAGCAGTGTGAAATTTTCACCATCCAGCTGTAACTCTATACCCGTCACATCGGGGAGATTGACGAGCTCAGTGGTTTCATGGCGTCCGGCGCGATGATACAGCCCGGCCAGATACATGCCGCGCGTTTGCTGCGTATAGCTCTCTTCGTGGGCCGCCCGAACCCCCATGTAGCCATTACCACACGCCATAATGGAGCCATATTTGTTCAGCGTGTGTGGGCTGAAGGTTGGATCGGCCAGAACGGAAATCGTTAACATAATTCCACGCTCTCCCGTTTCTCTGCTGATTCATACAGCGCGGCCACCAGCTGCTGAATCACCAGCCCTTGTTCCGCATCGGCAATCATCACCGGCTCGCCCAGAACATGGCGAACAAACGCATCCATACTGCGAAGATGGCGCTGATCGTCAGCCTCATCACGCTGTAAAATGGTGTGAAGTTCGCCGTTCATGTCGTTATAGATGTGAGCGGGAAAAAGCGTTGCCCCTGCGTGCTCTCCGCAAAAAGAGATATTCATGATCGACGGCTCGCGAATGTTGAGCGCGAAAGAGGTATCAAGGCGCAAAATCCCGCCATTGCAAAATTCGATGGTGCCAAAGAGCGCGTCTTCTACCGTGTAACGCTGCGGATCCCATTCGCCAAACTGACCGCAACTTTTGCGCGTGCCAATCTTCTGGAAGCTATGCGCCGTCACTCTTTTTACCGCGGGAAAACCCAATACGTACATCGCCGCATCCAGCATATGGATGCCGATATCAATCAGTGGCCCACCGCCCTGCAGCGATTTATTGGTAAAAACGCCCCAGCCCGGAACTCCGCAGCGCCGTAGCGCTTGCGCGCTGGTGACATAGATTTCGCCGAAAGTGCCGTTCTGTACCGCGTCACGCAGTAGCTGCGTATCCAGCGCAAAGCGATGGTGAAAATCATAGGCCAGCACTTTTCCCGACTTACGAGCCGCCAGCCGCATCCGATCGGCCTGCTGCGGCGTCATCGCGGGCGGTTTTTCGCACATCACATGACAACCCGCCTCCAGCGCCGCCATCGCGTGCTCGAAGTGAAAACGGTTGGGCGAACAGACGCTAACGATGTCCGGCTTCACCTCCTCAAGCATCTGTCGGGTATCCTGATACGCTCCGGCTATCGCGTGGCGTTCAGCAAAGGCCTGCGCCTGATCCAGGCGGCTGTCCATGACAGCCACCATTTGCAGATCGGTTCGCGTGGCATAATACGAGGCATGCACTTTTTCCGCGACCTGCCCGGCGCCAATGATGGCGACGCGCAAAGTCGAAGGGCTAGAAGCACTCATCACGCTGGTCATCCTTAGCATTCACGTAAAAAGGTCAGTGAGTCCTGGTAAGCCTGCGCCGGGTTCTCAGCGCGGACTCGGCACTCGTACACCACGTAACCCTGGTAATCATCGGCGCGAAGCTGATTGAACAGTGCGGCAAAATCCAGAGTGCCGCTGCCTGGCTGATAACGGTGGTTGTCAGCAATATGGACATGGCCCAGCAAGCCTCGATTGACGTGCAACGCTTCCGTCATCGAGTCTTCTTCAATGTTCATATGGTAGAAATCACCGATGATCTGCACATGCTGAAGGGCATTTTCTTCGATATAACGTCGGGCATCCGCCAGGGTATTGATCATATGATCCTGGTAGCGATTGAGCGGTTCCAGATAGACCGTAGTTCCGGTGCGGGCCGCCACTTCGTCCAGCCAGCGTAGTGAAGCGCTGACCGCCTTGCGATCGCCCTCCAGACTGCGTGGCGATACCATGGGCGGTAAGCGGAAGGTAAACATTCCCCAGGCTGCCGGGACGATAATCCCTTTCCCGCCCACTTCGCTTAGCGCCTCAAGAATGCGTTCAATTTGCTTCAGGCCGTTCAGACGACGCTCTTCGATAAAATCGCCGATCCAACCATCGTAGCCGCCGCAGGCGGTGGTCACGGGCAGTCCGGTGGCGTGAATAGCGGCTTTAACCTCTTCCAGATTCTCCACCAGCAACTTGCCGTCAATTTCATATCCGTCAAAGCCCATGGCTTTGATGTACTGGAATTTTTCAAGAACAGAGGTCGGGAAAAAAGCCTGATTTTGCGTTGCGATCTTCATTGTGTGCTCTCCTTAGCTTAAAAAGTGACGCCCATTTTGATACTCAGTTCTGGATGCTTATCGACATAAGTCATATAGCTTTCAGCGCTGGTTTCAAAACTCACGATCGGATCGATCAGATCCTCGCAGTTGAGATAGCCATTCATCAGCAATTTCCAACAGGTCTCCTCAATGCGTTTGCGGCTCCAGCGCGGGTAATCCGGGTTCGGCTCGCTGCAGGCGCGCGAAAAGACAATCTTCGCGTTATTGAAATGCGCTTCGCGGCCCAGGTTGAATCCCTCGGCAAATGGTTTCGCAAAGGCGACATAGGCGATCGTTCCACCGTAAGCGAGCCCGCGCAGCGCGGATTGCAGCGCATCGGCGAAGCCACTGGTTTCAATGATGATATCTGCGCCTTGCTTCCCGGTGAGTTTTTTCACCTCCAGCCCGACATCATTGCCGACCGGGTTAATACAGAAATCTGCCCCATGACGGCGAGCGATTTCACAGCGGTGTGCAATAGGATCGACACCAATGACAATGGATGCGCCCGCTTTCTTCGCCAGCTGGATGGCAATCTGCCCAATCGCCCCTAGCCCTACTACCACGACAAAATCACCGACGCGGACGTTGGCATCGCGCACCCCGCTCATCGCAAACTGGGCCGGGTCATAGCAGACCGCATTCTTCCAGGAGGCGCCCTGAGGCATTTTGCGCAGTTTGTAGTTGTTGACCGCATTGACGATTACCGTCTCCTGCAGCGGGCCATAACAGCAGACCGAATCACCGGGCTGATAATCCGTGACCTCTGCACCGCATTCAATGATGTCGCCGACGATCATGTTTCCGAGCTGGAATTTACCAAACTCAATACCGCGAGCGGCGCCCTCTTCGCGCGGGGTGAACATCTGCCACTCAGCGTTGAACTCTTCATCAATAAACGGACTTGCGGCCCGAAAATCGACCACTTCGGTGCCGTGCTTTGGCGCGCCGAAACGGGCGTGGATTTTCACTTCATTCGCCGCCACCGGGCGGTCTTCATACGGCATTAACGCGGCTACGCGTGGTGCTATTGCAACTAACTTTTTCATGAATCACTCCTTGTTAAACCAGGCCGCCTTAGCCCTTAACGCCACCGGCGGTCAAACCACTTTTAATGAAACGTTCTGAAAGCGCATACATGATGACTACCGGCAGTGCCGTCACCAGCGACGCCGCCATCATGCGGCCCCAGATATAGTCAGGGGTGCTAAACAGCGTGTTCAGCCCGACCGGCAAGGTGAAGTTGCTGGCACTGGAGAGGAAAATCGAGGCAAAAAGGTAGTCGTTCCAGGCCACCATAAAGCAGTAGACAAAGACCGATACCAGGCCAGAAATGGCGAGCGGAACGGTAATGCGAAAGATGATTTGCAGACGATTCAGACCATCCATCATCGCCGCTTCTTCAATCTCATCCGGAATAGTGTCGAAGTAGCTTCTGAGCATGAAAACGGCGGTCGGCAATGTCTGCGTCACCATGGTAATAATCAGCGCCAGCTCGGTATCATAAATACCCAACGTGGTGATGATTTTGAACAGCGGCACGACCAGTAAAATGCCCGAGAACATATAGACGGTATAAAAACTGGCATTGATGGTCGCTCGTCCCTTAAAGCGAAGCTTTGAAAGCGCGTATGCTCCCAGCGTCCCGAGGAAAACCGCAATCACTGATGAGATCAGCGAGACCACCAGACTGTTTCTGAAATAGTCCACAAACGGGAAGATCAGCGGATTAAAAATGTCGATGTAATGCTGAAACGTCCACGCCTGCGGTAGAATCGTCGGATGCAGTGAAATCGCCTCTTTGGCACTTTTAAACGAGGTCATCAGCATGACGAAAAACGGAAACAGCGTCACAATCAGAAATAGCGCCAGCCCGATATAAAACCCTGTTCGGCTGAGAGTGCGTTTATTTGTTGCCATTGAGGTTTACCCTTTTTCTGGTCAGCAGGATAACGGCGAAGATAATCACAAACAGCACCACCGAAATGGCGGCCGCTTTCCCGAGATCGTTAAAAGCGAAGGCTGTTTTGTAGAGATAGACGCCCAGGATATCGACTTTAGTGGTCAGCAGATAAACGTCGGCGAACATGTAGAACATCCAGATCGTTCTTAGCGTTATGACCGTTGCCAGCACGGGCATGATGGCAGGCAGCGTCACGATGCGAAAACGCTGCCAGGCGTTCGCGCCGTCCATTTCTGCGGCTTCGTACAGTGATTTGTCGATGGTCTGTAAAATCGCCAGGAAGGAGATAAACGCGTAAGGGAAATAGCGCCAGATGGCAAAGAGCACCACCAGTACAAAGCTGCTGCCAGGATTGTCGAACCACAGCGGAGCCTGGTCGTACAGGTGCAACAGATCGACACCCAGATAATTCACGATGCCATAGCCGTTGTTGAACATGTATTTCCAGGCGAAGACCAGTGATATCGACGGCGTAACATAAGAGAGAATCACCAGCGAACGCGCGGTTTTACGCAGGCGAAACTCGCGGTTAAAGAAGATGGCTACCGCCAGCCCCAGAGCGGTACTCCCAAGCACGACCAGGGCCGTATACCAAAAGGTCATCCACAGTGAGTGCCAGAATGCGGCGTCTCCCAGAATGCGAATGTAGTTATCGACTCCCACAAAGGTGGCGCTGATGCGCGGGTTCAGCGGCAAGCGCAGGAAGCTGATTTCGATATTAGATATCATGGGCCAGGCAACCAGGCCTCCCAGCAAAATCAGGCTGGGGGCCAAGAGCAGCATGGCAAAAGGCATATCTGAACGGCCAGAAAAGATTCTCATTATTCCCTTCGCAATGCGCCCCTATCGTTACGTGACAAGATCGGCCAGACGCTTCTGGCTGTCGTTTAACGTGGCGGTGAGATCTTTGTTGCCAACCGTAACGTCGTGGACCATGGAGCTGATCACCCCAGAGCCAGTGACGTCCCCCATCAGCGTGAAGTTTTTATCTCCTACCGCGCCGAACACCTGTACGTTAGGAAATTGCGCGATCAACTCATACGGAAGCTGACCGAAGGCACGAATGACGTCGTTATCTTTCCAGGAGGCGGTTTCAACTACCCGTTTGTTCACCGGTAGCGCTGCGCCGGGCGACATCATCACCCAGTCAGCCGCGTTTTGAGCCTGCTCCATCCAGGTGACAAACGTCTGTGCAGCGTGGGTTTCATCTTCCGTTTGGCCGGTGGTGATCGTCAGCGATGTCACCATGCCGTAGACGGCGGAGGTTTTTTCCGTTGGCACGACAAAACCGAGATTGGCCGGTTCGCCCTCTTTGTAAACGGCTGGCAGAATATAGGTGGAGTAGATCGCCATCGGTGCGGAGCCGTTCATAAAGGCGTCTTTGATCTCCATAACATCATTCGACCCCGGCATCGTTGTCGTAGCGAGCGACCGATAAAATGCCAGTGCTTTCGCCATTTCTGGCGTATTGATGTCCACTTCGCCTTGCGCATTAAACACGTTCGCGCCGCCTGAAAGCGCAAACTGCGAAAATGCCTGTTCGGTCATGACACTTTCGGCTGTGGGTAAGGCGATGCCGTAGTGTTTGATGGCCGGATTGCTGAGAGCCTGGCTGGCCTTCAGCAGCTGTTCCCAGGTGTGAGGCTCCTGAATACCCGCGGCGGCCAAAACGTCTTTGTGATACCAGACCCCCGATAGCCAGGCGCTGACAGGAACGCCGGTCCACGCTTTGCCGTCTTCGGTGCGAACAATACGCAGAATACCGTCGTAGAACGTCCCTTCACCGACCGCCATAATGGATTTTGCGATGGCATCGCGATCGAGGAGCTGTTCTTTGTCCATGACCTTGGCATAGTCATGGCTCACTTCAATCACCTCCGGTAGCGCCCCCGTCCGGGCAAGCGTGATCACTTTCGTATTGTAGGCATCCTCTTCGACGGGAACCTGCTTGACCTTGATCGTCGGGTTATCTTTCTCGAATCGTGAAATTAATTGGGTAATAACCGCCTGACGTTCCTGTTCTACCGAGGAGTGCATAAATTCAATCGTGACCACCGATTTTTTGTCATCCCGACAGCCTGACAACAGGGCGCACGCAACCAGTGCTGAGATCAGCACAACTTTTGGTACTTTCATTTTTATTGTCCTTTTAGATGTCTTTAATCCACATAACCTGCCACGGATTAAGGGTTATCGTTTCTCCACGAATACGGCTATCCGTTAGCAGTTCTTTTCCATCGTTAATATCAACATAAATTGTTTGGGGTTGCTCATCGAAATTAAATAGCGCTGTTATTCTCTCGCCGTTTTCAGCAGTACGAATAATTTTAAGAACATGCTCATCAGGCGCATCAAAAATAGCGTCACTGTCAGGGTGGAAAGCGTTTTGCTGGCGGCGAATGGCAATCATTTTGGTCAATGAACGATATATACGGTTACGCAGCGTACTTTCATCATTCAATTCTGCGTCAATTTCACCTTCGCGATATTTACGCCGGTTAATTGCCCGATTATAGCCCAGTTTTTCTACGCCATCGTAATCATTACGCGAACCAATAATACTCTGAATATAAATAGCGGGCACACCTGGAAAACTTAATAATAGCGCATGCGCCAGGAGGAATCGGGCTTGCCGCTCACTATCGCTGCTGTTTTTATAACTTAATGCATCCAGATAGGTCACATTGAGTTCGTATGGACTGCGCGTGCCATCGGGATTATTTTTCCAGTTAACCAGCGCCCCCTCACTTTGCAGTTTTTCAACCAAAGTCAGAATATCTTGCTCAGGTAAAATACCGCGCAGCGGGTTGAGACCAATGCCATCATGGGAAGCAAGAAAGTTAAACCAGGTGGTACTGGAAGATGGTAGGGTCAGCTTTTGCGCCCACTGACATAACGCCAGAACATTGCGGCTATGAATGCTATGGAGAACCAGCGGTGGCAGTGAGAATTGATACACCATCTGCGCTTCATTTGTACCATCACCGAAATACGCGATATTGTCTTTGTGCGGGACATTGGTTTCCGTAATCAGCACGGTGCCAGGTGCCACCTCATCAGTGATAGCACGGAAAATCTGAATCAAGCGATGCGTGTTCTCCTGATGAATACAGGTTGTGCCGGGTGCTTTCCACATGAACCCCACCGCATCGAGACGAATGTAATCCGCCCCCTCCATCAGATAGTGGAGCAGAACATCGACCATCGCGATCAAGACCTGCGGACTGGCGAAGTTCAAATCAATTTGGTCGTCGCTAAAAGTGGTCCACAAATGGCGAACGGTGCCGTCCGTCATTGTAAAGGGCGTTAAAAGCGGTAAAGCCCTGGGACGCGTGACGGCAGATAAATCCGTATCTGGATCAACGTCAATAAAGAAATCGGCAAACTCTGGCTCCTGATTTAAATATCGTTTAAACCACGGACTTTTTGCCGACATATGATTACAGACAAAATCAAACATCAAATTTGCCGATTTTTTTAATTCAGCAACATCACTCCACTCCCCTGCTTCCGGCGCAACACGATGATAATCAATCACCGAAAAGCCATCATCAGAAGACCAGGGGTAAAATGGTAATAAATGGACATGTGAAAAAGACGGCCCCAACCATCGGTTAAAGAACCGGGTTAATATCGGCAAGGATTTTTGGCCGTTCTCGATAAATTGATCGGCATAGGTAATTAATACGACATCTTGTTCATCCCATTTTGCTTTGCGGCGGGTTTGAATAACCCTGGCGGCGTTTCCTATCTTTTCCTTGAGCACACTTAACTGCGCGTCAGAAAAATCTTTGCCATAAACAAGAGCGATCAGTTTCTTTATTTTTACGTTCACATTATTTTCCATGGTAGCGGTCCCACGAAAGGCAATCTACTCTCATGAAAAAAATCTGTCAACGAAGTCAAAGGAGGAAAAACACAAATGAAGCGCAGCTCGAATCAGTAATGTGAGCTGCCGCAAAGAAAGGATGAAATTATTACAACGTCATTCATTAATGAACTCATGCCCTCTCTCAAAAAGAGAGAAGGCAGCGCAAACGCTATTTATCAGGAGAAATAGCGGCGGGAAAAGCGGCCTGCGACCTTCCTGAGCAGCGGCTCCAGCGCCACAGCCAGTAACATTCTGATCGGCTTCCGGGCAACAGACTTCACCGCCCAACCCGCCACACCTGCCGGGCCATAGCGCAACGCGGTCAGTAGTACGAACTTTCCTGCTATTTTCAAACCGGGTTTCACTTTCTGACCGGCCTGTTGCCAGTGACGATTCATTGCGGTTCCTCTCGGTTAAAGCTGACGAAAACGACTTCTTAGCGTAAAGGTGTCGGACGTGACATAGCGTTCCATTTCACGCAGACGTTTTTCTCCGGCGGCCAGTTCGGCGTCTACCGAATCCAGCAGATCGCTGCTGGTGGGCGCGTCTTCGGACGACATCGCACTATCCGGCATCGGGTCGAGCACAAACGACAAAATGACGTAGGCCAGTAAGGTAAAGAATGCCAGACCAAAAAATACGGAAAGCACGGTGACGACGCGTACCAGCTTGACCGGAACGTCCAGATAGCGCGCCAGGCCGGCGCACACTCCGCGCACCATCCCCTGCTGAGGGATACGCCACAATTTTTTATTCAGGTTGAGTCCGGTCATTAGCTCTCCCTCCAGTTCGGGTGTTCAGCATCCAGAATGGATTCCAGTGCCTGAATACGTTCGCGCATTTTTTTCGCGTCGTCGGTGAGTTGCACCAGGCGCTGCTGTTCGCTTTGCGACAACTCACCCCGTGAAGAACGGTTGCTGTAATGCAGCCATAACCAGATCGGCAGGACGAAAAGCACGAAAATGGTCAGCGGAATAGCCAGAAAAAGCGCACTCATAGGGTCTCCTTGTCTTACGATGCGTGGCGGCACACCAGGGTGCCGCTTCAATTATTATTGGTTGTCTTGCTTCATTTTGGCTTTCAGCGCGGCCAGCTGTTCGCTGATTTCGTCATCGGCTTTCAGCTCGGCAAATTGCTGATCCAGCGTTTGCTGTTTACCGAAGCTGTGGCTTTCAGCTTCTGCTTCCATATGATCGATGCGACGTTCAAACGATTCGAAGCGCGCCATAGCTTCATCCAGCTTACCGCTATCCAACTGGCGACGCACATCGCGAGACGAGCTGGCGGCCTGATGACGCAGCGTCAACGCCTGCTGGCGGGCACGGGTTTCGCTCAGTTTGTTTTCCAGCTCAGCGATCTCTTTTTTCATGCGGGTTAATGTTTCGTCAACCAGCGTGACTTCATGTTCCAGCGTGGCCACGATGTCGGTGAGCTTCTGCTTTTCAATCAGCGCGGAACGGGCCAGATCGTCTTTTTCTTTGCGTAACGCCAGCTCGGCTTTATCTTGCCATTCATTTTGCTGTGCGGTCGCCTGCTCGATACGGCGCGACAGCTGTTTCTTTTCTGCCAGCGCACGTGCTGAAGTGGAACGAACTTCCACCAGCGTGTCTTCCATTTCCTGAATCATCAGACGCACCAGCTTCTGCGGGTCTTCCGCTTTCTCCAGCAGTGAGTTGATGTTGGCGTTAACGATGTCGGCAAAACGAGAAAAAATACCCATAATTCAATCCTCATAGTTCTGTTATCGGGCGATGCCCTGCTGTTTAGCTAATACAAAACGCGTGCCAATTTTTTATCTTATTGATTTATATGATTGTGGTTGATTTTACAGCAGGGAAAATCTACTCTGACCTGGTGAATATCGCTAACGAGTGGTTAATTTCATCATGGCTGAATATAAAGATAATTTACTGGGCGAGGCCAACAGTTTTCTTGAGGTGCTGGAGCAGGTTTCTCGCCTGGCACCGCTCAACAAGCCGGTTTTGATTATCGGTGAACGGGGTACCGGGAAAGAGTTGATCGCCAACCGGCTGCATTTTTTGTCCGGCCGCTGGGACGGGCCATTTATTTCGCTTAACTGCGCGGCGCTCAATGAAAATCTGCTGGATACCGAGCTGTTCGGTCATGAGGCTGGCGCGTTTACCGGTGCCCAAAAGCGCCACCCCGGGCGCTTTGAGCGAGCGGATGGCGGGACGTTGTTCCTCGATGAGCTTGCCACCGCGCCGATGCTGGTGCAGGAAAAGCTATTGCGGGTGATCGAATATGGCGAACTGGAGCGCGTGGGCGGCAGCCAGCCGTTGCAGGTGAACGTGCGTCTGGTCTGCGCCACGAACGCTAACCTGCCGGAAATGGTGGCCGCCGAAAAATTCCGCGCGGATCTCCTCGATCGTCTGGCTTTTGACGTGGTGCAGTTACCGCCGCTGCGCGAACGCCGTAGCGATATTATGTTGCTGGCAGAACAATTCGCCATTCAGATGTGTCGCGAGCTAGGCATGCCCCTTTTCCCGGGGTTTAGCGACTACGCGCGCCAAACGCTGCTGGATTACCGCTGGCCAGGCAATATTCGTGAACTGAAAAACGTGGTGGAGAGATCCGTTTATCGTCACGCCAGCAGCGAAACGGAGCTGGATACGATTATTATCGACCCTTTCCATCGCTCACCCCCTGTAAAATCGCAGCCTGATGCCCGCGCCGATATTCCCTCTCTGCCGCTGGATTTACGCCAGTTTCAGCACCATCAGGAACAGCAATTACTGGAAATGAGTCTGAAAGAGGCGAAATATAACCAGAAGCAGGCGGCTGAACGGCTGGGTCTGACCTACCATCAATTAAGGGCGTTGCTTAAAAAACATCAAATGCGCTGACATTATCAGCACTTACCCGCAGACATTTTTACGAAGCAGGTGTAAGTGCGATACACTTTGCAGATCGAATCTAAAAACCTTAAAAATTATGCGTCTGGTTTTCTCGTCCCTGATTGCAATCGGTCTGTTTAGCCGCCTGGTCTTTGCTGCGCCCGAACAGACTGCGCTTCCTGATATTCGCGACAGTGGCTTTGTCTATTGCGTGAACGGGCAAGTCGACACCTTCAATCCACAAAAAGCAGGCAGTGGCCTGATTGTCGACACTCTCGCCGCACAGCTTTACGACCGCCTGCTGGATGTCGATCCCTATACCTATCGCCTGGTGCCGGAGCTGGCCGCAAGCTGGGAAGTGCTGGATAACGGCGCAACCTACCGTTTTCATCTGCGCGATGACGTCGCTTTTCAGTCCACGCCTTGGTTTAAACCCACGCGCAAACTGAACGCTGATGACGTGGTCTTTACGTTCCAGCGCATTTTTAATCGTCATCATCCGTGGCATAACGTTAACGGCAGCAGTTTCCCCTATTTCGACAGCCTGCAGTTTGCGGATACGGTCAAAAGCGTGCGCAAGCTCGACAGCCGGACGGTGGAATTCAGTCTGACGCGCCCCGATGCCTCCTTCTTGTGGCATCTGGCGACACACTATGCGTCGGTTATGTCGGCGGAATATGCCGCCCAGCTAACCAAAAAAGATCGCCAGGAATTACTCGATCGTCAGCCGGTCGGAACGGGGCCGTTCCAGATGGCAGAATATCGCGCCGGGCAGTATATTCGCCTGCAGCGCCACGAACATTTCTGGCGCGGCACGCCGCTGATGCCGCAGGTGGTGGTTGATCTCGGTTCTGGCGGCACAGGCCGACTCTCCAAGCTGCTCACCGGAGAGTGCGATGTTCTGGCCTGGCCAGCCGCCAGCCAGTTGACCATCCTGCGCGACGACCCGCGCCTGCGTCTGACGCTGCGCCCCGGAATGAACATCGCCTATCTGGCCTTCAATACCGATAAACCGCCGCTGAACAATCCCGCCGTTCGTCATGCCCTGGCGCTGGCGATCAATAACCAGCGTCTGATGCAGTCTATTTATTACGGCACAGCTGAAACGGCGGCGTCGATTCTGCCACGCGCGTCATGGGCCTATGACAATGAGGCCAAAATCACCGAATACGATCCGGCAAAAGCGCGTAAACAACTCGCGGCACTGGGCGCGAGTAATCTCACGCTACAACTCTGGGTGCCGACCAGCTCGCAGGCCTGGAACCCCAGCCCGCTAAAAACCGCGGAACTGATCCAGGCCGATATGGCGCAGGTTGGCGTCAAAGTGGTGATTGTGCCGGTCGAGGGGCGTTTCCAGGAGGCGCGGCTGATGGACATGAATCATGATCTCACCCTGTCTGGCTGGTCCACGGACAGTAATGATCCTGACAGTTTCTTCCGTCCGCTCCTGAGCTGCGCCGCGATCCGCTCGCAAACCAACTACGCTCACTGGTGTAACCGTGAATTCGATACCGTGTTGCAAAAAGCGCTCTCTTCTCAACAGCTGGCATCGCGTATTGAGGCCTACGACGAGGCGCAAAATATCCTCGCCAGAGAACTTCCGGTGCTTCCGTTAGCCTCTTCACTGCGTCTGCAGGCCTATCGCTATGATATTAAAGGCCTTGTTCTGAGCCCGTTTGGCAATGCCTCGTTCGCAGGCGTGTCGCGTGAGAAACAAGATGAGGTGAAAAAACCATGATTATTTTTACCTTACGACGCCTGCTTTTGCTGGCGATCACGCTGTTTTTTCTGACGTTTATCGGGTTTAGCCTGAGCTATTTTACCCCGCACGCGCCGCTACAGGGCTCGTCGCTGTGGGACGCCTGGCTGTTCTGGTTTAACGGTGTGCTGCACTGGGATTTTGGGGTCTCCAGTATCAACGGCCAGCTGATCTCGCAGCAATTGAAAGAAGTTTTTCCGGCGACCATGGAGCTGTGCATTCTGGCGTTTGGTTTTGCCCTGATCGTTGGGATCCCGGTGGGGATGCTCGCGGGCATCACCCGCAACAAATGGCAGGACAAGCTGATCAGCGCCATTGCCCTGCTCGGCTTCTCGATTCCGGTGTTCTGGCTGGCGCTTCTGCTGACGCTGTTCTTCTCATTGACGCTCGGCTGGCTGCCGGTCTCGGGACGTTTCGATCTGCTCTACACGGTTAAGACTGTCACCGGATTCGCGATCGTTGATGCCTGGCTGTCGGACTCCGTCTGGCGAGATGAGATGATCATCAGCACTCTTCGCCATATGGTGTTGCCGGTGCTGACGCTGGCCGTAGCGCCGACGACGGAAGTGATTCGTCTGATGCGCACCAGCACGATTGAAGTCTTTGATCAGAACTATGTGAAAGCCGCCGCCACGCGCGGTTTGTCGCGTCTGACCATTCTGCGCCGTCATGTTCTGCATAACGCGCTTCCGCCGGTGATTCCGCGTCTGGGGTTACAGTTTTCCACCATGCTGACGCTGGCGATGATCACCGAGATGGTCTTTAGCTGGCCGGGTCTGGGCCGCTGGATGATCAATGCGATTCGCCAGCAGGACTACGCGGCGATCTCCGCAGGGGTGATGGTGATTGGGTCGCTGGTCATCATCGTAAACGTGATTTCCGATATTGTAGGTGCTATGGCCAACCCGCTGAAACATAAGGAATCGTATGCCTTACGATAGCGTATACAGGGAAAAGCGCACCCCGGGCGTGGTGCGCACCGTGTGGCGAAAATTCTATGGCGACACCACGGCGATGATCGGCCTTTATGGCTGCGGCGGTCTGGTGTTGCTGTGTATTTTTGGCGGCTGGTTTGCCCCCTATGGTCTCGATCAACAGTTCCTCGGCTACCAGTTGTTACCGCCTTCGTGGTCACGCTACGGCGAGGTTTCTTTCTTCCTGGGGACTGACGATCTGGGGCGTGATGTCCTGAGCCGTCTGTTAAGTGGCGCGGCGCCGACCGTGGGCGGCGCGTTCGTGGTGACCTTTGCGGCCACCTTTTTTGGGGTGGTGCTCGGCGTCTTTGCCGGGGCGACGCATGGTCTGCGTTCCGCCGTGCTGAATCATATTCTGGATACGCTGCTCTCTATCCCGTCGTTGCTGCTGGCCATTATTGTGGTGGCCTTCGCCGGGCCGCATCTTTCGCATGCGATGTTTGCCGTATGGCTGGCGCTGTTACCGCGCATGGTGCGTTCGGTGTATAGCATGGTGCATGACGAGCTGGAAAAAGAGTATGTGGTCGCCGCGCGTCTGGACGGTGCGACTACCCTGAATATTTTATGGTTTGCCGTGATGCCCAACATCGCCTCGGGGCTGGTAACGGAAGTGACCCGCGCCCTGTCGATGGCAATTCTGGATATTGCCGCCCTCGGTTTTCTCGATCTTGGCGCGCAGCTGCCCTCCCCTGAATGGGGCGCGATGCTCGGCGATGCGCTGGAGTTAATTTACGTTGCGCCGTGGACAGTGATGCTCCCCGGTGCTGCAATTATGGTGAGCGTTCTGCTGATCAACCTGCTGGGCGACGGTATTCGCCGTGCAATTAATGCGGGGGTGCAATAATGCCGTTACTTGATATCCGCAACCTGACCATTGAATTTAAAACCGGCGAAGGCTGGGTGAAAGCGGTCGATCGCATCAGTATTACGCTTGCGGAAGGCGAGATTCGCGGGCTGGTGGGCGAGTCTGGCTCGGGTAAGAGTCTGATCGCAAAGGCCATCTGCGGCGTGGCTAAAGATAACTGGCGCGTTACGGCTGACCGTATGCGGTTTGACGATATTGATTTATTGCGCCTCTCCCCCCGCGAGCGACGCAAGCTGGTCGGCCACAACGTGTCGATGATCTTCCAGGAGCCGCAATCCTGTCTTGATCCGTCCGAACGGGTGGGTAAACAGCTGATGCAAAATATCCCCGGCTGGACCTATAAAGGCCGCTGGTGGCAGCTTTTTGGCTGGCGGAAACGTCGCGCCATCGAGCTTTTGCATCGCGTGGGTATTAAAGATCACAAAGACGCGATGCGCAGCTTTCCCTATGAGCTGACGGATGGCGAGTGCCAGAAAGTGATGATCGCTATCGCGCTGGCCAATCAGCCGCGGCTGTTGATCGCCGATGAACCGACGAACGCCATGGAACCTACCACGCAGGCGCAGATATTCCGCCTGCTGACCCGCCTTAACCAGAACAACAACACCACCATTTTGCTCATCAGCCACGACCTGCAAATGTTAAGCAAATGGGCCGATAAAATCGACGTGATGTATTGCGGTCAGACCGTGGAAACCGCCTTCAGCGAAGATCTGGTCACCGCGCCGCACCACCCGTATACCCAGGCGCTGATCAGGGCTATCCCCGATTTCGGCAGCGCGATGCCACATAAAAGTCGCCTGAATACCTTGCCGGGCGCGATTCCGCTACTGGAGTCACTCCCGATTGGCTGCCGTCTTGGGCCTCGCTGCCCGTACGCGCAGCGCAAATGCATTGAAACGCCACGACTCACCGGTGCTAAAAATCACCTGTACGCCTGTCATTTCCCGCTGAACATGGAGAGAGAGTGAGATGGTCGAAACTCTGCTGGAAGTTCGTAATCTGAGTAAGACCTTTCGCTACCGGACGGGCCTGTTCCATCGTCAGACGGTCGAAGCGGTAAAACCGCTCAGTTTTACCCTGCGCGAAAAACAGACGCTGGCGATTATTGGTGAGAACGGCTCCGGTAAATCCACGCTGGCGAAAATGCTGGCGGGAATGGTCGAGCCAACGTCGGGAGATGTCCTGATCGACGATCATTTCCTCGCGTACGGCGATTATTCGTTCAGAAGCCAGCGTATTCGTATGATTTTCCAGGATCCTTCGACGTCGCTCAACCCGCGTCAGCGTATCTCCCAAATCCTGGATTTTCCGCTGCGTCTGAATACCGATCTGGAACCGGAGGCGCGCAGGAAACGTATCATTGAGACACTGCGTCTGGTCGGTTTGCTGCCTGACCACGTCAGCTATTATCCGCACATGCTGGCGCCGGGGCAGAAACAGCGTCTGGGGCTGGCACGCGCCCTGATCCTGCGGCCAAAGGTGATTATTGCCGACGAAGCGCTGGCGTCGCTGGATATGTCGATGCGTTCGCAGTTAATCAACCTGATGCTGGAATTACAGGAGAAACAGGGTATCTCTTATATTTATGTCACTCAGCATTTAGGCATGATGAAACACATTAGCGATCAGGTGCTGGTGATGCATCAGGGTGAAGTGGTCGAGCGTGGCAGCACCGCAGACGTGCTGGCTTCTCCGCTGCATGACCTGACTAAACGCCTGATTGCCGGGCATTTTGGCGAAGCGTTAACCGCCGATGCATGGCGAAAAGATAAATGACCGCTGACCTGTAAAGTGGTCGGATTAACTCTGGACGCGACACGTGATATTATCGCCGCGTTTTAACGACGATCGCCACGATGAGAGGGCGTTCGCCATAACAATGAATATAAGGATCAAAGCTATGGGTTTTCTTTCCGGTAAGCGCATTCTGGTAACTGGCGTCGCCAGCAAACTGTCCATCGCATACGGCATTGCACAGGCTATGCACCGCGAAGGCGCTGAGCTGGCGTTCACCTACCAGAACGACAAGCTGAAAGGCCGTGTTGAAGAGTTTGCCGCGCAGCTGGGTTCCAGCATCATTCTGGAATGCGATGTTGCTCAAGATGAAAGCATTGATGGCATGTTCGCTGAACTGGCAAAAGTATGGCCGAAATTCGACGGTTTCGTTCACTCAATCGGCTTTGCACCAGGCGATCAGCTGGACGGCGACTACGTGAATGCGGTAACCCGTGAAGGCTTCAAAATTGCTCACGACATCAGCTCCTACAGCTTCGTTGCAATGGCAAAAGCTTGCCGCACCATGCTGAACCCAGGCTCTGCTCTGTTGACGCTGTCCTACCTGGGTGCTGAGCGCGCTATCCCTAACTACAACGTGATGGGTCTGGCGAAGGCATCTCTGGAAGCTAACGTGCGCTACATGGCGAACGCAATGGGTCCTGAAGGTGTGCGTGTTAACGGTATCTCTGCTGGCCCAATCCGTACTCTGGCCGCATCCGGTATCAAAGATTTCCGCAAAATGCTGGCGCATTGCGAAGCGGTTACGCCAATTCGTCGCACCGTTACCATCGAAGATGTGGGTAACTCCGCAGCATTCCTGTGCTCTGACCTCTCTGCGGGTATCTCCGGCGAAGTGGTTCACGTTGACGGCGGTTTCAACATCGCTGCAATGAACGAGCTGGAAATCAAATAAGCTGTCACTCTCTTCCCTCGCGGGAAGAGAGTTTCTCCCCCACTCTGCCTTCTGTCCGTCACGTTTTACCTCCTCGTTATTCCGTTCTGCTATTTGTTATCACCTAACAATATTTTTCGCACTGAAAGCCATACGCCAGGATATTGATCGCCATTTGAGATCAAGGAACGCACATGGAACAACGCCGTTTTTCCGGCAAAGGCCACTGGTATCACGAAACCCAGACGAATCATTGTCCGGATGAGGTTCTGCCACTGGTTCCCGAGGCCGCGCATGTCGACGACCGTTTTTTGCTCGATTTAGCGCTGCCTGATGAGATAGTCACCCCGTGTGAAAGCTGGCTGACGCCAGCCCGGGCGTTATGCGATCTCCTTTTTCCGCTGCATGTTCCGGTCAACCGACTGCACACGCTCAGTGCGTACGATCGGTTGAGTACCGCGCTGACGGTAGCCCAGGCCTGTGGCGTACAGCGGCTCTGCAACCACTACGCGGCCCTGCTCGCCCCGCTGCCCGGTCCCGACTCTTCCCGCGAAAGCAATCAACGCCTCGCCCAGATCACCCAGTACGCCCGTCAGCTGGCCAGCTCACCTGATGTTATTGACGACAAAGCGCAACGGCAGCTGGATGAAGTGGGTCTGTCGACCTATGACATTATTTTGATTAACCAGATTATCGGCTTCGTCGGGTTTCAGGCGCGGGTTGTGGCTGCTTTCCAGGCGCTACTGGGTCATCCGGTTCGCTGGCTGCCCGGGCACCATCTTCCGCCGCACGCGCCGACTGACGGCTGCACAGTCAGCGACTGGAAGCCGATTTTCGCGGGCGTAGAGTTGCGCTACGCCACCGCGCAACAGCTCGAATCGCTCTCCCGCTGGCAATCCGTACCGGAGTTGCGCGAACTGACGCCGGTGCTTTGCCACGAACCGATGCTCCTCGATCGTACGGGTGAGATACTGAAAAGCCTCCACTACGGCGTCAAAAAGCGCGATGTTGCCGCCCCGTCATTACCTGTTGCCCGGGCATTGCTCACCTGCTCTCCCGATCGATTCAGCGCCGCGCAATTTACGCCACTTGTTGATGACGGGATCCCCGCCGCTGCGGCGATTTATCTGCTGACCTGGGGCGCGTTTTGCGGCTGGCTAGACCGCCTGAAAATCGCGCTGGGCGAGCGGTCATAACCCGGGTCATTATCTAAAGAGCGCTTGCTGTAGCAGTGAGAATCGCGTAAAACTGTCAGCCGCTCAATGGCTACTAAAATAGAACACTATGCTTCAGGACAACCCGCTGCTAGCGCAGCTTAAACAGCAACTGCATTCCCAGACGCCGCGTGCAGAAGGGGTCGTAAAAGCCACGGAAAAGGGCTTTGGCTTCCTTGAAGTCGATTCGCAGAAAAGCTACTTCATCCCGCCTCCGCAGATGAAGAAAGTGATGCACGGCGATCGTGTCACAGCGGTGATTCACACTGAAAAGGATCGTGAATCGGCAGAGCCAGAAGAACTTATCGAACCTTTTCTGACCCGTTTTGTCGGTAAAGTGCACAGGAAAGACGATCGTCTTTCCATCGTACCGGACCATCCTCTGCTGAAAGACGCCATCCCTTGCCGCGCCGAGCGTGGCGTTGAACATGATTTCAAAGAAGGTGACTGGGCCGTTGCCCAGATGCGTCGCCATCCTCTGAAAGGCGATCGCGGCTTTTATGCCGAACTGACTCATTTCATCACTTACGGTGACGATCATTTCGTTCCGTGGTGGGTCACCCTTGCCCGTCATAATCTGGAGAAAGAAGCGCCAAATGGCGTGGCGACAGAGATGATGGACGAAGGCCTGACGCGTCGCGATCTGACTGCCCTGAGCTTCGTCACGATCGATAGCGCCAGCACCCAGGATATGGACGATGCGCTGTACGTTGAAGAAGCCGGTGACGACAAACTGCATTTAACCGTAGCGATTGCCGACCCGACCGCGTGGATTGCCGAAGGAAGCAAGCTGGACGTCTCTGCCAAAATTCGCGCGTTCACCAACTATCTGCCGGGCTTTAATATCCCGATGCTGCCGCGTGAGCTTTCCGACGACCTCTGTTCGCTGCGTCCGAATGAAGTTCGCCCTGTGCTGGCATGCCGTATGACTGTCGCGGCTGACGGCACCATCGAAGACGATATCGAATTCTTCGCCGCCACCATCGAATCAAAAGCGAAACTGGCCTATGACGATGTGTCTGACTGGCTGGAAAATACCGGCAACTGGACACCTCAAAGCGATGCTATTGCACAGCAAATTCGTCTGCTGCAGCGTGTCTGCCTGAGCCGTGGCGAATGGCGTAAGACGCACGCGCTGGTCTTTAAAGATCGCCCGGACTACCGCTTCGTACTGGGTGAAAAAGGCGAAGTGCTGGATATCGTGGCAGAGCCTCGTCGTATTGCGAACCGCATCGTTGAAGAAGCGATGATTGCTGCCAACATTTGTGCGGCTCGCGTTCTGCGCGACAAATTAGGTTTCGGCATTTATAACGTGCATACCGGTTTTGATCCGGCCAACACGGAGGCGCTGGCCGCCCTGCTGAAAACGCATGACGTTCACGTTGATCCGCAGGAAGTGTTGACGCTGAATGGCTTCTGCAAACTGCGTCGTGAACTGGACGCGCAACCGTCTGGTTTCCTCGACAGCCGTATTCGTCGCTTCCAGTCCTTCGCTGAGATCAGCACTGAACCGGGCCCGCACTTTGGCCTGGGCCTGGAGGCGTATGCCACCTGGACTTCACCGATTCGTAAATATGGCGACATGGTTAACCATCGTCTGCTTAAAGCTATCGTCAAGGGTGAAACCATTGCGCGTCCACAGGATGAGACCACCCTGCAGATGGCGGAACGTCGTCGCCTGAACCGTATGGCGGAACGTGATGTGGGCGACTGGCTGTATGCCCGTTTCCTGCAGGACAAAGCCGGTACAGATGTGCGTTTTGCGGCTGAGATTATTGATGTGAGCCGTGGCGGCATGCGCGTGCGTCTGGTGGACAATGGCGCCGTCGCCTTTATCCCGGCCCCGTTCCTGCATGCGGTCCGCGATGAGTTGGTTTGTAGCCAGGAAAACGGCGCCGTGCAAATCAAAGGCGAGACGGTCTATAAAGTGACGGATGTGATTGACGTGAATATCGCAGAAGTCCGTATGGAAACCCGCAGCATTATCGCGCGTCCTGTAGCCTGATAACCTTTTAAAATGTCGGCTGTTTCTCTTCTGGAGACGCCGACATTTTCTTTTCTGTTTAAATCGCGTCTCCATCACTTTTTCTTAATATTTTCCTCCCCATTCCCGCAAAAGCGATCACACTTATCTACAGTAAAAGAAAACCGTTATCTTTGGTGACGGGAATGATTATCCATCAGTATCCTTTTGTGCACTTCTCGTTCTAATATAAGAACTCAGGGAAAAACAATAAGTTCACTTCGGTTATGCCGCTGTTTCGCGACGGAAAAGTCGAATGCATATGCATAACTTTGCGCTATTGAGCAGGTCCGGGAGAAAGCATGATTGACGATCTGGAGCAGAATTTACTGTTTCGTTACATGGGGACGCACAGCCCGTGGTGGCGACTGACAGCGGACAGTAATGCGCTGCATCTGGCCGCCAGCGAAAATGCCGATACCACTCAGGTGGTTGCGTTAAATGACGATCAGGCCGAATGCATCCGCCAGCTCA
Source organism: Enterobacteriaceae bacterium RIT714 (assembly GCA_009668015.1). Taxonomy (GTDB): domain Bacteria; phylum Pseudomonadota; class Gammaproteobacteria; order Enterobacterales; family Enterobacteriaceae; genus Enterobacter. The sequence continues at coordinate 720,419 of WJYB01000001.1, forward strand.
CCGTGATCACCTCCAGCATCACCATGACACTTTCTCTGTACGGTGTGGATGTTCCCGTCCATCTGGTGGGCCGCAAAATTAACAAAAATGAGTGGGCTGGCACGGCTTCTGCCTGGAATGATACCCCTTCCGTTGCTCGCGATCTGGCGCAGGGTCTGTCCTTCGCTGAGCAGGTGGTTTCTGAAGCCAACTCCGTGATCGTCATTCTCGATCAGCAGGGTAATATCCAGCGCTTTAATCGCCTGAGTGAAGAATACACGGGCATGAAAGAGCAAGAAGTCATTGGGCAGAACGTCTTCAAGCTGTTTATGAGCCGCAGCGAAGCAGCGGCTTCGAAACGTAATATCTCTGGTTTTTTTCGTAACGGCAGCTCCTATGAAGTGGAGCGCTGGATCAAAACGCGAAAAGGACAACGCCTGTTTCTGTTCAGAAATAAATTCGTGCATAGCGGCAGCGGTAAAAATGAAATTTTTCTCATCTGTTCGGGGACCGACATTACCGAGGAACGTCGGGCGCAGGAGCGGCTGCGGGTGCTGGCCAATACCGACACCATCACCGGCCTGCCTAACCGAAATGCCATCCACGAACTGATCAGCGACGCGATTTCCACTCGCGGCGACACCCAGGTCGGGGTGGTGTATCTCGACCTTGATAACTTTAAAAAAGTGAATGATGCCTACGGGCATATGTTTGGCGATCAGCTGTTACAGGCGGTGGCGCTCGCCATCCTGAGCTGTCTCGAAGAGGGGCAGGTACTGGCGCGTCTGGGAGGCGATGAATTCATCGTCCTGGCCACCGGGACCTCACAAAGCACGCTGGAGGCAATGGCTTCGCGTATTCTGACGCGTCTGCGCCAGCCCTTCCGCATCGGCCTGATTGAGATTTATACCGGTTGCTCGTTGGGCATCTCCCTTGCGCCACAGCATGGCACCGATCGGGAGAGTATTATTCGCAACGCCGATACCGCCATGTACACCGCCAAAGAGAGTGGGCGTGGCAAATTCTGCGTGTTCTCGCCTGAGATGAATCAGCGCGTTTTTGAATATCTGTGGCTGGATACCAACCTGCGCAAAGCGTTGGATAACGACCAGCTTTTGATTCACTATCAGCCGAAAATCACCTGGAAAGGTGAAGTGCGCAGTCTGGAAGCGTTGGTGCGCTGGCAATCGCCGGAGCGGGGTCTGATTCCGCCGCTGGAATTTATCTCCTATGCCGAGGAGTCGGGTCTGATCGTCCCGCTGGGGCGCTGGGTAATGCTGGACGTGGTGCGCCAGGTGGCTAAATGGCGTGACAAAGGCATTAATTTGCGCGTGGCCGTGAACGTCTCGGCCCGTCAGCTCGCCGATCAGACCATTTTCAGCGATTTAAAACAGGCGCTAAGAGATCTGAATTTCGAGTATTGCCCGATTGATGTGGAACTGACGGAAAGCTGCCTGATCGAAAACGAAGAGCTGGCGTTGTCGGTTATCCAGCAGTTCAGCCAGTTAGGCGCACAAATTCATCTGGACGATTTTGGCACGGGTTACTCTTCGCTGTCGCAGCTGGCTCGCTTCCCGATAGACGCCATCAAGCTCGATCAGGCTTTTGTTCGCGATATCCACAAACAGTCGATTTCTCAGTCGCTGGTGCGCGCCATCGTGGCCGTTGCTCAGGCGCTGAATTTGCAGGTGATTGCCGAGGGGGTCGAAAGTGCGAAAGAAGACGCCTTTCTGACCAAGAACGGCGTCAACGAACGACAGGGTTTTCTGTTTGCTAAGCCGATGCCCGCTGCCGCATTCGAGCGCTGGTTTAAACGTTATCAGGCCAAAAAAATGCGCTAGCTGGCTTTACGCATCCCGACCGCATTGTGCCGGTTTTGCAGCATTACCAGGCGTTCCATGTAGGCAATGTCTTTCGGCTCCAGACAAAACGCCGCATCGACCCAGTCCTCAGTGATATCCATCAATTCACTGCGTGGAAGTTGCAGGACTCGCTGGCGGGCACGCAGCATGGCCCTCACCCCGTTCAGCTTTGGCTGTAAAGTATCAATAAAGGTGCGCGTCGAAACGTAGCCTTGTCCCGGTTCAAAGAGCACATCCACAAGACCATACTGCTCATGCCACTCTGCCGTATGCGACTCGCCCCGATAGATCAGCTCCTCCGCCAGCTTCATGCCAGCACGGCGGGCGACCAGTGAATAGCCGCCCATTCCCGGAAACAGGTTAAAGGCGATTTCCGGAAAGCCCAGGCGTGCGTCGCGCTGTGCCAGCACAAAATGATGCGCCAGTGCCGCCTCGAAGCCGCCACCTAACGCACTGCCCTCCACCATCGCCAGGGTAATGGCTCCGGTTTCAAACCCGCACGATGCCGCATGAACACAATCCACGCAGGCGCGCGCATAAGCACGTAACGCTTCACGGCGGCCATTCTGAATGCACTCCACGAAGAAGCGCAGATCGCCTCCGGTGTTGTACATTTCCGGGACCAGTGAACCGGTTACCCAAAAGTCGACAGCAAATCCCGACTGCCGCACCAGCCACGACAGATTCATAATTTCCTCAATTAATGCATGATTAAAACAAGGACGCGGCTGGGCGCGTAACATCATCCAGACGGTGCGCCGTTCCTCCTCGTAATACCCTGCGAGCTGAGTAAAACGTTCAGAATCGGTAAACTGTTTGCAGGTAACTTGGTTGATGACTGTCATAGTCTGATTCCTCATAGAAAAAAGCGCCTTGCGCGCAGATTTAGACTAATCCACTCCCCAACCCCTCTGTATGCGAAGCGATAAAATTATCACTTTCATTTATGTGATTTAGTTAGTGCATTTTTTCCCTTCTCTTTTGTTAGCAATTTCTGCATCATTGAAATTATTAACTTTTCACTTTTGGGGATGATTTTATGTCTGAGATTGACGCACAGCGAGTGGCGCAACGTATTGATACCGTGCTGGATATCCTGGTGGCAGGTGACTATCACTCTGCAATCCGTAATCTTGAGATCCTGAAATCTGAATTACTGGCCCAGAATAGTGCGGATCAGCCGTCCGCGTCGGCACAGCCGAAAGCGCCCTGGGAAGTGTAACGCTCACCCCTTGCCCATTTTGTTGTATTTTTAACCCGCGGCGCTGGTCGCCTTTATATGGATGCTATGAATTCCCGACAACAAATCATTTTGCAGATGGTGATCGACAAAGGACGCGTGAGCGTTGTCGAGCTGGCTAAGCTGACCGGTGTGTCTGAGGTCACCATCCGCCAGGATCTCAATCTTCTCGAAAAGCAGAGTTACCTGCGTCGCGCCCACGGGTATGCCGTACCGCTGGACAGCGAAGACGTGGAAACGCGAATGATGAACAACTTCGCGCTGAAACGTGAACTGGCCGAGTTTGCGGCTTCACTGGTCAATAATGGCGAGACCGTTTTTATTGAGAACGGAAGCAGTAACGCCCTTCTTGCGCGCACGCTGGCAGAGCAGAAAGACATCACCATTATTACGGTGAGCAGCTACATTGCGCACTTGCTGAAAGAGACGCAGTGCGAGGTGATTCTGCTGGGCGGTATTTATCAGAAGAAAAGCGAAAGCATGGTCGGCCCGCTGACGCGCCAGTATGTTCAGCAGGTGCATTTCAGCAAAGCGTTCATTGGTATCGATGGCTGGCAGCCAGAAACCGGGTTCACCGGGCGCGATATGATGCGTTCTGACGTCGTGAACGCTGTCCTCGAAAAAGGCTGTGAAGCGATTGTCCTGACCGACAGCTCGAAATTTGGTGCGGTTCATCCTTACACCATGGGCCCTGTTTCGCGCTTCAGTCGGGTGATTACCGATGAACGTCTGAGCGACGATTATCGTGACCAGTTACAGCGCGACGGCCTGCTGGTCGACATCGTCAAAAACTCTGCCTGATCCCCAGCCACCGCCCGGTCAACCGGGCGCATGGCGAATGCCGCCTGTCTGAGACAATTCTGAGCACACCTTTAAGACTATTTACCTGTCGTTTCATTACCAAAAACTTAAAATTACTCTTAGCGATATAACAGGACGTAACTATCACCTGCGTGATTTTGTAACACCTGCGCGACAAGGTTTCGCAGAAAAGACTCTTAAGTAGCCAAATTAGCTATACTTAAAAGACAACTTCTTTCTGTGATTCAATAATTCAGGAGAAAGTATGATGAATTTAACGAGCAAAAAATTAGCCGCAGCTGTTTTGGCAGTCACCCTCGCAATGTCTCTGAGCGCATGTTCTAACTGGTCCAAACGTGACCGAAATACGGCGATTGGCGCAGGTGCTGGTGCTCTGGGTGGCGCAGTCTTAACCGATGGTAGCACCTTAGGGACATTGGGTGGCGCTGCTGTTGGTGGCATCATCGGTCACCAGGTCGGTAAATAAGATATATAATATTCGCTGGTTGATATTACGTATTCAGAATGATTTTATTCAGACTGATACACCAGTATAAAAGCCACGGCTTATGCCGTGGCTTATTATTTTAACCGCCTGCCAGTTTTACCTTCATCCCTTTTGCTTCCAGCAGGGATTTTATTAAATCGCGATTATCGCCCTGAATCTCAATCACGCCCTCTTTTACAGAACCGCCGCAGCCACATTTCTTTTTTAATTCCGCGGCCAGTTTCGCGAGCGTGGCATCATCGGCATCAATCCCCGTCACCAGACACACTCCCTTACCTTTGCGACCACTGGTTTGCCGCTGGATGCGGACGATTCCATCGCCTGCAGGGCGTTGAGCGACGGCTTTCGGCTCGTCAATACGACCGCTCTCCGTGGAGTACACCAGCCGACTGTTAGAATCTTTCATCATGCCCCCTTTTGCAGTGATGCATTAATCGCTTTTAAGGTGAGCGCCGGGTCAGCAGACTGCGTGACCGGACGACCAATCACCATATAATCAACGCCTGCGGCCAGCGCCTGCTCCGGCGTCATGATACGGCGTTGGTCGCCAGCATCGCTCCCTTGTGGTCGAATACCCGGCGTGACAAGTTTAAAGCCCTGTCCCAGCTCAGTTTTAAAGCGTACGGCTTCTTGCGCCGAGCAGACAACCCCATCCAGACCACAGTTTTGAGTCAGACGAGCCAGACGTTCTGCATGCTCTGCCGGTGACAATGTCACGCCAAGATCCAGCAGGTCGCTTGCTTCCATGCTCGTCAGCACCGTCACGGCGATTAACAGCGGGGCGTCTTTGCCGAAAGGCACGAGCGCTTCGCGGGCTGCGGTCATCATTCGCGCCCCGCCCGAGGCGTGCACGTTCACCATCCAGACTCCCAGCTCGGCAGCGGCAGCCACCGCATGCGCAGTCGTGTTGGGAATATCATGGAATTTAAGGTCGAGAAACAGATCGAAACCGCGCTGCTGCAGGTCCCGGACAATTTGCGGCCCAAACAGCGTGAACATTTCTTTACCGACCTTCAGTCGGCAATCGCGTGGGTCAATGCGATCAACAAAGGCGAGTGCGCTGTCGCGATTGTTATAGTCGAGTGCGACAACAACAGGAGAATCGGTAACTACGCGGGAAGAAGAGGAAGCAACAGACGTCATGACCAGCCCTTTTCGTCTATAGGCGCCGCAGTGGCGCGGGATAGATAAACGGCGAGCATTCTACCTGCCAGCGGCATAAATTGACAGAATCCATTTCTTTTCCTGCCAGGCCAGCCGCCGCACGGAGCCAGACCTTTTTTAAAACCCAATAGTATGTTGTAACTAAAGTGCGGGGTTTTAAAAAATCACTGCCCGTCTAACCCTCTAATCGGCTTTATAGTCGACCATGCCCGACATGACGGACAGTGCCAGTAAAGCGTATAGGCGGTAAATCCACACTTCTGGCAGCGGTAGCGCGGCTTGCTGCGAACCTGCTCGCCAACCATTTCCCGCAGTACCATCAGGCTCTCTTTCGCGCGCCCTTCTTCTGCATCGTTGAGATGGTAATCCATTAGCTTATGGAAAACACGCATGGTCGGATGGCGCTGCAGTTGTCGGGTAATATAGACCTGCGCGGTGTCATTCCCTTCGTGCTGCTCGACGACATCGGCCAGCATTAATTCAGCGGTTGCGCCGGTATTCTCTTCCACGCAGCGACGCAGGAAGGCAACCCACTCATCCGGTCGGCCAAGCTGCTGATAGCAGGTTTGCAGCATCTCAAGCGTTTCGCTGACGAGCTCTTTGTCCTGATCGATAACGCGCAGTAAACACTCAACGGCTTTGGCGAAATCGCCTTTTGCCATAAACACGCGTCCCATCATGATTGAGATACGCGCGCTGTTGCGATCGGCAGAAGCACCCTTTTTCAGCAATGCCATGGCTTTTTCCATGTCATCGCTCCCCATCTGCTGTAACGCCAGCTCGCAGTAGAAATGCGCAATTTCGACACGCTGGGTATCTTTGCCGAGCTTGACCAGCCGTTCTGCCGTATCAATGGCCTTTTGCCATTCACTGGTGGCCTGGTAAATCTGCAAAAGCTGTTGCAACGCGCTGATACGAAAATCAGTCTCATCCACCAGCTGGCTGAACATGTCTTCAGCGCGATCATAGAGACCCGCGGCCATATAATCGCGACCAAGCTGTTGTACCGCCAGCAGTCGCTGATCGTAGGTCAGAGAGGCACTTTCCATCAGCGTCTGGTGGATACGAATCGCGCGGTCGACCTCGCCACGAGATCGGAACAGGTTTCCAAGGGTGAGATGCGCCTCAACGGTACCGGTATCCTCTTTTAACATGTCGAGGAACAGGTCTACCGCTTTATCCTGTTGGTTGCTCAGAAGGAAGTTCACCCCCGCCACGTAGTCGCGGGAAAGGCGGTTTGCTTCGTCCTGCTTTGTTTGTTGCGCACTTCTGCGGCCCATATACCAGCCATAGGCTGCGGCGACAGGCAAAAGCAGAAACAACAACTCCAGCATATTCGTTTATTCCTTCGCTACCGGCACACCAGGATTTACCGGAACGTCGGTCACAGGCGCAATTTGATTTTCAAGACGTTTGATTTTGCGTTCCGCACGCGCAAGAGAAACGCGGACTTTGAGCCAAAACAAGCCACACACTAACCAGCCGATAGCAAACCCGGCGGCAAACTGAACGGCAAGCAAGCTCGATACACGATACTCGCCCTGCGCCAGCAGATAATTGAATGACACCAGCTGATCGTTTTGCGCACCCAATGTGACTGAAATGACAAAAATCGCCAACACCAGTAAGAAAATGAGTAAATATTTCACATGACTTCCCGTTATGTGGTTCAAGCGAATAAAGTGTGTTCAATTCGCCGCAATCAGCCTTATAAACTACCATTTTAGCCGCAAGCGTGAAATGGAAAAAGTGACAGGCCCTCACTGGATTTGAGGGCTAAACGCAGATTTTCAACCATCAGGCGTCTTCTTGCTGTCTTTCAGCAATTTCCTGGCTCTCTTCCGGCGGCGGCGTAAGCGGTCCACATAGCCGTTGAGCCAGCCAGGTCGCAAACGTCACCAGCAGCCAGGATATCAGCGTTGCCACCACCAGATCGCGCGGCCAGTGCATCCCCAGCAGCAATCGGCTCCCCATCACGCCTGTCGCCCAGACCAGCAGAACAGCGATGGTCACAGTACGACGTCGCGGCCAGAGCAAGCCCACCGCTAATAACGCCCAACTGGCAGCAAACATCGTATGGCCAGAAGGGAAGGCAAATCCGGTCTCTTTTTGCCAGTGCTTACGCAAAAACTTCGGTATGTCCTGCTCTTCTGCAAGCTGGTCTTTGACCAAATGGCCGCGATCTTTACGCTTTAAATTGTAGAAGGTATCTACCGGAATATGATGTGTTTTTTCAAGCCAGATAACAAATGGACGCGGCTCCTGAACGTGGTCTTTGACCCAGGATTTGATACCCTGTCCGGCTAAAATGGCCCCACCGAGAATGACAAAGAGCATGATGGCCGGGCGCAAGCGGAATCGCAGACACCACAAGAACCAGAGGCAAAGGAGACTATGAGTGATAATGCCCCACGGCTGGGTCACCGTTTCGGTCACCCAGTAGAGCGTTTTGAGCCAACCGGTGTGTTGGCCCGGTTGCCATACCCAACCTGAAATCCATACGGCGAGAGGCATAACCAGCAAAATGGCGGCACCGGCTGCCGTACGGCGGGCAATTGAAAGCATGTTGTCTCCTTTTTCGCTAAGCTCAACAATCATAACCGAAATTAATGCGGCGCGGGAAAATGTCGGATTGTGCGTTTAACGTCCGTATAGCATGGCCTCAACTAGGTGAACGCTGGCTGCTTGTGGCAAAATAGCCTGATACAAAAGCCGAAGGGCGACAGGCACGAAACGTGTCAGCATACTCTGGAGAATCACATGCAGCTTAAACGTGTGGCAGAAGCCAATCTGCCAACCCCATGGGGCGATTTCCTGATGGTGGGTTTTGAAGAACTGGCAACCGGGCAGGATCACGTCGCGTTAGTGTTTGGCGACATCTCAGGACAGGTACCGGTACTGGCTCGCGTCCACTCAGAGTGCCTGACGGGTGATGCCCTCTTCAGCCTGCGCTGTGATTGTGGTTTCCAGCTGGAAGCCGCACTGACCCATATCGCGGAAGAAGGCCGTGGCGTACTGCTGTATCATCGCCAGGAAGGCCGTAATATTGGTTTACTGAATAAGATCCGCGCCTATGCGCTGCAGGATCAGGGGTACGACACCGTTGAAGCCAACCATCAGCTCGGGTTCGCTGCCGATGAGCGTGACTTTACGCTGTGCGCCGATATGTTCAAATTATTGGGCGTGGATGAAGTGCGTCTGCTGACGAATAACCCGCGGAAAGTAGAAATACTGACCGAAGCCGGCATCAACATCGTGGAACGCGTGCCGCTGATTGTTGGCCGTAACCCGAAAAACGAGCACTATCTCGATACGAAAGCCGCCAAGATGGGTCATCTGCTCAGTAAGTAATCGGAAAAGCCCGGCAGTTTGCTTTCTGCCGGGCCATCGATCAATTCAACATATTACGAATAACGTAGTGCAATATGCCGTCGTTCTGGTAATAGGTCAGCTCCGTCGCCGTATCAATACGACAACGACAATCCAGCACTTCCGTTTTGCCATCGGCGCGGGTGAGCTTCACCGGCACCGTAGCGCCCGGCTTCAGGTTTTGCAGATTACTGACGTCAATTTTCTCCTCCCCGGTCAGCCCCAGCGTTTTGCGGGTCACACCTTGCGGGAATTCCAGCGGTAAGATCCCCATCCCGATGAGATTTGAACGGTGGATACGTTCAAATGACTCGGCAATGACAACCCGAACACCGAGCAAACGCGGCCCTTTTGCCGCCCAGTCGCGGCTGGAACCGGAGCCATACTCTTTACCGGCGATCACCGCTAACGGCGTGCCCTCCTGCTGGTATTTCATCGCCGCATCATAGATAGAAATGGCTTCCGTACCCGGCAGGTGACGCGTCATGCCACCCTCGACACCCGGAACCATTTCGTTACGAATACGGATATTCGCGAAGGTGCCGCGCATCATCACTTCATGGTTACCGCGCCGTGAGCCGTAGGAGTTAAAGTCACGGCGCTCGACGCCACGTCCCTGAAGATAACGCCCTGCCGGACTGTCCGCTTTGATACTCCCCGCCGGAGAGATGTGGTCGGTGGTCACTGAATCACCCAGCATGGCCAGGATACGCGCGCCGTGAATATCAACCAGCGGTTTGGGCTGCGCCTCCATATCATCAAAGAATGGCGACAAACGGATGTAGGTTGAATCACTCTGCCAGCCATAGGTATCTGAACGTTCGACCTTGATGGTCTTCCATTCAGGTGTGCCTTCAAACACTTCGGCATACTCTTTGCGGAACATCTCTGTTGAGACCTTCTCAACCGCATGGGCGATTTCCTGCGCGGACGGCCAGATATCTTTCAGATAGATTGGATCGCCTTTGCGATCGTGTCCAAGCGGGTCGCTCGCCAGGTTGATATTCATATTACCCGCCAGCGCGTAAGCCACCACCAGCGGCGGCGAGGCCAGCCAGTTGGTTTTGACCAGCGGATGAATACGCCCTTCAAAATTTCGGTTCCCTGAAAGCACGGCGCCCACCGTCAGATCGCCCTGCCTGATAGCCTGCTCGATGGGGTCCGGCAGCGGACCGGAGTTACCAATACAGGTCGTACAGCCGTAGCCCACCAGGTTAAAGCCCAGTTCGTCAAGATAAGGAGTGAGTTTGGCCTGAGCCAGATAGTCGGAAACCACTTTTGAGCCAGGCGCCAGCGACGCTTTCACCCACGGCTGACGTTTCAGCCCCAGCGTGACCGCTTTTTTCGCCAGCAGCCCTGCCGCCATCAGCACGCTTGGGTTGGAGGTGTTGGTACACGAGGTAATAGCCGCGATCACCACGGCTCCGTCAGGGAGCTGATACTGATGCCCGTTCATAGCATAATCGACCGGACGACGATCTTTTTGCGCTGTATTGATTTCAAGCTCATTGCTGGCCGCAAATGCTTTTGGCACATCGCGAAGCGCAACACGGTCCTGAGGGCGTTTTGGGCCCGCAAGACTGGCTTCCACTTCGTCCATATCCAGTTCAAGCACGCTGGTAAACACCGGTTCATCGCCCGGATTACGCCACATGCCCTGAGCTTTGGAATAAGCCTCCACCAGCGCGACCTGCTCTTCGCTACGCCCGGTCAGGCGCATATACTCCAGCGTCACGCCATCGATCGGGAAGAAGCCGCATGTCGCGCCGTATTCTGGCGCCATGTTGGCAATCGTCGCACGGTCAGCGAGAGGCAACGAATCCAGCCCATCGCCATAAAACTCAACAAATTTGCCCACAACACCGTGTTTACGCAGCATCTGAGTTACCGTCAGCACCAGATCGGTCGCGGTGATCCCTTCGCGTAATTTCCCCACCAGTTTAAAGCCAACCACGTCCGGGATAAGCATGGAGACCGGCTGGCCGAGCATTGCCGCTTCGGCTTCGATCCCCCCCACACCCCATCCGAGCACGCCAAGTCCGTTAATCATCGTGGTATGGGAATCGGTCCCGACCAGCGTATCCGGATAGGCAATCCACTCCTGCCCCTGCAATTCACTCCAGACCGCTTTGCCCAGATACTCAAGATTGACCTGATGACAAATTCCGGTGCCAGGCGGAACAACACTAAAACGGCTGAACGCCTGCTGACCCCACTTTAAAAACTCATAACGCTCGTGGTTGCGCTCCATCTCCAGACGCACGTTCTCTTCGAAAGCGTCGTCATTACCAAAATGGTCAACCGTAACGGAGTGGTCGATAACCAGATCGACCGGAGAAAGAGGGTTGACTTTGGCGGTGTCACCGCCGAGGCGTTTCACGGCTTCACGCATTGCCGCCAGATCGACGACTGCTGGCACGCCGGTGAAGTCCTGCATGAGCACCCTGGCCGGGCGATACGCTATCTCCCGATCGGCATGGGCATTTTTGAGCCATCCCGCCAGCGCGTGAATATCATCGGCAGTGACGGACTCGTCATCCTGCCAGCGCAAGAGATTTTCCAGTAAGACTTTCAGCGACTTGGGTAACCGCGCAATGTCCCCAAGTGTCCTGGCGGCCAGCGGCAAGCTATAGTAATGATAAGTTTTGTTCTCGGCTTGCAACGTGTCCTTACTGGCTTCGCGTAGGGTTAACGACATAAGCTCCTCCTTAATAACAGGGATACCCCGACAATCATCGGGGCTGTAATTAAAGATAACACAAAGATGCCGTAACGTTTTGATAACAACCCGAATTGATAAATGAATCGGCCGTCATTGCGGGGGATAAAACAAAAAACCCCGCCGGAGCGAGGTTTTAGCGTTTAGTTTATGGTCAGCCAGATGAGTTGACCCCAGAACAGGATAGAAATGGTAAAAGCCCCCATCCACGACCAGTACTTCACGTTTTGTAGAGTATTCATAATCTGACACCAGACATTATATTTATATGATTGGCTGGGGTATTCCCCACTTTGTATTGCTGATGTGTATTTATTAAAGAGTACAAAGGTGCACGGTCATTGCCCTGTTATTAGCAGGATAACCTTGTTAATGAATTATTGTTTTTTTGGTTCGTCTTCTGCGAACGTATCAATAAAAGCCTGCTGCTGCGCCGAGAGTTTCCAGGACGCCGGCACGCTGGTGACAGGCTCTTTACGCGCCGGATGACTGCTGTCACCTGGCTGACATATTTTTTTTACCGGTTCAGTACGCATGTGAACAGCCATAATCATCCCCAATATTTCCAGACCAGTAACGCCACCACTACCCAGAACAGGGCGGAGCCAAGAAATACCGCCAGCCAGGCTTTACGCTTAAGCACTGGGTCCCTTTGCGGTTCTTCACTTCCTGATGGCATTGCTAACCTCATACAATCGACTTCGCTTATCATTTTGATACCAAACAATCGGTACAACTAATCATGAGTTGAGATAAATCCTAAAGAAACTTTAGTCGAAAAGCTAGTGAATTTACGAACGATTTCCAGGGAATTATTTAATCTTTTGACCAGAAATAAATAATTGAGATGTGGAATTTGCGAAGCGGGAATTTACTTTCTACTTTTGTCGCAAATTTGCGACAGTTTACCGGTAAAGTTGTAATGTTTATCCGGTTATATGCGACGGGAAATGGGGATGATGATAATTCTAATTTAGCTTTAAGACATTATTTCGGTATCTCTCCAGGGCGGAAAGATACCGGATGTGATTATTTTTCCGGAAGCTTAATGTCCTGGAACATCGCTTCAATATCTTCATTTGAGCGTAATGCCACCGCGGTATCCACCACATCTCGCGTTAAATGCGGGGCGAAGCGTTGAATAAAATCATACATATAGCTACGCAGGAAGGTGCTGCGGCGGAAGCCGATTTTAGTCGTGCTATGGCTAAAGACATCGTGCGCGTCAAGGCGGACTAAATCCGGGTCAGAGACCGGGTCTACGGCCATGCTGGCGATAACCCCCACGCCCAACCCCAGGCGCACATAGGTTTTGATGACATCAGCATCGGTCGCGGTAAAGACAATACGCGGTGTTAGTCCGGCACGATTAAACGCCGTATCCAGCTCAGAACGCCCGGTAAAGCCAAAGGTGTACGTCACCAGCGGATATTGCGCCAGCTCTTCAATCGTGACCGATCCCTTCCCTGCCAGCGGGTGATCCGGCGTAACCACAATCGAACGATTCCAGTGATAGCAAGGAAGCATGACCAGATCGTCATACAGATGCAGCGCTTCAGTCGCAATCGCAAAATCTGCATTGCCCTTTGAAACCGCCTCGGCGATTTGTGTCGGAGAGCCCTGGTGCATATGCAGTGATACGCGAGGATAACGCTCAATAAATCCCTTAATCACTCCGGGCAGAGCATAACGCGCCTGGGTATGGGTGGTGGCAATATAGAGTGAACCTTTGTCCGGCCAGGTGTGCTCGCCTGCCACTGATTTTATCGCATCCACCTTTGAAAGCACTTCGCGGGCGATACGGATAATTTCCTGACCCGCAGGCGTCACCTGCGTCAGATGTTTACCGCTACGGGCAAATATCTGAATACCCAGTTCATCCTCCAGCATACGCACCTGCTTGCTGATACCAGGTTGCGATGTATAAAGGCCTTCCGCGGTAGAAGAGACATTAAGGTTGTGGTTGACCACCTCAACGATATAGCGAAGCTGCTGTAATTTCATGCCGGACCATCCGATTTAGCGCATACGGGCAAATGCTTAAGACGATTTAATAATAAGAAAGGGGTTAACTATAACCACTATATCATTTATATCCCAACTGTATAGTACGGAACAAAAAATAATAACGGCCAATAAAAAAGGGCCGGATTTCCGGCCCTTTCACAGGTAACTTACGGTAAGAAAAGGTTATTTCTTGCCTTCAACCCATTTACCATCAACAAAGAATGCAGACCAACCCGTCGCTTTACCCTCTTTCTCAGCTGCGACATATTGCTGCTTCGTTTTGCGGCTAAAACGCACTACCGTTTTATTGCCATCTGCGTCCTGCTGCGGAGCATCCGCCAGGTAGCGCAATTTTTCAGGCAAACGGTCACGGAATCGGTACAACTCTTCGACCAGCGGCGCACGGGTTTCGCGCGATTTAGGGAAGGTGTTCGCCGCGAGGAACACCCCGGCAGCACCGTCACGCAATACAAAGTAGGCGTCGGACTTCTCGCACGGTAATTCAGGCAACGGAACCGGATCTTCCTTCGGCGGAGCCACTTCACCGTTACGCAGAATTTTACGCGTATTCTTGCAGTCGTCGTTGGTACACGCCATGTACTTACCAAAACGCCCCATTTTCAGGTGCATTTCGGAACCACATTTTTCACATTCCACAATCGGGCCATCGTAACCCTTGATGCGGAATTCGCCTTCTTCAATCTCGTAGCCATCGCAGGTCGGGTTGTTACCGCACACATGCAATTTACGCTTCGGATCAATCAGATAGCTGTCCATCGCGGTGCCGCACTTCTGGCAACGGCGTTTGGCGCGTAGCGCGTTCGTTTCAGCGTCGTCACCTTCCAGCACGTTGAGAACTTCATTCTCAGGCACCAGGTTGATGGTCGTTTTACAACGCTCTTTCGGCGATAACGCATAGCCGGAACAGCCGAGGAACACGCCTGTCGTCGCGGTACGGATACCCATTTGACGGCTGCACGTTGGACACTCAATGCTGGTCAACACCATCTGGTTAGGCTGCATGCCCCCTTCTTCCGGGGCTTTCTCCGCCTTTTCCAGCTGCTGGGTGAAATCACCAAAGAAGCTGTCGAGCACCTTCTTCCACTCAGCCTGATGGTTAGCTACCTGATCCAGGCGGTCTTCCATCTGCGCGGTGAAGTCGTAGTTCATCAATTCACGGAAGTTATCTTCCAGACGATCGGTGACGATTTCACCCATTTTTTCGGCATAGAAACGACGGTTTTCAGCCCGTACGTACCCACGATCCTGAATGGTCGAAATGATCGACGCGTAGGTTGATGGACGTCCGATACCGCGTTTTTCCAGCTCTTTTACCAGCGATGCTTCGCTAAAACGCGCAGGCGGCTTGGTGAAGTGTTGCGCCGGAATAAGCTCGGTTAAAGAGAGTTCGTCGCCTTTATTCACCGCCGGAAGCGTACGATCTTCATCACCTTTACGCAGGGCTGGCATCACTTTTGTCCAGCCATCGAAGCGCAGGATACGACCGCGCGCTTTCAGGCGGAAATTGCCCGCGCCTACCGTCAGGGTGGTGGAATCGTACTTAGCCGGGTTCATCTGACAGGCAACAAACTGACGCCAGATCAGCTGATACAGCTTCTGGGCGTCTGTTTCCATATCTTTCAGCGCTTCCGACTCGACAGAGACGTCTGAAGGACGAATGGCTTCGTGTGCTTCCTGGGAGTTCTCTTTGCTCGCGTACTGGATAGCGTTTTCCGGCAGATATTTTTTGCCGAAGTTATCGCTAATGTAGTCACGAACCATGCTGACAGCATCCTGGCTCAGATTGGTTGAGTCAGTACGCATATAAGTGATGTAGCCCGCTTCATAAAGACGCTGTGCCATCATCATGGTTTTCTTCACCCCAAAGCCCAGACGCGTACTAGCCGCTTGCTGGAGTGTTGAGGTGATGAACGGCGCAGAAGGCTTACTGCTCGTCGGTTTATCTTCACGATCCAGTACCTGATAGCGCGCTTTTTCCAGCAGCGCGACCGCGGCCATGGTTTGATCGCGGTTGACCGGACGGAACGGTTTATCGTTCTCATGCGTCACCTGCAGCGGCAGAGCATCACCACCCGGTGTCGCAACGTTCGCGTCAATTTCCCAGAACTCTTCCGGTACGAACGCTTTAATTTCGCGTTCACGTTCGACAACCAGACGCACCGCCACGGACTGAACGCGCCCGGCGGAAAGACCACGGGCGATTTTCTTCCACAGCAGTGGCGAAACCATGTAACCCACGACGCGGTCCATGAAACGACGCGCCTGTTGAGCGTTAACACGATCGATATTCAGTTCGCCCGGCTTTTCAAATGCCTGACGAATCGCATTCTTTGTAATCTCGTTAAACACGACACGGCTGTAGCGTGTTTCGTCACCACCGATGATTTCCCGCAGGTGCCATGCAATGGCCTCCCCTTCGCGGTCAAGGTCGGTTGCGAGATAGATATGGTCAGCTTTTTCAGCGAGCTGCTTCAGTTCGTTAACGACTTTCTCTTTACCAGGCAGCACTTCGTACTGTGCTTCCCACTCGTGCCATGGATCGACACCCATACGGTTGACGAGCGCGCTACGTTCATCCTTTTTAGGCTTTTTAGCCCCTTTGGTGGAGGTAGAGTCTGCGCTCTTTTTACTGGCTGAGCCACTGGTCGGCAAATCGCGGATATGACCAACGCTGGATTTAACCACATAGTCATTACCCAGATACTTGTTGATCGTTTTGGCTTTTGCCGGGGACTCAACGATGACGAGAGCTTTACCCATATTCACCTTTACCTAATTTAATTCTTCCAGGAATACGCCGCATGTTGATTTCCCTTCCGCTGGCGACGCGTTTTGATATTGCGACGACGCCAGGGGATATCAACCCCTTTTTTCTTTCCGGACATCAGAACAACACGCCCAGGTGATTGAGTTATCGGGTATTTTACTGACATCAACATGACTATGCGACGAGCTTTTGGTCGAATGTCAAGCAATTCTGTTGCCAGATTGACGAAAGCGCACACTGTACCTGATAAAATCTGTTACGCAACTTTATTAGCATGCAAAAGCAAATCACGCCAGCTTTGCCCCTGGACCGTAGCCTTAAGAAATACAGGGAAAATTTGCCCATCATGCGCGCCCGGCGTAGACTAAAGCCACTGTAAAAGGAGTGGAATATGCAGCAAACGACCCAACCGATTGACCGTGAGTCTTTACTTGTCGAAGCGAACAAACTGATTCGTGAACATGACGATACCCTGGCCGGTATCGAAGCCACTGGCGTCGAACAACGCAATGGTGTGCTGGTGTTCAGCGGTGAATACTATCTCGATGAACAAGGTTTACCCACCGCGAAAAGCACAGCCGTATTTAACATGTTTAAATACCTGGCGCATGCTCTCTCCGAGAAGTACCACCTGGTCGATTAACGAAAAACGCGAGGCCAAAGCCTCGCGTTTTTGTTTACAGCAGCGGCTTTTGCCCGCGCTGTAGCCAGCGTAACAGGAGGCGATCGGCACTGTCCGCAGCACTATTGGTAAAGCGATCCAGAAGTTTCTTGCGCTGAGTGAAGCGCACGCCAACCAGTTCGCGACCGTCCATCAGGCTAAGAAGCAGATCGTCGCTGGTTCCCACTTCATCCACCAGCCCTTTTTCTTGCGCCTGGATTCCGTACCAGTGCTCCCCGGTCGCCACCTGCTCGATATCCAGCGAAGGCCGCATACGCTTGACGAAATCTTTAAATAGATGATGGGTTTCGTCCAGATCTTCACGGAACTTCTGCCGGCCTTCTTCGGTATTCTCGCCAAGCAATGTCAGAGTACGCTTATATCGACCGGCGGTGTGCAGCTCAATATCGATCTCTTTATTCTTCAGGAAACGGTTAAAGTTAGGTATCTGTGCCACAACGCCGATGGAGCCCAGGATCGCGAACGGCGCCGCGACAATTTTGTCTGCCACACAAGCCATCATATAGCCTCCGCTGGCGGCGACTTTATCGACTGCAACCGTCAGCGGGATCTGCTTCTCGCGCAGGCGCTGGAGCTGTGAGGCTGCCAGACCATAGCCATGCACCACGCCGCCAGGGCTCTCGAGGCGCAGCACCACCTGATCCTGCGGTTTTGCAACCGCCAGCACGGCGGTGACTTCTTCGCGCAGTGAGGCAACTTCATGGGCATCCATACTGCCTTTAAAATCGAGTACATAGACACGTGGTTTAATCGCTTCCTCGTGTTGCAGCTTAGCCTTCGCTTTCGCCGCTTTTGCTTCCAGCTTGAGCTTTTTCTTTTGTGCTTTATGCCATTGCTTCTGCTGATGCGAGTCCAGCAATGCCACCGACATATCTTCCTGCATCTCCTTATACTGCTCACTTAAGCGGGTAATACGTAACTCGCCACGCTGACGCTTGCGTTGCGTCAGGTTCACGATCAGGACTGCAATCACAGCAATTGCAATAACAACCGTTGCGATTTTGGCCAGAAACAGACCATATTCAGAAAGTAATTCCACGTGTTCCACCTTGATTTAACCACGAATCTTTCAGGACCAGTGTACAACAGCCTTCTCCAGGCTGTCTCGCTTGCGACAATACAGATGCGAGCCGCTTTCAGAAATCGCTGATTAGGGTTGAAATGGTTGCAAATTGTTAATTTCGAAGCGTTCTCTCCTGTAGACTGATTGAAATCAGCCGCCGTTTCGGGCATAAAGCCGAAAAGCGAAAAAAGCAGGCGCAGCAAGCCCGTCAAGCGCCACAGGAGTCACCGTGCACTATCAACCGCAAAAAGATTTACTGCAAAACCGCATCATTCTGGTCACTGGTGCCAGCGATGGTATCGGGCGCGAAGCCGCGCTCACCTATGCCCGACATGGCGCAAGCGTGATATTGCTTGGCCGTAATGAAGATAAACTTCGCCGCGTAGCCGAGGAGATATCCGACGCAAGTGGCCTCCCTGCCCGTTGGTATCTTCTCGATTTGCAAAGCTGTACACCCGCATCCTGCGCCGAACTCGCGCAGCGCATTGCCGCACACTACCCGCGACTGGATGGCGTTCTGCACAATGCTGGTCTGCTGGGCGAAGTCCGTCCGATGGATGAACAGGACCCAGAACTTTGGCAGCAGGTCATGCAAGTTAACATTAACGGGACGTTCTTCCTCACCCAGGCTTTGCTTCCTTTATTACTGAAGTCTGAATCAGGATCGCTGGTCTTCACCTCCTCAAGCGTAGGCCGTCAGGGACGCGCGAACTGGGGAGCTTATGCGGTTTCGAAATTTGCGACCGAAGGAATGATGCAGGTTCTGGCGGAGGAGTATCAGAATCGTCATTTGCGCGTTAACTGTATCAATCCCGGTGGAACCCGCACCAGCATGCGCGCCAGCGCATTCCCGACAGAAGATCCGCAAAAACTGAAAACGCCGGCGGAGATTATGCCGCTCTATCTGTGGTTGATGGGCGACGACAGCCGCCGTAAAACCGGTATGACCTTTGACGCCCAGCCGGGCCGTAAGCCAGGAATTTCACAATGAGTGAAGAACGTCACCAGCAACGTCAGCAGCGTCTGAAAGATCAGGTAGATGCCCGAGTGGCCGCCGCGCAGGAAGAGCGTGGCATCGTTATCGTCTTTACCGGCAATGGAAAAGGTAAAACCACGGCGGCCTTTGGAACGGCGACTCGCGCCGTGGGTCACGGGCAAAAAGTTGGCGTCATTCAGTTCATTAAAGGTGAGTGGCCAAACGGCGAGCGAAATTTGCTGGCGCCCCACGGCGTGGAGTTTCAGGTTATGGCGACAGGTTTCACCTGGGATACGCAGAACCGCGAAAGCGACACCGCTGCATGTCTGGCGGTCTGGCAACACGCAAAACGCATGCTGGCCGATCCGGGTCTGAATATGGTGCTGCTGGATGAGATCACCTACATGGTGGCCTACGACTACCTTCCACTCGAAGAGGTGATGGCGGCGCTGAAAAACCGGCCTGCCCATCAGACAGTGCTGATCACCGGACGCGGCTGCCACCGTGATATTCTGGAATACGCCGATACGGTGAGCGAACTGCGCCCGGTTAAACATGCGTTTGATGCCGGAATAAAAGCGCAAATCGGTATCGACTACTAGAAAAGAAAAACCCGGCGACGCCGGGTTTATTTTTAGCCGTTGTTGTTACGGCTGCCAGAGCGGCGAGAGGTGCTCACCTGGCTGTGGCGTTTCACCGCGCGGCGAATCTGGTTCGCTTTCACGCGGCGACGGTCTTTTTCGACCGCCACTTTGGTCGTGGTTTCTGGCTGCAGCTCAACCAGTTCACGCAGGTAGTTGGTCTGGGTTAAATCCAGCTCGGTGTAACCACCGCGTGGAATACCCTTCGGCAGCAGAATGTCACCGTAGCGCACGCGAATCAGACGACTCACCTGCACGCCAACCGCTTCCCACAGACGACGCACCTCGCGGTTACGGCCTTCTGTCAGCGTGACGTTATACCACTGGTTGATCCCTTCACCGCCGGTGAATTTAATGGTTTTAAATGCCGCAGGACCATCTTCAAGCTGAACACCGCGCGACAGGTCACGCAGTTTATTTTCATCCACCTGACCGAAGACGCGCACCGCGTATTCACGTTCAACTTCACGGCTTGGGTGCATCAGGCGGTTAGCCAGTTCACCGTCGGTCGTGAACAGCAGCAGACCGCAGGTGTTCACATCCAGACGACCCACCGCAATCCAGCGCGCGCCGCGCAGTTTTGGCAGACGGTCAAACACGGTTGGGCGGCCTTCGGGGTCGTTACGGGTACACAGCTCGCCTTCCGGCTTGTAGTAAGCCAGCACGCGACAAATCTGTTCAGCAGACTCTTTCACGGAGATCACATGACCGTCGAGACGGATCTTCATCCCCGGAACGACTTCAACGCGATCGCCCAGCTTGGCAATTTTGCCGTCTACGCTGACGCGACCCGCTTCAATAATCGTTTCGATTTCACGGCGTGAACCGTGGCCAGCACGCGCCAGCACTTTCTGTAATTTTTCGCTCATTGAGCATCCTTCAGGTGTCGCCTTCACAGGCGTCGAATTAGGGTCAAAAAAGCGGCCAGCCGCTATTTTGATGGCCGCGTAGTATATCTGCTTAAGCCTTTACAAGAAAGGTTTAACGTCACCCACGCCTTCACGAATCACTTCTGGCGCATCTTCGGTGAGATCGACAACCGTGGTCGGCTGCTGGCCGAGATAGCCGCCGTGGATAATCAGATCGACCTGTTTCTCGAGGCGGTCTTTAATCTCTTCCGGATCGGATTCGGTAAAGTCACTTCCTGGCAGCATCAGCGAGGTAGAGAGCATCGGCTCACCGAGCGTCTCAAGCAGCGCCTGCGCGATCGGGTTTGACGGCACGCGCATACCAATCGTTTTGCGTTTTTCCTGCAACAAACGGCGCGGCACTTCCTTCGTGCCTTTCAGGATAAACGTATAGTTGCCTGGGGTGTTGTTTTTGATTAAACGAAACGCGACGTTATCGACGTAAGCATACGTTGAGATCTCCGAGAGATCGCGACACATCAGGGTGAAGTTATGTCCATCCGGCAAGTGGCGAATGCGGCAGATACGCTCCATTGCCCCTTTGTCTTCGATTTTACAGCCCAGCGCATAGCCGGAATCGGTTGGATAGACAATCACTCCGCCCTTACGAACAATTTCTACCGCCTGGTTAACCAGACGCGCCTGCGGGTTGTCCGGATGAATATAGAAAAACTGACTCATACTTCCCTCTCTTCAGTTTGTTGCTGCGGCTGTTCCCAAAGCGCCCAGACGGGTTCAACGCCTGCGGGTAACCAGAGCTTGCGCCCCAGTTCAATCCACGCGCAAGGCTGATGAAAATCAGAACCTTGCGAAGCAAGCAAACCATACTGACGCGCGTAAGTCGCCAGCTGACTGCGTTCATTGGGGGCCTGCTGGCACTGGGCGACTTCCATCGCTTCACCGCCTTGTTCGGCAAAGTGAGCCAGCAGTCTTTTCAGCCACTTAGCCGAAAGGTTATACCGCCCTGGATGGGCCAGCACCGCCTTGCCGCCAGAATGATGAATGACATCAATAGCTTGTTTTATTGTACACCACTGTGGCGGAACGTAACCGGTTTTACCACGCGCCAGATATTTTTTGAAAACGTCGGCAAAGTTGTTGGCTTTACCGGCTTCGACCAGAAAACGGGCAAAGTGTCCGCGCGTCACGGCACCGCCGTTAGCAAGACGTCTGGCCCCTTCCAGTGCTCCCGGGATCTGCGATTTATCCAGCCGTTCGGCAATCAGCACCGCGCGCTGGTTACGGCGTTCCTTTTGCTCTTCAAGGAAAGCACACAGCGCCGGATTTTCAATATCAATATTTAATCCCACGATATGAATCTCGTGGTTCTCCCAGACGGTGGAGATTTCAACGCCAGAAACCAGGTTTAAGGGTAATTCGCTGCGGGCGATCTCAGCTCGCGCAGCCGGAATCGCGTCGGTGGTGTCGTGATCGGTAATGGCCAGCGTCCCGACTCTCATCTCTACGGCTCGGTGGACAAGCGCTTCAGGCGTCAACAGCCCATCAGAGGCCTGCGTATGGCTGTGTAAATCATAAATCACGGCGTATTTTGTTTCGCTCAAAGCGGTTCCCGTTACAGGTTTAACGTATTTCAAAAACACTATGATAACGGCTTACGAGGAAATTCTGAAATCAGGGGTTGACAATAGCCCATCGAACTAGTTAACTAGTACGCAAGTTCACTCAAGAAGGTATCTGAAAATGAAAGCACATTTCTCTCTGCGGGGTTGGTGGCGCACTTCCTGAATATCGGGCAGTGTCACTCGTCTGCGAAACGCAAACAGATACCTGGCCCGCTAAGATGCGGGTTTTTTTATGAACAGAATAAATGAGAACAACAACATGCAAACAGCCAAAAACCAACTTGAGTTGCTGACCTGCGACGCGGTCTACCGCCACAACCCTACCGCACTGTTCCACCAGCTATGCGGCGCGCGTCCGGCAACATTGCTGCTGGAATCTGCCGATATCGACAGCAAAGACGATCTCAAGAGCTTGCTGCTGGTCGACAGCGCATTACGCATTACCGCGCTGGGTGACACCGTCACGATTCAGGCGCTCTCCGAGAACGGCGCTGCGCTGCTGCCGCTGCTCGATGCCGCTTTGCCAGCAGGTATTGAAAATGAACAGCGTCCGGAAAAACGCATTCTGCATTTTCCGCCAGTCAGCCAGCTGCTGGATGAAGATGCGCGCCTGTGTTCTCTCTCTGTTTTTGACGCGTTCCGCCTGCTGCAAAATCTGGTCAACGTCCCGGAGAACGAGCGCGAAGCGATGTTCTTTGGCGGGCTGTTCGCTTATGACCTGGTCGCAGGATTTGAAAATTTACCTGAAACCGAGCAAGGCAATCGCTGCCCGGATTACTGCTTCTACCTCGCAGAAACACTGCTGGTGATTGACCATCAGACAAAGAACACCCGAATTCAGGCCAGCCTCTTTACCCCTTCCGCCGCGGAAAAACAGCGTCTTGAGCAGCGCATTGAACAGCTAAAACAGCAGATGACGGAAGAGCCAACCGCCCTGCCGGTACAACACATCGATCATATGCAGTGTGAAACGAACCAGACCGACGACCAGTACGGCGCCGTTGTACGCCAGATGCAAAAAGCGATTCGCGCGGGCGAAATTTTCCAGGTGGTGCCGTCACGTCGCTTCTCGCTGCCTTGCCCCTCCCCGCTGGCCGCTTATGACGTGCTGAAGAAAAGCAATCCAAGTCCGTACATGTTCTTTATGCAGGATAATGATTTCACGCTGTTTGGCGCATCGCCAGAAAGCTCTCTGAAATATGACGCCACAAGCCGCCAGATTGAAATTTACCCGATTGCCGGGACGCGTCCGCGCGGTCGCCGGGCTGATGGTTCATTAGACAGAGATCTGGACAGCCGGATTGAGCTGGAGATGCGTACCGATCATAAAGAGCTTTCTGAACACCTGATGCTGGTTGACCTGGCACGTAACGATCTGGCGCGCATCTGTACGCCAGGCACCCGCTACGTGGCAGACCTGACCAAAGTGGATCGTTACTCCTTCGTGATGCATCTGGTGTCTCGCGTGGTAGGTGAACTGCGCAACGACCTCGATGCGCTGCACGCCTATCGCGCCTGCATGAATATGGGCACTCTGAGCGGTGCGCCAAAAGTACGTGCGATGCAGCTCATCGCGGGCGCAGAAGGCCGTCGTCGCGGCAGTTACGGCGGAGCGGTCGGTTACTTCACCGCACATGGTGATTTGGATACCTGCATCGTTATCCGCTCTGCCTATGTCGAAGACGGCATTGCGACTGTCCAGGCGGGCGCAGGCATCGTTCTGGATTCCGTTCCGCAGTCTGAAGCTGATGAAACCCGCAGTAAAGCTCGCGCGGTATTGCGCGCCATTGCCACCGCACACCACGCACAGGAGATTTTCTGATGGCTGACATTCTGCTGCTCGATAATATCGACTCCTTTACTTACAACCTGGCAGACCAGCTGCGTGCAAACGGGCATAACGTGGTGATCTACCGTAACCACGTTCCGGCCCAGACTCTGATTGAGCGTCTGGAAACCATGCAAAACCCGGTGCTGATGCTCTCTCCGGGCCCGGGTGCGCCAAGCGAAGCAGGCTGTATGCCTGAGCTGCTGACCCGCATGCGCGGTAAACTGCCGATTATCGGCATCTGTCTGGGGCATCAGGCGATTGTTGAAGCCTATGGCGGTTACGTGGGTCAGGCGGGTGAAATCCTGCACGGCAAGGCATCGAGTATTGAACACGATGGTCAGGCGATGTTCGCCGGGCTGCCAAACCCGCTGCCAGTGGCGCGCTACCACTCGCTGGTCGGGAGTAACATTCCCGCGGGCCTGACCATTAACGCCTCCTTTGAGGGCATGGTGATGGCCGTTCGTCACGACGCGGATCGCGTGTGTGGCCTGCAATTCCACCCGGAATCGATTCTGACCTCCAACGGCGCGCGCCTGCTGGAACAGACATTGAACTGGGCGCTGCAAAAGCTTGAGCAGACTAACTTCCTGCAGCCGATTCTGGAAAAACTCTACCAGGCTCAGACGATGACCCAGCAGGAGAGCCATCAGCTTTTCTCGGCAGTGGTTCGCGGTGAACTGAAACCAGAACAGCTGGCCGCCGCGCTGGTGAGCATGAAAGTGCGTGGTGAGCAGCCGCAGGAAATTGCCGGTGCTGCCACCGCCCTGCTGGAAAATGCCGCCCCGTTCCCGCGTCCGGATTACACCTTTGCCGACATCGTGGGCACCGGCGGTGACGGCAGTAACAGTATCAATATTTCGACGGCCAGCGCCTTTGTGGCGGCGGCGTGCGGCATGAAAGTGGCAAAACACGGTAACCGCAGCGTCTCGAGCCGTTCGGGTTCCTCCGATCTGCTGGCAGCCTTCGGCATTAATCTTGAGATGAACGCCGAGCGCTCGCGTGAAGCGCTGGACGATCTGGGGGTGTGCTTCCTGTTTGCCCCGAAGTATCACACCGGTTTCCGCCACGCGATGCCTGTTCGCCAGCAGTTGAAAACCCGCACGCTGTTTAACGTGTTAGGCCCGCTGATCAATCCGGCGCATCCGCCGCTGGCCCTGATCGGTGTTTACAGCCCAGAGCTGGTGCTGCCGATTGCCGAAACGCTGCGCGTGCTGGGTTATCAGCGCGCGGCGGTGGTCCACAGCGGCGGAATGGACGAAGTCTCGCTGCATGCGCCAACGCTGGTTGCCGAGCTGCGCGACGGCGAAATCCAGAGCTATCAGCTCGACGCCGCTGACTTTGGCCTGACGCCTTATCGCCAGGAGCAGCTCGCAGGCGGCACCCCGGAAGAAAACCGTGACATTCTGACACGCTTGCTACAAGGTAAAGGTGAGGCCGCGCATGAGGCCGCCGTGGCCGCCAATGTCGCGATGCTGATGCGTTTGCACGGTGAAGAAGACTTACAGGCTAACGCGCAAAAAGTTCTGGACGTGTTGCGCTCTGGCGCAGCTTACGACCGCGTTACCGCACTTGCGGCGAGAGGGTAAAAAATGCAGACCGTTTTAGCAAAAATCGTTGCTGACAAGGCCATCTGGGTAGAAGCACGTAAAGCGCAGCAGCCGCTGGCCAGCTTCCAGAATGACGTGGTACCCAGTCAGCGTCGTTTTTATGATGCCCTCCAGGGCGCGCGTACCGCGTTTATCCTGGAGTGCAAAAAGGCGTCTCCGTCAAAAGGTGTTATCCGTGACGATTTTGATCCTGCGCGAATTGCCGGGGTTTATAAGCATCATGCGTCAGCCATTTCGGTCCTGACGGATGAGAAGTATTTCCAGGGTAGTTTTGACTTTCTGCCGATTGTCAGCCAGATCGCCCCGCAACCGATTCTGTGCAAAGACTTCATTATTGATGCGTACCAAATCTGGCTGGCGCGTTTTTATCAGGCTGACGCCTGCCTGCTGATGCTGTCGGTGCTGGACGATGAGCAGTATATCCAGCTGGCTGCCGTCGCCCATAGCCTGAACATGGGCGTATTGACAGAAGTGAGCAACGAAGAAGAGCTGGAACGCGCGATTGCGCTGAAAGCCAAAGTGGTTGGCATTAATAACCGCGACCTGCGCGATCTGTCCATTGACCTCGATCGCACACGTCAGCTGGCCCCGCGACTGGGTGCGGGCGTGACGGTGATCAGCGAATCGGGCATCAATACTTACGCCCAGGTCCGCGAACTGAGCCACTTTGCCAATGGCTTTTTGATTGGTTCGGCCCTGATGTCGCATGACGACCTGAACGCTGCTGTACGCCGCGTGTTGTTAGGTGAGAACAAAGTCTGCGGCTTGACCCGCGCACAGGACGCCGCCGCCGCACTTGAAGCCGGCGCGATATACGGTGGACTGATTTTCGTCGAGTCATCCCCGCGCTTCGTTACGCAAGATCAGGCCCGCGACGTGATTGCCGCGGCCCCTCTGAGCTATGTAGGGGTGTTTCGCGATGCCCCCGTCAGCGATGTGGTCGCCAAAGCCGAAAACCTGTCCCTTACGGCGGTCCAACTGCACGGCAAGGAAGATCAGAGCTACATCACTACGCTACGCCAGACGCTGCCCGAACAGGTGCAAATCTGGAAAGCACAAAGCGTCGGCGACGCGCTGCCTGCGCGCGATCTCCTGCACGTAGACAAATATGTCCTGGATAACGGCCAGGGCGGGACCGGCGTACGATTTGACTGGTCGCTGCTGAACGGCCAAAAGCTGGATAACGTCCTGCTGGCGGGTGGGTTAAGCCCCGATAATTGTGTAGAAGCCGCGAAAGCTGGCTGTGCGGGCCTCGATTTCAATTCAGGCGTAGAGTCTCAACCCGGTATAAAAGATGCCAGTAAGCTGGCCTCGGTGTTCAAGACGCTGCGCGCATATTAAGGAAGCAAAATGACAACGTTATTAAATCCCTATTTTGGTGAGTTCGGTGGCATGTATGTGCCGCAAATTTTGATGCCTGCTCTGCGCCAGCTGGAAGAAGCTTTTGTCAGCGCGCAGAAAGACCCGGCGTTTCAGGCTGAATTTACCGATCTGTTGAAAAACTACGCCGGTCGTCCGACGGCGCTGACAAAATGCCGCAATCTGACCGAAGGGACAAAAACCACGCTGTATCTGAAGCGTGAAGATTTACTCCACGGCGGTGCGCATAAAACCAACCAGGTGCTTGGTCAGGCGCTGCTGGCCAAACGGATGGGCAAGACCGAAATTATCGCCGAAACGGGAGCGGGTCAGCACGGTGTTGCATCGGCGCTCGCCAGCGCCCTGCTCGGCCTGAAATGCCGTATTTACATGGGGGCCAAAGACGTTGAGCGTCAATCCCCGAACGTATTCCGTATGCGCCTGATGGGTGCCGAAGTGATACCGGTTCACAGCGGTTCCGCCACGCTGAAAGATGCCTGTAACGAAGCGCTGCGAGACTGGTCTGGCAGCTACGATACCGCACACTACATGCTCGGCACCGCTGCGGGTCCGCACCCGTTCCCGACCATTGTGCGTGAATTCCAGCGCATGATCGGTGAAGAGACCAAAGCGCAGATCCTCGAAAAAGAGGGGCGTCTGCCGGATGCAGTGATCGCCTGCGTGGGCGGTGGTTCTAACGCCATCGGTATGTTTGCCGACTTTATTGATGATACCCAGGTTGGCCTGATTGGGGTGGAACCTGCCGGGCATGGCATTGAAACCGGCGAGCATGGCGCGCCGCTGAAACATGGTCGCGTGGGGATCTATTTCGGCATGAAGTCGCCGATGATGCAAACTGACGAAGGGCAAATTGAAGAGTCTTACTCTATCTCTGCGGGTCTGGACTTCCCGTCCGTCGGGCCACAGCACGCGCATCTGAACAGTATCGGCCGCGCGGATTATGTCTCGATAACCGATGACGAAGCGCTGGAAGCCTTCAAAACCCTGTGCCGCAATGAAGGGATCATCCCGGCGCTGGAGTCGTCTCATGCGCTGGCTCACGCCCTGAAGATGATCAAAGAAAACCCGGAAAAAGAGCAGCTGTTGGTGGTTAACCTTTCCGGTCGCGGTGACAAAGACATCTTCACCGTTCACGATATTCTGAAAGCACGAGGGGAAATCTGATGGAACGCTATGAGAACGCATTTGCTGAACTGAAGGCCCGCAAGGAAGGCGCGTTTGTTCCCTTCGTCACATTGGGCGACCCCGGCCCCGAGCAGTCGCTGAAAATTATCGACACACTGATCGCCGCTGGCGCTGACGCATTAGAGCTGGGCATCCCCTTCTCCGATCCTCTGGCAGATGGTCCGACGATCCAGAATGCCACCCTGCGCGCCTTTGCCGCTGGTGTGACGCCAACCCAGTGCTTTGAGATGCTGGCGGCCATTCGCCAGAAGCATCCGACCATTCCGATTGGCCTGCTGATGTATGCCAACCTGGTGTTCAGCCGCGGTATTGATGAGTTTTATGCCGCATGCGCACGCGTCGGTGTCGATTCCGTTCTCGTTGCGGATGTGCCGGTTGAAGAGTCTGCGCCGTTCCGTCAGGCCGCGATGCGTCATAATATCGCCCCTATCTTCATCTGCCCGCCGAATGCCGATGATGAGCTGTTACGCCAGATTGCCTCTTACGGGCGCGGTTATACCTATCTGTTGTCCCGCGCAGGCGTCACCGGTGCAGAAAACAAAGCGACCGTTCCGCTACATCATCTGGTAGAGAAACTGACCGAATATCATGCTGCGCCAGCGTTGCAGGGGTTCGGTATCTCCTCCCCGGATCAAGTGACTGCGGCCATTGATGCAAATGCCGCCGGGGCGATCTCCGGCTCAGCGATTGTGAAAATTATCGAGAACAATCTTGATAAGCCAGAGCAAATGCTCAAGGAATTGCACGATTTTGTCGCTGCAATGAAAGCCGCCACCCGCCGCGGCTGATTCCCTTGCCGCCCGGGTTTCCGGGCGGCCTGTCCCCCCTCTACCGCCATCGTGATACCCCGGAATGCCCCTCAGGGGTAGCGCAGAATTGATCTGTTCGAGCTTTTCGGCCCGTCAACCTTTTCAAATATTACCTTCAGCGTATTATCCGGTTTTCTTTTCGGCTCCTGGCCGCCTTAACCCCTTCTGAGTTCAGAGGCTTATCATGTCATGGCAACACTTCAAACAGGCGTACCTGATTAAATTCTGGTCCCCTGTGCCTGCAGTCATCGCTGCGGGTATTCTCTCGACCTATTATTTTGGCATTACCGGCACCTTTTGGGCCGTTACCGGCGAATTCACCCGCTGGGGCGGACAGCTTTTACAGCTGACAGGCGTGCACGCCGAAGAGTGGGGATATTTTAAACTCATTCACCTGGAAGGTACTCCGCTTACCCGCATCGACGGAATGATGATTATTGGTATGTTCGGGGGCTGTTTTGCCGCCGCACTGTGGGCCAATAACGTGAAGCTGCGGATGCCGAAAAGCCGTATTCGCATTGTGCAGGCGGTTGCGGGTGGAATCATCGCCGGATTTGGCGCCCGTCTGGCCATGGGGTGTAACCTTGCCGCGTTCTTCACGGGGATTCCTCAGTTCTCTCTCCATGCGTGGTTTTTTGCCGTGGCCACTGCCATTGGCTCGTACTTCGGCGCACGATTCACGCTGCTGCCGATCTTCCGCATTCCGGTCAAAATGACCAAAGTCAGCGCCGCGTCTCCACTGACGCAAAAACCGGCTCAGGCCCGGCGTCGCTTCCGTCTGGGTATGCTGGTCTTTTTCGCGATGATTGCCTGGGCGCTGTGTACCGCATTTAATCAGCCGAAACTGGGGCTGGCGATGCTGTTTGGCGTCGGTTTTGGATTGCTGATTGAACGGGCGCAAATCTGCTTTACCTCGGCGTTTCGCGATATGTGGATCACCGGGCGCACCATGATGGCGAAAGCGATTATTGCCGGGATGGCGGTCAGTGCCATTGGTATTTTCAGCTATGTGCAACTGGGCGTGGAGCCGAAGATCATGTGGGCCGGTCCGAATGCGGTTATTGGCGGCCTGCTGTTTGGTTTTGGTATCGTCCTGGCCGGCGGCTGTGAAACCGGCTGGATGTACCGCGCGGTTGAGGGCCAGGTGCATTACTGGTGGGTCGGGCTGGGCAATGTTATCGGCTCAACCCTTCTGGCTTATTACTGGGATGACCTGTCTCCGGCGCTGGCCACCCGCTGGGATAAAGTCAATCTGCTGAATACGTTTGGTCCTTTGGGCGGACTGGTGGTGACTTATGCCCTGCTGTTGATCGCGTTTCTGCTGGTTATCGCGCAGGAGAAGCGTTTTTTCCGTCGTACCGCGCGTAAAGCTGATATTCAGGAGAATGTGGCATGAAACAGATCGTTCCCGATTACCGCCTCGACATGGTGGGTGAGCCTTGCCCCTATCCGGCCGTCGCCACGCTCGAGGCGTTGCCGCAGCTGAAAAAGGGTGAAATTCTGGAGGTGGTCAGCGACTGCCCTCAGTCAATTAACAATATTCCACTGGATGCGGCCAATCACGGCTATACGGTGTTAGATATCCAGCAGGATGGGCCAACCATTCGCTATTTAATTCAGAAGTAATGTTCTTTGCTAACGCCCTTTTGGGGCGTTAGCGCTTCCCGCTTAAAACACCCGACATGTTGCGTTAGCGCTCATTTTATTGTTATTGCCAGGAATGCTGTATCCCCGGCAGAGAGGAGAGAAAACTGGCCGCAGTACGACCAGTTTTGCAGAAGGGTTTTGCAGGAGTTTTGCAGAAGAGCTTTAGAAGCGGTAACCGGCGGAGAACATAAACACCCACGGATCCAGACGGGTACTGACGCTCTGCTGCACGCCGCCCGCTTTGAAGCGCACGTCGGTGTCGATATCCATGTACCAGACCGACATGTTCAACAGCCAGTCGCGGTTGATCAAATAATCCATCCCAACCTGCCCCGCCGCACCCCAGGAGTCTTTCAGGCTCAGATCGGAAAGACCGGCCTCTTTACCGGTGTCGTTAAATTTCTCATCAAAGAACGTGGTGTAGTTCACGCCTGCGCCGATATAAGGACGCACCTTGCTATTAGCATCACCAAAATACCATTGCGCCATTAACGTTGGTGGCAAATGATGTACGGTCGCGATATCTCCCGTCGGGCCTGTTCCCACCCGGTGGCGGAACGGCGTGGCGGCAAGCAGCTCAACGCCGATGTTTTCGGTTGCCATATAGGTAAACGTCAGACCCAACTGGGTATTGTTACTGACGTTAAAGCCACCCAAACTGCCGAGCACATTGTCAGAACCTTCTGTCGGCCGTACCGTTGCCGACCCCGCACGAATAAAAAATTCGCCTGCTTCATGCGCGTAAGCGCCGCCAGAAATACTGCTTAAAATCAGGGCTGCCACTGCTAACTTTTTCATATCCGCTCCATCGTTGTGGTTTTATTGGCGCGGAGAATATACTCATAAATGAGTAACAAGTGATCTAACTCAGATCACACTAGTGCCAGTAATTTAACATTCATTGATCCAGATTAATTTTTGCCATACGCAACAGAATACGCATGTCGCGTACAGGTCAATTTTTACCAATGATCACTGCTTTACAAAGATATGCTTTTCCATACAAGTCATGGTGCTGCCACGACAGAGTTATCCAGGGTACAATTGCCCGCTTAACAATACCTGCAATACTCAAGGAGAGTGCATGTCTATCACGGCGAAGTCCGTCTACCGTGACACCGGGAATTTTTTCCGCAATCAGTTCATTACCTTTTTACTGATCGCCCTGCTATGTGCGTTTATCACGGTGGTGCTTGGCCATGCGTTTTCGCCAAGTGATGATCAAATTGCCACCCTCAGCCAGGGTGATCATCTTGCGGGAAGTGTAGGGTTGTTTGATCTGGTTCAGAACATGACACCGGAACAGCAGCAGATATTGCTGCGTGCCTCAGCGGCGTCAACCTTCTCAGGGTTGATCGGCAACGCGATTCTGGCCGGTGGCGTATTGTTGATGGTCCAGCTTATTTCTGCCGGACACCGTGTCAGCGCCCTGCGCGCGATCGGGGCCAGCGCACCGGTATTACCGAAGCTGTTCATCCTGATCTTCTTAACCACAATGCTGGTGCAGATGGGGATTATGCTGGTGGTGGTGCCTGGCGTGTTGCTCGCCATTGTCCTCTCCTTTGCGCCTGTCATGCTGGTGCAGGATAAGATGGGAATATTTACCGCCATGCGCAGCAGTGCAAAACTGGCATGGTCTAATATGCGTTTGGTTGCGCCAGCCGTGATTAGCTGGTTGCTGGCAAAAACGCTGTTACTGTTGTTTGCCCCTAATTTTGCGGTCCTGACACCCAACGTCGGCGCTGTGGTAGCGAACACCCTGAGCAACCTGATTTCGGCGGTATTACTGGTTTACCTTTTCCGCCTTTACATGTTGATTCGTCAATAGTTTTCATGATGGCGGAGGATCTATTAATCCTCCGCTCAACGCAGATGATGGAATCGTAGAATGAAGCAGTTTCTTGATTTTTTACCCCTGGTCGTTTTTTTCGCTTTTTATAAGCTGTATGACATTTACGCCGGGACCGCGGCCTTAATCGTCGCGACCGCTGTCGTACTGATTTACAGCTGGTTCCGCTACCGCAAAGTCGAAAAAATGGCGCTGGTGACTTTCGTCCTGGTCGCAGTGTTTGGCGGTTTAACCCTGTTCTTCCATAACGATGAATTTATTAAATGGAAGGTTACGGTCATCTACGCTCTGTTTGCGGGCGCACTGCTGATCAGCCAGTGGGTGATGAATAAGCCGTTGATTCAGCGCATGCTCGGAAAAGAAATTACCCTTCCTCAGCATGTCTGGTCGCGCCTGAACGTTGCCTGGGCGCTGTTCTTTATTCTCTGTGGGCTGGCGAACATTTATATTGCGTTCTGGCTGCCGCAGAATATCTGGGTCAATTTCAAAGTATTTGGTCTGACGGCATTGACATTGATCTTCACGCTGCTGAGCGGTGTTTACATCTACCGCCATATGCCTCAGGACGACAAGCACTGATTATCCAGGCCAAACAGTGACGCTGTTTGGCCTTTTACCTCGCCGTCCTGCCTGCTTTTCGTGTTTCCCACCGACTGTAAATCATAGTAGCATCCCGCCTGTCGTCTTCCGTAACGAGCTTAAGAAACAATGACAACGAACGATGCCCCTCAGGGCGAACTGGTTTTACGCACACTTGCAATGCCCGCTGACACCAATGCGAACGGTGATATTTTTGGCGGTTGGTTAATGTCGCAGATGGATATGGGTGGGGCGATCCTTGCAAAAGAGATAGCCCAGGGTCGCGTGGTGACGGTCAGGGTTGATGGAATGACCTTTTTACGTCCGGTCGCGGTAGGTGACGTTGTCTGCTGTTACGCGCGCTGTGTAAAGCGGGGCAATACGTCGATCTCAATCAATATTGAAGTCTGGGTGAAAAAGGTCTCTTCCGAGCCTATCGGTCAGCGTTATAAAGCGACCGAAGCGCTGTTCATTTATGTTGCAGTGGACAACCAGGGTACGCCGCGGCCGCTGCCAAAGGCATAAAAAAAAGCCTCCATCCTGGAGGCTTTCTTATTTATTCTGACCCGTCCTGAATAGCGTTGACACGTTCCTGACTTAAATCCGGAGAACGTGATGATGACTGAGTTCAAACGCACCCAACGTGATTATCCTCTATCCTTTAAAATAGCGGTTGTTGAGCAGGTTGAAAAAGGCGAGATGACCTATAAACAGGCCCAGCAGCGGTATGGCATTCAGGGGCGCTCCACTGTTCTTGTCTGGCTGCGTAAATATGGCCGGCTTGACTGGAGTCCCGGACTTCATGACCCGGTGAAGAGGAAACTGCCTGTGACTCAGACGACTACCCCGCTTACACCCGAGCAAAGAATCAGGGAACTTGAAGAACAGCTTGAGCTGGCGAACCAGAAAGCTGATTTTTTTGAGTCAGTTATCAATGTCCTGAAAAATGATTACGGGGTGAGTATCGTAAAAAAGCGGCCCGGCAGGTCCTCGCGCAAAGTCCGGTCCCAAAAATAACCGTTACGCGCGCATGCCAGTTCCTGGGGCACAGCAGGCAGGCGTGGTATCAGGACAACACAAGGCGCAGAAAACGTCAGGCACATCATGCTCAGGTTCTTGAGTTTGTTGCCCGCGTCAGGTGTCGTCAGCCGCGAATCGGCACGCGTAAACTGCACTATCTGCTGAACACTCAGGCCGATAAAATGCTGAATATCGGACGAGATCGTCTGTTTAACCTGCTGGATGAATACCGGCTCCTGGTGCCAGTAAAACGGGCATATCACAAAACCACCAACAGCCATCATCGCTTTTACCGGCATCCTAATCTGCTGAAACCCGGACCAGGACAGATTACCGCCCTTGAGCCAGAGCAGGTCTGGTTTGCCGACATTACGTACCTTCCGCTGCGCAGCGGCACGGCTTATCTGAGTCTGGTCACAGATGCCTGCTCCAGAAAAATCATGGGTTACTATGTTGGGGAAAACCTGCAGACAGAAAATGTGGTGAAAGCGTTCAGACAGGCTCTGAGGCGAAGAAAAACGACGGGGTCTCTGGTACATCACTCTGACAGAGGGCTGCAATACTGTTCAGCGCTTTATCAGTCAGTCCATGAGAGAAACGGGATAGCCTGTTCAATGACCGATGGTTATGACTGCTACCAGAATGCGCTGGCTGAGCGAATAAACGGGATCCTGAAAAATGAGTTTTTACTCTCGCGTCCTGCAGACCTGGCGCAGGCCCGGGAAATGGTAAAAGAATCCGTGGCAATTTATAACCATGAGCGGCCACACCTGGCTCTAAAATACAAAACGCCCGATGATGTTCATCAGGCGTTTTACAGACAGAAAACTGTCAACTTATATCAGGACTAGTCATTCCATCTGCGCCCCGCTGTTCAGGCGGAAAACGATGTTCACGATGATCCCGCTGCCGGGTTTGCCTGGCTCATAGCGCCATTTGCGCATTGCGGCTTTAACTTCGCGCTCGAACATATTCGCAGGCTGCGCGGAGAGGACTTCGACGTTATCCACCCGCCCATCCGCCGTGACGTCAAATTTCACACGCAGACGCCCTTCAATGCGCAACGCCTGCGCGCGTGCAGGATATTGCGGCTGGTTGCGGCTCAGGGCTCGTGGGCCGGATGGTGCCGCGACAACAGGCTTCGACGTGGAAGGCGCGCTATTCATCACCGGTTTTGCTGGTGCGGTGTTCTCTGTTGGCTGGGTAGCCCGCGTTTCTACCGGACGTTCTTCACGCTTCGGACGCTCTTCCACCTTCTTAACCGGCTTAGGTTTAGGCTTTGGTTTCGGTTTGGGCTCCGGTTTGTGAATCACCACTGGCGCCTCTTTCGGCGGCTCCGGAACCGGCTCTGGTTCAGGCTCCGGTTCGACAACTGGCGCTGGCGGCGGCGGGACAACCTGCGGCTCTAGCTCTGCAGGCGTCACCATGGTCACAGAAATCGGCTGCGCGGGCGCTGGCATGTCAATAACCTGATGAACCGAAGTGTATAGCAGCCCCGCCACGACAGCGCCGTGAATCACAACGGACAGCAGCGTCGGCCAGGGAAAGCGGCGAGGTAAATCCAGGGTCATCGAAGTCATAATCGTTTCAGTTAAAAAACCAGGCCCTGATTTTAAATGCAAATAGCAATCATATTCAATAAGACACTCCATCTTCTCGCGATTTAACCGCACGAGTGGATGAAAAAAGACACGTATTAGTTAAGGTTTTAACAAGGCCGTCATCTTTACATTGCAGTCATCGATGCTTTCACATAACGTAATTGCCACTTTTTATGGTTAAGGAGCTCCGCCGTGCTTTACGTCATTTACGCTGAAGATGTTGCTGATTCCCTGGGAAAACGACTTTCCGTGCGCCCTGCCCATCTTGCGCGCCTGCAACTGCTGCATGATGAAGGAAAATTACTGACCGCAGGCCCGATGCCAGCGGTTGACAGCAACGATCCTGGTGCGGCAGGTTTTAGCGGCTCCACCGTGATTGCAGAATTTGAATCACTGGAAGCGGCACAATTCTGGGCCGAAGCAGACCCATATGTCGCAGCCGGTGTTTACGCTAAAGTCACCGTGCGCCCGTATAAGAAAGTGTTTTAACAGGTTAAAAGGCTCCCGCAGGAACTTTTTGAAACGTTTCAACACAATGAAATAAAAGGATTTATTTCAGGTCACGTCCACAGATTGACCACATCGATACGATAATCCCCGCAAACGCGGGGTTTCTTAATTCCTCAAATATTACCTATGACAGCAAGACTTGCTTCCTAGTTACGTCTTAACGATTTCCAGTCCGAGATATCAAATACAACGACTGTTTCATCAGCCTCATTGTACTGAGGTGCCTCGAGACCTATATAAAAAAAGTAACTTGTTGAATTTGTTGGAGTTACTCTGTTATTTTTTTTCCCAGCCTTCGTATAGATAATAATCAAATCTCCTTTTTGAACATCCTGATCTGGAATCCAGTAGGAATTCTTAATCTCGGAAGAGACACTTCCTTCACCTTGTTGCCTTGTTGAGGCAACGATTAGCGTTCCGACATTTCCATCCTCAAGAATCTCGATAACAGCACGTTCTTTTTCTAGATTACCAGGCTCTCTTAGCCCATTGATTTTGAACTTCATTGTTTGTTTCCCAGTGAAACTACAGCTATTGATACACCGGAAAGGGCCACCCCTATACCGCCTACTAGATACCCCCCTAATGGGTTGCTAGCCGCGTAAATTGAAAAAGACAATCCAACAAGGCAAGTCCCCGTACCCAAGCAAGCAGAAAAAAGTAACTCAATTGATTTTTTTGCTATCTTAAGCTGAGATAGTTCTGCTGTAAGCGAGGCATATTTAACTTCCAGATCTCTGTGCTTTGAATCACTTTTTTTCAACTCATAATTTTCATATTCGAGTTCACTACTCTTAGCGAGTATCAGCTTGTGTACCCCCGGTGATTTCAAATCCTCTTCAGAAAGATCAGTAAGAATTTTATCATAAGGACGTTTTGGTTTTGGTTGATAGTTACCGTCATTACTCCCTGTAAGGGCTTTAGGCGGTGACTCTTCATCAGCAGCAACTTCTAATAGCTCATTAATATTCATTTCTTGTCTACCATTTTCCAAGTTCGCCAATCCGTGAATTGAATAGATTATTTTGTTTTGCAAAACCTTCATTCATTACAGCTTTGTTTTACTGTGATTTTAATCATCGAAGTTTACCATTACTCATAAGATCACAAAATAATAGATACTTTAGGTTCGATAATGAATAGCAATTTTTGCACTAAAAATTTCGTTTTACCCCACAAGATTAAGCACCATTTACTGGGTCTATTTTTGTTACATCCAATGAATTTGCTGCTGGCCTGAAGTTGTTGGGTGTGCTTACAGGGCAAGCAACGCACGCGCTGCGACACTCTTTTGCAACGCACTTTATGATTAACGGAGGCAACATCATTACACTACAGCGGATTCTGGGTCACACGAAAATTGCACAGACAATGGTCTATGCGCACTTCGCTCCGCAGTACCTGCAGGATGCGATTTTGCTCAACCCGTTAAAGGTTGAAAGCGGTGGACAGAACGTCCACATAACGTCCACACCCTAGGTGCTTTTTATGGCTTTTGACTGCTAGTAGTAAAACGTGAAGCCTCGTCTGGCGCGGCTTTCCAGTTTCGCCAGGCATAAAAATGGCTCCCGCAGGAGCCTTTTATCAATGAAGCGATGCCAGTCGTGCGGCGAATCCGACGAACAGCAGACCGATCAGACCATTCCCCAGCTTCGCCAGTTTCTTTTTGGTCTTCAGATAGCGCGTCACAAACGCACCGGAGAAAATAAGGAAGCTCATGTACATGAAGCTGATCAACTCAAGCGTCGTTGCGAGGATCAGGAAAGAGGTCCCGGTATTTTTGGCGCTGACATCAATGAACTGTACGAAAAACGAGACGTAAAACAGAATCGCTTTGGGATTGGTCAGGCTCAATACCAGCGAGCGTTTCATTATCATGCTTGCGGGTTCACTCCCGCTGGCCTGCGCGCTGTTTTGACGCATCATCACGGACCAGAGCATTTTGCCCCCTAACCACAGCAGATACAGCGCACCGAGGTAGCGAACAATATTGAACAACACCGGCGTTGTCTGAATCAGCGCAGCCACTCCCGCCCATGCCAGAAACATCAACACGGCATCACCGATGAACACGCCCGTCGCAGCGAGATAGCCTTTTTTCACACCGTGGCCGATACCGGTTTTTAATACAAATAACGTATTGGGCCCTGGAACCAGAACAATAAAGAAAGCCCCGACAACATAGGTCCAGAAATTGAGTACACCAAACTCCGCAAACACCACCTGCTCCTTTTAAAATAGCGATTCACGAGTGCGCTGGCCTATCCGGGCACCCGTGCATGCTATGTCTGTGTCATTCCGTCGACGGCGAAATAGTCGCTGTCGCCAATACCGATCGTCCTTAAATCGTCACAAGTGCAGACAAAATGCAATAACAAAGTCAGCTAACTGCGCGAGCGACGAGAGTCCTAAATATTCCCTTAATGCATCCACGGCAAAGATTGCAATTAATACCCAAAGGAAAGGATTCATTTTTCTTATTCATGACGTTAATCGCCGGACATCATACAGCAGCGGTGTGGAGAGTTAACATCAGGAACGGAAAATATCACGAGATCAGGTAGGGGGACGGGCATAAAAACATCAGGCACCTTTGACGGTGCCTTCAGGGGATTCAGATCTCGCGAACAGCGAACACCAGCGCAGTGCGATGGTGGCTTTGCCCACATTTTCTGATGGCGTGAATACGCATATTGCGGCGAGATTGAGCCTCAAGCCAGCGAGCTTTACGACGACTCATTTGTCGCAACATGCGCCAGCGCCCTACTTCTGTTCTGCTGCGCTTCATGTCTACAACTCTTTCCTTAACAGAAATGCCATTATAAACCCCTGACTGCGGTAAACCAGCGCTTTTAGCCACCCTTTTTATTTGCCAGATGAATTCTGATGCGTACACTCTTAACAATACGCTTTCAAAAGGATTTTTAAATTATGACAACCTTCTACACCGTGGTGAGTTGGCTGGTCATTCTGGGATACTGGCTGCTTATCGCAGGTGTGACACTTCGCATCCTGATGAAACGCAGAGCCGTTCCCTCTGCCATGGCCTGGCTACTGATCATCTACATCCTGCCGCTGGTAGGGATTGTCGCGTATCTCTCTTTTGGTGAATTGCATCTGGGTAAGCGCCGGGCAGAACGCGCGCGCGCGATGTGGCCATCGACGGCGAAATGGCTTAACGATCTCAAGTCCTGTAAGCATATTTT
Organism: Enterobacteriaceae bacterium RIT714; assembly: GCA_009668015.1. Taxonomy (GTDB): domain Bacteria; phylum Pseudomonadota; class Gammaproteobacteria; order Enterobacterales; family Enterobacteriaceae; genus Enterobacter. Next base: position 759,933 of record WJYB01000001.1, read on the forward strand.
TGCGCAAGAGAACAGCAGCGTCGCCACGTCGCTCTTCAAGCTCTGCGAACGCCGCCAGGGGATCGGTGGCGTTAAAGGCAATCAGCTGCAGCTGTTGACCACCTCTGACGACGTCATGCAGGCACTGATCCGCGATATCCAGCTCGCCCGTCACAATATTGAGATGGTGTTTTATATCTGGCAACCTGGCGGAATGGCCGATCAGGTTGCGGAATCGCTGATGGCGGCCTCTCGTCGCGGTATTCACTGCCGGCTGATGCTGGACTCAGCCGGTAGCGTCGCCTTTTTCCGCAGTCCGTGGGCAGCGATGATGCGCAATGCCGGGATTGAGGTGGTCGAAGCGCTGAAGGTCAATCTGCTGCGTGTATTCCTGCGACGAATGGATTTACGTCAGCACCGTAAGATGGTCCTGATCGACAATTACATTGCCTACACCGGCAGCATGAATATGGTAGACCCCCGTTTCTTCAAGCAAGACTCAGGAGTCGGCCAGTGGGTTGATTTGATGGCGCGAATGGAAGGCCCGGTCGCCACCGCCATGGGGGTTGTCTACTCCTGTGACTGGGAGATTGAAACCGGCAAACGCATTCTGCCCCCGCCGCCTGACGCGAACATCATGCCGTTTGAACAAGAGAGCGGTCATACCATTCACACTATCGCCTCGGGTCCGGGCTTCCCGGAGGATCTGATCCATCAGGCGCTGCTCACCGCCGCCTATTCGGCGCGTGAATATTTGATTATGACCACGCCCTACTTCGTCCCCAGTGACGATCTGCTGCATGCGATTTGCACCGCCGCCCAGCGCGGCGTGGATGTCAGCATTATTATGCCGCGTAAAAATGATTCGGTTCTGGTGGGATGGGCAAGCCGGGCCTTCTTTTCTGAGCTGCTGGAAGCGGGCGTCAAAATTTACCAGTTTGAGGGTGGACTATTGCACACCAAAAGCGTCCTGGTGGATGGCGAACTGAGCCTGGTGGGTACGGTGAATCTGGATATGCGCAGCCTTTGGCTAAACTTTGAGATAACCCTGGTGATTGACGATGCGGGTTTCGGCGGCGATCTGGCTGCGGTTCAGGATGACTATATCTCCCGCTCCCGTCTGCTGGATGAACACCTCTGGAACAAACGCCCTCTCTGGCAGCGGATCACCGAACGACTGTTTTACTTCTTTAGTCCGTTGCTGTAAAACGTGCCCAACGATGTTTAACAGGTAGTCATCATGGAAATGGATCTGAACAATCGCCTGACCGAAGACGAAACGCTCGAGCAGGCTTATGATATTTTTCTCGAACTGGCGGTCGATAATCTCGATCCCGCTGACGTGATCCTCTTTAACCTCCAGTTTGAAGAACGCGGGGGTGCAGAGCTTTTCGATCCGTCCGAAGACTGGAGCGAGCATGTTGATTTCGATCTCAATCCGGACTTTTTCGCCGAGGTAGTGATCGGTCTTGCCGATACCGATGGCGGTGAGCTTAACGATATTTTTGCCCGGGTGCTGTTGTGCCGGGAAAAAGATCACAAGCTGTGCCATATCCTCTGGCGCGAATAATAAAAAAGGCTGCCAACGCAGCCTTTTTTATTTAGTCCGGCAGTTCGCTGCCACAGCGGTTACAAAAGCGTGCACTGTGTTCGTGGTTCCCCTGTTTGCAGTTGGGGCAACGACGTGAACGGTTCTGAAACGCCGCGCTCATATGAGTCGTAATCAGTCCGGTCGGAATAGCAATAACGGAATAACCGATCAGAATCAGCACCGACGCAACAATCCTGCCGAGCGGCGTATGCGGCGTAATATCGCCATAGCCTACCGTCGTGACCGTCACAATAGCCCAGTAAACTGACGCATTCAGCGTGGTAAAGCCATATTTTGGCCCTTCAATCAGATACATCAGCGCGCCGAACACAATCATCACAATCGCGATAAATGAATAGAACAAAATTAACTGGTGTCGGGCGCTATTAATTGCCTGCCAGAACACGCGCAGCGACGGCATAAATCGCAGCAACTTCAATATACGCAACACACGTATGGCACGCATTGCCCGCCAGGCAAAGACATAATTAATGCTAATTTCCGGCCAAAGCCACATCACGTAAAGCGGCAGGATGGTGACTAAATCAATAATACCCCAGAAGCTAAATACGTATTTCGCCGGATTTGGCCAGCTCAACACACGCAGCAAATATTCCAGGGTAAAGACCAGCGTGACGAACAGCTCCAGCCAGACAAACAGATGCCATTCGTTGAATGTCAGGTGATACTGCGTCCCCAGGCCTGACTCAATAAAAATGATGAAAACGCTGAGTAGTGCAAACAGCGCGCACAGGCCTTCGAACCGACGCCCCGATGGGGTATTTAAATCAAATAACAGGCGATACATCCGGCGGCGAACAGAAGAAACGAGTAGCGACACGTTAACCTCGCAAAAATTAAGGGCTGACATCATGTCAGCCCTTGCGATTATAACGGGTCTACTTTCAGGCAGGAAACCGCGTGGCGGAAACTTCCTTCAAGAACCGGCCGGGTTTGCGCGCATTCCGGGCCTGCCATTGGGCAGCGTGTACGGAATACACAGCCTGAAGGCGGGTTGATCGGTGAAGGCAATTCCCCTTCCAGCAGCTGGATCGTCTTATTTTTTTCCAGATCGGGATCGGGGATCGGCACGGCAGACATCAGAGCTTTCGTATAGGGGTGCAGTGGATTGTGGTACACCTCATCGTAGGTTCCCAGCTCAACAGCATGGCCCAGATACATCACCAGCACACGATCAGAGATGTGCTTCACCACCGCCAGGTCGTGCGCGATGAAGATGAGCGACAGTCCCATTTCACGCTGCAGTTTTTGCAGCAGATTGACGACCTGTGCCTGGATCGAGACATCCAGTGCCGAGACCGGCTCGTCGCAAATGATCAGCTTGGGTTCCAGAATCAGCGCACGCGCGATACCGATACGCTGACACTGGCCACCGGAAAACTCGTGCGGATAACGGTTGATCAGATTCGGCAGCAGGCCGACTTTCATCATCATCGCTTTTACACGATCGCGAATTTCCTGGCGTGGCATTTTCGGATGGTAGGTGCGCAGCGGCTCGGCAATAATATCGCCGATATTCATACGCGGGTTCAGCGATGCTAACGGATCCTGGAAAATCATCTGGATGTCGCTGCGCACGTTGCGCCACTCGTCCGGCTTCATCCCAAGCAGATCTTTACCCAGCCATGCTACTTTACCGTCTGTTGCTTTAACCAGCCCAATGATCGCGCGGGCAAAGGTCGACTTACCGCAGCCGGACTCGCCCACCACCCCAAGAGTTTCCCCTTCGTAGAGGCGCAGCGTGACGCCATCGACCGCTTTCAGCGTTTTCGATGGCTGCCAGAACCACTGTTTGCCATCTTTGATGTCGAAATGGACTTTGAGATCGGCGATTTCGAGCAGCACATTTCTTTTTTCATCTATTGCGTTCATACCAGCTCCTCCAGCGGCTTAAAGCAGGCGCGCAGACGGCCTGGTGCAAACTCTTCCAGCGGCGGAGCGCTGTTACAGATTTCCATCGCGTGAGGACAACGCGGCTGGAACGGGCAGCCCTTCGGCAGACGTAGCAGGTTTGGCGGGTTGCCCGGAATGGTCAGCAGTGATTCGCCTTCCGCATCAAGACGCGGAACCGCATTCAGCAAACCGATCGAATAAGGATGCGCAGGATGATAGAACACATCGCGCGCCTTGCCATATTCCATCGTACGACCGGCATACATCACCAGCACTTTATCGCATATCCCCGCCACCACGCCGAGGTCGTGGGTAATCATGATAATGGCGGTGTTAAATTCACGCTTCAGCTCGTTGAGCAGCGTCATGATTTGCGCCTGAACGGTCACGTCCAGCGCCGTTGTTGGCTCATCGGCAATCAGCAGTTTCGGGCGGCATAGCAATGCCATCGCGATCATTACGCGCTGGCGCATCCCGCCTGAAAACTCATGCGGGAACATGCGCATACGCTTACGCGCTTCCGGCATTTTTACCGCATCCAGCATTTTGACCGATTCCTCAAAGGCTTCAGCTTTGTTCATGCCTTTATGCAGCATCAGGACTTCCATCAGCTGTTCACCCACGCGCATATAGGGGTTAAGCGAGGTCATCGGATCCTGGAAAATCATTGAGATCTGCTCTGCACGCAGTCTGTTCAACTCCGGCTCAGGCAGATTAAGAATGTTTTTGCCGTTGAACGTCGCCGTTCCGCCGATGCGCCCATTGGGGGCCAGCAGGCCCATCAACGCAAATGCGGTTTGCGATTTACCGGAGCCGGACTCACCTACAATCCCCAGCGTTTCGCCCGCGCGCAGATCAAAGTTCAAATCGTTAACCGCCGTGACGTCGCCGTCGGCAGTTTTAAAGGTGACGCGCAGATCTTTCACATCCAGCAGAACGTTTTTCTGCTGTTGCGCCTGTGGCGCAGCTGCCGTTTCAATAATAGTCATCGCGGCGCTCCTTAGCGGTCTTTCGGGTCGAGGGCATCACGCAGGCCATCGCCGATAAAGTTGAAACAAAACAGGGTTACCACCAGGAAACCAGCCGGGAACAGCAGCAGCCACGGTGAAACTTCCATTGAGTTCGCGCCATCGCTTAACAGCGCGCCCCAGCTACTCAGCGGCTCTTGCGTACCAAGGCCAAGGAAGCTCAGGAAAGATTCAAACAGGATCATGCTTGGAACCAGCAGCGAAGCGTAAACCACCACCACACCGAGCACATTAGGAACGATATGGCGCACCACGATACCGCTGACGGAGACGCCGCCCACCTGGGCCGCTTCAATAAACTCTTTACGTTTGAGACTAAGCGTCTGACCACGCACGATACGCGCCATGTCCAGCCAGGAAACCATCCCGATAGCCACGAAGATCAGCAGGATGTTTTGACCGAAGAAGGTGACTAACAGAATCACAAAGAACATGAACGGGAAGGAGTTCAGGATCTCAAGCAGACGCATCATGACGGAGTCGACCTTCCCGCCCAGATAGCCGGAAAGTGAGCCGTACAGCGTGCCGACGATAACTGCCACCAGCGCCGCGGCGATACCAACCATCAGGGAGATACGCCCACCAATGGCCACGCGCACCAGCAGATCGCGCCCGGAGGAGTCAGTACCAAAGTAGTGGCCGGAGACACTGTCTGGCGCACTCGACATCATGCCCCAGTCGGTATCAAAGTAGGTGAATTGCGACAGCATCGGCGCCAGGGTCACAAACAAGGCGATAAAGACCAACACCACCAGGCTGGCGACTGCCGCGCGGTTATGCATAAAACGCCGACGGGCGTCCTGCCACAGGCTGCGCCCTTCGACTTCGAGCTTTTCACTGAAGTTTTCCAGCGCCTCGCTGTTTTTCTTACTCAACATCATGGCGAACTCCAGTATTAGTAACGAATTTTCGGGTCGATAACGGCATAGAGCACATCGACAACGGCGTTAAAGAGAATGGTTAACGCACCGACCAGAATGGTCAGGCTCAGCACCAGCGAGTAGTCACGGTTCAACGCACCGTTCACAAACAGCTGACCGATACCCGGCAGGCCGTAGATGGTTTCGATAACCATAGACCCGGTGATGATCCCAACAAATGCGGGCCCCATATAGGAGAGTACCGGCAGCAGCGCAGGTTTTAACGCATGGCGGAGAATAATGCGACGCATCGGCAAGCCTTTTGCCCGCGCGGTGCGGATGAAGTTGGAATGAAGCACTTCAATCATCGAGCCACGAGTAATACGCGCGATACTGGCAATATACGCCAGGGATAACGCCACCATCGGCAGGATCATGTACTTCGGTGCCCCGCCGTTCCAGCCGCCTCCGGGCAGCCACTTCAGGGTGATGGCGAATATCATCACCAGTAATGGCGCGACAACAAAACTCGGGATAACCACCCCGGTCATGGCGATCCCCATGACGGTATAGTCCCATTTGGTATTTTGTTTAAGCGCGGCGATAACGCCTGCACTCACGCCAAGAATAACGGCGAGGAAGAATGCCGCGGCGCCTAATTTAGCCGAAACGGGGAAGCTTGAAGCCACCAGGTCGTTTACGGAATAGTCTTTATATTTAAACGAAGGCCCGAAATCCCCATGCGCGAGTTGTTTCAGGTAATTGAAATACTGCGTAGAGATAGGATCGTTTAAATGATATTTGGCTTCGATGTTCGCCATCACTTCTGGCGGCAGCGCGCGTTCGCTGGTGAACGGACTCCCGGGAGCGAGTCGCATCATGAAGAACGAAATCGTAATAAGAATAAAGAGCGTCGGAATCGCTTCAAGACAGCGACGTAGGATAAATTTCAACATTGCCCGTACCTTCTGGCGTGTGCCTTTTACACCAGCTCGTCCAGATATTCCTGAACGTTGCCGTGTATATTGTGCGATGAATTAAGACACGGTGGGGCAAATCGCTTTGCCCCACGGATTGCCATTAATGCTTAATGATGTACAGATCTTTGGTGTAGATGTTATCCATCGGGTCTTTGCCGGTATAACCGCCAACCCATGGTTTCACCAGGCGCGCGTTCACGTAGTAGTAAACCGGCACAATCGCAGAGTCCTGACCCAGCTGTTGCTCCGCTTTGTCGTACAGTGCCGTACGCTGCGCTTCGTCGGTCACTTTCAGCGTATCTTTCATGATCGCGTCAAAGGCCGGGCTCTTATAGTGCGCGGTGTTCATCGAGCTGTCGGACAGCATGGTATTCAGGAAGGAGGTCGGTTCGTTGTAGTCCGCACACCAGCCCGCACGCGCCACGTCATAGTTACCCTGATGACGGGTATCCAGGAAGGTTTTCCACTCCTGGTTCACCAGCTTCACATCCACACCCAGGTTTTTCTTCCAGATGGAGGACGCGGCGATGGCCAGTTTTTTGTGCAGATCGGAGGTGTTATACAGCAGGTTGAACGTCAGCGGTTTGTCTGCGGTGTAGCCTGCTTCAGCCAGCAGTTTTTTCGCTTCTTCGTTACGTTTTTCCTGAGTCCAGGAGAACCACTCTGGCTTGGTCAGCTTCGCGCCGTCAGTGTACGGCGGCGTGTAACCGTACGCTGGCAGGTCGCCCTGCGCTTTTACTTTATTCACGATGATATCGCGATCCAGACCCAGTTTCAGCGCGGTACGTACGCGAGCGTCATTGAACGGTGCTTTCTGGTTGTTGATTTCGTAGTAGTAAGTACACAGATATGGGTCAACGTGGACTTCGGCCGGGATCTCTTTTTTCAGTTTCTGGAACAGTTCGATCGGCAGGTTGTTATAGGTCATGTCGATCTCACCGCTGCGGTAGCGGTTTACGTCGGTCACTTCCGAGGAGATCGGCAGATAGGTAATCTGATCGACGATGGTTTTCGCGTTATCCCAGTAGTTAGTATTACGCTCCATCACGATACGTTCGTTTACAACCCAGTCTTTCAGCTTGTACGCACCGTTGGTCACGATGTTGGCTGGCTGAGTCCATTTCTCACCGAATTTTTCGATGGCGGCTTTGTTGACCGGTGACATGGCAGGGTTAACCAGCAGTTTGTAGAAATAAGGAACCGGTTCGCTCAGGGTCACTTCCAGGGTATGGTCATCGACCGCTTTAACGCCCAGCTCAGAAGGTTTCTTTTTGCCGTCGATGATTTCATCAACGTTCAGGATGTGGCCATACTGCGGATAGCTGGCGTAAGGAGAGGCTGTATTAGGATCGACCAGACGCTGCCAGCTATATACGAAATCTTGTGCGGTGACAGGCTCACCGTTGGACCATTTTGCGTCTTTACGCAGGTGGAATGTCCAGACTTTAAAGTCTTTGTTATCCCAGCTTTCCGCCACGCCCGGAATCGGGTGGCCATCTTTTGTCGAAGTAATCAGCAGACCTTCAAAGAGATCGCGGCTGATGTTTGCTTCCGGAACGCCTTCAATTTTATTCGGGTCCAGCGACTGTGGTTCAGCGCCGTTGTTGCGAATCATGGTCTGCTTTTCTGCCAGCGTGATACCAGCCGGGACATCGGCAGCCATTGCCATGTTACCCGCGATTAGCGCAGTGAAAATTCCCGCGGCAATCAGACTTTTTTTTGTGATGATGGACATTGTGTTGATACTCCACTCATTATTATTACTGGTTTTATTTCCAGCCTGTTTAATTCCCCTGTGGGGTCCTGAACAACGCAGGAGTTTAGCTGCTGTCAGGTCGTGTACTTCTTGCTATCACCGACTGTACTTATTACTGATGACTCGTTTGGCCACCTTGCGTCGATTCTTAACACGCCTCCCCTGTTCTGAGGCGTGTGGTATCTGGCGGGACGAGGGTTTTATTTGAAAATCATTCTCATCCGGGATTAATGCGCTGACGAAATATAAGGCCGGAAAGTACCAAATGGCTTAAATTCGCGCCAATACATTTTGCAAATTTGTTAAGCAATTCTCTTTTACGGTGAGTACCGTTTTTCTGGAGGGCGTCCTGCCACACATCTAACATACAAAAAACACCAGTGATTCAATGTGATAGTTCAATCGCATTCACCAAACGCCTCGGGGCGATGGTTCTGACTGGCATTTGTACAAAAAATTAACAATTGGTTATTATTTAGCACATTCGACTGGGGGAATGTTGAAATTACTAATATCATTTCAGTAATCCCACAGCAAGCCCAAGAGTATGGTGTGAGTAAAATAACAGAGTGATTGCGCGGTTTATGTGCAGGGGAAAGGACAGAAAAACACTAAGTTGCTGAAATGTAAGAAAAGGGTTTTATTAGCAGAATTTATTATGTCTTGTGAAATTTTCAACTTTATTTATATGATTTACTGATAATAACGTAAAGAACGGAGCCACGGACTCCGTTCTTTCATATGAAACCGCTAATTCAGTAGACCCGGGAAAATACTTTTTATTCCGGTGACGATGAATTCGATACCCAGTGCCATCAGCAGTAACCCCATAATACGGGTAATGACGTTAATCCCGGTCTGACCAAGCAAACGCACAAGCCACGGGGCAATGCGGAACACCCCCCAGCAGCACAGGGCAAAGAGCGCGATGGCGACAGAAAAGCCCAGCAGATGCACCCAGTTGTGATAGCGGGTTCCCCAGACGATGGTTGAACTGATCGCCCCCGGCCCGGCCATCAGCGGCAATGCCAGCGGCACCACGCCGATACTTTCGCGGACCGCCGTTTCTGATTTCTCCTGCTTATTCTGCTTATCTTCCCCCAGTTTTCCGCTGATCATCGACATAGCAATGGTCACGACCAGAATGCCGCCGGCAATACGGAAGGAGTCGATGGATATCCCGAAGATCTGCAGAATGGAATCACCGAGAAAAAGGGATGTCAGCAGAATAATGGCGACCGACATGTTTGCCGTCAGGTTGGTCTTGTTTCTGGCCACTGCCGTCTGGTAACTGGTCATACTAATGAAGACCGGGATAATCCCGACCGGGTTCACTAGCGCAAACAAACCAATAAAAAATTTAAAATAGGTCGAAAAATCAAAGAGCAATGGGGTCACAGTTAACTCCGCAAATCAGCATGCCCGGACAACAAATGAAATAGGGTTAAATCCGCGCTGAAGATACGCTTTTTATCAGCATACTTCACCAGAAATCTCCGCCAAAACGCTATGATTTTCATGTGTTAATCATATGTGAATCAATGCTAGTATTGGCTCCATTACTTTTGTAATTATTTAACACTTGAAAATAATGCTCGAAATACCGTGCTGAAAGGTATCAGCTTAGGTATAAATTGATGTAGATCATATTTTCCGTACTCAGAAGTGAGTAATCTTGATGACGCCGCCAGGGAGATCAATCCTCAAAAGGTATGATGCTAAGGTAAGGCTCTTTTAGTAAATTAGTGTGCACGTGTTTGCATAACCCATTGTTTTATTGTGTGTTACGCAATGACGACCACCTCTACTATACTGGTGTCGTATCGAGCGCTGGTTTACTAAAAGAGTTTAACATTATCAGGAGAGCATTATGGCTGTTACCAACATCGCTGAACTGAACGCACTCGTCGAGCGCGTGAAAAAAGCCCAGCGTGAATATGCCAATTTCACCCAAGAACAGGTTGATAAAATCTTCCGCGCGGCCGCACTGGCTGCTGCAGATGCTCGAATCCCTCTCGCTAAAATGGCCGTTGCCGAATCCGGCATGGGTATCATTGAAGATAAAGTGATCAAAAACCACTTTGCTTCTGAGTATATCTACAACGCCTATAAAGATGAGAAAACCTGTGGCGTGCTGTCAGAAGATCACACTTTTGGTACGATCACGATTGCTGAACCTATCGGCATTATTTGCGGTATCGTTCCGACAACTAACCCGACTTCTACTGCTATCTTCAAATCTCTGATTAGCCTGAAGACCCGTAACGCAATCATCTTCTCCCCACATCCACGTGCTAAAGATGCCACCAATAAAGCAGCAGATATCGTGCTGCAAGCCGCTATCGCTGCTGGCGCACCTAAAGATTTGATCGGCTGGATTGACCAACCTTCTGTTGAACTGTCCAACGCGCTGATGCATCACCCTGACATTAACCTGATCCTGGCAACAGGTGGCCCAGGCATGGTTAAAGCAGCATACAGCTCTGGTAAACCAGCCATCGGCGTAGGCGCAGGTAACACCCCTGTTGTTATCGACGAAACAGCTGATATCAAACGTGCTGTCGCTTCTGTTCTGATGTCCAAAACCTTCGACAATGGCGTCATCTGTGCGTCTGAGCAGTCAGTTGTGGTTGTTGACTCGGTATACGACGCAGTTCGCGAACGTTTCGCAAGCCACGGCGCTTACATGCTGCAGGGCAAAGAACTGAAAGCCGTTCAGGATATCATCCTGAAAAATGGCGCTCTGAATGCCGCAATCGTGGGTCAGCCCGCTTATAAAATCGCAGAACTCGCAGGTTTCACCGTTCCGGCAACCACGAAGATCCTTGTCGGTGAAGTGAAAGTTGTTGATGAAAGCGAACCGTTCGCACACGAAAAACTGTCTCCTACGCTTGCGATGTATCGTGCGAAAGATTTCGAAGATGCGGTGGTTAAAGCTGAAAAACTGGTGGCGATGGGCGGTATCGGTCATACCTCTTGCCTGTACACCGACCAGGATAACCAGCCAGAACGTGTGGCTCATTTCGGTCAGATGATGAAAACTGCCCGTATCCTGATTAACACCCCTGCTTCTCAGGGTGGTATCGGTGACCTGTATAACTTCAAACTCGCGCCTTCCCTGACTCTGGGTTGTGGTTCATGGGGTGGTAACTCCATCTCTGAAAACGTTGGTCCTAAGCACCTGATCAACAAGAAAACCGTTGCTAAGCGAGCTGAAAACATGTTGTGGCACAAACTTCCGAAATCTATCTACTTCCGCCGTGGCTCTCTGCCAATTGCGCTGGATGAAGTGATTACTGATGGCCACAAACGTGCGCTCATCGTGACTGACCGTTTCCTGTTCAACAACGGCTATGCAGACCAGATCACCTCTGTGCTGAAAGCAGCAGGCGTCGAAACTGAAGTCTTCTTCGAAGTTGAAGCTGACCCAACGCTGACCGTTGTTCGTAAAGGTGCGGAACTGGCGAACTCCTTCAAACCAGACGTGATTATCGCGCTGGGCGGCGGCTCCCCAATGGATGCGGCCAAAATCATGTGGGTGATGTACGAGCATCCGGAAACCCACTTCGAAGAACTGGCGCTGCGCTTTATGGACATCCGTAAACGTATCTACAAGTTCCCGAAAATGGGCGTGAAAGCAAAAATGATTGCCGTCACCACCACTTCCGGTACCGGTTCAGAAGTAACCCCATTTGCGGTTGTGACCGATGACGCTACGGGTCAGAAATACCCACTGGCTGACTACGCCCTGACCCCGGATATGGCGATTGTTGACGCCAACCTGGTAATGGATATGCCGAAATCACTGTGTGCTTTCGGTGGTCTGGATGCGGTGACTCACGCCCTGGAAGCTTACGTTTCCGTGCTGGCATCAGAGTTCTCAGACGGCCAGGCATTGCAGGCATTGAAACTGCTGAAAGAGAACCTGCCAGCATCTTACAATGAAGGCTCCAAAAACCCGGTCGCCCGTGAACGTGTACACAGTGCCGCGACTATCGCAGGTATTGCGTTTGCGAACGCCTTCCTGGGTGTCTGTCACTCGATGGCTCATAAACTGGGTTCACAGTTCCACATTCCACACGGTCTGGCGAACGCCCTGTTGATTTCAAACGTTATCCGTTACAACGCCAACGATAACCCAACTAAACAGACTGCTTTCAGCCAGTACGACCGCCCACAGGCCCGTCGTCGCTACGCTGAAATCGCTGACCACCTGGGTCTGAGCGCTCCTGGTGACCGTACCGCTGCAAAAATTGAGAAACTGCTGGCGTGGCTGGACAGCATCAAAGCTGAACTGGGCATTCCTAAGTCTATCCGTGAAGCAGGTGTTCAGGAAGCTGACTTCCTGGCGCACGTTGACAAGCTGTCTGAAGATGCGTTTGATGACCAGTGTACAGGTGCTAACCCACGCTACCCACTGATCTCCGAGCTGAAACAGATTCTGCTGGATACCTACTACGGCCGTGAATTCAGCGAAGATAATACCGTTGCGACGAAAGTTGACGCACCGGTTAAAGCTGACAAGAAAGCGAAGAAAAGCGCTTAATTGATAGCCTGAATAAAAAACCCGCCTCTGGCGGGTTTTTTTATCTCTGACGATGGCTTACCAACAAATGGTCGGAGACGTTTTATCGCCGCTCTTGTTCCTGAATAGCCGTCAATGAGCCTGTCACCAACGCTTCTTTATAATGTTTGCGGCAGACCGATACATAGCGTTCATTGCCACCAATCACCACCTGCTCACCCTCTGCGTAGGGCTTCCCTTCTTGATCCAAACGAAGCACCATGCTGGCTTTACGTCCGCAGAAACATATTGTTTTCAGTTCAACCAGTTTATCGGACCAGGCGAGTAAATACTGGCTGCCAATAAACAGTTCACCGCGAAAATCGGTACGTAATCCGTAGCACAGCACGGGAATATCCAGCTGATCGACAACTTCTGACAGCGCATGTACCTGATGGCGGGTTAAGAACTGGCTTTCATCCACCAGAACGCAATGTACAGGCGCTCGCGCGTGTTCTGCACGGATTTCAGTAAGCAGGTCGGTCTGGTTATTAAAGAGCTTTGCAGGGGACGACAAGCCTATACGTGAGCTCACTTTACCCGCGCCGAAGCGATCATCAATCTCCGCCGTATAGACGATAGAACGCATGCCTCTTTCCTGGTAATTATAGGAAGATTGCAGCAGCGCCGTAGACTTCCCGGCATTCATTGCTGAATAGTAGAAATAAAGTTGTGCCATTGGCCCCTAAACCCTAATCAATGTGTAATATTCCCGATGGTTGATTGTACCATATTTTGTCTTACCATCCGCGACGCAACGCACAGGCGATGCGGCAAATGTATTGTCAGCATTCGATCTGATTAACAAAATAATGCGGTAAAACAGGAAGTAAACATACTCAAGATTTATCTCAATCGAGGTATGTCTCTAAGCAAGACCTGATGCTTATAGTGGAATCAACCCGGTTCAGGATTCAATATTTATTAACTATTGCTGCAACCTGACGCCTGAAGTGAGTAATACAAAAGGTTGATATTTATCCGCCGAAACTAAAATCGATTAGCGTGTCGTCACAAAATCAAACACAGTCACTGCTGCTCTGCACCAATTGCGGTGATAAAAAACCGACCTTGTTGGCAATGAAATTTAAGTTAGCGTAATAAATAGTGATGCGGGATATTAACTATTTTTTGAATTCCTTACATTCCCACCTATTGCACATCTCAAATTATCACTCTATTATTAGGACAACAAACCACCCCAATATAAGTTTGAGATTACTACAATGAGCGAAGCACTTAAAATTCTGAACAACATCCGTACTCTTCGTGCGCAGGCCAGAGAATGTACCCTCGAAACGCTGGAAGAAATGCTGGAAAAATTAGAAGTCGTTGTTAATGAACGTCGTGAAGAAGAAAGCGCTGCTGCTGCTGAAATCGAAGAACGCACTCGTAAACTGCAACAATATCGTGAAATGCTGATTGCTGATGGTATCGATCCAAACGAATTACTGAACAGCATGGCTGCAGCAAAAACAGGTACCAAAGCAAAACGCGCTGCTCGTCCGGCTAAATATAGCTACGTTGATGAGAATGGCGAAACTAAAACCTGGACCGGTCAGGGCCGTACGCCTGCGGTAATCAAGAAAGCCATGGATGAGCAAGGCAAACAACTGGACGATTTCCTGATCAAGGATTAATCACCACGCCTTCAAAAGAATCCCGTTTTATACGGGATTTTTTTTGCCCGTAATTACTCCCTGGCTCCATCTCTCCTGTCATAAAGCACCCGGCAATCATGTAAACATTCTGACATCACTCTCCCGTCCCGTTCATCAGACGTAAAAAAACCGGTGTAGCATAGCTGACACCGGCTTTGTTGATCTACGTGGGCAAATTAGTTTTTAATGCCCATGGTCTCTTTCAGCCAGGCTTTAAATTCTTCGCCCAGAGAATTGTGGCGAATACCATATTCTACGAATGCCTGCATATAACCGAGTTTATTACCGCAGTCGTGGCTCTTACCTTTCATATGATAGGCTTCCACGGTCTCTTTCTCGATCAGCATATCAATGCCATCAGTCAGCTGAATTTCGTCGCCGGCTCCCGGAGGGGTCTTCGCCAGCAGTGGCCAAATTTCAGCGCTCAGAACGTAACGACCAACAACCGCGAGGTTAGACGGTGCTACGTCGGCTTTAGGTTTCTCAACCACACCCACCATCGGCACGCTCTCACCCGGCTTCAGCTCAACGCCCTTACAGTCAACAACACCGTAAGCCGTCACGTCCTCTACAGGCTCAACCATGATCTGGCTGCTGCCAGTTTCGTCGAAGCGTTTAATCATCTCAGCGAGGTTGTCCTGAGACAGGTCCGATTCGAACTCATCGAGGATCACGTCCGGCAGAATAACGGCCACTGGCTCATTACCTACTACCGGGTGCGCGCACAGCACCGCGTGTCCCAGGCCCTTAGCAAGCCCCTGACGCACCTGCATGATGGTCACGTGAGGTGGACAGATAGACTGCACCTCTTCCAGCAGCTGACGTTTCACACGTTTTTCCAGCATGGCTTCCAGTTCAAAACTGGTATCGAAATGGTTTTCAATCGAGTTTTTGGAAGAATGAGTCACCAGCACAATTTCAGTGATGCCTGCGGCAATACACTCATTGACGACATACTGGATTAATGGCTTATCAACCAAAGGCAGCATTTCTTTCGGAATAGCCTTTGTTGCCGGTAGCATCCTTGTTCCCAATCCCGCTACCGGGATAACGGCCTTTGTTACTTTCGAATTTAGGGCAGCCATTGAAATCTCCTGAACTGTTCAAGTTTTGAACTTTATGCAATGAATAACGCATCGAGTATATCAGTCTCACCCTGTAAGCCAGGTCTGAAAAGGACGCGTTACCGATCAATTAGGATAAATACGTATCAAACTGGCAGTGATAGTAGCACCGCCGGTAAAACGAAGGTAAAGCTATCTGACGAATAAAATCCAACTGCTTATTCCGTGGACAACATTAAGCGCAAACGTCCGCCTGCTCCCCAAATTTGGCACTGCCATGAAGAGCAGCGGTGGCTTATTTGGTTGAGATAAGTTGTTCCTAACGTACCTAACGGAACGCCGTTACTCACCTGGATATGATGCTCGCCAGTATTAAGCGTGGCGTTAAGACCAGCAGAGACCAGGATAAGATTTTTTAATTCGCTATGGTAATAACCCACCAACAGCGGAAATTGCCCCGGTAAATTGGCCTGACGGAAAAGATGATTCACTTGTTTAAGCAAAGCGCCCAATTCCGGAAGCCGCTGACGCTGATGCGAGAGTTGTTCCTGCAGCAAGCCATTAAACAATGCCCGCAATAATAATGCCGCTAATACGCCGTTATCACCCGCGCGGGTGACATCAAGACTATAAAAAGCGAGATCGTTATCGGATAACGGCGCGATATCAAGCACAAGTCCAGGCTGGTCGGCAGCAACCAGCTGGCGATAGTTAATTCGGCAATGCGATATATTTTGCTGAACCGGCGGCTGAAGTTCCTGCAAAAGCTTTGACGCAGCATGCGGATTACTGACCAGGGCATCCCAGTCCTGGAAAAGACGTTCCTCTTCTTCTACCCGAGAATTGAACATATTGGGATAGAGACAAGCAAACACCGTTTCGCGCAGCCGGTTTAAATCTTTAACGGGTTTTAACAGAACATCCTGCACGCCCAGTCGGAGTGCTTTGGCGATATCCGCCATGTTCTCGGTCGCAGAGATGACCAGAATCGGTATCTGGTTTCCCTCGTTGCGTAAATGCTCAACGAGTTTGAGGCCGTTCATACGCGGCATGGCAATATCACAAATCATCAGATCGGGTGTGATTTCACGCATTTTTTCGAGCGCATCAACGCCATCGCTGGCAAGGGCAGTGTCAGCTCCCAGAGAGGATAACCACGACTCCAGCAGCGAGCGGAAAACGGGTTCGTCTTCAACTATCAGAATCTGTTTTCCGGACAATGGCTGCGTCATGGTCTCTCCCCTGGCTGACGATAAATGAATAGTGGCATGCTATTGGTTCTATCGCCTGTCAGAATTTGCTGAAGTCATAAAAAACGGTGCTTAGACAGAGGTCCGCACTAAAGGTAACAGTTCATCCATTTTTTTCTCGACCGCCAGCGCACCGGCGTCAATAGCCGCTGAAGCACGATGAAAATCGAGAGTGGATATTTGCGGACAGAACGGTTGAATCAGAATATCCGGCGGGTCTCCTGCCATTCGATTTCGCTTCAGGCGATTTTCCAGTACCTGAATCGACGTGGTCATAATCTCCATCGCCGTCGGCGCAGAAACGCTTCGACGTGCAGCCGCGCGGCCTAACCGCTCGCGTAATCGTTCATGCCAGGCAAGCTTTTCGCCCTCCACGTCATCATTATGGAGATTCACCGGCATCAAATCTTGCTGCATCAGATGGGCGTCATGCTGTAAATCCACCGCAATGACGATGTCAGCCCCCATTGCGCGCGTCAGCGAGATGGGGACAGGATTGACCACGCCGCCATCCACCAGCCAATAACCATTATGGGGAACCGGTGCCATCAGACCCGGCATACTGCATGACGCACGCACAGCCAGGTGGATATCACCTTCGGTGAACCACAACTCTCGGCCCGTACTGAGATTGGTTGCCACTGCGCCGAACGGCATCTGGCAATTATTGATGTCTTTGAACGGCATGATTTTGCGGAACTGGTTAAAAACCCGTTCCCCGCGCAGCAATCCGCCACGCTGCCATGAGAGATCCATCAGACGCAGCACGTCCCAGTAGCTGAAGGAACGCACCCATGATTCCAGTTCAGGCATCTTATCGCAGGCGTAAGCAGCGCCTACCAGCGAACCAATAGAACAACCTGCCACCAGATCGACTTCGACACCGAGCCGTTTCAACGCGTTTATTACGCCAATATGCGACCAACCCCGGGCAGCTCCTGATCCCAGCGCCAGTCCAATTTTAACCTTTCTCATGAGTCCTGAAGACTTCCCCTGAATTCCCGGCGTAGCGTCATAGCTACCGCTCAGTTAACATAGTGCTACCCAGGCGTTATATGCCATTACTTTTTATTCCAGGAAGAGAATTGTGTCTCAACTCTGTCCCTGTGGTAGCGCTCTGGAGTATAGCCTATGTTGTCAGCGATATCTTTCTGGCGAACAGGTTGCTCCGGATCCGTCACACCTTATGCGATCCCGATACACTGCTTTTGTGACCAAAAACGCAGACTACCTGATTAAAACCTGGCATCCGTCCTGCCATGCCGCTGATTTTCGTCAGGAGATCGTGGCCGGGTTCGCCAATACGCAATGGCTGGGCCTGACGCTCTATGAGGCTTCTGCCGGCAGTACGCCTGATGAAGGTTTTGTCAGTTTTGTTGCCCGTTTTACTGAACACGGTAAAGCCGGGGCCATCATTGAGCGCTCGCGGTTCTTACACGAGGGCGGACAGTGGTACTATATTGACGGAACTCGTCCGCAGTTTGGTCGTAATGACCCCTGCCCCTGCGGTTCAGGCCATAAATTTAAAAAGTGTTGCGGGCAATAGCGCCTGACCACAAATAATAAGCAAACACTCAACAGGATTGACTCGCAATGCAATCACTACAACGCAAAGTTCTGCGTACCATTTGTCCGGATCAGAAGGGTTTAATCGCCCGTATCACCAACATCTGCTACAAGCATGAGCTGAACATCGTGCAGAACAACGAGTTCGTTGATCATCGCACCGGCCGCTTCTTCATGCGCACTGAGCTGGAGGGGATTTTTAACGATACGACCCTGCTCGCGGACCTCGACGGCGCATTGCCGGAAGGCTCTGTTCGGGAGCTAACCCCAGCCGGACGTCGCCGGGTGGTCATTCTGGTGACGAAAGAAGCCCATTGTCTCGGCGATCTGCTGATGAAAGCCAATTACGGCGGTCTGGACGTGGAAATTGCTGCCGTCATCGGTAATCACGACACATTACGTACGCTGGTTGAACGTTTTGATATTCCTTTCGAGCTGGTAAGCCATGAAGGACACACCCGCGAAGAGCACGACGATCTGATGGCGCAGGCGATTGAAGCGCATAATCCGGATTACGTGGTCCTGGCAAAATACATGCGCGTGCTGACCCCGACGTTTGTGTCCCGCTTCCCGAATAAAATCATCAATATTCACCACTCGTTCCTGCCTGCCTTCATTGGCGCTCGCCCTTATCACCAGGCGTACGAACGCGGCGTGAAGATCATCGGGGCAACGGCACATTACGTAAACGACAACCTGGATGAAGGTCCGATCATTATGCAGGACGTGATTCATGTGGATCACACCTACACGGCCGAAGATATGATGCGCGCCGGACGCGACGTTGAGAAAAACGTCCTCAGCCGTGCGCTGTATCAGGTACTGGCTCAGCGGGTGTTTGTTTACGGTAACCGGACAATCATTCTGTAATGAAGAATGGCTGTTGCAGTGCTTTTAAACGTTACGTGTAAAAAGTACGCAAACGGTTCATTTTCCTGAAAGGAATGCTTTACAGGGGCGCGTCATTTGATATGATGCGCCCCGCTTCCCAAAAGGGAGCAGGCCAGTAAAGCATTACCCCGTGGTGGGGTTCCCGAGCGGCCAAAGGGAGCAGACTGTAAATCTGCCGTCATCGACTTCGAAGGTTCGAATCCTTCCCCCACCACCATCTCACGCTCACAGCATCATACCCCTGGCGGGGTTCCCGAGCGGCCAAAGGGAGCAGACTGTAAATCTGCCGTCATCGACTTCGAAGGTTCGAATCCTTCCCCCGCCACCATCGCTTTGAAAACTCCCCAGTTAAATAATCGCTTAGCATTGTCATATGCTACCCATGCAGGGAAGGATGAGAAGCTTCGACTAAGGTTCGATTCGAGCGCAGCGAGAAAGCGTTGCCGCAGGCAACGACCCGAAGGGCGAAGCGCATCGCGCTGAGTCATCCTTCCCCCGCCACCATTTCGCAGATCGCATCCCAACTTTGCTAATCGCACAATATTTCATATTCCCATTGGGGAAGGATGAGAAGCTTCGACTAAGGTTCGATTCGAGCGTAGCGAGAAAGCGTTGCCGCAGGCAACGACCCGAAGGGCGAAGCGCATCGCGCTGAGTCATCCTTCCCCCGCCACCATTTCGCAGATCGCATCTCAACTTTGCTAATCGCGCAATATTTCATATTCCGATTGGGGAAGGATGAGAAGCTTCGACTAAGGTTCGATTCGAGCAAAGCGAGAAAGCGTTGCCGCAGGCAACGACCCGAAGGGCGAAGCGCATCGCGCTGAGTCATCCTTCCCCCGCCACCATCTTTCTGCACAAATCCGAAAACTCCTTTTTTTATCCGGCTTTCGCACACCTGTTTTCCCCGGTGGCGCTGCGCTTACCAGGGCGACAAAACCGATCTGCGAACCTATAGGCCGGGTAAGGCAACGCCGCCACCCGGTAAAAAGGCAAAAAAAAACCCTGCCGGAGCAGGGTTTGAATCATCAGGAACGCGATCAGCGACGCGCACGCACAATCTGATATTTCCGCGTCAAGTATTCGACAGGCACGCTCCAGATATGCACCAGGCGCGAGAACGGGAATATCACGAACAGAGTCATACCCAGCACCAGATGCATGCGGAAGATAAACGCGACACCCTCCAGATGCTCAGATGCACCACCGTGGAAGGTCACCACGGACTGCGCCCAGCCCACCAGCTTCATCATTTCGCTGCCGTCCATATGTTGGGCAGAGAAAGGAATCGTCGCCAGACCCAACGCACACTGGATAACCAGCACCGACATCACCAGAATGTCAGCCGCCGTTGTGGTCGCCCGGATGCGAGGACTGAACAGACGGCGTTTGAGCAGCAGCAGACCGCCCACCAGACACATCAGGCCGGCAGCACCGCCGCCAAACATCGCCATCTTCTGTTTCACTTCCAGCGGCAGCCAGGCTTCATACATCCAGTGTGGCGTCAGCATCCCAAAGGCATGGCCCGCAATCACACCGAGGATTCCGATGTGAAACAGGTTTGATGCCAGGTTCATGCCTTTGCGATCCAGCATCTGGCTGGAGCCCGCACGCCAGGTATATTGACCATAATCGTAACGCAACCAGCTCCCCACCAGGAACACGGTACCCGCAATGTACGGATAGATATCGAAGAAGAACATATTCAGGAAGTGCATTATTGCTGTCCTCCGTTAGAGATATTCAAATATTGCGGGGCGACAGCTCCGGCAAAACGACGCTGGTGAGCAGAAATTTCAGACTCGCCGCAATTCTGGTCAGCAAAGAATTTCACCTGCTCTTCTTCCCAGACTGCATCCAGCGCCTGTGGGGTATCATCACGCGCTTCATCGGCGATTTTGTCGGCGACTTTGTTCGTGTCGATTGCCGCATTGGCGAGCTTCACCAGCAGATCGAACAACACCGCATAACGGCTTTCACGTTGTTGCAGACGCGCACTAAGCAGCGCCAGAATCGGCGCGATGTCCTGCAATCCGCCCAACGCTTCTGCCTGTGGCAACTGCGCCAGATACTCCAGATACAATGGCAGATGATCCGGCAGTTCGCGGCTGTCCAGCTGCAAACCATGCGCTTCATACTGCGCCATCAGATCGACCATCGCCTGACCACGGTCGCGTGATTCACCGTGAACATGTTCAAACAGCAGCAATGACGTTGCGCGGCCGCGATCAAACAGCTGGCTGTAGTCAGACTGCGCGTCCAGAAGATCCTGCGACAATAAATCGCGCAGGAAAACGCCCAGCATCTGGGCATCTTCTTTATCCAGGTTTTCAGATGACGCGAGTGCATCGAAGAGTTCCTGCTGATGCTGCCACAAGGCAGCATCCGGATACTCGAGCAGACGCGAAACAATGACGAGTTCAATCATTGGTGCGGCTCCGTTTTGCTGGTCACATCCATCGCGTCAATGCGACGGCTGTTGAACAGGTTGAATTTGCTGTCTGAACCGTGGCAACCATCACCGAAGGTAAAGCCACAACCGCTTTTCTCCGGGAAGGCTTCGCGAGCCAGTTCACGGTGGCTGCTCGGCACCACGAAACGATCTTCGTAGTTCGCAATTGCCAGGTAACGGTACATCTCCTGCGCCTGCGCTTCGCTCAGACCCACTTCTTCCAGCGCACGAGTATCAATGACCCCGTCCACGGTTTCAGCACGTTTGAAGTGGCGCATCGCCAGCATACGTTTCAGGGCCAGCAGCACCGGCTGGGTATCGCCTGCGGTGAGCAGGTTTGCCAGGTACTGAACCGGAATACGCAGGCTTTCCACATCCGGCAGAATACCGTTGCTGCCCAGTTCACCCGCATCGGCAGCGGACTGAATCGGTGACAGCGGCGGCACGTACCAGACCATCGGCAGCGTGCGATATTCAGGATGCAGCGGCAGCGCCAGCTTCCAGTCCATCGCCATTTTGTACACCGGCGACTGCTGTGCAGCGTCGATAACGCTCTGCGGAATGCCGTCTTTCAGCGCTTGTTCGATGACTTTTGGATCGTTCGGATCGAGGAACACATCCAGCTGACGCTGATAGAGATCTTTCTCGTTCTCAGTGCTTGCCGCGTTCTCAATCGCATCCGCGTCGTACAGCAGCACGCCGAGGTAACGAATACGGCCTACACAGCTTTCAGAACAGACGGTCGGCATCCCCGCTTCGATACGCGGATAACAGAAGATGCACTTCTCGGACTTGCCGCTCTTCCAGTTGAAATAGATTTTTTTGTACGGACAACCGGTAATACACATCCGCCAGCCGCGGCACTTGTCCTGGTCGATCAGCACGATACCGTCTTCTTCACGCTTGTAGATGGCACCGCTCGGGCAAGTCGCGACACACGCCGGGTTCAGGCAGTGTTCGCACAGGCGCGGCAGATACATCATGAAGGTGTTTTCGAACTGGCCATACATCGCTTTCTGCATGTTTTCGAAGTTCTGATCTTTCGACAGTTTTTCGAATTCGCCACCCAGATCATCTTCCCAGTTCGGGCCTTTGCTGATTTTGTCCATGCGCTGACCGGTGATCAGTGAGCGCGGACGAGCAATTGGCTGATGCTTGCTTTCCGGTGCGTTGTGCAGATTCTGGTAATCAAAATCAAACGGTTCGTAGTAATCATCAATACCCGGCAGATGCGGGTTGGCGAAGATTTTCCCCAGCAGCAGCGCTTTGTTACCCATGCGCGGCACCAGTTTGCCGTTGATCTTACGGATCCAACCGCCCTTCCATTTTTCCTGGTTTTCCCAGTCAGTCGGGAAGCCGGTGCCCGGTTTGGTTTCAACGTTATTGAACCACGCGTATTCGGCACCTTCACGGCTGGTCCAGACATTTTTACAGGTGACTGAGCAGGTATGACAGCCGATGCATTTATCCAGATTCAGCACCATGCCGACTTGTGAACGAATTTTCATTTTACGCTCTCCTGTACCTGGTCATTACCTTCGCCGTCTAACCAGTCAATATTCTTCATCTTACGCACCACCACGAACTCATCGCGGTTCGAGCCGACAGTGCCGTAGTAGTTAAAGCTGTACGCCAGTTGCGCATAGCCGCCGATCATGTGGGTCGGTTTTGGCGTAATACGGGTAACCGAGTTGTGAATACCGCCACGCTGTTGCGTAATCTCTGAACCTGGCAGGTTCACGATACGTTCCTGAGCGTGGTACATCATGGTCATCCCCGCAGGAACGCGCTGGCTCACTACCGCACGAGCGGTCAATGCACCGTTGCTGTTGAAGACTTCGATCCAGTCGTTATCCACGATGCCCAGATCTTTGGCATCCACTTCGCTCATCCAGACGATAGGCCCGCCGCGACCCAGGGTCAGCATCAGCAGGTTATCGCTGTAGGTGGAGTGGATCCCCCACTTCTGGTGCGGTGTCAGGAAGTTAAGCGCTTTCTCCGGATTACCGTTCGACTTCTCGCCCATCACCTCTTTCACCGAACGCGTATCAATCGGCGGACGGTAGACCAGCAGGCTTTCACCAAAATCACGCATCCATTGGTGGTCCTGATACAGGGACTGACGGCCGGTCAGTGTGCGCCACGGGATCAGCTCGTGAACGTTGGTATACCCGGCGTTGTAGGACACATGCTCATCTTCCAGACCAGACCAGGTCGGGCTGGAGATAATTTTGCGCGGCTGGGCCTGAATATCGCGGAAGCGGATTTTCTCGTCTTCTTTGTTCAGCGCCAGATGCGTATGGTCGCGACCGGTAAACTCGCTGAGCGCAGCCCAGGCTTTCACTGCCACCTGACCGTTCGTTTCCGGAGCCAGCGTCAGGATCATTTCCGCTGCATCAATCGCTGTGTTCAGCATCGGCTGACCTTTGGCCGGACCGTCTGCTTTGGTGTAATTGAGCTTACGCAGCAGATCCATCTCGCTCTGGGTATTCCAGGCGATACCTTTCCCGCCGTTGCCGATTTTCTCCATCAACGGACCAATGGAGGTGAAACGCTCCCAGGTGGCCGGATAGTCACGCTCGACAGGAATGATATGCGGCGCGGTTTTACCTGGGATCAGGTCGCATTCGCCTTTTTTCCAGTCCTTCACATCCAGCGGCTGCGCCAGTTCGGCGGCGGAGTCGTGCTGGATGGGCAGCGTCACCACGTCGGTTTCAACGCCGAGATGTCCAACGCATACTTCTGAGAATTTCTTCGCGATGTCCTTGTAGATTTCCCAGTCGCTTTTGGAGTCCCACGCCGGGTCAACGGCCGCAGACAGCGGATGAATAAACGGATGCATATCCGAGGTATTCATGTCGTCTTTTTCATACCAGGTCGCGGTTGGCAGCACGATATCGGAGTACAGGCAGGTGCTCGACAGACGGAAGTCCAGGGTCACCACCAGATCCAGCTTGCCGTCGAGACCGTTATCTTTCCACTCGACTTCTTCTGGTTTCACGCCGCCCTGTTTGCCCAGATCTTTACCCTGAATACCGTGGTCAGTACCCAGCAGGTACTTCAGCATGTACTCATGGCCTTTACCGGACGATCCCAGCAGGTTTGAACGCCAGATAAACAGGTTACGCGGATGGTTTTTACCGTTTTCAGGCTGTTCCGCCGCAAAGCGAATCGAGCCGTCTTTCAGCGATTTCACGGTGTAATCCACCGGTGACATCCCTGCTTTTTTCGCCTCTTCAGCGATACGCAGCGGGTTTGTGCCCAGCTGTGGCGCAGATGGTAGCCAGCCCATACGCTCGGCGCGTACGTTGAAATCGATCAAATGGCCGCTATAACGAGATTTATCCGCCATTGGCGACAGCAGTTCTTGCGCCGTCACGGTTTCGTAACGCCACTGGCTGGAGTGGTTATAGAAGTAGGAGGTGCTGTTCATGTGACGCGCAGGACGCTGCCAGTCAAGGGCAAACGCCAGCGGCTGCCAGCCGGTCTGCGGACGCAGTTTTTCCTGGCCAACATAGTGTGCCCAACCGCCGCCGCTCTGGCCGATACAGCCGCAGAACACCAGCATATTGATCAGCCCACGATAGTTCATATCGAGGTGATACCAGTGGTTCAGACCGGCACCCACGATAATCATCGAACGACCGTGCGTCTTGTCGGCGTTGTCAGCAAATTCACGTGCGATACGGGTGATGTGGGCGCGCGGAACGCCGGTGATCTGCTCTGCCCAGGCCGGCGTATAGGCTTTAATATCGTCGTAACTGGTAGCGCAATTTTCGTCATTCAGACCGCGTTCCAGACCATAGTTGGCCATCGTGAGGTCATAAACGGTGGTTACCAGCGCGGTGGAGCCGTCAGCCAGTTGCAGACGCTTCACCGGCAGTTTATGCAGCAGGATATTTTCCAGCTCCACTTTATTGAAGTGCTCAGTCCCCTCACCACCGAAGTAAGGGAAGCCCACTTCTGCGATATCGTCCTGACTGCCCAGCATGCTCAGGCGCAGTTCAGTCTCTTCGCCCGTGGTCGCGTTACGTTGCTCCAGGTTCCACTTGCCTTTTTCACCCCAACGGAAACCGATAGAGCCGTTAGGCGCCACCATATCGCCATCATTGTTAAAGGCGACGGTTTTCCATTCCGGGTTATTTTCCTGGCCCAGCGCATCCACCAGGTCAGCCGCACGCAGCATACGACCTGCCGCATAATAGCCATCGCGCTCTTCCAGCATCACCAGCATCGGCATGTCGGTATAGCGACGCACATAGTCAGTGAAATACTGGCTCGGTTTGTCGAGGTGGAATTCACGCAGCATCACATGGCCCATCGCCAGTGCCATTGCGGCGTCAGTACCCTGCTTCGGTGCCAGCCACTGGTCACACAGTTTGGCGATCTCGGCGTAGTCAGGCGTCACAGCAACGGTTTTGGTGCCTTTGTAACGCACTTCCGTAAAGAAGTGGGCATCCGGCGTACGGGTCTGCGGAACGTTTGAACCCCAGGCGATGATGTAGCTGGAGTTGTACCAGTCGGCGGATTCAGGAACGTCAGTTTGCTCGCCCCAGGTCTGCGGAGACGCTGGCGGTAAATCGCAGTACCAGTCGTAGAAGCTCAGGCAGGTTCCGCCGATCAGAGACAGATAGCGCGCGCCGGAAGCGTAAGAGACCATCGACATCGCCGGGATCGGCGAGAAACCGGCCACGCGGTCAGGGCCGTAAGTTTTGACGGTGTAGACGTTAGAGGCGGCAATCAGCTCATTCACTTCCTGCCAGGACGAGCGGACAAAACCGCCGCGTCCACGCGCCTGTTTGAAGCTTTTCGCTTTGTCGGCATCTTCAATAATAGAAGCCCAGGCATCCACCGGATCGCTGTGCTGCACTTTTGCTTCACGCCACATTTTCATCAGGCGTTTACGCATCAGCGGATATTTCAGGCGGTTAGCACTGTACAGATACCAGGAGTAGCTTGCGCCGCGTGGACAGCCGCGCGGTTCGTGGTTCGGTAGATCGGGGCGAGTGCGCGGATAGTCGGTCTGCTGCATCTCCCAGGTCACCAGACCATTCTTCACGAAGATCTTCCAGCTACAAGAACCGGTGCAGTTTACACCGTGGGTAGAACGCACGACTTTATCGTGCTGCCAACGTTGACGGTAACCGTCTTCCCAGTCCCGGTTGGTTTCCAGAACCTGGCCGTGCCCATCGGCAAATGTTTCGCCCTTCTGCTTGAAGTAGCGAAACCGGTCCAAAAATTTGCTCATCGGGTATCTCCTGTGTGGAGCCTGTGGCTCTCTAAATCGACATTGCTGATTTGCAGCGAAGGTAACGCTATGAAAGATGGTGAGAATTGATAACGATCAAGACGGGCGGCGTCTTTTCAACGGGGTATTAGAACAAATACCACCAAAGCGGTATAAAACCTTATTTTTTATCTATCTGTTTTATATATGTATTTTTTATTTATCGTACAAATAGAACGGGTTTTTTTAACATATCAGGTATTAAGGAGTAGATGCTGCTGCAAAGCGATGGCGATCACAGCGCCCATGCTGCATGCCCGTTGACGTCAATTAAGTATGTTGTAACTAAAATCATGCTAAAAAAAACGCGGCCCTGAGGCCGCGCAAACGGATAATCAAACTTACTTATTTTTTTTAGAATGACGTCCGTATACCACCCATGTGATCACTACGCAGGCGATATAGAAGAAGAGGAAAATTTTCATTGCTCCTGCCGGAGAACCCGTCAGATCCAGAGAGATACCAAAGGCTTTCGGAATAAAGAAGCCACCAATGGCACCAATCGCAGAGATAAAGCCCAGTGCGGCTGCGGTATCGGTCGCCGCTTCGCGCATCGCCTGCTCTTCACTGCCACCCTGTGCTTTCACACGATCCATGGTCAGTTTACGGAAGATCACAGAGATCATCTGGAAGGTAGAAGCACTGCCCAGACCGGCCGTCAGGAACAGCACCATAAACACGGAGAAGAACGCGACAAAATTACCGCCCTGACCGTTAGTCGGCAGGGTGAGGAACAGCAGTGCGCAGAAAATCGCCATCACCACAAAGTTCACCAGCGTCACGCGCGTGCCGCCCAGACGGTCGGAAATCATCCCGCCGGTTGAACGCGCCAGTGCGCCAATGAACGGACCGAAGAAGGCAAAATGCAGGATCTGCACATCAGGGAACTGGGTTTTCGACAGCATCGCAAAACCGGCGGAGAAGCCGATAAACGAGCCAAACGTTGCCAGATACAGCAGCGCCATGATCCACAAATGCGCGCGTTTCAGAACCGGCAGCTGCTCGCTCAAAGAGGCTTTAGACGCTGACAGGTCGTTCATAAAGAACCACGATGCCAGGGTAAAGATAATCAGGAAGGGAACCCAAATCCACGCCGCGTTTTCCAGGAACAGCTTAGAGCCGTCGGCCTGTTCAACGCCCGTACCGCCGAAGACCGCAAAGATAGACATCGAAATGGCCAG
Source organism: Enterobacteriaceae bacterium RIT714 (assembly GCA_009668015.1). GTDB lineage: Bacteria > Pseudomonadota > Gammaproteobacteria > Enterobacterales > Enterobacteriaceae > Enterobacter. Next base: position 787,957 of record WJYB01000001.1, read on the forward strand.
TGGCGCAATCAACTGCATCACGCTGACGCCCATATTGCCCAAGCCGCCGTTAATGCCCAGTGCGCCGCCCTGCTTCTCTTTCGGGAAGAAGAAACTGATGTTCGCCATGCTGGAGGCAAAGTTTGCCCCGGCAAAACCGCACAGCAGTGCGATGATCACAAACACGCTAAAAGGGGTGGAGGTGTCCTGCACCGCAAAGCCCAGCCAAACGCAAGGCACGATCATGATACCGGTGCTGAATGCCGTCCAGCGACGTCCGCCAAACAGCGGAACCATAAACGCGTAAGGAACGCGCAGCAGCGCGCCAGAAAGCGCCGGTAAAGCCGTCAACATAAACAGCTGATCGGTCGTAAAGGTGAAGCCAACTTTGGGTAAATTCACTGCCACAGCACTAAACAGCATCCAGACGCAGAATGCCAACAACAAACATGGAACAGAAATCCATAGATTACGACTTGCTACACGTTGCCCGCGCTGTTGCCAGAACGCCGGATCTTCCGGACGCCACTCTGTTATAACAGCACCGGATGCCCTTTCGGGGGCAGTTGAGTGACTCATAGACACCTCTGATTTTCGAATGATGCCGCAAACATTAGGGGTTTAGGCTGGATCTAAGTTGATATAAATCAAAGGAAAAGTTGACGGTTTGACGGTCAAAAAAACGCCATCACCCTTAGTGAGTAGGCTTTTTCGGCAAAAAAGGTGTGGTTTTTCACAGTGCTGACGGTTTACGATCGAAACCGCCCCCTGACTATTACCCCTGCGGCAATTTAGGAGTAATCCTTTGTTGGTATGGGTATACTCCAGGGTATGCACGAGAATAGCGCCATTCCTGGAGGCAGACAAAATCAGGAGCCAGGCAAGCCCATGTTAAAACGACTCTTCTCCCCGCTGACACTGGTTAATCAGTTAGCCCTTATCGTCTTGCTGTCCACCGTTATTGGTGTGACCGGCATGGCGATCTCTGGCTGGCTGGTACAGGGTGTACAGGGTAGCGCGCATGCCATTAACGAGGCAGGCTCGTTGCGTATGCAGAGTTATCGCCTGTTGGCCGCCGTGCCGCTCACGGCAGAGGATAAACCGCTGTTGGACGAGATGGAGCGCACCGCTTTCAGCCCCGAGCTGGAATTCGCCGCCCGTCGGGACGGTCAACAGACGCAGTTGAGGGCCTTACAGGCCTACTGGCGCGGCCAACTCGAACCCGGCCTGCAGCAGGCGCACAGCGCCGACACGGTTGCCGGAGACGTCGCAAGTTTTGTCAGCCGCATCGACACGCTGGTCTCTTCTTTCGATCACACCACTGAACTGCGCATCGAACGGGTGGTGATGGTGCATCGGGTGATGGCGGCCTTTATGGCCTTACTGCTGCTTTTCACCATTGTCTGGCTAAGGGCGCGCTTATTATATCCGTGGCAGCAATTACTGGCCGTCGCGCGCGCCGTAACGGCGCGTGATTTTACCCAACGCGCCCACGTCAGCGGCCGCAACGAGATGGCAATGCTCGGCCAGGCGCTGAATGATATGTCAGGCGAACTGGCCGAAAGCTACGCGGTGCTGGAAAAACGCGTACAAGAAAAAACGGCCGGCCTGGAGCAAAAGAACGAAATTCTCTCTTTCTTATGGCAGGCAAACCGTCGCCTGCATTCACAGGTTCCGCTTTGTGAGCGCCTTTCACCGGTGCTCAACGGTCTGCAAAATCTGACACTTCTCCACGACATCGAACTGCGCGTTTATGACGTCGAAGATGAAGAAAACCATCAGGAATTTACCTGTCAGTCCGATCTCTCCTGCGACGATAAAGGCTGTCATCTCTGCCCGCGCGGGCTGCCTCCTTTGACCAGCGGTGGGACCACGCTAAAATGGCGTCTCACGGACAGCCATACCCAATACGGTATTCTCCTGGCGACCCTCCCGACCGGCCGCCATTTGAGCCACGATCAACAGCAGCTCGTCGATACCCTGGTCGAGCAGTTGACCGCGACGCTGGCGCTCGACAGACACCAGGAAAAACAGCAGCAATTGATCGTGATGGAAGAACGCGCCACCATCGCCCGCGAGCTTCACGACTCCATCGCCCAGTCGCTTTCCTGTATCAAGATGCAGGTCAGCTGCCTGCAAATGCAGGATGACGCCCTGCCCGAAAGCAGCAAACAGCTGTTGGGCCAGATACGCAATGAGCTGAATACCTCATGGGTACAGCTTCGTGAGCTGCTCACCACCTTCCGTCTGCAGCTCACCGAGCCGGGTTTACGCCCGGCGCTGGAGTCGAGCTGTCATGAGTTCAGCGCCCGGCTCGGGTTCCCGGTGAAGCTCGATTACCAACTTCCGCCGCGTTTTGTGCCTTCGCATCAGGCGATTCATTTATTACAGATCGCCCGCGAAGCCCTGAGCAATGTCCTTAAACATGCTGGCGCGACGGCGGTGACCGTTACCGTCAATCAACACAACAATCAGGTAAAACTGGTTGTTCAGGATAACGGCCGCGGCGTGCCGGAAAACGCTGAAAGAACTAACCACTATGGTTTAATCATTATGCGAGACCGCGCCCAAAGCTTGCGCGGTGATTGCCAGATTCGCCGGGCTGAGACTGGCGGGACTGAAGTAGTGGTGACCTTTATTCCCGAAAAGCCCCTTATCACTTCTCAAGGAGAAAACCATGATTAATCAGGAGCCGGCAACCATTCTGTTGATCGACGATCATCCGATGCTGCGCACCGGTGTAAAACAACTTGTCAGCATGGCGGAAGATATTACCGTCGTGGGAGAGGCCAGCAACGGCGAGCAAGGCATTGAACTTGCCGAGTCTCTCGATCCTGATTTGATCCTGCTCGATCTCAATATGCCTGGCATGAATGGTCTGGAAACGCTGGATAAACTGCGGGAAAAATCGCTGTCCGGTCGTATCGTGGTGTTTAGCGTATCAAACCATGAAGAAGACGTGGTCACCGCACTTAAACGCGGCGCGGATGGCTATCTGCTCAAAGATATGGAACCGGAAGATCTGCTCAAAGCGCTGCAACAGGCTGCCGCGGGTGAGATGGTGCTGAGCGAAGCGCTGACCCCGGTATTAGCCGCCAGCCTGCGCGCCAACCGCGCCACTTCTGACCGGGATGTTACACAGCTGACCCCGCGTGAACGCGACATCCTGAAGCTGATTGCGCAAGGTCTGCCAAACAAAATGATCGCCCGTCGTCTGGATATCACCGAAAGCACGGTTAAAGTCCATGTGAAACATATGCTGAAGAAAATGAAGCTGAAATCACGCGTCGAAGCCGCGGTATGGGTACATCAGGAACGTATTTTCTAATTTCACTCTTCTGGCAGCAGGTTCCATCGCGGATCGTTATCAGGCAACGCCACCAGCGGTTGCGACAGAGAGAGCGTGATCTCATTGGAAGAGACACGCTGCCCATCTTCATCCTCTACCACCACCGACAGACGCCAGCGATTCGTCGCCCCTTCACGGTCATCCCAGGCTGGCATTATCACGCTCCAGCCATCAGTGCTTTTGGCTTGTGCTGGTGCCGTCAGGCTCAGCGCCTGTGTCTCGCCCTGCCAGTGAAGCTGTCGAACCCCGTGAGTGCTGCGCACCTGCAGCTTAAGGTTCACGGTCTCACCCGGATGTAAATCCCACGGCGGCGTCGCCAGATACACCGACAGCGTTTTACGCTGACGGAACTCCATCACCGGCAGACTTGCCCGCTCCACGGCGTCATATCGACTGCCGCGCAACGAGCGCGTTATCGCCACTTCGTCCGACGACAGCTGTTTTTTCAACGGCACGCCGAAACGATAGTTGAGCTTCATCCCCAGATTATTCTGGCTAACGCCGCTCTCGCCCTGTTTATGGGCCGCAGAGAAAGTCAGCAGCGGAACCGGCGTGTAATCAAGCCCCAGATTGACCGCCATGGGATTGTGATACCCCGTCCCGCTGCGAAACAGATCGACGTTATCGCCGAAATACTGTTCAAAGCTGACGCTGGTGTTGAAATGGTGAAAGTACGGCACCCAGGCTTTGGCCGTCACGTCATAGCCGCGCGCCATTCGCTGCTCCTGCACGTCCGAGCTGTCGCGCCAGCTGGCGAAAGGCTGGTAGTAGTTTGCCGATAAACGCAGGTTTTCGCCCCAGACTTCTGCCCCCAGCCCGGCGCGCTGTAAATTCTCATCCAGCAGATTGTCGTAAAACGTGTTGTAGCCCAGGAGCCATCTCCCCGCGACCCAACGCTGGCCAATCCCCGCATTGCTCACCAGCCCGTCGCTTTGTTGGGTCAGGCCAAGCTGACTCCAGCTCAGATAGCGATTATTGTCCTGCCACGGGATAAACCATCTGCCGCTGCTGCCGGTAAATTTGCCCTCGTCATCCACCAGCAAATCGACGCTGGCGTTCCCCCAGGGCGAAAGCCAGGATTCGATCTGCTGGTTGACCTCGCCGCTGACCGCATCACGGACTTTCCCGAATGCAAACTGACGAGCCTGTTCACCGGTGGTCAGGCCGTTATCGGTCATACTCGCCTCGCCAAAGGCTTTCGCCATCTCCGCCAGATGTTTTTCACTTTCGCCCGTGGGGGTTGCCATGCCCAGATCCGGCAGGCTATCGCCATTGTTATCAAAGGGATTTTGCGCCTGTTGCACGAAGGAATTCGGCGCAGCGCAAACGCCTCCGGCCAGAAAAAGGAGGAGTAAAAACCGCGAGCGAAGATGGGGTGAAGCAACCATTAATGTCGTAACTGTGATCCAGATCTGACTTGAGAGCAGTCGTTACCTTAGCGTGTTATGGAATTTTTTGCAGCCTTATGGGGAATTTCAGGAATATCCTGAATCGCCGCGAGCCCCTCTTCACGTCATTCACAGCAATGAATTGGTCCATGTGAGTGCAAAACCGGCCGCTGCGTTTTTATCCGGCTGCACATCGTCAGATGCAGACAATACATCGCCGTTACGCCACTTTCTGCTTCGCAGAGCATTCTGCAATCAGCCCCTTCAACTCCGGCACGCACGAGCCGCAATTCGTGCCGCAGCGCAGTTTCGCGCCCAGCGCTGCCGCGGAATGACATCCACCCGCAATGGCTTCGCGAATGACCGTTTCACCGATCCCAAAACAGCTACAGATAATCCGCCCCTGCTCGACGCGCTCGTCAGCGGCACGTCCTGCCAGCAGCGCATGACGCTCAACGAGCGCAACCGGCGGATGGCTGAACGCCGGGACAACAGAGGAATGCGCCAGCTCGGGAAGCGTTGTTCCTTCCCAGTACCCCAGCATCAATTCACCGTTATGCCAGGCCAGTACGCTGCTCCGCTCGCTGGTCCGGGCGATCTGCAGTTGCCATCCGTGGGCGTTGCAGTGCGTCATTATCCCGTCCAGCAGCGGTTTATCACTTGCCAGCGTCAGATGCTCCACGCCCGCTGCGGCCTTACGCCACCAGTAAACAAACGCAGGAAGTTCAGGCAACGTGCGGGCGTAAAGTTCCCCCTGCCATCCCGGCTGCCAGGGCGTGATTCGCACCGCCGTCTGCTTGCTTTCCGGCTGCCCGGAATGGGGATCACAGCGCCCTTCCACCAGCGCGTTCACTTTCCCCTGGCGGGCAAAACAGCCATTCCAGTGCATGGGCGCAAAAAGCTGTCCCTGCGGCTGTCCGGCGCTGATACGCACTCTGGCCACCATCACCCCGCGCGGGGAGCTGAGGCGCGCGAGATGCCCATCCTGCAACGCAAAGCGAGCAGCATCGGCGACAGACACCTCCACCTGCGGCTCAGCAATGTGCTGCATCAGTCGGGCGACATACCCCGTGCGGGTCATGGTATGCCACTGATCCCGAATTCGACCGCTGTTCAACAGCAAAGGATAAAGCGCATCCGGCATTGCGCCATGTGTTTGCGGTTCAATCGCGACAATATGACGTTGCACCAGCGCTCCGGCAGCCCATTGATACGGTGGCAAATTATCCCACTGTTCACGGGTTAACGTGACAAGGTCACGCAGGTTAAACGCCCGCGACCCGTCGTTCTCAAAAGCTGATAATGCGGCGTGCTCGCAGAAAATTTCCTGCGGGTGCTGCCAGCGAAATGCCTCGCCGTAGCCCAGCTGATGCGCCACCTGCGCGATGATCCACCAGTCCGGTTTAGCCTCACCCGGCGCCGCCAGAAAAGCGCGCTGGCGTGAGATGCGGCGTTCAGAGTTGGTCACCGTGCCATTTTTCTCTCCCCAGCCTAACGCCGGAAAACGAATATGCGCAAAGCGACTGGTATCGGTGTCCCGCATCACTTCAGAGACGATCACCAGCGGACAGGCCGCCAGCGCCTGACACACGGCATGGCTATCCGGCAGCGACACCGCCGGGTTGGTGCCCATGATCCACACCGCTTTGACCTCGCCGCGCGCTATCGCATCGAACAACTCAACGGCCATCAGCCCCGGCGTCTGCGCCAGACGTTCGGTTCCCCAGAAGCGTGCCACGCGCGAAAGATCGTCCGGTTCGAAATTCATATGCGCGGCGAGCTGGTTCGCCAGCCCGCCCACTTCGCGACCGCCCATCGCGTTTGGCTGTCCGGTCAACGAAAAGGGGCCACATCCCTCACGGGCAAATTTCCCGCTGGCCAGATGGACGTTAATAATGGCGTTACATTTGTCGCTACCGCTGGAAGATTGATTGATGCCCATGGTGTAGAGCGTGACGGCGCGCGGCGCGGTGATAAACGCGTGATAAAACGCGTTCACCTCTGTCACAGTCAGACCACAAAACGCCGCCACGCGCTCCGCGGGCCAGCTTTCCCCACCCTGAATGCATTCCAGTAACCCCACAAACAACCCCGCATCGCTTCCCGGCGTCAGGGCGAGATGCAGATCGGCAATATCGCAGGTCGCCGTGCGGCGCGGATCAATGACCACCACTTTCAGCGCCGGATTAGCCTGTCGCGCCTGCACCAGCCGCTGAAACAGCACCGGATGCGTCCATGCCGCATTCGACCCCACCAGCACCACCAGATCGGTGTTCTCTACATCCTCATAGCTGCACGGCACGATGTCTTCGCCGAACGCACGTTTATAGCCCGTCACCGCCGATGACATACACAGCCGCGAATTGGTGTCGATATTGGCCGCACCGATAAAGCCTTTCATCAGCTTATTGGCGGCGTAGTAGTCCTCCGTCAGAAGCTGGCCGGAGGCATAAAACGCCACAGCCTGGGGCCCATACGTGGCGATAATCTCGCGTAAGCGGCTGCCCGCTGCCGCCAGGGCCTGCGCCCAGTCAACCTCCTCATCATTCAGCATCGGACGCAACAATCTCCCCTGCAAGCCCGTTGTCTCGCCGAGCGCCGAGCCTTTTACGCATAATCTGCCGTAATTGGCGGGATGCGTTTCATCGCCACGGACCCGCACTTCACCAGCTTCGACGCTGGCCACCACGCCGCAGCCCACGCCACAATAAGGACAGGTTGTTCGGGTTTCTGTCATGATGCCTCCGCACGCAGGACCAGCTCTTCACTGCTGACCCACACTTTTCCGCCTTCGATTTTCGCCGGCCAGGCGCGGACGGCAGCTTCACCGGTCTCAAACTGGCGTCCGTCGCGCAGACGGATGCGCTGTTTATACAGCGGTGAGATCACCACCGGCTCTCCGCCCGCATCCCCCAGAATGCCGCGGGAAAGCACAGGTGCGTTGTTGCCGGGTTCCCGATCTTCCAGCGCATACACCGTCTTACCCAGGCGAAAGAGCGCGATCTGCTGTTCGCCAAGATGCGCGCCAATCCCCGCCTGCTCCGGGATCTCATCCACCGCGCAAATCTCCTGCCAGTGCTTTGCCCCGTGGCGCACAGGCGAGTTCACGCTGGTCCGGAACAGCGCCAGACGGTCCGGGTCAGCGAGAGTGGTTTGCCATTCGCACTGATACGTTTCAACGATCCGCGCCATCTCCTGTTCCAGCTCCTGCGCGATGCCGAGGCTGTCGTGGATAATCACCTCGCGCAGATAGTCGATCCCCCCTTCCAGATTGTCCATCCAGGTACTGGTGCGCTGCAGACGATCGGCGGTGCGGATATAGAACATCAGGAAACGGTCGATCGTGCGCAGCAGGGTTTCGTCGTCCATGTCGCTGGCAAAGAGATCAGCATGACGCGGTTTCATCCCCCCGTTGCCGCACAGATATACATTCCAGCCCTTGTCGGTGGCGATGACGCCGACATCTTTGCTTTGCGCTTCGGCGCATTCGCGGGTGCAACCCGAGACCGCCATCTTGATTTTGTGCGGGGCTCGCAGGCCTTTGTAACGATGCTCCAGCGTCACCGCCAGACCGGTAGAATCCTGCACACCGTACCGGCACCAGGTGGAGCCCACGCAGGATTTCACCGTCCGCAGCGACTTGCCGTAAGCATGCCCGGTTTCAAAACCGGCCTCGATCAGCGCCTGCCAAATCTCGGGTAATTGGTCGAGCGTCGCGCCAAACAGATCGATCCTCTGTCCGCCCGTGATTTTGCTGTACAGCTGATAGCGCTTTGCAATTTGACCGATGGCGATCAGGCCGTCGGCGCTCACCTCACCGGCCGGCATGCGCGGCACAATCGAATAGGTTCCGTCTTTCTGGATATTGGCAAAGTAGCGGTCATTGGTGTCCTGCAGCGGCAGATGCGCGGGCTTGAGCAGATACTCATTCCAGCACGATGCCAGCACCGACCCCACCAGCGGTTTGCAGATTTCGCAGCCCTGCCCCTGGCCGTAACGGGCGATCAGCTGCTCAAAGGTGTGGATACGGTTAACGCGCACCAGGTGATAAATCTCCTGACGGGAGTACGGGAAATGTTCACAAATATCCTTTTTCACCTCCACACCCTGGGCTGCAAGCTGGAATTCCATCACCTGTTTGACCAGGGCGCTACAGCCGCCGCAGCCGGTCGCCGCTTTGGTGCACTGCTTAATCGCGCCTATCTCTGTCGCCCCGGCGCTGACCGCCTGGCAGATGTCGCGTTTACTGACATTATGGCAGGAACAGATCTGCGCGCTGTCCGGCAATGCCGCCACACCCAGCGCTTTGGGCGCGCTACCCGTCGCGGCGGGCAGAATTAACGTCTCCGGTTCGTCCGGCAGGCTGATGCCGTTAAGCATCATCTGCACCAGCGTGGCGTATTCGCCGGCATCGCCCACCAGCACGCCGCCGAGCAGCGTTTTGCCGTCCTCGCTGACCACAATTTTTTTGTAGATCTGCTGCGGGCCGTGTGTCCACTGATAGCTTTGCGCCCCCGGTGTGCGGCCATGAGCATCACCAAACGAGGCGACATCCACGCCGAGCAGCTTCAGTTTGGTGCTCATATCCGCACCGGAAAACGCCGATTCCTCTCCGGCCAGTATCGCCGCTGACACCCGCGCCATCTGATATCCCGGCGCGACCAGGCCAAAAACCTTGCCTTCCCAGAGCGCACATTCGCCGATAGCAAAGACATCTTCATCCGAGGTGCGACAGTGATGATCGATACACACCCCGCCACGTTCCCCGACAGCCAGACCGCTACGGCGCGCCAGAGCATCCTGCGGGCGGATCCCGGCAGAAAACACCACCATATCGGTGGCGAGTTCGCCGCCATCGGCAAAACGCAGAACCAGGCCGTCATCGACGGTGGCAATCTCCGTGGTTGACTTGCTGGTATACACCCCGACGCCGAGCGCCTCGATCTTGCGACGCAGCATTGACGCGCCGTCGTTATCCAGCTGAACGGCCATCAGATTCGGCGCAAACTCCACCACCGCGGTCTCCAGCCCGAGCTGGCGGAGCGCATTCGCTGCTTCCAGCCCCAGCAAACCACCGCCGATCACCACGCCGCGTCGTACATTCGCCGCATAAGCGGCAATATTGTCCAGATCGTCCAGCGTACGATAGACAAAGCAGCCGGCCTGTTCATGCCCGGGAACCGGCGGAACGAAAGGATACGAGCCCGTCGCCAGCACCAGTTTATCCCAGTGGGTTTCATGTCCGCTGGCGGTACGCACGAGGTGGCTGTCGCGATCGATATCGACGATCTGCCGGGATAAACGCAGCTCAATACCGTTTTCAGCAAAGAAATCCCCCTGCACCAGCGACAGTGACGCGGCGTCCCGGTTGGCGAAATATTGCGAAAGATGCACACGGTCGTAGGCCGCATAGCGCTCTTCGCCGAAGACGATAATGTGATAGTGCTGATGCAGATTGCGGCTGACGCAATTTTCGAGAAAATGATGGCCGACCATACCGTGCCCAACCACCACCAGAGTAGGTTTTGTCATAGCGTTCTGTCCTGCAACCTGCCGTTGCGAAGTGAATTGATCGAACAGCCAGTCCGCCTGGGCGGGAACCGGCTTTGCCAGTAAATCGGTAAACGTCGCCGCACTGCGGCAATCGCCCATCAGCAGCACGCCCTTTAGCGTGCCGTGACGAATCAGTAAGCGGCGGTAATGGCGGGTGAGCGGATCCCATGACTGCCAGACCACATCCTCCGCCTCTGCCGTGGTGCATCCGGCGCTAAAAAGCTCAATGCCGGTCACCTTCAGGCGCATCCCGTTGTCGCAGGGTTCAAACACCTCCCCGGGCTGGCCCGCCAGACGCGCGGCCAGAATCTCCGCCTGTGCCAGACAGGGGGCGACCAGTCCCCACGTCTGGCCGTCCATTTCACAGCATTCCCCCACCGCGCTCACCCCGCGGTACGAGGTTTGCATCATGTTGTCCACCACGATGCCTTTATCGCAGGTCAGGCCGCTGGCCTTCGCCAGTGAGATATCAGGGATCACTCCGGTCGCCAGCACCACGCGCGTGGCCGCAATCTCTCGCCCGCCAGTCAGCGTGACGCTATCCGGAGTAATGGCCGAAATCCCCGATGCCAGCTCGCAGCCGATTCCGCGCTCGCTCAACGCTTCTTCGAGCAAGATGCCCGCCCGCTGGTCGATCTGCTGATCCATCAGCCACGGGCCGCGATGAACAATCGTGACGTTGTCACATGAATGGCGTAATGCCGCAGCCGCCTCAACGCCCAGCACGCCGCCCCCGAGTACCACCACTGGCCCAGTCGATGCCAGAATGGCGTTCACATCCCGCAGCGTGCGAAAGGTCAGGACGTGGCCGCTTTCGCTGCCGGGAATAGGCGGGACAACGGGACGCGAACCGGTGGCGAACACCAGTTCATCCCACGCCAGCCTGCGCGTCGCCGTACGGACTTCACGCCCCTGGAGATCCACCGCCGTGACACGTTCGCCACTGATCACCGTGACGCCCCGCTCCTGATACCAGCTCGCCTCGTGAAAGCGCGTGGCCGCTGCGCTTTTTTCTCCGCCCAGCACCGGTGAGAGCTGGATGCGGTTGTACGCCGGTTCTGCCTCTTCTCCGATGACAGTGATGGCGAAGCGACCGGGAGCACGCCCGGTCAGCGACTCAATCAGCCGCGTTGCCGCCATACCGTTGCCAATAATCACCAGTCGCATGGCTATCTCCCCATCAGGCCGCTTTGGGCTGTTTTTCATAGAGGAAATGCAGGATTTGCTGACGCATATGGTGATAGCGCGCTTCGTCCGCCAGCTGCACACGGTTGCGGGGACGCGGCAGATCGACCTGTAAAATCTCCCCTACGGTCGCGGCGGGACCGTTGGTCATCATCAGGACACGGTCGGATAGCAGCACCGCTTCGTCCACGTCGTGGGTGATCAGCACAATGGTGGTATTAAGCTCCTGCTGGATTTTCATCACCGAATCCTGAAGATGCGCGCGAGTGAGGGCATCGAGCGCGCCAAACGGTTCATCCATCAGCAGCACTTTGGGTTTCATCGCCAGCGCACGGGCGATACCGACGCGCTGCTTCATCCCGCCGGAGATCTCTCCCGGGCGTTTGTGCAGCGCATGCCCCATCTGCACGCGGTCGAGGTTGTGTTCAATCCACTCCCTGCGTTCCGCTTTGCTCATGGTGCGGCGAAAAACCTGATCCACCGCCAGCGCCACGTTGTCGAAGCAGGTCAGCCACGGCAGCAGAGAGTGGTTTTGAAACACCACGGCACGTTCCGGACCGGGGCCGGCAATTTCGCGGTTATCACAAATCAGGCCGCCTTCCGTTGGCAGCGTGATCCCCGCAATCAGATTTAACAGCGTGGATTTGCCGCAGCCGGAGTGGCCAATCAGGCTGACGGTTTCACCTTCATGAATATCGAAAGAGACGTTTTGCAGCGCCAGAAACTCTCCGCTGGCAGTAGAAAAACGCTGGCTCACGCCCTGGACCTGAATTAATGGTTTCATCTTCGCTCCTTATTTTTCCTGCCAGCTAAAGCGACGGGCGATCAGCATCAGCCCTTGCTCCAGCAGTAAGCCGACCACGCCAATAATGACGATGGCGATGAGAATGTTTTCGACGTTCAGGTTGTTCCACTCATTCCAGATCCAGAAGCCGATCCCTAAGCCGCCGGTGAGCATCTCGGCGGCGACAATCACCAGCCAGGCGATGCCGATAGAGAGGCGCACGCCGGTCAATACCGCCGGCAATACGGCAGGGAAAAGAATGCGCCGCATAATGGTCCATTCGGACAGCCGCAGGACGCGCGCCACGTTGAGATAATCCTCCGGGATCCGGCGTACGCCTTCGGCTGTATTGATCACCATCGGCCAGACAGAGCAGATAAAAATGGTCCAGCTTGAGGCAGGCTCCGCTTTTTGAAACAGCAGCAGGCCAATCGGCAGCCACGCCAGCGGGCTCACCGGGCGCAGCAGCGCGATCAGCGGCGTAAACATGCGGGATAAAAAGAGAAAGCGACCAATCAGAAAACCGAGCGGAATCCCGACCATGGCCGCCAGTCCAAAGCCTATTGCCACGCGCTGCAAAGACGCGAGGACGTTCCAGCCGATCCCCATGTCATTTGGCCCGTCGCGATAAAACGGATCGGCAAACAGCGTGATGGCGGACTCCAGCGTGCTGTACGGCGTAGGAAAACCTTTACTGTTGATCGCCGCCAGTTGCCAGAGCATCACCAGCAGCCCCAGCCCGAGGAACGCCGGGATCGCTCGCTGCAACAGATCGTTCACGCGGCGGGTAAAGGCCGGTGAACGACGGCGAACCTGAATGGGTGGCAATGGGATAACGTCGCCACTGGCGGGTTTTTCAACCCCTGTTTTGCGGTTTTGCATCTGTTTCATATCAAGCCCCTGTACGGTGAATGGCGAAGCGACGGGCATAGCCTTGCGGATCGGTGCCGTTCCAGACCGTGCCGTCCATCAAAGTACTGCTGCGCATCGGTGAGGCTGGCGCAGAGATCCCGCCGACTGCGGTTGCGGCATCCTGCCAGACGGCGGTCTGATTGATACGCCGGGCGATACCGGCATAATCCGGCTCGGTTTTTAACAGGCCCCAGCGGCGGAACTGGGTTAAGAACCACATTCCGTCGGAGTGCCACGGGTAGCTGACCGCGCCCTCATTGAAGAAGCGGATAGGATGGGCATCTTGCCAGCGCTGACCGATACCGTTGTCGTACTGGCCCAGCATCCGCCCGGTGAGATACTGCTCTTTGGTATTCAGCCACGCGCGTCGCGCCAGGATCTGCGCGGTTTCGCGTTTGTTCTCTTCTGAAGCATCAATCCAGCGCGCCGCCTCCATCACCGCCGCGACCAGCGCTCTGGCGGTGTGGGGGTTTTTCTCTACCCAGTCACGACGCGTGCCGAGGATTTTCTCCGGGTGTTCAGGCCAGATGGATTGTGAAGTGGCGGCGGTAAATCCGATTCGGTCGTTAATGGCACGGGCATTCCACGGCTCGCCCACGCAAAAACCGACCATATTGCCAATCCGCATGTTCATCACCATCTGCGGCGGCGGGACAACCACGGTGCGCACATCGTCGAACGGGTTAATGCCCGCGCTGGCGAGCCAGTAGTAGAGCCACATGGCGTGCGTGCCTGTCGGGAAGGTATGCGCAAAGCTGTAGGTTCCCGGAGCCTGCTGGTGGATCAGTTTTTTCAGACCGTCGATATCGCGTACGCCCTTGTCCAGCAGATCGTTGGATAGCGTAATCGCCTGGCCGTTGTGGTTGAGGGTCATCAGATTGGCCATCGGCTGCGTCTTGCCGGCGATGCCCAGCTCCAGCCCATACAGCAGGCCATACAGAATGTGTGCGGCGTCCAGTTCACCGGCCACCAGCTTGTCGCGCACTGCCGCCCAGCTCGCCTCTTTGGTCGGCACAATGGTGATGCCATATTTCTTATCGAAGCCTTTCAGCGCCGCGATGGCGATGGGTGCGCAGTCGGTCAACGGGATGAATCCCACGCGAACCGTTTCTTGCTCCGGCTTATCGGAGCCTGCCGCCCACGCCGCCTGCATAACGCCAGGAAGCAGCATTGTTGCGCCGCCCGCCAGCGCGCTTGCCTGTAAAAATCGCCGTCTCGTCCAGTCCACCATGCCCACTCCTGAAAAAAAGCCAAAAAAAAGCGCCCGACAATGCCGGAGCATTGCAGGACGCCTTTATCCCGAAACGATCGCACCGCCGTTGGCGCGTCGTCAAAAATGGTTAATCTGATATTGCAAAGAAGATGCCAGGTTTACCTCCCCGGCTCCCCGCTAAAAACGGGTTAAATGGCCGTGGGTCGCACCGCAAACAGGCAGTAAATGCCCACCAATTGTGCATCTACTCCTTTGGTGTTACCTGCCAGAGGGTTTTCACCGTCAGCAGCGCGCGGGCGATATCGACCATCCGCTGATTCTTGTCCATCGCCATTTTTCGCAAGGCATACCACGCCTGATCTTCACTCATCTGTTGATGGGTCATGAGAATACTTTTCGCTTTGTCGATCAGCTTGCGCTCTTCCAGGGTATCGCGCAGAGAGGCCAGCTGGCGGGACAGGAGTTCAATCTCACGCGCCTGCTGGCGCACCAGCGACAGCAACGGCTTTTCCGGCCAGCCTGCAAAGAGATCGTCGTTGTCGTCGGCGACCATAAAGGGTTCATTGTCGGCATGAAGCCTCTCCTCTACGGCGGTCATGAGATCGGCAATCACGATCTCCTCCAGCGCGCGAAGATGCTCAAGACGCGTCGTTTGCAGGGCAAACCAGTTAAGGGCGGTGGCCCCCTGATCGGCGGCCGGTTGGCGGGTACAGGCGACTCGGCGCAACTGCTCGGTTTGCGCATCCGCTAAACAGTGCCCGGTAAAAGTGGCTTGTACGTCAGGATTGACCCGCGACAAAAAGACATCAAAGCAGGCCTGCTGGGCATCAATGCGATCAACCAAAGTCTGGCGCATCTCATCGCTAAAATGCCCCTGAGTGAATCCAATCGCTCCCAGCGCGCGCTCCTGACCGACCAGCTCTTTCCCCTGCATCAGGCTGTAAAGCGCCACAAAGCGACTCGCTATTTGCGGATCGTCAATGCTGTCGTTGAGCTGCGGGATGATACTGAGCAGATGGCGGAGCGTGCGGCTGTACTGCTCCATCGCCAGCCTGGCTTTGATGCTCTGCGATATCACGGCGTCGCGCAGGGCGCCCAGTTGCTCAAGATGGCTGAGAGCACTGGCAACACGTTCACAGACGGCACTGCCGGACAACGGTGAGGGTTGCGCCAGCGAAAAGTGAAACGCCGCCAGGCTTTCATCCGCCAGTGCCCGGCTGGCTCGGCACTCTGCGGCATAGAGTTGGCCTCCGGAGCAGAGCCAGATATTTGACGCCCCGCGCTCGCACTGTAGCATATGCGTCAGCGTGCTGATGGAACGCACCAGCGCACCGAGCCGGGCAAGATTACTGAATTGCTGTTGACGCATTTGCCTTGCGCGCGCAATCCATTCGGCCGCGCCCGGTGGACTTTCAACGTTGATGGTCATGCTTTCTCTCCCGGATCCCATTATCCGTAGAAGTAAGCAATTACCGTGCCCCTTTACCTGTCAGGAGTCAGAAATGCAGAAAATCGTTATCGTCGCCAACGGGGCGGCCTATGGAAGCGAATCACTTTTTAACAGCCTGCGACTCGCTATCGCCCTGCGTGAACAGCCAGGCGAGCTGGAGCTGCGGCTGTTTCTGATGTCAGATGCGGTCACCGCCGGTCTGAAAGGGCAGAAGCCCGCGGAAGGCTACAACATTCAGCAGATGCTGGAGATCCTTACCGCGCAGGATGTCCCGGTGAAGCTGTGTAAAACCTGCACCGACGGGCGCGGCATCACCGCCCTGCCGCTTATCGACGGCGTCGAAATTGGTACGCTGATTGAACTGGCAGAGTGGACCCTGGCCGCCGATAAAGTATTAACTTTTTAATAATAAAGCCGCGGAAATATTATTTTCTTATGGACGCGGTTGCAGCATCAAGTTCCCTGCCGGGTTGCCGATAGGCATCTTAAGTCAACTCAGCAGGTATCAAGCGTATGTTAAGGTCAATTCGTGCTCGTATTATCGCCGTGACGACAGGTTGTCTGATCGTCGCCCTTCTTCTTAACACTGTGATTAACTTCCAGGTAACGCGCCAGGATAACCAGCAGTCGCAGCGCGATATCCTTGCCAGTACCAGTGCCAGCCATAATCTGGCCATCGCCGACTGGGTTAACAGCAAACTGACGGTGATTGCGTCCGCTCAGTCCGTTGCGTTGAGCGACGATCCGGTTCCGGTCTTTAAACAGCTGGCACAGGCGGGCGGTTTCACCAACGTCTACGTCGGCTATGCCAGCAAAACGGCAAAATTCTCGGATCCGGCGGGTGTACCCGCTGATTATGATCCCACCGTCCGCCCGTGGTATCAGCAGGTGGTCAGCGCTGATGCTCCCGTTGTAACCGCACCCTACGTGGATGCAGGGACCGGAAAGCTGGTGGTGACCTTTGCCGTTCCGGTTAAAGAGAACGGCGCGTTGAAAGCGGTCGTTGCCGGTGATGTGGCGATGGACAGCGTGGTCGCTAACGTGCGCGGCATCCATCCGACGCCGGCCAGCAGCGGTTTGCTGATTGACCGTGATGGCACGATTATCGCGGCTAACGATCCGGCGCTGACGCTGAAACCCTTCAATGAGGCCATCACAGGGGTCGATCTTAGTGAGCTGAAAAACGGCCACGAGCTTAACGGCGCGATCGGGGGCGCGGAGAAAACCTTTGTCGCCACCCCCGTCGCGGGTACTCACTGGCTGTTGCTCGTGGCGCTCGACAGTGACGATGCCACCTCCGGAATGCGTTCCTTGCTGAAAGCATCGGCACTGTCGCTGGTGATTCTGGTGCTGCTCAGCGGGGCGATTGTCCATTTCCTGATTGCGCGATTGCTTAAACGTCTGTCGAACATTCGCGACGCTATGCACGCTATCGCGAACGGGACTAACGATCTGTCCCGCCGCCTGCCTGAAAGCGGCCAGGATGAAGTCGCCGAAATTGCACACGCTTTTAACGCCTTTAGCGACAAGCTCGCCACCGTGATGGTGCAGTTACGCGATGCCAGCTCCTCGGTGAAAAACGCCGCACAAGAAATTGCCGCCGGCAACCAGGATCTCTCCGGGCGCACCGAGCAGGCCGCCTCCAGCCTGCGCGAAACCGCCAGCGCCGTCGAGCAAATTACCGCTTCGGTGACGCAGTCCACCGAGTCCGCAGCCGAGGCGAACGATCAGGCGAGCAAAGCTTCTGCCGCCGCCTCACGCGGGGGTGAAGTGGTGTCTCAGGCCATCAGCACCATGCAGTCCATCGAAGTGGCGTCGGCAAAAATTGGCGATATTACCAGCGTCATCGACGGCATCGCGTTCCAGACCAATATCCTGGCGCTTAACGCCGCGGTGGAAGCCGCGCGCGCCGGTGAACAGGGGCGCGGATTCGCGGTTGTCGCCGGTGAGGTGCGCAGCCTCGCCAGTCGCAGCGCACAGGCGGCCAAAGAGATTAAAACGCTGATCGATTCGACCGCCGACAGCGTGGCTACCGGTTCACGCTACGTGCATCTGGCGGGGGAAAGCATGGATGAGATCCGCTCGACCATCGGCAGCGTGTCAGGAATTATGCGTGAAATTACCATCGCCACCAGCGAGCAGATGAAGGGCATTCACGAGATTAACCATGCCGTGACGCATCTCGACAGGATGGTGCAGCAGAACGCCGAACTGGTGGTGGAATCCGCCGCCGCGGCCAGCGCCCTGCAAAGTCAGGCGGGCGACCTTGCTGAAACGGCAGGACATTTCCGCATTTAATTTTCTTGCGGCGCGTATTTGCCTGGTCAAATACGCGCCAGCTGAATCCTTTCAGGCATTTTGTCATTTTTGTTTAAACGTTATGCCATTTTTTGATCAAAATCAGCATCTCTCCCCCTCCCCTTTGGTGTTATGCCATGAGTGAATTGTGAACAACATCACGCTCAGGATTAACCGCAGGGAGAGCGTTATTTTCGGACGATGGGGTAAAAAATGGCACTGGTGAAAACAAGTTTGAAATTGTTTGGCGGGGATACGGTGGTGGTGCGTTGCTCAGAGCGCTGTCATATTCATTTGATGAGCGCAAAAGCGCAGAAAAGCACGCAGGCCGATATTTTGAGTGTGCAGGATAAAGATAATGCGTGGTTGACCGTGCCCTATACCGGCACCTGGGATGTGCTGATCGACAGCCACAGCCAGTCGCTGGAACACTCCGTCAGCTACGTCGCTGCGTAAGTCGCAATCTCGCCCGGTCGCATGGCGCACCGGGCGTTTTTTATCAGGCCACGCCCCGGCGCAATGGCGCATCCTGGGGGGCTTCCTCGGTCAGAGATTTAACCTTCGCCACCAGTTCGTTCAGGCATTCATCCTGCATCCCTAAACGCGTGAGCTCCTGATCCAGTGAGAACAGGTACTGTGCATTGGTTCCCAGCGGGCCGCTGGCGGCAGCAATTAATGGCGCAATCACCTGCGTTCGGGTGTCCGATTCGTACAGCGGATGGCGTGGGTCCATAATGAACACCAGCGCATTCACGGTGCGTCCGTCGTCCAGCTCAAGCTTGCACCAGCTCGGCATATAGCAGCCGGTGATCATTTCACGCTTCCACAGCAACGACAGCTCGTCCTGAAGCGTTTCGTCAGGCAGACGATAGGCCACACCGGTGGTGCGCCCGCCCTCTTTCAGTGCAAGCATTCGCCCGGGTTGACAGGCGCTACCGCGTCCGGCGGTCAGGCGCAGACAAAAGGCGCGGTGCCAGCCAGGAAGCGTACCCGTTGCGGATTCCTCATACTCCAGCGCCGGATTCCACATCAGCGAACCATAACCAAATATCCATACCGGGCCTTCATCCGGGCGACAGGCAATGGTCGCGGCAAGCGACGCAGCACGTTGTTCAGCCGACCAGAGAAGCGATTCCTCAATAGCGCCAAATGCTGTTTTACAATCTGCCTTCATTAAGAAATCACGCGTTAACACTTTCCACCTCCGCCACTGCATGCTTCCTTGCGACATCTTTTAGCGCCTTCCCGGCATATTCGTTGACTGCTCATTTTGACAGCAGTCCACAAACGATAAGCAATTCACAGGCCAGTTGCAATACAACGGAAGTTCAACAGCCGGAAAAGTCAAAACAGAGGGGGCGAATCATAAGACAGCTATCTCTTTTTATGCCATTTGTCATCGTCGCCCTTTTCGTAATCATGCTTCACCGCTGCCCAGGCCACGCGATGGGCGGTCTCTTCCCGGCTGGCATCATCACGTCTGTCCTCTTTATCTTTATACTGGTCCCAGGCGCTGTTGAAGGCTTCTTTGTAAATCTCCTGCGCATGAGCAGGCAGGACGTGCTGAACGCTGTCGGGTAAATCGCTTTTCGATTTGTATGGCATGGCAAACCTCTCTTTTAAACAAAAGATAAGTGTGGTCGAGAGGTGAGTTCACTGCCAGTCACGATCAAAAGAGTGTTAAATGAAACATTCTAATACTTTGTTATTACAAATTTATTTATCTTAAAGTCAGAATTACAGGCCATTAACGATAAAAAACAGCAATACCGTAAAATTAAGTAAAAACATTGCTGGAATTTACCGATTTTCTGTTAGTTTAATGGCCTTTAATTTCACTCTATAATTACAATCATCTGCATCGACGGAGAATCGCATGACAACAACACATGAGGCGGTAAAAACCCGCCACAAGGAGACGTCACTCATTTTCCCGATTGTGGCACTGGCTGTGCTGCTCTTCTGGGGAAGCAGTCAGTCACTGCCAGTGGTCGTTGGGATTAATATTCTTGCTCTTATCGGTATTTTATCCAGTGCTTTTAGCGTCGTACGCCATGCCGACGTACTGGCTCACCGCCTCGGTGAACCCTATGGCTCCCTCATTTTAAGTCTTTCCGTTGTTATTCTCGAAGTCAGCTTAATTTCTGCTTTAATGGCCACCGGCGATGCGGCACCCACGCTGATGCGCGATACGCTGTATTCGATCATCATGATTGTCACCGGCGGTCTGGTGGGCTTTTCACTCCTGCTGGGCGGGGGCAAATTCGCCACGCAGTATATGAACCTGTTTGGCATCAAACAGTATCTGATTGCCCTCTTCCCGCTGGCCATTATTGTGCTGGTGTTTCCCATGGCGCTACCGGGTGCGAACTTCACCACCGGCCAGGCGCTGCTGGTGGCACTGATTTCTGCCGCGATGTACGGCGTGTTTCTGCTTATCCAGACCAAAACTCACCAGAGCCTGTTTGTGTACGAGCATGAAGACGATGGTGACGATCCGCATCATGGTAAACCATCCGCGCACAGCAGCATGTGGCATACCCTTTGGCTGATCGTGCATCTGATTGCGGTTATCGCGGTCACCAAGATGAACGCCAACCCGCTTGAGACGCTGCTGACTGAGCTGAACGCCCCCGTCGCGTTCACCGGCTTCCTGGTGGCGTTACTGATTCTCTCGCCTGAAGGTTTAGGCGCCCTGAAAGCGGTACTGAATAATCAGGTTCAGCGGGCGATGAATCTGTTCTTTGGCTCGGTGCTGGCCACGATTTCATTGACTGTCCCGGTCGTGACGCTGATTGCCTTTATGACCGGCAATGACCTGCACTTTGCGCTGGGTGCGCCAGAGATGATTGTGATGGTGGCCTCCTTGCTGCTGTGCCAGATTTCGTTCTCGACCGGACGTACCAATGTGCTGAATGGCTCCGCCCATCTGGCGCTGTTTATTGCCTATTTGATGACCATATTCGCCTGAGTTTGCTGCCCCTCTGCTCGCGTGTCCTGCGGGCTAAAATGCAGATATAAAAAAACGGCAACCACTTTGGTTGCCGTTTTGCTTTTCGTTGCGGAGTTCGATTAGTTGCTGGTATCCAGCTCGTCAAAGCTCTTCACCAGATCGTCAATCGCTTTGATTTGCTTCAGGAACGGTTCCAGTTTATCCAGCGGCAGCGCGGACGGGCCATCGCATTTTGCATTGGCTGGATCCGGGTGTGCTTCGATGAACAGGCCAGCCAGGCCCGTCGCCATACCGGCACGCGCCAGTTCAGTCACCTGTCCACGACGACCGCTGGAGGCCGCACCAAACGGGTCGCGGCACTGCAGCGCGTGAGTCACGTCGAAGATGACCGGCGAGTTGTTGGACACTTTCTTCATCACGCTGAAGCCCAGCATGTCGACCACCAGGTTGTCGTAACCGAAGTTCGCGCCACGG
Organism: Enterobacteriaceae bacterium RIT714; assembly: GCA_009668015.1. Classification (GTDB taxonomy): domain Bacteria; phylum Pseudomonadota; class Gammaproteobacteria; order Enterobacterales; family Enterobacteriaceae; genus Enterobacter. The sequence goes on from WJYB01000001.1 coordinate 809,495, forward strand.
TCGCAGAGAATAATCTGGTCGTTGCCGCCTTCGATAAATTTATCGACGATATTACCCATCTGGCCTGGGCTTACGAACTGCGGTTTTTTCACGTTGATCACCGCGCCGGTTTTCGCCATCGCTTCAACCAGATCGGTCTGACGGGCGAGAAACGCCGGCAGCTGAATCACATCCACCACGTCAGCGACTGGCTGCGCCTGAGAGGCTTCGTGTACGTCGGTGATCACTTTCACGCCAAACGTCTGCTTCAGCTCCTGGAAGATTTTCATCCCCTCTTCCAGGCCAGGGCCACGGTAAGAGTTGATTGAGGAGCGGTTGGCTTTGTCAAAAGAGGCCTTAAACACGTACGGAATACCCAGTTTCTGGGTCACAGTCACGTAGTGCTCGCAGATACGCATGGCGAGGTCGCGGGACTCCAGAACGTTCATGCCACCAAACAGCACGAACGGCAGGTCGTTTGCCACGTTGATATCACCAATGCTAACCACTTTTTGTTTCATAGGATCGCCTTATTCAGGTGTGAATCGGAATTAAGATTAATGCAATGTAATCTGTTTATGCGCGATCGAGTTGATCTGCGCGCGAATCATTTCGCTTATCGGATCTTCCGGGCACTGCTCAACGAAATAACTCAAATCGCTGAGCGCAACGTGCTCACATTCAAGCTGCGCGTAGATCAGGCCACGGTCGCGGATTTCGTACGGATCTTCCGGATTAAACTGCAGCAGCACTTCACTGGCGCGTAACGCCAGCTCCATCTGCCGCTCTTCCATCAGCGCTGATTTCAGCGTATCCAGCAGTTTACGGACCACTTCAGCGTTATCCGCTTCATCGAGATCTTCGTTAAACAACTCAGCAACCGGGCTGATATTCCCCTTCAGCCAGACGTCCAGCGTATGCTCGTCCAGCGTGTCGCCGTTGAACGGGTTAATTAACCACATCTCACCGTCCAGCCACTCAGCACGCAAAATCATCTGCGTCGGGAAAATGACCGGAACCAGCGGAATATCCAGACGGTTCGCAACCCACAGTAAAACAGCCCCCAGAGCAACAGCGCTGCCCTGACGGTTTTTCAGTACCTGATCCAGCCACAGCGCATCGGAAAGGCGGTATACGCCACGCGTATCGCAGAAACCCCATTCGCCATAGAACAGTTCAATCAGCTTCTCCAGCTGCCAGTCCTGAGGACGCGCCTGATTAATCTCTTCGCGCGCCAGGCTCACCAGACTTTCCAGCTCATCGTAAACCCATTGCGACGTGAAATCGTCGCGGATCATCTCCGATATCAGGACCATTCCATCGCAAAGCGGTACTTTATTAAATTCGAAATCGGCTAAGGACCTCATGACTTACCCCAGTAACGGTATTCTTGTGGTGGCGAGTTTAATGATGATGTACAGCACCACCAGCCCCAGCAGAAAGGCGATAAAGCCCATTTGCTGGCTGCGCGGACGACGACGTCCCAGCGCGATAAAACCCAAAACGATGTAGATGATAACGCCAAACAGCTTTTCAGTCAGCCATGTGCCTTTATCAGTAAATGGCAGATAGCCGGTTACCCACATTAACCCGGCGCCAGAAAGAAACAGAACCGTGTCGATACCGTGCGGCGCCACGCGCACCCAGCGGGCGTCAATCAGCGGGTTATCGCTGTAACGCCACCAGTAACGCACCACGAAAAAGCTGATGGTCAGCACCACCGCGGTGATGTGAAGCACGATCAGGACGCTAAACGGAGTCATGCCAGTCTTCCCAGCGTCAGCCGTTCGTTATCGCCATAGTCGCGACAGGTTTCGACGTGGTCATAACCCGCGGCGGAAAAGAGCGTGCGAACCGCCTCGCCCTGCGTCCAGCCATGTTCCAGCAGTAACCAGCCGCCGGGCACCAGGTGCTCACGGGCGGTCGCAACGATGTGTTCGATATCCGCCAGCCCATCGTTGGCGGCCACCAGCGCGGTGAGCGGCTCAAAACGCACATCGCCCTGCGACAGATGCGGGTCGTGCTCGTCAATATAAGGGGGATTACTGACAATCATCCCGAACCGTTCTCCCGCCAGCGCAGCAAACCAGCTGCTTTGGCGTATCTGAACATTGCGGAAACCCAGGCGCTCAAGATTGCGTTGCGCCAGGGCTACCGCGTCAGGCATTACGTCGACCGCTGTAACCTGACAATCCGGGCGCTCGCTCGCCAGCGCAAGTGCGATTGCGCCTGTTCCGGTGCCCAAATCCAGGATCCGGCAGGCATGGGCAGGTAAACGGGCCAATGCCTGTTCAACCAGACATTCGGTATCGGGACGGGGGATCAGTGTGGCTGCTGACACATACAGGGGCAGCGACCAGAATTCACGCTCGCCGGTAAGATGAGCCACCGGCTCGCCGGATTTACGGCGGTCAAGCAGCGCAGAGAGCTGCGCTTCCTGCTGCGCGGTCAGTTCCGTCTCGCCAAACGCCAGAATATATGTGCGCGCTTTGCCGGTCACATGTTCCAGCAAGATTTCGGCATCGCGACGCGGGCTTTCGCTGTCGGAAAGCGCGTTCACGGCAAGACGTAACCAGGCCTGAAAATCCATTAGTCCTGCTCTGCCAGCGCCGCCAGCTGATCGGCCTGGTATTCCTGAACAATCGGTTCAATCAGCGAGTCGAGCTTGCCTTCCATTGTCTCATCCAGACGATAGATCGTCAGGTTGATACGGTGATCGGTGACACGCCCCTGCGGGAAGTTATAGGTACGGTTACGATCGCTGCGATCGCCACTGCCCAATAGGTTACGACGCGTAGAAGCTTCGGCCTGCTGACGCTTCGCTATTTCAGCGGCGCGGATACGTGAGCCGAGCACCGCCAGGGCTTTGGCTTTGTTTTTGTGCTGGGAGCGTTCGTCCTGGCACTCCACCACAATTCCGGTCGGCAAGTGGGTAATACGGATCGCAGAATCGGTGGTGTTAACGTGCTGACCACCCGCACCGGAGGAGCGGAAGGTATCAATACGTAAATCGCCCGGATTGATGTCCGGCAGTTCTGCCTCCGGCAGCTCCGGCATCACCGCAACGGTGCAGGCCGAGGTGTGGATACGGCCCTGAGATTCGGTCGCCGGAACGCGCTGTACGCGATGGCCGCCCGATTCAAATTTCAGCCGACCGTATACGCCTTCGCCGCTGATTTTGGCGATCACTTCTTTGTAGCCGCCATGCTCGCCTTCGTTGGCGCTCATGATTTCAACCCGCCAGCGACGGGATTCAGCGTAGCGGCTGTACATGCGGAACAGATCGCCCGCAAACAGCGCCGCTTCATCGCCGCCCGTCCCCGCGCGGACTTCGACAAACGCATTGCGTTCATCATCGGGATCTTTCGGCAGCAGAAGCACCTGGAGCTGCTGCTCCATCTCTTCGGCCCGCGCTTTGGCGTCCTGCAACTCTTCCTGCGCCATTTCGCGCATTTCAGGGTCGTCAAGCATCATCTGCGCGGTTTCAATATCTTCCTGCACCTGCTGCCATTCTGTGAAGCAGCGTGCAACATCACTTAACTGCGCATACTCGCGCGACAACGCGCGAAAGCGGTCCTGGTCAGCAATAGTCGCGGCATCGCCGAGCAAGGCCTGAACTTCTTCATGGCGCTCGTGCAGAGCTTCCAGTTTGGCGACGATAGAGGGCTTCATAGGCGTAAAATGCACCTTGTAATAGAAAATGGGTATAGGGCGCTATTCCAGCCCGAGGCTGTTGCGCAGAATAGTCAGGCGTTCGTCATCCCCGTCACGGGCTGCCTGTTGAAGTGATTTGGTTGGGGCATGGATCAAGCGGTTAGTCAGTTTCCATGCCAGGTCTTGCATAATCAACTGCGGATCGCCGCCCTGTTCCAGGGCCGCCATCGCTTTGGCCGTCAGATCGTCACGCATCTGTTCAGCCTGGCCGCGATATTCGCGAATGGTCTCGCTGGCGCTTTGCGCACGCAGCCAGGCCATGAATTCGCTGGACTCTTGCTCAACAATCGTCTCCGCCTGCACCGCCGCCGCTTTACGCTGCGCGAGGTTATGCGAAATGATGCTTTGCAAATCGTCCACGCTGTACAAATAGGCGTTCGCCAGTTTGCCAACTTCGGGTTCGACATCGCGCGGAACCGCAATATCCACCAGCAGCATTGGCTGGTTACGGCGCGATTTGAGCGCCCGTTCAACCATCCCTTTACCAATAATTGGCAGGGGGCTGGCGGTCGAACTGATGATAATGTCCGCGTCTTTTAAACGTTCGTCGATATCGCTCAGCGCGATCACCTCGGCACCCACTTCATCAGCCAGTACCTGCGCCCGTTCACGGGTGCGGTTAGCAATCAGCATCTGCTTCACGTTATGTTCACGCAGATGACGCGCCACCAGCTCGATTGTCTCCCCCGCACCCACGAGCAGCACGGTAACGGTCGAGAGGGATTCAAAGATTTGACGCGCGAGCGTACAGGCCGCGAAGGCAACGGAAACCGCACTGGCACCAATGTCGGTTTCGGTTCGCACTCGCTTGGCTACGGAGAAGGATTTCTGGAACATACGTTCCAGCTCGCTGGCTTTGAGATGGCCTTTCTGAGAATCAGCAAACGCTTTTTTAACCTGCCCGAGGATCTGCGGTTCGCCCAGAACCAGTGAATCCAGGCCGCTGGCCACGCGCATCAGATGGCTGACAGCATCGTTATCGTGATGCCAGTACAGGCTGTTGCGCAGCTCTTCTTCGTTCAGATTGTGGTAATCACATAACCAACGGATCAGCGCTTCGTGGAGGTTATCTTGCTCTTCAACGCTCAGATATAACTCGGTACGGTTACAGGTAGAAAGCACAACGCCGCCCTGCACCATAGGTTGTGCAAGCAGGCTATCCAGCGCCTGGTCGAGCGTATCCGGCGAAAACGTAACGCGTTCTCGCAGCGAAACCGGGGCTGTTTTGTGGTTAATACCGAGTGCTAAAAGGGTCATGTGAGCGGGAGTAGTACCAGCGTTAATAAGGTTAGCAGGTCGCATCATACAGGATGCGCGAGATCAATAAAAGAGAGCGCCCCCTTTCGGAGTAATAGCCGTTTCCGGCTAATTTCATGATTTAAGACAATATGAACGTAGACGCTGCCACCGCCCGGCGCTAGCATTAAGGGTTATAACTGCAACGCATCTCAAGGATTTGTCACGACTATGGCCCGATTAACTCGCTTGTTACCGCTGGCGGCGCTGGTACTCTCCGCCTGCTCGATTACTCCGCCCAAGGGCCCCGGCAAAAGTCCTGACTCGCCGCAGTGGCGTCAGCATCAGCAAGAGGTGCGCAATCTTAGTCAATATCAGACGCGCGGCGCCTTTGCTTACCTCTCCGATCAGCAAAAAGTTTACGCCCGCTTCTTCTGGCAACAAACCGGGCAGGATCGCTACCGCCTGCTGCTGCTTAATCCGTTGGGCAGCACCGAGCTGGAGCTGAATGCGCAGCCGGGCACCGCGCAGATCACCGATAACAAAGGCCAGCACTATACCGCCACGGATGCCGAAGAGATGATTGGCAAACTGACCGGAATGCCGATTCCCCTCAACAGCCTGCGCCAGTGGATCCTCGGTCTACCGGGTGACGCTACCGATTATAAGCTCGACGACCAATATCGTCTGAGCGAGGTGAACTACACCCAAAACGGTAAAACGTGGAAAGTGGTTTATGGCGGGTACGACAGCGCCAGCAAACCCGCTTTACCTTCTAACATGGAACTGACCGAAGGTAGCCAGCGTATTAAGTTGAAAATGGACAACTGGATCGTTAAATGATGAGTCACTGGCCCTCCCCGGCAAAATTGAACCTGTTTTTGTACATTACCGGGCGGCGTGCTGACGGCTATCACTCGCTGCAGACCTTGTTTCAGTTTGTCGATTATGGCGACACCATTAGCATCGACGTTCGCCATGATGGACAGATTCACCTGCTGACGCCGATTGAAGGCGTTGCCAATGAAGATAACCTGATCGTTCGCGCGGCGCGTCTGCTGATGAGCACCGCCGCCGATTCGGGTCGTCTTCCTGCGGGGAGCGGCGCCGATATCCGCATCGAGAAACGGTTGCCGATGGGCGGCGGTCTTGGCGGTGGCTCGTCGAACGCCGCCACCGTGCTCGTCGCGCTGAATCATCTGTGGGGCTGTGGGTTATCACAGGACGAGCTGGCCGCGCTCGGGCTGACGCTCGGTGCGGATGTTCCGGTGTTTGTGCGCGGTCATGCGGCGCTGGCTGAAGGGGTGGGTGAAATCCTTACCCCGGTGAATCCGCAGGAAAAATGGTATCTGATTGCCCACCCTGGCGTGAGCATTCCGACCCCGGTTATTTTTAACGATCCGGCGTTGCCACGCGATACGCCTGTACGGTCAATAGAAACGTTACTAAAATGTGAATTCGCCAACGATTGCGAGGTTATCGCAAGAAAACGTTTTCGCGAGGTTGATGCAGTGCTTTCCTGGCTGTTAGAATACGCGCCGTCGCGCCTGACTGGCACCGGATCCTGTGTTTTTGCTGAATTTGACACCGAATCCGCCGCACGTCAGGTGCTAGAGCAAGCGCCGGTTTGGCTGCATGGTTTTGTGGCGCGTGGGATGAACACCTCCCCGCTACAGCAGGCCATTCTGGCGCAGACTGAGTTTCGGTGACAACGTCACCCTGTTCCAGACGTTGCATCGCGCTCTTTAATACACCGCCTGGATAGCGTTCGCCTGGCCCGCACAGTTAGTGGCGAATGTTATCCACCATTGGACGCATGCCTGAGGTTCTTCTCGTGCCTGATATGAAGCTTTTTGCTGGTAACGCCACCCCGGAACTAGCACAACGTATTGCCAACCGCCTGTACACTTCCCTCGGCGACGCCGCTGTAGGTCGCTTTAGCGACGGCGAAGTCAGCGTACAAATTAACGAAAATGTACGCGGTGGTGATATTTTCATCATCCAGTCCACCTGTGCTCCAACTAACGACAACCTGATGGAATTGGTTGTTATGGTCGATGCCCTGCGCCGTGCTTCCGCAGGCCGTATCACGGCTGTTATTCCTTACTTTGGTTATGCCCGCCAGGACCGTCGTGTCCGTTCCGCTCGTGTACCTATCACCGCGAAAGTCGTTGCTGACTTCCTGTCTAGCGTAGGCGTAGACCGCGTTCTGACCGTTGACCTGCACGCTGAGCAGATCCAGGGCTTCTTCGACGTTCCGGTTGATAACGTATTCGGTAGCCCAATCCTGCTCGAAGATATGCTGCAGCTGAACCTGGACAACCCGATTGTGGTTTCTCCGGACATCGGTGGCGTGGTTCGTGCTCGTGCGATCGCTAAACTGCTGAACGATACCGACATGGCTATCATCGACAAACGTCGTCCGCGCGCTAACGTTTCTCAGGTGATGCACATCATCGGTGACGTTGCTGGCCGTGACTGCGTGCTGGTTGATGACATGATCGATACCGGTGGTACGCTGTGCAAAGCCGCAGAAGCGCTGAAAGAACGTGGTGCTAAGCGTGTATTCGCCTATGCAACTCACCCGATCTTCTCGGGTAATGCGGTCAATAACCTTCGCAACTCCGTCATCGACGAAGTCGTGGTTTGCGATACCATTCCATTAAGTGAAGAGATCAAAGCGCTGCCTAACGTCCGCACCTTGACGCTGTCCGGAATGCTGGCCGAAGCGATTCGTCGTATCAGCAACGAAGAATCCATCTCTGCAATGTTCGAACACTAATCGAACACGGCCCAAAAACCCGCTGCGGCGGGTTTTTTTGTCTGTCATATTTATTTGTATGATTAATGCCTCCTTCACCTGCCATTCACATGACAGATGATGCGCACTCGGATGAAAGATAATTGTGAAAAACATAGCCAACTCACATGTTCTGCCCTTTCGCGCCCTCATCGACGCCTGCTGGAAAGAGAAGTACACCTCATCACGCTTTGTACGTGACCTGATTGCCGGTATCACCGTCGGTATTATTGCCATCCCTCTTGCGATGGCACTGGCGATTGGTAGCGGTGTCGCTCCACAGTACGGGCTTTATACCTCTGCTGTTGCGGGGATTGTTATCGCGCTGGCGGGGGGTTCTCGCTTCAGCGTATCGGGGCCGACTGCCGCATTTGTCGTGATCCTCTACCCGGTTTCGCAGCAGTTTGGGCTGGCGGGACTGCTGGTCGCCACCCTGATGTCCGGCGTCTTTTTAATCCTTTTCGGCCTGGCCCGCTTTGGCAGACTGATAGAGTACATCCCCCTTTCTGTGACGCTCGGCTTTACCTCCGGGATTGGGATTACCATCGGGACCATGCAGATTAAGGATTTCCTGGGCTTACAGCTCGCGCATGTTCCTGAGCATTACCTGCAAAAAGTGGGTGCGCTGTTGACCGCATTGCCAACGGCCAATCCGGGCGATGCCGCGATCGGTATTGTCACTCTCGGCACGCTCATCCTTTGGCCACGTCTGGGTATCCGCCTGCCGGGACATCTTCCTGCGCTGCTTTTAGGCTGCGCGGTCATGGGCGTGGTCAATCTGCTGGGCGGAAACGTGGCAACGATTGGCTCGCAGTTCCACTATATTCTGGCGGATGGTTCACAGGGTAACGGCATTCCGCAGCTATTACCTCAGCTGGTTCTGCCGTGGGATTTACCCGGTTCCAGCTTCACGTTGAGCTGGGATTCTCTGCGCGCGCTGCTGCCAGCCGCCTTCTCAATGGCCATGCTGGGGGCGATTGAATCACTGCTCTGCGCGGTAGTGCTTGATGGTATGACCGGCACTAAACACAAAGCCAACAGCGAACTGGTCGGTCAGGGGCTTGGCAATATTATCGCGCCATTTTTTGGCGGCATCACCGCAACTGCCGCGATTGCCCGTTCAGCCGCTAACGTGCGTGCGGGGGCAACCTCGCCCGTTTCCGCGGTCATTCACTCACTTCTGGTGATCCTCGCCCTGCTGGCGCTCGCCCCACTGCTCTCGTGGCTGCCCCTTTCCGCTATGGCCGCGCTGTTGCTGATGGTGGCGTGGAATATGAGTGAGGCGCACAAAGTGGTGCATCTGCTTCGCCGCGCGCCAAAAGATGACATTATCGTGATGCTGATCTGCATGTCGCTGACCGTGCTCTTCGATATGGTCATCGCCATTAGCGTGGGAATTGTGCTGGCATCGCTGTTGTTTATGCGCCGAATTGCGCAGATGACGCGCCTGGCGCCTGTGAATGTCGATGTGCCCGACGACGTCCTGGTGCTCCGTGTCATCGGCCCTCTGTTCTTTGCCGCAGCCGAAGGACTGTTCAGCGATCTGGCGTCTCGTCTTGAAGGTAAAAGGATCGTGGTACTGAAATGGGATGCCGTACCTGTGCTGGACGCCGGTGGGCTGGACGCCTTCCAGCGGTTTGTGAACCGTCTGCCGGAAGGGTGTGAGCTGCGGGTGACTAACCTCGAATTCCAGCCATTGCGCACCATGGCTCGTGCCGGCGTACAGCCTGTCCCGGGCCGCCTGGCGTTCTATCCCAACCGCGAGGCCGCACTGGCCGACATCTGACGGATCTGATGCTGTGAAACCCCTGAGGCCACCCCGGGCCTCGGGTTTCATCATCGTCAGATGATGAAAAAAAACGGCTCCCTCGGGAACCGTTTCGTTGTTCTAACTTATTCAGCGCGTTAGCTGTGTTTATGCTGGTCGCGACGGCAGCGTTTATCGTAATGACGTACCCACCAGTATCTGTCGCTGACCTGTTCATGACCACTCACACGCGCACCTGCCAGCCACAACACCGCCCCCAGGAAAATACTGAGAACCGCGCCGTGCGCGAAATATTGCGGGAGGTCAAGCTGCGGCAACTGGTTTAAAATAGAATAACCCACACCTGCGACCATCACGAACAGGCCCAACCCCATCAGCGCGTTACCGAGTCGTGAAGCGTTTTTGCGTTTCATGTGTCACCTCCGGAACTTTGGGTTGCAGGGAAAAATGTCCCTAATCCTTGTGTGTAAAGTATAGACAACGCGTCTTTTATGAGTTGCGTGAATGATCACAATAATGAGCGGTATCGCGACAAAAGTTTACAAATAAGCGTCTGAACAGCTTGAAATTCTAATGGTTCAGATGAGTAATTATTCCGATCTCAGCCTACCTCTCGCAGAATTTTGTCAACCGGCGCGGCAAACAGTAAACTACGCGCAAAATCTGGAACCTTTAGGAATTGAAACGTGACGATTAAATTGATTGTCGGCCTTGCCAACCCCGGCGCGGAATACGCAGCCACTCGTCATAACGCCGGTGCCTGGTATGTTGATTTGCTGGCTGAGCGGTTACGTGCTCCCCTGCGTGAAGAACCGAAGTTCTTCGGCTATACCTCGCGCATTAACCTGGCGGGTGCCGATGTGCGTCTGCTTGTTCCAACCACCTTTATGAATCTGAGTGGCAAAGCCGTGGCAGCGATGGCGACATTTTACCGCATCAATCCGGATGAAATTCTGGTCGCCCACGATGAGCTGGATCTCCCACCGGGGGTCGCGAAATTCAAACTCGGTGGCGGACACGGCGGCCATAATGGCCTGAAGGACATCATCAGCAAGCTCGGCAATAACCCTAACTTTCACCGTTTACGCCTGGGAATCGGTCATCCGGGTGATAAAAACAAGGTTGTCGGTTTTGTCCTCGGTAAACCGCCGGTTTCGGAACAAAAGCTGATCGACGAAGCAGTAGACGAAGCGGCGCGCTGCACCGAGATCTGGCTGCAGGACGGTTTGACCAAAGCCACCAATCGTTTGCACGCCTTTAAAGCGCAATAGTCCGCGCAACAGCCTTTTTTACCGCGCGTGACGCGGGTTACGTGTATAATAGGCAAAGTTATTTACTTTTCTTCAATCGGTTAATGCTAACGGGTTGAATATCAAGATATTAAGGTGATTTAAAGATGGGATTTAAATGCGGTATTGTCGGTCTGCCAAACGTGGGCAAATCCACCCTGTTTAACGCGCTCACTAAAGCGGGTATCGAAGCAGCTAACTTCCCGTTCTGTACCATTGAGCCGAACACGGGCGTGGTTCCTATGCCTGACCCGCGTCTGGACAAGCTCGCGGAGATCGTCAAACCACAGCGTATTCTGCCAACAACGATGGAATTCGTGGATATCGCCGGCCTGGTAAAAGGCGCCTCCAAAGGCGAAGGTCTGGGTAACCAGTTCCTGACCAATATCCGTGAAACCGAAGCGATTGGTCATGTTGTGCGTTGTTTTGAAAACGACAACATCATTCACGTGAACAATAAAGTCGATCCGGCTGACGACATTGACGTTATCAATACCGAGCTGGCCCTGTCGGATCTGGACACCTGTGAACGTGCGATTCACCGCGTGCAGAAGAAAGCCAAAGGCGGCGATAAAGACGCGAAAGCGGAACTGGCAGCACTGGAAAAATGCCTGCCACAGCTCGAAAACGCCGGTATGCTGCGTGCGCTGGATCTGACTGAAGAAGATAAAGCGGCGATCAAATACCTGAGCTTCCTGACGCTGAAACCAACCATGTACATCGCTAACGTCAACGAAGACGGTTTCGAAAATAACCCATACCTGGACAAAGTGCGTGAAATCGCCGCTGGCGAAGGCTCTGTGGTTGTGGCGGTGTGTGCTGCCGTTGAGTCTGACATCGCCGAGCTGGACGACGCCGACCGCGAAGAGTTCATGGCGGAACTGGGCCTGGAAGAGCCGGGTCTGAACCGTGTGATTCGCGCAGGTTACGAGCTGCTGAATCTGCAGACTTACTTTACCGCTGGCGTGAAAGAAGTGCGTGCATGGACCATCCCTGTTGGCGCAACGGCTCCTCAGGCGGCGGGTAAAATTCACACCGATTTCGAGAAAGGCTTTATCCGTGCGCAGACCATCGCGTATGAAGACTTCATCACCTACAAGGGTGAACAAGGTGCGAAAGAAGCCGGTAAGATGCGCGCTGAAGGCAAAGACTACATCGTCAAAGATGGCGACGTGATGAACTTCCTGTTCAACGTCTAAGTCTTTCGTCGCATGAGATTTCATTGAATCTCATCAACGCTGACAAATCCCAAAATCCACGCGGTTGCGTGGATTTTTTTTGGCTGCCTTTTCGGCTTAATGAAACCTGTCCCGACAGAGCGCTCTGAAGAGGTCCTCGCGGCCAAGGCAAACGACAACGTTCTCAACTAGACTTGAGAGCGGCTATTCGCCAGCGGTTTTCACATCAACCTGCATTTTTTCGCTTCGTCCTTTCACGCCACCCGAGAGGTTAAATCATGTCATTTGTCACCACGAAAGATAACGTCAACATCTTCTATAAAGACTGGGGTCCCAAAGAGGCACAGCCGGTGTTCTTCCACCACGGTTGGCCATTAAGTGCTGACGACTGGGATACGCAACTGCTGTTCTTCCTGTCAGAGGGTTTTCGCGTAATCGCCTCCGATCGTCGCGGACATGGCCGTTCCAGCCAGGTCAGTGAAGGCCACGATATGGACCATTACGCTGCCGACGTTTCGGCGGTGGTCGAACATCTGGATCTGAAAAATGTAGTCCATATCGGGCACTCCACCGGTGGAGGTCAGGTTGCCCGCTACGTCGCCAGGTACGGCCAGCCGCAGGGCCGGGTGGCGAAAGCCGTGTTAATCAGCGCCGTGCCCCCGCTGATGGTGCAGACCCCCGATAACCCCGGCGGTACACCCATTGACGTGTTCGATGGCTTCCGAAAAGCGCTGGCCGCCAACCGCGCGCAATTTTATCTCGACGTCGCATCAGGTCCGTTCTACGGATTTAATCGGGATGGCGCGGAGATCTCCCAGGGGACGATTCAGAACTGGTGGCGTCAGGGGATGACGGGCAGTGCGAAAGCGCACCTGGAGGGGATTAAAGCGTTCTCGGAAACGGACCAGACCGAGGATTTAAAAGCGATCACGGTACCCACGCTGATCCTGCAGGGCGATGATGACCAGGTCGTTCCGTACAAAAATGCCGCCCTGCTCCAGGAGAAGTTGATCGCCCACAGCACGCTCAAGGTCTATCCCGGCTATCCGCACGGGATGCATACCACGCATGCCGACCAAATCAACCGCGATCTTCTGGCGTTTATTCGCAGCTGATTGCCGCCATGTCTGCTGACTGATTCCTGCGGGTGGCTTGTGCCACCCTTTTTCGTCTGTTTTTATTCTTCACACCATAATTCCCTTCTCACAGCACACACACTGCCCCCCTTCATCATAAAATTGATGCATTTTTGTTGTTATTTCGTTAACTCCGGCGGTGTAGAATCGATCCGTTGACCCGCATAGTCAGGAGCTTATATGAATAACAAAAGACGTTCAGTTCCAGGAATCAGGCACTATGATGGTCCTGCCGGTGGATGGGGCGCACTGAAAGCCACCGCCATTGCCGTACGCACGCAAATGGATACCTTCGACGCGCCGGCCACGTTGCTACGGACCAATCAGCCCGACGGGTTTGACTGCCCCGGCTGCGCGTGGCCGGATAAAGAGCACAAATCAACCTTCCAGTTTTGTGAAAACGGCGCCAAAGCGGTGACATGGGAAGCCACCAGCAAGCGCGTTACCCCGGCTTTTTTTGCTGAAAATACAGTCACTTCGCTGCTGGCAAAAAGCGATTTTGAACTTGAAGGGTACGGCCGTCTTACCCATCCGCTGCAATATCACCCGCAAAGTGACACCTTCCGCCCGGTTGAATGGGAACAGGCTTTTGCCCGTATCGGCGAAATATTGCGGGGACTTCCTGCCGAACAGGTTGAGTTTTACACCTCGGGTCGCGCCTCAAATGAAGCCGCGTATCTGTTTCAGCTCTTCGCCCGCGAGCTGGGTACCAACAATTTCCCGGATTGTTCCAATATGTGCCACGAAGCAACGAGCGTCGGCCTGCCCCGCTCAATCGGCGTCGGCAAAGGGACTGTGTCGCTGGAGGATTTCGACAAGACAGAATTAGTCATTTCAATCGGCCACAATCCGGGAACCAACCATCCACGAATGATGGGAACGCTGCACGAGCTGGCGCGCCGTGGCGTTCCGGTGATCGTTTTCAATCCGCTGCGTGAACGCGCGCTGGAGCGTTTTGCCGATCCGCAGAGCGTCATTGAAATGGCGACCTACGGCTCGACCGATATTGCCTCGACCTATTTTCAGGTTAAGGCAGGAGGCGACGCCGCCGCGCTGAAAGGCATCGCCAAACATCTGCTTCAGTTCGAAAGCCTTCGCGGTGGCGTGCTGGATCATGACTTTATCGCCAGCCACACCCACGGCTTTGAGGCTTTTGCTGCGGATATTGCCGCCACCGCCTGGGAGGCGATTGAAAGCGAATCGGGCCTGTCCCGTAACGATCTGGAAAAAGTGGCAGACGCCTACGCCAAATCCAACGCCACCATCATCACCTATGGGATGGGCATTACCCAGCACAACAAAGGCACGTCTAACGTGCGCCTGATTGCCGATCTGCTGTTGCTGCGCGGAAATATCGGCAAGCCCGGCGCCGGGATTTGTCCGCTGCGCGGGCACTCCAACGTTCAGGGAAACCGCACCGTCGGCATCACCGAAAAACCCACCGCCGCTTTCCTCTCCCGGCTGGAAGAGGTATTTGGCTTTACGCCGCCCACTGAACACGGGCATGACGCAGTTCAGGCCACGCAAGCGATGATCGACGGGCGGGCGAAAGCCCTGCTCTGTCTGGGCGGAAATTTTGCAGTGGCGATGCCCGATCATGAGCGCGTTTTCCCCGCCATGAGAACTCTGGATCTGAGTGTCCACGTCGGCACCAAGCTGAACCGCACGCACCTGCTGACCGCAAAAGAAACGTTTATATTCCCGTGTCTTGGCCGTACCGAGCTGGATATGCAGCTCACGGGCCGACAGTCCGTCACCGTCGAGGATTCGATGTCGATGGTGCATGCCTCTACCGGAAAACTAAAACCGGCCTCACCCGAGCTTCGCTCAGAGCCTGCGATTGTCGCGGGTCTGGCGAGCGCGACGCTCTCCCGCACCCGAGTCAACTGGAGGGATCTGGTGGCTGATTACGATCGTATTCGTGAGTTGATTGAAAAGACCCTGCCCGGTTTTGATCGCTATAACGAGCGCATACGTATTCCCGGCGGTTTTCGTATGCCGCTGCCGCCCACCAAGCGCATCTGGCCGACCCCGACGGGAAAAGCCATGTTCTCTGTATTCGAAGGGGTGGACGAGAATCGTAAAGGCACAGGCGAAAACATCCTGCGTCTGGTCACGCTGCGTAGCCACGATCAGTACAACACGACAATCTATGCGCTGGACGATCGCTATCGCGGGGTGTTTGGTCGTCGTGATGTGCTGTTTATGAACGAGGGCGATATGGCGCAGCTTGGCCTGGAGCACGGCGACCGGGTCGATATCACCACCGCTTTAGAAGGAAGTATTCAGCGTCTGGAAGACATCACCGTGGTGGCGTATAACATCGCCTCAGGTACGGTGGGCGCGTACTATCCAGAAGCTAACGTGCTGGTTCCGCTTGATTATCTGGATAAAGAGAGTGGAACGCCGTCCTATAAATCAGTGCCGATCCGCGTGACGTTGCGATCAAAAGAGATACGCGCGTTATAGCCATGATGCCGACGCCGCAGCAATCCGCCTGCGCGTCGCGCTCAGGCAATAGCAGGGGTCATCTTAGTCATCAAAATGAGCAAGATTCTTCTATAGCGATTACCGCTATTTATTTAGATTATCCTTCAGTGACCGATACACGAGACAAATTGATGTTGATGAAAATAAAGACCCTGCCGCGAGATGAGGCCAGCACGGAATTTCGCGCAGGCATTACCGCCTGTTTGCCGACCATCCCTGGCTACTGGAGCATTGGTTTTGCCGCCGGTGCGATTGGCACGCTTTCCGGATTTTCCACTCTCCAGACCGCGCTCCTCGCCAGCGCCCTCTACGCCGGTTCAGCGCAGTTTCTGTTTTATTCGCTGTGGGCCACCGGAGCCGAGATCGCTTCAGTGGTGTTGAGCGTGTTTCTGGTTAACCTGCGCTATTTGCTGATGAGTTCTGCGATGAGCCTGTTCTTTCGCGACTACAGCACGCTGCAAAAAATCGTCAGCGGATTGCTGCTCACCGACGAGACCTTTGGCGTTGCGGTCCAACAGGGAAGCCAGCAAAGCAAAGTCCCCTTCGCCTGGATGCTCGGTCTCAACCTGGCGGCATGGCTTAACTGGATCCTCGCCTGCGTGGTCGGCGCATGGCTGGCCTCCGCCCTTCCGCCTTCATTAATGGAAGGACTCAGTTTTAGCCTGGTGTCGATGTTTATCGGGCTGGTACTGATGATCTGGTTTGCCAGTCGGCGAAAGGCGCTGGAGACTTTCAGCATTGCCGCCGCCGTCTTGATCACCCTGTTAACCGCCAGCCACACCGACATGAGCGTGGTGGTGATCGCGGCTGCGTCAGTCTCGGCCACCCTGGCAACGATCGGGTTACGCCTCTTCAGCAAAGGAGAGAAATAGCATGGAAAGGAATATCTTGCTGGCGATTATCGCCTGCGCGGTGGTTACGGCGCTGATGCGTACCGTGCCGATCCTGTTGCTCTCGCGATTTCGACTGGCCCCCATCGTCCAGCAATGGCTGAGTTTTATCCCTTCCGCCATTATGGCGGCGATTGTGACGGCAGAACTGGCTGGCAAACCGGCGCTGACGGCCTCGGGGATCAGCATCTCGCTACTGGCCGCCGCCGTCGCCACGCTGGCGGGGATCCTCTCGCGCAGCCTGTTTGCGACGGTGATCGCGGGGATGGTGGCGTTTTCCGGGCTGGGGTATTGGCTGGCGTAATTCCAGTTTTTTGCCGGTCAGAGCCGCGTGACGCCGGCCTCAGCGGCCTCTTTGCGCCAGTCCAGTAACAGACTATAGGGCTGGCGCGACACCGCGCTAAATCCACCAATAAATGCGGCCTCGCACAGCGAACGATATTCCGGGGCATTCACCAGCGCATTCAGCGCCGCTCTGATCGCTGTGAGGGTCTGCGCCGACGTGCGGCCTGCAGTGATGAGCGGTAATCCGGGCGTCAGCGGAGTGTGTTCGATGACGGTCAGCCCATCCAGCAAAGTCGGTTCATGGCGCTGAAGTAATGCCCAGGTCACACAGTCGATAGCCGCGATATCCGCCGCTCCCCGCGCCAGATCAATTACCGACTGGCGGTGGCTGCCGCTCAATACCACCTGCGAGAAAAATCGCCCTTCCCGGGACAACGGAGCCACCCTTTTCAGCAGCACGTTGTAGCCCGACTGCGACTCCTCTGCGTTACACACCACCCGTTTGCCGCGAAAATCGGCGAGCGTTTGGGTGTTGTCTTGCGCCCGTGCGACCAGAAAACTGCGGTAGTTAATCCCTTCGCAGCCAGGCGCAGTGTAATGAAAACATCCCACGGTCTGCACCTCTGCAAGCTGCGTCACCAGCGGAAAACCGCAGGTCTGGCTCAGCAACAGATCGGGGTGACGCCAGTGGGAAAGCAGGTCCCCTTCTGGCACGCTCGGCTTGAGATCGTCCGCCGGTACGCCGTGTGCAATCAGCAGGTGCTGTACGGCCCGCCACAGCGCCAGCGTCTCGGCGCGGTTAATGGCATACATAGGAAATGCAAGTCGGTCACTCATTGGCATCACTTTTTTTCACGCCGGGATGCACGGTCACCTCCACGGCTTTCGCCCAAAACTGGCGCAACCATTCGCCATAACCCCGCACCACAAATTGCTGATTACGCTGCTGATAGTGCGCTTTATCACGCAGATAGATCGCCCGCAGGCCATACCAGGGCACGCCGGGAAGATCGTGATGCACAGAATGATAGTTGAGATTCAGAAAGAGCACGCGCCAGGGCAGCGCCGCTTCGTTAATCACCGAACGGGCCAGCGGGTCGTCCGCCGCGCGGTGCTCAAGAAAAGAGCGCACTTTGGTGAGGGCCAGTGCAGGATAGCTCACCGCCAGCACAAACCAGATCGCGGAGAATCCGATCGTCTCGATCCAGGCCAGCAGTAGCGCCAGCAATACGCCGTGAACCAGCCACATCGCCATCGCTTTCATCTTGAGCTGGCGAAACGCCGCGACCGCCTCCCCCAGCGTCTGCACAATATCCAGCAGCGGAGCCAGAGCCAGGCGCCCGACAAAAGTATTCCGCGCATGAATTATTTTTCGCCGCCACGGCGAGAATTTTGCCCAGCTTGCGTCAGTGAAATAGTACGACTCCGGATCGTCCTGCGGCACTGTCAGACTATCGTGACGATGGTGAGCCAGATGGGAATCGCGGTAGAGACCGTACGGATACCAGACCGCCAGCGGCAGAATGCCAAAAAGCTGATTAAGCCACGGCAGACGAGTGGGATGACCATGGATCAATTCATGCTGCAGGGACATATACCAGGCGGTAAACCAGATAAGCATCAGCGTGGCGGGAAAACGCCCCACGACGGGCCAGAACCAAAGCGTGCCGAACCAGCCACCGTAGACCGCAGCCATCAGCATCCACGTCGGCCATTCACTTTGCCACAGCCAGCTTTTGCGAAGACGGCAGAGCCGGTCGCGTTGTTCCGCATGCAAATAGTGGGACGAACTTTTACCCATTTGATCCAACGCCATTTCCACATGATTACGCTATCTCACGAAGATGTGAGATAGCGTCGGAAATCACAAAGAATTTAAATGGCTATGCTTTGCCAGAAACGCCGGGTAGCCCGGGCAATCGTTCGTCACCCGGGCCCCCGTTCCAGAAAGTTCAGGACCGATTATGCTGGGTTTTGCTGCGCTTTTACGCCAATCAGGACAATCACCATTGCCGAAACCAGCAATAATCCGCTACCGGCAAATACGCCGCTGGCACCGTTGAGATCAAACACCGCGCCACCGCCAGCCGCTCCCGCGCCGATTGCAAACTGGATGGATGCCACCAGTAGCCCACCCGCGCTTTCGGCTTCATCCGGTACGGTTGTCGCAAGCCAGGTCGACCAGCCGACGGGCACCAGCCCGAAAGCAAAGCCCCAGAGCGCCACCAGCAGCCCGTCCAGCATCGCCAGATGACCAAACAACACCATCGTCAGAGCCAGAACGCCCATCACAAAGGGCACGAACGCCAGGGTCAGGCGCAGATTGCGCGCCAGCAGGTGTCCGGCAATCGAGGTGCCGACAAAATTGGCCAACCCGAAGCCCAGTAATATCAGCGAAATCGTTTCCACGCTGGCCTGACCGACCGTTTCAAGGAACGGACGCAGGTAGGTAAAGAAGGCGAAATGCCCGCTAAAGATCAGCACCGTTGCCAGCAATCCTCCGACCATTCCCGGACGACGCAGTACGCGTAGTAAGGTCCCCAGACCGCCGCTGCTTTCCGGCTTCATCGACGGCAATACCCACAGCTGCCAGAGCAGGGCCAGCACGCTTGGCAGAATGCAGAGAATAAAGACGTTACGCCAGCCAATCAGACTGCCCAGATAGCTGCCAAGCGGCGCGGCCACCACGGTCGCGACAGAGACGCTGGAGAAAATCACCGCCAGCGCTTGCGGCACTTTATCCGCCGGCACCAGGCGCATGGCCGTCGCGGTCGACATTGCCCAGAATCCGCCAATTGCAATTCCCAGCAGCAAGCGTCCCATCAGCAGCACATGCAGCGTGGGGGCAAACGCCACCAGCAGGCTGGAGATAATTTGCAACAATGAGAAAAACATCAGCACCCAACGACGGTCGATGCTTTTGGTGGCGGGAGTGATGAGCAAGCCCGTCACCAGCGCGACCAGCGCCGTCGCCGTTACCGCCTGTCCGGCCATCCCTTCACTGACGCCCAGGCTTGCCGCCATAGGGGTTAATAAACTGGCCGGTAAAAACTCCGCCGTAATCAGGCCAAACACGCCCAGTCCCAGTGAATAGACGGCTCGCCAGGCGGGTTTTGCCGGCGCGATGGCCTCGCTCGCCGCGATACATGAATTCATCTGTTGCTCTCCCGTTAGAAAAATGTGACAACCGTCGCAAAGCATAGAGTGTTCCCCGTGGACGATCTATGACATATAATCTCCACTTATTGATAATTCGTCCGGAGTTGCTGCGATGACCGTACAGTCGCCCGATTTAATCAGTGAGCTTTTGCGTGGCATGCGTCTGTCAGGCGTCAAATATCGCCGGATCGAAACCCGCGCGCCGTTTGGCCTGGCATTCCATCAGGCTGCGGGCAAAGCACAGTTTCACTTCATCAGCCGCGGCCCGGCGGTGCTGAGGATGGAGAGTGGCGCGACCTTTCACCTGAGCGTGGGGGATGCGCTGTTTATCCCCAACGGCAACGCGCACGTGCTTTTGTCCGATGAACAGGCGCAAGTCACTCCGGTATCGGAGTTTCCCAGCGAGCCGATTTGCAACTCGGTGTGTGCTATCACCTGCAAACCCTGTCCGGAGAACGAAAGTACGGTGATCTTTAGCGGATGTATGGATTTTGAGCTGGGGGGAATGCAGCCGCTGATCAAAGCGATGCCGGAGGTGATGATGGTGAGCCGCCTGATGTCAACCTGGCCTGAGATCCACCCGCTGCTGGCGGCGATGGAGCGCGAATCAATGACCCGTCAGGTGGGGTTTGCCGGGATACTGGCGCGTCTGGCCGATGTTGTCGCGGCGCTTATCGTACGCGGATGGGTGGAAGCGGGCTGCGGCAAAGCGACGGGCTGGGTGCAGGTGCTGCGCGATCCGCGCCTGAGTCGCGCCATTTACGCCATGCATCAGCAACCGGGAGTGAACTGGAGCGTCGCGGAGCTGGCAAAAGAGGCGGGAACCTCCCGTTCCGTGTTTGCCGAGCGCTTTTTATCAGCCACTGGCACCACACCGGCGAAATATCTGAGCGAGCTGCGCATGCGTCTCGCCATTCAGTATATTCGTCATGAGCATCAGGCGATTGAAACGGTGGCGCTGCGCCTTGGCTATGGCTCGCTGGCGGCGTTCAGTCGGGCGTTTAAGCGCATTGTAGGCCAGGCTCCGGGGACACTAAGGGAAACCGGCCAGACTCCGGAAGAAGTCTGACCGGGGCGATCGTCAGAAGTAATATTTAAAGCGCACGCGACCACCGTAGCGATCGTCGTTGTTGGCATCGCCCGCTTTTGGATGCGCCTCCACCCAGGAGGCGTACGCCCCGAGGTAGATATTGAAATTCTTCATCTTCATCACGTTCGGGATCAGATAAGACGCGTGAATAGTATGAAGATCGTATTTACCCGGATCGGTAATCCAGCAGTCATCATCGCAATCGGCATCAAGGTTAGTGGAGTTAAATTTATCCACCTGGTTATGAGCATAGATGTAGCCCAGTTCAAAATTATGCCATAAGGCATTCGTCCCGGCGGTAAAGTCCGTTTCATCGGTGGCATCCATATAAGCGGTATTCACATTCACCACCACGCCATCGTCAGGGTCGGTTTGTTGTCCGTTCCAGGTCATGGTCCAGCCATAACCCGTGCGGTCCGACTCATCGATCCATTTACCATTAGCGTCACGATAGCCGTACGCATTGTTAACCAGGTTACTCTCCATCGCGACTGCCGTGCTGAAACGCCCGTTCTGCCAGGAGATGACCGGTCGGACGTAAGCCACATTTTTTTCATTATCCAGTTCAGCGCCGTGATACTGCTTGTCGACATACAGCGTGCTGCCGTCCTCCAACAGGGTATTCAGTTCGAAATACCAGTTATCAAGGGTTTTACTCATCAGGAAGTTACCGCCGCTGTTACTACGGCCACGCCCCTCTTTCATCATGTAGATATAGCCATAGCCGTCGCTGTAGAGATCGTTGGCGGTATTTCCGGAATACTCGATGAATGTATCCTGATTGAGCGGGAACATATCGTAGGCTTCAAAACGGCCCACTTTAACCTTCCAGTTGTTTTCGTTGCCGAAGAAGAAGATGGCATCATCAAGATTCATTTTACCGCCGAGATCCGCCAGCGGTTGCACGGAGAATCCGGCAAAATTACCGTCATCCATTCGACGATAGCCGTCAAAGCCTAATAAAATACGGCCATTAATATCCCATCGCTCATTATTTCCCGCTGCCCAGTCCTTATTCGCACTTGTTTTAACAGACGTTAATGCACCCGATTTACTGGCCGCGTCCATATTAAATTCCACATCGCCATAAAACTTAATATCGCCGTAGCCCGAGAGCGTCAATTTGGGTTCTGCGGTTTTGGTGACGGGTTCAGCGGATTGAACGGAAACGGTCGGCTGGCTTTTTGCGATCTCATTCTGATGCAGTTGCAGGCTTTGTATTTGTGCCTCGGCTTTCGCCGCGCGGCTTTCCGACTGTTCCAGTCGTGCTTCCAGCTGCGCCAGTTTCTCCTCCAGGCTCAGCGAATTTTGTGCGGCATAAAGACTGCCCGAGCAAAGGGCACTGATAACCAGAGCACTAGCTTTAATTCTCATAGATTCCTCCCTGTAAATGATGAATATTCTGACGGTCCAGCACGGGTATTTCGCCCAAACATAGTGACAGGTTCCATTATGTTTTTTCACCATTTAATTATGTTTTTTTATTTATGTGACCGTGAGCGGGATTATTATTCAATAATGCAAAAATGACGCATCAGCGATCACAAATATAATGACAACAACCTGTATTAATAAATGAAATATATAACACCGAGGTTTATTAATCATATAAAAACATACAAATAATAAATATATTAACGCGTAGTATTCCCTTTTTGCGTGGCGGTAAAGAGTCTGGTTATGCAAAAAATGAGATATTCGACACACGAAGCCGACGATATTCGTCTAAGGTTTTCAGGTGATTGACGACAGCGGTCACGCTGTTCGCGATAAAAGGAGAAGAATCCATGACAAATGAAATGCGCCGTCCTGCCACTTTACCGCTTGCGCTTCGCATTGCCCTGGGGGGCGCACTGCTGGGCGCAGCCGCCCTCAGCTACGCCGACGACGCACCTGCCGTGCAAAAGCAGTCGCCGGATATTCTGCTCGGCCCGCTTTTTAGCGATGTGCAAAGCGCCAAATTATTCCCGGATCAAAAAACCTTCGCTGACGCGGTGCCCAAAAGCGATCCGCTGATGATCCTGGCCGATTACCGGATGCAACATCGTCAGTCTGGTTTTGACCTGCGCCATTTTGTCGAGATGAACTTCACCCTGCCGGGCGAAGGCGAAAAATATGTGCCGCCCGCCGGGCAAAGCTTACGGGAACATATCGACGGTTTGTGGCCCGTATTGACACGCACCACCGACACGGCCGCAAAATGGGATTCTCTGCTGCCGCTGCCTGAGCCTTACGTCGTGCCGGGCGGTCGTTTCCGCGAAGTCTATTACTGGGATAGCTACTTCACGATGCTGGGGCTGGCGGAGAGCGGTCACTGGGACAAGATCAGCGATATGGTCGCGAACTTTGGCTATGAGATTGACACCTGGGGCCATATTCCCAACGGCAACCGCAGCTACTATTTAAGCCGATCGCAGCCGCCTTTCTTCGCCTTAATGGTTGAGTTATTGGCCACTCATGACAGCGATGCGCTGCAAAAATACCGCCCGCAGATGGAAAAAGAGTACGCCTACTGGATGGAGGGCGTCGAGGCACTCCAGCCGGGCCAGGCAAATAAACGCGTGGTCAAACTGGATGACGGGTCGATCCTGAACCGCTACTGGGACGATCGCGATACGCCGCGCCCGGAATCCTGGCTCGATGACGTCACGACCGCTAAAAACAACCCAAACCGCCCGGCGACCGAGATTTACCGCGATCTGCGTTCAGCGGCCGCCTCCGGCTGGGATTTTAGCTCCCGCTGGATGGACGATCCGCAAAAACTGGGCACAATCCGCACCACCAGCATTGTTCCCGTCGATTTGAACGCGCTGATGTTCAAAATGGAAAAACTGCTGGCCAACGCAAGCCAGGCAGCTGGCGATGCCGCCAGTGCAAACAAATATGAAACGCTGGCGACGTCACGGCAGAAGGCGATGGAAAATCACCTGTGGAATGAACAAGAGGGTTGGTACGCCGATTACGATCTGAAGAGCAAAAAAGTGCGTAATCAGCTTACCGCCGCTGCGCTCTTCCCGCTGTACGTCAGTGCCGCCTCGCAAGAACGTGCGGCTAAAGTGGCTAACGCCACCGCCACGCGCCTGTTAAAACCGGGTGGGATCACCACCACCACCATCAACAGCGGCCAGCAGTGGGATGCGCCAAACGGATGGGCACCATTGCAATGGGTAGCGGCAGAAGGCCTGCAAAATTACGGTCACAAAAAAGTGGCCATGGACGTCACCTGGCGCTTCCTGACCAACGTTCAGCATACCTACGATCGTGAACAGAAACTGGTGGAGAAGTATGATGTGTCAACGACCGGGACCGGCGGTGGTGGCGGCGAATATCCGTTGCAGGATGGATTTGGCTGGACCAACGGCGTGACGCTGAAGATGCTGGACTGGGTCTGCCCGAAAGAGAAACCGTGCGACAGTTTGCCATCCGCACAGCCAGCGGCAAACGATGAGCCTGCGCCGCAGCAGAGTGCAGCGCAGTAAAGTTGATACGGACTTTTCTCCCTCTCTCCAGTGGGGAGAGGGAGAAGTACGGATCAGAAGCTGTAACTTGCCCCAACCTGAACCGTGCGGTCGCGACCAATCCAACAGTTTGTCGCGTCGTAGCAGGTAAAGGTCTCTTTGTTGGTGATGTTCTGCGCGCTGGCTTTAAGCGTCAGCCCTGCCAGCGATGGCAGAATTTCACCCATTTGATAAGACGCCGCCAGATCGTACTGGGTTGTCCCCCCCAGTTTCCCCTGATCGTTGGCCGGCGCGATTTCCATCGGCCCGGTATAGCGGGCGCCAGCGCCCAGGTTCAGCCCCTTCAGCGGTGTGCTATCAAAGGTGTAATCGCCCCACAGATTAAACGCATTCTCCGGAACCTGCGTCGGACGTTTGCCCTGATACTTGTCATCTTCGGTGTTGATGGCGTGGGTATACGCATAGTTGGCAATCAACGTCACATTATCCGTCGGACGGCTGATGACCGACAGTTCGGCCCCTTTAGATTCCACTTCCCCTGTCTGACGATAGTTGAGGAAACCGGGGTCGGTGGTCACGACATTCTTCTGGCGAATGTTAAACACCGACGCGGTAAAGGTCGTGGCGTACTCTTCCAGCAGATATTTCACCCCGCCCTCAACCTGTTTGCTGGTGGTGGGTTTAACGTCTTTTGCCGTCAGAGTGCCCTGCGGTGACACTGGCGCAAAACCTTCTGAATAGCTGATAAACGGCGAAATGCCGTTTTCAAATGCATAAAGCGCGCCGAGGCGTTTCGTAACGCGATCCTGCGATACCCACGCCTTTTCACCGTTTTGCAGGTAATCGGTGGTCACTGAACGGTAGTCGTCATAACGCAGGCTGCCGAGCAAATTCAGCCCGCCGAATTCGATCTGATCCTGTAAGTAGTATCCATTTTGCTGATAGCTCAGGCGGTTTTTCTGCGCGGTGTAAAGCCCAAGATCGCCCTCGTTGACCTGTGAATAATCCGGGTGGCGCATATCAATACCCGGCATATTCGCCGCGTAGCGATAGTGGAAGTGGGAATTCAGCTTCTGGTAGTCGAAGCCTGCCAGCAGGTGGTGCTTCCAGTCGCCCAGCGCGACCGTTTTGGTGACCTGGTTATCAATATTAACGCTTTTCAGATCTTCATCGGTGGTGTAGGCAAAGCGGTTAAGTTGCCCGACTTCAGCGCCCGGACCGGTGGAGTAGATGCTGCGCTGATGGGTGTCCACATCGAAATAGCGCGCTTTCTGATTAAAGCCCCAGCCATTATCGAATTCATGTTCAAAGCTGTAGCCCAGCATCCACTGACGCTGTTTAAACCCGCTCCACTCATCCCCCGCATAGTCACGGCGATCGGCGTATTTTGAGCGCAGCCAGGAGAGCGGAAGCGGATTAGACGGGGTCAGGCTTGGGCTGTTTTGCGCCAGAGCGTCGATTGTCAGACGCGTTTGGCTGTCTGGCTGCCAGGTCACAGAGGGCGCAACCAGGTAATTCTCGGTGCGCGTGGTGTGCGGTTGATCGTCGCCTTCCACCGCTTTACCGAGTAAACGATAGTTCCAGTCGCTGTCCGCAATTTGTCCGGTGGAATCGAGATAGCCTTCTTTCAGATTGCGCGTCCCGGTGTTGAAACCCACTTCGGTGTGCGGCGTTTTTTGCGGTTTTTTACCCTGAATATTCACCAGTCCGCCAGGAGAACCGCCGCCATAGAGCACCGACGCGGGCCCTTTGAGAATATCCACGCTGTCAATCAGCAGGGGAGCGATGCGCGCTTTGGTGTTCCCGGTGACGTTATAGGGCAGCTGAAGTCCGTTGTAATACTCTTGCTCAACGGTGAAACCACGAATTTTATATTCGCTCATATACGAAGTGTTGCCGCGCACTTCGGTCGAGACGCCCGGGGCGTAGCGCAGGATTTCATTGACCGAGTTAGCATGGCGCTGTTCGATCTCAGTCGCGGAAATCGTATTGATGACCTGTGGGGTTTTGCTCTCCGCAACGGCGGATTTGGTCGCGCTGTTTGTCCACATAGGGAGCGTACTGCCCTGTTCCGAATCGGTGACCACGATGGTGGACTCTTGCGCCAGCGCCGAGCCGTTTAATGCCAGTGTAACCGCGCCTGCTAACGCACAAATCGCAAACTTTGAGGTGTTCATATTGTCGTCTTATTATGAGTCGATACCAAGAACGACAATTATTATCATTTCGATTTACAAAGCAATATCACTATCAAAAAAAACGGCCCTCAGAGAGAGCCGTTTCTGCGTGTTTATGCGCGCCTGAGTAATCTGAATACCGCAAGCACAACAATTGCACCCACCACAGCGACCAGGAAACTGTGCAGGTTAAAGCCACTAATACTGCCTCCGACGCCAAACATCGTCGCCAGCCAGCCTCCGACAACTGCCCCAATAACCCCAAGGACACAGGTCAGAATGAAGCCGCCACCATCCCGTCCAGGCATGATGAATTTTGCAATGACGCCGGCAATCAGACCAAAAACAATCCAGGCGATGATACCCATAGCGATGCCCTCTTGCAGATTAAACGCATGCGCCGAAAAATCCTCCCGCGCAAGTTATCTAAGTATAGGACAAGGCGTTAAAACTGTTTTTTTCTCACCGACTTAATTACCTCTCATTTTTAAAAAAAACTCACCGGTTTGTATTAAGTTCCGCCCGCCTTTGCCGATACTGCAATGACGATCTATCAGATATTCGAGGAGCCATTCGGCGTGAGTCATTACAGTGAGCAGTTCCTGAAGCAAAATCCGCTGGCTGTATTAGGGGTATTACGCGACCTGCACAAGGGTGAAGTGCCTGTGCGCATCAGTTGGTCTACGAATCAGTTTATCAGCAAGATCCTTGAAGCCACGCCGGAGCGTCTGGTGATCGACCTGGGCAGTCAGGAGTATGAAAATCGGGCGATACTGCGCGCAGAAAACATCTCCGTGCTCGCGGAAACCCGGGGGGCAAAAGTCGAATTTGTCCTGCCTCGCGTGGAACAGGGTAATTATCTCAGTTTGCCAGCGTTTATTACCACGTTGCCGGACAGCCTGTGGTTTGTACAGCGTCGCGAATATTTCCGTATCAACGCCCCGCTTCACCCGCCCTATTTCTGTAAGGCCAAAATGCCGGATAAAAAAGAGATCCGCTTCCGCCTGTTCGATCTCTCGTTAGGGGGAATGGGCGCGCTGATGGATACGCCAAGGCCGGAAGGACTGGTTGAAGGGATGCGTTTTTCACAGATTGAGCTGGATATGGGCGGCTGGGGGCGGTTTTACTTTGACGCGCAGCTGATTGCCATTAGCGAACGCAAAGTCGTGGACAGCAAAAACGAAACCATTACCACACCGCGACTGAGCTTCCGCTTTCTGAATGTCGGACCGGGTCCGGAGCGTGAGCTTCAGCGCATTATTTTCTCGCTGGAACGAGAAGCGCGCGAACGCGCGAATAAAGTTCTCTGAGCGACGCCGGACAGCCAGGCGCTGTCCGGCAACGGCATTACATGGCGTCCATGGCTTTCTGGACTTTCCAGATATAACGAGGCGCCTGTGGTGCCGGATGATTCTTCACGACGTGATCGAAGAACTCGTCTTTGTCCATCCCGTTAATCTCCTCAATGGCCTCTTTACGATCCGATGAGAAGGTGCGCAACAGCGCGCCAGCCCCGTTCACATAAGAGACCACCAGCGCATATTGCATCACTTCCGGATCTTCGATGCCTTTCAGGATGCCATGCTCCAGAATACTCAAATACGCGGTGCCCATTGAAATATTCCGTTCCGGGTTTTTCAGTTCGCTGGTGGACGGTTGCCCGCTCCAGCCCATATAACGATAGACTTCCCGCCCTGCCGTAGAGGCTTTAAGCTGCATTAAGCCAACCGCATTGGATTTACTCACCAGCGAAGGATTCCCCCCGGATTCTACCGCAATTATCGCCGTGACCAGCCGCGGGCTGACGCCCCATGCCTTTCCGGCTTTTTCGCTGATCGGCATCCACTGCATCGCACGTTTCACAGGGACTTCCGGATTCCACGGCGGATTTTGGTAGTCCTGTTTTGAACTACAGCCAGCCAGCAACACAATCAAAAAGGCAAACCATCTCAATTTCACGTCATCTATCCTTATAGCCGATCATCGCGGTTACGCATCCGCCCCTTGAAGCAGACAGCATACAGGCGGCATGATATAGGCATTTAGTTTCTCATTCAGCAAGGAATTGCCATGTCTCAGTTTCATCTGATCGCCCCTTCCGGCTACTGCATCAACCAGGACGCCGCATGGCGCGGTGTTGAGCGTTTAGAGGCGTCCGGCCATCGGGTGGCGAATCAGACGATCATCCCCCGCCGTCTGCAGCGTTTCGCTGGCACCGAGCAGCAAAGAGTGGCTGATATCAACGACCTGGTCACCCTGACAGGCAAAAACCAGATTATTCTGGCGGTGCGCGGCGGCTACGGCGCGAGTCGTTTACTGGAAACCATCGACTGGGCGGGACTGGCGAAACGCCAGCAGCGCGATCCACTGCTGATTTGCGGGCATAGCGATTTTACGGCGATTCAACTCGGGCTGCTGGCGTTGCACAACGTCATTACCTTTAGCGGCCCGATGCTGGCGGGTAATTTCGGCGCACCGACGCTGGATGATTTTACCCAGACGCATTTCTGGCGCGCGTTGCAAAACGACACCTTCAGCATTGAGTGGCAAGGCGACGGTCCGCAGTGCGACTGCGAGGGCCAGCTGTGGGGGGGTAATCTGGCGATGCTGGTGTCGCTTATCGGCACGCCGTGGTTACCCAATATTGAGAACGGCATTCTGGTGCTGGAGGATATCAACGAGCATCCGTTCCGCGTCGAGCGGATGTTACTACAACTGCTGCACGCCGGCGTTCTCTCGCGCCAGCGGGCGATTGTGCTGGGCAGTTTTAGTGGCGCGACGCCGAACGATTACGATGCCGGGTACACGCTGGAAACGATGATCGATTACCTGCGCTCACGCGTGACTGTTCCGGTGATCGGCGGCCTGTCATTTGGTCATGAACAGCAAACGGTCACCCTTCCGCTCGGTGCGCAGGCGACGCTGACCCACAAAACGGGCGAGAGCCGGTTAACAATCAGCGGCCATCCGGTCATAAAGGCATAAAAAACCAATCAAACCACCTCAATTAAACGCTGTTTCTGTCGTTAATATGGTAGGGTTTTATTATCAGTAACAACATTGAGGTGGGAGTAAGACAACATTGGATGCCGCAGCGATAATCAGTCTTTTCATTCTGGGTTCGGTATTAGTAACCTGTAGTATTTTATTAAGTTCATTTTCCTCGCGTCTCGGCATACCCATCCTTGTTATCTTTCTGGCCATTGGCATGCTCGCGGGCATTGATGGCATCGGCGGTATCCCTTTCGATAATTACCCCTTCGCCTACATGGTGAGTAACCTCGCGCTGGCGGTCATTTTGCTTGATGGCGGAATGCGCACGCAGGCCAGCTCCTTCCGGGTGGCGTTGGGTCCGGCACTATCACTGGCGACGGTCGGCGTGCTGATCACCTCCGGGCTGACCGGCATGATGGCCGCCTGGCTGTTTCACCTGAATATCATGGAAGGGTTGCTCATCGGGGCGATTGTCGGTTCAACCGACGCAGCCGCGGTGTTCTCTCTGCTTGGCGGTAAAGGGCTGAACGAGCGTGTCGGCTCGACGCTGGAAATCGAATCCGGCAGCAACGATCCGATGGCGGTGTTTCTCACCATTACGCTGATAGAGATGATTCAGCAGCACGAAACCGGCTTAAGCTGGATGTTTGCCTGGCATATTTTGCAGCAGTTTGGCCTGGGGATCCTGATCGGCTTGTCAGGAGGCTATCTCCTGCAACAGATGATCAACCGTATCTCACTGCCGGCGGGTCTCTACCCGCTGCTGGCGCTGAGCGGCGGTATTCTGATCTTCGCCCTCACCACCGCAATGGACGGCAGCGGCATATTAGCCGTCTACCTGTGCGGCTTCCTGCTGGGTAATCGTCCTATTCGTAACCGTCATGCCATTTTGCAGAACTTTGACGGGCTGGCCTGGCTGGCGCAAATCGGCATGTTCCTGGTGCTGGGCCTGCTGGTCACCCCATCCGATCTGCTGCCTATTGCCGTTCCGGCGCTGATCCTGTCGGCGTGGATGATTTTCTTTGCCCGTCCGTTGTCCGTTTTTGCCGGTCTGCTGCCGTTTCGCGGGTTTAATCTTCGCGAGCGTATCTTTATCAGTTGGGTGGGACTCCGCGGTGCGGTGCCAATTATTCTTGCCGTCTTCCCGATGATGGCGGGACTGGATAACGCACGGCTGTTCTTTAACGTGGCGTTTTTCGTGGTGCTGGTGTCGCTCCTGTTCCAGGGCACGTCGCTCGGATGGGCTGCGAAAAAGGCCAAAGTCGTCGTTCCGCCGGTCGGATTACCCGTGTCGCGCGTCGGGCTGGATATTCATCCGGAAAACCCGTGGGAGCAGTTCGTCTACCAGCTGAGCGCCGATAAATGGTGCGTAGGTGCGTCGCTGCGCGACCTGCATATGCCAACGGAAACGCGGATTGCAGCGCTGTTCCGCGATAACGCCCTGCTTCATCCGACGGGCAGTACGCGCCTGCGCGAAGGCGATATCCTGTGTGTGATTGGCCGCGAAACCGATTTACCCGCGCTGGGCAAGCTGTTCAGCCAGTCGCCGCCTGTCGCGCTGGATCAACGCTTCTTTGGTGATTTTATTCTGGAAGCGAGTGCTAAGTTTGCCGATGTAGCGCTCATTTATGGTCTTGATGAGGGTCTGGAGTATCGCGACAAGCAGCAAACCCTGGGTGAGATCATCCAGCATCTCCTGGGCGCCGCCCCGGTAGTCGGTGACCAGGTGGAGTTTGCAGGCATGATCTGGACCGTTGCCGAGAAAGAAGATAACGCCGTGCGTAAAGTTGGCGTACGCCCGATGGAAGACGAATCAGAGTAACCTTTACTGTGCGCGGCATGATGGCCCTCACCCACGGGCTGAGAGACAACTCGCTAAAAAGGCAACCTGACGGTTGCCTTTTGCTTATGGTCCGTTACACCGTCACTACGGGGACTCTTGGCGCGAGTGCGGTCAATAATTCATACCCCACCGTCCCTGCCGCGGAGGCCACATCGTCCACTTTTACCTCATTACCCCATAGTTCGACCGGCGAGCCGATACCGGCCTGCGGGCAAGGGGTTAAGTCCACCGCCATCATATCCATTGAAATCGTGCCAACGGTGCCGGTACGCACGCCATCGACCCACACGGGCGTGCCGGTTGGCGCGAGACGTGGATAGCCGTCAGCATATCCGCCCGCCACAATGCCAATGCGCTGTTCGCCGGTCGAACGATAGCGGCTGCCATAGCCCACCGTGTCCCCGGCTTTCAGCGTTTGAATACCGATAATTTCACTGCGCAGCGTCATAACGGGTTTCAGCCCGCTGTTGGCAATGTCCTGCCACTGACCGGACGGCGACGCGCCATAGAGGATGATTCCCGGGCGCACCCAGTCGTAATGTGCCTCTGGATGCCAGAGCGTCGCCGCGGAGTTCGAAAGCGAGCGGGCGCATTCCAGCCCCTCCGCGGCTTGTTCGATACGCACCATCGCATCCGCGATCCCTTCCGGCTTCTCGGCGTCAGCGAAGTGGGCCATCAGGGTCATTTCACTGACGTTTTTCAGGGCGCGAAGTTGCTGCCAGACTGTATGGACGCGGTCAGGCTGGAAGCCAAGGCGATTCATACCGCTGTTGACTTTGAGATAGATATCCAGCGGCGCATGCAGTTTTGCATTTTGTAGCGCTTTTATCTGCCAGTTGCTGTGAATGCTGGTCGTGAGGCGATATTTGTCCAGCAGCGGGAGTTCATCGGCGTGGAAGAATCCCTCCAGCAGCAGAATCGGCCCTTTCCAGCCGCGCTCGCGCAGCAGAATCGCTTCTTCCAGATTCAGCAAGGCAAAACCGTCTGTGGCGTTCAGCGCACTCCAGATGGACTCAATTCCGTGGCCGTAGCCGTTGGCTTTCACCACCGACCATACGCGAGAGCCTGGCGCAGCACGGCGGACAATTTGCAGGTTATTTTTCAGGGCCTGCAAATCCAGCTGAGCCAGAATAGGACGTGACATGACGACTCCTTGTTAATTATGCGCGCCATGCAGATGCTGCGGGCGAGAAGGCGAAAAACCAGATTGATAGCGCGCGGCGCTTAAATCATCAAACGGAATCGCCGGAGTTCGGCCCGAGATCAAATCGCTGAGCAATTGTCCTGATCCGCAGGCCATCGTCCAGCCAAGGGTGCCATGCCCGGTGTTGGTCCATAAATTCCTGAACGGCGTACGACCCACAATCGGCGTACCGTCCGGCGTCATTGGACGCAATCCGGTCCAGAATGTGGCCTCCTCGACCAACCCGCCGCGCGGGAAGAGATCGCGAACCACCATCTCCAGCGTCTCGCGGCGCGGTTGCAGCAATTCCGTGTTAAAGCCCACGATTTCAGCCATCCCCCCCACCCTGATACGGTTATCAAAGCGGGTAATGGCGATTTTGTAGGTTTCATCAAGGATAGTTGAAACTGGCGCTCCGCTGTCCTCTTTCACCGGGATGGTGAGCGAGTAGCCCTTCAGGGGGTAGACAGGGATATCGAGAATGCCTTTCAGCATCGCCGTGGAGTAAGAGCCGAAGGCCATCACATAGGCATCAGCTTTGATCACTTCATCGCCGCATTTCACGCCGTAGATTTTCTCGCCTTCGTATAACAGTTTATCGACAGAGGTGTTATAGCGGAACGTGACGCCGGCCTGTTCCGCCATCTGCGCCAGACGTTGGGTAAAGAGCTGGCAGTCGCCGGTTTCATCATTGGGGAGACGCAGCCCGCCCGTTAACTTATGCGCGACCTCCGCCAGTGCGGGTTCGACCTGCGCCAGCTGGCTTGCCTCAAGCAGTTGATACGGCACGCCGGCGTCTTCCAGCACGGCGATATCGCGGGTGGCGTTTTCATACTGCTGGGCCGTACGGAACAGCTGCAACGTGCCGCCCTGACGCCCTTCATACTCGATGCCGGTGGAGCTGCGCAGCGCTTTGAGGCAGTCGCGGCTGTATTCCGCAAGGCGCACCATCCGCCCTTTGTTTTCCATGTAATGTCGGGTGTCGCAGTTGCGCAGCATCTGCCACATCCATTTGAGCTGAAACTGCGTGCCATCGAGGCTTATCGCCAGCGGCGCATGGCGCTGGAACATCCATTTAATCGCTTTCAGCGGGACACCCGGCGCAGCCCATGGTGCTGCATACCCGGGGGAGATCTGCCCGGCATTCGCCGCGCTGGTTTCAAGTGCCGGACCGGCTTCACGATCGATGACCGTCACTTCATGCCCGGCCTGACTCAGATACCAGGCGCTGGTTACGCCAACGACACCGCTTCCCAGTATGACAACACGCATAGTCACTCCATTATGTGCAAAAGAACAATCTTCTAATTACAGATTGATAACCTAGTTGAAAATATTATTCAACATACGACTTTTTTATGGTGACTTACCTCACACCTCCCCTACGCCATGGCGACAGGGCTTATTTGGGATCTCCTGCTGCGCGTTATTTTTAACCAGCACAAAATTCTGTATCACATCCTTTTTATGCGGTATCAAAAACGGGAAATCGCAAAGAAAAAATTTCTGCGCCAGCACGCTTTTGAATGCGTTGTTCTATGCTTGAAATGAGGCTCTCCAGACAGAGAGGGCTCCCAACAATGAGGGCGCGCTAATGGCTACAATTGACCCCATGAACAAGGACAGCACACGTCTGAGCGATGGACCCGACTGGACCTTTGAATTGCTGGATGTCTACCTGGCAGAAATTGACCGGGTAGCAAAACTGTATCGCCTGGATACCTATCCTCACCAGATCGAAGTGATTACCTCAGAACAGATGATGGATGCCTATTCCAGCATCGGGATGCCGATTAACTATCCGCACTGGTCATTCGGCAAAAAATTCATCGAGACCGAGCGCCTCTATAAACACGGCCAGCAGGGGCTGGCGTACGAGATTGTCATCAACTCCAATCCGTGTATCGCCTATCTGATGGAGGAGAACACCATCACGATGCAGGCGCTGGTGATGGCCCATGCCTGCTATGGGCATAACTCATTCTTCAAAAATAACTATCTGTTCCGCAGCTGGACCGATGCCAGCTCGATTGTCGATTATCTGATTTTCGCCCGTAAATACATTACCGAATGTGAAGAGCGCTACGGTGTGGACGAAGTAGAGAAACTGCTCGACTCCTGCCATGCGCTGATGAATTACGGCGTGGATCGCTACAAACGCCCGCAAAAAATCTCCCTGCAGGAGGAGAAAGCTCGCCAGAAAAGTCGCGAGGAGTATCTGCAAAGCCAGGTGAACATGCTGTGGCGAACCCTGCCAAAACGCGAGGAGGAGAAGACAGTCGCCGAGGCACGCCGCTACCCCTCCGAACCGCAGGAGAACTTGCTCTATTTTATGGAAAAAAATGCGCCGCTACTGGAGCCGTGGCAGCGTGAGATTTTGCGCATTGTGCGCAAGGTGAGTCAGTATTTCTACCCGCAAAAACAGACACAGGTGATGAACGAAGGCTGGGCAACCTTCTGGCATTACACCATCCTTAACCATCTGTATGACGAAGGGAAAGTGACCGAGCGGTTTATGCTCGAGTTCCTGCACAGCCATACCAACGTGGTGTTTCAGCCGCCGTATAATAGCCCGTGGTACAGCGGTATTAATCCGTATGCGCTGGGTTTTGCGATGTTCCAGGACATCAAACGCATCTGCCAGTCGCCGACGGACGAAGACAAATACTGGTTCCCGGATATTGCGGGTTCCAACTGGCTCGACACGCTGCATTTCGCGATGCGCGACTTTAAAGATGAAAGCTTCATCAGCCAGTTTATGTCACCGAAAATCATGCGTGATTTCCGTCTCTTCACCGTGCTCGATGACGACCGGAATAACTATCTTGAGATTTCGGCCATTCATAACGAGGAAGGGTATCGGGAGATCCGCTCGCGCCTCTCCTCCCAGTATAATCTGAGCAATCTGGAACCTAATATTCAGGTCTGGAATGTGGATTTACGCGGCGATCGCTCCCTCACCTTGCGTTATATTCCGCATAACCGCGCTCCGCTGGATAAAGGGCGTAAAGAGGTCCTTAAGCATGTTCATCGGCTGTGGGGCTTTGATGTGCTGATGGAGCAGCAAAACGAAGATGGTAGCGTGGAATTACTGGAGCGCTGCCCGGCCCGGCCAAACGCCCTGTAGCACAACAGTGGCGGGCAAAAAAAAGCCTCTCATTCGAGAGGCTTTTTACTGTCAGTGCCCGTGGATCGCTAAATCACCGGGCAGATTTTTTTGCATCCGATGCCAGATCTCGCCGCTGTCGCGGCCGTAGCGACGCACGGTTTCATAGACCTGATCGTGCAGGCCTTCGGTGCACAGTTCGCTCAGTTTGTGATAGAAGCCCAGCGCCAGGCTGCGGGCTTCGGGATTGGCAAAATAATGGCGACCAATGCGCGTATACAGGCCTTTCATCCCGTTGAGGATCAGCCCGTAGATCGGGTTGCCAGAGGCAAATGCCAGACCACGGAAAATGTTGTAATCCAGCGCCGCGAACGCATCCGCATGATCGTCAACGGCCGATGCCGTGGCAAGAACTTCCAGCGCTTTATCCGGATGCTGGCGGAACGCGGTGCGGATAAAGATCGTGGAAATGTTGGTTCGTACCGACAGCAGGTTATCAATGAGCTGTGGAACGCTCTCGTGATCGAGACGTGCGAGCGTTTCAAGAATATTCAGACCCGACGTTTCCCAGAAGTTATTCACTTTGGTCGGTTTGCCGTGCTGAATCGTCAACCAGCCATCACGCGCCAGACGTTGCAGAACTTCGCGTAGAGTCGTACGAGTCACGCCAATCAGTTCAGAGAGTTCGCGTTCGGCAGGAAGAATGGTCCCTGGAGCAAAACGGTTATTCCAGATACTTTCAATGATGTACTCTTCAGCGAAACCCGCCGGGCTTTGCGCCTTTATGACCATAGTGAGATTTCCATTACACAGCTTTAACTAATGGACTCATCATACCAGAGGCTTGCAGACGCAGGTAGCGCGGCAAGAAGGGAAAAAAGGGATCGCCGTTTCATTTTTATCAAATAACCGTGCCTGGTCGGTGACCATTATTCCTCAATTATGTGCGTATAATAATGTTTTGCTTAACGTTGGCGGAGAAGGAAGTCTCTCGTGGAAATATCTTATGGCCGCGCTTTGTGGCGCAATTTTTTAGGCCAGTCTCCTGACTGGTATAAGCTGACATTGCTCTCTTTTTTGATTATTAATCCCCTGGTGTTTATTTTTCATCCGTTTGTTGCCGGATGGCTGCTGGTGGCAGAGTTTATCTTTACCCTGGCGATGGCGCTGAAATGCTATCCGCTCCTGCCCGGCGGGCTGCTGGCGATAGAGGCCGTGATGGTCGGCATGACCAGCGCGGAACGGGTGAAACACGAACTGGCCACCAATCTCGAAGTATTACTGTTACTGATGTTCATGGTGGCAGGTATTTATTTCATGAAACAGCTCTTGCTGTTTATCTTTACGCGGCTGTTGCTGAGTATTCGTTCCAAAACGGTACTGGCGCTCTCTTTTTGTCTTGCGGCCGCGTTTCTCTCGGCGTTTCTCGATGCCCTGACGGTCGTTGCAGTGGTCATTAGCGTGGCCGTCGGTTTTTACACTATCTATCACCGGGTCGCGTCGGCTCAGAACCATGACGATCTGCAGGACGACAGCCAGCTTGACGGGCAAAGACGTCAAACTCTGGAACAATTCCGCTCCTTTTTGCGCAGCCTGATGATGCACGCGGGGGTCGGGACTGCACTCGGCGGCGTCATGACGATGGTCGGCGAGCCGCAAAACCTGATTATCGCCAAAGCGGCCGGCTGGAATTTTACTGAATTTTTCCTGCGCGTCACCCCGGTGAGTGTTCCTGTCTTCATCTGCGGTTTGATCACCTGCTTCCTGCTGGAAAAAACCAAAAGCTTTGGTTACGGCGCACAGCTCCCCAGCGCGGTGCGTGACATTCTGCAGGAGTACGATCTCAACAACCGCAGCCAGCTCACCCGTCAGGAGAAGCTGGCACTTATTGCGCAGGGCATTATTGGCGTCTGGCTGATTGTCGCGCTGGCATTTCACCTGGCGGAAGTGGGATTAATTGGCCTGTCGGTGATCATTCTGGCCACCTCTTTCACGGGCGTAACAGACGAACACGCCATTGGCAAAGCGTTTACCGAAGCGTTGCCTTTTACCGCCCTGCTGGCCGTCTTTTTTGCCATCGTCGCGGTCATCATCGATCAGCAGCTTTTCTCGCCGTTGATTGAGTTTGTTCTACAGGCATCGCCCGATTCTCAGCTTTCCCTTTTCTATCTGTTTAATGGTCTGCTGTCGTCCATTTCGGACAACGTTTTCGTCGGATCGGTCTATATCAACGAGGCCAAAGCGGCCCTGGAACACGGCGCTATTAGCACCAACCAGTTTGAGCTGCTGGCGGTGGCGATCAACACCGGCACTAATCTGCCGTCTGTCGCCACGCCAAACGGTCAGGCGGCGTTTCTGTTCCTGCTGACTTCGGCACTTGCGCCGCTGATAAGACTTTCATATGGAAGAATGGTGTGGATGGCGCTGCCTTATACGCTGGTCTTAACCCTCGTCGGCTTGCTGTGCGTCAAATTTACACTCATTCCTTATACGCAATGGTTAATGCAAATAGGTATACTGGCGGCGCATTAAGCCCCGGAAACCGGGTGGTTCGCCATCCGGTTTGACTTTCTGCATGATAAACATCCATTTACGCTTTATTTTGCCAGGAGCATCTGGCGCTTAAATCGTTTTGGTTTACACTGCGCTTTCTACGCCTGTCCCAGGGATATAATTATGTTGCGATATTTGAACCAGTGCTCTCGCGGTCGCGGAGCGTGGTTGTTGATGGCCCTGACCGCCTTTGCGCTGGAAATGGTAGCGCTTTGGTTCCAGCATGTGATGTTGCTGAAACCTTGTGTGTTGTGTATTTACGAACGTTGCGCGCTTTTCGGCATTATGGGCGCGGGGCTGGTCGGTGCCATTGCGCCGAAATCGCCTTTACGCTATGCCGGCATCGCCATCTGGCTGTACAGCGCCTGGAAAGGCATTGAGCTTGCCTGGCAGCACACCATGATGCAATTGCATCCGTCGCCGTTTTTAACCTGTG
The DNA here is from genome assembly GCA_009668015.1 of Enterobacteriaceae bacterium RIT714. GTDB lineage: Bacteria > Pseudomonadota > Gammaproteobacteria > Enterobacterales > Enterobacteriaceae > Enterobacter. The sequence goes on from WJYB01000001.1 coordinate 848,259, forward strand.
ATTTTGCGGCGCGCTTCCCGAGCTGGTTACCGCTGGACAAATGGCTGCCGCAGGTGTTCGTCGCTTCCGGTGATTGTTCTGTGCGTCAGTGGGAATTTTTGACGCTGGAGATGCCGCAGTGGCTGGTGGGTATTTTTGTCGCCTACTTCGTGGTGGCACTGCTGGTACTGATTGCCCAGCCCTTCAAACCGAAAAAACGCGATTTGTTTGGCAGGTAGGTCTTTTCCCTCTCTCTGTGGGAGAGGGCCGGGGTAAGGGCATCAGCCGCACAACCCCAACAAAAAACCCGCTCCGGCGGGTTTTTTGTTTATGCACGTTTGGGATGATTCAGAATATGATCTTCCCAGTCCTGCACTTCCGATTCTTTGATCGCAATATGGCGTACCGAAATACGTTCTCCATGCATCGCCGCTTTTGAACCCGTCAGCAGCGGATGCCAGTCCGGCAGCCCTTTCCCTTCCGCCAGCAGGCGATACGCACAGGTATGCGGCAGCCACTCAAAGGTGGGTAAATTATCGCGCGTCAGCTTGATGCAATCCGGCTCGTACTCGAAACGGCGCTCGTAGTTACGGCACTGGCAGGTCTTGATGTTCAGCTGTTTACAGGCAACGTTAGTGAAATAGATCTCGTCGGTGTCTTCATCCATCAGCTTATGCAGACAACACTGCCCGCAGCCGTCACACAGCGATTCCCACTCCACGTCGGTCATTTCGTCGAGAGTCTTGCTTTGCCAGAAAGGGATTTCGCTCATAGGGATGTCCACACGTCAGAAGAAAGCGCACCTTATAACGAGTCTGGCACGTGGATGCAAGTTTTGCCGCCGATAAAAAGGCGGCAACAGGATTTTACAGCACGCGAGTTTTCACCGACTGGCCGTTAAAACCGACTTCAAGCTCGTCACCGCTGGCGAGTGGTCCTACGCCTTCCGGGGTGCCGGTGAGAATGACATCGCCCGGTTTAAGGGTGAAGTAGCGGCTCATATAGGCGATTAGCGGCAGGATTTTATGGATCATATCCGCGGTACTGCCCTGCTGGCGTACATCGCCGTTAACCTTCAGGCTGAGCGGCGTATTTTGCGGGTCGGCGTTAAATTCTGCCGCCGGGATAAATCCGGAGATCGGGCATGAGTTATCAAACCCTTTCGCTTTTTCCCACGGTTGTCCGGCTTTCTTCATTTTGCCCTGGACATCACGCAGCGTCAGATCTAATGCGATACCGTAGCCTGCGATGGCTTTCTGCACATGCTCTTCCGAGGCCTGACGCAGCGTCGCGCCAATCAGCACCGCCAGCTCAACTTCATGATGGACCGACCCCAGGCCTTGAGGCAGCGCCAGCGGCTGACGGATATCGCAGAGCGCGGTTTCCGGCTTGATAAACAACACGGGTTCTTCTGGCACGGCACTGCCCATTTCCTGAATATGCTTCGCATAGTTACTGCCCACGCAGACCACTTTGCTCACAGGATAATCCAGTAATGCGCCTTGCCAGTTGTGATGTTGATACATGCTCGTCCCCTAAACGGTTGATATGTCACCCACGGTATTGACCGGGGTTATTTTTTCCCGCTACCTTCGAGATGCTGTTTTAATAAATTCTCTGGAGGTGGCGGAAGCTGTAAATAATAGCCCTGTTCTTTCAGCGCTGTTTTCACTTTTTCCAGATCGGCGTTCACCAGCTGTTTGCGACCATCCAGCGGCAGAAACATCGCCAGCTGCGGCGTACCGAAGCCTTTCATCAACTCTTCAGGTACACGAGAAAAATCGTCTCTCTTTTCGACATAAAGATAAGTCTGGTCGCGTTTACTACTTTTATAGATCACACAAAACATGTTTTTACTCTGAATTAACGGGTGGTTGCTTGCCTCAATATACCAGTGACTATAACATGCCTGATACTCTTCGGAATATCGCAACGATTGTGCTGCGATTAACAGCAAATTGAGTAAGGCCAGGATGTCAAACACGCCCATCGAGCTTAAAGGCAGTAGCTTCACCTTATCAGTGGTTCATTTGCATGATGCAAAACCCGAGGTTATTCGTCAGGCGTTAGAAGACAAAATCGCTCAGGCGCCCGCTTTTTTGAAACATGCCCCTGTAGTCGTGAACGTCAGTGGCCTGCAAGCGCCTGTTAACTGGCTGCATCTTCAACAGGCTGTCTCCTCGACGGGGCTTCGTATCGTCGGGATTAGCGGCTGTAAAGATGCGCGACTGAAAGACGAAATTGAGCGCGCGGGTCTTCCTCTTCTCAATGAAGGTAAAGAAAAAACCGCCCGTTCCGGGTCCAGGGATACGCCAACTCCCCCACCGCCTGCGCAGAGTGTTACACCTGTCACAAAAACGCGAATGATTGATGTGCCGGTTCGTTCCGGTCAACGCATTTATGCACCAAACTGTGATCTGATTGTTACAAGCCACGTTAGCGCTGGCGCTGAGCTGATTGCCGATGGCAATATCCATGTCTACGGTATGATGCGAGGTCGCGCTTTGGCCGGTGCCAGTGGCGATCGGGATGCGCAAATTTTTTGTACCCACCTGACGGCAGAACTGGTTTCTATCGCAGGGGAATATTGGCTGAGTGACAAAATTCCAGCCGAATTTTATGGCAAAGCGGCGCGTCTGCGTCTGGCAGAGAACGCTTTGACTGTTCAACCGTTGAATTGATCCCTTTTTAACAAGGAATTTCTATGGCACGCATTATTGTTGTGACTTCGGGTAAAGGAGGCGTTGGCAAGACCACCTCCAGCGCGGCCATCGCTACTGGTTTGGCCCAGAAGGGAAAGAAGACTGTTGTTATTGATTTCGATATTGGCCTGCGTAACCTCGACCTGATCATGGGCTGCGAGCGTCGCGTGGTTTACGATTTCGTCAACGTGATTCAGGGCGATGCCACGTTAAACCAGGCGCTGATCAAAGATAAGCGCACTGAGAACCTCTTTATTCTCCCCGCCTCTCAGACGCGTGATAAAGACGCACTGACCCGCGAAGGCGTGGAAAAAGTGCTCGACGAACTGAAGAAAATGGAGTTTGACTTCGTGGTCTGTGACTCCCCTGCGGGTATCGAGACCGGTGCGCTGATGGCACTCTATTTTGCCGATGAAGCGATCATCACCACCAACCCCGAAGTGTCGTCTGTGCGCGACTCCGACCGAATTCTGGGGATCCTCGCGTCCAAGTCCCGCCGTGCGGAGAATGGCCAGGACCCGATTAAAGAGCACCTGCTGCTGACCCGTTACAATCCGGGTCGCGTGAACAAAGGTGACATGCTGAGCATGGAAGACGTGCTCGAGATCCTGCGCATCAAACTGGTGGGTGTCATCCCGGAAGATCAGTCCGTGTTGCGCGCCTCAAACCAGGGTGAGCCGGTGATCCTCGACACCATGGCAGACGCGGGTAAAGCCTACGCCGATACCGTTGATCGTCTGCTGGGAGAAGAACGTCCTTTCCGCTTCATTGAAGAAGAGAAGAAAGGTTTCCTCAAACGCCTGTTCGGAGGATAAGTTATGGCATTACTGGACTTTTTTCTCTCGCGGAAAAAAAGCACCGCCAACATCGCAAAAGAGCGACTGCAAATTATCGTCGCGGAACGTCGCCGCAGCGATGCTGAACCGCACTACTTGCCGCAGCTGCGCAAAGACATTCTGGAAGTGATTTGTAAATACGTGCAGATCGACCCGGAAATGGTCACCGTGCAGCTGGAGCAAAAGGACGGAGATATTTCGATTCTGGAGCTGAACGTCACGCTGCCAGAAGCCGAAGAGTCACGTCCATAGCGATATGATCGTGTCAATGCCGGGTGGCGCTTCGCTCACCCGGCAAATTTCTTACTGCGGATAGTCTGCCAGCAGGGCTTTCAGACGTTCGCCCATTAACTCCCCGCGCCAACCTGCAATCAATTCCGGCAAGCCATTTTGCGGTTTTAACTTCCAGTGCCAGTTCAGCAACTGATTGATCTGACGACGAGAAGCCAGCAGTTCCGGGCTCACTTTGTTTTCAGCCCCCACTTCCAGCACCAGCGCTTTGATATCTTTGAACGCTTTACGATAGCCAGGCATATCCATCAGATTCAGCAATGGCTCAGGCAGCTCGTCATCCGGCAGTTGTTGCGCTTTCGCCACCAGTGCGAGCAGCGTTTTACCGTGGAAACGGATCTCGCTCCCGGACAGACCAATGCTGTCCAGTTCGCCCATGCTGCCCGGCATATACCGCGCGACCGCCCAGAGATGCTCTTCACGCACCACAAAGTTGACCGCCAGATCGCGCTCGCGTGCTTTACGCAGACGCCAGTCGGCCAGCAGTTGCAGACAGGCAAGCTGACGCGTGCGCAGCTGCCAGGCGTTGGTGATATCACGCCAGGCATCTTTCGGGTCGACCACTTCCTGACGACGCTGCTGTGTCATTCGGCATTCGTTGAGCGCCGCATCCAGCCAGCCGGCTTCTTCCGCCTCTTTCATCAGCTGGCCGCAAATCGGCAGCAGGTAAAATACATCAGCGGCGGCGTAGTCCAGTTGGCGTTCTGTCAGTGGACGCGCCAGCCAGTCGGTGCGTGATTCGCTCTTGTCCAGTGCAATCCCGGTGTACTCTTCCACCATGGCAGCAAATCCCCATGACAGCGGACGGCCTGAAAACGCAGCCAGAATTTGCGTATCAATTAAGGGCTCAGGCATCACGCCGAACGTGTTGAGGAACACTTCCAGATCTTCACTGCCGGCATGTAGATATTTGGTGACGGCAGTGTCGAGCAACAGTTCGCGCATCGGCGCCCAGTCGGTGATGCCCAGCGGATCGATCAGGGAGACCTTCTTCCCATCGTACATTTGGATCAAACCCAACTGCGGATAGTAGGTTCTCGTGCGGACAAACTCGGTATCCAGGGCGATGGCAGGAAAGTCGCGGGTGACATCGCACAGCGAAGCCAGTTCGTCGTTGGTTGTGATCATCTGGTAATTCAAAACGGTTTCTCTTTAGGTTGCGTCCATAAAAAACGCCGGCTAAACCGGCGTCCAGAACGACTCACTCGAAGCTTAAGCTTTATTGTCCACTTTGGCGCGCGCTTCGTCACGTAATTCTCGTCGTAATATCTTTCCGACGTTCGATTTTGGCAGTTCATCGCGGAACTCTACCAGCTTCGGCACTTTATAGCCTGTGAGCTGGCGACGACAGAAGGTAATCAGTTCATCCTCGGTGAGAGACGCCTCTTTTTTGACCACGAAGATTTTCACCGCTTCCCCGCTGCTGCCGGAAGGCACGCCAACCGCGGCCACTTCCTGCACGCCGTTATGCTGCATCACCACGTCTTCTATCTCGTTAGGATAAACGTTAAAACCGGAGACCAGAATCATGTCTTTCTTGCGGTCCACGATGCGTAAGAATCCTTCATCGTCCATCACTGCGATATCGCCGGTGTAAAGCCAGCCATCTTTGATGATCTCGTCCGTGGCGTCCGGACGCTGCCAGTAGCCCAGCATAACCTGCGGGCCTTTTACGCACAGTTCACCCGGCTCGCCATGCGGAACTTCATTGCCCTCGTCATCCACCAGCTTCGCTTCGGTCGATGGCACAGGCAGGCCAATGCTGCCGCTGTGATAGTCAATATCGTGAGGATTAACGCTGACCAGCGGGGCACACTCCGTCAGTCCATAGCCCTCAAGCAGATATTGTCCGGTCAGTTTGACCCAGCGTTCTGCTACCGCCTGTTGCACCGGCATTCCACCGCCTGCCGAGAGGTGCAGCGTCGAGAAATCCAGCTGCTGGAACTCTTTGTTGTTCAGTAAAGCATTAAAGAGCGTGTTCACGCCGGTCATCGCCGTGAACGGGTATTTCGCCAGCTCTTTGACCAGCCCCGGAATATCACGCGGATTGGTGATCAGCAGGTTTTGTCCGCCGAGTTCGATGAACAGCAGGCAGTTCATGGTGAGCGCGAAAATGTGGTACAGCGGTAACGCGGTGACCACCAGCTCTTTGCCACGATGCAACAGCGGACCATAGGTGGCATTGACTTGTTCAAGGTTCGCCAGCATGTTGCGGTGGGTCAGCATCGCGCCTTTAGCCACGCCGGTCGTCCCGCCGGTGTATTGCAAAAAGGCCAGATCCTCTGCGACCACTTCCGGCTTCACGTATTGCATACGATAGCCGTTGTGCAAGGCACTGCGGAACGAGATTGCATCCGGCAGATGATATTTCGGCACCAGACGCTTAACGTATTTGACGACGAAGTTAACCAGCGTGCCTTTGGCCGTCGAAAGTTGATCGCCCATGCGGGTGAGGATCACGTGGCGAACCTGCGTTTTATCGACCACTTTTTCCAGGGTATGGGCGAAGTTGGAGACGATCACAATCGCCGCCGCGCCGCTGTCATTCAACTGATGCTCAAGCTCACGCGGCGTATACAGCGGGTTTACGTTTACCACGATCATGCCAGCACGCAAAATCCCGAACAGCGCGACCGGATACTGAAGGAGATTGGGCATCATCAGCGCCACGCGATCCCCTTTCTTCAGGCCCAGTCCTTCCTGCAAATATGCGGCAAATGCCCGACTGCGCTCTTCTAGTTTGCGGAAGGTCATGACTTCGCCCATGTTCACAAACGCAGGCTGATCCGCATAGCGCGTGACGGAGTGCTCAAATAATTCAACCAGGGATTGATAACGGTCAGGATTGATCTCCGCAGGAACATCTGCGGGATAACGGTTAAGCCAAACCTTTTTCAATGCATCACCTCTGAAATGAGTGTTCGTCGTCATCACAACCCCGATAATAAACAGTTCGTTAACATTATATTAACTCAGCGTACCAGTTTATTAATTGTTCAGATTTAAGGTTGCGAAGCGCGTCACTCTTTTTTTTGTGTTATAGCCGTAAAAAACAGAGACAGCGGCTGAGCCGCTGTCTCTTATCTAATAAAAACAGTGAGTTATTCTGTAACGATTGTCTGAACCTGTGCCGGGCCAGGGTTATACCAGCCCCACCCACCGTAACCATAGCGGTAAGGATGAGGGCCCCAGAACCAGGGATCGATCGGCTGCGGCGGCATCATTACCTGCTGCGTCACGCGCCAGCGTTTATAACCCGTTGCCTGCATGGTCATAAATTTATAAGGCGTGTTGCCAATTTTCCCCTGCACAGTACCGGTAATCGGCCCGACGACCGTCACCAGTTGACCACGAAAATCAACCGGGTCGAGGAAACCGTTCACGTCGGCGTAAATACGCCCGCGGGAGGGTTCGCCCAGCTGAGGCCGTGCTCCGCTGTCCAGCGTCACTGTCGCAATTTCAAGGCGAGTTTTGCCCTGTTGGTTAGAGACTTCAACCACTTTACCGCCGAAGCGGGCTTCCTGGCCGACGTACAGCTCAGGCGCATTCATCACCCGCACCAGATCCTGCTGCGGAGTGGGACTGCTTCCTTTGATCGCGTCAGGTACAGTAACGCACCCACTTAACGCCACGGCCACAACGCCCGCCATGATAAGGCGTACAGCTTTAGTTTGAACAGCCATGATGCGACTCCCTTTTCTCAGTGCTTATTACTGAGATTCACGCCCTGCCCGGAAGTTTCTTCCAGGCCACCTCATTTCGTAAATAAACGGGTTCCGCCTGTTCAACGGCAACGGTTTTCCCCGCCGCCAGCAACTGACAGGCAACCGGCAGCATATCTTCTGCGGCCGGGAGCAACACTTTGCCGTCTACCAGCGTCAGACCGCTTTCGTTAGCCATCTCCGGCCAGGCTACCCACCCGGTTCCGACAGTAGCCCATTCACCGGAAAGATGCTTCAACCGTTCAGCAACAGCGTCCGGTTTGAGCACCGACTCGGTCTCTTCACCGTGCCAGATGCCCTGCTCATCGCGGGTATATTCGGCCCAGTAGACCTCACCCATGCGCGCATCAATCGCCGCCAGCACGCGTGTAGCGCCGGTATTGCGCCATGCACCCTGCGCCATGGTGGCAAGCGTTGAGACACCAATCATCGGCAGATTAGCGCCCAGCGCCAGGCCTTGTGCAATGCCAATGCCAATACGCACGCCGGTAAAGCTGCCTGGCCCGCGGCCAAAGGCCAGCGCGTCAAGTTCAGTTAAGGTGGTGTTGCCCTGGTGGAGGATCTCTTTCACCAGCGGCAGAATACGTTGGGTATGTTCCCGGGGGCACTCTTCAAAATGGGCAAAGAGGTTACCGTTATCCCACAGGGCAACGGAGCAGGCCTCTGTAGCGGTATCAATAGCCAGAATTCGCATGGGTCTCGCGCTCTCGCAATGGTCAGTCACAAAATGGCGCGCATCTTAGCACACTCCCCGGCAAATTACTCCGCCGTTGGGTTCGCCAGGAAACGCACGGCCCGATTAATATCCCGCGTGCGCGGCGCTGGCGGAAGGCTGGCAAGGAATGTCGCGCCGTAAGGCCGCATCACCAGACGGTTATCACAGATCACCAGCACACCGCGGTCATCGGTATCACGAATCAAACGCCCGACGCCCTGCTTCAGCGTAATGACGGCATCAGGTAACTGTACGTCGTCAAACGGATCGCCGCCACGCAGACGGCAGTCCTCCATGCGCGCTTTCAGCAGCGGATCGTCCGGCGAGGTAAACGGCAGTTTGTCGATGATTACCAGTGAGAGCGCATCGCCGCGCACGTCGACCCCTTCCCAGAAGCTACTGGTGGCGACCAGCAGCGCATTTCCAGCGGTCACAAACTGTTGCAGCAGCTGACCTTTGCTGGTTTCGCCCTGCAACAGCACCGGCAGAGTCATGGTGGCCCGAAACTGCTCGGCCAGATCGCGCATCATGGCGTGCGACGTGCAGAGCATAAAGCAGCGACCATTGTTGGCCTCGATCATCGGTTTAAGCATCGCCGCCAGATGACGCGCGGCGCCGGGCTGGTTAGGCAGCGGCAAATTGCGCGGCACGCACAGCAGCGCCTGCGTCTGATAATCAAACGGACTGGCCAGCAACAACGACTCCGCCTGCTCAATCCCCAGTCGCTCCGTGAAGTGGTGCAGATCGTCGTTCACCGAGAGCGTCGCGGAGGTGAATATCCAGCTACCGGGCTTTTGCGCCATCACTTCTTTGAATTTGTCTGCGACGGTGAGCGGCGTCAGCGCCAGCGTGAATTGCCGCGCAGTACATTCATACCAGTAGCTAAAACCCGGCTGGTTAATTTCTTTGAGACGTTTGAGGCGCGTGCGATACAGCGTGGCTCGTTCAAAGGCGGCATCCAGCAACGCGCTGCGGCCCAGCGACAATTTGGCCACGTCGTAGCAGAGCTCGAGCGCGTCATCGAGAAGCAATAGCGCGCGCTGAATATTGCTGTCGGCCAGCAGCTCACGCAGGTTACCGCGAAAACCCGGTTCCCCCAGCTGCATACGGAAATCCTGAGTGCTTTGCGCCAGGCGGTCGGCACATTTTTGCAACTGCTGGGTATCTCTTAATTCAGTGCGATAGGCAATGGTGAAATCTTTGGCGAGATCCTGCAACTGACGGCTGGACAGCGACTGTCCGAAATACTGGCTGGCGATGTCAGGCAGTTGATGGGCTTCGTCGAAAATCATGACTTCAGCTTCGGGAATTAACTCCCCAAAACCGCTGTCTTTGACCACCATATCGGCGAGAAAAAGGTGGTGGTTCACCACCACCACGTCCGCGTCCATCGCGGTTTTACGCGCTTTGACGACGAAACAATCTTTATACAGCGGGCAGTCGCTGCCGAGGCAGTTGTCATTGGTACTGGTGACCAGCGGCCACGCCTGCGAGTCCTCGGCGACGCTGGCGCAGGTGCTGATATCCCCGTCAACGGTCTGGTTAGCCCAGGCGCGCAAAATGATGACATCGCTAAGGGTTTGCACCGGAAGATCGCCCCCCGCCAGCGCCTGCTGCTCAAGACGTTCGAGGCACAAATAGTTGGAGCGCCCTTTGAGTAACGCCATACGCCCTTTGTACTTCAGCGCTTTTGCCACCGTAGGCAGATCGCGGCTGTAGAGCTGATCCTGCAACGCTTTCGAGCCGGTCGAGATGATCACTTTCTTTTTGGCACGCAGCGCTGGCGCCAGATACGCGTAGGTCTTCCCGGTGCCTGTTCCCGCCTCAACGACCAGCGGTTGCGTGTTTTTGATGGCGCGGGTCACCGCCTCCGCCATATGCCTTTGCGGCTCACGCGGTTTGAAACCAGGGATCGCCTGTGCTAACTGACCCTCTTCTGAAAAATCGTCTGCCACGTTTCTCTCTCACTGTATTTTTACACAGGGATTATGTCAGCCTGTCTTCTCCAGTGCCAGTCGAAATAGACGTTGACGGAACATTATGGCAGTCTTGCGACCTGCAACGGAAAATAACGAGGAAAAGTTTATGACTATTGTGCGCATTGATGCCGAAGCCCGCTGGTCTGATGTTGTGATTCACAATCAGACGCTCTATTACACTGGCGTACCGGAAAATCTGGACGCAGAGGCGTTTGAGCAAACGGCCAATACTCTGGCGCAGATTGATGCAGTGCTGGAAAAACAGGGCAGCGACAAATCACGCATTCTGGATGCCACTATTTTCCTGGCTGATAAAGACGATTTCGCGGCAATGAACAAAGCCTGGGACGCCTGGGTAGTGGCGGGTCACGCGCCTGTACGCTGTACGGTACAGGCCACGCTGATGAAACCGCAGTATAAGGTAGAAATTAAGATAATCGCGGCGGTATAACCCGATTACTCTTCGTCTTCATCGTCCTCAAAAAGCGCCACTGTCCGCTCGCCGGTGTGGGTGGCGCGAATTTCTTGTGCGACCAGAGTAATGGCTTGTCCGCTGCTCATCCCCTGGGACATCAGCTCCTGAATTCGCTCTACCGCTTTTTGCTGCTGTTCGTGACTGAGGGAAGGTAAACCTGCAAACATCGTTAACTCCTGCTAAATTATCTGCGCTAATAACTTCACGCTGCCCGGTAGTATGCCACACATGAACCCGTTATCCCCCACTATCATTTCGTTACCGTGGCGTCAAGATGCCGCCGAATTCTGGTTTGCACGCGTTAGCGGGCTCCCCTGGGCAATGTTGTTGCATTCAGGACATGCGGAGCATCCGTACAGTCGCTTTGATATCCTCGTTGCTGACCCGTTAACCACGCTGGTCACCCACGGCGAGACCACGCAAATTTCGGCCAATGGCGTCCGGATTTCTGGCGACGATCCCCTGTCATTGCTTGAGCAGGAAATTGCCGCGCTGGCGCTGCCTGCTAACCCTCATCCGGACCTCCCTTTTCAGGGCGGTGCGCTGGGCCTTTTTGGCTACGATTTGGGTCGCCGTTTTGAAACTTTACCGGATAACGCACAGCGTGATATCACGCTGCCGGATATGGCTGTCGGGCTTTACGACTGGGCGTTGATTGTCGATCATCGCCATCAAACAGTCTCGCTACTAAGCCACAACGATGCGGACGCGCGACTGGCCTGGCTTCAGGCCCAGCAGCCTGCTCCGACGTCGGATTTTACACTGACATCCGCCTGGCGCTCCAATATGAGCACAGGGGACTATGCCGATAAATTCGCAAAAGTGCAGGACTATCTGCACAGTGGCGATTGCTATCAGGTGAATCTCGCCCAGCGTTTCCAGGCATCTTATCAGGGAGATGAGTGGCAGGCTTTCAGACGTCTCAACGCCAGCAATCGCGCACCATTCAGCGCGTTCCTGCGCCTCGAACAGGGCGCGATCCTGAGCGTGTCGCCCGAGCGCTTTATTCACCTGGCAGAGGGCGTGATTCAAACGCGTCCGATTAAAGGCACCCTGCCACGCCTGGAAGCGCCAGAGGCCGACCGAATGCAGGCGGAAAAACTCGCCGCTTCTCCTAAGGATCGCGCGGAAAATCTGATGATTGTCGATCTGATGCGTAACGATATTGGGCGCGTGGCGGTCCCGGGTAGCGTTCGCGTTCCCGAGCTGTTTGTCGTGGAGCCGTTTCCGGCGGTCCATCATCTGGTCAGTACGATTACGGCCCGGCTTCCGGCTACGCGTTCCGCCTGCGACTTACTGCGCGCGGCGTTTCCTGGCGGTTCGATCACCGGTGCGCCCAAAGTACGCGCGATGGAGATCATCGACGAACTGGAGCCTCATCGCCGCAATGCGTGGTGCGGCAGCATCGGTTACGTCAGCCTTTGCGGCACGATGGATACCAGCATTACCATCCGCACCCTGACGGCCTGTGACGGGCAGGTGTATTGCTCGGCGGGCGGAGGGATTGTGGCAGACAGCAGGGTCCAGGCCGAGTATCAGGAAACATTTGATAAAGTGAACCGCATCCTGCAACAACTGGAGAGTTAACTGGTGGATACCCACGATCTGAGCCTGGATAATTTTTTGTCGCGTTTTCAGCTTTTGCGTCCGCAGGTCAATCGCGAGGCACTGAACAGCCGGCAGGCTGCGGTACTAATACCGGTGGTACGACGCGAACAGCCGGGTCTGTTACTCACGAAACGATCGTCTCATCTGCGTAAACACGCCGGTCAGGTTGCTTTCCCTGGCGGAGCGGTTGATGCGACGGACGCCTCGTTAATTGCTGCCGCGCTGCGCGAGGCGCAGGAAGAAGTGGCTATTCCCCCCGAGTCAGTGGACGTTATCGGCGTGCTTCCCCCGGTGGACAGTGTGACCGGTTTTCAGGTGACGCCGGTCGTGGGCATTATCCCGCCGAATCTGCGCTATCACGCGAACGTAGACGAAGTGTCAGCCGTGTTTGAAATGCCGCTGGCCGAAGCCCTGCGCCTGGGGCGCTATCATCCTCTGGATATTCAGCGTCGTGGGCACGATCATCGGGTATGGTTATCGTGGTATCAGCATTATTTTGTCTGGGGCATGACGGCGGGCATTATCCGTGAGCTGGCGCTGCAAATCGGCCTGAAGCCTTGACTATACTTTACATTCCGGTTTTTTCTGCGGGTTTGCGAGAGGCATCGCATCATTAGTAAAACAGGGGTTATTCATTAGTTTAATTCATGTGAATAGTTCCACTGTGATCCCGGTTCCCTCTTACACTATGCGCAGTTATAACATCGTTACTGGAACCCCGGTAACCCTGTCAGGAGTGAGAAAGTGATTAGTATATTCGACATGTTCAAAGTGGGGATTGGTCCATCTTCTTCCCACACTGTAGGGCCGATGAAGGCCGGTAAACAGTTCGTCGATGATCTGGTCGAAAAAGGATTACTGGAAAGCGTTACCCGCGTGGCCGTCGATGTGTACGGTTCGCTCTCTTTAACGGGTAAAGGCCACCACACCGATATCGCCATTATTATGGGTCTGGCAGGAAACATGCCGGACACTGTAGATATTGACGCCATTCCGGCGTTTATTCGTGACGTCGAAACGCGCGGTCGCCTGCTGCTGGCTAACGGTCAGCATGAGGTCGATTTCCCGCATGACGACGGGATGCGCTTCCGTAGTGATAACTTATCGCTGCACGAAAACGGCATGCAGATCCACGCCTTCAACGGCGACAAAGTGATCTACAGCAAAACCTATTACTCTATCGGCGGTGGTTTTATCGTCGATGAAGAGCATTTTGGTAAAGACGCTGTCGGCGACGTCAATGTCCCTTATCCGTTCAAATCCGCGCAAGATATGCTTGGCTATTGCAAAGAAACCGGCCTGTCGCTCTCTGGCATGGTGATGCAAAACGAACTGGCGCTGCACAGCAAAAAAGAGATCGAAGACTATTTTGCCAATGTCTGGCAGACCATGCAGGCCTGTATCGATCGTGGGATCAACACGGAAGGCGTACTGCCGGGTCCACTGCGCGTTCCGCGCCGTGCTTCTGCCCTGCGTCGTATGTTGGTCACCACCGATAAATTCTCCAACGACCCGATGAATGTGGTGGACTGGGTGAATATGTTTGCGCTGGCGGTCAACGAAGAGAACGCCGCCGGTGGCCGCGTTGTGACGGCACCGACCAACGGTGCATGCGGTATCGTTCCGGCGGTGCTGGCCTACTACGATCACTTTATCGAGCCGGTGACGCCCGATATTTACATCCGCTATTTCCTCGCAGCGGGTGCGGTGGGCGCGTTGTACAAAATGAATGCGTCCATCTCCGGGGCCGAAGTGGGCTGCCAGGGTGAAGTGGGCGTGGCCTGTTCAATGGCGGCTGCGGGCCTCTCTGAACTGCTGGGTGCCAGCCCGGAACAGGTTTGCGTGGCAGCGGAAATCGGCATGGAACATAACCTTGGTCTGACGTGCGATCCGGTTGCCGGCCAGGTGCAGGTACCGTGCATCGAGCGTAATGCTATCGCCTCCGTGAAAGCGATCAACGCCTCGCGCATGGCGATGCGCCGCACCAGCGAGCCACGCGTGTCGCTGGATAAAGTCATTGAAACCATGTACGAAACCGGCAAAGACATGAACGCCAAGTATCGTGAAACTTCGCGCGGCGGTCTGGCTATCAAGGTGCAGTGCGACTAAGTACCGTGTCTACGCGCTAAATACGGCGAGTTGCAGCAAGGCGGCAAGCGAGAACCTCCGGGAGCTGATTTGAGTCAGTGACCGGGGTGAACGAGGGCAATCAACGCACCTGCGGCTTGAAGTATGACGGCTATACGCCCATCTGCAACGGATGGGCGAATTTTCCCCCCTTTCTCGTCACCTTAACGTTTCCCCACTACACTTGCTTTGTTGCCTCTGGCGTTTGGTGCTGGCGGCGTATCAGGCGCCCTTTCATGCAGACTGCGCAAAGGATTATTAAAAATTACCGCCGAAACCGCATTATCGTCTGTGTGATGGTTGCGCTTATTACGCTTTTTTTAACGCTGGGCATTCGCTTTATTTCACAGCGTAATTTAAATCAGGAGCGCGTTCTCGCCTTTGCCAACCATTCGGTCAGCGCGCTCGACAAGATCCTTCTTCCTCTCAAGACGGGCCGCGAAACCTTACAAAATTTGGTCGGCTCACCGTGCTCTGAAGCCCATCTGACGCTGCGAAAACAGGCGGCCACGCTACAAACCGTCCGCTCCATCGCGTTGATAAAAGAAGGAATATTGTATTGCTCCAGCATCTTCGGCAACCGCGACGTTCCCCTACGTCAGCTCCAGCCTGACCTGCCATCCAGCCAACCCCGGCTCGTGCTGTCTACTGACCAGTCACTGCTCAAAGGCAGCCCTATCCTGATCCAGTGGTATCCCGTCTCCAGTAACGGTGAAGATGGAGTGATGCAGGTGGTGAATATCGATCTGTTGACCCGAATCATGCTCGAGCCACAGCGCCCGCTTATCACCGAAGTGAGCCTGAATGTAGGCAATCGCTATCTTCGCTATGATCAAAATGTGACAGATACCCTGACCCTGAAAGAAGACGCGATGGTGATGCGCCAGACCTCCGCGCACTTTCCGTTCACGATTATCGTCAGTGGACCTGGAGCCGGCGAGCTGGCGCTGAAAAATCTGCCTTCGCAGCTGCCGCTGGCGGTGCTGTTAAGTTTGCTGCTGGGCTATATCGCCTGGCTTGCCACCGCCAGCCGTATGAGTTTTACGTGGGAAATTAATCTCGGGATCGCGGCACGGGAATTTGAACTGTTTTGTCAGCCGTTGCTCAACGCCCGCACGCAGAAATGCGTCGGCGTAGAGATCCTCCTGCGCTGGAATAATCCCCGCCAGGGATGGATCTCTCCTGACGTTTTTATCCCGCTGGCTGAGGAACATAACCTGATTGCCCCGCTGACGCGCTACGTGATTATGGAAACAGTCCGCCAGATTGGCTATTTCCCGGCCAATAAGGGATTTCATATTGGCATTAACGTTGCCGCCAGCCATTTTCGCAACGGCGTATTACTCCACGATCTCAACCGCTATTGGTTCAGTACGCATCCGACCCAGCAGCTGATTATTGAGTTGACCGAGCGTGATGCCCTGCTGGATGTCGATTATCGCATGGTGCGGGAGTTGCATCGCAAAGAGGTAAAACTGGCGATTGATGATTTTGGGACTGGCAACAGTTCGCTCTCGTGGCTGGAAAAATTGCGCCCGGATGTCCTTAAAATTGATAAATCATTCACCATGGCGTTGGGGACCGATGCGGTCAACTCAACGGTGACCGACATGATTATCGCGCTGGGTAAGCGGCTGAATATTGAGCTGGTAGCGGAGGGAGTCGAAACGCAGGAGCAGGCTCGCTATTTGCGCAAGCATGGCGTCAGTATCATGCAGGGTTTTTTGTACGCGCGGCCCATGCCGCTGAGGGATTTTCCAAAATGGCTGGCGGAGAGTTCACCTCCGCCAGCGCGGCATAACCGCCACATCATGCCGGTTATGCCGTTACGTTAAGCCTGATTACTCTTCTTCGTCGTCGTGGGCCGACTGCTCTTTAACAATGCGCACCATATCAACGCGGTAATCGTTCGCCTCGACGATGGTGATCTTCAGCGGCGGTAGCTCAAGGATATCGCCGGTACGCGGGATCTGGCCATTGATGGCAATGACTAACCCGGCAACCGTGGCGATATCTTCTTCATCGTTGATGATGTTATCGAAGCCAAGCGTATGCTGCAGGGCATGCAGGTCGGTTGTCCCTTTGACCAGCCAACCGTCACCATCGGCGACAATTTCCGGCGTTTCGTCTGCATCAGGGAATTCACCGGCAATAGCTTCCAGCACGTCCAACGGGGTCACCAGACCTTGCACCACGCCAAATTCGTTAGTCACGATCACAAAGCTACCGCGAGCACGACGCAGAACGCCCAGCAGGTTAATTGGGTCCAGCGTTTCGGGCACCACAATGGCCGGCGAAGTCGCCGCGATCGCTTCGACATTGCCGCCCTCTTCCAGCGCCACCAGCATCTCTTTTGCACGGACAACGCCGATGATTTCATCCAGCTCACCGCGACAAACCGGGAACAGGCTGTGCGGTGAGGAGAGCAACTGCTGGCGAATCTCTTCGACACTCAGACTGGCGTCTACCCAGCTGATTTCACCGCGCGGCGTCATAATGCCGCGTAATGAACGTGATGCCAGCGAAAGCACGCCGTTAATCATGTAGCGCTCTTCTTCGACAAACGCGCCTTCCGGCACGGGCACAGGGTTACGATTGGCCGTTTCGGGCTGGGCATTAGCCTGACGGCGACCGCCCATCAGACGCAAAATGGCATCTGCGGTACGCGCACGCAGCGGCTGCGTAGACTGTTGTTTGATAAAGTTACGACGTGCAATCTGGTTGAACAACTCGATAATAATCGAGAAGCCAATCGCCGCGTACAGATAGCCTTTCGGTATATGGAAGCCGAAACCTTCAGCCACCAGGCTCAGACCGATCATCAACAGGAAGCTCAAACAGAGCACTACCACGGTTGGATGTTCATTCACAAACCGCGTCAGCGGTTTAGACGCCAGCAGCATAACGGCCATCGCAATCACCACCGCAGCCATCATCACCGGCAGGTGGTTAACCATACCGACAGCGGTAATCACCGCATCCAGTGAGAAGACAGCATCAAGCACCACAATTTGCAGAACCACCACCCAGAAACTGGCATAACCTTTGCCATGACCATCGTCGTGTTGACGGTTCTCCAGCCGCTCATGCAACTCTGTTGTCGCTTTGAAGAGCAGGAACAGTCCCCCGATCAGCATGATCAAATCACGGCCGGAGAAGGTGAAATCCCAGACGGTGAACAGCGGTTTGGTCAGCGTGACCATCCACGAAATCACAGACAGCAGCGCAAGACGCATGATCAGCGCCAGCGAAAGGCCGATTAAACGCGCTTTATCGCGCTGTTTTGGCGGCAGCTTATCCGCGAGGATGGCGATAAACACCAGGTTGTCGATACCGAGAACAATTTCCAGCACAACCAGCGTGAGTAATCCCACCCAGATTGACGGGTCCATTAAGAATTCCATGGCAAGCTCCTGCTAAAGGAATGACAAAACGGCGCCCCGGAAAAAGTGGGCGAAATGGCGGTAAACATGTTCAACGTGTGGCGAGAATCGCCGATAAGCGAGGCGCGAAATGGCCTGGTAGATGACTGACGTCGGTGACGGTCCATACAGTGGGCTGTGCCCTATACTCCTGGTAATTAAACGGAGGCTAAACATATCAGAGACAATAGGTTTTTAGCAAAGATTTACTTTCCTTTGCAAACATCTGTTACAGACTCGATTTTCTTTTGAGATAAATCTCGCACACATACCTAAATTACGGATCTTCATCACATAAATTATTTTTTCACTATCTAAAATAATTCCCGGAAGTCTTATTAAGTTTAACTCTAACCCTTTATCTGAATCGATTCGGTACCCCTGAGTAGATTCTCAGTACGACTGCCTGGCAGGCGTATCAATGATAATAAAAGGAGGTAGCAAGTGACCATTGCTATTGTGATAGGCACACATGGTTGGGCTGCAGAGCAGTTACTCAAAACCGCAGAAATGCTGTTGGGTGAGCAGGAAAACGTCGGCTGGATCGATTTCGTCCCTGGCGAAAACGCTGAAACGCTGATTGAAAAATACACTGCTCAACTGGAAAAACTGGATACCAGTAAAGGCGTGCTGTTTCTCGTTGATACATGGGGTGGCAGTCCGTTCAATGCCGCCAGCCGCATTGTCGTCGATAAAGAGCATTATGAAGTTGTCGCGGGCGTCAACATTCCCATGCTGGTAGAAACGCTAATGGCGCGCGATGACAATCCAGGTTTTGACGAACTGGTTGCTATCGCAGTCGAAACCGGTCGTGAAGGCGTGAAAGCGCTGAAAGCGAAACCGGCAGAGAAACCCGCCCCGGTCGCCGCTGCCGTTAAGGCCGCCGTACCCGCTAAACCGATGGGCGCGGATGATTACATGGTTATCGGTTTGGCGCGTATTGATGACCGTCTAATCCACGGCCAGGTGGCAACACGCTGGACCAAAGAGACCAACGTGAAACGCATTATCGTCGTCAGCGACGAAGTGGCCGCCGATCATGTTCGTAAAACCCTTCTGACCCAGGTTGCTCCTCCGGGCGTTACCGCACACGTCGTGGACGTCGCTAAGATGATCCGCGTTTATAACAATCCGAAGTATGCCGGCGAGCGCGTGATGTTGCTGTTTACCAACCCGACTGACGTTGAACGTGTGGTCGAGGGCGGCGTCAAAATCACCTCCGTGAACATTGGTGGTATGGCGTTCCGTCAGGGTAAAACGCAGGTGAATAACGCGATTTCAGTCGATGAAAAAGATATCGAAGCATTCAATAAGCTGAATGCACGCGGTATTGAGCTGGAAGCCCGTAAGGTTTCCACAGATCAGCAACTGAAAATGATGGATTTGATCGGCAAAGTGGCGAAATAACCCCGGCGCTGATTTTTCACATAAAGCTTATGTTATAGGAGAAGTACAATGGAGATTACCACTCTTCAGATTGTGCTGGTGTTCATCGTCGCGTGTATTGCGGGTATGGAATCCGTACTTGATGAATTTCAGTTCCACCGCCCGCTGGTGGCCTGTACGTTGATTGGCGCCGTTCTTGGCGATATGAAAACCGGTATTATCATCGGTGGTACGCTGGAAATGATCGCCCTGGGCTGGATGAACATCGGTGCCGCTGTTGCGCCTGATGCCGCGCTGGCTTCTATCATCTCTACCGTTCTGGTTATTGCGGGTCATCAAAGTATCGGTGCGGGTATCGCGCTGGCTATCCCTCTGGCCGCTGCTGGCCAGGTGCTGACCATTATCGTGCGTACTATCACCGTTGCGTTCCAGCATGCGGCGGATAAGGCAGCGGAGACTGGCAACCTGACGGCCCTGTCGTGGATCCACGTCTCCTCTCTGTTCCTGCAGGCGATGCGTATTGCTATCCCGGCAGTTATCGTGGCGATTTCTGTCGGTACCAGCGAAGTCCAGAGCATGCTGAACGCGATTCCTGAAGTCGTGACCGGCGGTCTGAACATCGCGGGTGGCATGATTGTGGTGGTCGGTTACGCGATGGTCATCAACATGATGCGCGCAGGCTACCTGATGCCGTTCTTCTACCTCGGTTTTGTTACCGCGGCGTTCACTAACTTCAACCTAGTTGCTCTGGGTGTGATTGGTGCAGTAATGGCTATTCTCTATATCCAGCTGAGCCCGAAATATAACCGCGTCGCGGGTGCGCCAGCGCAGGCTGCTGGTAGCAACGATCTCGATAACGAACTGGACTAGCAGGTGAGCGAAATGGTTGATATGACTAAAACTACCACAGAGAAAAAACTCACTCCGGGTGATATTCGTGGCGTATTCCTGCGTTCTAACCTGTTCCAGGGATCATGGAACTTCGAACGTATGCAGGCGCTGGGCTTTTGCTTCTCTATGGTACCGGCTATCAAACGCCTGTATCCGGAGAATAACGAAGCGCGTCGCCAGGCGATTAAGCGTCACCTGGAATTCTTCAACACGCATCCGTATGTCGCCGCGCCGGTTCTTGGCGTTACGCTGGCAATGGAAGAGCAGCGTGCAAACGGCGCAGAGATTGACGATGGTGCCATCAACGGTATCAAAGTCGGTCTGATGGGCCCGCTGGCAGGCGTGGGCGACCCCATTTTCTGGGGTACAGTACGTCCGGTGTTCGCGGCGCTTGGCGCGGGTATCGCGATGAGCGGCAGCCTGCTCGGTCCACTGCTGTTCTTTATCCTGTTTAACGCCGTTCGTCTGGCTACCCGTTACTACGGTGTTGCCTACGGCTATCGTAAAGGTGTCGATATCGTTTCTGATATGGGCGGTGGCTTCCTGCAAAAACTGACCGAGGGGGCGTCAATTCTCGGCCTCTTTGTCATGGGGGCCCTGGTCAACAAGTGGACGCACGTTAACATCCCGCTTGTGGTCTCGACTATCACCGGTCAGGACGGACAAACGCGCGTCACAACCGTGCAGACGATCCTCGACCAACTGATGCCAGGCCTGGTACCGCTGCTGTTGACCTTCGCCTGTATGTGGCTGCTGCGTAAGAAAGTTAACGCCCTGTGGATCATCGTTGGCTTCTTCGTTATCGGTATCGTCGGTTACGCAATCGGCCTGCTGGGTCTGTAAATTCAGGCTTTATACACCGGGGGCTTGCCCCCGGTTTTTTTATCTGGAGGACGAATGACGGTTACGGACATCGTACTGGTTCTGTTTATTGTTGCCCTTCTGGCGTACGCCATTTATGACGAATTCATCATGCCCCGCCGCCACGGCGAGACACTGCTCACCATCCCCCTCCTGCGACGTGGTCGGATCGATGCCTTTATCTTTGCCGGTCTGCTAGCCATTCTGATTTACAATAACGCGATCAATCACGGTGCATTATTAACCACATGGTTATTATGTGCGCTGGCATTAATGGCGGTTTATCTGTTCTGGATCCGGGCACCTAAAATCATCTTCAAACATCAAGGTTTTTTCTTCGCCAATGTGTGGATAGAATATAACCGTATTAAAGAGATGAATTTATCTGAAGATGGCGTGCTGGTGATGCAGCTAGAACAACGCCGTTTGCTTATCCGGGTAAAGAATATTGACGACCTTGAAAGAATATACAAATTAATGGTTAAAATTCAATAAATTACATTTATAGCATTGGCTATATATTGTGCTTTTTCTGCGATCGATATATAGCCATAGCTATATTACTTCGGTATTTAACTTATATTTCTTAACGTTATTTTCACGCATAAATCTAAATGAAAATCGTTATCAACTAGTCAATAGTATAACATCTTTCTGTTGTTGTTTTATATTCTCAAAATATGTTAAGGTTGCGCCCGTCGTTGGGGAGTAGCCGATTTCCTGTCTCCGGGAAATGTACGTGTCAACATACTCGTTGCAAAACGTGGTGCGTACGGATTTTTTACTGTGCCATTTTATACGTGCGCAGAGATCAGGCGAGACCATTGATACATCAACTGCTGTTTACTGGGGGCAGTGATGTGTCATATGGATATCCCCGGTCTGGACGCTTTTATGAATATCTCCGCCACGATCCTTCTCGCTTTCGGCATGTCTATGGACGCTTTCGCCGCCTCCATGGGTAAAGGTGCCACGCTCCACAAACCTAAATTCTCCGAAGCCCTTCGTACGGGTCTTATCTTTGGCGCTATCGAAACCCTGACCCCCCTCATCGGCTGGGCGCTGGGCATGCTGGCCAGTCAATTTGTGCTGGAGTGGAACCACTGGATTGCCTTTATTCTGCTGGCGTTCCTCGGCGGGCGAATGGTAATCGAAGGCTGTCGCGGTAATTCGGATGAAGATGAAGCGCCTGTTCATCGCCACGGCTTCTGGCTGCTGGTCACCACCGCGATCGCCACCAGTCTTGACGCGATGGCCGTCGGCGTCGGCCTGGCATTCTTGCAGGTTAATATTATCGCCACGGCGCTGGCGATCGGCTGTGCCACGCTAATTATGTCGACGCTGGGAATGATGGTCGGGCGATTTATCGGCCCGCTGCTTGGCAAGCGAGCCGAGATCCTCGGCGGTATTGTCCTGATCGGAATTGGCGGTCAAATCCTCTGGTCGCACTTCGCCGGTTAAAGGTCGCGCTGCCAGCAGTGAAGACTAAAATCTGTCTGGCAGCGAAAATCCTCTTGTTTCGCTAATGTATCCCAGACGCTCTGTTTTGCCCGCCAGGCAAACGGCGTCATCTGCAACAATGCAACGGCCTCTTCGCCCTTCAAGCGCATCTCATATCCCAGCGACTGCTCTTCTTTCAGCGTAAAACCGGCAAGCTGTTCAGAGTGCGCGGCATGCAGATGGACTTCGTCGTAAATCAATCCTTTCATTTCCATCAAATGCTTTGGACCCGGCGTCACGGTCACGACCCAGCCGCCCGGCTTGACCACGCGCGCCAGCTCCTCGACTTTACAAGGTGCGTAGATACGGATGATGGCATCCTGGCTGGCCTCTTCGAAAGGAAGACGATGGCTGGACGCCACGCAAAATGTGACTTGTGGATAGCGCTTTGCCGCTGCACGAATGGCAGATTTCGAGACGTCGAGACCAAAGGTCTGTGCTCCTTTACTGGCCGCCACTTCGGCAAATGCAGCGGTGTAATAGCCTTCACCGCAGCCGATATCCAGAATCGAGGACGCCTTCTCATCCAAAGTCATTGAAAGCCATTTCGCAACGGCATCCCTCAGGGGCTGATAATGCCCGGCTTCGAGAAATGCCCGGCGTGCCTGCATCATTTCAGCTGAATCACCCGGATCGCGAGAACGTTTGTGCTGGACGGGCAGCAGATTGACGTACCCTTCTTTCGCCTTGTCAAAACGGTGTCCCTGTGGACAGGTAAAGCTATTTTCTGCGTGCGTCAGCAGCGCGTGACATAAGGGACAACTGAATGACATGGTAACTCCAGGCAATATCAAAGGGCGAAAGTGTACCGCTATTCGCCCTGCTATAAAACGCCTGCCTTATCGCATCACGATAAGATGAGTGGAATCATGAGCAATTCCGTCGGGTTCGACGTTTTCGAGGCGCAACACATCCCCCATTATCTGGCTAAACACTGGCGCAGATACGGCACCGCCATAATAGCTGCCGTTTTGCGGGTCGTTAATCACCACCGCCAGCGCAAACAGAGGATGACTCGCGGGAGCCACGCCTGCGGTATAAGCGACATATTTATCAACATATTTTCCGTCATCGCCGATTTTTTTGGCCGTGCCGGTTTTAATGGCCACACGATAATCGCGAACCGCCGCTTTGACCCCGCCGCCGCCGGGCAAGGCGACGCTTTCCATCATATGCTCCACCTGGTGGACAATTTCTTCAGGCATCACCTGATGCCCGATGACCGGGGGATCAATACGCGTTATCGACAGCGGCCTCTCAAGGCCGTAGCTACCAATCGTGGCATACACGTGCGCCAGTTGCAGCGGCGTAACCATCAGACCATAACCAAAGGCAAAGGTCGCGCGATCGAGCTGGCTCCAGAATTTACGTTCCGGAAGCAGGCCGCTACTCTCTCCGGTCAGCCCCAGCCCCGTGGATGTGCCAAAACCAAAGCCTCGGTAGGTATCCAGCAGATGCTGGACAGGCATCGCCAGTGACAGACGTGAGACGCCCGTATCACTCGATTTTTGTAAAATGCCTGTCAGAGAGAGTTCGGGATAGTAGCCGACATCCCGGATCCGATGGCCATCCAGCGTATACGGATGGGTATCAATCACGCTGTCTGGCTGGACAATTCCCTGCTGCAACGCCGTCATCAGGACCAGAGGTTTAACCGTTGAACCCGGTTCGAAGGTATCGCTAATGGCGCGATTGCGAAAATCATTAATCGTCGCCCCTTCACGATTATTAGGGTTAAAGTCCGGATAACTCGCCATGGAGAGGATTTCTCCGGTCTGGACATTAATCAATACCGCCGCACCCGACTCTGCTTTGTTCCAGGCCACAGCGTTATCTAATGCATCTTCGGTAATGGTCTGCAGCCGCTCATCAATACTGAGCTGGATGTTGTGCGCAGGTACTGGCGGGACTTCCGTCAGGTTCTCAATAACATGACCATAGCGGTCCTCCCTCACCCGCCTGACGCCTGCTTTTCCGCTCAGCTGAGAATTAAAGCTCTTTTCGACCCCTTCGATCCCCTGCCCATCAATATTGGTAAAGCCGATAAGATTAGCCGCTACGTGTCCGGCCGGATAGAAACGGCGAGACTCATCGCGCAGGTTAATCCCCGGTAAATTGAGTTTGTCTATCCACTGCGCCTGAGAAGAATCGACCTGACGAGCCAGATAGATAAACCGGCCCTGAGGATTATGATTGATACGAGTTGCCAGCGTTCCGACAGACATATGCAAGGCGTTAGCCAGGGCCTGCCAGCGCGCATCAAAACCCACGCCGCCTTTCGCCAGCACGGTTTTAGGATCGGCCCACACCGCTCTGACGGGGACGCTGACCGCTAACGGCCGCCCCTCGCGGTCAGTAATCATGCCGCGCGGGGCATCAATCGCCACCTCGCGTAGTGAGCGCATGTCTTCCTGTTTTACCAGGTTGTCAGGTTTAATGATTTGTAGCCAGGCGACGCGACCTAACAGGAAGGCAAGACTGAGCAAAATAGCGAGACAAAGTAGTGCAAAGCGTGCCGGGGTAAAATTACCGGCGGGACTTAGTGATTTCTTTTTCACCCGAACTCCAGGGCTGATAAACAACGCCCTGATTTAACGGGAAAAAGAGCCTGAAGAGTGAGAAAACAATGCTTCTAACCTCGCAGCTTTGCAACAAACTGCTAACAGAAACTCAGGAAGTTACATTCTGAAAAATAATGAATGAAAAAAGCCCCGCTTCACGCGAGGCTTTATGTCTGAGTGTGAAGCGCCTTGGCGCCTCTGAATCAGCAGGGATCCGATCAGATAGCGGTTACGTTAACAGCAGCCGGACCTTTCTGGCCGTCCTGAATTTCGAACTCAACGTTCTGGCCTTCAGCCAGAGTTTTGAAGCCGTTACCCTGGATTGCAGAGAAGTGTACGAACACGTCTTTGCTGCCATCAGCAGGAGTAATGAAACCAAAACCTTTAGACTCGTTGAACCACTTAACTTGACCTTTAATCTTTGCCATTTGCAAAATTCCTTAGAGTATTTTCTTAGCCCGCAGGCATTACATAGATAAAACTGAGACATTACTGCTTGAGGCACTAATATAAGGTTCGGCAGAGAAGCGGTATTCAACGACAACGTGTTTACTCAGGACTTCTTTACTGAAAATGCCACACATAAACAGAACTGTACCTCGTTTGACCCAAACCGTGTTATTACATACAACGAAAATTATGGCAAGCCATTTTTAAACGCCCCTGGATCCGCCGCACAAACTCTGATGTCACCTTGCTACAATCTGCACAAATATCTTATCTGGATAAGAGAACCGCTAAGACGGACGTTCTTGCCTCCCGACGGGCATAGACGCTGTTATCTAAGACTTTTTTTGCCTCTTACCGGCGTTCAAACTGCCCTAAAAATGTCCAGTTGTTCAATTATTGCAATGCATGAGTTAGAACAATTTGCGAAAAGTTATGCTGAAATGAACGTAACGGCCAGAGCATCATAATGAAATAACAATACTTATTGTCACCTACGCCGAACCTATTAAGTCGGCTGTGTCCATTTGCTGTTATGCACCAAAATAATGAAATTTTTATGACTCTGCTTCAAAAGAAAGCAATCAAAACGTTTCGATAAAAATAAAACAAATGGCTGAGGGAAAATACAGAATATATACCAACGGAGCGACGCATGTTCAAAGGGATAAATATTGACCAATTTTCAATATCCTGAACTTATCAGTAATTGGGGCAACATCATTGAGTGCCTGCTTTAACTCTGTGACAGGTTCATCCAGGGCTTCGTCGGCCAGCTCAAAGACACCCCAGTGAATGGGAAAAGCGAGGGGCATCCCCATTTGCTGCCAAAGCGCAACGGCAGATTGCGGATCCATATGGTGGGCAGACATGAACCATCGTGGTGCATACGCTCCGACGGGTAACGTCGCTGCATCAATCTTGCCGAGTCGTTCAGGAATGGTTACCAGCTCAGGTGAATATCCGGTATCGCCACTGAACCAAAAACGCCGGTTTGTACCTTCAATCACCCAACCACACCACAGCGAACGGTTGCGATTCCAGAATGTGCGCATACTCCAGTGCTGGGCTGGAACGGCGGTTAGCGAAAGACCATTAAAAACAAAACGTTGCCACCAGTCGAGTTCAACGATATTGATTGCACCGCGACGACGAAACCAGTCCCCCAGACCTAAAGGGGCAAAAATAGTCAGATCCGGAAAGCGATGCAGGAGACGGCGAACAGTCGCATCGTCAAGATGATCGTAGTGGTTATGAGAAATGACTACAGCATCAATGATCGGAAGGCGATCGACGGAGATGGGCGGCGGCGTTTTGCGCTCCGGCCCCGCAAAGGAGAGCGGTGAAGCACGCCGCGAAAAAACAGGATCGGTCAGGAGATAGTGGCTATTCAACCGGAGCAGTACACTCGCATGTCCGAGCCACCACACTCCATCTTCAGAGAATTCATTCAGTTCAACCGGTTGCCACCATTGACGAATGAAGTTGTCATACCCCAGCGCAGGCGGTTTGGGCAATCCCGCTGCCTTGCGCTCTTTACGCCAGCGCTCCACGTCACCCGGCTGATGGCCCACAGAATGGGTATTGCGAAATCCGTTTGGCGTATGGTGCTGCAGGGAGGGGTCATACCAGGGATTCTTCCAGACCACAGCCACCTCCCCTTTTTAGCGAATCAGCGTTCAGCCACCAGACGAATAAAATCATCGTCTTCTTCTTCCACCTCTTGCTCAGGCGCTTTTGGTGCGATTTTCTCTTCTGGTTCGTTAGCTTCGCACAGGCGGCGAAGCAACGCATTCTGGCGTTTCTGCTGATCAAGCAACGCTTCCAGCAGCTCGATTTGCTCATCCGTGCGGGAACTGGCGCGGTTCACAAAGAACCATAAAACCAGACCAATCACCATCACGATAACGGAAATCGCCAGTGAGGCTATGTTCAATAACCCCGTATTCATTAACTCACCCATTTTACCACCTCAATGAAAACGCCATTTTACCACTGACGCCGTTGAAGGTAATCATCTGTTAGAGAAATGAATCATCATTACCAGGGGATAAACTGATTTATTGCACAAATGCCGCTAAAAAATTGTACATCCTGATCGCACAGCACGTTGATCGTCTGCGTCCAGAGAACGACACATGCGATCAGCACAGCAATCAGAATTACCCAGCGAATTTTTTTCACTCCACACTCCGTCTCATGACCCGATATCTCCAGGTTATCACGGTTACCTTAAACAAGGGCTAACTGTACATTCATCAGATTTTTTTCGGAATCATGCACTTGTTTCAGCAGGTAAAACTATTACGATGAATGACATTATTAGCAATAAAAATTGAGGCAATGATGCGATTATTCATCAGAATAATTATTGCTCTGGCCCTTGTGTGGACAGGATTACTTTTGTCGGGATACGGCGTGCTTGTGGGAAGCAAAGAGAATGCGGCTGGACTGGGCATTCAGTGTAAATATCTTACTGCCAGCGGGACCAGCACAGCGCAATATTTGCACACTGACAGCGGTTTTATAGGACTATCTAACTGCCCGCTGCTGCGCAAAAGCCAGATGATCGTCGATAACGGATAATCAGAAAATGATTATCGCACAACGAAAAACGCCGCACAGAATGCGGCGTTTTTCGTTCAAAGCATTAACGCTTAGAACGGGTACTCATTATAGCCCATTTGTTCTGATATTTTGCGCGCGGCGGTATGCAGCATCTCAACATACTCATGCAGATGTTCTTCCGAGAAACGCAGCGTTGGGAACGAAATACTCAGGCCCGCAATGACCACACCAAAACGGTCAAACACCGGGACACCGATGCAGCGCAACCCTTCTTCCTGCTCCTGATTATCTTCGCCGTAACCCTGTTCACGGACTTTATCCAGTACGGTCAATAATTCATCGGTGCTGGTAATAGTACGTTCGGTACTGCGCTTATATTCAACGCCTTCGAGGATCTCTTTTACTTCCTCGCGATCGCGCCATGCCAGCAGAACTTTACCGATTGCGGTGCTGTAGAGCGGGTTGCGGCGACCAATGCGCGAATACATGCGCAAATTGTACATGGAGTCGATCTTGTGGATGTAGACAATACTGTCCTCATCCAGCGCCCCCAGATGGACGGTCTCTTTCGTCAAACGAGAAAGCTCGCGCATCTGGATATCCGCACTGCGGATAAGATCAACATTTTGCAGCGCACGCGCGCCAAGTTCGAACAGCTTCAGCGTGAGCGAATACTTCTCAGACTCGCCTTCCTGTGCGACATAGCCCAGGGACTTCATGGTTTGCAGAAAGCGATAAACGGTGCTTTTCGACATCATCACACGCTGCGACAACTCTGTAATACCAATTTCGCGCTCTTCACCAAGCGCCTGTAAGATGCCAAACACCTTCAGCACGGAAGAAACAGAATCTGGCTGCTTATCCAAATCTGCGATTGCCATTTATCACCTCATTGCGAGTGTTTTATAAAAATCAGAACCGGTTTTTATTATAAATTCGTGGGCGTCATGCTGCAATCAATCTGCGTTTACTTCGTTACAAATCTGCGACATAAAACCGATATAACAATGCTAAAATAATCAATCTGATAATAATATCACTCTGAGTGTTTCATTTCCCATGGAAAAAAATCCCTCTGACGGCTTGCCGTTACCTCAGCGGTACGGCGCGATTGCGACCATCATTATTGGTATTTCGATGGCGGTACTGGATGGTGCGATTGCTAACGTTGCTCTGCCCACCATCGCAAGCGATCTGCACGCCTCCCCTGCCAGCTCGATTTGGGTGGTAAACGCATATCAGATTGCCATTGTGGTCTCTCTCCTCTCATTCTCATTTCTCGGCGATATGTTCGGCTACCGTCGAGTTTACCAGTGTGGACTCGTTGTCTTTACCCTGACCTCTCTTTTTTGCGCGCTTTCTGACTCTCTGCATACGCTGACAATCGCACGTATCGCCCAGGGGTTTGGCGGCGCCGCGCTGATGAGTGTCAACACGGCGCTGATACGATTGATTTATCCGCAGCGCCAGCTCGGGCGAGGAATGGGGATCAACTCGTTCATCGTTGCGGTCTCCTCCGCCGCAGGCCCGACCATTGCGGCCGCTATTCTTTCCGTCGCATCCTGGCAATGGCTGTTTCTGATAAACGTACCGCTGGGCATTGTCGCCCTGCTTTTTGCGCTACGCTTTCTTCCGGCAAACGGCGCGAAGAACACCATGCCGCGTTTTGATCTGCCCAGCGCAGTGATGAACGCGCTAACGTTCGGCCTGCTGATCACCGCACTGAGCGGCTTCGCCCAGGGACAATCACTGTCACTGATTGCTGCAGAAATTGTCGCTATGCTGGTTATTGGTTTCTTCTTTGTCCGCCGACAGCTGGCTTTGCCAGTGCCACTGCTGCCGGTAGATCTGCTGCGGATCCCACTCTTTTCACTCTCTATCGGCACCTCGATTTGCTCATTTTGCGCCCAGATGCTGGCGATGGTTTCGCTGCCCTTCTTCTTGCAAACGGTGATTGGGCGCACCGAAGTCGAGACCGGCCTTCTGCTGACGCCCTGGCCACTGGCGACGATGGTCATGGCACCGCTGGCGGGCTACCTTATCGAACGAGTACACGCGGGATTGCTGGGTGCGCTCGGACTGGTGGTGATGGCGACGGGTTTATTTGCGCTGGCGCTGCTACCTTCCTCGCCGACAGATATAGATATTATCTGGCGAATGGTGCTCTGCGGGGCCGGGTTTGGCCTGTTCCAGTCACCCAATAATCACACGATTATTACCGCAGCGCCGCGCCATCGCAGCGGTGGTGCCAGCGGTATGCTGGGGACAGCGCGTCTGTTGGGGCAAAGCTCCGGCGCGGCACTGGTTGCCCTTATGTTCAACCTTGCCGGACAAAATGGCACCCATCTGGCGCTATTCACAGCCGGATCGCTCGCCACCCTCGCTGCCATTATCAGTGGATTACGCGTCACGCAGCCTCGTTCGCAGGCATAAAAAAAGCCGGGTGGCAGCGATGCTCAACCCGGCTTTTCTTCGTACTGCTCGTTACTTAATGTATTCCCCACTACGCAGCGCTTCGATACGTTTATCCAGCGGCGGGTGAGTCATAAACAGTTCACTCAATGATTTTGATTTCCCGTTGATACAAAATGCCATCATGCTGGTCGCTTCCTGCGGCTCATAACTGGTTTTGAGGCGCTGCAAAGCGGCAATCATTTTTTCACGCCCCACCAGTTTTGCAGAACCCGCGTCCGCATGGAATTCACGGTGACGAGAGAACCACATGGTAATAATGCTCGCCAGAATACCGAACACCAGTTCGAGTACCGTCGCGACAGCAAAATAGATCAATGGGTTTCCGTTACTCTCTTCGCCTTCATCGCGGTTTCCGCCCATAAACCCTGCGGCAATCTGTGCCAGAATACGCGAAATGAAGATCACAAACGTGTTCACCACCCCCTGAATCAGGGTCATGGTCACCATGTCACCGTTAGCGATATGGCTGATTTCATGGGCGATAACGGCTTCCGCTTCGTCACGGCTCATGTTTTGCAGCAGACCCGTACTCACCGCAACCAGTGACGCATCGCGGCGCGCGCCCGTGGCGAAGGCATTAATATCAGGGGCATGATAAATCGCGACCTGAGGCATGGCGATACCCGCCTGACGAGACTGTTGTGCCACAGTGTTCATCAGCCACTGTTCCATATCATTTCGTGGCTGTTCGATAACTTCACCACCTACCGACTTCAGGGCCATCCATTTTGACATCAGCAGAGAGACGAATGACCCGCCAAAACCAAACAGCAGCGCCATAATCAGCAGGCCTTGAACGCTGCTCGATTGGATCCCTGTCAGGCTTAGCACGAGCCCGAATACCACCATCACTGCCAGGTTGGTGACCAGGAAGAGCGCGATTCGCATCATAATTTTCTTTTAACCTCTGTTTAACAAAACGCACTATGCGATTACCCACATCGTATGGGTATTCTGGCTATTTTCAAGGATTCGAGATGTGTAAGTCACCAGAAAGACACAACTTTACATTGCTTATGGGCTTACTGACGGGAGGATGCAGAACTAAAAAAAACAGGCACAATTTCTTGTGCCTGTTGAGGAGTTATTTCGCCGGAGTGGGCTGTAAAGCGGGTTTATTTTTTTCCTGCTTTGCCAGGTCAAGCGCGATATGTACCGTCTCGTCCAGATACGGATCGGGCTCCTGATAATCCTTCGGCAAATCTTCCAGTTTTTTCAGCAGCGGCTTACCTTCACGTTTGAGACGATCGTTGATCCGTGCCAGACGCGTTGCGTCATCTTCCTCGTTCTCTTTCTCACGCTGAGCAAAGTTTAACGAAGCGATGTTCCGTTTTTCTTTCAGGGCATTGAAACGAGCAATGTCCTTCATGATGTACTGGAACTCTGGATCTTTGGCGATACGTTCATTGTGAGCTTTTAGTAGCTCCGGACCGAACTGGGTCATGTCACCAGATTTCACGAAGGTGGCAGCATTGATGCTATCCCACGGCAACGCGTTATCTTCAAACTTCTCACCCGTTTCGGTCTCTTCGGTACCGGTCGGCATCATGATGTCCGGTGTCACGCCTTTACGTTGCGTACTGCCACCATTCACGCGGTAGAACTTCTGAATGGTGTACTGAACCGATCCCAGCGCAGGCCATTCAGGACGCAGCATCTGGTCGTAAATGCGGTTCAGAGAACGATATTGCTGTACTGTTCCTTTACCGAAAGTGGGCTCGCCCACGATCAGCGCGCGACCATAGTCCTGCATCGCAGCAGCAAAGATTTCAGATGCCGAAGCACTGAAGCGATCCACCAGTACCACCAGCGGGCCTTTGTAGTAGACCACACCGTCGGTATCGGCATCTTCGCGCACTTTGCCGTTGTTATCACGAACCTGAACGACCGGGCCAGACGGAATAAACAGACCAGACAGCGAAACCGCTTCCGTCAGTGCTCCGCCACCGTTGGTACGCAGATCGATGATCACACTGCTGACATTCTGCTTTTCAAGCTTCTGCAGCTGCACTTTCACATCGTCGGTCAGACCGACATAGAAGCCAGGAATGTCCAGCACGCCGACTTTTTCTTTGCCGACAGTCTTCACTGACATTTTCACCGCGCGATCCTCAAGACGGATACGCTCGCGAGTCAGAGTGACGATACGGGTTTTCGTGCCTTTGCCAGCCGGCAAGATTTCAAGACGAACCTTGCTACCTTTCGGGCCTTTGATTTGCGCAACGACGTCATCCAGACGCCAGCCAATCACATCCACCATGTTTTGGCCTGTCTGGCCAACACCGACGATACGATCGCCCACGCTGATAGCTTTGCTTTTCGATGCCGGACCGCCTGCCACCATGGAATTGATGACCGTATAGTCTTCGTCCATTTGCAACACTGCACCAATACCTTCCAGAGAGAGACTCATTTCAGTATTGAACTGCTCAGTGTTACGCGGGGAAAGGTAGTTGGTATGCGGGTCGATTTCGTGGGCAAACGCCGTCATGGCGAGTGAGAACACGTCTTCGCTGTTGGTCTGAGCCAAACGACGAATCGCCGATTTATAACGTCGGGTCAGCGTTTCGCGGATCTCTTTCTCATCTTTACCGGTGAGTTTGAGGCTCAGCTCATCGAATTTTACTTTGCCGTCCCACAGCGCATTCAGCTCGGCTTCGTCTTTCGGCCAGGGGGCTTTGCTGCGATCCAGATTAAAGTTGTCATTGCCGGTGAAGTCCATAGGACGTTCCAGCACTTTCAGCGCATATTGATAGCGCTCAAAACGACGTTTCTGCGAAAGATTGTACAGATCGTAGAACAGATCCAGTTTACCGCTGCGCAGCTCATCGCCCACATCGGTTTTACGTTTTGCGAACTGCTCGATGTCGCTCGCAAGCAATACGTTATGACTGTAATCCAGCAGGTTCAGATAACGATCGAAAATTTTGGCCGAAAAGGCCTGATCGAGATCGAACTGACGATAATGAGAACGGGTGAAGCGCGAGGTTACGCGCTCACTCACCGTTGCATGCTGAGTCTCTTCCTTTAATACCGGGATTTGATCAGCACGCGTAATATCGTCCACAGCGAAAGCGTGGCCTGTTATAACAAACAGGCCAGCCAGCGCGGTGATCCTAAAAAGAGTGTTCATGCCAGGCTTGGCCTCCGTTTCAGAACACCAGGTGTTCTGCGCGTACAATCATTGACATGCCAGAAGTCAGCTGCACACGAACGCCATCTTTGGTGATTTCGAGTACGGTGGCGTCCATCGCATTGTTACCCGCTTTCACCTTCAGAGCCTGACCGACGCTCAGCGCGTTGATGTCAGAAACCGGAGTGAGACGCGGCTCTTCACGAGGCGCGCGCTGGGCTTTAGCGGCTGGCTTATCAGCACGCGGCTTACGCTCGCTCGTTTCGCTGCGACGTGGAGCAGGACGCGGTTTACGCTCGCGACGAGGCGCGTCTTCCTGACCATTTGCCGCTGCTGCTTCGCGTTTTTTCGCCTGCTGTTCAGCACGCTGTGCCTGAACGCGTGCTTTGGCTTCTTCAAGCTGCTTACGCGCATGCTCAACGTGTTGCTCGTCCAGCTCACCGCAAGGATTGCCGTCGAGATCGACACGGGTAGCGCCCAGCTTGATACCGTAAAGGTAACGCCAGCTTGAAGTATAAAGACGTAATGCGGAGCGCAGCTGAGTTTTGCTGAGATTCATCTCACCCTCAACGCGCGCTACCAGATCCTGAAAAATACCAATTTTCAGGGGGCGAGCTTCGCCTTCAGCGCTGAAACACTGTGGGAAACGCTCTGCCAGAAAGGCGATAACTTCTTTACTACTATTCAACTTAGGTTGATTTTCCATGAAATTTCCTGATTACAACGGACGTTGCCAACAAGCGCAGGCATGAACAGGCGTCATTATAATGACGCCATCAGTAATTGCTACGTTATCCGTTGATTATCCTGCGACGCTCGCAAAGAATTTTTGATAATCGGTCGCATTTAAGACGTTTTCGAGATGAGAGACCAGCTCGCGGAGGCCCTGCTCATCCTCGGCGCTAAAGCGATCAAACACCGTGCTGTCGATATCCAGTACGCCAATAATCTGATTTTTGACGGTCAGCGGCAGCACAATTTCGGAATTACTCGCGGAATCGCACGCAATATGACCATCGAAGGCATGCACATCTGCAACGCGCTGTACCTGATTTTGAGCAACGGCAGTACCGCACACACCGCGGCCAACCGGGATTCGCACGCAAGCAAGCTTACCCTGGAATGGCCCCAGCACCAGCGTATCCCCTTCCAGCAGATAGAAACCCGCCCAGTTCACATCAGACAAACGCTCAAACAGCAGCGCGCTGGTATTAGCCAGCGTGGCTAAAAAACTGGTTTCACCTGTCATCAATGCCTGGAAATCGCGGTTCAAATCCGCGTAGAATTCTGTTTTGTTCATTAATCAATCACTTGGTTGTCGTACAAAAAATAGAGCATAGCCTATTAAAATAAACATTAAATGCGCTCATTCTCAAGATGAATCCCGAGATGAGTTAATATAACGTTAATTAATCCTTTAATGCGCGACTCATGGCACTCAATACTTCAAAAATTACGCCGGCAAAAAAGATCACTATCCACTCGGTGAGCGATGCGCTACCTCGTGCACATTATCAGCGTTGCCCACAGTGCGATACGCTTTTTATGCTGCCCAAGATGAAATCGCATCAGAGTGCATATTGCCCACGCTGTGACGCAAAAATCCGCGACGGGCGAGACTGGTCGTTGACCCGGCTGGCAGCGATGGCTGTCACCATGATTCTGCTGATGCCCTTTGCCTGGAGCGAACCGCTGCTTAAGCTCTATCTGCTGGGGGTTCGTATCGACGTCAACCTGCTGCAGGGGATCTGGCAGATGACCCGACAGGGCGATCCGCTGACAGGCGCGATGGTGCTGTTTTGCACCGTGGGCGCCCCGACAGTGCTGGTGGCAGCCATTGCCTATCTCTGGTTCGGTAATATTCTGGGGATGAATCTCCGGCCGGTGCTGCTTATGCTGGAGAAACTCAAAGAGTGGGTGATGCTGGATATCTATCTGGTGGGGATTGGCGTCGCCTCGATCAAAGTTCAGGACTATGCTTTTTTGCAACCGGGCGTCGGCCTGATTTCGTTTATCGCGCTCGTTTTGCTGAGCATCCTGACGTTGATTCACCTGAATGTGGAACAGCTCTGGGAGCGCTTTTATCCGCAGCGCCCGGCGACCCGGCCGGATCCCAATCTTAGAGCGTGCCTTGGCTGTCATTTTACCGGGTTGCCTGATGCGCGAGGCCGCTGTCCACGCTGTCATATTCCCCTGCGTTTGCGGCGCAATCATAGCCTGCAAAAGTGCTGGGCAGCGCTGATTGCCTCTGTGGTGTTCCTTCTGCCCGCCAACTTGCTGCCGATCTCCGTTATTTATGTCAACGGCGCGCGGCAGGAAGATACCATTATGTCGGGCATTGTTTCGCTGGCCAGCAGTAACCTCGCGGTGGCCGGCGTCGTGTTTATTGCCAGTATTCTGGTGCCCTTTACTAAAGTCATTGTGATGTTTACCTTGCTCATCAGTATTCAGTTCAAATGTGAGCAAGGGTTACGCACCCGGATGCTGCTGCTCCGTTTTGTGACGTGGATTGGCCGCTGGTCAATGTTGGATCTGTTTGTCATTTCGTTGACGATGTCGCTGATTAATCGCGATCAGCTACTCGCTTTTACCATGGGACCCGCGGCTTTTTATTTCGGCTCTGCGGTGATATTGACTATTCTTGCTGTGGAATGGCTGGATAGCCGCTTACTTTGGGATGCACATGAGTCAGGAAACGCCCGCTTCGACGACTGAAGCGAGAATTAAAACTAAACGCCGTATTTCGCCTTTCTGGTTGCTGCCGGTTATCGCTCTGATGATTGCAGGCTGGCTTATCTGGACGAGCTACGAAGATCGCGGTAACACCATCACTATCGACTTCCTGACCGCTGACGGTATCGTCGCGGGACGAACGCCTGTCCGTTTCCAGGGGGTTGAGGTGGGCACTGTCCAGGATATCCGCCTTGGTAAGGACCTCAACAAAATTGAGGTTCGGGCCAGCATTAAGGCCGATATGAAGGACGCGTTACGCAGCGAAACCCAGTTCTGGCTGGTGACGCCTAAAGCCTCTCTGGCGGGTGTTTCCGGTCTGGATGCGCTGGTAGGCGGGAACTACATCGGCATGATGCCCGGCAAAGGTGAGCCTCAGGAACATTTTACCGCCCTCGACACTCAGCCAAAATATCGGCTGAACAACGGCGATCTGATGATCCATCTCCAGTCACCGGATCTGGGCTCGCTGAACAGCGGTTCGCTGGTCTATTTCCGTAAAATCCCTGTCGGACGCGTGTATGACTATGCCATTAACCCGAACAAACAGGGCGTAACGATTGATGTGCTGATCGATCGTCGCTTCACCCCGCTGGTCAAAAAAGGCAGTCGTTTCTGGAACGTTTCAGGAGTGGATGCTGACGTCAGTCTGAGCGGAGCCAAAGTGAAGCTCGAAAGCCTTGCGGCGCTGGTCAATGGCGCGATCGCCTTCGACTCCCCCGACGGGTCAAAACCAGCCGAAGTGGATGACAGCTTTGGTCTGTATGCCGATTTGGCCCACAGCCAGCGCGGCGTTATCGTGAAGCTGGCTTTACCGGATGCTAAAGGGCTGAAAGCCGGTTCGACCCCGCTGATGTATCAGGGGCTGGAGGTGGGACAACTCACGAAGCTGACACTTAACGCGGGCGGTTCCGTCACCGGTGAAATGACGGTTGATCCAAGCGTGGTGGATCTGCTGCGCGAAAAAACGCGCATTGAGCTGCGCAATCCGAAACTCTCCTTAAGCGATGCCAATATCAGCAGTCTGCTGACTGGCAGTACGTTTGAGCTGATTCCTGGCGAAGGGCAGCCAAACAATACCTTTGTTATCACTCCCGCGGACAAAGCCCTTCTGCAAAAACCTGGCGTCTTAACATTCACCCTGAGCGCGCCGGAAAGCTACGGTATTGATGCCGGACAGCCGCTGATCTTGCACGGGGTGCAGGTCGGTCAGGTGCTGGAACGCAAGCTCCTGGAAAAAGGCGTCACTTTCTCCGTTGCCATCGATCCGCAGTACCGCGACCTGGTTCGTGGTGACAGCAAATTTGTGGTCAATAGTCGTGTGGATGTCAAAGTCGGGCTGGACGGCGTCGAGTTCCTCGGTGCAAGCGCCAGTGAATGGATTAACGGCGGCATTCGTATTCTCCCGGGGCAAAAAGGGGCGATGCGCGACAGCTATCCGCTGTACGCAAATCTGGACAAAGCGATTGAAAATAGCCTGAGCGATATGCCGACCACAACGCTCACGTTAAGCGCTGAAACGCTGCCTGATGTTCAGGCCGGTTCCGTCGTGTTATACCGTAAGTTTGAAGTGGGTGAAGTCATCACCGTGCGTCCGCGCGCCGACGCCTTTGACATCGAACTGCATATCAAACCGGAGTATCGCCATTTGCTCACCGGCAACAGCGTATTCTGGGCTGAAGGCGGGGCGAAAGTGCAACTCAACGGCAGTGGACTGACCGTACAGGCGTCTCCCCTCTCCCGCGCCCTTAAGGGAGCGATTAGCTTTGATAATTTAAGCGGCGCAGGGGCCAGCCAGCGCAAAGGCGATAAGCGGATTCTCTATCCTTCAGAAACCGCAGCGCGCGCGGTGGGTGGTCAGATTACGCTCCATGCTTTCGATGCAGGCAAGCTCGCAGAAGGTATGCCTATCCGCTATTTGGGCATTGATATCGGGCAAGTGCAGAAGCTGACGCTTATCACTTCGCGCAACGAAGTGCAGGCCAAAGCGGTACTCTACCCTGAATATATGCAGAACTTTGCCCGCACGGGAACACGCTTCTCCGTGGTCACACCGCAGATTTCAGCGGCCGGGGTTGAGCATCTCGACACCATTCTGCAGCCCTATATCAACGTCGAGCCGGGCAACGGCAATGCGCGTCGCGACTTTGAGCTACAGGAAGCGACCATCGCTGACTCGCGCTATCTGAACGGGCTAAGCATTGTGGTTGAAGTGCCAGAGGCCGGTTCCATGAGTATCGGCACACCGGTGCTGTTCCGTGGTATTGAGGTAGGGACCGTGACGGGACTGACGCTGGGCACGTTGTCAGATCGCGTGATGGTCGGTTTACGTATCAGCGAACGTTTTCAGCATCTGGTCCGCAACAACTCCGTCTTCTGGCTGGCGTCGGGTTACTCTCTCGACTTTGGTCTGACGGGCGGCGTGGTGAAAACCGGCACCTTTAACCAGTTCATTCGCGGCGGTATCGCGTTTGCAACGCCGCCGGGCACTCCTCTTGCGCCGAAAGCGCAGGCAGGCAAGCATTTCCTGTTACTCGAAAGTGAACCGAAAGAGTGGCGGGAATGGGGAACCGCTCTGCCACGTTAAACTCAGGCTCCGGTGTCAACGCACCGGAGCGTTTATGATACACTGCGCGCCCGACCGATTCCCTGTGGTACCAGCGTGGCTCAAAACTCTGTATTTTTTCCTGACGAATTCCTGGCGCAGATGCGCGAGGCGCTTCCCGCTCATCTCTCTTTCGACGCGTTTATCGCTGCCTGCCAGCGGCCATTACGCCGCAGTATTCGCGTCAATACCTTAAAAATCAGCGTGGCGGATTTTCTGACGCTGGTTGCCCCTTATCACTGGCAACTCACGCCCGTTCCATGGTGTGAAGAAGGTTTCTGGATTGAGCGTGAGGATGAAGACAGCCTGCCGCTGGGAAGCACTGCCGAGCATTTGAGTGGTTTGTTTTATATTCAGGAAGCCAGCTCGATGCTGCCTGTCGCGGCGCTATTCGCGGATGACAATCAGCCGCAGCGGGTGATGGATGTCGCCGCAGCGCCGGGTTCCAAAACCACCCAGATAGCCGCCCGTATGGGAAATCGTGGTGCCATTCTGGCGAATGAGTTTTCTGCGAGCCGGGTAAAGGTACTTCATGCCAATATCAGCCGCTGCGGCATTAGCAATGTGGCGCTGACCCACTTTGATGGCCG
Organism: Enterobacteriaceae bacterium RIT714; assembly: GCA_009668015.1. GTDB lineage: Bacteria > Pseudomonadota > Gammaproteobacteria > Enterobacterales > Enterobacteriaceae > Enterobacter. Next base: position 887,862 of record WJYB01000001.1, read on the forward strand.
CGTCTTTGGTGCGGCTTTACCGGAATCTTTCGACGCGATTCTGCTTGATGCCCCCTGTTCCGGCGAAGGCGTGGTGCGTAAAGATCCCGATGCGCTTAAAAACTGGTCGGTTGCCAGCAACCTTGAGATTGCCGCCACTCAGCGCGAGCTCATTGACAGCGCCTTTCACGCGCTCCGCCCGGGCGGTACGTTGGTCTATTCAACCTGCACGCTTAACCGTGACGAAAACGAATCGGTCTGCCTGTGGCTTAAAGAACAATATCCGCAAGCCGTTGAGTTTCTGCCGTTAGGCTCCCTTTTTGATTCAGCAAAAGAAGCGTTAACCCCCGAAGGTTTTCTGCATGTTTTCCCGCAGATTTTTGACTGCGAAGGATTCTTTGTTGCGCGCTTGCGTAAAACTGCCGCGGTTGAACCGTTGCCAGCGCCAACATTCAAAACGGGCAATTTCCCCTTCGCTCCGCTGAAAGGACGTGAGACGGCCCAGATTGTGGCGGCCGCGCAAAAAGTGGGAATCAGCTGGGATGAGCACCTTCGCCTGTGGCAGCGCGATAAAGAGATCTGGCTCTTCCCGGTCGGGATCGAGCCGTTGATCGGTAAAGTGCGTTTCTCGCGCATCGGAATGCGGTTAGCTGAAGTGCACAACAAAGGGTACCGATGGCAGCACGAAGCGGTGATCGCCCTCGCCACAGAAGAGAATACTTTCGCCCTGACCCACAGCGAAGCAGAAGAGTGGTATCGCGGTCGTGATGTGTATCCGGAGCAGACGCCGCCGGCAGATGAAATGATTGTCACCTATCAGGGCTTTCCGTTAGGGCTGGCGAAAAAAGTAGGGTCACGACTCAAGAACAGCTATCCGCGGGAATTGGTTCGTGATGGTCGCCTGTTTACCGGTAACCCACTCAACGAATAAAAAAACAGCACGTTTTCACTGGCGATTTTGCTCTCCTGCACTACGCTGAAAAATGGGCGATCATACTGGTCGTACCAGATTTCAGGCAAACCGGGGAGAGCATTATGACGAAAACCAATGTGCGCATTGGCGCTTTTGAAATCGACGATGCCGAGTTACGCGGCGATAATCAAGGCGATCGAACGTTAACCATTCCATGTAAATCCGATCCGGATTTATGTATGCAACTTGACGCCTGGGATGCCGATACCAGCATTCCGGCTATCCTCGATGGCGAACATTCCGTCCTGTACCGTGAGCACTACGATCAACAGTCCGACGCCTGGGTCATGCGCCTTGCCTGACTCAAAGGAACCCGCCCGAAGGCGGGTTATTTATCCCGCATATTTCCCCTGCCCCCAATCATCCCCTACACTATCAGTACGGAAGCCAGATCAGGGGATGAGATGTTTGCACTGGTACTTTTTGTTTGTTATCTGGATGGCGGCTGCGACGACATTGTGATTGATGTCTACAACACTGAACGCCAGTGTGTTGCGTCAAAGAAAGAACAGCGAATTCGCCATGGCGGCTGCTATCCGGTTGAAGAATTTATTGATGGATTCTGGATGCCTGCTCAGGAGTACAGTGACTTTTAGTTACTGTATCTGCGCAAAGGTCAACACGCCGCCAAACACTGCGCCGGTGTCGATATAGTGTAAATTTTCAAAGTCGTAGCGTTTATCGACCGGCGTATGACCAAACCAAAAATGATCCGCACCGGAAATCCCCTCCCCTTTACCTGCGAAACAGTCCGTCAATCGCGCACGATCCCACAACACGCGCTGCACGCTGACCGGTTTATCGCGCAGATAAACCGAAGAAGGATAGTCCGCATGCGCGATGATATTGCGCCCATTTATACAGTTAATTTCAATAATATGCGGTAATTGCCGACAGGCTTCAAGAAGTACGATAGCTTCTAATTTTTGCGGGTTTGTCAGTCTGGAAAACCATATACCGCCATTCATTGTCCAGAGCGCAAAATCATTATTACGGAGCGCATCGAGGGCCATTTGTTCATGATTGCCCCGTACCGCATAAAACCATTTCTGCCGGATTAACTGCAAACATTTAACGCTATCCGGCCCACGATCGATCAGGTCTCCGACGGAAATGAGCAAATCCTCATGGTTATTAAAATGACGGCCCTTTAATTCATCCATAAGGCATTGATAACACCCGTGAATGTCGCCAACCACCCAGATATTTCGCCAACGATTACCCTCGATAATTTGATACATAGCGCCTCCACTAAGGAGTATAGCCAATACCTCGCCTTCGGGATCAGACGCATTATTGTTGCCAGTTTAAATCTTTAGTAAACGAAGCGGAAATAAAGGTTTAGCAGCTCTTAAATCACTCCACGGAGAACCTTAGAATAGAAGCATAATTCTAATGAGGACTTCATCGTGTCTAATACCAGCCTGCAAATTGATATTCCGGAAGTACAGCCCGCAAATATTATTTCCGCCCTGACCCATGGGCAGCTTATTCCTGGGCCAATCTGGACCAAACGAGACTATCGCATCAAATTCTTCCTGCGCTCATTGCTGTTCTGGTCTTCGACAAAACGCATGCTGAGTGCGCTGGCGCATCGGGCTGATTTCGATAAGCTGCTGGCAGCCCAGATAACGCTCCCGAGCAAAACGCATCGTCAGTATCTGACCCGTGGTTTAAGCGCTAACCAGCGTGCTGAAGCCATCGTTCACCACTATGAATGGCTGGATGCCCTGCCGGACAGGAGTCTGGTAAACGCGCTGACTCATCCGGTGGCTCAACCGGTTGTCCACTTCCAGGCGAAAGATGGCGCGCAATATACCGTCTATGCCTCTTCCGCCAGCAAAGCGGAGCGCGAAGGTGAAAGCACGCTCTGGCTGCGCGATGAAGAGGATACACTGCTGACAAGCCTGACGTTCAGCGTGGTTCCACAGGGAGAGCATTCCGCTCTGGTGATCGGCGGGCTTCAGGGTCCACGTCGCGGTGTGACGCGAGAAACGATCAAAAAAGCCACTCGCGCCTGTTATGGCCTGTTTCCGAAACGAGTCCTGATGGAGGTCATTTTTCATCTTGCCGCGCGAAGCGATATCAAAGCGATATACGGCGTCAGTGATGAAGGCCACGTGTTCCGCGCCCTGCGCTATCGCCTGAGTAAAGGCCGGCATTTTCATGCCAGCTACGATGAATTCTGGGCATCAGTTGAGGGGAAGAAGCTGTCCGCCTTCCGCTGGGAGCTGCCGTTGCAGATGGAACGCAAATCCCTTGAAAGCATCGCCAGTAAAAAACGCGCCGAATACCGCCGCCGTTTTGGCCTGTTGGACGAGATTGCAGAAGGCATTAACGCCCGCTTTTAACGTTAGTGGTGGCTTCGCCACCACGTAACTTTATCTTTTTATAGTCTTTTTATCATTTAGCTCTGCCCGTTCGTTTTTTACGAGACATTGCTGCACGATTGACTGCATGTGGCCACTACTGTAGCGCCTCTTCTCTGGGTAATGTGTTATAGGGAATCAGCGACCCGTCTTTCTTCAAAACTACCCTTTCTTCATTGCAGATCTCATCCGAAAAAAGATTGCACTGCAGGTCAGTGGAAGGTTCACTGATACCCAGCAGCTGGGTGATAAGAGGAATAAGATCAAAACCTGAACGCGGCGCAGTGATGACCTTTCTCTCGGCCATGTCCGACGTCGTCACGAAAAGCGGAACATCATAATTATTCTGGTACTTATCCGAATGCTGCAGGCGCTCCTCGCTTGTCCCCTTATCGACGATCTGAAGGCCGTGATCCGCAAAGTACATCATTGCCCAACTTCCGGAAGTTTTGCCAAGCATCCCATGCACACTGTCGAGTAAAGCGTCTGTATTTTTGATGCTCTGGATATAGCACGACTCTTCTCTGGAGCGGAAGAAATTGTCGTAATGACCGTTAGTGCGAACACAGGCCACCGGATGCGAACCCATCAGGTGAATGAAAACCGCTTTTTTCCCTTTGCGATTCAGAGCGTCTGAAATCAGGGGGAGCATCTTCTCATCCGGGCTATAGAGAAACTTATTAGAAGAACCGTTCTTAACGAAATGATAATCCTCGGCTTGCTTCCCTGCGAGCGAGACGGGGCTGTCCGCACCGCCAAAGACCCCCTGGTTGGAGATCCAGTTGGTGTGGTAGCCACTTTTGCCCAGCAACCGCACAATGCTGTTGTTGTATTCGACGCGCCCATCTTTGAAGCGGTACAGGGAGTGGGTCAAGGATAATACCGTTGCAGGGCCGCTTGAAATATAGTCAGTAAAGGTAATTCCCGGTGTTGATTGCATAAACGGGGTATTATTTACCGGGAAACCATAAGCCGACATAAAATCACGGCGAACGCTTTCTCCGATAATAATGACTACGGTGTCATAATTATCGTTTTTAATGTCAGCATTCCAGCTATCGGTTTTTTTTACATTTTTTTCATAAAAGCTTTTATCTGAATTCACCTGCTTATAAGCACTGTACGCATCGTTGACGAATCTAATCGGCGGATAATGTGAATCAAGTGGAGAAAAAATATTATCCTGATACGCCGCTTTAATAGGCGTACTGAAAAAAGTCATGACGCTCACAAGAGAAAGGATTCGGGGCAAGACAAAGGACGTTTTAGGTTTCAGCAGACAACATGATACAGCCGAAAGCAAAATAGAGACAGAAATCAACCACTTCCATATTGATATAGAGAGGAAGAACTCTAACGTTTCGGCTTTATCTGTATAGGTCATGGAAGTCATGGCATTCAGATCGGGCGGGCCAAACGTCAATCCTATCGGGCAATAAAGGAACGCTATAATTGCCCCAGATATACAGGCGACCGAATATACTCCCCTACCCCTTAATGTTAGTAGTAGAACAAAAGTAAACAAACTGTATACCGTTGCAAGACCATAGCCGAAAGCAGAGTTGAAAAGGAAAGAAAATACCATGTTCGCAAGAATGAACATGCCAGTAGGATTGATCGTGTCACGAAACGACATGAGAAATGTGCCCCAGAAATGGCGGATATTGCCAACTAAAGTTAAATTGATGCGATTTTTCCGAATTAAGAATTATCTTATAAAAAAACAGATAACTTTACCATTAATTAAACATCAATTTTTAACAGCATTTCTCAGCAGAAGAAGATGCTAAGAGCCGGTTTGCAGCCCTGTGCGGGCGTCAAAAAAGTGGCGATGAGGATAAGCGTCGTTTTTTAACTTAAAACTCAGGAGCGGCGGATCGGGGGCGCGGCTTTTCTCGCTTTTGGTTTGCTTGCTGGCAGGGTGTACAGGTCATGGGAACGCCGTTTGGCAAATGGAGGGGGTTTTAACTTTTACGTGTAAATGAATTGTGAATGTTAAAAACGGTGTGGTATAACGAGAAATACCGAAGTGTGAGATTCGGGTAATTTCAGGGCGTTTTCGGACGGAGATCCGTAAGTGACTGAGATTAAAAGCACATAAAAAGAGACCGAATACGATTCCTGTATTCGGTCCAGGGAAATGGCTCTTGGGAGAGAGCCGTGCGCTAAAAGTTGGCATTAATGCAGGCTAAGTCGCCTGACACTTTAAGAATAGATGACGACGCCAGGTTTTCCAGTCCGCAGCAAAAGTGGTCGGAAAAAAAGCGTTTGAACATCCATAAACAAAAAAACCGCACTGCTTCCGTTGAGAAGCCTGCGGTTTTTTTTATGGAAAACTCGCTGTTAGCAGAGCTTGTCGGCGCGCTCGATAAACGGTGCCAGACTCATCTTCTGACCGGGATTTGCCGGGTCGTCCGTCTGGATCACGCTAATCGGCTGGCCGTTGCTTTTTCCACTGGCGACTTGCTGCTGCGCCACATCATTAAGCGGGTATTGCACCAGCGTGCTCGGGTTAATCGCATACAGCGCATGGCCCGGGCGGCAAGTCAGCATGACTTCCTCGCGATTGAACGCCCATTTTTCTTTTCCAACCTCGAAGCGACTCACGGTGATCACCTGTGGGGCCGCAAAGGCGGAGCCGGCAGAAGCCAGCAAGATAAGAGCAAGAACTGTTTTTTTCATTCGTTTATAACCTTGTTAAAAAGGCTCCCAGGTCGCAAACAGACTGACAGCGGCCAGCACCAGTGCCCCCAGAACAACCTCTGCCTGTGTTAGCCAGATAAACCATTGTTGTCCGCGCCCGTCGTCATGACGGAATCGCGGAACCAGAAAATACCTGTTCACCAGCGCAATAACCACCATCATGGCCACCAGCGCACATTTCAACAAAAGGAGTTGCCCATACTCCGTGTGCCACGGCAGGTTCGCCCCCAGGATCAGCAGCGTATTGGCGATCCCGGTGAGGATAACCCCAGCCACGGCGACGTGACCCACGCGCGAAAAACGCATCATGGTATAAATGGCGGCCACACGCCAGCGCCCTTTCGAAAGCCGCATGCAAAACACCAGGGGTAACAGAGAGCCGGTCCAGATCGCCGCGCAGAGCAAATGAGTGGCGTGATTCAAACGCTGCAAAACGCCCGGAATGCCGTCACGCATCGCCGCATGCCCGACACCTGCCAGCAAGATGAACTGGACGGTTGCCAGCAAAAGCAGCAGACGCGCGTTTCTCCCCGGTGCAATCCAGGCCGCACCGGCAGTCAGGAGCGCACAGATGATTTGCCAGACCCAGACGCCGCCAAAGCGGGTGCTGACGACAGCCTGCCAGATTGACGGGTCGATGACATCAGCCCAGCCGTCGCCCATCTGACCGCCCTGAATGGCGAGCATTAGCACGGCAGCGCTCAGACTCACCAGCGCCGCCACTTTTTGCTGCCCCTGAAAACGGCGGGTCATAAGCCGCTGCAAGGAAAACGGCGCCAGCCATGCGCTGTATAAGGCATTGCCAAAAAGCAGGATTAGCGCCGCGAAATGCACAAAGCGCAGGGCGACGTAGCAAAATGCCAGCATCTTATTTCACGCTGAAGTGGTAGCTGCCCTTGGTTTTGTGACCGTCTACAGAAACCACATGCCAGTCAACGGTATAGGTGCCTGGCGTCAACGCCTGTTCGATGGGAGCGATAAGCTGGGTGTCGTCATTTTCGGCGCGTTTCACCGTACCGATCTTCACGATTTGCTGCTTATCACCCGTCACCGATACGCCGCTAAATTTTGGCTCAATACCTTCTGAAAAATTCAGCGTCAGCGCCTGCGGTGCAGCGGTCACAGCGGCATCGGCGGCCGGGTATTGATGTTTGAGGTGAGCATGCGCCAACGCTGCGGGAGCCGCGCCAACGGAAAGCAGAAATGCCAGTGCGCAAGCCGCGCGGGATGCGGTGGATACCATACCTATCATTCCTTTTGGTTATGTCTATATGACAGAGGATAACTCTGTATAATATCTGAGTCGAGGATCATCCTGCGACGGCTTGTCAACACAGGGCAAGCGCGGTAACGTTGGCGGCGCAAATTCAGGAGAAGGTAATGAACATTAATCTGGCAACTCTTCCACAGGATGAAATGGACAAAGTGAATGTCGATCTCGCCGCAGCGGGCGTGGCATTCAAAGAGCGTTATAACATGCCTGTAATTGCTGAAGTCGTTGAACGCGAACAACCGGCCCATCTGCGCGACTGGTTCCGTGAGCGACTGATTGCGCATCGCCTGACCTCTGTCACGCTGTCGCGCTTACCTTACGAACCTAAAGTTAAGTAAACGCCGCGTCTGGTTACACTTCCTTACATGTTATCTGGCAGGATAAGAAAACCCTGATAAAACCAGGTGTATCTTTGAATCCCTGCGACTAAGTGTATAAGGAAGTCACGATGTCCCACTGGAATATTGCCGCTGCCCAGTATGCCCCGCTTCACGACTGCGTTGACGATCATGTCGAGCACCACCTTCGCTTTATCACTGCGGCTGCAGGCCAGCAGTGTCAGCTTCTGGTATTTCCTGAACTATCGCTGACCGGCCCCGCCGCGAGCGATCTGGGTCTGCCCTCTCCTCCCGGAGAACAGGCGCTGGCCCCGATTGTCGAGGCTGTGCGAACTCACGCTATAACAGTCATCGCCGGTCTCAGCGTGGACGTTCACGGCCAGCGGCAAAAAGGTCTGGCCTTATTTTCGCCCTCCCAGCCCAGAGCGATACGTTATCCCCAGGGCCGAGGGGCGTGCCTGATGCCGGGAAACCCGCAGCTCACGATAGTCGATGGCAAAGCGGAGCTTCCCACTCTCGACCCACTGGCCGCCCTGTTTACCAGTAGCCAGGCGGTTGGGGAATCGCGCTGGCGTGAGGCCATTAATCGCCTGCAGCGTTTTGCACACAAACACGCGATCGCAGTACTGATGGCCAATGCGCATGGCAGCAGTGCGCTGTGGGATTCCAGCGGCCAGTTAATTGTGCGCGCCGACCAGGGCGAGCTGTTATTAACCGGCTCATGGGGTCAGCAGGGTTGGCAAGGTGATATCATTCCATTACGCTAACTGTTTTACGGCCAGGAGCCAGCCATGCTGCGTGTAATCGATACCGAAACCTGTGACCTTCAGGGCGGGATTGTAGAAGTCGCGTCCGTTGATGTGATCAACGGACAAATCGTCAATCCAATGAGTCATCTGGTTCGTCCCGATCGACCTATCAGCGCACAGGCGATGGCCATCCACCACATCACGGAATCGATGGTGGCGGACAAGCCGTGGATTGAAGAGGTCATTCCCCACTATTACGGCAGCACCTGGTATGTGGCGCATAACGCCAGCTTTGACCGCCGGGTATTGCCGGAAATGCCCGGGGAATGGATCTGCACCATGAAGCTGGCGCGGCGTTTATGGCCGGGAATTAAATACAGCAATATGGCGCTGTATAAATCCCGCAAGCTCAGTGTGAAAACGCCGGAAGGTTTGCATCACCACCGCGCCTTGTATGACTGCTACATCACGGCTGCGCTACTGATCGATATAATGAACAACACGGGATGGACACCGGATGATATGGCGACCATCACCGGACGTCCGGCCCTGCTGACCACCTTTACCTTCGGAAAATATCGCGGTAAGGCGGTGTCGGAAGTGGCAGATCGCGACCCGGGCTACCTGCGCTGGTTATACAATAACCTCGATCGCATGAGCCCAGAGCTGCGCCTGACGCTTCGTCACTATCTGGATGAAGCCTAATCAGCAGCATGGCCTGGCAGCGTCCCCTGTGCCAGGCCAATCAGAAAGGCGTATTCCAGCGCCACCCCTTCATAGGATTTAAATCGCCCTGATTTACCGCCGTGTCCGGAATCCATATCGGTACAGAGCAGCAGCAGGTTGTCGTCTGTTTTCAGCTCACGCAGTTTAGCCACCCATTTAGCAGGTTCCCAGTATTGCACCTGTGAATCGTGCAGACCGGTGGTGACTAACAGATGCGGATAGTTTTTTTGTTCTACGTTGTCGTACGGGCTGTACGCTTTCATGTAGCGATAATAGGTTTCATCCTGCGGATTGCCCCACTCTTCAAATTCACCGGTGGTTAACGGGATGGATTCGTCCAGCATCGTGGTCAGCACATCGACAAACGGCACCTGCGCGACAATGCCCTTAAACAGCTCGGGACGCTGATTGATCGCTGTCCCCATCAACATGCCGCCAGCACTGCCTCCCATACCAAACAGCAGGTCTGGATCGCCATAACCCTGCGCGAGCAACGCATCGCATACATCAAGATAATCGTTGAAGGTATTTTTCTTGTTCAGAAATTTGCCGTCTTCGTACCAGTGCTGCCCCAGCTCCCCGCCGCCGCGAATATGCGCGATAGCAAACACAAAGCCCCTGTCGAGCAGACTCAGCCTGCTGCTGCTGAAATCGGCATCCATACTGGAGCCGTAAGAGCCGTAGCCATAAACCAGCAGTGGATTTTTCCCTTTGCGGAAATGGTCTTTGTGATATACCAGCGACACAGGCACTTCAACGCCATCGCGAGCGGTGATCCAAACGTGCTCGCTCCGATAGCGGCTGGCATCGAAACCCGTCACTTCCGCCTGTTTCAGCACTTTGCGCTGGCCGGTATCCATATCAAGCTCAAACAGCGTATCGGGAGTGGTCATCGACGAATAGCCGTAGCGCAGACGCGAGGATTCTGGCTCCGGGTTGTAGCCAATCCACGTCACGTAGGCCGGATCGTCAAAAGCGATCCCCACCACCTCGCGGGTTTTACGGTTAATTTGCCGGATGCTGGTTAACCCGCGCTGACGCTCCTCCACCACCAGCCAGTCGGTAAAGAGGGTAAAGCCCTCCAGCATCACCTGTTCACGAGCAGGGATCAGCACTTCCCATTTACGCTCGTCGCGCACTTTGGTTTTGTAAAGGCCAAAATTTTTACCTTCGCGGTTTGAACGCAGATAAAAAGAGTGCTGGAAGTGATCGAGGCTGTACTCATGATCTTTTCGGCGTGGCAGAAAACAGAGTGGCTGGGCATCCGGCAGTTCAGCATCCAGCAGCAACACTTCCGTGGTTGTAGCGCTGGCAAGCGAGATAATCACATAGTGAAGTGAAGTCGTCTTATGCAAACTGACGTAAAAGGTCTCGTCTTTCTCCTCGTAAACCAGCTCGTCATTGAGGGACGACGTGCCGACCGTGTGTCGCCAGACCTGATAAGGCAGCAGCGTAGAGGCATGTTTTTTAATGTAGTAGACGGTTTCGGAATCGTTGGCCCAGACAAATCCCGGCGACACGTTATCCAGCATTTCCGGATACCAGTTTCCGGTCTCCAGATTACGGAATCGCAGCCCGTACTGGCGTCTTGAAAGGTAGTCTTCCGCCAGCGCCATAATCGCGTTATCGGGCGAAATCCCCATTCCGCCGAGGGTGTAAAACTCACTGTGCGATGCGCGCTGATTGGCATCAAGCAGCGTTTCCCAGTCGTCCCACTCCGCGCTGAGCGCAGACTGTCTCTGGTAAATGGCATACTCCTTGCCCGGCTCGTAAACATGGCGGTAGCGATAGCCATTTCGGGTCCACGGCGCGGAGATATCTCGTTGCGGCACGCGTGCCACCATTTCGCCCAGCAGATCGTCCTGCAGCGCCTGTTGCGACGACATCACCTTGCGGCCGTAGTCATTCTCCTGATGCAGGTAATCGAGGACTTCAGGCTGCGAGCGAGAGTCGTCCCGCAGCCAGTAGTAGTTGTCTGTGCGCGTATCACCGTGAGTGGTGATCGCTTTCGGAATGCGTCGGGCTTTTGGATACATGTCAGTTTTTCTTTTGCGTTTACACCCTATAAGGGTGGCAAAACGCGCGCATGATGCAAGCGAAACGTGACATCAGCAGACTCAATTTACCCCGGTAATGCCTCTTTTTGCTGCTGAATATCCTGTTCAATCCCTTCACGCACATCCTGTGGAATTTTCAGCGCGTCGCCCAGAGCGTTGAGATAGCTGCGCTCCATAAAGTGGTCAATATCAATGGCCACGCAGCTCAGGAAATAGAGCTCCAGCGCTTCTTCTTCGTTTTTCACGCTCTGCGCCAGACGCGCCGGATCGAGTGGCTGTTCGATGGCCTGGGCGACCAGCGTTCTGCCCTGCTCCTCCACCCCCGCTTCCCGCAGTTGCTGTTCAATGGCAGCGCGCTCCTGATCGTCGATATGCCCGTCGCTTTTGGCGGCAAACACCAGCGCCAGAATCAATCTTTCCGTACGCACATCCAGCGGCGAACTTTGCTGGCCATACTGTGGCTCTCCCTGATGCGCAGTGCGAATTTTATCTTTGTACTTATTCCACAGCACCGTTCCGGCTATCGCTCCCCCGCCGGCCAGCAGCGCGCCAGTGCCGTATTTGGCCAATAGCTTACGTGAAGATTTATTCGCCACCAGCAGGCCCGCCAGGCCGCCCAACGCGCCTGGCATCAGCAACTTACTCAGCCCCTGTTCACCGGATGATGATGACGCCTTTTGACCTAACATGGATTGCAATTGATTTAGCCAGCCTGACATGATTTTCCTCACTTAACGGTTCGCATTCATCACAGCCTAAGCGAGGAGATGTCAGGAAATGTCTGGCCGCACTAAAGATGCGCAAATTTCCGCGTCTTTCCTTCTACCGGTACGGTCCCGAAGGAAGACACACGCAAACGTTTTCGTTTATACTGCGCGCAACTTTTTCAGGGGGATTTTATGACTCGTTTAGGAACTGCGCTGCGTCCGGCAGCGACGCGCGTAATGCTGTTGGGCTCAGGCGAACTGGGAAAAGAGGTGGCTATTGAGTGCCAGCGTCTGGGGATCGAAGTCATCGCAGTCGATCGCTACGCCGATGCGCCAGCAATGCATGTCGCGCATCGCTCGCACGTCATCAATATGCTTGATGGCGAAGCGCTGCGCGCGCTGATTGCCGAGGAAAAACCGGACTATGTGGTGCCTGAAATCGAAGCCATCGCCACCGATACGCTGATCGAACTTGAACAGGCCGGCCAGCGCGTGGTGCCCTGCGCCAGAGCGGCAAAACTGACCATGAACCGTGAAGGTATCCGCCGCCTCGCGGCAGAAGAACTGAATTTACCCACCTCAAGCTACCGCTTTGCTGACGGCAAAACCGATTTCCTTCAGGCCGTCGATGAAATTGGCTACCCGTGCATCATTAAGCCGGTGATGAGCTCCTCCGGTAAAGGTCAGAGTTTTATTCGCAGCGCTGAATCGCTGGACCACGCTTGGGATTATGCCCAACAGGGCGGTCGCGCGGGAGCCGGACGCGTCATCGTTGAAGGCGTCGTCAAATTTGATTTTGAGATAACCTTGCTGACGGTCAGCGCCGTGGACGGCGTTCATTTCTGCGATCCGATTGGTCATCGTCAGGAAGACGGCGATTACCGTGAATCCTGGCAGCCGCAGCAGATGAGTGCGCTGGCGCTGAAGCGTGCGCAGGAGATTGCGCAAAAAGTGGTGCTGGCGCTGGGCGGTTACGGTCTGTTTGGCGTGGAATTGTTCGTCTGCGGCGATGAGGTGATTTTCAGCGAAGTCTCTCCGCGTCCGCATGATACGGGCATGGTGACGCTGATTTCTCAGGATCTCTCCGAGTTTGCCCTGCACGTTCGCGCGTTTCTGGGCCTGCCGGTCGGCGGGATTCGTCAGTATGGCCCGGCGGCATCGGCGGTGATTTTGCCTCAGCTCACCAGCCAGAATGTCACGTTTGATAATGTGGATGCTGCCGTCGGCGCGGGTCTGCAGCTGCGTCTGTTTGCTAAACCAGAGATTGACGGAACCCGTCGTCTGGGCGTGGCATTAGCCACTGGCGATAACGTCGAAAATGCCATTGAGCGAGCGAAGATGGCTGCCGCGCAGGTGAAAGTGGAAGGATAAAAAAACGGGCCAAATGGCCCGTTTTTAGATGTTCATCGACAATTTTACAGCTTCGCGCCTTCGACAGCTTCACGCGCCAGCTTAGTGATGCGGTCCCAGTCGCCTGCTTCCAGCGCATCCGCCGGAACCAGCCAGGATCCACCGATACACAGTACGCTTTTCAGCGCCAGGTAGTCGCGGTAGTTTGCCGGGGAGATACCGCCAGTCGGGCAGAAACGAACCTGCGAGAATGGACCTGCAATTGCCTGCAGCGCTTTTGTACCGCCATTGGCTTCAGCCGGGAAGAATTTAAACTCCTTCAGGCCGTAGTCCATACCCAGCATCAGTTCTGACACGGTGCTGATACCCGGGATCAACGGGATAGTGCCTTCGGTTGCGGCTTTCAGCAGTGGCTCGGTCAGGCCCGGGCTGATCGCAAACTGCGCGCCCGCTTCGGTCACTTCAGCCAGCTGCTGTGGATTCAGCACTGTACCGGCGCCGATAATCGCGTCCGGCACTTCTTTGGCGATGGCGCGGATAGCATCCATCGCGCATGCGGTACGCAGCGTCACTTCAAGAACACGAACCCCACCAGCAACCAGCGCTTTCGCCATCGGTACGGCGTGCTCCAGTTTGTTCACCACGATAACCGGCACTACCGGGCCAGTTGTCAGGATTGCTTCTGCACTTGTTTTCCAGTTTTTCATCAGAGTTTTTCTCTCGCCAGATCGATAATTCTTGTCGTCTTAAAACGTAATACAGGTTGCGCCCTGCTCAGCACCGGAGAGATTCTCACGCAATGCACTGAACATTTCGCGCCCTGTGCCCACACGCGACGCGCTCAGGTCAGGAATATGCGGCTTACGGGCTTCAAGTTCAGCTTCATCCACCAGCAGGGTAAGTTCGCCTGTCTGGCCATTTACGCGGATGATGTCGCCATCGCGGACTTTTGCCAGTAACCCGCCGTCATAGGCTTCGGGTGTGACGTGAATCGCTGATGGCACTTTACCTGATGCGCCAGAGAGTCGTCCATCGGTGACTAACGCAATTTTGAAACAGCGGTCCAATAATACACCAAGTGGTGGCATAAGTTTATGTAATTCTGGCATGCCGTTGGCTTTCGGTCCCTGATGACGGACCACCACCACACAGTCTTTATTCAATAACCCCGCTTCGAAAGCGGGTAAAACATCGTGTTGGCTTTCAAAAATAACTGCCGGAGCTTCGACAATCTGATTCTCTACCGGAACGGCAGAGGTCTTCATCACCGCACGGCCAAGGTTTCCGCTTAGCACTTTGGTGCCACCGTGGTGCGAAAACGGCTTCGCAAAGGTGCCGATCACCTGCTCATCCAGAGAGTCCTGCGCGCCTTCACGCCAGTCAAGCTGACCATCGTTCAGCCACGGCTCCAGGGTGTAACGTTGCAGGCCGAATCCGGCGACGGTGTTGACGTCTTCATGCAGCAGGCCGCCTTTCAGCAGCTCGCGGATCAGTACCGGTACGCCGCCCGCAGCCTGGAAGTGGTTGATATCCGCCGGGCCATTCGGGTAAAGACGCGCCATCAGCGGCACGATGTCAGAAAGCTCAGAGAAATCATCCCAGTTAATGATGATGCCTGCCGCACGGGCCATCGCCACAAGGTGCATGGTGTGGTTGGTTGAACCCCCGGTTGCCAGCAGCGCCACGATGCCATTGACGATCACTTTTTCGTCAACCATTTTACCGAGCGGCATCCACTCATTGCCGTTCCCTGTCAGACGGGTTACCTGACGAGCGGCGGCTTCCGTCAGGGCCTGACGCAGCGGCGCATCTGGCTGGACGAATGACGATCCCGGCAGCTGCATGCCCATAAACTCCACCACCATCTGGTTGGTGTTGGCCGTGCCGTAAAATGTGCACGTCCCCGCAGCGTGGTAAGAGGCGGCTTCGGCTTCGAGGAGCGCAGTACGATCGACTTTGCCTTCGGCATACAGCTGGCGGATACGCACTTTTTCTTTATTTGGCAGACCGCTCGCCATCGGGCCAGAGGGAACGAAAATAGCCGGTAAATGACCAAAGGAGAGCGCAGCCATCGCCAGGCCCGGGACAATTTTGTCGCAGACGCCGAGGTACAGAGCGCCGTCAAACATGTTGTGGGACAGCCCCACTGCCGCAGACATGGCGATCACTTCGCGGCTCAGCAGGGAAAGCTCCATCCCGTCCTGGCCCTGGGTAACACCGTCGCACATGGCGGGCACGCCGCCCGCCACCTGACCCACCGCATTTGCGCTGTGCAGCGCCTTGCGAATAATTTCCGGGTAGTGCTCATACGGCTGATGGGCGGAGAGCATATCGTTGTAGGAGGTAATGATCGCAATATTGTTACGCAGCATGCTTTTCAGCGAGGCTTTATCGTCCGGCTGGCAGGCGGCAAAGCCATGCGCCAGGTTTCCGCAGGCGAGCTGCGAACGATGCACCGTGTCGGTTTTTGCCTGCTGAATGCGGGCGAGGTAGGCAGAACGTGTCTTTTGCGAGCGTTCAATAATGCGTTGTGTTACGCGTAACAATACAGGATTCACAGAAGCTCCTCTAATTTATTTGTCCAGGCTCGGGAGTTAACAAGATGAATCGCTTGTCTTAACAAGGCTGAAACGCTTGCTGTCCGTAGTCCGGGGGCAAAATCGCTTCAGCCAGTGTAATAAAAAAAGCTCCGCGGGTGAATCCACGCGGAGCTTAAATGTTTAAAAATTATGCCACAATCTGTGTTAGATCATGTTACCGGTAAAATAACCCGTTTGGATTACCTGTCGGATTTACTCGAACTCGTTCCAGGAGCGGCCATCGCGGGTGATCATTGCGACAGAAGCGACCGGTCCCCAGGTGCCTGCCTGATATGGTTTTGGCGCATCCTGATCGGCCGCCCACGCTTCCGTAATAGAGTCGACCCACTTCCAGGCCTCTTCCACTTCATCGCGACGAACAAACAGCGCCTGAATCCCACGCATAGTTTCCAGCAGCAGACGCTCGTAAGCATCGGCCAGGTGCGTCTCGTTGAAGGTTTCGGAGTAGCTCAGATCCAGCTTGGTGGTTTGCAGGTTGTGCTTATGGTCAAGGCCCGGCACTTTATTCAGCACCTGAATATCCACGCCCTCATCAGGCTGCAGACGGATAGTCAGCTTGTTCTGCGGCAGCTCCTGCCAGGACTCTTTGAACAGGTTCAGCTCCGGGTTTTTGAAGTACACGACCACTTCAGAACATTTGGTCGGCAGGCGTTTACCGGTGCGCAGATAGAACGGAACCCCCGCCCAGCGCCAGTTGTCGATATCGACACGGATGGCCACAAACGTCTCGGTGTTGCTGGACTTGTTCGCGCCCTCTTCTTCCAGATAACCAGGGACTTTTTTGCCCTGTGCGAAACCGGAGGTGTACTGACCGCGGACCGTTTTCTCGCGGACGTTCGAGCGATCGATACGACGCAGTGACTTCAGCACTTTGACCTTTTCGTCACGAATATTATCGGCCGAGAGATCGGATGGCGGGGACATGGCGATCATGCAGAGGATCTGCAACAGGTGGTTCTGGATCATGTCGCGCATTTGACCGGCCTGGTCAAAGTAACCCCAGCGACCTTCGATACCCACTTCCTCGGCCACGGTGATCTCCACGTGATCGATGGTGCGGTTATCCCAGTTGTTGGCGAACAGCGAGTTAGCAAAGCGCAGCGCCAGCAGGTTCAGTACGGTCTCTTTACCCAGATAGTGGTCGATACGATAGACCTGGCACTCTTCAAAGTACTCGCCCACCTGGTCGTTGATTTCGCGAGAGGTGGCAAGAGAGGTGCCCAGCGGTTTTTCCATCACCACGCGCGCCGGTTTGGCGTTCAGTTTCGCTTCACCCAGGCCTTTGCAGATCGCGCCAAAGGTGCTTGGCGGCATCGCGAAATAGTTAATGGTGACGCGGTTTTTCTGGTCCAGCATCTCACCCAAACGTCCGAACGCGGTGGTATCGTTGACATCCAGGTTGCAGAAATCAAGACGACCGCTCAGCGCATCCCATAAACTCTCATCAATCTTTTCTTTCATGAAAGTTTCGAGCGCTTCACGCACCACTTTGGTGTACGCGTCTTTATCCCAGTCAGCGCGGCCAACACCCAGAATGCGAGTGTCCGGATGGATCTGGCCTGCTTTTTCCAGTTGATACAGGGAAGGCAGCAATTTACGGCGTGCAAGATCGCCTTTCGCGCCGAAAATGACCAGGTCACATGCCTGGGCTGTTTGCGTTACCGCCATGTCATTCTCCTCAGTTGGATACCCTGGTGCTTTTGCCAGAATATCGTTGTAATTTTATTACAATGCACTGTACTGCTTTTACGGCATTCCCGAAACCATTAGCGCTTATCCTCGCGTGCGATACCGCGATTTTTCGATGGTTTCACGCTTTAGTCACGGCAATCACCTTGAAACCGTTGAATCTTTATTCTGCCCGGCGATGGCGAAAACTCGACAGCGATCAAGTAATGAAAAAAAACAACAACATTTCTTGTCGTGGATTACCCTTCTGTCCGCCTGGAGGGGTATATTCTTCCTAATTCGAATCACGATTTCACCCATTAATGAAATCGTTTCCACCCATGAGCGCCTGGTCATCATGAATATGCTGGAAAAAATCCAGTTTCAACTGGAACACCTTAGCAAATCCGAGCGAAAAGTGGCTGAAGTTATTCTCGCGTCCCCTGCTCAGGCCATTCATTCAAGCATCGCTACCCTCGCGCAAGAGGCTGGGGTTAGCGAGCCTACCGTCAACCGGTTCTGCCGGAGCCTCGAAACGCGCGGTTTTCCCGATTTTAAACTGCATCTGGCGCAAAGTCTGGCAAACGGCACGCCTTATGTAAATCGTAATGTCGATGAAGATGACAGCGTCGAGGCCTACACCGGAAAAATATTTGAATCGGCGATGGCGACGCTCGATCACGTTCGCCAGTCGCTGGATAAGGCTGCGGTCAATCGCGCCGTCGATCTGCTCACCCAGGCGAAAAAAATCGCTTTCTTTGGGCTTGGCTCTTCTGCGGCAGTGGCTCATGACGCGATGAATAAGTTTTTTCGTTTCAACGTGCCGGTTATCTACTCCGATGACATTGTCCTGCAACGCATGAGCTGTATGAACTGTAACGAAGATGACGTGGTGGTGCTTATCTCGCATACTGGACGCACCAAAAGTCTGGTGGAGCTGGCTCAACTGGCGCGTGAAAACGATGCCATGGTCATCGCGCTCACCACGCCAGGCTCACCGCTGGCCCGTGAATCTACGCTGGCCATCACGCTGGATGTGCCAGAAGATACCGATATGTATATGCCGATGGTTTCTCGTCTTGCGCAGTTAACCGTCATTGATGTTCTGGCGACCGGTTTTACACTCCGTCGCGGAGCGAAATTCAGAGATAACTTGAAGCGGGTCAAAGAAGCGCTCAAGGAATCGCGTTTTGATAAAGAATTGCTCATTAAGGGCGATGTACCCTAAATGTTGTTATAAGGTTGTTACTTTTTTCGGTATTCGGTAAGTTTCTACACAGCACCGAATCAATGTTCACGCAACACCAAAGTTGTTTCAGTCAACGGAGTATTACATGTCCAGAAGGCTTCGCAGAACCAAGATCGTTACCACCTTAGGCCCGGCAACTGACCGCGATAATAATCTTGAGAAGATTATCGCTGCGGGCGCGAACGTGGTACGCATGAACTTCTCTCACGGTACGCCGGAAGATCATAAATTACGTGCAGATAAGGTCCGTGAGATCGCGGCAAAACTGGGACGTCACGTGGCTATCCTCGGCGACCTGCAGGGTCCGAAGATCCGCGTTTCAACCTTCAAAGAAGGGAAGGTTTTCCTCAATATTGGCGATAAATTCCTCCTCGACGCCAACCTGGGTAAAGGCGAAGGCGATAAGGAAAAAGTGGGTATCGACTATAAAGGTCTGCCTGCTGACGTCGTGCCTGGCGACATCCTGCTGCTCGACGACGGTCGCGTACAGCTGAAAGTACTCGAAGTTCAGGGTATGAAAGTGTTTACCGAAGTGACTGTCGGTGGACCGCTTTCCAATAATAAAGGCATTAACAAACTGGGCGGTGGTCTCTCCGCTGAAGCGCTGACCGAAAAAGATAAAGCCGACATCATCACGGCAGCGCAGATTGGCGTCGACTATCTGGCGGTCTCCTTCCCGCGCTGCGGCGAAGATCTTAACTACGCTCGCCGCCTGGCGCGTGACGCGGGTTGCGATGCGAGCATCGTCGCGAAAGTTGAGCGTGCAGAAGCCGTATGCAGCCAGGAAGCGATGGATGATGTGATTCTGGCGTCTGACGTGGTGATGGTTGCTCGTGGCGACCTCGGCGTTGAAATCGGCGATCCAGAGCTGGTCGGTATCCAGAAAGCGCTGATCCGCCGCGCGCGTCAGCTGAACCGTTCCGTAATCACCGCGACTCAGATGATGGAGTCAATGATCACCAATCCGATGCCGACCCGTGCAGAAGTCATGGACGTGGCGAACGCCGTGCTGGACGGTACAGATGCCGTGATGCTGTCTGCGGAAACCGCTGCCGGTCAGTATCCGGCAGAGACCGTGGCGGCGATGGCGCGCGTCTGCCTGGGTGCGGAAAAGATCCCAAGCATTAACGTCTCTAAGCACCGTCTGGACATTCAGTTCGATAACGTGGAAGAAGCGATTTCCATGTCTGCGATGTACGCCGCTAACCACCTGAAAGGTGTCACGGCCATCATCACCATGACGGAATCCGGTCGTACCGCGCTGATGACATCCCGTATCAGTTCTGGTCTGCCGATTTTCGCGATGTCTCGTCATGAGCGTACTCTGAACCTGACGGCTCTGTACCGTGGCGTCACGCCGGTGTACTTCGACAGCACCAATGACGGCGTTGCAGCAGCGAACGATGCCGTTAACCTGCTGCGCGACAAAGGCTATCTGGTCTCTGGTGACATCGTGATCGTCACCCAGGGTGATGTGATGAGCACGATTGGCTCCACCAACACCACCCGCGTGATGACCGTCGAATAATCACCATGCGGATCGTGAGTTAAAAAAATCCCCCGTTTCCGGGGGATTTTTTATTTCTTCGGGAAAAGCTCTTTACGCTTATAAGGCTCTTTTTCGCCCGGCTTGCGCGTTTTGAGGAGCTTGAGTATCCAGGTGTACTGCTCCGCATGGGGCCCAACCAGAATTTCCACTTCCTCATTCATCCGGCGCGCAATCGTGTGGTCGTCCGCCGTCAGCAAATCATCCATCGGCGGTCGGACTTCAATGGTCAGGCGATGCGTTTTTCCGTCGTAAATCGGGAAAAGCGGTATCACGCGCGCGCGGCACACTTTCATCAGACGACCAATAGCAGGCAGCGTGGCTTTATAGGTGGCAAAGAAATCCACAAATTCGCTGTGCTCTGCGCCGTGGTCTTGATCCGGCAGATAATAGCCCCAGTATCCCTGACGAACCGACTGGATAAACGGCTTAATGCCGTCGTTTCGCGCGTGCAGACGGCCACCGAAGCGACGGCGTACGGTATTCCACACGTAGTCGAAGATTTTATTGCCCTGATTGTGGAACATGGCCGCCATTTTCTGCCCTTGCGAAGCCATCAGCATCGCCGGGATATCCACTCCCCAGCCGTGCGGAACGAGAAAAATCACTTTTTCATCGTTGCGGCGCATCTCATCAATGATGTCCAGCCCTTTCCACTCAACGCGTTTCATTACCTTTTCAGGGCCACGCAGCGCCAGCTCACCCATCATCGCCATTGCCTGCGGCGCGGTGGTGAACATCTCGTCGATGATCGCTTCACGCTCTTGATCACTTTTCTCCGGGAAGCAGTAAAGCAAGTTGATCTGCGCACGACGGCGCGCGCTTTTTCCCAGTCGCCCGGCGATCAGACCGATTTTACCCAGCACCGGATCGCGTACCGAAGCGGGCAACAACGCCAGGCCCGCGAACGCATAGACGCCAAGCCAGGCTCCCCAGTTGCGCGGGTGACGAAATGATTTCTCAAACTCAGGAATGTATTCAATATTGTTTTTTTTGGTTTCCATGCTGGTTCCAGGGTCTGGTGACGCAGAAAATAATAATAATGAGTTAGTGTAGCGAGGCAGACTTCAACGCACAAAAGAAAAAGCCGGCGCACGCATGCACCGGCTTTGCTGATATCGGGAAACTAGTCGAAGCGCAGTTGCGGCATAACTTCTTTTACCTGCGCCAGGTAGTCGCTGCGATCCTTGCCGGTCAACCCTTCGGTGCGCGGCAGTTTAGCCGTCAACGGGTTCACCGCCTGCTGGTTAATCCACACTTCATAGTGAAGATGCGGGCCGGTTGAGCGTCCGGTATTACCAGAAAGCGCGATGCGGTCACCGCGTTTCACCTTCTGCCCAGGCTTAACCAGCAGTTTACGCAGGTGCATATAGCGAGTGGTATAGGTGCGGCCATGACGAACGGCAACATAATAGCCCGCGGCCCCGCTGCGTTTAGCGATAACCACTTCGCCATCGCCCACAGACAGCACCGGTGTCCCCTGCGGCATGGCGAAGTCAACGCCACGGTGCGGCGCCACGCGGCCCGTTACCGGATTCAAACGGCGCGGGTTGAAGTTGGACGAGACGCGGAACTGCTTCGCGGTCGGGAAGCGCAGGAAGCCTTTGGCCAGACCCGTACCATTGCGGTCGTAGAATTTACCGTCTTCGGCACGAATCGCGTAGTAGTCTTTACCTTCTGAGCGGAGACGCACGCCCATCAATTGGCTCTGCTCACGCTTGCCGTCCAGCATTTCACGCGACATTAAAATCGAGAATTCATCGCCTTTTTTCAGTTTACGGAAGTCCATCTGCCACTGCATGGCTTTGATGACGGAGCTAATTTCGCCACTCGTCAAGCCGGCATCGCGGGCACTTGCCACAAAGCTTGCGCCCACCGTGCCTTTCAGCACATTGTTGACCCAGTCGCCCTGCTGCATTTCGCTGGTCATCTTGAAACCGTTGCCAGAACGATCGTAGGTGCGCGTTTCACGACGTGACACTTCCCACGTCAGACGCTGCAAATCGCCATCGTTCGTCAGTGTCCAGGAGAGCTGTTGACCAATTTTGAGGTTACGCAGCTCTTTATCGGATGCGGCGAGCTGGCTGATATCACCCATTTCAATGCCGTACTGATTCAGAACGCTGCTTAATGTATCGCCGGTAGAGACAACGTATTCATGAATACCCGCTTCATTGGCGGTTTTATCATCCAGTTCATCTTGCGGAATGGCTTCATCTTCCTGAGGTGCCTGATCGATAGGTTCGCTGGCTTCTGGCAACAGAGAGCGGATTTCATTCTTTTCCAGCTCAATGGTTTTAACGATGGGGGCTGAATGTGGGTGGTACACATAGGGTCGCCAGACGGCGACCGCTAATGTGAGAACGGTAAGTGACCCCAGCATAACGCGATGGGGTCGAGGCAGATTATTAAATGCCAGGGCGACAGAGCGGGCTATCTGTTGCACGTGTTCACTTCCTCGTTAATCTCCTTTCAGGCAGCTCGAATACTGGTTCGCCAATTGGCTGAGGAACTGCGAGTAGCTCGCTTTGCTCAACTGAATATTGGTTCCAAGCGGGTCCAGGGTTCCCATGCGCACGGAAGTTCCCCTGGCCACGGCTTCAACGACCGCTGGCCTGAACTGTGGCTCAGCAAAAACGCATGTTGCTTTTTGCTCAACCAACTGTGTTCTGATTTCATGTAAACGCTGCGCACCAGGTTGAATTTCCGGGTTGACGGTAAAGTGACCCAGCGGGGTCAAACCGTAGTGTTTTTCGTAGTAGCCGTAGGCATCATGAAAAACGAAATACCCTTTGCCTTTCAACGGTGCGAGCTCGTTACCAACCTGCTTATCGGTTGCGGCTAATTGTGCCTCAAAATCCTTCAGGTTGGCGTCTAGTTTGGCTCGACTTTGCGGCATAAGTTCCACTAATTTGTCATGGATTGCAACCGCTGAGAGCCGCGCTATCTCTGGAGAAAGCCAAAGATGCATGTTGTACTCACCGTGATGGTGATGGTCGTCACCTTTTTCGCCATGAGCATGGTTGTGGTCACTTTCGTGCTCGTCGTCATCAGTACCTTTCATGAGCAGCGGTTTCACACCCGCCAGTTCAGCAATAGTGACCCGCTTTTGCGACGGAACCTGCCCGGCTGATTTCTGCATGAACGCTTCCATCTCAGGACCAATCCAAACCACTAAGTCCGCGTTCTGTAAGCGTTTTGCGTCCGAAGGGCGCAAGGAATAGTCATGTTCTGATGCGCCGTCAGGGAGTAAAACCTGCGTTTCAGTGACTCCATCAGCAATGGCGGAGGCGATGAATCCCAGCGGCTTAAGCGAAGCGACAACAGCGGCGTTAACATCTTGTGCTGCTGAACCCCAAAGGGCAGCGGATAATGCTGCGAAAAGAAGCGTATTTTTATGTAACATAATGCAACTTATGATCGTAATGAATGCGTGGAATGTGATATTATAACATTCGTTGACTTCTGCAAGCTTAAATTGACATGACAACTTTAGTTTCTCTTGAAAACATTTCGGTCTCTTTTGGTCAGCGCCGCGTCCTTTCTGACGTGTCGCTGGATCTTAAACCCGGCAAAATATTAACGTTGCTTGGCCCTAACGGCGCGGGCAAATCGACGCTGGTACGCGTGGTTCTCGGCCTGGTAGCACCGGATTCTGGTGTCATCAAGCGCGACGAGAAGCTGAGAATTGGTTATGTCCCTCAGAAATTGCATCTGGACGCCACTTTGCCGCTCACGGTCAATCGTTTTCTCCGGCTGCGGCCCAATACCCGTAAAGACGATATTCTGCCCGCTCTTAAACGCGTTCAGGCAGGACACCTGCTTGAAGCCCCCCTGCAGAAACTCTCCGGCGGCGAGACCCAGCGCGTTCTGCTGGCTCGTGCGCTGCTAAGTCAGCCGCAGCTGTTAGTGCTCGATGAGCCGACCCAGGGAGTGGATGTGAATGGCCAGGTCGCTCTTTATGACTTAATCGATCAGCTGCGTCGTGAGCTGGATTGCGCGGTATTGATGGTGTCACATGACCTGCATCTGGTGATGGCGAAAACCGATGAAGTACTGTGCCTGAATCATCATATTTGCTGTTCTGGTACCCCTGAAGTGGTGTCGATGCATCCGGAATTTATCTCGATGTTTGGCTCCCGGGGAGCGGAACAGCTGGGCATTTATCGCCATAACCATAATCATCGCCATGATTTACAGGGACGGATTGTTCTGCGTCGGGGAAATGGACACTCATGATTGAACTGTTATTACCCGGCTGGCTGGCCGGTATTATGCTCGCCTGCGCGGCGGGCCCGCTCGGCTCTTTCGTCGTCTGGCGCCGGATGTCCTATTTTGGCGATACGCTGGCGCATGCTTCTCTGCTGGGCGTAGCGTTTGGTTTATTGCTCGATGTGAATCCGTTTTACGCTGTCATAGTGGTGACGTTACTGCTTGCCGCCGGTCTGGTTTGGCTGGAAAAACGCCCTCACCTCGCCGTGGATACCTTACTGGGTATCATGGCGCACAGCGCGCTCTCGCTCGGTCTGGTGGTGGTCAGCCTGATGTCCAATATTCGCGTCGACCTGATGGCTTATCTGTTTGGCGATTTGCTGGCAGTCACCCCGGAAGACCTCATCTCTATCGCCATCGGCGTTGTGCTTGTGGTGGGTATTTTGCTGTGGCAGTGGCGTAATCTGCTGGCGATGACCGTCAGTGCGGATTTGGCTTTTGTTGATGGCGTGAAGCTTCAACGGGTGAAATTGCTGCTGATGCTGGTGACTGCGTTGACCATTGGCGTTGCAATGAAGTTTGTCGGTGCCTTGATCATCACTTCACTGCTGATTATCCCGGCAGCGACCGCACGTCGTTTCGCCCGTACACCGGAGCAAATGGCAGCTATTGCCGTAGTCATCGGCATGATTGCCGTCACCGGGGGATTAACCTTCTCGGCGTTTTATGACACGCCAGCGGGTCCGTCAGTGGTCCTTAGCGCGGCGCTGATGTTTATCTTCAGCATGATGAAAAAAACAGCCCAGTAATTTTATAAGTACCGCGTTGATGACATTAACGCGGTACTTTTATATTTTTGGCGTATTCAGTAGGGGTAAAGCGCCTGCAGCTTTATCATTTCAGGAGATGTCATAGCAATCCACATGCAATACTCCCCCACGCGGCGTACATCGAGAGTCTCCTTTTCAATCTCACTGTATTCTCCATTCCTGTAGCCGAATTTAGAAAATACAGTACTCCCCGGCGTCGCATGAATATGTAAGGTCAGAGTGTCAATGTTGCCCTTATTATTGCTCTCCATGTCCAGAATACGCTCGCGACAGTTTTGCAGATAATCCCCCCAGCGTTCATTAGCAGCGATCTCCGCGGCATACATAGACAGTACGCTCCTGTACCAGCCAGGCCACTTACCCCAGCCACTTCGATCCTCACCAAAATATTCAATGAGCTTTTTCGCCCAGTGCATTTGCCTCTGTAAGAATCGCACCATCATCTCTGAGCTTAATAATATTGAGCTACCGCACCCGAAACGATGGTGGTGAGCGACATTATGTCGCTGGCAAAAATCCAGCATTTTTTCTCTGAAGTCACTCATGAAATGATAATTACCGCGGCCATGAACCGGATAAAGAGGTTCAAAATTAACCAAGTGATGCGTCAAAAAAACGTCTGCATCTGTGCGCAGTATCCATTGGTAGCGCTGAAATATCTCATCAATGTGAGGTCCACTCAGGCAGGCGATCGAATTGATAAAGTGGTAACCATGGAAGAGCGGATCCGTTTGGGAATGGGGTAAACAAGGAATAAGAACAATTCCGGGTTCATCAGGGAAGATATTTTTGAGGTCGGGATGATGGACGATGATTAAATCCGAGGTCTGCCAACATCCGCTGTAAATCCAGCTCTTATACAACCAGCTAAATTCTTCGATCATATTTGGCGTGTTATCAACGTAAGTTGCAATCCCCAGTTTCTTAACCATATCCCTCTCCCTGTCCCTTTTGCGCTGCCAGTAAAGCAGCGATTATTGCTGCCAAAATAATGGCGAGTATACAGGGAAGCCGCTGGGGCTACCGGCTCAAGGTGTTAGAGGGAGATAGAATAAGATAATGGGCCATGCAAAAATCCTAAAAACACGGTCCATTACCTGTGAGGTCATTATGATGATCCAGGCATATCCGGTGGGGTAATACCGAAGTGATTCCACGCGCGTACAGTCGCCATACGGCCGCGCGGGGTACGCTGTAAGAAACCTTGTTGTATCAAGAACGGTTCCAGTACATCCTCAATAGTTTCGCGCTCCTCACCAATGGCTGCGGCCAGGTTATCCAGACCGACAGGTCCGCCAAAGAATTTATCCAGAATCGCGAGCAGCAGCTTGCGGTCCATATAATCAAATCCTTCAGCATCGACGTTCAGCATATCCAGCGCCTGCGAGGCGATATCCAGCGAAATGGTCCCGTCGTGCTTCACTTCAGCAAAATCACGCACGCGACGCAGCAGACGGTTAGCAATACGCGGCGTACCGCGTGAACGCTTAGCCACTTCGTAAGCGCCCTCTTCGCTCAACTCCAGTCCCATAAAACGCGCGCTACGGCCTACGATGTACTGCAGATCCGCAACCTGATAAAACTCCAGGCGCTGCACAATGCCAAAACGGTCGCGCAGCGGAGAAGTTAATGAGCCCGCTCTCGTCGTCGCGCCAATCAGCGTGAAAGGGGGAAGATCAATTTTTATGGATCGCGCAGCCGGGCCTTCACCGATCATAATATCCAGCTGATAGTCTTCCATCGCCGGATAGAGCACCTCTTCCACTACCGGTGACAGGCGATGGATCTCATCAATAAACAGCACGTCGTGCGGCTCAAGGTTGGTCAACATCGCCGCCAAATCTCCGGCTTTCTCCAGCACCGGGCCTGACGTGGTGCGCAGATTCACGCCCATTTCATTGGCCACGATATTGGCAAGCGTGGTTTTACCCAGTCCCGGCGGGCCAAAAATCAGCAGATGATCGAGCGCATCTCCGCGCAGTTTTGCTGCCTGGATAAAGATTTCCATTTGCGAGCGAACCTGCGGCTGACCAATGTACTCCTCCAGAAGCTTCGGGCGGATCGCACGGTCCACCACATCTTCTGGTACCGTGCTGGCGGCAGATATCAGGCGGTCTGCTTCAATCATCTTTTACCTCACAATGCGGCGCGGAGCGCTTCACGAATCAGGGTTTCACTGCTGGCATCCGGTTTGGCGATTTTGCTCACCATCCGGCTGGCTTCCTGTGGCTTATAGCCCAGCGACACCAGCGCAGCAACCGCTTCTTGTTCTGCATCATCCGTATTCGGCCCGCTCGGCGAGGTCAACACCAGATCGGCGGCTGGAGTGAACAGATCGCCATGCAGCCCTTTAAAGCGGTCTTTCATTTCGACGATTAAACGCTCGGCAGTTTTTTTGCCAATGCCCGGTAATTTGATCAACGCAGCGGGATCTTCACGCTCTACCGCATTGACAAACTGCGGGGCGGACATACCAGACAGAATGGCCAGCGCCAGTTTTGGCCCCACCCCGTTGGTTTTGATCAGCTCGCGGAACAGCATCCGTTCCTGCTTATTATTAAAGCCGTACAAAAGCTGCGCATCTTCACGCACCACGAACTGGGTGAAGACAATTGCCTCTTTGCCTGCATCAGGAAGTTCATAGAAACAGGTCATCGGCATATGGACTTCATATCCCACGCCTCCCGCTTCGAGCAAGACTAACGGGGGTTGTTTTTCAATGATGATGCCTCTGAGTCTGCCAATCACATGATGCTCCTGCGTGAGATAAAAAATTAACTTGCGCCATAATAAAAAAAGGCTGGATAAACATCCAGCCTGATTTGTCATTATCGTAATCTGCCCCGCGCCAGATTGAGCCGCGATTCGCTCATTTGCATGGCGTTTTGGCTCACATGGCAATGGGTTATCGCAATCGCCAGCGCATCGGCGGCATCCGCCTGGGGATTGGCAGTGAGTTTCAGTAAGGTTCGCACCATGTGCTGTACCTGACTTTTCTCGGCGCTCCCCGTTCCCACCACCGTTTGCTTCACCTGACGCGCCGCGTATTCAAACACCGGCAAATCCTGGTTCACCGCCGCAACAATTGCCACGCCGCGCGCCTGGCCCAGTTTCAGCGCTGAATCGGCATTTTTTGCCATAAACACCTGCTCGATGGCAAAAAAGTCGGGCTGAAACTGGGTGATGATTTCCGACACGCCCGCGTAAATCAACTTGAGGCGCGACGGTAAATCATCCACTTTGGTGCGAATACAACCACTTCCAAGATAGGTCAACTGCCGACCCACCTGACGGATAACGCCGTAACCGGTAATACGTGAGCCTGGGTCAATACCGAGAATGATCGACATCACGCGTCTCCGGTCAGAGCTTCAAACGCACTCATTAGAGCGTCGCTGCGACCTCATCAGAGATCTCACCGTTGTGATAAACTTCCTGCACGTCGTCGCAATCTTCGAGCATGTCGATAAGACGCAGCAGTTTCGGTGCCGTTTCAGCATCCATATCGGCTTTGGTCGATGGGATCATCGACACTTCAGCGTTGTCCGCTTTCAGACCTGCCGCTTCAAGCGCATCACGCACAGCGCCCATCTCTTCCCACGCGGTGTAAACGTCAATCGCACCGTCGTCGAAGGTCACAACGTCTTCAGCACCCGCTTCCAGAGCGGCTTCCATGATCGCGTCTTCATCACCCGCTTCAAAAGAGATCACCCCTTTCTTGCTGAACAGGTATGCAACGGAACCGTCGGTTCCCAGGTTGCCACCGGTTTTAGTGAAGGCGTGACGCACTTCAGCCACGGTACGGTTGCGGTTGTCGGACAGACACTCAACCATGACCGCCGTACCGCCAGGGCCGTAACCTTCATAAATGATGGTTTCCATGTTCGCGTCGTCATCGCCGCCCACGCCACGCGCGATGGCACGGTTCAGGGTGTCACGCGTCATGTTGTTTGACAGTGCTTTATCAATCGCCGCGCGCAGACGTGGGTTAGAACCCGCATCGCCGCCGCCCAGACGGGCTGCAGTCACCAGCTCGCGAATGATTTTGGTGAAAATTTTACCGCGTTTGGCATCCTGTGCCGCTTTACGGTGTTTGGTGTTGGCCCACTTACTATGACCTGCCATAAAAATATCTCCAATAAACCGTCAATTTAGACGGCATGAATTACAAATTCTTCAATCGCCTGCCGGTTGCTCCACGACTTGGTTAACGCTGCGGCATCAGCCGCATTAACCCAGCGGTAGGTCAAATGTTCGGTGAACACGATCTCCCGTTCGTGGGGAAGCGCAAGACAGAACCAGGATTCCGTATTGCGTTCGATTCCCGGAGCGTAGCGATGACGTAAATGGCTAAAAATTTCAAACTCCACCGTGCGCTGACAGTCCTTCAGGGTCAGTTGCTCCTGAGCAACATTAATGGTGACCTCTTCATTTACTTCACGCATGGCAGCTTGCGGCGCCGTCTCCCCCTCTTCCAGACTGCCGGTAACCGACTGCCAAAAATCAGGGTCGTCGCGCCGCTGCAACATCAGCACCCGCTTTGTGTCCTGCGCGTAAATCACCACTAAGACCGAAACGGGACGCTTATATGCCATATCAGTTTTTCTCTTCCTTCTTCACCACTTCGATACCCAACTCAGACAGAGAGGCCGGGTTAGCAAAGCTTGGCGCTTCGGTCATCAGACACGCAGCCGCGGTGGTTTTCGGGAAGGCAATCACATCACGGATGTTATCGGTGCCGGTCAGCAGCATGGTCAGGCGATCCAGACCAAACGCCAGGCCCGCGTGCGGAGGCGTACCGTATTTCAGGGCGTCGAGCAGGAAGCCAAACTTCTCACGCTGCTCCTGTTCGTTGATGCCCAGAATGCCAAATACCGTCTGCTGCATCTCGCCGCTGTGAATACGTACAGAACCACCGCCCACTTCATAGCCGTTAATGACCATATCGTAAGCGTTCGCAATCGCGGTTTCCGGCGCGGCTTTCAACTCTTCCGCCGTCATATCTTTCGGCGAAGTGAACGGATGGTGCATCGCCGTCAGGCCGCCTTCACCGTCATCTTCAAACATCGGGAAGTCGATAACCCACAGCGGCGCCCATTTGGCTTCGTCAGTCAGGCTCAGGTCTTTACCCAGTTTGAGACGCAGCGCACCCAGCGCATCGGCAACCACTTTTTTGTTGTCCGCGCCGAAGAAGATCATGTCACCATCCTGTGCGCCGGTGCGCTCAAGGATGGCTTCCACGATCTCTGCGTTCAGGAATTTCGCAACAGGACTGGTGATCCCTTCGATGCCTTTCGCACGCTCGGTGACTTTAATATAAGCCAGACCTTTCGCGCCGTAGATTTTGACGAAATTGCCGTAGTCATCAATCTGTTTACGGCTCAGCTGCGCGCCACCTGGAACACGCAGGGCAGCCACACGGCCTTTTGCATCGTTCGCCGGGCCGGAGAAGACCGCGAACTCAACCGCTTTCAGCAGGTCAGCCACATCTACCAGCTCCATCGGGTTGCGCAGGTCGGGTTTATCAGACCCATAACGACGCTCGGCTTCTGCAAAGGTCATGATCGGGAAATCGCCCAGATCCACGCCTTTCACGTCCTGCCACAAACCACGCACCAGCGCTTCCATAATCTCGCGCACCTGTGGGGCGGTCATAAAGGAGGTTTCGACATCGATCTGGGTGAATTCAGGCTGACGGTCAGCGCGCAGGTCTTCATCGCGGAAGCATTTTACAATCTGATAGTAGCGATCAAAACCGGACATCATCAGCAGCTGTTTGAAGAGCTGAGGAGACTGCGGCAGCGCGTAGAATTTGCCTTTATGAACGCGCGAAGGGACCAGATAATCGCGCGCGCCTTCTGGCGTGGCTTTGGTCAGCATCGGGGTTTCGATATCGAGGAAACCGTGATCGTCCATAAAGCGACGCACCAGGCTGGTGATTTTAGCGCGGGTTTTCAGGCGCTGAGCCATTTCCGGGCGACGCAGATCCAGATAGCGGTACTTCAGACGCGCTTCTTCAGTATTGACGTGGTTGGAGTCAAGCGGCAGCGATTCTGAACGGTTAATGATAGTCAGGTCAGAGGCCAGCACTTCAATGGCGCCGGTCGCCATATCGGCGTTGATGTTTTTTTCGTCACGCGCACGCACGGTGCCGGTAACCTGGATGCAGAACTCATTACGCAGTTCGGAGGCCAGTTTTAATGCGTCCGCACGATCCGGATCGAAGAACACCTGAACGATACCTTCGCGGTCACGCAAATCAATGAAGATAAGGCTACCAAGATCACGACGACGGTTGACCCAACCACACAGGGTCACCTGCTGTCCAACGTGGGACTGACGCAACTGCCCGCAATATTCTGTACGCATGAGATATCCCTTAATTTAGCCGCAGGCTAAATGTCGCCTGATTTTCAGGCTACTATGTCGCAGCTTTCTGTATGTCACAACTGGATGAAAAAAGGCGGCTATTATACTGGAAATTCCGCCGTACGATAAGAGAGAAGCTTGCCAGACGCGCGATTGCTGCGCTGTTATTGCTCATTCTCACAAAAATTAACAAAATTATCCGATATTCAACAGCCTTTCTCGTCGTAAGGTGTAGCCATCGCTTTTCCTTTGACCGGAGTCATGATGTTAACACTCGATACCACAAAAACAGCGCTCGTCGTCATTGATTTACAGGAAGGGATCCTGCCCTTCGCTGGCGGCCCCCACACCGCCGAAGACGTTGTCAGCCGCAGCGCGCGTCTGGCCGAAAAATGCCGTGCGAGTGGTTCGCCCGTTATCATGGTACGCGTTGGCTGGTCTGCGGATTACGCCGAGGCGTTAAAACAGCCCGTTGACGCAAAGACCCCTGCCGCTGCGCTGCCGGAAAACTGGTGGACGTATCCCGTCGCGCTTGGCAAACAAGACAGCGATATTGAAGTGACCAAACGCCAGTGGGGTGCATTCTACGGTACCGACCTTGAATTACAGCTACGCCGTCGCGGGATCGACACCATCATCCTGTGCGGCATTTCCACCAATATCGGCGTCGAGTCGACGGCGCGCAATGCCTGGGAGCTGGGCTTTAATCTTATTATTGCCGAAGACGCCTGCAGCGCGGCCTCTGCCGATCAGCATCAGGGGAGTATGACGCATATCTTCCCGCGCATTGGTCGCGTGCGCACAACCGAAGAGATCCTCAACGCCCTATGATCTACGTGGGCCTTCCCCAATGGTCGCACCCAAAATGGGTGCGCCTTGGCATTACCAGTCTTGAAGAGTATGCCCGACACTTTAATTGCGTTGAGGGTAATACCACGCTGTACGCCCTGCCCAGAGCCGAAATCGTCGCGCGCTGGCGCGATCAGACCACCGATGATTTTCGCTTCTGTTTTAAGTTTCCGGCGACCATTTCACATCAGGCTGCGCTGCGCCACTGTGACGATTTGACCGAGGAATTTTTGAGCCGCATGTCGCCGCTCGCCAGCCGTATCGGCCAGTATTGGCTGCAATTGCCCGCCACTTTTGGGCCGGGCGATTTGCCCGCACTTTGGCATTTTCTCGACGCCCTTCCCCGCGAATTTACATACGGTGTGGAAGTTCGGCATCCATCGTTTTTCGCTAAAGGCGAAGATGAAAAAGCGCTGAATCGCGGCCTGAATGAGCGCGGCGTCAACCGGGTGATCCTCGACAGCCGTCCGGTGCACAGCGCCATTCCTCATAACGAAGCGATTATTGAGGCTCAGCGTAAAAAACCCAAAGTGCCAGTGCATGCGGTTGTGACGGCAGGTCATCCGATGGTGCGGTTTATCGGCAGCGACGCCATGCAGCAAAACCGCGAGTTTTTTGCCATCTGGCTGCACACTCTGGCGAAATGGGAAATGACCACCACACCGTACCTTTTCCTGCATACCCCTGATATTGCTCAGGCACCTCAACTGGTCGATGCTCTCTGGCAGGCCTTGCAGACTGCGGCTCCGTCGGTTGGACCCGCCCCCGCTATTCCACAACAATCTTCTCTTTTCTGAACGCAACCCCTATCATAGAAGTGCCATCTGCCAAAAACAGGGAGTTTGTATGGTCAGCGCGCTGTATGCCGTATTAGGTGCATTACTGCTGATTAAGTTTTCGTTTGATGTTGTGCGCCTGAGAATGCAGTACCGCGTCTCTTATGGTGACGGCGGATTTTCGGAGTTACAAAGTGCAATCCGTATTCACGGCAATGCGGTGGAATATATTCCCGTTGCGCTGATTCTGTTGCTGTTAATGGAAATGGATGGTGCGGAAACCTGGATGGTTCACGTTTGCGGGCTGTTATTGATCGCCGGACGTTTAATGCATTATTACGGCTTTCACCACCGCTTATTCCGCTGGCGTCGTTCCGGTATGAGCGCAACCTGGTGTTCGCTTTTGCTGATGGTGCTGGCTAACCTTTGGTATATGCCGTGGGAGTTGGTTTTCTCTTTCCATTAGCGCACAATACGCCACTTTATTTTTCCTGGATTTTTACGTTATGTCTGATCGCGACACGCTTTTTTCTGCGCCTATCGCCAGTCTGGGCGACTGGACCTTTGATGAACGGGTAGCCGAAGTCTTCCCGGATATGATCCAGCGCTCTGTTCCAGGTTATTCCAATATTATCTCGATGATCGGCATGCTGGCTGAACGTTTCGTTCAGCCCGGTACGCAGGTCTATGACCTGGGTTGTTCGCTGGGCGCCGCGACGCTGTCCGTTCGCCGTAATGTGCATCACGAAGGCTGCAGGATCATTGCCGTCGATAATTCCCCGGCCATGGTAGAACGCTGCCGCCGTCATTTAGATGCCTATAAAGCGCCTACCCCTGTTGACGTCATTGAAGGCGATATCCGCGACATTAAGATTGAAAATGCCTCGATGGTCGTGCTGAATTTTACCCTGCAGTTCCTGGTGCCTGAAGATCGCCAGTTGTTGCTGGACAAAATTTATCAGGGGCTTAACCCCGGTGGCGCCCTGGTCCTCTCGGAAAAATTCAGCTTCGAAGACGCAAACGTCGGTGAACTGCTGTTTAACATGCACCACGACTTTAAACGTGCCAACGGGTACAGCGAGCTGGAGATCAGTCAAAAGCGCAGCATGCTGGAAAACGTCATGCTGACGGACTCCGTCGAAGCGCACAAAGCGCGTCTGCGGAAAGCCGGTTTTGAGCATAGCGAGCTGTGGTTCCAGTGCTTTAATTTTGGTTCGCTGGTGGCACTCAAAGGCGGTAAGGCATGATCGATTTCAGCAATTTTTATCAGCTTATCGCTAAGAACCATCTCTCTCACTGGCTGGAAACCCTGCCTGCGCAAGTTGCCGCCTGGCAGCGCGACTCGCTGCACGGTCAGTTTAAACAGTGGAGTAATGCGGTCGAATTTTTGCCCGAAATGACGCCCTACAGGCTGGATTTGCTGCACAGCGTGACGGCGGAAAGCGAAGAGCCGCTCAGCCCGGGGCAATTGCTGCGCCTTGAGAAACTGATGCGTAATCTGATGCCGTGGCGTAAAGGCCCGTTTTCACTGTACGGCCTGAATATCAATACCGAATGGCGTTCCGACTGGAAATGGGACCGCGTGTTACCCCATCTGTCCGATTTAACGGGCCGCACGATTCTGGATGTGGGTTGTGGCAGCGGTTATCATCTCTGGCGCATGATCGGCGCGGGCGCGCACCTGGCGGTCGGTATCGATCCGATGCAGCTTTTCCTGTGCCAGTTTGAAGCGGTACGTAAATTACTGGGTAACGACCAGCGTGCGCATGTTTTACCGCTTGGCATTGAGCAACTGCCTGCGCTGAACGCGTTTGATACTGTGTTCTCGATGGGCGTGCTCTATCATCGCCGTTCACCGCTTGAGCATCTGTGGCAATTAAAAGATCAGTTAGTCAGTGGCGGCGAACTGGTGCTTGAAACGCTGGTGATCGAAGGCGATGAAAATGCCGTACTGGTGCCGGGCGATCGTTATGCCCAAATGAGAAATGTGTATTTTATTCCTTCTGCGCTGGCGCTGAAAAACTGGCTGGCGAAGTGCGGTTTTGTGGATATTCGCATCGTGGATGTGTCCGTCACCTCTACCGACGAGCAGCGTCGCACCGAATGGCTGACGACGGAATCGCTGGCCGAATTCCTCGACCCGAATGACCAGACCAAAACTATCGAAGGTTATCCGGCGCCGATGCGTGCGGTACTGATCGCGACGAAGCCGTAGATTTTCACCCCCTCACCCTAACCCTCTCCCCATAGGGGAGAGGGTTAGGGTGAGGGGGATAAAAAAAGGCCCCTGTTGAAATTGCAGGGGCCTGGTACAAATAGCATCATATTGGGCGACATGATGCGCGGTAAAATCGTTGCTACACGTGAAAACGATCAATCATTGATTTCATCACCGCAACCGACTCTCCATCTACGCTGTAGCGGGAATATTCATCCGCTTCGGCATCTGTCGACATTGACAACCCTGTATTGCGATATCGCATGGGTGAAGGCGTCCACTTGCCTGCTGAGCTGTGAAGCTCCTCTACCCCTGCTTCTAAAAACGACTCCAGATTACTGGCACGGACACCCGCACCCGCCATAATGATTGGAACACCAGAATGCGCTTTTAGTTCCGTAATTAATTTCAGTCCTTTTTCCGCAGACGATTGTTGACCGGATGTCAGGATGCGCGCCACGCCTAGTTCAGCCAGGTTTTCAAAGGCTTGCAGCGGTTCTTTGCACATATCGAAGGCACGATGAAATGTCACCGCCATGCCCTTTGCAGCGGTCATAATCCGACGCATTCGTGGCATATCAATATGACCGTCTTCATTTAACAGGCCAATCACCAGCCCCGGGAATCCCAGTTCACGAACCTGGGCAACGTCTTCCAGCATGGCGTCAAACTCACCGCCGGAGTAGCAAAAATCTCCACCGCGTGGCCGGATAATCGGGTGAACCGGGATCGTCACGTTCTGACGAACCGACTTCAGCACGCCATATGACGGCGTAAGCCCCCCTTCCTTCGGTGCCGCGCACAATTCAACGCGATCGGCTCCGTACTGTTGCGCAGTCACAGCACACTCCATGCTGTAACAACAAATCTCCAGCAGCGCCACATCATTCTCCTTAATTTTTACGGTATCAAAGCATCATGCCACGCCATAAAACGACGGACAGCGCGTAAGTTCACAAACTTTTACTGGCTAGCCCTCACTGGCAACAATTTGCTCAATGGACCAGGGATGGAATTTTACCGTCACCGTGCCGTCAGTGACTGCGAGGGTCGGATTGGGCAGACGTTCACGCTCTCCTTTTGGAGAGCTGGTTTTCACGACAACACCCGGCTGGCTGAGTCCCTCGTCTGCCAGCAGCGCCAGCGCGCGTGCGTTCAGCGTTTCTGGCTCGCCGGGCAGCACGATTTCGATATGTTCCCAACCTTCAATCGGGTAGCGTTTGTCACCCGGCCACGGCAGTTCGACAACGCTGAATCGCCAGTGCGCAACGCACACCGGCTCATGCAGTTTGAACAGGCAAATTGGACGACCATTGATCAAGGTTTCAGACAGCAGTTCACCGCACTGTTCAAACCCGCGACGCCAGCGCTCGGCCGTGGTGTTCTGGTGACAGCGCAACGAAATGTGATCGGCGTCGAGAGGCGTGATATCCAGCCCCAGACGAGTGGCAAGTTCTGTGAACGCCTGGGTGAATCGGGGTAAATCTGCGGAAATATCATGCAGTTCGTCAATGGATTGCCAGTTCGCCATTTGAAATTCTCTTATCTGGTCGCAAAGCCGCTAATTTACTCTGTTGGCTGCTGGCAACCAACTGCAGATTGAGAGATTTTACGCCTGCATGCTTATGCACTATTTCATCGCCTGTTTTCTGAACACGCTTACGGTTGTGCAATGCTGACGCCAGGTGGCATTTGCAGTATACTCCCGCCCTAAATTCTCAAACTGGCGCGGGTTGCAGCTGACCCGCTTCATAAAAGTAAGGTATCCAGGTGAATATTCAGGCTCTTCTCTCCGAAAAAGTCAGTCAGGCACTGATTGCCGCAGGTGCATCTGCGGATTGCGAACCGCAGGTTCGCCAGTCAGCAAAAGTACAGTTTGGCGACTATCAGGCTAATGGCGTGATGGCAGTGGCTAAAAAACTGGGCATGCCGCCGCGACAACTCGCTGAGCTGGTGCTGACTCATCTGGATCTCAACGGTATTGCCAGCAAAGTTGAAATTGCCGGTCCGGGCTTTATCAATATTTTCCTTGAACCTGCTTTCCTCGCAAGCCATGTTGACGCCGCGCTGAAATCAGACCGTCTGGGCGTGACGCAGCCAGAAGCGCAAACGGTGGTTGTGGACTACTCCGCGCCAAACGTGGCGAAAGAGATGCACGTCGGTCACCTACGCTCCACCATTATCGGTGATGCCGCGGTGCGAACTCTGGATTTCCTCGGCCATAAAGTGATCCGCGCGAACCACGTTGGCGACTGGGGCACTCAGTTCGGGATGCTGATCGCGTACCTCGAAAAACAGCAGCAGGAAAACGCGGGCGAAATGGCGCTGGCGGACCTGGAAGGTTTCTATCGCGAAGCCAAAAAGCATTACGACGAAGACGAAGCGTTTGCCGAACGTGCGCGCAGTTATGTGGTGAAACTGCAGGGCGGCGACACCTATTTCCGTGAGATGTGGCGCAAGCTGGTTGACATCACCATGTCCCAGAACCAGCTCACATACGATCGTCTGAACGTGACGCTGACCCGCGATGATGTCATGGGCGAGAGCCTTTACAACCCTATGTTGCCGGGCATCGTGGCCGATCTGAAAGCCAAAAATCTGGCGGTTGAGAGCGAAGGTGCAACGGTTGTTTTCCTTGATGAGTATAAAAACAAGGAAGGCGAACCGATGGGCGTTATCATTCAGAAAAAGGATGGCGGCTATCTGTACACCACCACCGATATCGCCTGCGCGAAGTATCGTTATGAAACGCTACATGCCGATCGTGTGCTGTATTACATCGACTCCCGTCAGCACCAGCACCTGATGCAGGCGTGGACCATCGTGCGTAAAGCGGGCTACGTGCCGGACAGCGTACCGCTGGAACACCACATGTTCGGCATGATGCTGGGCAAAGACGGCAAGCCGTTCAAAACCCGCGCGGGGGGTACCGTGAAACTGTCCGATCTGCTGGATGAAGCGCTGGAGCGCGCGCGTCGTCTGGTCGCCGAAAAAAATCCGGATATGCCAGCCGACGAGCTGGAAAAACTGGCGACGGCGGTCGGTATCGGCGCAGTGAAATACGCGGATTTGTCGAAAAACCGCACCACCGATTACATTTTCGACTGGGATAACATGCTGGCCTTCGAAGGCAACACGGCGCCATACATGCAATACGCCTACACCCGCGTGCTGTCTGTGTTCCGTAAAGCCGACATTGATGAAAGCGCGCTGGCGAATGCTACCGTGGTTATCAATGAAGATCGCGAAGCGCAGCTGGCTGCCCGTCTGCTGCAGTTTGAAGAGACGCTGGCCGTGGTGGCCCGTGAAGGTACGCCGCACGTGATGTGTGCTTATCTGTACGATCTGGCTGGTCTGTTCTCTGGCTTCTACGAGCACTGTCCGATTCTGTCTGCCGAAAGCGAAGAAGTCCGTAACAGCCGTCTGAAGCTGGCGCAGCTCACTGCGAAAACGCTGAAACTCGGTCTGGATACCCTGGGTATCGAAACCGTAGAGCGCATGTAACACCGAAACAAAAAACCCGGCCATTGCCGGGTTTTTTATTGTCAGAAGTATTTACGCAAATATTCCGTCAGACACAATATCGCCATCGCCTGACCGTACGGCATTGAGGTCAGCGGGATCTGGCGATAAAACTCCAGGTCGCTGCCCATCCCCGTACCAAACGACGTTTGCAGCAACTCCCCTTCCGGCGAAATATTTTTGACTATCCCACGAATCGCTTTTTCTGCTACCTGGGCATATTCCGGGCTGACGTAACGCTTGCGCACCGCTTTCAGGATCCCGTAGGCAAAGCCTGCCGTGGCGGACGCTTCCAGATACGACTCGGGATCGTCGAGCAGCGTGTGCCACAGACCACTCTCATCCTGACATTTCGCCAGCGCGGCAATCTGCGCATTGAGCACCTGCACCAGATAACGACGTACCGCATTGTTCTCTGGCAGATCCACCAGTTCCAGGAAGTCCGGGATCACGATAGTCAGCCAGCTATTGCCACGCGCCCAGCGGGCTTTCGCAAAGTTGTGCTGCCCGTCGTAGTTCCAGCCGTGGAACCACAGCCCCGTTTCCCTGTCCATCAGGTTCTGCACATGCAGCAGAAACTGATAGACCGCTTCTTCTACATACTCCGGACGATTGAGTAATTTACCGATTTTTGCCAGAGGAAGTACGGTCATCATCAGCGTGTCATCCCACATTTGCTGATGATTCTCTTCTGCCAGCGTAATGTGCTGCATACCGCCGTGCTCGGTGCGCGGCATGTCGTTCATCGCCCATTCGGCCCAGCTCTCCAGCCACGGCAGCCAGGTCGGGTTTTTGGTCTCTTCATAGCGATACGCCAGCGTCAGGAACGGCGCCATGGTATTGACGTTCCTGGTGGTGGCACCTTCGGCAAAACGATCGGCAAACCAGCTGTCGATGATGTTACGCATGTCGTCATCGCCGGTCTGGCAGTAATACTGCCAGATACCATAAAGTCCAACACCGTGGGTCCATTCCCAACCCGCCCAGCCTTTGGTGTCGATCACGCGCCCGTCGTCCAGCCGCAGCAAAAATTCGCCGGTTTTATCGTGGATGTTCACCAGATTGTGCGTCACCTTTTCAATCAGCGATCTCAGCTCATCCCTGGCAATGAAATGCTCAGGTTGACGCAGTAACGGGCTATGTTTGACAGGCCAAACCTTCATAATCTTAACCTCTGTGATATGTCGAATTCAGTACAGCGCGATCCTTCAGCGAAGGTGCAGCAGGTTTATTGCGATTCAGATAACCAATGTTGTTGTTACCCCACAGCGATTCGTACGGCATGCCGGCCAGCAGCTCAACGGTAGCCCGCGCTTGTGGCGTCGCTGCCTCAGGCATGGCACGGCCCGACTCACGCATTTTGGCGGTCTCTTCACGCAGGGTACTGTGGGTTTGCAAATTCAACTTAAAGCGCAGTGAGACCAGGAAACCGCAGATCAGAACCAGAATGGTTCCCACGCTCAGGATCATCAGAATGGTATGGCTGACTTCCGCCGGCTGTGTTTTCTGACCGCTCACAAAGCCGGACATCTGCATCACAATCCCCACCAGCATAATGGCGCCAGCCTGAGAGGCTTTACGTGTCAGCGTCATAATGCCTGCAAAGATACCCTCGCGGCGCTGGCCGGTAATCACTTCGTCGACGTCAGCGATGTAGGTGTAAATATTCCATGGCACATAGTTAATACCGCCGCGTCCCAGCCCTGCGATGGCAGATACCAGTAACAACAGCGAATAAATGTCGCTCAGCCCGGCATAGTAGAGCATCGCGTAGGAAAGCGACGCCAGACCAAACAGCACAACGACCATCCGGTATGACGGCGCAGGCCCGAAGCGTATGCACAGTGGGATCATCGCAATCACGGCGATGAACTGGAAGATAGCCATCGTTCCCAGCAGGTTGGACGCCATAGACGCTTCCTGCATCAGCACAAACACCACGTAGTAAGTGAAGACGGCATTAAAGACATCCTGCGCAATATAGCCGCCCAGATACATCCCCAAATGCTGGCGGAATATTTTCACCCGCAGGGTAGAGCTGAGTTCAACAAACAGACGGTTGAGGCTCTGCCCCAGCGTCAGTTTTTTCTTCTCTTCTTCAGCGCGCAGCGCCGCTTCAGACCACTCTTCACGCGGGCGTTCCCAGGTAAAG
The DNA here is from genome assembly GCA_009668015.1 of Enterobacteriaceae bacterium RIT714. GTDB lineage: Bacteria > Pseudomonadota > Gammaproteobacteria > Enterobacterales > Enterobacteriaceae > Enterobacter. The sequence goes on from WJYB01000001.1 coordinate 929,077, forward strand.
AACCAGACGAAAGTCAGCATCATCGCGCACAGCACGGAGAAGACCAGACTCGCATAGAAGAAAGAGATCGCGTTGTCTTTACCAAAATGGGTCAGCAGAATGCCCGGCAGGAAAGAGGCCAGAATCGCCGACATCTGCGCCATTGAAATACGCGCCCCGGAGAATTTTGTTTTCTGTTTAAAATCGTCGGTCATTTCCGGTACCAGCGTTTCGTACGGCACCAGAATCATGGTGTAGACAATATCAAACACCAGATAGGTCAGCAGGTAATACCAGAAGCTCATGTCACCGACCCACATCAGTGAGTAGCTGAACACAAACGGAATACCCAGCAGGATAAAGAACTTACGGCGGCCAAAGCGTTTGCCAAGCCAGGTCGTACCAAAGTTATCGGTCAAAAAGCCCATTAACGGGCTGACCACCGCATCCAGCACCCTTGCCGCCGCAAAGATGAATGTCGCCTCAATAGGGGTGAGTCCGCAGAAGGTAGTATAAAAGTATAAAAGCCAGGCTGCGGTTAGCGCTGTCGTACCAGCGCCAAGGAAATCGCCCGAGCCATAAGCAAGATAATTTGCGAGTCCAATTTTACGTGTTTTCATTGCCGTCAACCCTGTCAGTTTTGGGAGACTCCCTGGGAAGCAAACCTCATCCGGGAGTTTTTACACGGCTACAGTAAAAGCATCGACCTTTTGATACCTTTCTGTTTCTGCCATTGCGCAGAGGCGGATGGCAATAATGCAAAGAGATTATGTACGCGTGTCACTGATTTATAAAACAGTGTTTCTCTTGCTTCAAAAGGTGGGGTCATTTTTGCGAGCCGGCCGTCAGATTTTGCCAACGGCTGGTGGAAAGAGAGGCAACTAGCGGTAATTGACGATCACTTCATTTCTTTGCACTTTGAGGGCTGGCATCAGGCGGCCACCACCTGGTACTTCCCAGACGAAGCGCAGTGGTTCAAGAGCCGGAACGCTGTCAAAGGCTCGGGTCGATCCACTCTCGCCATCCAGTTCCGTACAGCGCGTCTGTGAGCATAAGCGTACGCGTAATCCGGCAGGCGTCGGGCCGATGAGCTGATAACGCCAGACCACCAGCGTCATCAGCCCTGATACCGGCTCAGGCGGAGAGAGCGGGCGCGACGAAGCCGACACCCCACGGTTACTGAGCGTGATCCCAATACTACTCGCCTGCCATGTGCCCTCACCGGCGGCCTGCGCCACCAGGGGGAACAGTAAAATCCACAGCCATTTGCGCATTATTTTCCTCCAATGGTCGCCGTCATACGGATATGGCGGTTATCGGAAAGCTCAAGGTTTGACAGCACAACCAGCTGGGTCAGGCTTCGGCGCAGGAAGCGAGAAAGCAGCGGACGCAGCGCGTGATTCACCAGCAATACCGGCGGCGCCCCCAGCATCTCCTGACGAGCGAGCGCTTCTTGCGTCTGAGCCAGCAGTCGGTCGGCGAGCCCTGGTTCGAGTCCGCCACCGCCCTGCAGCGCCTGAAGGAGAAGACGCTCAAGCGGCGTATCGAGGCCAATGACCTGCACTTCGCCAGAGCCAGGGAACCACTGCTGAGTAATCGCACGGCCTAACGCTACGCGCACAACGGCGGTGAGTTCGTGAGGATCGCTTTGCAGCGGAGCATGTTCTGCCAGAGTTTCCAGAATGGTCCGCATATCGCGAATGGGCACTTTTTCGTCCAGCAGGTTTTGCAGCACTTTGTGCAAGGTGGTTAACGTCACCACCCCGGGGACCAAATCTTCCGTCAGTTTCGGCATCTCCTGCGTGACCCGATCGAGTAACTGCTGTGCTTCCTGGCGTCCGAACAGTTCCGATGAGAATTGCCCAAGCAGATGGTTAAGATGGGTTGCGACAACGGTACTTGCTTCAACCACGGTATAACCCTGGATTTGCGCCTGCTCTTTGAGGGCACTCTCAATCCAGATTGCCGCCAGGCCAAAGGCCGGATCGATAGTCTGTTCGCCAGGTAAAGTCCCCGCCGCCGTACCGGGGTTAATCGCCAGCCAGCGGCCCGGATAGGCGTCACCGCTACCGATCTCTACACCTTTCATCAGAATGCGGTACCGCGCAGGGGGCAGATCCATGTTGTCACGGATATGAACCACAGGGGGTAAGAACCCGACATCCTGGGCGAATTTTTTACGGATGCTGCGAATACGCCCAAGCAGCTCACCGTCTTGCTGGAAATCCACCATTGGGATCAAGCGGTAACCGACTTCCATCCCGAGAGAGTCTTCAAGCTGTACGTCATTCCAGGTGGCTTCGACGGCCTGGTTATTTTCCGGCATTTTGACGGGAACAGGCTCAGCAGCGGGTTTAGCATCCCGCCCACGTAGCCACCAGGCAAGGCCTAACAGCGCGGCGGTAAACAGCAGGAAAACAAAGTTCGGCATGCCCGGCACCAGACCCAGCAGGCCAAGTACCGCCGCAGAGAGCATCAGCACGTTCGGATTGGTGAACAGCTGGCTGACCATCTGCTGACCGACGTCTTCGTCGGTACTGACGCGGGTCACGATCACACCGGCCGCGGTAGAAATCACCAGCGCCGGGATCTGCGCCACCAGGCCATCACCGATGGTCAGCAGCGTATAACTCTCAGCCGCGTGCCCCAGATCCATCCCATGCTGGAGGACGCCCACCAGCAATCCGCCTACAACGTTGATCACCATGATCAGAATGCCGGCAATGGCGTCGCCACGGACGAATTTACTCGCACCGTCCATCGAGCCATAGAAGTCCGCTTCCTGCGTCACGTCGGAACGGCGTTTTTTCGCCTCATCTTCACCAATCAGTCCGGCGTTGAGATCGGCGTCAATCGCCATCTGTTTGCCGGGCATTCCGTCGAGCACAAAACGCGCGCCCACTTCTGCGATACGCCCTGCACCTTTGGTGATGACCATAAAGTTGATGATCACGAGGATAACGAACACCACGATACCGATGGCAAAGTTACCGCCAACGAGGAAGTGACCGAATGCTTCAACCACTTTACCCGCTGCTGCACCGCCGGTGTGACCGTCCATCAGGATGATACGCGTCGAGGCGACGTTCAGCGCCAGACGCAGTAACGTCGTGAAGAGCAGAATGGTCGGGAATGCGGCGAATTCAAGCGTACGCTGGGTAAACATCGCGACCAGCAGCACCATGATGGAGAGCGCGATATTGAAAGTGAAAAGCAGATCGAGGACAAATGCTGGCAACGGCAGCACCATCATCGACAAAATTAGCAGGATGAGAATCGGCCCGGCAAGAATTTGCCATTGTGTCGATTTCATGTTGCTGGGCAGGCGCAACATTGCCACCAGATTAGCCATCAGTGTCCTTCTCGTTCATAAAATCCAGCGCCTCAGGCACCGGAAGATTTTCAGGTTTCACAGGTCGTTGACCGCCTGCTAAACGCCAGCGTTTCAGCTGCCATACCCACGCCAGCACTTCCGCCACCGCGGCGTACAGCTGGCCTGGAATTTGCTGACCAATTTCAGCATGACGGTACAACGCACGCGCCAGCGGCGGTGCTTCAAGTACCGGTACGCGGTTCTCACTCGCGATCTCACGGATGCGCAACGCAATAAGGCCAGCGCCCTTCGCCACCACTTTTGGCGCACTCATTTTGTTTTCGTCGTACTTTAACGCGACGGAATAGTGCGTCGGGTTGGTCACGATAACGTCAGCTTTTGGCACATCCTCCATCATTCGACGCCGGGCTGCGGCCCGTTGCATCTGGCGAATACGCCCTTTCACATGCGGATCACCTTCCATCTGCTTATATTCGTCACGGATATCCTGACGAGACATCCGCAGCTTTTTGATGTGGGTGTAGATTTGGAAGAACACGTCAAAACCGACCATCGGAATGATACTGAGCACCACCAGCAGCGCGCACATGCCCACCAGGTTCATCGCGTTACTCATTGCGGTCAAAGGCGACTCGCTGATAAGACGCATCATATCGGGCCAGTGATACCAAAGATAAAATCCCGCGGTGCTTCCCATCAGGGTCGACTTCAGAATGGCTTTCAGCAGCTCTGCGCCCGTTTGCGCAGAAAACATGCGAGCAATGCCCGGGAAAGGATTGAGTTTGGAAAACTTAAATTGCAGTGACTTCCCGCTGAATACCAGACCCCCGAGCATAACCGGTGACACCAGGGCGACAATCACCACTCCGGTAATCAGCGGCAGCAGCGCAATCATAGCGTCCTTAATCAGCAGAATAATTTGGCTCAGGATCAGGTTGGGATCATTGACCATGCTGTGATCAAAACGCAGGCCTGCGGAGAGCATACCTGCCAGTCTGCGGGCGAGCGCCTCCCCACCGATCCAGATGATGCACACGCCTACTACTAATATCAGTAAGGAGGTCAGTTCACGGGATCGGGGGATTTGCCCATCCTCACGCGCCTTATCAAGTCGGTGGGGTGTGGGGGCTTCTGTTTTGTCGTCGCTGTCTTCTGCCACAGTGCACGCTCTCTGCCCATTTCGTCGACTTATCATGACAGAGAGCTGCCAACGCAATGGACGGAAAAGCCTTTAAAAATAGCCGTTTTTAGCCTGTTTAACGGTAGAATTACTCCAACTACGCAGAATTTTATCTTTGTAAAGTCTAAAGTTAGACTAAATGCCTAATTTATTGAAATGATGAACAATCTATTAGTTTTATATTTTGGTGAATAAATCAACACAACAAGTTATAAAGTCCATCTGAAAATTGCAACATAACAAATGATTAAATGTCGAAACATGTATCTTAACCACGACATTTAACATTTTCCCGTCATTATTCATTCAACTATTGAATATCAACAAATACATATAAAATATATTATATAAAAACATGATAATTACCATTGCAAATTCCTCACTGGCGCGTTAAATAAATAACATTGTATACTCGCTATTGGCATGAAATAACTCATCCACATCTCTTTATACATTCTATCAATGGATTTCATCAGAAGGGAACTTAGTATGAATATCAGAAGCAAAATTATTTTAGGCACTTTAATTACGTTTTCCGCTCTTAATACATACGCCGCAGAAATGAACGCAGGCACTATTCATTTTACCGGTGAAATTATCGAACCAAGTTGCACAATTGCTGGTGACGATGGTACGGACAGCACGGTTCCTTTGGGGACCTATACCACCACATTTTTTGATGAAGTTGGCAAAGAAGCCACATTAAATCCTTTTACTATTACGCTGAAAGATTGTCCGTTGAAAAGCGACGGTCTGCCCTCAGTACAGTTAACATTTAACGGTACAACAACGCTTACCGGAGCAACCGATCTGCTGGATGTCAGCACTATTACTACGGTAGGGACTACAGCAGCCACAGGCGTGGGTATCGCTGTGAGCCCTGAGGGAAAAAATACAACGCTTATTAAAATGGATGGTACGGAGGACCAGGTACACATTACCCTGCCTGACAAAGAGGGTAATATCATTAAAGCTGATTTCAATGCGCGATATAAATCCTTCGCGGAAACGGTTACTGCCGGCCCTGCTGATGCGGATATGACCGTCAACATTATTTATCGTTAATAATTAATACATGCCCATTCTTGAAACTAATAACTCATTTGAGAATTATTGACTCGAGTGGGCATTTAAAAAACTCAAGACGGTTCAAAACACTATTTATGTTTGTATTTTCTCTATCAGGACACGTTTTACCATGCGTATTCACTCGCTAGCTATATTGTTGATGCCTGTTATTTTTACATCATTTAGTCATGCCGCTGGTATTCAGGTTGGGCGTACGCGAATCATCTATGACGCCGGGAAAAAGGAGATTTCGCTGCCCCTGATCAATAAAGAAACCGCCCTTCCCTGGCTTATACAGTCTTGGACGGATACAGGTGATGGTAAAACACGTGGGCCTTTCATCGTTACGCCACCGCTGTTTCGCCTTGAGCCACAAAAAGAACAAAGTCTGAGGATTGCCTGGAATGGAACCGCGTTGCCTGAAAACAAAGAATCGCTGTTTTATATGAACGTTCGAACCATCCCCGCAACAGCGAATGAGGACGACGATAAGAACGTGTTACGTCTGATCTATAAGACCCGTATAAAGCTTTTCTGGCGACCAAAAGACCTTAAAGGGACGCCTGAAGAGACATGCAAAAATCTGCGCTTCTCCCTTAATGGTAAACAGTTGACTGTGACAAATGATGGCCCGTTCCACATCACTTTCGACAGCCTGCTGTTGGGTACAACAAAGCTTGATAAAGCAGACATGGTTAGCCCGCTGTCCAGCGTTCAGGTCCCTGTCACCAGGACGGATTTAGGATCGAATGTCAGCTGGCGATGCATCACGGATTACGGCAACGCCTCCGAAAAATATACCGCACCACTGACTCAGGGGTAGAACAATCAATGGCTAATGGAATGGCTCGTCAGTCCCGCCAGCGCCAATGGCGCATTAAGTCACTCGTGCGTTGCCTGGGAAGTGTTTTATTAGTGACCTCATCGGGTGCCAGTGCCCGAGAATACCACTTTGCCCCATCTGCACTGGAAGGCGATACGCTGACCCAACAGGATATCGATCTTTCACTTTTCTCGCACGCCAATACCCAGCTGCCCGGCGTCTATCCCTCAAAAATCAAGATCAATGAAAACCGAGTGGATGACGCCAGCATTACCTACCTGAGCGCAAAAAGCGGCGAACTGGTACCGCAATTAACGCCGGATATGCTGCGGAAATGGGGCGTTGATGTTGATAAATACCCGAAGCTTTCCGCGCTGAATGGCGCGACAACACTGACAAACCCGCTGGGCGATTACATCCCGCTGGCCTCTGCAACGCTTGATTTCTCAGCCATGACGCTGCATCTGAGCATACCGCAGGCCGCCCTTGCCGCTAACGGCAGGGACTATATTGCCCCCTCACGCTGGGACGATGGCGTTTCGGTGCTGTTCACCGATTACACGTTTTCGGGCTCTCAAAATGAGGACAGTGAACACAACACTACAGATAATCAATATCTGAATATTCGAAGCGGCGCTAACCTGGGCGGCTGGCGCGTACGCAACTATTCGACGTGGAGTAAAACGGATGATGCTGACAAATGGGAGACCATTAATACATATGTGCAGCACGATCTGGATGTCCTGAAGGCCCAGTTCACCGGCGGTGAAAACAGCACCAAGGGAGAGGTGTTTGACAGCCTGCAGTACCGTGGGGTCAACATTGCCTCTGATGAAGAGATGCTGCCCTACAGCCAGCGCGGTTTTGCGCCCATTATCCGCGGCATTGCCAGCTCAAACGCCGAGGTGTCGGTACGCCAGAATGGTTATCTTATCTATCAACAGAATGTCGCCCCCGGCGCTTTCGAGATAAAAGATCTCTACTCCACCACCAATAGTGGCGATCTTGACGTCACTGTAAAAGAAGCCGACGGTAGCGAACACCGTTTCACCCAGCCCTATTCCAGTATCGCCGTGATGCAGCGTCCTGATCATATGAAGTATGAGTTCACTGCGGCACGCTATCGCGCCGACAGCGGAAGCAACCAGAATGAGCCGCTTTTTACTCAGGGCAGCCTCATCTACGGTATGAACAATTACATGACGCTCTTTGGCGGCGTAACCGCTTCCGATGATTATCAGGCAGTGAATACGGGGGCCGGTATCGCCCTGGGCGCGCTTGGCACGATCTCTGCGGATGTCACCGCCGCTAAAACGCAGCTTGATAATGACACGCAAAGCACGGGGCAGTCTTACCGCCTGCTCTATTCCGGTGAAATCGATACCACGCAGACCAATTTCACCCTTGCAAGCTATCGCTACTCCACCAGCGGTTACTACAGCTTTGCGGATGCCAATCAGAAGTACGATCATCATGAAGATGATTTTATGTTCAATTACAACAAGCGTAACCGCATCCAGGCCAGCATTAGTCAGAATCTTTCTGGCGCCAGTTTTTACATTAATGGCTACCAACAGGACTACTGGCACACGTCGCAAAAAGAACGCAGTGTCTCTGCGGGCCTGAATACCGTTGTGGATGGCATCAGCCTTCACGTGGCTTATACCTACAGTAAAACCAACGAAGAAGAGAGCGATCAGATGGCCTCCTTCGGGTTTAGCATGCCGTTAAGCAAATGGCTACCGCGCGCCTGGACCAGCTACAGCCTGAGCAATACCAAACATGGCTATACGCAACAAAACCTGGGGTTAAACGGCACGTTACTTGATGACGAACGCATGAGCTATTCCTTACAGCAAAGTCATTCGAACCATGATGGCGATGATACCAGCAGTGTCTATGGCACCTATCGCTCGCAGTATGCCAATATGAATGCGGGTTATTACTACTCCTCTGACAACTCCCGGCAGCTCACCTATGGCGTTAGCGGTGCGTTGGTCGCGCATCCACACGGCATTACTCTCGCACAGCCGCTGGGTAGCCAGTTTGCCATTGTCAATGCCAACCATGCAGCCGGCGTTCGTTTCCAGAACCAGCGGGGAATTCAAACCGACTGGCAGGGAAATGCGGTCATTCCATCTCTCAGTCCTTACCAGGAAAACAGCATTCGGGTTGATACCACCAGCCTGCCTGAAGATGTCGATACCAGCGAAACGGCTGTGACGGTCATTCCATCACGTAATGCTGCTGTTGTTGCAAATTTTGATGCTCACGTCGGTTATCGCGTACTGATTAAACTGACCCGACCAGATGGCAAAATTGTGCCCTTTGGCGCAATGGCCACCGCACTTTCGCCGGTCATCAGCGGCATCGTCGACGATACCGGCACACTCTATCTGGCAGGGGTATCAGATACCGTTCAGTTGAGCGTGAAATGGGGTAATGCACAGGATCAACAGTGTAGCGCCAGGGTATCTCTTAACGCGTCTGAGCAAACGTCAAATCTGATGGGTATCCGCACCGTCACTGCCCTTTGTCAGCAGGAATAACAACATGTCTATGAATCTTAAATCACTTTTCCCCCTTGGATGGGTAGCGCTTTGTCTTTTCACGCCTCTTCCGGCACAGGCTGTCACGATATTGCATGACTGTTTTGCAGCACCTCAGGATTATCATATCAATTATGATCGCGAGCTCAATGCCAGCGAAAACAAAGCCAATACAAATGTGGATGGGCCAACGCATATGGTCGGCGAGAGCCTGACTATGTCTGCCAACTGTAACTGCCCGGACACACTATCAGACTCCAGCCAGATCCTCGAAGCAACGCTGGCGGGCAGCCCACTTTCTCCAGGCAGCAGTGGTTATGGTTATCTTACCGATAAACTGGATATTGACGTTGAGGGCTACAGCGACGCAATTAATTCTCCTGATGGCTCAGGATTATTCGGACTCAATATTGATCAATATCCAACGCAGATATCATCAATGCAGAAGACAACCGAAAACATAAAAACGACAGAGGGAAAAGCCAGCGTATGCAGCGAAAGTACGCGACCGGTAGAAACACCTCCGCCCAAGCGATTGTTCAGATGGAACGTTATCAGTCTGACTTTCCATATTAAAAAACCGATTCTGGGTAAAGAGATCATTCCTTCTACCCTGGTGGTCCAAAATTACGCATGCCTCTACTTTGGAAGTGGCGGTACATGTGGAGCCGCCGACGCCCAGCTGGTCTCAAACATCTGGCTGAGTGGATCGCTGTCTGCTCCGCTGAGCTGTACCATTAACGAAGGCAGTACCATTGAAGTTGACCTTGGGAATATCGTCAGCAAACAGTTTGTCAGTAAGGGACAAGCCCCCACGGGATATGGGCTGAAAAATGTGGATATCAGCTACCACTGTGACGATAACGCCGTCGGGAATAATGACCGAATCAAGCTAACGCTGAGCGCCGATCAGGGTGTGGTGGATAGCAGCGACCCATTGATCGCTAAAATGCTCGGCAGAGACGATATCGGGGTCAGGGTTTACACAGAGAATAACGACAACGTTGCGCTCGACGGCAGTTATGAGTTCCCGGTAAAGATGGATGAACAGGGAAATGGGTCCGTGCAAATCAAAGCCGCGCCGGTGAGTACCAGCAACGAGACGCCAGAGCCTGGGAAATTTGAAGGCAACGTCACAGTAAAAATGGATTTGCGATAAGTTATCCTCAGGCTGCGCAGGCAGCCTGAGGATAAACCGTGCGATTAGAAGCCGAGGCTGTCCAGCAGATCGTCCACCTGATCCTGGCTGGCTACTACGCCCGCCTTGGTGGTATCGAGCTGCGGGCCATTAAGCAGGCTTTCATTCTCACGCTTCGGACGCGCCGCTGGTTCCGGCATGTTTTCCAGGAGCACCATCAACAGCTGGCGCTCAATTTCCTGAATCACATCCATCATGCGCTTGATAACCTGACCTGTCAGGTCCTGGAAATCCTGCGCCATCATAATGTCCAGCAGCTGAGCATTCGTGAAGCTGGTGTGCCCTGGAACATCGCCCAGATACTGGCGAGTATCGGTGACCAGCTCACGCGCATCAGAGAGTTCAATCGGATTTTCGAACCACTCATCCCAGCGCTTGCTCAGTGCTTTAGCGCCTTTTTCCATCTCATCCTGATGCGGCTGAGACGCTTCAACGCTGTTCAGCGCACGCTCTGCGGCCTGTGCAGTCATCTGTACCACGTAGTCCAGACGATCGCGGGCATCAGGGATCGCTTCAGCGGCTTCAGCAATGGCCTGATCCAGGCCCAGCTCGCGCAGGCTGTCGCGCAGCATGCGCGTCAGGCTCCCGATCCGGGCTATGATTTCGCTGGCTGAATGCTCATCCGCGGGTTTTATAGAAGGTTGAATCATCATGCCATCCTCACATGCCGAGTTTCTCGAAGATTTTGCCGAGCTTCTCTTCCAGAGTCGCGGCAGTAAATGGTTTCACCACATACCCGCTCGCGCCCGCCTGTGCTGCGGCAATAATATTCTCTTTCTTCGCTTCTGCAGTCACCATCAGAACCGGCAGAGAAGACATGTTGCCGTCAGCGCGAATGGTTTTCAGCAGCTCCAGACCGTCCATGTTCGGCATGTTCCAGTCAGAGATGACAAAACCAAATCCACCTGCCTGGAGTTTATTCAACGCATCGACGCCATCTTCCGCTTCTTCAACGTTGTTAAATCCCAGCTCTTTTAGCAGGTTGCGCACAATGCGACGCATGGTGGAAAAGTCATCCACAACCAGAAATCTGAGCTCTTTGTCCGCCATAAAAAACTACTCCTCTTTAAATACGTATTGCCTGTCCGGCACTGATTTTTGCCAGCATTTGCTGGCTTACCTGACTAAGATCGACCACTTCGCTCACGCCACCCATATTGATGGCCTCGCGCGGCATGCCGAACACCACACAACTTGCTTCATTCTGCGCAATCGTCCAGGCGCCAGCCTGGTGCATCGCAAGCATTCCGGCGGCACCATCGTTGCCCATCCCCGTGAGGATCACCCCAACGGCGTTGCGCCCCGCATGTTTGGCCACCGAATGAAACAGCACATCCACAGACGGACGGTGCCGGTTAACCGGCGGGCCGTCATGAATTTTGATTTGATAGTTCGCACCACTGCGCGCCAGTTCCATGTGCTTGTCTCCGGGTGCAATATACGCATGCCCGGGCAGAACACGCTCCCCGTCTTCCGCTTCTTTCACACTGATTTGACACAGCTTATTCAAACGCTCAGCAAACGAACGGGTAAACCCCGGGGGCATATGCTGGGTAATAAGGATACCGGGGCTTGAGAGCGGCAATGGCTGGAGTACATGGCGAATTGCCTCTGTTCCCCCGGTTGACGCACCGATCACCAGCAGTTTCTCCGAGCTGAGAAGCGGCCCGGCCTTCAGCGTGACGGGAACACCTGCAGGTTTATGTGCAGCCAGTTTTGCGCGCGATGCCGTGCGGATCTTCTCCGCGATCATCTCGCTGTACGCCAGCATTCCTTCGCGAATGCCCAACTGGGGCTTGGTGACAAAATCCACCGCCCCCAGCTCCAGCGCCCGCAGGGTAATCTCTGAACCTTTACCGGTCAGGGACGACACCATCACCACTGGCATAGGACGCAGACGCATTAATTTCTCAAGGAAATCAATGCCGTCCATCCTCGGCATCTCGACGTCAAGCGTCAGCACATCGGGGTTATATTTTTTAATTAAATCCCGCGCGACGAGCGGATCAGGCGCTGTAGCCACCATTTCCATATCGCTATGACTATTGATAATCTCAGTCATGATTTGACGCATCAGCGCTGAATCATCGACAGACAACACCCTGATCTTACTCATGCTTTTTCCTTACTCAGCGCATAAACCGTCTGTCCGCGCAGACTGAATTCGCGGGCGAGGTTGCTGAAGTTCTCCGAGTGCCCGGCAAACAATAAGCCATCAGGCTTAAGCAATGGGGCGAAACGGCGCAGAATCTCCTGCTGCGTCGTTTTGTCAAAATAAATCATTACGTTACGACAAAAAATCGCGTCAAAAGGACCCGGCACGTTGTACTGCTTGTCCAGCAGATTCACTGGGGCAAACTCCACGCAGTTCGCCAGCTCCTGCCGCACACGAACCAGCCCTTCGTGCGGGCCGGTACCGCGCATGAAGTAGCGCTGCAGCTGCTGAGGGGACAGCGTTTTTAGCTCATCCTGGCGATAAACGCCGTTTCGCGCTTTCTCCAGAACCTCCGTATCAATATCGCTGGCATACACTTTCCAGCGTCCGGGAGCCATTCCCAGCGTGTCGGCAAGGGTAATCGCCAGTGAATAAGGCTCTTCCCCAGTGGATGCCGCCGCGCTCCAGACACGATATTCGCCACTGCGACGACGCGCGTGTTCCGCCAGGACAGGGAAATGGTGACCTTCCCGAAAAAACGCCGTCAGGTTAGTCGTCAGCGAGTTGATAAAAGCCTGCCATTCCGCACTGTTTGGATTGGCCTCCAGCATGCCCAGATAACGACCAAAGTCATCAAGCTCAAGGGTGCGTAAGCGCCGAACCAGGCGGTTGTAAACCATGTCTCGCTTATGATCGGCAAGGACAATCCCGGCTCGCTGGTAAATTAACTGACATATCCGACGAAAATGCGCGTCGGACAGCGCGAGGCGCTGTGTCATTTGCATCAGTAATGACGTTTGGCCCGGAGGCTGTGGTGTTGTCATAGCGCCTTCTTAATCACTTTCAGGATACAACTGGCACGGCCTGTGACCGCCCGACTTCTGCTACTTTTTCGACGTGCTCTTTAACATTAAATACCGCAACCAGACTGGTCAGATGGTCTGCCTGGCTGGCGAGCTGGTCGGTAGCGGCCGCCGCTTCTTCAACCAGAGAAGCGTTCTGTTGCGTTACCTGATCCATCTGCGTCACGGCCTGAGCAACCTGCTCAATTCCGCGACGCTGTTCGTCCGAGGCGGAAGCAATTTCGCCCATAATGTCGTTAACGCGGGTCACCGAAGTGACAATCTCCGTCATGGTATGCGCAGCGGTATCGACAAGTTCCGAACCCTGCTGCACGCGGGAGACCGACTCTTCGATCAACCCTTTGATCTCTTTCGCTGCGTTGGCGCTGCGGCTGGCGAGATTACGCACCTCACCCGCCACCACCGCAAAACCGCGCCCTTGCTCACCGGCGCGCGCGGCTTCGACGGCGGCGTTCAGGGCCAGGATATTGGTCTGGAAAGCAATTCCGTCAATCACGCTGATAATGTCGCCAATTTTCTGCGAACTGGTGGCAATCTGCTGCATGGTGCTGGCAACATGTGACGCCTGATCGCCGCCTTTTTTGGCGGTCAGCGCGGCCTGCTTCGCCAGATCCGACGCCTGACGGGCGTTATCGGCGTTCTGACTCACGGTTGCCGTCAGCTCTTCCATGCTGGCCGCCGTTTGTGCCAGCGATGCTGCCTGCTGCTCCGTGCGGGATGATAAATCGTTGTTCCCCGCCGCGATCTCTGAAATACCGGTATGCATGGCGTAGCTGCCCTGGCGCACGTCGGTCACCGTTTCACGCAGTGAAGCCTGCATGGCTTTAAGGCTGGCAAAAATCGCTGAAATTTCGTTTTTGCCATATACCGCCACTGGGCGGGCCAGATTGCCTTTGGCAATGCTTTCAAAATGACTGCTGATAATCGCCAGCGGAAGCACGATCATCTTGCGTGACCACAGCAGCGCCGCACCGGTTAGCAGAGCCGCCAAAATCACCATGGTGGCAAAAATTACCCCCGACATGTGATAGCTGGTACGGCTGTCGCTCCTCGCGCTTTCCACAAAGCTGTTGATATCCTGCTGCCAGGTGTTAAAGCTCTTATCGAACGCGGCCTGCGAATCCTGCACCGGCGCGGTCAAAAAATCGGAGAGCTGGTTGTTTTCAAGCCAGGTGGCCTGATGCTCCAGATCGCTGTGCCACTGGCTATATCCCTTTTGCATTTCAGCCTTCAGGGCTTTGCCTTTTTCACTCACCGCTTCCTGCGCGGCAAAAGCGGTAAACTGGGCATCCGCCTGCTTCAGGCTGTCACGCGCGGTGACCATCAAAGCCTTGATGTCATCGGGCGGATAACTCAACGCCGTCAATGTGCCCGCCTTATTCAGCGCGGTACTGGCCTGTAACAGCACCGCGCGAGTTTGCGCGAGCGAGGAGCGCTGCTGATTACTCGTCTCAACTTCCTGTAAATTCTGATATCCATCGCGAAAAGCCCAGAAAGACAACCCGTTACTGCCAACCTGCAACACACCGCAAAGGATCAGAATCAAAAACAGTGTGGTCGAGATACGAATACGATTTAACATCCACGCTCCCATCTTGCGGCAAGCAGCCGCGGTTAAATTTCAATCAAAATGTTTCCCAATTTTCATCTTGTCCGGCTGCCGTCGCGCGGGTATGACTCATCCTTGCGGCAGGCGAGGTCCCGGCTGACATTGCGCGGGACGTCGCCGTATTTACAGGCTTAGAGGTAAGTTGAAACGCCGAGACGGCCATCTTCAGACGGCTCGCCTGGTCTTCCAGTGCAGCCGCCGCAGCAGCGGACTCCTGCACCAGCGCGGCGTTTTGTTGTGTGACGCGATCCATTTCCGAGACCGCCAGCGCGACCTGGTCGATACCGCGACTCTGCTCATCGGAAGCAGAAGCGATTTCGCCCATAATATCGGTCACGCGCGTGACCGCATTGACGATGTCAGTCATGGTTTCGCCCGCGCTTTCAACCAGCACTGAGCCGGTATCCACGCGAGCGACAGAATCTTCAATGAGCGCTTTAATCTCTTTTGCCGCGTTTGCGCTGCGGCTGGCGAGATTGCGGACTTCACCGGCGACCACCGCAAAACCCCGCCCCTGCTCTCCCGCACGCGCCGCTTCGACGGCGGCATTCAGCGCCAGAATGTTAGTCTGGAAGGCAATACCGTCGATCACGCTGATAATGTCAGCGATCTTTTTCGAACTGCCGGCGATCTCATGCATCGTTTTCACCACGCCGTCCACCACTTTGCCGCCACGCTGTGCCGTTTCCGACGCGCTGTCAGCCAGATGCGCCGCCTGACGGGCGTTGTCGGCGTTTTGCTTCACGGTGGCGGTCAGCTCTTCCATACTGGCAGCCGTCTCTTCCAGAGCGGAGGCCTGCTGCTCGGTACGGGACGAGAGGTCGTTGTTACCCATGGCAATTTCGCTGGTCCCGGTATAGATCGCATCGGAACCCTGACGCACATTGGCCACCGTCTCCGTCAGCGAACGCTGCATATGATCAACGGTACTGGCCAGTTCGGTGATCTCATTGCGCCCGGAAATCGTCAGCGTTTTCGTCAAATCGCCGCTGGCAATTTCACGAATATGCGCGATGACCCGACCCAGTGGATTCAGCAGGATATGGCGGATGCCATACCAGACGCCGATCAGCACAATCACCAGCGCCAGCGCCAGAATCGCCATTTGCCATTTGGCGAAGCGGTAGTCGTTCTGGCTTTCAGTAAAGGCGGCGTGATACTGCTCGCTGCTGGCTTTGGCGTATTCGCTCAGTGCCGCCCCGAGGGCATTTTGCATTCCCTGTGTCGGCTGGGCGAAATAGGCATCCATGTTGCCACTCTCCAGGAACTGGATAAGCTCATTCAGCCCGGCAGCGTAGTTTTTGTATTTTTCATCAATATTCTGACTCGCCTGCTCCATCGCGGGCAGCGGCGTAATCTTTTTGAAGGCGTCGTAATGTTTCGCGGCGTCGGTGAGCGTGGCTCGCGCATTTTTCAGCAGATCCGTTTTCGCGCTGCTTTGCTGATTGGTCGGATCCATTATCATGCGGGCAGAAGAACGGCTCAGGTTGATACGCGTCTGCAGCATCAGATCCCAGGTCGATGTCAGCTCACTTTGCTGAACACGTAAATCGTTCGACGCCGCAAAGCTTGCCTGGTTTTGTTTTAAAGATGAGAAAAACAGCCCACCGGAAATAAGCTGAAGAAGTGCGAAAATGACCAGCACCATCATCAGCATTGTGACAACGCGGATACGGTTCAACATACAACACCTTCTCTAAGATTTATTAACGGTGTTATCGGCAAAGGTGGCGGGAACTTTACATTTGCGAAAGGGAAAAGCGTCAGCTCAGAAGGCAACGTCAACAATCAGGGTATCGTTATAGGTTCCGGCCGGAGGTGTGGTTTGGCTGGTGAGGACTTTGGCGGTGTAGTTGTAGGTCCGCAGTAGCCCGTCGGTACTGACTTGCGATGAGGCGGCGCTTGCCCAGCGCTCTGTGCCGCTGCCGCCCCAGCGGTTGGTCGTGGCCCCTTTATAGATGTCGTAGCTCATATAATTGCTGCCGCTCACCATTCTGCGCACGCTATTGAGGGCGTTCGCACCATTGTTAATTCCGATGGTATAGACGCTGCCTTTGGTGCAGGTGACCGAAATAGCCTGAGATACGGTCGGAAAATTTTGCACCAACGGCGCGCTATTGAAGTTAACGTTGGGGGTGGTCATCGCGCTGCAATCATTCGTCACATTCATGTTCAGCGTGATGCTGGTCGTGGCCGTACCGGTTTGCGGGGTAAGACACAACCCCACCGCCCCAACCGAACAGACGTTGTAGTTGATGCTAAAGGTCAACACCACCTGATACGGCCCTGCCGTCACGTTTTGTCCGGCAACGGTGCGAAAATAGAGCGGAATGTTGTACTGCTTGGCCCCCAGCAGGTTGAGCAGCGTGCCGCCGCTCCAGGTATAGGCTTTTGCGATTTGCACTTCGCTGCTGCCCGAGCATCCGCTTAATCCGCACAGTCGCGTGGGGATGACGTCAGCGATCGTCGCATTGTCGGTACGTTTCATGGTGGCCCGGCTGCTGGCAGACACCGTCGCCGCCGTGTAATTCAATGTCACCGAATCGTTGGTTAACAAATTCAGAATCGCATCGCAGCTCACCACCAGGGTCCCGGTGGTTTCAACTTCTCCCGTGCCGCTTAAGGCAAAAGAGGTGACGTTCCCAAAGGAGGCGTTGACCGTGCTAATGGTGCACGCCGCCCGGCTGGCACCCGAGAGCATCAGCAGCACCAGTAACAGCCACAGGCGCTTCATTGCCCCTCCCGACAAACCAGCGGGCCGAAGGTTTGCAGCTTGTGTTCAGGATTGGCACCGATAGTCAGCGTGGCATGACAGCGCTTGCCGCCCGGCAGGACCACCTCCAGCGGGTTAACATCACTGAGATTTTCAAGCCAGGCTATGCCGTCATAACCGACCACCGCGGTGCTTTGAGAACGGCGTCTGACCTGGCTTCCCACCGGGATATCGTGCCCCTGTTGGTCATGAAGAATGACGCTCGCTACCCGCTCCTGCTCCATCGGGAAATCCACCAGATAACCGCTGTGACGGCGGATCGCCACCCGTCGTTCGGTCTCTTTCAGGCGGGTATCGGCAGGTAAGTTCAGGGTATTGATGCTGTAGCTTGCCGGGTAATAGGCCGAAACGCCGCTGACCAGCAGATAGCCATTACGGTTGGTTTTCCCGACGGGCTGGTTTTCATAATTGACCGGCACATCCGGATGCCCGTCGGTGCTGATCACCACAAAGGCGTCGTTGATTTTGTTGGCGGCAAACAGCTCGTTATCCATCAGCACAATAGAACCCATCGCCTCGCTCCACCAGGTCATCATGTTCTGCTCGCCATACCCCCCGCCCTGGACTTCGATATTGTTGTTGCGCCAGCCCAGCGTTCCCTGCTGATAATTGCGCGACCGGGACTGGTTCGCCCATGCCATATTCCAGCTCAGCCCGCCGTCCGAGGGCATCGAGTGGTTGTAATTCAGGCGCTGCGTATTGCCAGAGTCCGGCGTGTTCTCGAAGGTCACCGCGGCGCTGTCCCGTTCGCCCAGCGGAATTTGCAGCGACATCGCCATTGTCCAGTCACCGCGCTGCTGATCGCGACTGGCGGCCAGATAGATGCTGCTATTGCCCCACAGGTTGCGACTCCATGACAGATTCAGTAGCTCGGTCTTTTGGCTGTCAAAACTTTCCACGCCAATCCATGCCGCCCCTACACTCCCGAACTCCCCAAGGTTAAAGGTCAGCGAATACTGGTCGGTATTACGACTGAGGCTGGCAACCGGCTGATCGTGTTCATCGTATACCGTGGGTTGATCGTAAAGCGCCAGGTTGCCATATCCGCGATCGCGCCGCGAGTGCTGAGTGGCAAGGCTGAAAGCGCTGGTACTGTACTGATAGCCCCAGTTGACCTGTCCCCCTTCATCGCCTCTTATTCGACTGTGCGTATATGACGAGTTGACCACACCGTAGCGGCCCAGTTTTACCACCGTACCGGCTCCCCCCAATGCCAGTTCTTCTGCCGCTTCGCCATGCCCCTCCAGCGTCAGCCAGTCGGTCACGCCATAGCGCCAGGATCCGCTGCCCGCCGCCGGACCGTAGTCAAAATCGTTGATGCCATAATTGCGACGCAAACTTCCCAGCGTGACGGCCCCGTCGCTCAACCCCTCTTTTAATAAGTCGCTGGTGACATAAAACGGCATGGTGGTACTCACCTGCCGACCCAACGCATCGGTGGTGATCAGCACCGCATCGCCTGCGCCGTTGATGTAGGGGAGATTGGTCAGGGTGAAAGGACCGGGCTGTAGCTGCGTGGATCCGGAACGATAGCCGTTAATAAACAGATCCACCGACGTCGGTACTGCCGCTTCTCCGGAAAACTCTGGCAGCGGCCAGGTCACCAGATCCGGTCGTAACGAGAAATCGCGGCCGTAACTGATGCCCCCCATACGCACGCTGCTGCTCCAGCTCAACGCATCACTGATCACATCCCCGAGAGTCCAGGTCGTGGCATCGTCTTCGTTGGTCATCATCAGGGTGGTGTCATAGCGCACATACCCTTCCTGCTGGCCGTTATTCCCGGCAAAGCTTTTGCGGGCATAGCCCGTCGAAGAGAGGGAGCCGTTTTCATTGAAATAGCGGAATTCGTGCCAAAGCGACGCCTGCCCGCCAATGTGTTCCGTGTGATTGGTGTAAAGATCGTAATTGAGCAGCGCGCCCCGACCATACTGGGGCTTGCTGTGCGTGGTCTCTCCGCCGAATGGCGTGACGCGCGCCGACACCCAGTCGCGCGGTACAGATAGCAGCAGACGCTGAGCCGCGCTGTCATACTCCACGCGGACGTGCGCCAGTTTTGAAAGATTCACCTCACCGCTCGGTACCTGCTCTGGCGGCAAACCGGCGCGCAGCAGATCGGCACTGGAGATAAAAAAGGTCCCGTCGCGCTGCGTGACGGGGACCACCAGTCCGGTGTCGTAGTGGTTAATCACTACCGAGAGCTGAAATACTGCTTCGTTATCTAACGCCTGCGCATCCGGTGGTGGCGGTAAATTATCATCACCGGACTCAGCCCACGCGCTTGTCGCCATACAAAGCAGGATTATCATCGCCGGTTTCAGTTGACGGGCGCCGACTGCCATCGCGTGTCCCTGGCATTAATTTGCGCACTCATCTGGTTGGGTTGATGCAGCCCTGCGGGCAGAGGCCAGCTGCGGGTGCTGTCTGGCAGAACGTAACCCAACAGACCATCAGCCACCGTGCGCGTTTGCCCCCCTTGTTGCATCGCCACCTGGCTTAAGCGAACATGGACATCCCCTTGATTTCGCACCTGTAATGCCGGGCGGCCCGCTTCCTGAATCACCCGCCAGCTTAAATTCTTCGTATCAGCCAGCGCGTGATGCGCCCCTTCTTTGATGGTCGGAATACCCTGCCCGTAGACAAACAGCGGAATGGAGTAACGCATCTGAATTTTCAGGCCGATCTCAGGCTGGGATTTATCATTGGGCTGGGGGATCTCATCGACAATAATGCGGTAGGCTTGTTCAACCCCCTTCGGGATCGTGTTTTGTTTGATCAACCGGATCAGCTGTTTTCCGTCTTTACCGATCGTCACAATCGGCGGGCTGGCAACCACATCCTGCTGCGCGGTATAACGTTCATAGCCGTTTTCCTGCCGCCAGCGCACGATGCGCACCTGCATGGTTGTCGCGTGATTTCCCTGATTTTGTATCCATAATTCGGTGGCTTTGGTCTCTGCGGAAAGCCACGGATCGATAGGCCACAGTAAGATAGTTGCCGCGGCATCGGCCCTGCCTGTCGCCACAGCCGATATGGCCCATACCCCCACTACGCCATACCGCAGATAAGATGCTTTCATCGACCTTCTCCCTTTTCACCATGACAGGGTCACGGTGAGTTGATCTGAATACGTTCCGGCGGGGCTAAATCCCGTCAAAAGCGCCACACCAAAAAGCGGTAGCGCAATATTATTGCTATTGGTATAGGTCACCGGCACCGCCTGATTGACCCCTATTTCACTGTTGGCCGCCAGCGAACTGCTGCTGTAGAGCCGATAGCCCACCGTCTCCGTGCCGCTGGCCCGCTGCATTCGCCGCACCGAGGCGTAATGTTGCCCGCCATCTATGCTCATACTCAGGGCCACGCCTGGCGTACAGGCGATGGATAGCGACCCGTTCGGGACGAAACTGGTACTGACCTGCCCGGTAGCGACGCCGGACAAGGTGCCAAAATTCAGCGTACCGAGCAGCCCTCCGCTTCCGGCTGTGACTGAACAACCCGGCACGATCGTTGCCGACACCTGAAAGGGTTGCGAGGTCACCGCCTGCGTTGACGTCGCATGACACAGAGCGCAAATCAGGGCAAAAAAAATGCGCAGTTTGCCCTCTGCGATTTGTCGCAGACATCGGATGACAACGATCATATCCGCCGCTTAGGTCAGTAGGTCACGCTAACGTTAATGGTATCGGTATAGGTTCCCGGCACCACGGTCACGCTGTTTCCCCCACCGGTGATTCGGCCATACAGGGTGTAACTGTCTACGCCGCCCGCCGTTGAGGCCACCGGAAGCGGTGCGTTATTGGCGATAATGTTATTGAAGCTGCTGTCGCTGAAAAGGCTATAAGCCACGCCCTGCGCGGTATTGGATGTGTTGACCAGGTAACGCGCCGGTGTACCAGGCGTTCCGACCACGGTTCCCGGTGCCGTGGAGTTGGTATTGCCCGTGATCGCCACGCTGTAGCTGGCCGTCGTACACTGAATGGTAAAGGTGTTGCCCCCGCTGGCTCCGGCAAGCTGCGTGGTGAGTGTGGAAAAAGTCGCGGGATGGGTCCCAAAATCCAGGCTACCGAAGTTGATCCCGTTTTGTGTCGGAGAGCCGTTTATCAGGCAACCGTTGGTCAGGGTCAGCGTTGCGCCGATTGTCCCGCTACTGGTCACCGCCATGGCATTTTGTGCCGCCAATGCCAGAATACCACCCGTACAAATCAGAAGGAGTTTACTTTTCATTTACAGCCCTCCAGAAAATGATGCCCTTCATTTTTCGTATTTTATTGATAGTACTCAATCTGTTAGCAACACTTAACATTCACAGTGAATACTCATTGTGAATTTAGTTTATGGATCGGGGTTCAACCAGCTGGCCGTTTGAGTCTAATACGTTTGCCGTATTGACGACTTATTATCATAACAAACAATATGTTACATAATTTAACAAGCCACATAAAAATATCACATGGAGGATATATTCATAACAACGTGATAAGCATCACAATATATCGGCCCTTTCTGAACAACTAAATTAATAATACTTAAAAATTTGTTGAATAAGCCGTCTCTTTACTTCAATTTATGTGGTGAATGCATTGGTGCGCTGAAATAAAAAAACAATATGACTCAGCGCGCGGGTGAACACTAAAGCGCATAACAGAGGGTCTTTTTTCGTGGCAAGTGCAAACAAACTCACGCTCTTCATCGTGATTTTCATGCTGGCGGGTATTCTTTCAGGGGCCGTTATTCATGAATACGCGTCGGCCAACGCGATAGCAGCATGGGCAGACAACATCACCCTTCTCACCGATATTTTCCTCCGGCTGATCAAAATGGTCATCGCCCCGTTGGTCTTTAGCACGCTGACAGTCGGCATTATGAAACTCGGCGAGACCTCAACCATTGGCCGCGTCGGCGGCAAAGCCATGGTCTGGTTTATCAGCTCCTCCGTACTGTCGATTCTGGTGGGATTATTCATTGTCACGCTGGAACAACCCGGTGCAGGCCTGAATCTGGCGATCCCGGTGGAGTCTGTCGATACCGGGCTTGCTGTGGGCGGAATGTCGCTGAAAGGCTTCCTGTCGCACACCATCCCGACCAGCATTGCCGGGGCGATGGCGAATAACGAAATTCTGCAGATTGTCGTGTTCTCCATGTTCTTCGGTATTGGCGGCGCCTCTTTAGGGGAAAAATTCAACGCCCCTCTGGTTGCGGCGCTGGATGTGGTATCCCACATCATGCTGAAAGTCACAGGGTATGTGATGTACGTTGCACCGCTGGCGATCTTCGCGGCCATCTCTTCGGTCATTGCCACCCAGGGGCTGGGGATTCTCCTGAACTATGCCTCCTTTATTGGCGGATACTACGTCGCCATTGTGCTCACCTGTCTGGTTCTGCTGGCCGTGGGCTACATGGTGCTGAAAAAAGAGGTCTTCCGCCTGGTGGGAATGCTGAAAGATCCGGTGCTGGTTGCCTTTACCACCAGCAGTTCAGAGGCCGCCTACCCAAAAACGCTGGAGCAGCTCACCCGTTTCGGCTGTTCGCGCAATATCGTCTCTTTTGTGCTCCCAATCGGTTACTCCTTTAACCTGGTGGGATCGATGGTCTATTGCTCCTTTGCGTCGATGTTTATCGCGCAGGCGTACAATATCCAGCTGAGTTTTGCCGAAGTGACCGTGCTGATGCTGACGCTGATGCTGGCTTCCAAAGGTATTGCTGGCGTACCGCGTTCCGCACTGGTGGTGCTGGCGGCAACCATCCCGAGTTTCCATATTCCTGTCGCCGGGATCCTGCTGCTGATGGGTATTGACCACTTCCTCGATATGGGCCGTTCAGCGATTAACGTGCTGGGTAACGGAATTGCCACCGCAATGCTGGCGCAAAACGAAGGATTGCTGGAAGAAGAGCCGGAGCTGGTAGAGCAGGAAGCGTAAATTGTTGTCCTGAAGAAAGCAGTCGACACAATGCGACAGGCGGCATTTATCCGCATGTCGCATTGTAAACCACCAGGGCCGACACCTCGGCTCTGGTGGTTATTCCCCTCGCTGATTACATGAAGTGATAAACAACCTGCACGATGACCGTTTTCTCACCCTTCAACGTACCAACATAGATGGATTCCGCAGGATCTGCGCTGCGCCAGCACACTGAATCAAAGTCACATTTACCCCGCTTGTATCCTTGGGACATCAGATAATCGTCTATTTTTCGGGTATCCTGCGTATCGTAAAATTTCACCGCGTATACATGTGTCGCAGGCCCTGTGATATTCGCAAAATCAAAGGAATACCGGGTAGAAATTCGCGGCATGTTTCTCAGAATATCAGGCGTAAAAAATTCATATTCCCGTTTATCCTGCTCGGTGTAATGAGCGCTACTGGCGAACTCCATTTTGACCCACGGCCAGGCACAGATAAGCCCTCCAACAACAACGATGATGGCAGTACCAAACACCCTATGAGACTTACACATGGGAGAATTTGTCAGGTCCGGGATCAATCCATCCAGCAACTTCAGTATAGATAAGGCCATATTTAAGATGGCTTTGGCGCCCGTCGATAATATCGTTTCTGATACTCATCCTTAATCTCCTTTCCTTTTATTTGAAAATAGACTGCCTTGTGCTGGTCGAATTTTACTCCCCGGTTCAAAAATCAGACCTACTTTTAGTGACTTTTATGACCCGGTGCTATGACGCGATAACCCAAAGCACAAAAATTAGGTCAGCACAGGATTGTGCTTTCGGGAAAGTTCACGCAGCGTGAAAGGATGGGATGACCGTGGACTCCGTTCTTAAAGCTTTACATACTCCAGCCTGGCGCGGAGGCTTTCGATATAAAAAAAAGGAAGGCTGTTAGCCTTCCTTTTTTATCTCAACCGTTATCAACGGCGTTACGCTACGTGGCTTGCCGCGATATCCAGCAGCGCCATCTCATCGCTGTTCAGCAGTTTTTCGATATTCACCAGAATCAGCATACGATCGCCCAGCGCGCCCAGGCCGGTCAGATATTCTGTCGATAGCGTCACGGCAAATTCCGGCGCCGGACGAATCTGGTCGGCGGTCAGGGACAGCACATCAGAAACGCCATCCACCACAATGCCCACCACGCGTTGACCCAGGTTCAGGACGATAACCACGGTATTGTCGTTATATTCCACGTCACCCTGGCTGAACTTCACGCGCAGATCGACGATAGGGACAATTACCCCACGCAGGTTGGTCACACCCTTAATAAAGGAAGGCGTGTTGGCAATGCGAGTCACCTGATCGTAGCCGCGAATCTCCTGCACTTTAAGAATATCGATGCCGTATTCTTCATCGCCTAAAGTGAAAACCAGGAATTCCTGCCCTGATGGCTCGCCGGCCAGTTTCGTTACATTACTCATACCGGTCATGTTTTTACCTTCTTAACTAATCAGGCGGCTGTG
The DNA here is from genome assembly GCA_009668015.1 of Enterobacteriaceae bacterium RIT714. Lineage (GTDB taxonomy): Bacteria > Pseudomonadota > Gammaproteobacteria > Enterobacterales > Enterobacteriaceae > Enterobacter. Next base: position 954,024 of record WJYB01000001.1, read on the forward strand.
TACGCCACACGTTGTTCACGATTTAAACCCTGAAGCGCCGACACGTCGACGATCAGAGCGACGCTGCCATCGCCAAGGATGGTGGCAGCTGAAATTCCCGGCACTTTGCGGTAGTTGCTTTCGAGGTTTTTCACCACCACCTGGTGCTGACCAATCAGCTGATCGACCAGCAGCGCATAGCGGCGGCCGGCGCTTTGCAGAATGACCACAATACCCTGAGTCGCTTCGGTTTTTGCTCCGTCGACTTCAAACACTTTCCACAGCTCCACCAGCGGCAGATATTCGCCACGCACTTCCAGCACGCGCTCGCCACCCGCCAGCGGATGTAAATCTTCATCGCGCGGCTGGAGGGATTCCATCACCGCATTCAGTGGCAGAATAAAGACCTCATCGGCAACTTTCACCGACATACCGTCGAGGATCGCCAGCGTCAGCGGCAGCAGGATACGGATAGTGGTACCCGCCCCTTGCTTCGATTTGATCTCAACGTGGCCGCCCATCTCCTGGATGTTACGTTTTACCACGTCCATGCCCACGCCTCGACCCGACACATCCGTCACCTGCTCGGCAGTCGAGAAACCTGGGGCGAAGATCAGCATCCCGACTTCTTCATCGGTCATGTTCTCGTTCACCTGCATGCCCTGCGACAATGCTTTCGCCAGGATGCGTTCGCGATTCAGACCCGCACCGTCGTCAGTCACTTCGATGCAGATATTACCGCCCTGATGTTCTGCAGACAGAATCAGATTGCCGACAGGCGACTTGCCCGCTGCGATACGATTTTCCGGAGACTCGATACCGTGGTCTAGACTGTTACGCACCAGGTGCGTTAACGGATCGATGATGCGCTCAATCAGGCTCTTATCCAGCTCCGTCGAGCTGCCCAGCTGCGTCAGCTCAATTTGCTTATTCAGCTTACTGGCGAGATCGCGTACCAGACGCGGGAAGCGGCTGAACACATATTCCATCGGCATCATACGGATGGACATCACCGATTCCTGCAGATCGCGGGCGTTACGTTGTAACTGACCCATGCTGGTAATCAGATCGCCATGCGTGACCGGATCCAGCTCATTCGAACGTTGCGCCAGCATCGACTGGGTGATCACCAGTTCGCCGACCAGGTTAATCAGCTGATCGACCTTCTCAACCGCCACGCGGATGCTGGTTGATTCGCTGGAACGGGCGGCAGGTTTTTCGCGTTCAGCGCGATTTGGCGCGGCGTTTTCGTTGGGAACGGCTTTCAGTGCCGGAGCGGCTGCGACGACGACAGGCGCTGCAACGTCTGGCGCAGCAACGATCTCAGCCACTTCCGCCGGGGCTTCCTGAGGCGCTTCGGTTTCAAAGGCGATCTGATCGGCTTCGATAACAAAACAGAGCACCGCAACGATATCATCCTGGCCAATACCGCCGTCAATCGTGGCGGCGAGGCTATCTTTGCCCTTCACCACATTGCTCAGCGTCGCCAGATTGCCCAGCTCTTCTTCCAGAAGATTGACTTCGCTCTCTTTCAGACGAGAAAGCACTACCCGCAGCTTTTGTTCTGCTGCCGGTACGGCCGCCTCTTCCGGCGCAAGCGCATCCACCACGCTCAATTTTGCTGCATTAACAGCCGGTGTAGCGACTTCACCTTTTGCTTCGAGCGCGAGCTGACGCAGCGCGTTGCAGATATATTCGAAGCTGGCAGCATCCGGCTCTTGCGAGCTTTTATAGGCGTCGAGCTGTTCCTGCATAATATCTTTGGTTTCCAAAAACAGGTTAATAATGTCGGTGTTGAGCTGCATCTCACCGCGACGAGCTTCATCCAGCAGGTTTTCCATTAAATGGGTCGTTTCCTGCAGAATGGTAAAACCAAACGTTCCGGCGCCCCCTTTAATGGAATGTGCCGCACGGAAAATGGCATTAAGCTGTTCTGAATCCGGTGCTTCAGGCACTAAATCCAGCAGATGTTGCTCCATATCAGCCAACAACTCGTCGGCTTCATCAAAAAATGTCTGGTAAAAATCGCTAATATCCATGCTCACGCTATCACCTCGGATTGGCTTGTGGCGATGTTGGAACGGCAGCCGAAGGAACTGCCCCAGGCTGTTTTAAATCGTCCAGTGACTCACTCTGACTCTCGGCGTTTTCGTGCAGAATGGTCTGCTCCGCCTGCTGATTGAGCACTAAAAGACTGATACGACGGTTGATGGCATCTTCCGGTCCGCGGTCGGTCACCCGCATGGTGGCGGCCATGCCGACGACGCGCAGGACTTTGCCCTCATCAAGCCCACCGACCACCAGCTCGCGACGCGAGGCATTGGCACGATCGGCAGAGAGTTCCCAGTTGCTGTAGCCTTTCTCACCGTTGGCATACGGATAGTCATCCGTATGACCAGAGAGGCTGATCCGGTTTGGGATACCGTTCAGCACCGGTGCGATACCGCGCAAGATATCGCGCATGTAAGGCTCTACTTCAGCACTCCCGGTTTTAAACATTGGGCGATTCTGGCTATCAATAATCTGGATACGCAGACCTTCCTGCACCAGATCGATTTTCAGATGCGGACGCAGCGCGCGCAGTTTCGGGTCAGCCTCAATCAGCTGGTCAAGATCGCCCCGCAGTTTTTTGAGCCGCGCCTGCTCCATCCGCTTTTTCAGCTCATCAATATTCGGTTCTTTTTTTACTTCACCCTTCTGCTGGGTAAAATCATCACCGCCACCGGGGATCGGGCTGTCGCTGTTAGAAATACGCTGTCCGCCCGTGACCGCCGTTGCCAGCGGGGTTCTGAAATACTCCGCAATCTGAATCAGCTCCTTGGGGCTGGAGATGGAAATCAGCCACATCACCAGGAAAAAAGCCATCATCGCGGTCATAAAGTCCGCATACGCGATTTTCCACGAGCCATGGGAACCGCCTCCATGGGATTTGTGTTTGCGTTTTTTAACTATGACGATGGGATGGGACTGATTTTTCATGCGTCCTCAGTCGTCGTCTGTTGGTTTGGGTTTTTGACAGCGCGCACGTGCTCTTCAAGTTCGATAAACGACGGACGTTCGCTGGAATACAGCGTTTTACGCCCGAACTCCACCGCGATTGGCGGTGCGTAACCGTTCAGATTCGAGAGCAGCGTAATTTTCACGCACTGCATCATCTTGGTGGTTTCGGCACTCTTCTGTCGCAGCACGCTTGCCAGCGGTGAAATAAATCCGTAGGCCAAAAGAATACCGAGGAAGGTCCCCACCATTGCATGGGCAATCAATGCTCCCAGTTCTGCCGCCGGACGGTCAGCGGATGCCAGCGCGTGTACCACACCCATCACCGCCGCCACGATACCGAAAGCGGGTAATGAATCGCCCACCAGCGACAGACTGTTGGCCGGGACTTCGGATTCGCTTTCGTGCGTTTCGATCTCTTCGTCCATCAACGCTTCAATTTCGAAGGTATTCATGTTGCCGCTGATGATCAGACGCAGATAATCGACAATAAAATCCAGCATCATCGCGTCGGCGAGAATACGTGGATAGCTGGCGAAAATTTCGCTCTCTTTCGGGTTTTCAATATCCCTTTCCAGCGAGAACATGCCCTGCTGGCGCGACTTCGCCATCAGGCGATAGAGCAACGCGAGCAAATCCATATACATGCTTTTGGTATATTTCGAACGACGAAACAGTAATGGGATTGCTTTGAGCGTTCCCTTAATTGATTTACCGTTGTTGCCAACGATAAAAGCACCTATCCCTGCGCCGCCGATGATAATCAGTTCAGCGGGTTGATAGAGTGCTCCCAGGTGCCCGCCGGTCATCATATAACCGCCGAAAACTGTACCGATAACAACCAGGTAACCTAATAAGATAAGCACGACATCATCCTTCCGCTAGTGACTATGGCAGGATGTTCAGTTCGGGTGGATAACCGGATCGCAGGGTAAAAAAAAGCAGCGGTAATAGCTTACCGCTGCTGGAATCTTGCCCATACGTTCGGGTTAAACAGCTTGTTCGATCTGTTCATCCAGCAGTTGTGGATTAATATCGGCAGCTTCCGGGGAAAGTTTACGTCTTTTTACCGCTCGCGATGGCGGCTGACATAAACTACAGGCAAAGCTGCCTGCAGGCTGATGAGCATGGGTGATAAAGTTGCCGTCACAGCAGTTACAGCGCGACAATTGTAACAGGCCGCTTTCAACGAAACGCACCAGGGTCCATGCACGCGTCAGCGCCAGCAGAGGTCCTTCCTCAGGCTGCGGACATTGTTCAAGGTAAAGTTTGTAAGCTTTGATGACGGCATCGACGCCGCTACACAAACCGGTTTTAAGCAGATACTGCCAGGCATTACAAAACATCGAGGCATGGATGTTTTGTTCCCAGGTCATAAACCAGTCTGTTGAAAACGGCAGCATGCCTTTCGGCGGCGGGCTACCGCGTAATTCTTTGTATAACTTGATAAGTCGACCGCGGCTCAGTTGAGTCTCGCTTTCCAGCATTTGTAAGCGAGCGCCCAACGTGATCAGTTCCATTGCCAACTGAATGTCGCGAGCTTCCTGAACAATGCTTTTTTCGCTCATCGTTATGCCCTTTTCTTACGGGCCACGTCGTCAGGCTGGCTGATTTCGGTGAGAAGGCGGGTTGAAAGCAAAATTCCGGTGTGGATCTGTTGCAGATCGTCAACGCGAGAGTCTTGAGTCAGACGCGTAATCGTCTGGTGGCTGTCGAAACGGAATTGACACACCAGTTGATTGGTTTCCGCCAGTTTGACCATCTGCGGGAGTGTTAATCCCCCCAGTGTTGTGGCCATTTCTTCACTGATACCAAGGCGGAACATAGCGGACGCTTTGTCCTGACTAATCAAACGTTGGGCAAGTAATAAATATGACAAATTGATGTCATAGACATGTTTCAGCATCTCGGATGTATGCATTTTTCCCATCCAGAATAACCAACTATTATTTTTATGCGGTCAGACCGCACCCCGTGATGTCGCCGGGAAAACCCCGGTAAAAAAAAGAAAAGGCGAAAATGCATAGTTGAATTAAGGGTGAGACAAGACAAAACATGGGGCGTTTTAGAAGGAGATTTCGCTTACATGTTTTATCATTTCTTACAAATAACTAAGATTTTTCCTAATTCGAGGCAACTCTACTCGTCAGTATTCCGACATACAATCCAGCCCATGCCGAAATTTGAAAAAAATGTGATCCACGTCACATAATTTGAGTGAAAACGACCGATAAATCCATCAGCGCAACTTGTAATTTGCTCATTTTATGCTCACCTCGCATACTTTTATATTCTTAATGAACGAATACTCATGCAGAAGAGGCATTCTTTCGGGCACGGATTTTGCCCGAGGCTTACCCTTACTCTATTAGCGGTTAATATCGCATTTCTGTGTTAGAAACAAAATAACAATACACATATAAAACAATATGTTAACCATGAATTCAGTTAATTTGATTTCACTGCGTGATCATCACCCTGATGTAGAAAACCGGTTACAAGGATTTAGCGCCTGGTGATGAGGTTTGTGCAATTTAAGTTAAGTTCCTCATTTCCAATGCCGAGCGCAGTTATGCCACTATTCTTTTTATAAGAATAATTAATGAATAATTATGATAAGCGTCACACCAATGCCGTATTGTCCCCTTGCGAAGCGGGAGAAATCGCGCTAATGGTGATAAATACTCTTTTTCTGGTCATGTGAGGAGTGAGTGATGAGTTACTCTCATATTCTTGTTTCTGTGGCAGTTTCACCAGAAAGCCATCAGCTTGTCGCGCGGGCGGTCTCTATCGCGCAACCGCTCAACGCCCGGGTGAGTTTGATTACACTTGCCGCCGAACCCGAAATGTATAACCAGCTGGCCGCGCCAATGCTGGAGGACATTCGGGGTCTGTTACAGGAAGAAACGCAGCAATTTCTGCACGAACTGGAAGGAAAGGCCCGCTACCCCATCGCCAGAACGTTTATCGCTACCGGCGAACTCAGCGAGCATATTTTGGATATTTGCCGTAAAGAGCACATCGACCTGGTGATTTGCGGCAACCATAACCAAAGCTTCTTCTCACGCGCGGCGTGTTCAGCGAAAGCGATCGTCGGGTCGAGCCAGGTCGATGTGTTGCTGGTTCCCCTCGGCAGCTAGCGCCACCGAGGGGTTATTCAGGCAAGCTTAGGGAAGGTTGCGACCTTTTTTTGCAGGTTGCTCTCCTTGCTTCGGGGCGTTATCCGCTCAAGATCGCGAATAAAACTCTCTTGCCAGTGGTTAATATCGTTTTTGCGAATGACCTGCATCATCTCGGCATGACGTGAAATACGCTCCGTGAGAGGCATTGTCAGCGCACGATCCAGGGCGTTCGCCACATCATCACTGTCGTAAGGATTGACGATCAACGCGGAAGTCAGTTCATTGGCTGCGCCCGCGAATTGCGAGAGCACCAGCACGCCGGGATCTTTCGGATCCTGCGCCGCAACATACTCTTTGGCCACCAGATTCATCCCGTCGCGCAGTGGCGTCACCAGCCCGACTTCGGCGTAGCGGAATACCTTCATCAGGACTTTACGATCGAAGTGCTGGTTCAGGTAATAGAGCGGCGTCCAGCCCAACTGACCATAACGCCCGTTGATTCGCCCGGCCTCTGTTTCTAACTGATGGCGGATATCCTGATAGGCCTGGACTTCACCACGGGAAGTTGGCGCAATCTGGGTGTAACGAATTTTGCCATGATGCTGAGGGAAGTTTTCCAGCAATCTCTCGTAAGCCTGGAAGCGCTCTGGCAGGCCTTTGGAATAATCCAGACGCTCTACCGAAAAGATATTTTTGACGTTCTTCAGCTCATTTTTGAGCTGTGCCAGCTTGGTGGGCAGCGGTCCTGAAGCGTCGGCGGCGATCTCATCCGGTTCGATACCGATGGGATACACTTCGGTTTCAAATGTTTTCCCCCACGCGGTATGGGATTTCCCGCTCCGCGTTGTCAGGCGCGTTTTACCAGAGATGCTGTCGAGAAATGCCAGCCGGTCGTTTTCAGTCTGGAAGCCGAGTAAGTCGTAATCACACAGTCCTTCGAGTAACTCTTCGTGCGGCGGCAATGCGGTGAAGATTTCCGGCGTCGGGAACGGGATATGCAGGAAGAAGCCGATTCGGTTATTGACCCCGCGTTTTCTCAGCTCGCTGGCAAATGGCAGCAGGTGATAATCGTGGATCCATAAAATATCGTCTTCCTCGATTAATGGCAGCAGTTTATCCGCCAGCAGGGCGTTGACTCGCTGGTAGCCATCCCACGAATCGCGCTGGAATTTAACCAGGTCAAGACGATAGTGGAAAGCGGGCCACAGTACGGCGTTGGAAAACTGAGAGTAGTACTCTTCATAATCCTTTTCGCCAAGATTAAACGATGCCCAGGTGATATTGCCCCGGGTGACCTTTTTCAGCGGCTGATCCTCATCACCCACTTCGCCACTCCAGCCAAACCATAAACCGCCTGCTGTTTTTAAGGCACCCAATATCCCCACCGCCAGGCCACCTGCGCTGGATTTTTTATCGTCCGGTGGCGCGATACGATTAGAGACTACGACTAAGCGACCCATAATGTTTTCTCCTGTTCTCATCCGCTATTTTTTCTTCTTGTTGCTGGTTAGCGACTTCAGTTACCCATTGCCAGACGCTGGCGACATTATCCAGTCGCCATCTGGCACTGGTTTCACCTTGTCCAACTTTTACTGATACCCCGTTTGCCTGATTTACGGCGCTAAAACCGCTTTCATCGGTGAGGTCGTCACCCACAAATACCGGAATTCTGCCCTTAAATGGCGCCTCGGCCATAAATGCCTTGATGGCTTCTCCTTTATTAATTCCACGCGGTTTGATTTCCACCACGCATTTGCCCGGCTGTATGGCCAACCTGTCGTTCGCCTCAACAACCGATGTTGCCAGCGCGATGACGGCCTTCTCATGCTCCGGGGCTTGTCTGTAGTGAAGCGCAAAAGCCATCCCTTTTGCTTCCAGCTCTGCCCCCGGCAGATGAGCCAGCGCTGTCGTCAGCTTCGCCTGCAGCGTCTGAATTAACGGCGCGGGGAGTGAAACAATATGCGCGTTGCCATGGATGTCGCGGCGCTCCGCACCGTGCACGCCGGCAAGCGGAAAGCGATAAGGTCTGGCCAGCTCATCAAGCTCGGCCATTGAGCGCCCTGATATCAATGCCAGTGCTCCCTGGCTGTTCTGCGAAAGTTGATGCAAAACCCGGAGAATGGTTGCGGGTAAAACCACCTGATCAGGATGAGGTTTGATCTCGGCGAGCGTTCCGTCGAGATCAAAAAAGAATGCACATTCTCCGGTCAGTGCAGGCGGTGCGGTTAACGTATCTGCCACCCTTGTCCTCCTTACGGTTTACGAGATGTGGAAACGGTTTACATCTCAGTAGCCATGTAAGTATAGACAGTGTGACGCTGCTCGCCATTTAGCAAAACGCCCACCAGCGAAGCTGGCGGGCAGTAAGGAGATGCGACTAAGCTTAAAAGTTGGGTCGCCTGAAGAAGAGAAAAGCGTTAGACGGTGCGCTTCGCTTTTTGCTTGTAACGGTCGAATATCACGGCTGCCAGCAGGATCAGGCCACGCACCACGTACTGAGAAAACGGAGAGATATTCAGCAGGTTCATCGCGTTTTCAACCGTACCGAGGATCAGGATACCCGCCACCACATATGAGATTTTTCCGATGCCGCCCTTGAGGGAAACCCCGCCTAAAACGCAGGCGGAGATGACAATCAGCTCGTAACCAATCGAAGTCATCGGCTGGCCGCTGGTCATTCGCGATGCGAGAATAATCCCCGCCGCAGCCGACACCAGGCCGGACAGTACGAAGATAATAATTTTGGTTCGCACCACTGGTACACCCGCCAGACGGGCAGCCTCTTCATTCCCGCCAATGGCCAGCGTATTTCGCCCAAACGTGGTTCTGTTGAGCAGGAAACCGAAAATGATCAGGCACCCCACCGTCAGCCAGATTGGCGCCGGCAGACCCAACCAGTTGGCGTAGCCAAGCGTGAAGAAACGTTCGTCTTCAATACCCACCGCTTTACCGTCGGAAATGATATAGGCCAGGCCGCGCACAATCTGCATCGTGGCAAGCGTGGTGATCAGCGCGTTAATCTTCAGGCGCGCAATCACAAAGCCATTCACCAGCCCGCTGAGCATACCCAGCATCAAACCGGCGAAAACCCCAATCCACAGGCTTTCTGTCAGGTTGATGACCACGGCGGTAGTGACACCCGCGCAGGCAATCACCGACGCCACTGAGAGGTCAAAATCGCCGGAGGCCAGGCAGAACAGCATCCCGCAGGCCACCATTCCGGACATGGAAATGGCCAGCCCCAGCCCTTTCATATTCACGAAGCTGGCGAAATTAGGCACGAATATCGCGCACCCCAGAAACAGGACGGCAAACACGACCAGCATGCCGTATTGATCCCAGATGCGCCCGAGACTGAAAGCCGATTTCGGCGCCCGGGATGTAGTAACAGATGACATCGTTAACTCCTTAATCAGGCGACAGCCTGGCTGACTTTCGGCATGGCGAGACTCAACGCCTGTTGTTCATTCGCCTGTTCATGGTGTAGTTCACCCGCAATATCACCTTCACGCATCACCACGATGCGATCGGCTACGCCCAGCACTTCGGGCAAATCGCTTGAGGCAAACAACACCGCCACGCCGCGTTTTGCCAGCTCATAAATGACGTTGTAGATTTCATGCTTGGCTCCGACGTCGATTCCGCGCGTCGGCTCATCGAGTAAAATGACTTTCATCTCCTCCGACAGCCAGCGGCCAAGGATCGCCTTTTGCTGGTTGCCGCCGGAAAGATTCATAATCAGCTGCTCGGCTCCGGGGGTTTTGATATTCAGAGAGCGAATATGGTGATCCGCGTTATTTGTCTCCCAGCTGTCGTTAATCAGGCATCCGGCGCGAATAAATTTACGACGCGCGGAGATATTAATGTTGTCCCGCACAGAGTGAACCGGGATGATCCCGTCCGCTTTTCGGTCTTCAGGACACAACATCATGCCCGCCCGGATAGCGTGTGCCGGCTTACGAATATCCACCGCCTGGCCATCAATATAAATCTGGCCTGCGGTGATGCGCGTGCCACCAAACAGCCCTTTCATCAGCTCGCTGCGCCCTGCCCCCACCAGCCCGAAAAGTCCGACGATCTCGCCGCTGCGCACCGTCAGACTGATCGGCATGCGCACGCCTGGCGCTTTAACCCCTTCCAGCCGCAGCCGTTCGGTTCCGTACTGTCTTGGCTGCCAGTGATAGATATCGCCCAACTCCCGCCCGACCATCGCCTGTACCAGCTGGTCATGATTGACCTGCTGCATATCCGTAAACGTGCGCACGTAACGACCATCTTTAAAGACGGTGATGGCATCGCTAAGGGCAAAGATCTCTTCCATACGGTGTGAGACGTATAAAATGATGCGCCCTTCTTTGCGCAGTTCGCGGATCACCCGGAACAGATTGTCGATTTCTCTTGCCGACAGCGAACTTGTAGGTTCGTCAAAGGCGATGATTTTGGCGTTTCGCGCCAGCGCTTTGGCGATTTCCACCATTTGCCACTGACCGATGGAGAGATATTTGAGCGGCGTTTGCGGATCGATATCCAGCCCGAGATGTTTCAACTGCAGGCCCGCCTCATAATTCAGCAGCGAGCGATTCACGAAACCGCTTTTATGCGGGAGTTGCCCGAGGTAGATGTTTTCCGCGACGGTCATCTCCGGCACCAGATGCAGTTCCTGGTAAATAATGGCGACCCCGGCATTCAGCGCTGCGGTGGTATCGGCAAAAGTGACCTCTTCGCCGCGAATAACAAGCGAACCGGTAGTGGGGGCATAGTTCCCGCTGAGGATTTTTAACAACGTGGATTTTCCCGCGCCGTTCTCCCCCATCAGAGCGTGGATCTGGCCGGGATAGCAGTCGAAACTGATATCGGTCAGCGCGTTCACACCGGGAAATGTTTTACCGATGCCGCGAAAAGAGAGATACGGGTCAGACTGTTGCATAACGTCTCCGTGATTCCAGTAGTGTACGTCTGGCCCCTCGATGACGAGGGGCGCAATCACAACAAATTACTTCCCGCCCAGGCCCTTCTTGGCTAACTCCTCTTTGAAGTTGTCCCGGGTAATCAGCACCACATCGGTAACTTCGGTAAATTTCGGCGGCTCTGCGTCTTTGGTGACCCAGTTATAGAGCATTTCGCTTGATTTATAGCCGTGTACGTCCGGGCTTGGCAGCAGCGATCCGTAGAAGCCGGTCGCCTGCGCTTTAGACAGTTCGCTTACCGCATCGACGCCATTAATCCCCACGCCAATCACGTCAGCGGCTTTAAAGCCCTGGCCTTCTGTGGCACGTACGCCGCCCAGCACGGTGTTATCGTTCATCCCGACCACCAGCCAATGTTTCACTTCCGGATGCTGAACCAGCATGGAGTTCGCTGCATCAAAGGCACCCGGAATATCGTTGGATTTGGTGGGGACTTTGTAGATCTGTTTTTCCGGGAATCCTGCTGCTTTCAGGGCGTCCATGGAGCCAGAGGTACGACGGCGTGCGGTATCAAGTTCATCCGCAGTGATCGCCATAACCGCAGTCTCTTTCACGTCCCAGCCGCGTTTTTGCATCTCTTTATAAAGTTCCTGGCCCTGACGTTCACCGATTTTGGTGGCCGCCATCATGACCAACGGAACGGTGTCCATCGGTTTGCCTTTGGCGTTGACGAACTGATCGTCAACCGCGATGACCTTCATGCCATAGCCGCGGGCTTTTGCCACAATAGCGGAGCCCAGCTTCGGATCCGGCGTACAAATCACGAAGCCTTTTGCACCACTGGCTGCCAGGCTATCAATCGCGTTTAAGGTTTTCTCACCATCCGGAACCGCAATTTTAATGACATCGAAACCAAGATCTTTCCCGGCTTTATCCGCGAATTTCCACTCGGTCTGGAACCAGGGTTCTTCAGGCTGTTTCACCAGAAAACCAAGCTTTAAATTCTCTGCGATAGCGGATTGTGACATAACCGCAGCCAGACCGATGGCCGCCAGCGTTTTAGTAAATTTGTGCATGGTTCACTCCAGCTTTAGCATTCTTTTATGTAGGGTATCGTTAAGTGCTTTTAAGAGAATCAGACTTAAAACAAGGCATTAGCGCTCACCATGTAATAAGCGATAATGCTGGAGATAGTTTTAGCGGGAAATTAATCATCCATAAGAGAGCGCCATCACACCGCAGAATTACAGTAATTGCGTACATAGATTCAGCGATAAATGACATAAATCAGACGGGTATTGTCGGACAAATAGAGGCGGGTGAAGCAGGATTATCCATGAGGTCAGCAAAGAAGTCCCTGGAAACCGGACGCTTTCACGTCCGGCAAAATATCACCACGGGTAATAGATGTGTTCGGCATGTTCGCGAACCGGCGCTTCGTCGCCAAGCAAACGCGCCGCGAGAGTCAGGGCAAAATCAAACGCGTGGCCAAGACCTTTCCCGCTAAGGAGATTTTGATCTTCTACCACCGGCGCATCGACATACTCCCCCCCTTGCACCGACTCCCATAACTCGCCGGAGCAGACATAGCGACGCCCTTTCAGCAGGCCATTGCCACCCAACACGCGGGCCGCCGCAGAACAAATAGGGCATATCAGTTTTCCCGCCTCGTCGTGAGCAGTCACAAAACGGATGACATCTCTGTTGGCCGCCAGATTCACACTACCCTGAGGCCCTCCCGGCAGCACAACCGCATCGTAAAGCGTATCAAGACGCTCAGTCAGCGTACTGTCGGCCACCATTGGAATATTATGGTAGCTCACGACCGCCCGCGACTCTGCGCAGGCCAGCATTTCCACCTCAATATGCATACGACGCAGAATATCAATGGTGATAATGGCTTCTGCTTCTTCAAATCCGGGTGCTAACAACACCGCCACTTTAGTCATCATGTTCCCCATAAATGAACGACACTTAAAACATCGTTTCATTTTTACAAAAAGACCTGGAGTGAAGTTGCGACTGGATCACAATTTTGTCATTTTAAAAAATGACTGATGGCAGAATTTCATTCTGATTTGATGAATCACGCTGACTATTAAAAATTTTTAATTTGTTTAGCGCAGATTAAATTATTAATGTGATAAATAAAAAATAAGTTAATAATCAGTAAATTAAATACACACCCTCATTAACTACCGCCGATCCAACTGATTCCCGATGGGTATTATCACCGCGCATTACAATGTAATACGGTGAATGATTCACTTATCCCTTTGTGTTCCAGCAAGATATGTATAAACGGAAATGAATCGTTGATCACATTCAGTACAACGCGAACAGTCCTATTCTGAGGTTAATCATCCCGCCCCGAAATAAGGATATTATAATGACTACTTCTGGAATGATTCAAAAACTCAACACGCAAATGAATCTTGAGTTTAATGCCTCTAATCTCTATCTCCACCTCAGCGACTGGTGTTCAGAGCACCGCCTCAATGGAACCGCCACTTTCCTGCGTACACAAGCTCAAAGCAACATTACGCAAATGATGCGCGTCTTCGAATTTATGAAAAAATCCGGCGCGAATCCAATCGTTAAGGCTCTCGAAATGGAGGATGAAACCTGTTCTTCACTTGAAGAGCTTTTCCAAAAAACACTCGACGAGTACAAGCAGCGTCTGACCATGCTGAACACCCTCGCCAGTGAGGCCAAAGCCCTGAAAGATGAAACCACCCTCGATTTCTTACAGGATATAGGAAAGGAGCAGCAGCAAGACGGCGTGTTGCTGCAAACTATTCTTGAAGAAGTTCGTCACGCCAGGCGAGCCGGGATGTGTCTTGAGCAGACCGATCAGCATCTACTGAACCTGGTAAATTACCAGCATCACTAATTGCTCGGCCTGCTTAACCCCTTTTGCAGGCCATCACCCTTTCCGTGTTAAATTATCGTTACCAACTCTCTGCTTTTATTATATTTTTACAAATTCGATCTGGCTCCCAACCATTAACCACACAAAGTGAAATGATTTAATTCATTTCATTATTAATGACGAGGGTTTCATGATCACCATTGAGTTTATAGTCATCATTGCCTGTCTGCTGGTCGGAACGCGGTTCGGCGGCATGGGACTGGGGTTGATAAGCGGTATCGGCCTGTTCATTTTAAGTTTTGTTTTTGGCCTGCAGCCAGGAAAACCGCCCGTCGATGTCATGCTGACCATCCTGGCCGTGATCGGTTGTGCCGCAACGCTACAAACGGCTGGCGGCCTGAATGTGATGATGCAGTTTGCTGAACGCTTACTCAGACGCCATCCGCAACATATTACCCTGCTGGCTCCCTTCACCACGTGGATGCTGACCTTCTTATGCGGGACGGGCCATGTGGTTTACACCATGTTTCCGATTATCGCCGATATTGCGCTCAAGAAAGGCATTCGTCCCGAGCGACCGATGGCGGTAGCGTCGATAGCGTCTCAAATGGCGATCACCGCGTCACCGGTCTCTGTCGCCGTGGTCTCGCTGGTTTCCATTATTGGGGCACAGCACGGGATCGGCCAGGCCTGGGGCATTCTCGAGATTTTAGCGATTTCAGTACCCGCGTCGCTCTTTGGAGTGATGGTTGCCGCACTATGGAGCTTACGCCGGGGGAAAGATTTGGCCGATGACGCTGAATTTCAGGAAAAGCTCAACGATCCGAAACAGCGTGAATTTATTTACGGCAGCACCGAAACGCTCATGAACCAACGCTTCCCAAAAGAGGCGTACTGGTCAACGTGGATTTTCTTTGCCGGCATCGCGGTGGTAGTCTTGCTGGGCGCCTTACCCGATCTGCGACCAGCGTTCGAAATAAAAGGTAAAATGACGGCGCTGTCGATGAACCTGGTGATTCAGATGATGATGCTGATTGCCGGGGCGGTGATGCTGATTGCCTGTAAGGTCAATGCCTCTGCGATTTCCAGTGGTGCCGTGTTTAAAGCCGGCATGGTGGCTATCTTTTCAGTGTTTGGCGTTGCCTGGATGAGTGATACGTTTTTTCAGGCGCATCTCGACGAGCTAAAAATGGCGCTGGAAGGCGTGGTCAAAAGTCATCCCTGGACGTATGCCATCGTGTTGTTCCTGGTTTCAAAGCTGGTAAACAGCCAGGCGGCGGCGCTGACAGCCGTTGCGCCTATGGGATTAATGCTGGGTATTGAGCCGAAAATGCTGATTGCCTTTTTCCCGGCCTCTTATGGTTACTTCGTGCTGCCGACCTATCCCAGCGACCTGGCCTGTATCGGCTTTGACCGTTCAGGCACCACGCGTATCGGCAAATTTATTATCAATCACAGCTTCATTTTGCCGGGGCTTATTGGCGTGAGCTGCGCCTGCGCGGCAAGTTATCTGCTGGTGCAAACCTTCTTCTGACTCGCCCACAGGGCGACACACTCTGTCGCCCGTCAGCGTTTTATCAAAAACAGTTTCTAATTTCGAAACATCGGTTTATTTTAGTGAGACTCACCCTGCGGTGTGAATTTCAGTTCGATAAGCGCGATGGCTTTTTGAATCGCACGAAGCGTAACCGGATCCGCTGCAGCAGGATGGCTGGTGAAATCGATGTTTTTCAGTTGGGTAGACATTTTTCCGCGCACTTCGATCGGCGCAATAATGTCTAACACATCAAGGATCTGTTTGATAACCAACTGGCATGCGACGACGTCAGAAACCAGTTCCTGATCGGCGCTCAGATTTTGAGACATAGGCTGCTCCTTAACTAAAAGACCGCCATAGTAGCAAAACCACAGCCCTTTCATCTTCCCTCACGTCGTTCGCAGGCATAAAAAAACCTGCCGAAGCAGGTTTTTCCATCAGAACATTGCGCCTGGCGGGACGTCTTTAAACGTATTGCAGTAGTTTTCCCACATGCTTTTCAGGATTTTGCGCAGTTTCATTTGATGCTCCGGTAACGTGTTATGCAGGTGTTATTGTCTATGTGCATATAATATGACCGCCATCACAAAAATCAACGGTTATGTGATACAAGTCACAGATAAAAGAACCGCAATGCTGCTGACTTGTTACGGAAAACAACGATAAATCCGTAGCTTAGGCACTTATAAGTTCCAGTAAATTTTTATAAAATTTTTTGATATGGCAGGATAAAAATGGCTGAAAACATCACCGGAAAGGAGAGTCGCGGGCTGTCACCTGCGGCGCTGTTAGTTGCCGGGGCGTTCTTTATGGAGTTTCTCGACGGAACCGTGATTGCCACGGCGCTTCCGGATATGGCGAAAAGTTTTGGCGTGCAGGCGGTTGACCTGAACATAGGCATCAGCGCCTACCTGATCACACTGGCAGTGTTAATTCCCGCCAGTGGCTGGATTGCCGATCGTTTTGGCGCGCGTAAAGTCTTTGCTATTGCGCTGGCCATTTTCACGCTGGCGTCGGTATTCTGCGGTATTTCCACCACGGTCGATCAGTTTGTCGCCATGCGTGTGCTTCAGGGTATGGGCGGTGCGCTGATGGTTCCCGTCGGGCGTCTGGCGGTGCTTCGCACCACGCCAAAACATCAGCTGATTACCGCTATCGCGACCTTAACGTGGCCTGCGCTGGTTGCCCCGATTATCGGTCCGCCGCTCGGGGGGTTTATCACCAGCTACGCTGACTGGCGCTGGATATTCTTTATCAATGTTCCCCTGGGCATTATCGCGATTATTCTGGCGCTACGTATCATCCCTGATCTCCATGAAGATGCGCGGCGCCCTTTTGATATGCCGGGGTTTATCGCCACCACCATTGCCATGGTCTGCCTGGTGTATGCGATGGAGACGATGGGAGCCCGGCAGACGGAAGGTCTGCTGCTCGTCGCGCTTCTGGCGGCGGGAGCTGTGGCGTTAATTTATGCTCTGCGTCATTTTCAACGCGCCGAGTGGCCGATGATCCGTCTCGACGCGCTGCAGGTCCCGACATTTCGCGTGACCATGTACGGCGGCTCGTTATTTCGCGCCTCAATCAGCGCCGTTCCTTTCTTACTGCCGCTGATGTTCCAGGTGGGTTTTGGCATGGATGCCTTTCACTCCGGTCTGCTGGTGCTGGCCGTGTTTGTCGGCAATCTGACCATCAAACCCGCGACCACACCGCTCATACGCCGCCTGGGATTCCGCAAATTATTGCTGATCAATGGCGCATTAAACGTTTTGTCTTTGCTCGCCTGCGCACTCATCACGCCTGACACGCCGGTCTGGCTGATAATGCTGATTCTCTATCTCGGTGGGGTTTTTCGTTCCATCCAGTTTACCGCCGTCAGCACGCTGGCCTTTGCCGATGTGCCCTCTGCGCAGATGAGCTATGCGAATACGCTGTTTTCAACCGCGACGCAGCTGGCGGTGGGGCTGGGAATTACACTCGGAGCGATTGGGATTCGTATTGGTGAAAAGGTGAGTGATGCGCTAAATATCGCCGCCATTCCAGGGATGAGTTTCCGCCTGGCCTTTGTCGCCATCGCGTTGATCTGCCTGGTGGGCATGTTCGACACTCTACGGCTGTCAAAAGATGCGGGAAGTGCCGTGTCGAACAAGTCATAAAAAAAGCCAGCATAGCTGGCTTTTGATTGGGGTCTTTGGGTGGCGTTGAATTAACCCACGATACCGCGAACAAAGGCTTCAATCTCTTTGTCCTGGCAGTTTTCAAAGAAGCACTGCTGGAAGCGCTGACCAGAAACGGCTGTTTTCACCAGTTCCGGATCGATGGCGCGCAGAGTATCCAGATAGTTCTCTTTCACCACAGCGGCTTTAACCTGGTTCAGGATGCCCGCGTTACGGACCTGTGGCTCTTTACGCTCTGGCGGATAACCTTCGCCTTTGCGGCCGGTGAACGCTTTTTCAAAGATAAAGCGAACGTTCAGCTCCGCGCCCCAGCCAAATCCTTTAGCAAATGGCAGAGAGAGCGCGTTGCCATTGTTGATTTGGGCAAACAGGAAAGCATCTGCCGGGTCGATACAGTAACCGCAGATTACGCCCGGGTGGATGTTCAGAGACATCAGCGCGCCCTGGCCAGTACCGCAACCGGTCACCACAAAGTCCACCGACTTAGAATTCAACAGAATGCTGGCCATGATACCCAGATGGATGTAGGTCAGGTGGTGATCGTTCTCATCACTCATCCCGACGTTGTAGACCGGGAAGCCTTTCTCATCGACAACGGATTTCAATTCATTGAGGATAGTGGCGTTTTTGCCTGCCTGGCTGTTTTCCATCATCAGTGCAATTTTCATTCTTCATCTCCTGAATGCGTTGCGGGTTTTCCCGCCACAGATAGCTAATCGACTCAACCTTACTATCATGCAAACATACTTTCAAATTTACTGAAAAAATGTTTTAAAAAATTAAGGTGAGTTCACATAATCATGCAAAGAGAGGGAAACTCTCTGCCAGAGGATAAAGTGAAGAAATCTCTACTCTCACTTCCCTCTGTTAGCTAGACTGCTTTTAAAAGACAATAAAAATCCTTTGGGGAAGACCTGTGAATATGCGCTGCCGGACGCCTCGCATGACACCGCTTGTGTGGATTGCTCTCCTCGCTGGCCTGCTATGGGCCAGATCGCTTTTTGCACAACCGGCCCCTGAGCCCCCCGTCATCCCGGTCTGGATTTACAATGCCGACAGTTTTGAATTCTGGCGAACACCGCAAGGCGAAATGGCCGGTTTCTATCCTGAACTGATCCGTGCTATCAATCAAAAATATCGTACTCAACTCCAGCTACAGCCCATAAGTGGCCCAGAAATCGGACAGCGTTTCAACGCCGACAGCTACGGCGTATATGCCGGCGTTCTGCGCACCGAGGCCCGGGCGCGGTCCAAAATTCTCTCATCACAGCTTTTCAATAATGAAGTGGTGGCGGCCAGTCCGTCGCTGTCGGTCAATACCGCCGAAGAGCTCAGCAACGCCCGAGTGTTGTTTCGCCAGAGTGACGCCACCCTCGACAGCGTGCAAAAGCGCTACCCCGATCTGAAGTTTCGTTCGCTTCGACTGGTTGCCAGCAGTGAAGAGGCCTTTCGTTTACTCAGCGAGCATAAAGCCGACTTCTACATTAATGATGCCAGCGAGATGGAAAATACGCAGCGCTACTATCTTCTCTCGCGCCCTTTCCCGGAGCTGCGTATCCCCGTGGTGCTGGGGTTTAGCCCGGAGCTGCGCGACCTGCGTGAAAAAGTGAATGCGTTTATTGGCGAATGGTATCGCAGCGGAAAAATGCGCAACGCGCTGGAAGAGAGCAAACGCGACTACCTTTTAAGCCGCATCACTATTTCACCCGAAGAACAGGCCTGGCTCGCCAGCCATCGCCTGCAGATCTGGCTTCCCAAAAACGAGAACTTTGCGCCGATTATCTGGAAAGATAGCCGCGGTTATCAGGGTACTGCCATCAACATGATCCACGACATGCGCGAGCTGCTGGGAATGGAGGTGGATGTTCATTTTATTGATAATTATACAGAAGCATTGCAAAAACAGCGCTGGCCAATCCGTATGGTGGATGTTGCTGAAAACAGAGATACCGGACATGCCGCAGGCCGTATCGGCCCGGATGTCGCCTGGCATAACGTCTATTACAACCGAATCAACCAGCCCTTTCTCTGGGATGAGGAGAGTATTCGCAGCCAGCGCGTGGGGGTACTGGCGGGTTCGTTCTCCGGACAATATTTACAGGCGCGATTTGGCAACGACGTCGTGATTGTTGAACAACCCGGTATTAACGAACTGATCGACGCCATCGAGAACAACAAAATCGACTATATTCTGGGCGATTTGAGTTCACTGGAATCGAGGCTTCGCGGCAACGAATTGTTTCGTGGTGTACTCAAAGTGGCCGGCGTCACCCGCAGTGAATTTGTGATCGGCCCGTGGGTAGAGCCAGACCATCCTCTGTTTCACCTGCTGACGCAGGCGCACCGGCTGTCCGGGTTCCGCACCCAGCTTGAGCGTTCCGGTGATCAAGAGTTCTTCCCGGCGTTGACGAAAAACACCTTAAAAGTGATCAGCGTTGTGCTGCTCATCACCGCGCTGTTTAGCTCAGGAATGCTGGTGATGATGCGACGCCATATCAAAGAAAACCGGCTGGTTAACCGCAATATCGTCCAGGCGCTGGAGAAGGTTAATCGGGCCCACGATGACGAGACCGGCAGCCATATTCAGCGGGTGGCAAAATACTGCGGCATGATGGCCCGTGAACTGAATTTGTCGCGCAAAATGATTAGCGAAATCGAACGCTTTGCCTCGCTGCACGACGTCGGAAAGATTGCGGTTCCGGATCGTATTCTGCGCAAGCAAGGCCCGCTGACGGAGCAGGAATTCAGTGAGATGAAACTGCACACCACCAAGGGATATATGATTATCCAGGGACTTGGGCTGGGGCCGGTGGCAGAAAATATTATCCATTTCCATCACGAAAAATGGGACGGAAGTGGCTATCCCGAAGGACTACGCGGGGAGAATATTCCACTTGAGGCGCGGATTCTGGCGTTAGCCGACGTCTATGATGCGTTGCGGCAAAAGCGGATCTATAAGCCTGGTTTTAGCCATGAGCTGGCGTGCGAAGTTATCCTCGACGGTGCCGGAAAACACTTTGACCCGCAGCTTATCGCTCTCTTCCGTCAGCATCATCTTAAGTTTTGTATGATATTCGACAGTCTGGCCGACTAACTTATGCCGTTGAAAAGAGAAAGGGAAAATCCTCCGGCTATTCGAGGCATTGTGCTCCTCAACAGGCGTTAGGATAACGTGTCCCCCTCCGACTCAGAGCAAATTATGAAGAGATTAATCGTTGCTGGCTTACTTTTGCTGCTTGCGGGCTGCAGTGTCACCCGTCAGGCGGAAGTGAGTCATACCGATGCGCCAAACGGGATCGTCAGGCTTAACTACGGCCAGGCGATGCTGCAGAACGCCCATTATGATGCCTATGTGACCAATGGGACGGCCACGCGTGAATGTCAAAGCATGGGATATGCGACAGCCTCGTTTTACGGGCAACCCATCAAAACCTGTAGCATATTCAGCGGTTCGGTCTGTCTGAACGAAAGCGTCACTATCCAGTATAAATGCCTGGGTTACGCCGTGAACCCTTCAGCGACGCAAGCCTGGTATTAATCCTGTTGCTGCCAGATGCACACTGGCAGCGCATTCAAATAAGAAACAGAACAATTCTCATTAATTTAATTATCACTGCCAATGCGTTTTATTCCCATTCGTATTTTTAATAATTAATATATTTATTTTACCTTTTGCAAATAATTAAATAACAAATTATAGTGACGCTTCTCTCGGCGATGAAATAATGAATGGAGCTGCATCATGCTGAAAACTGAAATGATCGATAAACTCAACGAGCAAATGAACCTTGAGCTTTTTTCATCCCTGCTTTATCAACAAATGAGTGCCTGGTGCAGCTATCACAGCTTCGAAGGTGCGGCGGCTTTCCTGCGCCGCCATGCGCAGGAGGAGATGACCCACATGCAGCGCCTGTTTGACTACCTGGCAGATACCGGCAGCCTGCCGCGCATCAACCCTGTCGAGTCGCCGTTTGCCGAGTACGCCTCTCTGGATGAACTGTTCCGCGCGACCTACGAACATGAGCAGTTAATCACTCAAAAAATTAATGAGCTGACCCATGCGGCTATGATGAGTCAGGATTATCCGACATTTAATTTCCTGCAGTGGTATGTTGCGGAACAGCACGAAGAAGAAAAACTGTTTAAATCAGTTATTGATAAATTATCTCTGGCAGGAAAATCAGGCGAAGGTCTTTACTTTATTGATAAAGAACTTTCGACCCTCGATACCCAGAATTAATTTTTTCAGGGTGTCATTCAGCTGACACCCTTTTTTTTTAGCGCGTTAATGGCGACAGATTTTACTTTCGTGCGTCGAAAATCCCTCTTCAACAGGAATAAACTTGCCTCGCGCAGCAAGGAATGTCACTAACTCCCCCGCCGTCATATTTTCAGCCGAACAGGTATGAAAGCGCGCGTTGTTTCCAAAGCGTAAATCAATAGCCTGAATCAGACTCCTTTCGGTGTACTGTTCGCCGGACTCAAGCATCATATTGAGCACATCGTGCCCGTGGATTGACGTCATTACCCCTCCCATTAAAAGGCACAGGCTAAACGCTTTGACCCGCAAACACATTGCGCTGGCACAGGTTTACATGCACCCCGCGCAGCTGGTACAGCGCCAGTCATGGGGATTGATCGCCTGATAAAAGTGACGATAGCTGTCGGTCTCAAGCGGTATCGCATTTTCAAAGAACAGATCGGTTAACCAGTCGACGTTTTCAATAATCCAGTCATCTTCCGTTAATCCCTGGGCATACAGTTCATCTTCCGGATCGATAATATTGTAGATAGCCCACGTCCCCATATCCTTTTCCCGTCGCGGTTCCGGCAGCTCAAGCGCCTGCCCGTTCCAGCGAATGATCCAGTGTCCATGGCATAACAGATTACCTGAACGACTCCATGCCGCGGTAAATGGATTCTCCCCTGCCATCAGCCTCTCACTTTTGTTGATTATTTATCGTGACTGTTTAAGGTACGCCTGATTTTCCCCCTAAAACATTGCCCTTATGAAGTAGGCAAAACCCTCAAAAGTATCAGCCACTTGCCCAAAAGGAATCGCGCCCAATAAAGTGTATACATATCATTACACGTGTTGTAACGCTGATTTGACGAAGGCCCCATTTTCCCTTACTCTGCGCCGCAGATTGGGTTGCGATTTGTTGTCGTGGTAGAGGAAAGCGTGAAGAACAGAACTCTGGGAAGTATTTTTATCGTTGCGGGTACGACAATTGGCGCAGGAATGTTGGCGATGCCATTGGCCGCGGCTGGCGTCGGCTTTGGCGTCACGTTGCTGCTGTTAGGCTGTCTGTGGGCGCTTATGTGTTATACCGCATTGTTGCTGCTCGAAGTGTATCAGCACGTCCCGGCGGATACCGGGCTGGGCTCGCTGGCCGCGCGCTATCTCGGCCGCTACGGCCAGTGGATCACCGGCCTGAGTATGATGTTCCTGATGTATGCCCTCACAGCGGCTTACATGAGCGGCGCGGGCGAACTGATCGCCTCCAGCATCAATGACTGGTTCGGGACAGATATTTCTCCGTCCACGGGGGTCACCTTCTTCACGCTCATTGGCGGTGGAGTGGTATGCGTGGGGACGTCGCTGGTCGATCTGTTTAACCGTTTTCTGTTCAGCGCAAAAATTATTTTCCTCGTCGTGATGCTCGCGCTACTCGCTCCGCATATTCATAAAGTGAATCTGCTCACGCTGCCGCTGGAGAAAGGGCTGGCGCTCTCTGCGATTCCGGTCATTTTTACCTCATTTGGTTTCCACGGCAGCGTGCCCAGCATCGTCAGCTACATGAATGGCGATATCCGTAAGCTGCGCCGCGTCTTTGTCATCGGAAGCGCCATTCCATTAATTGCCTATATTTTCTGGCAACTGGTGACATTGGGCAGCATTCATTCGTCCACCTTTATTGGCTTAATGGCAGATCACTCCGGTCTGAACGGATTCCTGCAGGCGCTGCGCGAGGTCGTTGCTTCGCCGCACGTCGAACTGGCAGTACATTTATTTGCCGATCTCGCTCTGGCGACCTCTTTCCTGGGCGTCGCGCTGGGCTTGTTCGATTACCTGGCAGATCTGTTCCAGCGCAGCCGCTCCGTCGCCGGACGCCTGCAGACAGGGATCATTACCTTCCTGCCGCCTCTGGCGTTTGCACTGTTCTATCCGCGCGGATTTGTGATGGCGCTGGGGTATGCGGGGGTTGCGCTCGCGGTCCTGGCCCTGTTGCTCCCTTCCCTGCTGGCATGGAAAAGCCGTCAACAGCATCCTGACTCTGGCTATCGGGTCTGGGGGGGGAAGTTCCTGTTAGCGCTTGTCTTCGCCTGCGGCGTTGGGGTCATCCTGGTCCAGTTCTCTATTGCGGCGGGCGTTTTGCCAGAAGTGGGATAAAAAAAGGGCTCATCATGAGCCCTTTCTGATTAATGCAAACAGCAACTTTTGAATTTCTTACCACTGCCGCAAGGACAAGGATCGTTTCTCCCGACCTTCGCGCCATTCACGATTGGTTGCTGCGCGACCGTCTGCTGCGGATTCTCAAGCCAGTAATTGTACAGACGTAACGCCGCCGGACGAATCGCTTCAATGCTGGCATGATATTCATCTTCCGTCAGCTCATCGAGTCGCGCAGCGTTTTCTTCGCTGCCGTGTAACGCAATCAGCGCCAGATCGGTCTTCAGCTCTTCAGGAAGCGTTGACCAGTCGGTCAATGCAACGCCCCGCATATAGCCATAACACCACTCTTCAACCACCGTGTAGCTTGTACCGTCCACTTCGTTAATACCAAAGACAGGCTCAAACTGGTCGGGATAATCGCTTAATCGCTCGGCGATATCGTTCATATGCTTAAAGCAGAGATCGATAAATCGATTCATTTCACGATCGTTTTTCCAGCGCGGGATATGTTTTTCACCACCCCATACCGCCACCAGCCAGGTGTCAGGCTCAACGACAAGAGGACCAGACAACACTGCGGTTAGCATGCCATCCAGCTCTGAAACATCGATCACAGACGCGTTTTCATGACCGTAAGACATTAATGTCTGTTCCAGCCACTCCATTTCGTTTTCATTTAATGGGCCTTCAGTCATTGCTCGAACTCCTGGGAAATTGACTATCAAGGAAGGGTAACACAGAAATGGCAGGCACAAAAAAACCACCCGGAGGTGGTTTCACGACACTGCTTATTGCTTTGATTATTCTTGTTTTCCCATGGTACCCGGAGCGAGACTTGAACTCGCACAGCGCGAACGCCGAGGGATTTTAAATCCCTTGTGTCTACCGATTCCACCATCCGGGCTCGGGAAGAAAGTGGAGGCGCGTTCCGGAGTCGAACCGGACTAGACGGATTTGCAATCCGCTACATAACCGCTTTGCTAACGCGCCTTAAATCTTCAGGCCTTTCGACCAGCACCCGCAATTGCCGATGCTTTTAATCTGGAGCGGGAAACGAGACTCGAACTCGCGACCCCGACCTTGGCAAGGTCGTGCTCTACCAACTGAGCTATTCCCGCATATGATTAAGCTAATTGCTAATCACTTGATTTTATTATCGTCCGACAGTGTGTGCCGCCGTTCGATGCGTTGCATTCTACTTATATGACGTGATGAGTCAACGTTAATTTTGCTTCCCCGGATCGTTTGCTGAAAATTACGCCGAAACGATCACTGTTCAAGCAAATCCCCACGCGCGGCATTCAAATATTGCAGCATCGACCACAACGTCAGGACGGCGGCAACCCACAGCAGGCCGATACCCGCCCACTCAACCCAGGCGTTCGGACGCCACAGCATCCAGACCAGCGACGCCATCTGCGCGGTGGTTTTGACTTTTCCGATCCAGGAGACCGCCACGCTGCTGCGTTTACCCAGCTCGGCCATCCATTCGCGCAGAGCGGAGATGATGATCTCACGCGCGATCATCGTCGCTGCCGGTAAGGTCACCCACCAGGTATGATAATGCTCCGCCACGAGGACCATCGCGATCGCCACCATCACTTTATCGGCGACAGGATCGAGGAACGCGCCAAAACGCGTGCTCTGGTTCCAGCGACGCGCCAGATACCCGTCAAACCAGTCGGTCACCGCAGCCACAAGGAAGATCAATGCACATGCGAAAGGAGCCCACGTGAACGGCAGGTAAAATGCCAGCACAAAGAATGGGATAAGTACGACGCGAAAAAGCGTGAGCAACGTAGGGATGTTAAATCGCATAGTGACGGTAACTGTCTGTTGTCAGTAAAATTTAGCTCTATGTTGCTACAGAGCCCTCAATGTTTCAACGAGTAGTAGATCTTTTCTGCCAGCCCTTGCGAAATACCCGGCACTTTTGCAATTTCCTCTACGCTCGCGTTGAGTAGTCCTTGCAATCCGCCCATGTACTTCAACAACATTTGCCGACGTTTTGGTCCAACGCCTTCAATCGTCTCCAGCGTGCTGGTATTTTTGACTTTCGCCCGTTTTTTACGGTGACCACCAATGGCGTGGTCGTGTGACTCATCGCGAATATGCTGGATCACATGCAGCGCAGGAGAATCTGGCGGTAAATTAAACCCTTCCCCCTCCGGCTCAAAGAAAAGGGTCTCCAGGCCCGCTTTACGATCGGTTCCTTTTGCCACGCCGAGCAGGAGCGGATGATGTTTATCCCACTCAACATCCAGTTCGGCGAACACCTTTTTAGCCTGACCGAGCTGCCCTTTCCCGCCGTCGATCAATATCACATCCGGGATTTTGCTGCCTTCAATCGCTTTACCGTAACGACGACGTAAAACCTGATTCATAGCAGCATAGTCATCACCGGGCGTAATACCAGTAATGTTATAGCGCCGATACTCAGCGCGCAGTGGGCCGTTAGCATCAAATACCACGCAGGATGCGACCGTCTGTTCCCCCATCGTGTGGCTGATGTCGAAACATTCCATCCGCTTCACTTCCGGCAATTTGAGAACCGACGCCAGCGCGATAAGACGCTGATGAATAGTCGACTGCTGAGAAAGCTTAGTGGTGAGCGCAGTTGCAGCATTGGTGCGCGCCAGCTTCAGATAACGCGCGCGATCGCCACGCGGTTTGGTCTGAACATTCACGCGCCGCCCTGCCAGTTCGGAAAGCGAATCGGCCAGCAACGTTTTATCATTCAGATTAAAGTCGAGCAGGATCTCCGAAGGCAACGTACGCATCTGACTGCCCTGCAGGTAAAACTGGCCGACAAACGTTTCTACAACTTCACCCAACTCGGTACCGCCCGGTACTTTCGGAAAATAGCTGCGGCTGCCCAACACTTTGCCCTGGCGAATAAACAGCACATGCACACAGGCCAGCCCGGAATCGAACGAAACACCAATCACATCCAGATCATCGCCGCTATTCGAAACGAACTGTTTTTCCGTGACCCGACGCACAGCCTGAATTTGATCGCGAATCCGCGCGGCCTCTTCAAATGCCAGCGCCTGGCTGGCTTTTTCCATCCGCGCAATAAGTTGTGTCAGTACCTGATCGTCTTTACCGGCCAGGAACAAACGCACGTAATCCACCTGCTGCGCATATTCCTCTTCGCTGACCAGACCCGCCACGCATGGGCCGAGGCAGCGGCCAATCTGATACTGCAGACATGGCCGCGAACGGTTGCGATAAACGCTGTTCTCACACTGGCGTACCGGGAAGATCTTTTGCAGCAATGCCAGAGTTTCGCGCACCGCATAGCCGTTAGGGAATGGGCCAAAATACTCCCCCTTTGCATGTTTCGCCCCACGATGCGTCGCCAGACGCGGATGGGTGTCACTGCTCAGGAAAATAAACGGATAGGATTTGTCATCGCGCAGCAAGACGTTATAGCGCGGCTGATAAAGTTTGATGTAGTTGTGTTCAAGCAGCAGCGCTTCCGTCTCCGTATGGGTAACGGTAACGTCGATTTGCTGAATTTGAGCAACCAGAGCTTCGGTCTTACGGGAGGCAAGATTATTGCGAAAATAGCTCGAAAGACGCTTTTTAAGGTCTTTTGCCTTGCCCACGTAGATCACCGTTCCGCCAGCGTCATACATTCGATAAACACCGGGCTGGCTGGTAACGGTTTTCAGGAAAGATTTTGAATCAAACACATCACTCACTGACTGGTTAGGGTCTCTGATTTACACAGACCATGACGAATGGCCAGGTGAGTGAGTTCGACATCACCATGAATGTTCAGTTTACTGAACATCCGATAGCGGTAGCTGTTCACCGTTTTCGGGCTGAGATTGAGCTGCTCGGAAATCTCATTCACCTTCTGGCCTTTGGTGATCATCAGCATAATCTGCAATTCACGCTCAGACAAACTGGCAAACGGCGATCCTGTTTTTTCAGGTTCAATCTGACTTAATGCCATCTGTTGAGCGATATCCGAGGCGATATAACGTTGCCCGGCATACACTGAACGGATCGCATTCACCATCTCCTGTGGCGCAGCGCCCTTAGTGAGATAGCCCGCGGCGCCCGCCTGCATCACTTTTGCAGGCAGCGGATTTTCGGTATGAACGGTAAGCATGATGACTTTGGTATCAACAAAGGCACGCGCAATTTTGCGAGTTGCTTCGAGCCCACCGATGCCGGGCATGTTCATATCCATCAACACCACATCGGCGGAGTTGGCACGACACCACTTCACGGCATCTTCACCGCAACAGGCCTCACCGGCCACTTTAATACCCTTTATATCTTCAAGTATGCGTCGTATCCCTGCGCGCACCAGTTCGTGGTCATCAACAAGAAGGACGTTGATCAAGGGAAATGTCTCCAGAAATAGGGATAACGCAACTGACTGCTAATTCGTTTATATTAACGTTTTTCGACGCAACTTTAAAACGCTAAAAAACACGCCATTCGATTCCGTTCTCATTTTTCTGGAAATTAGCCTGTACAGCGAGTGGAAAGATAAACCCAGCCACACGGGTGATTCGCCGCTATTTTTAAGCGCCTTGATTCAAAAAGTTACGAAAAAACAGCCCGCTTTCCTTTCAAAAACCCAGCCTATATTTTTGTAACAACAATTAACAGAAGCCAAACCAGCTATAAACAAATCAGGCATGTTAAATACATTATTGAGATAAAATTCATTTTTGTTTATCGGAATAAACATAGCCGCAAATTGGACAAAAAATAACCACTGCTATTTTTGCGCTGGCTTGTGCTATACTCCGCCGCCATAACTTTCATCGTCGCGTACAAGCGCAGTTTTGTAATGAGGAATATAAATGAGCACACCTGAATTCGCCACCGCAGAAAATAACCAGGAACTGGCGCAGGAAGTATCCTGTCTGAAGGCACTGCTGACGCTGATGCTTCAGGCTATGGGCCAGGCCGATGCGGGTCGTGTGATCATTAAGATGGAAAAACAAATCGCGCAGATGGAAGACCAGGCGCAGGCTGACGTATTTTCTGGCACAGTTAAGCAAATTAAACAGGCCTACCGTCAGTAAAAAAGAAACGGCTGAACGCATCGCCTTCAGCCGTTTTCGTGTCTGGCACGCAGAACAATGTTGTCGTCAGATGAATCCCGTCGCCGCCGCATAGCAGGCAATCTGCGTTTTGTTAGGCGCATTAAACTTCTTCTGCATATTCTTCTGATGAAAATTCACCGTATTCTCTGAGATCGAAAGAATAATCGCGATTTCAGCCGATGTTTTACCTTCTGCTGTCCATTTAAGAATTTCTTTCTCGCGCTTACTGAATTTCATCTCCGGTGGCATCACCATTTCATGCTCAAATCGCAGCAATGCCGTCAGCGCCATTTGCACTAGCATTTGCAGGCGTAACTCTATTTCTTCGCTGTTCATCATTTTGCCAAACTGGCTGGCACGGGAAACAGAAAGAAAACCTAACGCATGATTAGGCAACATCAAACACTGGGTAATTCCCTTGCGTATACCATGGTCGCGCGCGCCATCCCATAACGGTTGCGCTTCGGCAAATAAGGTATCCGTCCAGGGCAAATGTCCCTGAATGAAATTCTCACTTTTTAATACCGGATCAATGGCGAAATAATTCTCCGATTGATATTGCGCCATCCATTCAGCCGGGTAGCTGGAATGGACCGAAATTTTAGGACGTGTAAACGGAACCGGGTGACGAACACAGAGTGAGAAATAATCGAATTCCAGAGCCTGTGTTTGCTGCTGGAGTTCCTGATACACCTCGTCTGCTGTTCCCATTTCCTGGAAACGAAGGAAGCAATTCCGCCGCCATGTAAAAAAGTCTGTATCCCTCATACTTACTAAATGAAGCCCCTGATAAAGATAATCATTATTATGGTGAATATAACCTAACACATAAAACTTATTTATATATACAAAATATCGCCTCAAGTGAGAATAACTTTCGTTTGACTCCAGCCTGAGCACTGATCTTAGAATAAATAGCTTATGATTTTGCGACTTAAGAGAAATAATTTGCTCCAGATGACAATTCTGGAGCAAATTAGCCCGGACAGGCTATCGCGTCAGGAATTTTTCGAGGAACTGTTGTGTGCGCGGATGTTGTGGACTGGTAAACAGCGCTTTTGCGGGCCCCTGTTCCACAATACGCCCCTGGTCCATGAAGATCGCCCGGTCAGCCACATCCCGTGCAAAACCCATTTCATGCGTGACGATCACCAGCGTACGCTTCTCCTGCGCGAGCTGCCGGATGGTATTCAGAACCTCTCCGACCAGTTCGGGATCGAGCGCCGACGTGGGTTCGTCAAACAGGATCACATCCGGGCGCATCGCCAGCGCACGGGCAATCGCCACCCGCTGCTGTTGTCCGCCCGACAGACGGCGAGGATAGCTGGTCTCCTTGCCGGAGAGCCCCACTTTAGCCAGCAGTTCGCGCGCACGCGCCGTCGCTTCCTCTTTCGGCTCACCTTTTACGATGACCGGCCCTTCAATAATATTTTCCAGCACCGTGCGATGCGGGAACAGATTAAAGCTCTGAAACACAAATCCCACATGCTGGCGCAGACGGCGAATCAGCCCTTTTTGCTGCCCGAGAGATTTTCCGGTATCAATGGTGATATCACCGACGCGGATAGTTCCGCCCTCCGGCTGCTCAAGTAAATTTATACTGCGCAGCAGCGTGGTCTTACCCGAACCGCTGGGCCCGATAATCGCGACCACTTCCCCCTCTTGCACTTCAAGATCAATTCCATGCAACACCGTTTGTCCGTGGAATTTCTTAACCAGGTTTTTGACGTCAATCGCACTCATTTCGGATCTCGCTCCTGGCGGTTAAGCTGGTTTTCAAAATAGTTCTGCAACGCCGACAGCACCGTGGCCATTACCCAGTAAATCAGCGATGCCGCCAGATACATGGTAAAGACCTCCAGGGTACGCGAGGTGATCAGCTGCGCCTGACGGAACAGTTCAGGCACCTGAATCGTTGCCGCGAGAGAAGTGTCTTTAACCAGACTGATAAAACTGTTGCTGAGCGGGGGTAACGCCACTCGCGCCGCCTGCGGAAGAATGGCGCGACGCAGCGTTTGCCATGGGGTCATCCCGATACTGGCGGCGGCTTCCCACTGACCTTTATCAATAGAGGAGATCGCCGCGCGCAGCGTCTCCGAAGTATAAGCCGCGGTGTTCAGGGAAAGACCAATCATCGCCGCCGGGATCGGATCAAGCTCGATGCCGAACTGCGGCAGACCGTAGTAGATCATAAAGAGCTGGGCGATCAGCGGCGTGCCACGAAAAATGGAAATGTAAAAACGCGCCAGCCAGCGTACCGGCAGAATTGGCGACATGCGCATTAACGCCAGCACAAAACCCAGCACCAGGCCAAAGAACATCCCCCCCAGACTGAGCTGGAGCGTAAACACGGCCCCCTTCAGCAGGTAGGGCAGTGAATCAATAACCAACTGAATACTTTCTTGCATTATGTTTTAGACCCGCAGGTTAGACATGAGGATGGTAGGCAAACAACGCAGGCGCTCCGCCGGTATGCACAAACAGTATCGGCCCTTCATCCTTAAAGCGTTTCTGCGTAATACCGTCGATCAGCCCTGCCATCGCCTTACCGGTGTAAACCGGGTCCAACAGGATCCCTTCCAGACGAGCCAGCAGTTTTATCGCCTCCTGCCCTTCATCATTCGGCGTGCCGTATCCTGGCGCAAAATAGTCATCCCAGAGCAAAATATCGGCCTTCGCCTGAACCTCCAGCTGCTGCGCGACGGCCTGTTGCAGGGTGACGACTTTCGGCTTCTGATCCGCGATGCTGCGCGAAACAGTGACGCCAATGAGTTCCACCTCAGGCATAAGCTGCTCAAGCCCCACGGCCAGCCCGGCATGCGTTCCCGCACTCCCCGAGGCCACCACAACTGAGGATAAACTTACCGCGCCTTCACACTGCTGGGCGATCTCCAGCGCGCTTTCAACGTACCCCAGCGCGCCAAGCGCATTTGAGCCGCCGACCGGGATTACATACGGACGAAAACCCTGCGCTTCGACGCGCGTCGCCAGCTCTTCAAGCTGAGCTACGGGGTCAGTTAATGCATCACACATCTCAATCTGAACGTTAAACAGGTCCAGCAGCAGGCGGTTGCCGTTAGTGAGATAGTTTTCCGCCCGCGTCCCAATTGGATTTTCCAGCAGCGCCACGCAGTTAAGTCCCAGCTTCGCTGCCACCGCCGCCGTCTGGCGCACGTGGTTAGACTGAATGGCTCCCGCCGTAATCAGGGTATCAGCCCCTTCGCGCAGCGCATCCGCCGCGAGAAACTCCAGCTTACGCAGCTTGTTCCCGCCCATCGCCACAGGCGTCACGTCGTCGCGTTTGATAAAGATGTCACGACCTAAATAGTCTGAAAAACGCGGCAAATACTCCAGCGGCGTCGGCGCGCCAATAAACTCGAGGCGCGGAAAACGCGTTAAATTTTGCAGTGACATGAAACCTCCGGTAACTCAGACTCAATTTGATATTTTTCATTATGCACGCAGACGCATAAGAAATAAAAAAGGCGCTTTTGAAAGCGCCTTTTTTTGCCGGGCAAAACTTATTGAGTGACGTCTGCGCCGAACCACTTCTCAGAGAGCGCTTTCAGCGTACCGTCTTTTTGCATCTCAGCGATGGCACCGTCGATAGCCTTGACCAGATCTTCGTTGTCCTTACGGATCGCCACACCCGCTTCCTGACGGGAGAACGCCTCACCGGCAACAGCCAGCGTATCTTTGGTTTTCTTCACCAGGTCCAGCGCGGCAAGGCGATCGACCAGGATGGCATCAATACGGCCAACGCGCAGATCCTGATATTTGGTCGGGTCATCATCATAAGTGCGGATATCCACGCCCTGCACGTTCTGGCGCAACCACTCTTCGTAGTTAGTGCCTAACCCCACGCCCACTTTTTTACCTTTCAGATCGGCAGCCGTTTTGATGGAGTCTTCATTACCTTTCTTCACCAGCGCCTGAATACCGGACACCGTGTACGGCGTCGAGAAATCATATTTCTTCTTGCGCTCGTCAGAGATGGTGACCTGGTTGATCACCACGTCGATACGTTTGGAGTCCAGAGACGCCAGCATCCCGTCCCATTTGGTCGGTTTCAGCGAGGCTTTAACGCCCAGGTGCTTCGCCAGCTCCTCGGCAAACTCCACTTCGAAACCCGTCAGTTTGCCGTCATCTCCCTGGAAGCTGAACGGAGGATAGGTCCCTTCCAGCCCCACCAGCAGCGTGCCGCGCTCTTTGACTTTATTCAGCAAATTTTCAGCGGCGAACGTTTTCACGCTCATCCCTGCGACCAGCGCCACAGCCATGACGCCCATCAGTGCCTGACGACCCAGAAGTGCTAATTTCATAGTTACCCCGATAGAGTGATTTTTCGAGTAGTGTAAGGCTTTCGCCAGTGACGTCAAAGGCGACTGCGCTACATCTTATTCATTTTTAATATATATCAGAAGTCGTTCCGGCGTAGACTTTCTGCTTAATCACTCCTGGCATCTGCGCTTTATATTGCGCGTACTTGCGCAGCGCAATGCGATAGTTGTTGGTGCTGGTCGCAGGCAGCCACGGTTCCAGATTTTCATCCAGATAGCCGGTGCTTAGCAGATCGCGGGAAATATTTTGCACGGTAAGATGTTGCCCAAGACGACGCAGGCGCACGACATATTCGCGCACGGTGCCGTGACTCATCTCGGTTTGCTCAAACAGGAATTGTTTAAAGCCAATAATATCGAAGAAGTCGCTCTGCTCTTTGCAATGCAGATCGCCACAGAACCGGCACAAAGCCACCCATTCCTGCTGCTCTTCCTGCCACGCGGATTCATCCATCAGGGTGTCGAGACGGGAGATCGCAATCTTGTTCACGATTTCGCCACGGCGGACCAGGGTGATACGATCAAGTAACTTATTGCAATGGGCGCAATGGGTCTGGCTATGTTTAAAGTCTTTCAGGTAGCGGCTTAGAGGCCGTCTTTTAGATTGCTGCACCGTCATGATAACTCCTGGTTGTCAATACGTTGTGCGGCACTTTTCGGGCGAATAAATCACCTATAACTTACCCAGCTTGGTACGTAAGCGTTTAATGGCCTGGCTGTGCAACTGGCTCACCCGTGACTCCCCTACTTCCAGAACCGCGCCGATCTCCTTAAGATTCAGCTCTTCCTGGTAATAAAGGGTTAACACCAATTGTTCACGTTCCGGTAAAGCTTCAATCGCTTCCATCACGCGCTGGCGTAAATTACCTTCCAGTAAATGGTGTAACGGGTTTTCTTGCTGGTTCTCATCGGTCACCAGCTCGATACTATCGCCATGCTCTTCACGCCACTCATCGTAAGAGAAGAGTTGGCTGTTATTGGTATCGAGCAACATCTGGCGATAGTCTTCAACAGCAATACCCAGACGCTCCGCCACTTCAGTTTCCGTCGCGTTACGTCCCAGCTCCTGTTCCAGTTGTCCCATCGCATGCGCCACTTCGCGCGCGTTGCGGCGAACGCTGCGCGGCACCCAGTCGCGGCTACGCAGCTCGTCCAGCATCGCACCACGAATACGCTGTACTGCGTAAGTCGTAAATGCCGTTCCTTGCAGAGCGTCGTATCGGTCAACCGCATTCAATAACCCGATACCGCCCGCCTGTAGCAGGTCGTCCAGTTCCACACTCGCCGGCAATCGCACCTGGAGGCGCAATGCTTCGTGACGCACCAGCGGAACATAACGCTGCCACAGCGAGTGTTTATCCATTACACCTTCAGCGGTATAGAGTGAATTCACGATAAACAGCCCTGCGTTAATTGAGTTATCGGCATGATTATCCGATTCTGGAGGGCGTTCAATTGGATGAATAGTGGGTGAAATGTGGGGTTATTTGGGGGGTAACCTGAAAACAGAGGTTAATAGTAGTTAATGCGACATCGAATGGGCTACCTGTTACACGAAATTTTATAATTCAGAGAGTACTGCACAACGACTTAACCCACATATTGAAAAGTAATAACGCCCTTTAAATTTATTAAAGGGCGTTATAAAACGACTTTAAGTTATTCGATTAAACATGCTTCTCAAATAAGTATGTGGCTGTAGCATTAAAGCGATTTGTTGCTAAATAACTAAATTTTGCCAAAAACGCCGCTATTTCATCATACTCAGGTTTTGTAGCAGCTTCTATATATAATACAGGGCAATGATATTCAAGCGTTTTGACAGCACCACGAAGGACCTCCATCTCCATCCCCTCAACATCGATTTTGATAACTGAGATTGAATTTTGCGGTTCTTTCTCAACAATCGAATCTAATGTAGATATTTTCACCTTACCTTTTTTATCAATTTCTAATTTCGTCATCCCGATATTTTTATCATCAACAGCCCCTAACTTTGCCGTTGTTTCGTAGCTACCCAACCCCATTTTAAATGGTATCACTTTATCATTCAAAAAATTCAAACCAATATTTTTTGACAAAGTTTCATATACTTCACTTTGAGGTTCAAAAGAAAGAACCTTACCAGCCTCACAAAACAGGCCAAAGTAGACTGAGTGATTGCCAATGTTTGCGCCAATATCGAGAATAGTAGAACCGGGATTGGTTCTATTCGCAATATCTGCCAACATATCAGCTTCATAAAAGTCACGATTTTTCTTAACGAGATTTTGTATATGATCAGATTTATTTGGCAAATATAATGAAACCATTTTCTTAGCATAGGAGAAGGTGAACATATCACTTTCATCAAAAATTTTCTGACCATGATTTTTATTTTCGGCCTCGAAACCATAATGAGAAATCATGTTTCCAATGCACATATCATTTGCGTTTCTCAATACATTGTCGTGCCACAACGCATTGTTTGAAACGCCTTTCCACTCTAAAAGTTTAAAACCAGCATTAGCAAACTTGAATTTAACGCCATTTAATCTGCACATCCAATAAAGCCAAACATCATCAGCATTTGGAGAAA
The DNA here is from genome assembly GCA_009668015.1 of Enterobacteriaceae bacterium RIT714. Classification (GTDB taxonomy): domain Bacteria; phylum Pseudomonadota; class Gammaproteobacteria; order Enterobacterales; family Enterobacteriaceae; genus Enterobacter. Next base: position 990,002 of record WJYB01000001.1, read on the forward strand.
GCTTTTCAAAAATATCTTTATTAATAACATCAGGATAAAAACAGTGAGGAGGGTATAATACCCCGGCACCAGAGGTGGGAAATACCAAACTAGAAACATCCGATGAGAGGGTATAATTCCATTCCCACTGTTTGTAAGGTTTAGGCAAACCATCCTTTTCGAGGCTGATTTTATGCACCCGGTGCGCTACGACTGTTTTATAATCACCATCCCACGCAGCAACGAGCTTTTCTAGCCAATCGCTTTCGTATGATAAATCATCATCTGCCGTCACGATGAAAGCATTAGGTTCTTCAATCAATGTTGGAACGATTTTTTTGTACGACCGAATATCTTCGTAATATTTTATCTCAATGCCTTTCGCAGTATAGGTTAACACGCTTTCTGGAACAAGATGGCGTTCGGAATCTGCCAGCCACAGTATAATACGATCCGCTTTAACCGTCTGTTTCACCAAGCATTCTAGAGTGTATTGCAGTGTATTAAAGCGCTTATGCCATGAGGTTAAAGTCACAATCAGTTTTTGTGGTAGCGTGTGTTTACGCTGTAGTGTTTCTGCAATTTTGTGAGGAACTAAAACCTCATTAATATATTTCTCTGCACGTCCATTCGAGTTATCCTGAAGCATTTGAGCCGCAACATCATGCAAGCCATAGACCACATGCGTGACAAATGCTAATTTTTCAATTTGAGCACCATCTAGATTACGTAATCTGTGTTCATCAGGGATAAATACCGCTTTCGCCGACACCATCTGCGTTGATGGCAAAGTCTCAACGTGTGAAAAAACTTTTGGTGCGCCGTGCTCAACGTCTGTGAAACAATGGAATGCAAAGCCTAACTTAGTAAGCGCAGTAGTAATCGCATCCAGCGACATTTGCCCTTGGTGTGTATTCAAAAAAGCTATTTTGACTTCAATAGTCAGGCATTCCCGTAGAATGCGAGATCCATATTCGAACACAGGAGCAAGATCGAATTTATTATCCAGAACGAACAGATCAACTTTTTCTAACCCATGAATATTATCTAACTTCGATGTTTGAGCATGTAACTCAACAAGGATTTCTGCACCAGGTGTGTGCGTTAGGTTCAGTGGTTTTAGCGTGCTACTAAGCCGATTATCCATACACATATAAACTGGCGCAAGTTCGCCGTTACCAAGTGTATGTAGTTTGATGTGCTGCATTGATTTCTTGCGTGGCGGCAGGTGCTTGTCTTCTACTATTCCAAGCGTATCCATAATGATAAAGAAGAATGAATCAAGCTCCGTTAGGCTAATGAATTTATTACCTGTCGTAAAACTGCCCCCAACGTCCATGACAATAACTTTACCCTCAAGCTGGAAGGAGAAATCATCACTTTCGTTCTTTTTCGCCATAAAATCAGCATCTTCCGGCATACGCAGCTCAACTGGCTGGTAGTCATCAAGGAAATAGGGTGCAGCGTCGTGGCGCAAGGTTAGTGCCTCAGGCTTTTTTCCTTCACAGTAACGTTGCCATACGGCGCGCATTGCTTGTGAGAAGTGTGTTGCATAGCGCTGACCATCGCATACTGGCGATGCAATTAAGATCTCACGCATATTGTTGCGAATAATTTCCAGACTCTGGAGATCCCGCGTCAGTCCAACGGTGATATCTATAAAGTTTTGCCAGTCGGTAGCCACCAATTCCTGCAAACCGGCATTAACCAGGTGAGAAGCTGAGTGTCGGCCGGCAAAGGTCGGCCCCGGAAGTGTAACCACGGGCACACCCATCGCCAGGGCTTCACAGGTCGTCAGACCGCCGGAGTAAGGCCAAGGATCTAAAGCGATGTCGACATCGTTATAACAGGTCAGCAACGCCAGGTGAGGCGCCATTCCTTCGATACGCACGCGCTCGCGCGCAATACCGTGGTCTTCAAGAGTGGTTAAAACACGCTCTTTTAAATTCTCATTATCGAAGTTAAAACTTTTCAGGAACAGCCTGGAATCCGGCACGCTGTGCAGCAGCGCAGCCCATTGGGTTAATAAAAAATCATTGATTTTAGACGCGTTATTAAAGCAACCGAAGGTAAAATACCCTTTCGACTTTACCGGCATATCGCTAACTGGCGGAAGGTAGAATGGCGGATCGTAGCAGATATAATCATCCGGCATACGAATCAGTTTTTCGGTATAGAGCACATCAGCCCAATCTGGCGTTTCAATGGCATCGCTAAGCAGGTAATCCATACCGGCCAGACCGGTGCTACTGATAAGTCCCCCCACCCATTTAATCTGAATTGGAGCAGGCTCCATCTGGAAGGTTTGCATGCGGCTGTTGGCGTTATAGCCACAAAGGTCGAACAAGATATCAATTTCGTCTTCGCGAATCATCGCATCGAGTTCGGTGGCACCCACATGTTCAATCACCCTCCAGTTTGCACACATGCGCTTGAGGCGATGTGTCAAGTGATCTTCCTGATAGTTGGTGCTGTAGGCGTAAAATTCGATCTGGGACGCGGGAATGTGTTCAAGCCCCATCACGATCATCTGTCCCACCGGGTGTAAACGCAGGCCATCAGAAATAAGGCCAATGCGCAGACATTTATCGGGTGCTTTATTTTTAGCATTCGCGCGCTTGACTGAACGAGGTGGGAATTTATCCTGCCAGTGTTTACATAGCCTAAGTATGTCTTCGGCGCTGCGCTCCGGATTATAGTGCGCACCAACAATACGGTTGAAATAAGGTGTTGGGCTATCTTTTGAGACTTCGCTGCTATGCTGATAGGCCTCATCCATTTCATTGAACTGACTCAGATCCTGTCGCACCATCCCCAGGTTATTCCAGTAGAGCCAATTATCCGGTTGTTCTTGGGTTAACTGCTTGTAAAGCACCTGTGCTTCTTCATATTTTTTCGTTTTCTGTAAGACGGTAGCGTAGAGAAGTCGCAGCGGCCTTGCCGAAGTTTCGTCGACGCGGGCAATAGCCTCTACCAGATATGCTTCTGCGTCTGTTAAACGTTCGCTACGATATAACAGGTCTGATTTAGCGTAGATAGCTTCGGAGTTGTTTGGGGCAATTTTCAGTGCTTTATCAACACACTCTCCAGCCTTAATGAACTGTCCCAACCTCTGGTGTGCACGTGACGCGATAACCCAAAGCAGGTGATTCGCTGAGTTATCCACCAGTAATTCGTTAGCTATACTGAGTGATTTTTCTGGCTGGGTAGACAACCATTCAACGGCAACACGCATCTTCTCATGAAGCATATTTTCAAAAGACTGTTTACCGTTTTGGAAAGACTTGGCGGATGATTTTTTCATAAAAGCACGTTAATCCAGGTTAGTAACCATCTGGCGGATAGAGGGCCTTCAGTATAAAAAGCACAAAAAAAAATAACGGGTAAAATACCCGTTATTTTTTAGCTTAATTAGACAGATTGTAACTGAGCGATTAACGCAGCAGAGACAGAACGGTCTGAGGAACCTGGTTAGCCTGAGACAGTACGGAAGTACCCGCCTGTTGCAGAATCTGCGCACGGCTCATGTTGGACACTTCGGTCGCGTAGTCGGCGTCTTCGATACGGCTCTTCGCAGCGGTGATGTTGGTCACGGTACTGTTCAGGTTGTTAACGGTTGATTCGAAGCGGTTCTGGCTCGCACCCAGGCTTGAACGCAGTGAGTCAACGTCAGAAATCGCTTTGTCGATTTCAGCCAGCAGGCCAGAAGCAACGGTAGCAGTAGCAACAGTAGCAGTACCGCTAGTCGTTGCAGCAGCACCCGCGCTGTAAGATGCCAGAATACCAACAGATGCTTTACCGGTAGAGGTTTCAGAGATGCTTGACATGCCAGTGTTACCAGCGAACAGAGTAGAAGAGTCGATCTTCTTCAGGGAGATGCCGATAGTTTCGGAATCGTTCGCGCCAACCTGGATGTTCAGGGTCTGACCAGTAGACAGTACTTTCACGCCGTTGAAGCTGGTCTGGTCAGCAACACGGTTGATTTCTTTCAGACGGTCAACAACTTCGTTGTTGATGGAAACCAGGTCGTCTGCAGAGTTAGTACCGTTGTTAGCCTGAACGGTCAGTTCACGGATACGCTGTAAGTTGGTGTTGATTTCGTTCAGTGCGCCTTCAGTAGTCTGTGCAACAGAGATACCGTCGTTTGCGTTACGCGCTGCCTGAGTCAGACCTTTAACCTGTGCAGTCATACGGTTTGCAATTGCCTGGCCAGCAGCGTCATCTTTCGCGCTGTTGATACGCAGACCAGAGGACAGACGCTCGATCGCAGTACCCAGGGAAGACTGAGATTTGTTCAGGTTGTTCTGAGTAGTCAGGGACAACAGGTTAGTATTGATAACTGCCATAATTTTAATTCCTTCAAAAATGGGTTTAGGTTTCGGTGCCTAACACTCACGGCGTCTCTCACCGTCAACAAGGTTATCGACGTCCAACAAAAAGACTTTAGAATCAATTTTCAAAAAAAATCATTTCATTGATTATTAATGAATTATTTCCAAAAATAATTCCTATACTCCGGTTCCTAACGCAAACCCACCTCGGATTAATCACCTGCCCTTTACTCCCTAATCCTCCTGTCCGGCCTCTTCCTTGTTTAGACCCTGTAGGGCAATCCTCTTATTAGCCCACTCCGCACATTGCTATTCCACGGATTATTTTTTTGCCTGAGCCGTAAACTTTTGCCTGTATAAGCCGATAAAGAATCCTGAACTACTACCGTACTTTAAGGAAAACAGGCATGGCTACTATCACTAACCTCGGGATAGGTTCTGCAGGACTCGGGGATTTGTACGATCAGTTAGAAACAGCAGAAAGAACAAAACTGACAACAATTACCACCCAGCAAACGACGTATAACGCTCAGTTAAGCGCTTACGGCAAACTGCAGAGTGCCATGACCAACCTGCAAACGGCGACAGCAGCGCTGGCAAAAACCGCGACCTGGAATTCAACCTCCGTCAGCAGCACGAATACCGCTTTTACGGCGACAACATCTACAGCAGCCTCTACGGGTTCGTTTACAGTCAACGTAAATCAGATGGCCAAGGCGCAGGTGCTGACCAGCGGCTCAATTGGTAGTAATACTGAAAAATTGGGTGAAGTGACCGGTGCTAAACGCACTATTACGATTACCCAGCCGGGAACGGAAAAACCGCTGGAAGTCGAGCTATCCGACACGGACACGACGGTAAGCGGTATCGCCAGCGCCATTAACAAAGCAAATGGCAATGTCACCGCCAGCGTCATCAAAGCGAGTGATGGCGACTACCGTCTGATGCTGACGTCGAAATCGACGGGTACCGACGGTCAGATGTCCATTAAGGTTACCGGCGACGATACATTACAAGCCGCAATCGGTTATGACTCTGCAACCGGTACCGGCGCGCTGACCGTACAGACGAAAGCGCAGAACGCTATCGTGGTAGTGAATGACATCAAAATCGAGCGTCAGAGTAACACGATTTCCGATGCGCTACCGGGCGTGACCTTTACGGTTAAAGCCGAGAGCAAAGCAGACGAAACGCTGGATATTACCCGCGCAACCGATGGCAATCAGAAGGCCATTACCGATTGGGTAACCGCCTATAATTCGCTGCAATCCACCATCAACAGCGTGACCAAGTATGTGGTAGTGGATAAAGGTGAAAATCAGTCTAACAGTAACGGCGCCCTCGTCGGCGACGGTAACGTTCGCGGAATTCAGGCTCAACTACGCGGCCTGTTAACGGATGTCCAGAGCGGATCCGTACAAATTATGGCGCAGTTAGGTATTACTCAGGACCCGCAGAAAGGCAGCGATGGCACCATGGGTAACCTGAAAATCGATGCGGATAAACTGAAAAAAGCGCTTGCGGACAATCCGGACGCCGTTCAGCAGTACTTTATCGGCGACGGTAAAACCACCGGGCTGGCCACCAGTATGAGCAGCAGACTGGATTCTATGCTGAGCACCAGCGCCGGTAAAACTGGGGTAATCCAGACAGCCAAAGATGGTATTAACAAAACGCTGAAAAGCCTGAGTGAACGTTACGACGCGATGGAAGCCACCATTGAAGCCACTATGGCGCGCTATCAAGCGCAGTTTACTCAGCTCGACGTATTGATGACCAAGATGACTAACACGGCCAACTACTTGACCCAACAGTTCTCGAGTAAATCGTCGTAAGTTTAGGAGTGGATATGTACAACACCTCTGGTGCTCAGTCCTATCAGCAGATAGGAGTGGAAAGCGCGGTTATGACCGCCAGTCCACATCAGCTGATTGTCATGCTGTTTGACGGGGCGCATAGCGCCCTGGTTCGTGCGCGCCTGTTTCTTGAAGCAGGACAGATGCCGGACAAAGGGGCCGCCCTTTCGAAAGCCATCAATATTATCGAAAACGGCTTAAAAGCTGGCCTGAACACAGAAGTCGATAGTGAATTGACCGGCAACCTTGCGGCGTTGTACGACTATATGGTTCGCCGCTTGTTGCAAGCAAATTTGCGTAATGACGTTGAAGCAATTATTGAGGTTGAAGGTTTATTAACCAACATTGCGGATGCGTGGAAACAAATTGGTCCTAATGCATCCTCCATTTCAGGATAACTTTGATGAATACTCCGAGCGCCGCTCTTAGCCACTGGCATGCCCTGCATGCGCAGAGCATTGCTATGTTAAACCTCGCTCATACCGGGCAATGGGATGAGCTGATCGAGCAGGAAATGCATTACGTGCAACTCGTGGAAAGCATCTCAGGCAATCCCATTACGGCATGCCCACCCGCTCAGATTGAGCAGGCGCGTTTTCTCCTGGAAAAAATTCTGGAAAATGAGAATACATTAAAGGAATTGTTAAAAGTTCGGATGGGAGTGCTACGCGACCTTATCGGCCAGACGGGCAAACAGCAGTCCATCACGTCGACTTATGGCAAGCTGTCGGGAAATATTCTTTATCCGGAAAGTCTGACTCGCGATAACCAACTATGACTTTATCATCCATACTCCAGAAGTCAGCCTAACGGCTTCTGGAGCACGGAAGATGAAAAACCCCACGCTATTGCAATGTTTTCACTGGTATTACCCCACCGGCGGCGAGCTGTGGCGAGAAGTGACCGCGCTGGCCCCCAATCTCAACGAAATCGGCATCAATATGATCTGGCTACCGCCCGCGTATAAAGGCGCATCGGGCGGATATTCGGTGGGTTACGACTCTTACGATCTGTTCGATTTGGGCGAGTTTGATCAGAAAGGCTCCGTCGCCACTAAATACGGCGATAAAGCGCAGCTGCTTGAGGCGATCAACGCGTTAAAAAGCAATGACATCGCGGTATTGCTGGACGTGGTGGTTAACCACAAAATGGGCGCGGATGAGAAAGAGCCCATCCGCGTTCAGCGGGTGAATGAGCATGACCGCACGCAGATTGAAGATGAAATCATCGAGTGTGAGGCCTGGACCCGCTACACCTTCCCTGCCCGCGCGGGGAAATACTCCGAGTTCATCTGGGACTTCAAATGCTTTAGCGGCATCGATCATATTGAAAACCCAAACGAGGACAGCATTTTCAAAATCGTCAACGATTATACCGGCGAAGGCTGGAACGATCAGGTGGACGATGAGATGGGGAACTTCGACTACCTGATGGGCGAAAACATTGATTTTCGCAATCACGCCGTCACTGAAGAGATCAAATACTGGGCGCGCTGGGTGATGGAGCAGACACAGTGCGACGGTTTCCGGCTGGATGCGGTAAAGCACATCCCGGCGTGGTTCTATAAAGAGTGGATTGAGCACGTGCAGGAAGTGGCGCCAAAACCGCTGTTTATCGTCGCCGAATACTGGTCCCACGAAGTCGATAAACTGCAGCAATATATCGAACAGGTGGAAGGCAAAACCATGCTGTTCGATGCCCCACTGCAGATGAAATTCCACGAAGCGTCCCGGCAGGGTCGTGATTACGATATGAGCCAGATTTTTACCGGTACGCTGGTTGAGGCGGATCCCTTCCACGCCGTCACGCTGGTCGCTAACCACGACACCCAGCCTTTGCAGGCTCTGGAAGCGCCGGTGGAATCCTGGTTCAAGCCCCTCGCCTATGCGCTGATCTTACTGCGCGAAAACGGCGTCCCGAGCGTGTTTTATCCGGATCTGTTCGGGGCGAGTTATGATGATACCGGCGGCGACGGCGAGACTTATCATATTGATATGCCGGTCATCGAACAGCTTCACGAGCTGATCCTCGCCCGCCAGCGTTTCGCTCACGGCGTGCAGACGCTCTATTTCGATCACCCCAACTGCATCGCATTTAGCCGCAGCGGTACCGATGAAGCGCCGGGCTGCGTAGTGGTGCTCTCAACCGGCGATGACGGCGAAAAAGTGCTCTGCCTGGGTGAGAATTACGGCAACAAATGCTGGCGTGATTTTCTTGGAAACCGGGAAGAGATGATCACCACGGCAGCCGACGGTGAAGGCACCTTTACCTGTAACGGCGGTAGCGTGAGCATCTGGGTCATGGAGGATGTGTTGTAACGCGTGGCGACTTGCCGGGTGGCACAGCGCTTACCCGGCAAACTCTTTTAAGGCAACTGACTCTCAAGCGGATTTTTGGTCAGGTAATCCGCGCATTCCACCGTAGGACGGTCGACGCGCTGTAACTCCATTCCATCATACTCCAGCGTATTGCCTTCACGGTCGAGCGGATAGATCTCCAGTTTGCTGGTCACGTTGTAAAAATCATCCGAACGCAGCATGATTTTACCCGGCACCGCAATCACCCGCTGCCACTGACGACAATCCAGCGTATCGCCCTCTTGCGTCACCACCAGGGTGGCGATGGCTTCCGGGCTGACCATTTTGCTTTGCGGCCCTTTCGACTGCCAGTAGCCCGCAAGGCTGGCAGGGACAGGATGCTTAATCACTTCCTGATAATTATCGACCTGCACACAACCGGTTAACGCCAGCATTGCGCCAACCATCACTATTTTTTTCATCATCTTTCCTGCCTGCGAAGAAAAAAATATTGTGGCATTAAAGCGTTAAAGCCGCCAGCGTAAGATGCTGAATGGATTGCAGGCGTTAAACCTGCATACCCATCACTTCCTGATACGCCGCCACCAGCTTATTACGTACCTGAATACCCATCTGCAGTGAGACAGACGATTTTTGCAAATCGGTCATGACATCATTGAGCGCCACGCCCGGCTCACCCAGGGAAAACTTCTCCGCCTGCGTGCGCGCTGCGTTTTGCGTGTCGCTGATGCGATCGAGAGCGGCGTGCAATTGCCCGGCAAAACTGATCTCTGGCTGCGCGTCTGCCACGCTCTGATTACGCGCCGTCATCGCCGTTGCCTGCAACTGACTGATCACCCCTTCAATGCCCTGTATAGCCATGACTTTCCCCTGGATGGTTTTTTACGCGGTCAAGACTAGCACCTTGTCAATAAGATAATGGCGGTAAATAGCGTTAAAAAACCAGGTTATTTGACCCATAGAAAATCCCGAATCATCAAATAATGGCAGGGCCATCAATATGGAACTTTTGTCGTGTTTGCCGACCCGGGAGTCAGTTTTGTTTCACTACACGAATAACGTAATCCACAACGAGCCACGAGGTGCGCTATGAATGCAACAGCATCGGCAGCACCGCAAAATAAATCACTCGAGTGGATGAACCGCCTGCGCGCGAACCCTAAAATTCCGTTGATCGTGGCGGGTGCTGCCGCTATTGCGATTCTGGTCGCGATGGTTCTGTGGGCGAAAAGCCCGGACTACCGCACCCTTTACAGCAATCTTTCCGATCAGGACGGCGGGGCTATCGTCACCCAGCTGACCCAGATGAATATCCCCTATCGTTTTGCTGATAACGGCGGCGCGCTGGAAGTTCCGGCGGATAAAGTCCACGAGCTGCGTTTGCGTCTTGCCCAGCAGGGCCTGCCGAAAGGCGGCTCAGTCGGCTTCGAATTGCTGGATCAGGAAAAGTTCGGTATCAGCCAGTTCAGTGAGCAGATCAACTACCAGCGTGCGCTGGAAGGCGAACTGGCCCGCACCATCGAAACGCTGGGACCGGTCAAAAGCGCCCGCGTGCATCTGGCGATGCCAAAACCGTCTCTGTTCGTGCGCGAGCAAAAATCCCCGACGGCCTCTGTGACCGTAAACCTCGAACCTGGCCGTGCGCTGGACGAGGGGCAAATCAGCGCCATCACCCACCTGGTCTCCAGTGCCGTTGCTGGCCTGCCGCCGGGTAACGTGACGGTCGTCGATCAGGGCGGCCATCTGCTGACGCAGTCCAACACCAGCAGCCGCGACCTGAACGATGCCCAGCTGAAATATGCCACCGACGTGGAAGGACGTGTTCAGCGTCGTATCGAAGCGATCCTCGGCCCTATCGTCGGCAGCAGCAATGTGCATGCGCAAGTGACCGCGCAGATCGATTTTGCCAATAAAGAGCAGACGGAAGAGCAGTACAGCCCGAACGGCGATGCCGCTCAGGCCGTGATGCGTTCACGTCAGCTGAACACCACCGAGCAGATCGGTGGCCAGAATCCGGGCGGGGTTCCGGGCGCGTTATCCAATCAGCCGGCTCCGGCTAACACCGCGCCAATTTCAACGCCGCCTGCCAATCAGCAGAACGGCCAGCAAAATAATCAGCAGCAGACCACGACGACGGCCAACAATAGCGGTCCGCGTAACAGCAGCCGTAACGAAACCACCAACTACGAAGTCGATCGCACCATTCGCCACACCAAAATGAACGTGGGCGATGTCCAGCGTCTCTCCGTCGCCGTGGTGGTGAACTATAAAACGCTGCCGGACGGGAAGCCGCTGCCGCTGACCGCCGACCAGATGAAACAGATCGAAGACCTGACCCGCGAAGCGATGGGCTACTCCGAAAAACGCGGAGACTCCCTCAACGTGGTCAACTCTCCGTTTACCGCAACCGACGAGCTGGGTGGTGAACTGCCGTTCTGGCAACAGCAGGCGTTTATCGATCAGCTGATGTCTGCCGGTCGCTGGCTGCTGGTGCTGATTGTCGCGTGGCTGCTGTGGCGTAAGGGTATTCGTCCGCAGCTTAACCGCCGCGCCGAACAGCTTAAAGCCGCGCAGGAAAGCATGAACACGCGTCAGGAAACGGAAGACGCGGTGGAAGTTCGCCTCAGCAAAGATGAGCAGATCCAGCAACGCCGTGCCAATCAGCGCATGGGGGCTGAAGTCATGAGTCAACGAATTCGCGAAATGTCAGATAACGATCCACGCGTCGTCGCGCTGGTCATTCGCCAGTGGATGGGTAACGAAGATGAGTAACCTTAGCGGAACAGACAAAAGCGTCATCCTGTTGATGACCATTGGTGAAGATCGTGCGGCGGAGGTATTTAAACACCTCTCCCAGCGCGAAGTGCAGATCCTCAGTGCGGCCATGGCCAACGTTCGCCAGATCTCCAACAAACAGCTGACGGAAGTGTTAGCCGAATTTGAGCAGGAAGCCGAACAGTTTGCGGCGCTCAACGTCAACGCCAACGACTACCTGCGTTCCGTGCTGGTCAAAGCACTGGGCGAAGAGCGTGCTGCCAGCCTGCTGGAAGATATTCTGGAAACCCGCGATACCGCCAGCGGCATCGAAACGCTCAACTTTATGGAGCCGCAGAGCGCTGCCGACCTGATTCGCGACGAACACCCGCAGATTATCGCGACTATCCTGGTTCACCTCAAACGGGGTCAGGCGGCGGATATTCTGGCACTGTTCGACGAGCGTCTGCGTCACGACGTCATGCTGCGTATTGCCACCTTCGGCGGTGTCCAGCCGGCGGCACTGGCAGAGCTGACCGAAGTGCTGAACAGCCTGCTCGACGGCCAGAACCTCAAGCGCAGCAAAATGGGCGGCGTGAGAACGGCCGCAGAAATTATCAACCTGATGAAAACGCAGCAGGAAGAGGCCGTTATTACCGCCGTTCGCGAATTCGACGGCGAGCTGGCACAGAAAATTATCGACGAGATGTTCCTGTTCGAAAACCTGGTCGAAGTGGACGATCGCAGCGTTCAACGCCTGCTCCAGGAAGTGGATTCCGAATCCCTGCTTATCGCCCTCAAAGGCGCCGAGCAACCGTTGCGCGAGAAGTTCCTGCGCAACATGTCGCAGCGTGCGGCGGATATCCTGCGCGACGACCTCGCCAACCGTGGCCCGGTGCGTCTGTCTCAGGTGGAAAACGAACAGAAAGCCATCCTGCTTATTGTTCGTCGTCTGGCGGAAACCGGCGAGATGGTGATTGGCAGCGGAGACGATGCCTATGTCTAATGAGCTGCCGTGGAAGCGCTGGACGCCTGACGATCTGGCGCCTCCGGTAACGGAGTTTATGCCTGCGCTGGCCCCTTCCCTCACGGAAGAGCCGGACGAAGAGGAGCCGGAACTCAGCGAAGAGCAGCAACGCGCACAAATGCTGGCGCAGCTGCAAATGCAGGCGCACGAGCAGGGCTTTAACGCCGGCATGAACGAAGGCCGCCAGCAAGGTCATGAACAGGGTTATCAGCAGGGTCTGGCGCAAGGTCTTGAACAGGGCCAGGAACAGGCGCGTCAGCAGCAAGCGCCGATCCATGCCCGCATGCAGCAGCTGGTGAGCGAGTTTCAAAACACGCTCGATGCGCTGGACAGTGTGATCGCCTCGCGCCTGATGCAGATGGCGCTGGAGGCGGCGCGCCAGGTCATCGGCCATACGCCTGTCGTGGACAACTCGGCGCTGATTAAACAGATTCAGGGTTTACTCCAGCAGGAGCCGCTGTTCAGCGGTAAGCCGCAGCTGCGCGTCCATCCGGATGATTTACAGCGCGTGGAAGAGATGCTCGGCGCGACGCTAAGTCTGCACGGCTGGCGTCTGCGCGGCGATCCGACGCTGCATCACGGTGGCTGCAAAGTGTCCGCCGATGAGGGCGATCTTGACGCCAGCGTGGCGACGCGCTGGCAGGAACTGTGCCGCCTGGCTGCGCCGGGAGTGGTCTGATGACTGCCCGTCTCACGCGCTGGCTCAACACCCTCGACAACTTTGAAACGAAAATGGCGCAACTGCCATCGGTTCGTCGTTATGGCCGTCTGACCCGCGCAACCGGGCTGGTTCTGGAAGCCACCGGCTTGCAGTTGCCGCTCGGCGCGACCTGCGTCATTGAACGGCAGGACGCCAATGAAACGCGCGAAGTGGAAAGTGAAGTCGTCGGTTTTAACGGCCAGCGACTGTTTTTGATGCCGCTGGAAGAGGTGGAAGGCATTCTGCCCGGCGCGCGCGTGTATGCGAAAAATAATGCCGGCGACGGGCTGCACAGCGGTAAGCAATTGCCGCTCGGCCCGGCGCTGTTAGGCCGTGTCCTTGACGGAGCAGGTAAACCGCTCGATGGCCTGCCCGCCCCGGATACCACCGAAACCGGCGCGCTGATCACCCAGCCGTTTAACCCGCTGCAACGTACCGCCATTGAACACGTGCTGGATACGGGCGTGCGTCCGATCAACGCCCTGCTCACGGTCGGTCGCGGGCAGCGTATGGGCCTGTTCGCTGGTTCCGGCGTCGGTAAATCGGTGCTGCTCGGAATGATGGCGCGCTACACCCAGGCCGACGTGATTGTCGTCGGGCTAATTGGCGAACGTGGCCGCGAAGTTAAAGATTTTATCGAGAACATTCTCGGAGCCGAAGGCCGCGCCCGCTCGGTGGTTATCGCCGCACCGGCGGATGTCTCTCCGCTGCTGCGCATGCAGGGGGCCGCTTACGCCACCCGTATCGCAGAAGATTTCCGTGACCGCGGTCAGCACGTCCTGCTGATCATGGACTCCCTGACCCGCTATGCGATGGCCCAGCGTGAAATCGCGCTGGCGATTGGCGAGCCCCCGGCCACCAAAGGCTATCCGCCATCGGTATTTGCCAAACTGCCTGCGCTGGTGGAACGCGCGGGTAACGGCATCAGCGGCGGCGGCTCGATTACCGCCTTCTATACGGTGCTGACCGAAGGCGACGATCAGCAGGACCCGATTGCCGATTCGGCGCGTGCGATCCTCGACGGGCACATCGTGTTGTCACGCCGTCTGGCCGAGGCGGGCCACTATCCGGCTATTGATATTGAAGCGTCAATCAGCCGTGCGATGACCTCGCTGATTAGCGAAAAACATTACGCCCGCGTGCGTCACTTTAAACAGCTGCTTTCCAGCTTCCAGCGCAACCGCGATCTGGTGAGTGTGGGAGCCTATGCAAAAGGCAGCGACCCGATGCTCGACAAAGCGATTGCGCTTTGGCCGCAGCTGGAGGCGTTTCTGCAACAAGGTATTTTTGAACGTGCCGACTGGGAAGATTCTCTTCAGGCTTTAGAGCTGATTTTCCCGCAGGTGTAACACAGGTGGAGGGCGAAGATCATGGCGCAAAACAGCGCGTTAGCGACGCTAAAAGATCTGGCTGAAAAGGAAGTTGATGATGCCGCACTGCAGCTTGGTGCAATGCGACGCGGATATCAGCAGGCTGAAGAACAGTTGACGATGTTAATCGACTATCAGCATGAATATCGCACCAACCTTAATACCGATATGACACAGGGCATTGGCAGCCAGCGCTGGATTAACTATCAGCAGTTTATTCAGACGCTGGAAAAAGCGATTGACCAGCATCGCCAGCAGTTGTCCCAGTGGGACCAGAAAGTCGATAAGGCACTCAATTTCTGGCGAGAGAAAAAGCAGCGGCTGCAGGCCTGGACCACATTACAGGACCGACAAACCGCCGCGACACTGCTTGCCGAGAACCGCCTTGATCAGAAAAAAATGGATGAGTTTGCCCAGCGCGCATCAATGAGGAAACCGGAATGATCACACTGCAACAACTGCTGATGACCGACACTGACCTGTCCGGCGGTACGCAGACTGGCAAAGGCGCCGAGGGCGCACAAGACTTTCTCTCCCTGCTGGCGGGCGCCTTGACCGACGCCGCCGCCCAGGGAAAAGACGCACCTCTGACGCTGGCCGATCTTAAAGCCGCAGGCAGCAAGCTGACGAAAGCCGCCCTGCAGCAGGACGGCGAAAACCCGCTCACCACTAAGATCACCACCCTGCTGGCGCGTGAAGATTTACTTAACATCGACGACAGCGAGCAGACCACCACTCTTCAGGGTCTGGTCTCCGGGCTGCTTCCTGCCGCCCGTGGTGATGCGCTGAAGACGCTGACCGCGGCCGCGCAGAAAGAAGACAGCAAAACGGAACTGAGCGAAGAGGAGCTGGCCGGACTGAGCGCGCTGATGGCGATGTTACCCCATCAGCAAACCGCGACCTCGGTGGCGTCAGCGCCGACTGAGGCTAACCCCATCGCCACGCAGGCCAGCGCCACGCCATCTGCAACCGGACGCGGCTCGTTGCTGAGCAACGACCTGCCTTATCACGGTAAAGAGACCGCGAAAACGACGGCTGCCGATAATGCGCTGCCAGCCAGCACGCAGTCCCTCACCCCGGTTGCCGTCGCGGCTGAAGCAAAGCAGGAAGCCGCCAGTAGCGCGTCAACCGCATCGCCTGCCGCCACTCTCGCACCGATTGTGAGCAGTCATGCTGCGGCACAGCCTGCGGCGACCTTTGCCACCGCACCGGTCATCAGCCAGCCGCTGGGTACGCACGAGTGGCAACAGGCGATCAGTCAGCACGTCACGCTGTTCACCAAACAGGGGCAGCAGAGCGCGGAACTGCGTCTGCATCCGGAAGATCTGGGCCAGGTGCAAATATCGCTTAAACTTGATGAGAACCAGGCGCAACTGCAGATGGTTTCTGCACATGGTCACGTACGTGCGGCGCTCGAAGCCGCACTGCCGATGCTTCGCACGCAGCTGGCTGAAAACGGCATTCAATTGTCGCAAAGCAGCATCAGCAGCGAAAGCTCAGCAGGACAGCAGCAGTCGTCCTCACAGCAGCAACAGCACGCTTCTCGCTCCGGTCAGCAAGGCGGATTTAACAACGAGAGTGATGAATTGCTGGTCACACCGGCTGCGCTGCAGTCCGCAGCGCGTGGAAATGGCGCGGTAGACATCTTTGCCTAAACGCCAGAGGTAGCGTGATTATCCCCGTCTTTTCCACGCTTTGACCTAAGCAGGACGCGGGATAATCATTATATTAGCTGTACCGAAACAGGAAGCTCGTATCAGATGACTGACTCCGCTATCACCAAAAAAAGCAAGCGATCCATCTGGGTCCCGCTGCTGGTGTTGATTACGCTCGCTGCATGCGCGACCGCTGGCTATAGTTACTGGCGTTCACAGCAAGTCCCGTCAGCCGCTGCCAAAGCAGAACCTCCGCCGCCTCCGGCACCGGTCTTTTTTGCACTGGATACGTTTACCGTTAACCTGGGCGATGCCGATCGCGTGCTCTATATCGGCATTACGTTGCGTCTGAAAGACGATGCGACGCGTACCCGTCTGAGCGAATATCTGCCGGAAGTGCGTAGCCGTCTGCTTCTGCTTTTCTCACGTCAGGACGCCTCCGGGCTGGCAACCGATGACGGTAAGCAAAAGCTGGTCGAAGCGATCAAGCAAACGCTGGCACCGCCACTGGTAACCGGTCAACCTAAGCAGGAAGTCACTGACGTTCTGTATACAGCCTTCATCCTGCGGTAAAGACATGGGCGATAGTATTCTTTCTCAAGCGGAAATCGATGCGCTGCTCAATGGCGACAGCGACAAAAACGATGATCCTAAACCGGGACTGGGCGGCGAAACCGATATTCGTCCCTACGACCCGAATACCCAGCGTCGCGTGGTGCGTGAGCGTCTGCAGGCGCTGGAGATCATTAACGAACGTTTCGCGCGTCAGTTCCGTATGGGGCTGTTCAACCTGCTGCGTCGTAGCCCGGATATTACCGTCGGCGCGATTCGCATTCAGCCTTATCACGAGTTCGCGCGTAACCTGCCGGTACCCACGAACCTTAACCTGATCCACCTGAAGCCGCTGCGCGGCACCGGGCTGTTCGTGTTTTCGCCGAGCCTGGTGTTTATCGCGGTAGATAACCTGTTTGGTGGCGATGGGCGTTTCCCGACGAAAGTCGAAGGACGCGAGTTTACCCATACTGAACAGCGCGTGATTAACCGCATGCTGAAGCTGGCACTGGAGTCTTACAGCGACGCGTGGAAAGCGATTAACCCGCTGGAAGTGGAATATGTGCGTTCGGAGATGCAGGTGAAGTTCACCAACATCACCACCTCGCCTAACGATATCGTCGTCAATACCCCCTTCCACGTCGAAATCGGCAACCTGACCGGCGAATTTAATATTTGTCTGCCGTTCAGCATGATCGAACCTCTGCGTGAAGTGCTGGTGAACCCGCCGCTGGAGAACTCGCGTAATGAAGACCAGAACTGGCGTGAGAATCTGGTCCGCCAGGTTCAGCATTCACAGCTTGAGCTGGTGGCGAGCTTTGCGGATATCCCACTGCGTTTATCCCAGATTCTGAAATTACAACCCGGCGATGTCCTGCCGATAGAAAAACCCGACCGCATTATTGCCCATGTGGATGGCGTACCGGTGTTGACCAGCCAATACGGCACTGTAAACGGTCAGTACGCGTTACGCGTTGAGCACTTGATCAATCCGATATTGAATTCGCTGAATGAGGAACAGCCCAAATGAGTGACATGAACAATCCGTCCGATGAAAACAGCGGAGCACTGGACGATCTGTGGGCTGATGCGTTGAACGAGCAGCAGGCAACCCCGAGCAAAAGCGCGGCGGATGCAGTATTCCAGCAGTTAGGCGGCGGTGACGTGAGCGGAACCCTGCAGGATATCGATCTGATTATGGATATCCCGGTCAAGCTGACTGTCGAACTGGGCCGTACCCGCATGACCATTAAAGAGCTGCTGCGCCTGACGCAAGGCTCCGTGGTGGCGCTTGATGGCCTGGCGGGTGAGCCACTGGATATTCTGATCAACGGGTATCTGATTGCTCAGGGCGAAGTCGTGGTGGTCGCAGATAAGTACGGCGTACGTATCACCGACATCATCACCCCATCCGAACGTATGCGTCGTCTGAGCCGTTAAGTATGAAAACCCAGGCAACAGTATCACCCCCCTCTGCGGTTCCAGGCTCTCCGCTGCTTCAGGTTAGCGGTGCGCTGATCGGTATTATTGCCTTTATTTTGATTATCGCGTGGCTGGCAAAACGCTTCGGCCTGGCGGGTAAAACCGCCAACGCGCGCGGTCTTAACGTGAGCGCCAGCGCTTCGCTGGGTCCGCGCGAACGCGTGGTCATCGTTGACGTTGAAGATGCTCGCCTGGTTCTGGGCGTTACCGCATCGCAAATCAATCTGTTACATACCCTGCCTCCTGCGCCCGTTTCGGTTGAGAAACGCGCAGAGGAGCCCGCGGATTTTCAGTCCGTGATGAAGAGTTTGCTTAAGCGTACCGGGAGATCGTGATGCGCCGTGTGTTGTCCCTTGCGCTGGCAGGCGTTGGCCTGTTTGCTCCCGCCGTGTATGCCCAGTTGCCAGGCTTGATCTCTACCCCCATGGCCGGTGGCGGGCAAAGCTGGTCTCTGCCGGTGCAGACGCTGGTTTTTATCACCTCGCTGACCTTTATCCCGGCTATTTTGCTGATGATGACCAGCTTCACCCGCATCATCATCGTCTTCGGTTTACTGCGAAACGCGCTGGGTACACCGTCGGCGCCACCTAACCAGGTGCTGCTCGGTTTAGCGCTGTTTTTGACCTTTTTTATTATGTCGCCAGTGATTGATAAGATTTACGCCGACGCTTATCAGCCTTTCAGTGAAGACAAAATCTCAATGCAGGTCGCCCTCGAAAAAGGTGCTCAACCGCTGCGTGAGTTTATGTTGCGTCAGACGCGTGAAGCGGATCTGGCTCTGTTTGCTCGTCTGGCGAATGCCGGGCCAATGCAGGGACCGGAAGCCGTGCCAATGCGCATTTTGCTGCCGGCCTATGTCACCAGCGAACTGAAAACCGCTTTCCAGATCGGTTTCACCATTTTTATCCCGTTCCTGATTATCGACCTGGTGATCGCCAGCGTGCTGATGGCGCTCGGGATGATGATGGTCCCGCCAGCCACCATTGCCCTGCCCTTTAAGATCATGCTCTTTGTGCTGGTCGACGGCTGGCAGCTACTGGTTGGCTCGCTGGCGCAGAGTTTCTACAGTTGAGGCGCGTCCAATGACTCCTGAATCGGTCATGATGATGGGCACGGAGGCGATGAAAGTCGCCATCTCCGTCGCCGCCCCGCTGCTGTTGGTTGCCCTGGTGACCGGTCTGATTATCAGTATTCTTCAGGCCGCGACGCAGATTAACGAAATGACCCTCTCCTTCATTCCAAAAATCATCGCCGTGTTCGTGGCGATCATTGTTGCCGGGCCGTGGATGTTAAACCTGCTGCTGGATTACATGCGCAACCTGTTTACCAATCTGCCGTACATCATCGGCTGACCCGCTGAATGCTTCATTTCACCAGCGATCAGTGGATGCAGTGGCTTGGCCTCTACTTCTGGCCCTTACTGCGCGTAATGGCGCTGATCATGACGGCGCCCATCCTCAGCGAGCGATCGATCCCTAAGCGCGTTAAAGTCGGCCTGGGGCTGCTGATTACGTTCGTGATTGCCCCCACGCTACCGCCGGTCAACGTCGCGATTTTCTCCGCGCAGGCGATATGGCTTGCGCTGCAGCAGGTGCTGATTGGTGTAGCGATTGGCTTCACCATGCAGCTGGCTTTTGCGGCGATTCGTACCGCGGGTGAACTGATCGGCCTGCAGATGGGTCTGTCGTTCGCCACCTTCGTGGATCCGGCAAGCCATCTCAACATGCCCGTTCTCGCCCGCATTATTGATATGCTGGCGATGCTGCTGTTCTTAACCTTCAATGGCCATTTATGGCTGATTTCGATGCTGGTGGACACCTTCCACACGCTCCCGGTGGGTGGAAATCCGGTCAACAGCAATGCCTTCCTGGCGCTAACCCGCGCTGCCGGGCTGATTTTCCTGAATGGCCTGATGCTGGCGCTACCGGTGATCACCCTTCTGCTGACCGTAAACCTGGCGCTGGGATTACTCAACCGAATGGCCCCGCAGCTTTCAGTATTTGTTATCGGTTTCCCGGTGACACTGACCGTCGGGATGATATTGATGGCGCTGTTAATGCCGCTTATCGCTCCTTTCTGTGAACATTTATTCGGGGAAATATTCAATCTGTTAGCCGATATTGTTCATGAGTTACCCCGAAATAGTAATCCCTGATGTTTATATTGTCTCTCTGAGGATATTCCTAAAATAAAACATGAAAAACATCTACCAGGATATATCTGGTGCGGTTTATTTGTTTTTATGCCCCTCACATTACTCAACATTTACTTTACTTTAAGATGATTCCTGGCAAATTATACGTAACTTTACGGGATAGTGAGTTCGCCTGAAAGTCTTTGTATTGCTCACAGGTTAATACCTTTTTTTATCCATCCCGTATGGCTGTTTATGAGCTCTCAGGCAGATGGTGAATTATCGTTACGCATTGAGTGAGGGTATGCCATGTCAACGATCATTATGGATTTATGCAGTTACACCCGGCTAGGGCTAACCGGGTATCTGGCGAGTAGAGGGGTTAAAAAACGAGACGTTAACGATGTTCACGACGTTGACGAACTTGCAGCCGCTTGTGAAACTTACAAGCCTGGCGTGGTGTTTATTAATGAGGACTGTTTCATTCACGATCCAGCCAACAGTCAGCACATTAAGCAGATCATTAATCAACATCCTAAAACCCTGTTTATTGTTTTTATGGCGATTGCGAATATCCATTTCGATGAATATTTGTTAGTGCGTAAAAACTTATTGATTAGTTCGAAATCTATTAAACCCGAGTCACTGGATGACATTTTGGGTGATTATCTGAATAAAGAAGCAAAGAGTGTAGGAGAATTTAACTTACCCACGTTATCATTAAGCCGTACTGAATCAAGTATGCTGCGAATGTGGATGGCCGGGCAAGGGACAATTCAGATTTCCGACCAAATGAACATCAAAGCAAAAACGGTTTCATCACATAAGGGAAATATTAAAAGGAAAATTAAAACGCATAATAAACAAGTTATCTATCATGTCGTTCGTCTGACGGATAATGTGACCAACGGTATTTTCGTTAATATGCGCTAGTTGATTTCTGTTTCTCTGCACACCATCAATCTCTGGCCTGGCCAGAGATTTTTCGTTTTGACATCCCGGACAGGGGTCAGCCAGGGCCTGAGGCAATTTAGGCGTGGCTACTCTGCCAGCTCCACAAAAATCCCGTCTGAATGGCCTATTTCATTAAAGAACCAGATGCCGAGCGGGTAATCCTCAAGTGACACCAGATACATTACGCCTTCATTAAACTGCTCCACCGCCAGTACCACACCCGGACGGCGCGGCCCGCCGTCTGTCTTCACGGTAACCCGATCGTTAACCTTCATAACTTCCTCCTGTCGTTTTGAGCCAGTGTAGAACAAAACGCAGCAACTGGCAGCGGGTGCAAGAGTGAATGGTGCTTTTGTGGGCAGTCTATACTTAATGCTGAATACGGCAAATGAGGTATGTGGAATGAAGACCGCGAAAGAGTACAGCGACACCGCAAAACGCGAAGTGAGCGTCGATGTCGATGCCCTGCTGGCCGCCATTAATGAAATCAGCGAAAGCGAAGTCCGTCGTACCGGGGATGATCCCAGCAGAGTGGTCGTTAACGGGCACGATTATCACACCTATCGTGAGCTGGCCGAAGCGTTTGAACTCGATATCCATGATTTCAGCGTGACGGAAGTCAACCGTTAAGGCGAAAAAAATCCCGGTCATGGGGTGACCGGGATCAAACTTGCTTAAGCAAGAAGCACTTATAAATTCGTTACACCAGGAAATCTGATGTGGGATTTACATTATCCCCAATGATTTTGCATGACAAGGATATATTCCTTGAGCAAATGTATTAAACGCTAAGTCTTAGTTTTAGTTATATAACGCGCAGCCTGTCCCGCGCGGCTCCGGCGGGATCGGTTCCGGAAACGGCATGGCCCAGGCGAAATTTGTTTTAGGATTTATCTTAGGGTGACACCCCCAGGAGACGCTATGTCCTTACTCAAGGAGACGCTGCTGATATTTACCGATCTGGACGGTACGTTGCTGGATATCCATACCTATGACTGGCAACCGGCGGCGTCCTGGCTGGAAAAACTGCAGGACCATCAGATCCCGGTCATTTTATGCAGCAGTAAAACCGCCGCAGAAACCCTTGCCATTCAGCAGGACCTTGGGCTGGAGGGATTGCCTTTTATTGCTGAAAACGGCGCGGTTATCCAGCTGGATGTGCGATGGGGCGACCATCCTGACGCGCCACGGCTGATTAACGGCACGCCACACAGTGAAATTCGTCAGGTGATTGAGCCGCTGCGGGAAAACGCGGGCTATAAGTTCACCACTTTTGATGACGTGGACGAACGCGTTATCGGCGAGTGGACCGGGCTGAACCGCGAAAGATCGGCGCTGGCCCGCCTGCATGAAGCCTCGGTCACGCTCATCTGGCGTGACAGCGACGATCGAATGGCGCAATTTGAAACCGAGCTGGAACAGGTGGGGTTTAAGTTCATCCAGGGCGCGCGTTTCTGGCATATTCTGGACGCGCGCGGCGGTAAAGATCAGGCGGTGAACTGGCTGATTGACGAATATCGCAAGCGCGAGGGATTTGTCCCCACCACCATCGGTCTGGGCGATGGCCCCAATGATGCGCCGCTGCTCGATAACGTGGATTACGCCGTGGTGGTTAAAGGCATTAACCGTCACGGGATCCAGCTTCAGGACGATATTCCCGAGCGGGTCTATCACACCAGTCTGCCGGGACCGGAAGGCTGGCGTGAAGGACTGGATCACTTTTTATCCGGTTCCCGGCATACCACCTGATTTCTCCCCTGCTGTTTGGCCTGGTACAGGCGCGCGTCTGCAATGGACTGCAGTTGCTCGAAGTCGGCGTTATCGCTCTCTTCCGAGCTGCTGACCCCCAGAGAGGCGGTGACGCGCGTGGTGGTGCTCTTCAGGATCAGAATCTCTTTGCTGTTGACAGACGCGCGGATCCTTTCGGCGACGATCACCGCCTGCTCGGCGGTGGCGCCCGGCAGGGCAACGCAAAACTCCTCGCCCCCTACGCGACCGGCAACATCGCTGCTGCGCAACGCACGGGCAATCAGTCCGGCGGTGTGCGACAACACTTTGTCACCGGCCTGATGACCATAGCGGTCGTTGATATTTTTAAAGTGGTCCAGATCGAGCTGAATCACCGAGAACGGTATTTTCTGCTGATGGCACTTTTGCGCCAGGGCTTTCGCCCGATCGAAAAACGCACCACGATTATTCAGTCGGGTGAGGGGATCGTGCCACGCCTGCCACTTCAGCGAGTTTTGCAGCGTGTACATGTTGCTCACCATCCGGCGGATCACCAGCCAGGAGATCAGCAGCATGGCGGTAAACAGCGCCCACAATAACGCCAGCGCCACGCTGATGCTGCCGAACTGGCCGTGAACCCCCTCCTCCAGCGTGTGTACGCGCAGCACCACGCCATCAAAATGGTCGAGACGCTCCCAGCTCACATAGCGCGTGTTTAAACGTATACCGCCTTCTGTATCGCGCTCTATGGCATGCGCAATCTGCGCCCGCTCATTCTCATCAAACAGGTTAATCGCATCGTCCGCCGATTCTGAAGAGGCAATGCGATTAAGCCGACTGTCATAGAGCTGATATTCGCCATCTGTGTGGACGTCTACCGCATCGGTGAGTAAATTTTTCATGGTCGTGAGGGTAAAATCCATCGCCAGAACGCCGTACCAGTAGTGATCGAGATAGACCGGAACGCTGGCGGTGATCGTGCGTTCCTCGTCCACGCCCGACGGCGATGCAATGAACCACCGCACGCTACGTCCACGATTTTCCCGCTCGGTCTGCCGGGTAAACCACGGTTGCGTGACAAAATGGTAGTAGCGTGACACAACCGTCTGATGTTGGGCTGAAGCCTGGGTGGAGAGGAAGAATCCGGCGCGTGAAACGTAAGAGACGCCTTTTTCCTTGCCGGAAGTGGACGTGGCAAGGCGCAGCAAATAGCCGAGTTCCAGCGCGGCGGAGAGCTCTTTTCCGATCCGCTCATTATCGCGCGCCAGCAGCGTGGTGCGCTCAACCAGCGCGTCGGATACGCCATATATCGCTAGCGTGCGCTGTTGATCAACGTCCAGCTGCCAGAAAGGCTCGGTACGCAGGCGAGTAAAATCGCTGACCGCATCATGCAATACGCGAAAGCCCAGCGGCGTTTGCAACGCATCGCCCATGCTATGGCGAAAAAAAAGCAGTTTATCCACGCTGAACTGCAACTGTCTGTCCAGCGCGTTGGCCACATTTTCCAGATGATTTTGCTGGCTTGAGATATACGCCTCTTCCAGCACCACGACTTCCCGCCACGTCAGGATGGTCGAAAAAATGAGGACCACCAAAAAACAGAGATTCACAATCCGCCCCGGGTGGCGGCGTAACCGTTCGAGATAATTCTTTTTTGTTTTCAAGGTATCGCGCTGCACACAAACTCCCTGCTACCACTCTGCACCATCAATACCCTACCTCAAAATGCCTGTCGTCGACGACTGTGACAAAAACGCCCGGACATGCCGGGCGTGAGGTGATTAAGCCGTCTCTCTTCGCTGTCGTCCGTCACCAGGCTGAAGCTCGTCTTCACGAAACGCTTCGCGCTTGATTCCGTATCCGTCATACCATCGGCACTCCACCATGCCACTGGAATACCCGGTGACAATCATCGACGGACCACCATTTTTTGGCTTAACTTCATCACTGACCACAAAGACCATACCCGCCTCCAGTATCAGGGTGAAACTGTTTCAATCTAGACGAGGAATGACGTTTTTGCATCATCTTTCACGAGGCATTTAGTGCGATACACCGCGCACTTTTTCGATGCCCTTCACGGCGGCAATCACTATCGCGCCAATGATAAAGCCAATCACAAGATTAGCCACCATTGGCAGCACCGCCGCCACAATCGCGCCGAACCCTGCCGCAAAATGCTCAATGGCGTGATGGAGCGGCGCAATGCCATGCACCACGATCCCGCCGCCGACCAGGAACATCGCCAGGGTGCCAATAATGGAGAGCGATTTCATCAGCCACGGGGCCAGCACCAGCAGACCTTTGCCGATGACTTTCGCCAGCGCGTTGGATTTTTTCTCCAGCCAGAATCCCATATCGTCGAGCTTAACGATCACCCCGACCAGGCCATACACTCCAACGGTGACTAAAATCGCGATACCCGAGAGGACCAGCACCTGATTGAGCAGCGGCGATTCCGACACGATGCCAAGGGTAATCGCCACGATTTCTGCCGAGAGGATAAAGTCCGTGCGAATGGCCCCTTTGACCTTATCGCGCTCGAAAGCCTGCGGGTCCTTAGCCGCGAGAGCTTCCAGACGTTGCTGTCGCGCCTGCGGAGTCTCTTCGTCTTTATGCGAGCCAAAAGAGTGCAGTACTTTCTCGACGCCTTCGTAGCACAGAAACGCGCCGCCAATCATCAATAGCGGCGTGATCGCCCACGGAATAAAGGCGCTGATCAGCAGTGCCAGCGGCACCAGGATCACTTTATTGATAAAGGACCCTTTCGCCACGCTCCACACCACCGGCAGTTCGCGGTTAGCGCGTACCCCCGTCACCTGCTGCGCGTTAAGCGATAAGTCATCTCCCAGCACACCGGCCGTTTTTTTGGCGGCCAGTTTTCCCATCACCGAAATGTCATCCAGCAAGGTGGCAATATCGTCGAGCAATGTTAATAAGCTACTTCCTGCCAAAATCTTATCCTTCTTATTCTGCTAGTTAAGTGAATAGTATGGAGCAAAAATCAAAACCCTGAAACAGACACCTCAAGTCAACAAATAATTCACATCATTCAGACAATTAAAGCGCTCGCCAACCCGCTGGTTTTGACGTTTACTCTATGCGAACTTTTTTAATCGCTGTGAGGGAATATGCGTTTCAGGCAACTATTACCGCTTATCGGAGCGCTGTTTTCGCTCTATATCATCTGGGGATCCACTTACTTTGTGATTCGTATCGGCGTGGAAAGCTGGCCTCCGCTGATGATGGCGGGCGTGCGTTTTCTCTCTGCCGGCGTGCTGCTTTTAACATTTCTCTTGCTGCGCGGGCATAAACTCCCCCCGCTGCGCCCGCTGTTAAATGCCGCGCTGATCGGCCTGCTACTGCTGGCCGTCGGGAACGGCGGTGTGACGGTGGCCGAGCACCAGAACGTGCCATCCGGCATTGCGGCGGTGGTTGTCGCTACCGTGCCGCTGTTTACCCTCTGCTTTAGCCGACTGTTCGGCATCCGGACCCGCAAGCTGGAGTGGATGGGGATCGGCATTGGTCTGGCGGGAATTATTCTGCTCAACAGCGGCGGCAACCTGAGCGGTAATCCGTGGGGCGCGGTGCTGATTCTGATTGGCTCGATGAGCTGGGCTTTTGGCTCGGTGCTTGGTTCACGAGTGGAACTGCCTTCCGGCATGATGGCCGGTGCTATCGAGATGCTGGCGGCGGGCATTGCGCTGCTTTTGGTCTCCGGCGTGAGCGGTGAAAAACTGACTACTCTGCCGACGCTGTCTGGTTTCCTGGCGGTGGGATATCTGGCCATTTTCGGCTCGATTATCGCCATCAGCTCTTATATGTTCCTGATCCGCAACGTCAGCCCTGCCGTGGCGACCAGCTACGCCTACGTCAACCCGGTGGTCGCCGTGTTGCTGGGGACGACCTTTGCAGGAGAAGTGCTCTCATCCGTCGAATGGATAGCGCTGGGGGTGATTATTATGGCGGTGGTGCTGGTGACGCTCGGGAAATATCTGTTCCCGGCCAAACCGACGGTTATTTCCTGTGAGGTGGAAAAACCGTAAGCGGATGAATTCCCTGAGTGTCGATCTGCGCGGCATCTCCCCCGCCGCAGATCCACTCCTCCAGACGCTCGGTTAACGCGGCGTCGTCAAGCTTCAATCTGCCACGCAGCGCGCACTCCCAGACGATCAAAACGCGCCAGCCCTGAGCGGTAAGCGCGGCGGTGTCGCGTTTGTCGCGCGCCGCATTCTTGCCTATTTTCTCCAGCCAGAACTCGGTCCGCGTCGCCGGGACTTTAAACAGATAGCAGTCATGATGGTGCCAGAAACAGCCGTGGGTAAAGATAATGCCCTGATAGTCATCGAGGATAAAATCGGGGCGACCCGCCAGCGAGGCGTCCTGGACGCGGAACTCAAAGCCCGCCTGCGTTAATAATTGGGCCAGCCGTTTTTCAATGGCGGTATCACGCGTGCCAATGGCACGCATGTTTTTGCTGCGGGTGGCCTTATTGTGCACATCCGTCATTGACGGCCTCACTCAGACGACGCTGCACCGCGAGTTTGATGCGTGATTCCAGCAGTTTCGCCACGGCAGCAAAGGCAGGCACCACCACCGAGTTGCCAAACTGACGGTAAGCCTGGGTATCAGAAACCGGAATGCGGAAACTGTAGCCTTGCGGCGATTCAAACCCCATCAGCCGGGCGCACTCACGCGGCGTCAGCCGACGCGGGCGATGGCGCTGATTCTGCGGATCGTCGAAATTCACTTCACCGAGCGCTTTATCCCAGCCGCGGTCAATCAGGATTTCGGCGCCGTCTTTGTAATACCGCGCCGACAGCGTACGCGTGACGCTGTCAGGGTTATCCGGATTGACCATCCCGAATCCAAAACCATTTCCTTTCGCCTGGTGCTTTTTGGCATAGCGGTAGAGATATTTCCACAGCACCGGGGTGAGGATAAATTTGGCGTCAAAAGCCGGTTCCAGCAGTTCAGCCACGGACGGTCGATGCGCCGGATAGAGCGACGGAATATCGCGCAGCGTAAAATCGCCCTTCAGGTTTAAATCCCGGCGGAACCCCACCAGCACAATACGCTCGCGGTGCTGCGGCAGGAAATGTTTGCCATCAATAATCTTGGGATCGTCTGCACCGGTATCCTGGGCATCAGCCACGTCGTAGCCCAACTCATCCAGGGTTTGCATGATGATTCGGAACGTTTTGCCGCCGTCGTGACTCTTCAGGTTTTTGACATTTTCCAGCACGAAAATCGCCGGGCGTCGCGCGTCAATAATGCGGACGACGTCAAAAAAGAGCGTGCCTTGCGTATCGCAGGCAAAACCATGCGCGCGGCCAAGCGCATTCTTTTTGGAAACGCCCGCCAGGGAGAAGGGCTGACACGGAAAACCGGCCAGCAGCACATCATGCGGCGGTACATTCTCACGGATATGGTCCGCCGCCTGTTGATCGCTGACGCCGCTTTTATGGCTGAGCGTAACGTCGCGGATGTCCTCATTGAAATGGTGCGTCTGCGGGTCGCAGTACCAGTTCGCTTTATAGGTGCGTACCGCGTGTTTATTCCATTCGCTGGTAAACACGCATTGCCCGCCAATGGCCTCAAAGCCTTTACGGATCCCGCCGATACCGGCGAACAGATCGATAAAGCGGAAGGCATAGTTCGGATGCGAAGCAGGCGGGCGCGGTAACAGGTTTTGCAGGAGATGAAATTCTCCGTCGCTCAACCGGTGCCCTGCCCGCTCACTGGTGACCAGTCGCTTGAGGATCGCGGGACTCCAGTGGCTCTCGCCCTGGGCATTCAGTTGATTGACCAGCGTTTTGACATCATAGATGGTCAGCAGCGTGCTGAGTAACGTCTGCACCGTTGCCGTTGATTTCTCCGCCAGCAAAAGAGCGGGCTGAGTCACTGAGAGTTTTTCCTGCATATCGTTAACCGGACGAGAGAGACTGGAAACAGATTACCATAGTTCGGCTTCACAGACTGCGCTGGAATCGGCTCACGATCTGCTGGTCGAGACCGAGACAATCCCCCTGCAACTCGGCGCTCAGTTTCGCCATAAATTGCACCAGAAAATGCGCATTATGGCGGGCAAGTTCGCGCCCCATCCCGGTTTGCATGGTCTCTGGCAGACGCAGCAGTTTGGTCTGGAAATGGTCAAGCGCAAACTGTTTGTCGTTGAGTTCGCGACCATCGGCAAAGGGATCGTCTGCATCGAATAACGCCACATTCAGCGAACCCGACACGGCAAACACGCGCGCCAGGCCAATCGCGCCCAGGGCTTCCAGTCTGTCGGCGTCCTGGACAATTTTGGCCTCGGCGCTGTGTGGCGTGATTCCGGCGCTAAAGCTGTGCGCTTCGATAGCGTGTTCAACGGCAGGGATGCGGTCCGGCGGGAAATCAGGAAAAGCGTCATTGAGGATTTGCCGGGTCTTTCGCGCCGCAAGGCGGGATGACTGGCTACGGTCGGGATGATTCTTGGGCAGACTGACAATGTCATGAAAATAACAGGCCGTGAGGATAACCAGCGGATCGACGGTTTGCCCCGCCATAATTTGCCGGGCCGTCATCCACACGCGGCGGAAATGGGCAATATCATGCGCGGCATCTTCTGTGGCGTGATGTTCCGTTAGCCAGGCTTCGAGGCGCTGCTGCCATTGGGTGAGTTCCATTTTCTCTCCTTCACAAAACAGTCACCTTACCAACTTTCACTCTTCCTGGCACCCGTTGCCCCCGCGCGGTCGCGTATACCAGGCAATTCCTCCGAGCATCAAGCCAACCGTGCCAGGAACCAAAAATCCCAGCAATGCGCCCAGCCATTTGCCGCTGGCCGATCCTAAGTCGCCGGCGACGACCATACCCGGTGAGGATGTTATTTTGCTCACCACCCACACATAGCGCAGCATCGCCCAGACAAAGTACCCGCAAAATGCGTAAAACGCCCACAGGGCCAGCTTGCCTCCCAGGCTGCGATGATTATTCTGTTCCATGTTTAACCCTTCCATCAGCGGCTATCACGTTACCGCCGTCACATCAAATGCTAAAATTTGTGAATTAAGTCACATTTTGACATTGATTTCTTCGACATGCGACGGTTTACGCCGGGTGAATTGGGTTAAGTTGATCCCACGCAATTTTTGCCGAGCGTTCTTGCGGATGGCGCAGAATCAGGGATTGCGCTCAGATGACGTGAAGATTTGTGCAGATCAGCGGGAGAGAAAGACGAAAGGCCGCTTTCGCGACCTTTAGCGCTGGCAGACCATGCCGTTATGGCGCTTCCTGTAACGCCAGACGAATAAAACCGTTGTTCTGCTCCAGCAGGTCGCGGGCTTCCCAGGCATTCAGCCCCGTCATGACCATCAGCACCGCCGTTTTACAGTGATGGTTGCAGCTTTCAAGCGCACTTTTCGCCACGCTACGGGAACAGCCGCCTGCTTCCATCACAATCGCAATCTGGCGTTCGGCCCATCTGGTCGTTTTGGCCTCCAGATCCACGCGCATGTTGCTGTACACGCGCCCGGTTCGCACTGCCAGCCCGGTGGCGATCATCTTCAGGATCAGTTGTTGCGCTATTGCCGCTTTGGCATTCGTGAAGCCCGCGACGACATCCGGACCGGTTTGCGGCGCGATCACCATACTGGCGAGCTGCGCCGCTTCACTTTGTTCATCGCCGGTAATAATGGCGACGGGCGAGCTGAGCGACCAGGCGTGGCGCATCGCCCCCCAGACCCACGGCGTTTTGCCGCTAACGGTCAACGCCAGCATCATATCGTGCTCGCAGAAGTGAATGGCCTGAAGTTCAGCGACACCCCTGTCGTAACTCCCGGGATCTTCTCCGGCATCCATACCCACGACGGGGTGCTTACCGGGAGCGAACTCCAGCGCCGCCTGAACAGCCGCTCGCCCCGATGCCCCCGCCCCCACGATAACCAGACGCCCGCCGTGACTCAGGGTGGCAGCAGCATTGTCCACGACGCGGGCGATGACAGGTAAAAATGGAGTAATGGAATCGGTAATGCATTTATCGTCCTGATGGATGAGATTTAGCATGTCCAGAGTCGACAACCTGTCGATATCCGCCGTCTCCGCGTGACGTCTTTCCCTGTTCAAACCGTTCAGCTTAACGCTCATAAAATGCCTCCTTTCGATGAATTACCACACACTATAAAGTGTTTTATATGGATGGCCTGAGAAGGGAGTCACGAAAAAGGTAGCATTCGCAAGCTTTTACATGGCTTTAAGAAAGTGCCGTCATCAGCGATAATTACCCCTTTATTATTAGCCACGGGGTTTCGATGAGCGATTTGCAGCCTTTAACCATCACGCGCAAGCGCCCGATGAAGCTCAACACCCTGGTCACGTTGATGGTGTGCGGCGTGATCGGGTCGGTTTTGCTGGTTATTTTTGCGCTCTATTTCATGCAGATCACCAAAGCCACGCGTGATGGGGTAAAAGATACCGCACTCGCTATCGCCAGAACGCTGGCGGACAGCCCCGATGTGAAACGCGGCCTGCTGCTCCCGGCGGAGAAAAGCCAGATTCAGCCTCTCGCTGACGCGGTGACTCAACGCAACGATCTGCTGTTTGCGGTGGTCACCAATATGCAGGGGGTGCGTTTCTCTCATCCAGATAACACTCTGCGCGGCAAACCCTTTATTGGCGACGACCTTAAACCGGCGCTGGAAGGCAAAGAAAATGTTGCCATCAACCACGGCGTACTGGCGGAAGCCCTGCGCGTTTTTACCCCGGTCTATGACAACGCGCATCAGCAAATCGGTGTGGTCGCCATCGGGATCTCACTCAATAAAGTGGACGAGCAGATCGGTCGCGGCCGCTGGGACGTGATCTGGACCGTATTATTCAGCGCCCTGATGGGATCGCTCGGCATCTGGGGCGTGGTCCATCTGCTCAAGCGGGTACTGTTCGGGCTTGAACCCTATGAAATTTCCGCCCTGTTTGAACAGCGTCAGGCGATGCTGCAATCGCTAAAGGAAGGCGTCATTGCCGTCGACAGTCAGGGCCGCGTCACCATGATTAACCACGCCGCCCGCCAGATATTGCTCCTGCCGATGAACAACACGAACGAACCGCGTCACGTGCCGATGCTGGCTTCACTGCGTCGGGTCTCGCAAACCGGTCAGGCGTTGCAGGATCAGGAGATCGACTGCAACGGCCGGCTGTTGCTGTGCAACACCTTCCCCGTCAAAAGTCAGAATGCGGTGATTGGTGCCATCTGCACGTTTCGCGACAAAACGGAAATCAGGCAGTTGATGCAGCGTCTGGACGGCATGGTGAGCTACGTGGATGCGCTGCGCACCCATTCGCACGAGTTTATGAATAAGCTGCATGTCATACTCGGCCTGCTGCACATGAAGCGCTACGACAAGCTGGAAGAGTACATCATCCAGACGGCGCAAAATTATCAGACCGATATTGGCGCGATCCAGCGCAAGATTAAATCCCCGGTGATCGCCGGATTCCTGCTGGGTAAAATGAATCGCGCGAAAGAGGCGGGCATCACTTTAACGCTGGCAGACGAGTGCCTGGTGCCCGACACCCCAAATACGGAACAGGTCACGGTGCTGATCACCGTGCTGGGCAATCTGATTGAAAACGCGCTGGATGCGATGTCCGATAACGCTGAAGGTGAAATTGGCCTGCTGATGCACTATCAGAACGGCTGGCTGAGCTGTGAAATCAGCGATGATGGTCCCGGAATTGACCCGGCGCGGCTGGAGCACATTTTTACCAAGGGCTATTCCACCAAAGGTGAAAACCGCGGTGTGGGATTATTCCTTGCCCGTCAGCAGCTCGGAGAATTGGGCGGCGAGATTGCCGTTGAATCCGAGCCTGGCGTATTTACTCAATTTTTTGTTCAGATCCCCTGGGATAGCGAGAGGAAAATCGCGTGATAAATGTCTTAATTGTCGATGATGATGCCATGGTGGCCGACCTTAACCGTTTGTACGTCAACCGGGTTGAGGGCTTTAGCTGCTGTGGCGTCGCCTCCACGCTAAGTCAGGCGCAGGGGGTGATTAACGACCCCACTCAGCCTGTCGATCTGGTGTTGCTGGATGTCTATATGCAGCAGGATAACGGGCTGGATCTGCTTCCGGTGATTCGCGCGTCGGGCCGTCCCATTGATGTGATCATGATTTCATCGGCCTCTGACGCGGCCACCATCCAGACGTCAATGCATTACGGCGTGGTGGATTATCTGATCAAGCCGTTCCAGTTCCCGCGCTTTGAAGAGGCGTTGAACGGCTGGAAGGAGAAAAAGCAGTTGATGGGCGCTCATCAATATTATGAACAAGCCGATGTCGATCGTTTGCTGCACGGCGGTGCGCCGGAGCTGGCGGACAGCAAACGCCTGCCGAAGGGGTTAACGCCGCAGACGCTGCGCACCATTTGCCAGTGGATTGAGGGCCATCCCGATGCGGAGTTTTCCACCGATGACCTGGCCAACGCGGTCAGTATTTCGCGCGTCTCCTGCCGTAAGTACCTCATTTGGCTGGCACAAATTAATATCTTATTTACCAGCATTCACTATGGCGCGACGGGGCGTCCGGTATACCGCTATCGCCTGCAGCCGGAACAGACAGGTCTGCTCAGGCAATATTGCCAGTAAGGCGATAGCGATTGTCGAGCAGCGTAAAGCGGAAGTGACGCTGCGAAGAGGTCACGATCTCGCCGGACCGCGTCACAAACACCGCTTCAATATCAGGCCGCGCGCGTAGCGCGGCACAGCCCTTCTCCACGCCCATACCGTAAATCAGCGTGGTCCAGATATCGCCGTCGAGAGAGTCATTTGAAATGATGGTGACGCTGTCGAGTTCGTTATCCAGCGGATAGCCGCTGCGCGGATCAAGAATATGGTGATAGCGCTTGCCATCGCGCTCAAAAAAGCGCTCATAGGTTCCCGATGTCACTACCGATTTATTCTCGACCACCAGCGAACCGATCAATTCCTCCGCCGCGCCGAAAGGTTTTTTAAGTCCAACGGCCCAGCCGCCCTCTGGCGCACCCAGCGTCTGGATATTCCCGCCCAGATTGATCAACCCGAGCGTCTCCCCTTCCTGACGTAATAAATCTCTCACTCTGTCAGCGATAAAGCCTTTGGCAATGGCCCCGAGGTCAATCTCCATGCCCGGTCGGGTCAGAAACACGCTACAGTCCGCATCATCGAGCAGGACTTGCGTCGGATCGGTGATCGCCAGCAGCGTCTGGATCTCTGACTCCGGCGGTACGCTATCGCCCTGAAAACCGATTTTCCAGCGTTTGACCAG
Organism: Enterobacteriaceae bacterium RIT714; assembly: GCA_009668015.1. Taxonomy (GTDB): domain Bacteria; phylum Pseudomonadota; class Gammaproteobacteria; order Enterobacterales; family Enterobacteriaceae; genus Enterobacter. Next base: position 1,024,124 of record WJYB01000001.1, read on the forward strand.
CGGACCGATCGCCAGATTAAAGGCGCTGTTTTCCAGCAGACTGGCCGCCTTCGCGCAGCGAATCAGCTCATATACCGGACGGCTGACGCTGACGGGGTGTTTCCCGGCGGCATGATTGATATCCATCACCTGCGACGGCGTGCGATTGACTGTCAGTAAATTTTCGTACTGTTTGATAAGACGAAACACCCGCGAAGCGAGCGTTTCGTTATGGGAAAAGAGTTTCAGAAGGATGGGAGAACCCATCAGAACAGCGGAGTAACTGTAAACGCGTGGGTCGGTGGACATGGCAAAGGCTCCCTGGTTGACTGGCCGGATAGCACCCGCGTATCCGGCCTGCATGAGCGATGAAACTAGGCCATTTTTGCGCGCATCGCCGCATGATGTCCGGCAAGCGTACCAAAAATAATGATATCCGCCACGGCATTCCCGCCAATACGATTACCGCCGTGAATACCACCGACCACTTCCCCCGCCGCATAGGCCCCCGGAATCACCTTGTGAGCGCTGTCCAGTACACAGGTTTCGGTGTTGATGGTGACACCGCCCATGGTGTGATGCACGCCCGGCGCGATACGAATGGCGTGGAACGGGCCTTCGTTGACAGGCGCACGCAGCGCGGTGGTACGGCCAAAATCGTCGTCGTGCTGTTTTTCAACGAAACCATTGTAGCGCTCAAGCGTGGCCATGAAGGCGTGATAATCCATACCCAGCATTTCTGCCAGCGCTTTTGGCGAGCTGGCGCTGGTCACCAGACCTTTAGCGATGTACTCATCGGCAGCCTTGTTTTTCGCCCGAACATGCTCATCGAAGACGATGTAGGCATATTTTTCCGGCAGGGCAATAATCTGTGCCGACACTTTGTCGCGCGTCTCCATCTCGTTGAAGAAGCGATTCCCTTTCTGGTTCACCAGAATGGCACCGCCGCCTCGGATTGATTCAGAAATCAGATACGAGGTGTTTTGTTCCACGGTCGGATGGATCTGGATTTCGCCCATATCCACGGTCCCTGCGCCAATACGTTCAAGGAGCGCAATACCGCCGCCGGTCGCGCCTTTATGGTTCGTGGTCACGAAACCGGCCAGGTCCGGGCGATATTTCACCACCATCTGGCTATTGGCGCTGAAACCGCCGGTCGCCATAATCACACTCTTCGTCGAAACGGTGAGCGTTTCGTTCTCTTCCGTGGTCAGGCGGACACCGGTGACTTCGCCGTTTTCGAACAGGATCTCGCTGACGGAGGTATCCAGCATCACGTCGATATTGCGTTTGTTGACGTTACGCACCAGGCCGCTGATCAGATAGCCGCCCACCGCAGAGCCGTCTTTCGGACGGTGAGTACGGTCGATGCTCATCCCGCCGGTGGTGGTGATGTCGTTAAGCATGATGCCGCGCGTTGCCAGCCATTCAATCGCTTCAGGTGCATTTTCCACAAAGCGGCGCAGCAGTTCCGGATTGTTCTTGTTATGGCCGCCTTTCAGCGACTCCTGGTAAAACAGTTCTTTGCTGTCCTGAATGCCTTTCACCCGCTGGAAGCGCGTTTCGGCCGCGTTCATCCCGGCAGAGGCTTTGATCGTATTACCGCCGATGGTTGGCATTTTTTCGACGATCAGCACGCTGGCGCCTTCGTCATAGGCCTGAATCGCTGCCGCCAGTCCCGCGCCACCGCTGCCGACCACGACCACATCCACACATTTGACGGCATCAGGATCGACACCTTCTTCGGCGGCCAGCGCTTTGCCGGATTTCACCATCGCTTTAGAAACGGCTTTTTTGACCGCTTCGCTCTGGCTGGTTGCGCCGGTAATGGCATCGACATGGGGGGTATTGGCATCGAGAATACGGCTACGAATTTCTTCAAAGCTGGTGACAAATTCCACGTCGTCATCGGGACCCGATGCGAGCGCAATGTCTGCAATGCGATCGGTTTCCAGGCTAACGTTGATAACCAGTTCACGGGTGTCGTCCTGTACTTTCTCGACAAACGTCCCGGGCTTGAACTTCGATTCGGTCATGCTCATATCGCGGATCATCGCCTCCACCAGCGAGAAACGCCACAGCGGCTCGGGAATGTGCAACGCTTCACGCTTCGTGCTGTCCATAAACAGCTCCAGCGTTTCGCCACTGCAAATCCGATCAGCCCAGTCGGGATACGCAATCGTTGCGCGGCCCACGGCAATCAGATCGTACCCATGGTCCAGCGCGTCGTGGACATCGGCCGCATTCACGACGCCACCGACTCCCATCACCGGAACCTGTGCGAGCGTTTCGGAACGCATTGCACAATATTTTTCGATAAGCGGAGTGGGATCCTGTGTATCGACGATTGACGGACGCAGCGTCGCACCCACCGAGAAGTGCAGATAATCGACGCCACGCGCCGCCAGTTTTTCCAGCAGGTACAGAGTATCGTCAAAGCGGATGCCGGGGACTTCCATCTCTTCCGGGGAGAAACGGTAGCCAATAATGAACGCATCGTCGGCGTACTGACGCACCATTTTGTGAGTGATATCCAGCACCGCCAGCGGGAACTTCGCGCGGTTGTCGCGGCTGCCGCCCCACTCGTCATCACGCTGATTGGAGTTCGGCGAGTAAAACTGCTGAATAAGATAGGTGTTGGCACCGTGGATCTCGACGCCATCGAAACCCGCCTGAATGGCGCGGCGAACCGCTTCGCCAAATTTGGCGATCATCGCTTCGACTTCTTCACCGCTCAGCGCAACCGGCGTGGCGGCCCCTTCACGCGGCGCGGCTACGGCGCTCGGCCCCACCGGAGTCCGTCCGCCGATCAGTTTCGGATCGACCATGCGGCCGCCGTGGTAGATCTGCAGCAAGGCGCGGGAGCCTTCGGATTTGATGGCCTGAGCAATTTTCGCCAGGCCGGCGATCTTCTCGTCGTTGTCGATACCGAGGGCGCCAGGGAAAGCCAGGCCCAAATCGTCAACGAAACAGCACTCAACAATGATAGTGCCGATACTGCCTGACCGTGCGCGATAGTATTCCACCAGTTCGCTGGTCACCGTGCCGTCATAATAACCGGTACAGGTGGTCATCGGGGCCATTAACAGACGGTTTTTAAGTTCTGTGCCATTCGGTAATGTGAAGGGGCTTAAAATGCGTTCGTTCGTGCTCATAATAGAAACTCCAAACTTTAAAATTGAAATTTTGAATTCTTTATCGGATTTGTTTCTGGTTAATTTTTTTTGCCGATGTCATGACATTAATATAAAGGTATTTTTAGTTAC
>WJYB01000010.1 GCA_009668015.1 Enterobacteriaceae bacterium RIT714
TGCGCAGGAATGCGCGTTGGAAACAGAATTTGCCTGGCGGCTTTAGCGCGGTGGTCCCACCTGACCCCATGCCGAACTCAGAAGTGAAACGCCGTAGCGCCGATGGTAGTGTGGGGTCTCCCCATGTGAGAGTAGGGAACAGCCAGGCATTAATTAAGTGAAAAGGCCATCCGAAAGGATGGCCTTTTTGCGTTTTTGTCCTTCAAGAGATTTTCTGGCACTCCTCCGAATCGATTATCCTGCTAAGTAAATGTGTGACGCAGTTCTCAATGTCTAGCATAACAAAACTATAACATTTCATTTACTAAATGATTGGGGACTCAGTACCCAGCAAGCCGAAGTTATAAGCTTATGGCAGGAGCATCGCTAAAATGACAGAAAGTATCACATCGAACGGGACGCTGGCTGACGGCGATACCCGCCGCAGGGTATGGGCTATTATCAGTGCCTCATCAGGTAACCTGGTCGAATGGTTCGACTTTTACGTTTATTCCTTTTGTTCCCTCTATTTTGCACATATATTTTTTCCATCAGGAAACACCACGACACAGCTACTGCAAACTGCCGGCGTATTTGCAGCTGGTTTTTTGATGCGGCCAATTGGTGGCTGGTTGTTTGGTCGAATCGCAGATCGGCGAGGGCGAAAAGCCTCAATGCTTATTTCAGTGTGCATGATGTGTCTGGGCTCGCTGGTTATAGCATGCCTGCCGGGCTATGAGACTATTGGTACGTGGGCACCGGCTCTACTTTTATTAGCACGATTGTTTCAGGGCCTCTCAGTAGGGGGCGAGTACGGAACAAGCGCGACGTACATGAGTGAAGTTGCACTGGAAGGCCGCAAAGGTTTTTATGCCTCATTCCAGTACGTGACGCTCATTGGCGGACAGTTATTAGCGATTCTGGTCGTTGTCATTTTGCAGCAGATCCTAACCGATGAGCAGTTGCATAGCTGGGGATGGAGAATCCCTTTCGCAATGGGAGCTGTATTGGCAGTTGTTGCACTGTGGTTGCGTCGTCAACTGGATGAGACCTCGCAAAAAGAGGTCAGGGCACTGAAAGAGGCTGGCTCACTGAAGGGATTATGGCGTAACCGTAAAGCCTTTTTGATGGTGCTTGGATTCACTGCTGGCGGGTCGTTAAGTTTTTACACTTTTACGACCTATATGCAAAAGTATCTGGTCAATACTACCGGGATGCATGCCAATGTTGCCAGCATAGTGATGACCGTTGCACTCTTTCTGTTCATGATTATCCAACCAATTATCGGCGCGCTCTCTGACAAAATTGGGCGACGGACGTCGATGTTAATATTTGGCGGACTCTCTGTTTTCTGTACAGTCCCGATCCTGTCGGCACTGCAACATGTCAGCTCACCCTACGCCGCATTTGCACTCGTTATGATGGCGATGATTATTGTGAGTTTTTACACATCGATCAGTGGAATACTGAAAGCAGAAATGTTTCCGGCTCAGGTTCGTGCTTTAGGCGTGGGATTATCTTACGCGATTGGTAATGCGCTCTTTGGTGGTTCTGCGGAGTATGTTGCGTTGTCGCTCAAGTCGATGGGCAGTGAAAATATCTTCTTTTGGTATGTGACAGTTATGGGAGCGTTGGCTTTTATCGTCTCACTAATGCTGCATCGTAAAGGCAAAGGTATTCGTCTTTAGTGATCTGCCAGTTGCCATAATGCGTAGCCGGTGCTGGCACCGGCTATGTCCCAGGCGAAATCCTTCCAGCTCCAGCCGCTCCCTGCCGGGCGGCTATCCCAAAGCTCTTTTGATGCGCCAAGACTCACTGAAAAAACCAGTCCGAAAGCCGCACTACGATCGTGGCTAAAGCCCTGGCGTTGAGCGTACTCATTGCCTGCAGCGGAGAGCATTGCTGAAGCGATAAAATGTTGAGCTTTATCCTGACCCTGCCAGCTGTCATTGGCCATATGGCTACAGCCTGATAACAAGAAAACAGTCAGCAGAAAAGAAAAACGCATAACGGCCTCCAAAAAAAGCCCTGTCAGTGACAGGGCCTGGACGTTACAGAATGCGGCTAATCAGACGATCGATACGGATACGGCGTAAACGGCGAATAAGCTTCCGCACTTTAACAGGATAGTCGGCGATACTTTGCAGATCGCGATAGTGACGCACTGTCGTCGTATGGGTGCGAATGAGAGCAAGTTCACGTTCACGCTGGGCAGAAAGTTCGTGGCGCGGATCGTGAATCAGGATCGCATTTTCAAGATCCAACCGCCAGGCGCGCGGATTAAGGTTATTACCGGTTAGCAGCATCCAGTTATCATCAACCCACATGCCTTTCAGATGGTAGCTGTTATCTTCATCTTTCCACAGGCGAACGACCAACTGATCGGTATTAACGTAATATTGCAGGCGACTCAGGAATCGGCGCAGGTTGATCTCATACAGATACGGCAATGCACCAATAATTTTGAAGGGCTGATCTTCCGGAATATAGAAGTCGTTTGCTGTTTTATCACCAACAATGATTTCAACTTTTTTGCCATCACGCAGCAGCTGAATAATATTACGCACCAGTATGGCGGGTAAGTTGAAATAGGGAGTACAGATTGTGAGTTTTTGTTCCGTACATGGCATCAGATGGTAGATAGTCTTGTTAAGCAGACTGGATTTACCAAGACCCACCAGAGGCGTCACGGAGAGTTGCTCATTGTCCGCATCGCCCTGGAAATGATACACGGCATCACGCAATTCCTGGCGGAAAAGGCGGATATCATTTTTGATTTCCGGACTCTTAGGACGATTAGGGTCATCCAGCCGGTTTACGCCACGGCCGCGGACCAGATTCTGATCGACCCAGTTAAACATAATGTCAGCCATCTGTGCATTACGGATCAGATGGTAGCGGTCGTAACGATACTTATCGAGCTGATGCAGATAAACGTCATTGAGGCTGGCGCCGCTATAAAGCACGCTGTCGTCAATGATGAACCCTTTAAAATGCAGAACGCCCAGGGCTTCGCGCGTATTCACGGGAACACCATACACACGTACATCTACGCCAGGATTCTCCTGAGCCATACGGCAGTACCAGTCGGCATTGGTATTCGATGCTGCCGCACCAATTCGGCCGCGTTGCGCGCGATGCCAGTCAACCAGGATGCGAACATCCAGTTCCGGTCGCTGACGTTTAGCTTCATAGACGGCGTTTAAAATAGCGCGTCCACCTTCATCCTGTTCAAGATAGAGCGCCACAATGCATATACGCTGAGTGGCACTGGCGATCTTTTCCAGAAGCGTCTCCCTGAAATGGGCGGGAGCGTAAAAGAACTCGACATCATCAACTGACTGAGAAATCTTCGGTAGTTGAGCAAGGTGTTGTTGATGTTTATTACGCTTAAATTTTGACAACATCACAGTGCGTATCTTCTCTGTTCATTGAAGGGTTATCTGATCTTTTCAGACAACATAAGCGGATAATGATACCACCAGAACTGTCTAAAGTGGTCAACATTTCCAGTACCTTACTCTTGACCGGGCGTGGGTGCCAGGCGAAGCGACAGGGCAACAATCCCCTCTTCCAGCTGGACATCAACGTCAAATCCCAGCTTGCGCGCCAGGGTGATCATGCCACGGTTATTCGGCATCGTAATACCATTCAGGCACAACAATCCGTGATCTCGGGTGTAACCAATAAGTTTTTCCAGCAAGCGTCTTCCGAGGCCCAAACCTTTGAGATCGGAGCGAACCAGCACGGCAAACTCAGCATCCACATTGTCGGGATCAGAAATAGCACGTGTCACACCCAGGATCTCGTCGCCTTCGTCACGATGACGAACGGCCACAAACGCCATTTCCCGATCGTAGTCGATTTGGGTCATATTGGCTAAATCATCATGGGTAAATTCGCTGATTTCGCTAAAGTAGCGATAGTACAAATCTTCTTTGGTAACCTGGGCTATGAAGGCGCGTAGCTGGGGTTCATCTTCAGGAAGGATAGGGCGAAACAGGGCTTGCTCACCGTTTTTCATCTCAACCCACTCCTCCAGATGAAGAGGATAGGGCCTAATCGCGAGTCGGCTTTCCGGGTCGCCATCGAATGGTGCGATATCCAGCGTAACGTCCAGCGCGATAAATTCCTGACCCGTGGCCAGAAGCGGATGAATATCCAGCCGTTTAATCTCGGCGCAATCGACAATCAGGTTCGAGACCTGCACAAGAAACTGGCTGAGACCCGCAATGTCCAGTGACCGGAGCGCGCTACGTGCGCGGATCTTCTTGCTCTTAATGGCCTGAATGACAAGATAACGGGCCAGATTCATATTCAGCGGCGGGAGTGCGACAACCGCCTGCTCTTCCGGCCGCCATTCCACTCCTCCTTCACCCAGCATAATCAGTGGGCCGAAGACAGGATCGTGGTCGACCACCACTCTTAATTCCTGGGCACCGGCCCGATTCGCCATGCTCTGAACGAGAAGCCCATGAATTCTTGCCTGTGGCCAGGTCATTTTGACGCGGTCAAAAATGGCCTCGGCGGCTTGTTGCACTTCTGTCGCGGTGCGCAGATAGAGCATCACACCCTGGACATCCGATTTATGCGGAATATCAGGAGAACGCAATTTCAGGGCGACCGGATAACCTATTTGTTCGGCGATATGCACGGCTTCGGCACTGTCTCCGGCGATCCAGGTCGGCAGGGTCTGCATGCCATAGGCATTCAAAATCGGCTGCACCTCATGGGTGTCCAGCGAGCGGGCGCCGTCCTCAATCGCCTGTCGTAACAGATTGTGGGCTTCGGTAGCATTTGCTTTCAGATTACCGGGTAACGCAGGCGTCTCACGCAGCTGCTTTTGATTGCGGCGGTATTCCACCATATGCATGAAGGCGGTGATCGATCCTTCTGGCGTACGGTAGGTTGGTAATCCCGCTTCGCTGAACAGCCGTCGGGCCTCCTGCGAAGAAAACTCACCGCACCAGTTGGTCAGGAGGGTGACGTATTTGCCGCGCGGATGATGCTTAACGGCATCAATCAACGCGCGCGCGCTTTCACTGCCGGGCGCGGCGGCGCTGGGGGAGTGGATTACCAGCAGGGCGTCAAAATCCTGGCTATCCAGCAGTAACGAAATCGCCTGGATATAGCGTTCACTGGTGGCGTCATCTCGCAAATCAAGGGGGTTGCCAGGCGTGACGCTGACAGGCAGCGCCTGACGTAATTGAAGCAGCGTCTCTTCGCTCAGGGTGGCGAGTTTACCGTTGCGTAACCACAATTCATCAAGCGCCAGCGCTGCGGGCGCCGCGCCGTTACTCAGAATCATCAACTTTTCGCCGTGTAAAGGACGCATATGGCTTAACGTCTCCACCGCGGAGAAAAGCTCGTGGGTATCCTGTACGCGCAGCAAACCGGCACGTTGAATAGCGGCATCCCAGGCCGGGTCCATCCCCGAATGCGAATGCAATAAGCGCTGAGCCGCCGGGCTACGACCGCTTTTGATAACCAGAATCGGTTTATTACGCGAGGCGCTGCGTGCCGCAGAGACAAAGCGGCGCGCATCACTCAGATGCTCAAGATAGAGAAGAATCGCGCTGGTTTTGCTGTCACGCGCCAGGAAATCGAGCAGTTCATCCACGTCAATATCGAGGCTGTCACCTAACGCGATGAAATAGGAAAAGCCCATTTCACGCTGCTGCGCCCAGTCGAGGATGGTGTTAGAAACGGCGGCAGACTGGGATATAAACGCCAGTTTACCTTTGCGTATCGGAACAGGAGAAAAGCTGGCGTTCAAACCCTGCCACGGGGCGAGCAGCCCGAGGCTATTTGGCCCGAGCAATCGCATCTGGTACCGACTCGCACAGGCCAGTAGTTCCGCCTGCTGCTCAGGGGGCGACGAGAGAATAATGCACGTTTTGCAACCTTTCTCGCCCAGCGCTTCAAGGAGCGCGATAGTGCGTTTGGCATGCGTGCAGAGCACGGCAAGATCAGGGACAAACGGCAGACTTTGTATATCTGGCCACGCGAGGACGCCCTGAACCGCTTTATAAGCCGGCGTGACAGGCATGACAGGACCATTAAATCCACCGGCCAAAAGGTTACGCATCATTAAGTATCCCGCACGATCGGGTTTCATTGATGCGCCAATCACGGCAATGGATTTAGGGCGAAGTAGCGCTTCTAGCCCTCGCTGGCTCATACAAGTCTCCTGTAAACGCGAGTGACCTGATGATTTTAAACGCTTTGTGGATCTTCTGCTGTGACGCTTCCCGTACGAATGGGTTTTCCTGCCAGATAGCGTTCGCGAAAACAGGAAAAATGATCCCCGAGCGCGCTGGCTGCCGTAGTGTCACCCGCCAGATCAAGCAGAGCGATCGCCACTTCCGCCGTGCAATATTGGCCCTCGGCATGCGCTTCGCGCAGGCGATAGGCTGATACTCTTGAGAGATCGACGGAGATCACGGGTAATGCATCAAGGTACGGGCTTTTGCGGAACATTTTTCGCGCTTCCGTCCAGGTGCCATCCAGCATAATAAACAGAGGCGGTTTATCGGTAGGCGGGGTGGAAATTACCTCCCGCGCATTGCCAGCATAGGAGGCAGGGAACACCACCATCGGCTGATAATCAGGACAGGCAACCAAATCGAGCAGGGCCTGCGGCGGTTCAGTCCGTGACCACTGAAACGCGGCGGTATTCGGCAAAATATCAGCAATCAGTCTTCCGGTATTGCTGGGTTTCATGGGTTCGGTGTCGAACATCACCAGACAAAAACGGCTTTGGGCATGACTGGTCGTCAGCGTTTCGCACAGACACTGTTTCAGGGGCAGAAGGCATCGCTGGCAGCGACGAACACGGTTGCCACGGGCGAGAAAAGGGCGAGTCGCACGCGCCAGGCGTTCGGCGCGCAATTGAAGTACGGCGTTATCAGTCATGGAAGAGGCGCAGTAAAAACGCCATTTTCGCAGAGGGAACAACGGGGCACAAGATGTGCCCCGCGAATGTTACAAAGATTCGTTCAACCAGCTATCAAAAGGCGCTTTCGGTACCGCTCCGTTGAGCATGTCGATCACTTCACCATTTTTGAAAATCATAATGGTAGGAATGCTGCGAATGCGGAATCGTGCGCTTAATTCCCGTTCGGCTTCAGTGTTCACTTTCACGAAGCGCATTTTACCGCTGCGCTCTTCGGCGACATCTTCAAAAATGGGCGCAAAGTTACGGCATGGCCCGCACCATGGGGCCCAAAAATCCACCACGACCGGCAGATCGTCTTTCAGCAGTTTATCGAGAGTTTCACCCGTTGCGTTGATCACGTCGCCATCGAAAAGCTCATGCCCGCAACGCCCGCATTTTGCCCCATCATCCATTCGATCATCCGGAATGCGATTCAGGGCCTGGCAGTTGGCACATACGGTATTCATAACTAACCTCTGATAATGCAGTGGGACATAGCGGCAATAGGCCGATAATGTTTCTGATATGTTACATATTATCATCGAGCCTGTTTGAAACGACAATGCGTTTTATTCAATAGGAACAATAGTCACAGGCTTTTGTATGAAATAATGGCTATGCGCTTGCACATCGGGTAATCTGCGCGCTTCGCGCAGCGCTGGTGGAGAAAAGCATGAACGACGAACTGAAGAATAAAAGCGGCAAGGTCAAAGTGATGTATGTCCGCAGTGATGATGATTCTGACAAACGCACCCAAAATCCGCGTACCGGTAAGGGTGGGGGCCGTCCGGGACCATCTCGTGCAGACGGTGGCCGTCGCCCCGCCCGCGATGACAAAAATACCCGCGGTGATGACCGCAAACGTGATGACCGTAAGCGTGACGATCGCCGTCGCGACGATCGTCCACGTGATGATTTCCCGCGTGACGCATCGCCATGGCGCACCGTTTCCCGCGCCCCAGGCGAGGAAGCGCCAGCGAAAGCCGATCACGGCGGTATTAGCGGTAAGAGCTTTATTGATCCGGAAGTTCTGCGCCGTCAGCGCGCGGAAGAGACCCGCGTCTATGGTGAGAACGCCTGTCAGGCGCTGTTCCAGAGTCGCCCTGACTGTATCGTTCGCGCCTGGTTTATTCAAAGCGTCACCCCGCGCTTCAAAGAAGCCCTGCGCTGGATGGCTGCGAACCGCAAAGCCTACCACGTGGTGGATGATGCCGAACTGACGAAAGCGTCTGGCACAGAGCATCACGGCGGCGTCTGCTTCCTGATTAAAAAACGTAACGGTACTACGGTGAAGCAATGGGTCAGTCAGGCTGACGCCGATGACTGCGTGCTGGCGCTGGAAGATGTCGGTAACCCGCATAATCTGGGCGCGATGATGCGAAGCTGTGCGCACTTTGGTGTGAAAGGCGTGCTGTTGCAGGATGCTGCGATTGTGGAATCTGGTGCGGCAATTCGTACTGCCGAGGGTGGTGCGGAACACGTGCAGCCTATCACTGGCGAGAGCGTTCTGGATGCCATTGAAGAATTCCGTAAAGCCGGTTATTCAATCGTGACCACTTCCAGCCATACCGGTACGCCGCTGTTTAAAGCGACACTGCCACGCAAGATGGTGCTGGTGCTGGGTCAGGAGCGAGATGGCCTGTCCGATGCCGCGCTTTCTTCTGCCGATCTTAGCGTATCCATCGACGGGACTGGCAAAGTTGAGAGCCTTAACGTTTCCGTTGCGACTGGCGTTCTGCTGGCCGAATGGTGGCGTCAGAACAAAGCCTAATATTGCTTTGTCTACCATAATGCCCGGTTATAGCCGGGCATTATTATTTTTATCTCTTCTAAGAAATCACTCGCTTTCAGCCGGTAAAACGGGCATCCAGTCAATTGGCGCATCATTGCGTTTTTTCAGCCACTCATTAGTCAGAACAAAGTGGTTACAGCCAAAAAATCCGCGGTGAGCCGACAGTGGAGAGGGATGTGGCGCTTTCAGGACATGATGACGTTGGGCATCGATGATCGCCCCTTTCTTCTGCGCGTGAGCGCCCCACAGCAAAAACACCACGCCTTCACAATGTTCATTGATAAGGCTGATGACTTTATCCGTAAAGGTTTCCCAGCCCAGACTGGCGTGTGAGTGAGCCTGTCCCGCGCGAACCGTTAACACGGTGTTGAGTAACAGCACACCCTGGCGCGCCCAACTCTCAAGATAACCATGCGCAGGGCGGGTAAAGCCCGGAATCGACCCTTCCAGCTCTTTATACATATTCAGCAGCGAAGGGGGCGTGGCAATACCCGGACGAACGGAGAACGCGAGCCCGTGCGCCTGTCCCGGACCGTGATAAGGATCCTGCCCCAGGATCACCACTTTGACGTCCTTCAGTTCCGTATAACGAAAGGCGTTGAACACATCTTTCTGCGGCGGGTAGATCGTCTGGCCGGCCTGCCGTTCGGTCGCAACGGTATTCAGGGTATTGATAAAATAGGGCTGCTGCTTCTCATCGGCCAGTACATCATGCCAGGTTAACGGTGTTGTCATCTTGCTCTCCTGCAATTCTCAACTGTGCCTAGCTTACCCGTTTAAAGGAAGGGAGCAAAATTCCTCGCGACATTTACGGCTAAGTCTTTCAATTTAATTTGAATTACTCAAATCTGCGCGGGTATTTGGCTGGTTAAAATTGATCTGAAACAACAAAATCAAACCACACTATTTGTGTGGTTGCGTTTTTTGTTGATTTAAATCAAAGAATCATAGGGTGGCGGCTGATATATATACACTCAAGCAACAATGGTTTTACCAATTGGCCGCGAGAGGCCGACATTCATTAATTAATGTAGCCCTGGAGGCATGACATGATTACAGGTATCCAAATTACTAAAGCTGCAAACGACGATCTGCTGAACTCTTTCTGGCTGTTGGACAGCGAAAAAGGCGAAGCGCGCTGTGTCGTAGCGAAAGCCGGTTTTGCTGAAGACGAAATCGTTCCGGTCAACAAACTGGGCGAAATCGAATACCGCGAAATCCCAATGGACATCCAGCCGGAAGTCCGCGTGGAAGGCGGTCAGCACTTGAACGTTAACGTTCTGCGTCGTGAAACCCTGGAAGATGCGGTTAAGAACCCAGAAAAATACCCGCAGCTGACTATCCGTGTTTCTGGCTACGCGGTACGCTTCAACTCTCTGACCCCAGAACAGCAGCGTGACGTTATCGCGCGTACCTTTACTGAAAGCCTGTAAGGCTTGAGGTTCTGGGGGAATAAAAAAGCCGGGTGATTAACCCGGCTTTTTTTTACTCTTCGTTTTGCGACGTTGGTGGCGTACCGCTTGGCTTACGGCGCTTACCAATGTTTTTGGCATCGCGATGGCGATTCTTCACGCGCGGTTTCTCTTTCGCCTGCTCTTTTTTCTTCTCTTCGCGTTTCGCGAGCACTTTCTTGGACGGTTTGCCCGTCATCTTCTCGCTCGGTGGGCGCGTGGTCGGACGCAGTTCATCAATGACGCGGGCTTTCAGCGGTTCTTCAATGTAGCGACCCACTTTCATCAGCAGCATATAGTCATGAGCTTCGACCAGCGAGATAGCAATCCCTTTACGTCCGGCACGACCGGTACGGCCAATGCGGTGCAGGTAGGTGTCACCGGTACGCGGCATGTCGAAGTTAATGACATGGCTGACATCAGGGATATCGATACCGCGCGCTGCGACGTCGGTGGCAACCAGAACATTGACGCGACCTTCAGTCAGACGCTTAATACCTTCGGTACGCTTCACCTGAGCCATCTCACCTTCGAGATAGCAGTTGTTGATCCCGGCGGAGCGCAGCTTATCTGCCAGCTCATGCACGCGCTCGCGCTTACGCACAAACACGATGGTACGCGTTGCGTCATCCTGCTTCAGCAGATGCTTCAGTAACTCAACTTTGTGGTCTAAATCATCGGCGCGGTAATACCACTGATGAATCTTTTTGCGCTCGCGCGTGGATGGTGTTGCAGAAACTTCAGCCGGTTCGTTAAGAAGACGGTCAGCAAAGTCTTTAATCGCATCGCCTTCCAGCGTTGCAGAGAACAGCATCGTCTGTTTGCGCCAGCGCGTTTCGCCCGCAATGTGTTCGATATCCTGCGCAAAACCCAGTTCCAGCATACGGTCTGCTTCATCAAGGATCAGCGTTTCCACCGCGCGGCAGTCAAAGTTTTCTTCTTTGATGTACTGCATCAAGCGCCCGGTTGTCGCCACCACAATATCCTGGTTCTCACTGAACACTTCGGCGTGGTTCATATAGGCGACGCCACCGGTGATAGTGGCGATATCCAGATGGGTATTCGCAGCCAACTCGCGGGCATGTTCTGCAACCTGAACGGCTAATTCACGCGTCGGTGTCAGAATAAGAATACGCGGTGGGCCAGATTTCTTGCGAGGAAAATCAATAAGATGCTGCAAGACGGGCAGCAGGTACGCCGCCGTTTTACCGGTGCCTGTCGGCGCAGAACCGAGTACATCACGGCCTTCTAACGCAGGCGGAATGGCAGCCGCCTGGATGGCAGTCGGGCGTGTGAAGCCTTTATTCTGGAGAGCTTCCAGCAGGCATTCATCGAGTTCAAGTTCGGAAAAAGTCGTTACAGTCATGTTCTACCTCTGTGTGGGGCGCTGATTATAGACGTTATGGCTGCAATCTTCATCTGTTTGTATGGATATCCCTCGCTCTTCCGGCTATGAATGTCCTGGCTGCGCGCATTTATCCAAATCATTTACTGATGTAAACCCATCGAGGGGCGCGCTGTGGCGGTCACTCCGTAAGCGGAATGATTTAGGCTATTTATCCCTTTTCCACCCCTTCGCTTTCCCCTATGCTACTCCGGTTTCAATAAGAAGAGTTGCTTTGACATGTCTCAACCCAAAGCGCAGCTGCGCCGCGATGGTTTTACGTTTAAACAGTTTTTTGTTGCTCATGACCGCTGTGCGATGAAAGTCGGGACCGATGGTATTTTACTGGGAGCGTGGGCTCCCGTCGCGGGCGTTAAGCGAGTTCTGGATATTGGCAGTGGAAGCGGACTTTTAGCGCTAATGTTAGCGCAACGAACCGAACAGCACGTCACCATTGATGCCGTAGAGATTGATGTCCAGGCCGCCAGCCAGGCCAGTGAAAATGCGGCGGAATCCCCGTGGAATACTCGCGTTCGGGTGGAGTGTGCCGATATTCTTTCCTGGGCGACAGAGCAAACGGCGCGTTACGATCTTATCGTCAGCAACCCCCCTTATTATGAGCCGGGAGTCGAATGCGCCACGCCGGAACGCGAGCAGGCGCGGTACACCGGTTCGCTGGATCATCATGCCCTGTTGACTGCAGCGGCGAATTTGATCTCGGAAGAAGGTTTTTTCTGCGTCGTGCTGCCAGAAAGCACTGGCAATACGTTTATTAAAAAAGCGAATGACATCGGCTGGTTCTTACGCCTGCGTACCGATATTGCTGACACGGAAGGAAAGCTGCCGCACCGCGTGTTATTAGCGCTCTCTCCGAAAGAGGGGGAGTGCTTTAGCGACAGAATGGTGATCCGTGGGTCAGACCAGCGTTATTCCGAAGATTACACTGCGCTGACCCAGGCGTTTTATCTGTTTATGTGAGCGAGGGGTGAGAGTACGGACGGGCCGGATTCCGCCAGTTGATCGGGATAATCCAGCGTGTAATGCAAGCCACGACTCTCTTTACGCATCATGGCGCAACGGACGATGAGTTCCGCCACCTGGACCAGATTACGTAACTCCAGCAGATTGTTGGAGACACGGAAATGGGCGTAATACTCGTCGATTTCCTGCTGTAACATCGTAATCCGGCGCAGCGCGCGCTCCAGACGTTTGGTCGTGCGCACAATCCCTACATAATCCCACATAAAGAGTCTCAGCTCGTGCCAGTTATGCTGAATGACCACCAATTCATCGGGATTATCCACCCGGCTTTCGTCCCACGCGGGCAGCTGTTCGACATGACGAGCATAAGGCGTTCGTTTAACGATATCTTCTGCGGCTGACCATCCGTAAACCAGACACTCCAGCAGCGAGTTTGACGCCATGCGGTTTGCGCCATGCAGCCCGGTATAACTCACCTCACCGATAGCGTACAGGCCATCAACGTCGGTACGTCCATAATCATCCACCATCACGCCACCGCAGGTGTAGTGTGCGGCAGGAACGACAGGCACCGGTTGTTTGGTCAGGTCGATACCCAGGCCCAGTAATTTCTCGTAGATCGTCGGGAAGTGTTGGCGGACAAAATCGGCCGGCTTGTGGCTAATATCCAGATACATACAGTCGACCCCGAGACGCTTCATCTCATGATCGATGGCGCGGGCCACAATATCGCGCGGAGCGAGCTCACCGCGCGGATCAAAGTCAGGCATAAACCGTGAACCATCCGGACGTTTCAGGTGAGCGCCTTCACCACGCAGCGCTTCGGTCAGCAAAAAGTTACGCGCCTGCGGATGGAATAACGCCGTTGGATGGAACTGATTAAACTCCAGATTCGCGACCCGACAGCCAGCACGCCACGCCATTGCAATACCGTCGCCTGAGGAGATGTCCGGGTTGGTGGTGTACTGATAAACTTTAGAGGCCCCGCCGGTTGCCAGTACGACGGATTTTGCCTGGCAGGTTTCAACGGTCTCTTTATTACGATTCCAGATCCATGCCCCGACGACACGCCGTGTTCCCGGCAAACCAATTTTATCGGAGATGATCAGATCCACCGCATTGCTACGCTCAAGCACCTGGATATTAGGGTGGTTGCAGGCCTGACTGACCAGCGTCGTTTCGACTTCTTTTCCGGTGGCATCTGCTGCATGCAAGATGCGGCGATGGCTATGCCCGCCTTCACGGGTGAGGTGGTAGCTCTCTTCGCCATTGGGTTGAACATGAGTATCGAACAAAACCCCCTGATCGATAAGCCATTGAACGCAGTGCCTTGCATTGCTGGCAACAAATTCAGCGGCGTGCTCGTCAACAATGCCTGCACCGGCAATTAGCGTGTCTTCCACATGCGAAGCTATGCTATCTGTTTCATCAAAGACGGCGGCGATCCCGCCCTGTGCATAGAACGTTGAACCTTCGCTCATCGGACCCTTACTCAGGACAATCACTTTCTGATGAGAGGCCAGTCTAAGCGCCAGAGAGAGTCCCGCAGCGCCGCTGCCGATAATCAGTACATCGCATTGAAGTTCAGGAGTTGTGTTCATATTGTTTGTTTAATTTACTAAACAGTGTTCAGCCACAATAGCACCAGGATGCGATGAATCGCACGTTTTTTTTATCAGGCGTTGCAGAGACTAAACGTAAATGTAGAGCTGAAAAACGTGTAAAAAAGAGAAAATATTTTGCGAAGCAGATCGTTAGCGTCAGATAATGTGATGAAATAATAGCTGTGTTGCGGTACTCTGCTGTCAGCAAAAAGACCATTTCTTAATAGAAATTGGAGTCCATATCGTTAACAGACTTATAATGAGAGAAAATGAACAGTCTGCAACACGATGAACAAAAACAAAGGCGTAACGGAACTTATTGATGAACAGACCCTCTAACCCCCTGCTTGCTCACTTTGCAGTGTTTTTAGAGTGGCGTTTCGATAACGCGTGGAATTTAGGTTTGGGGAGACATTACCTCGGATGAGCGAGCAGTTAACGGACCAGGTCCTGGTTGAACGGGTCCAGAAGGGAGAACAGAAAGCCTTCAACTTACTGGTAGTCCGCTACCAGCATAAAGTGGCGAGTCTGGTTTCCCGCTATGTACCGTCAGGAGATGTTCCTGATGTGGTGCAAGAATCTTTTATCAAAGCCTATCGCGCGCTGGATTCTTTCCGGGGAGATAGTGCTTTTTATACCTGGCTGTATCGAATTGCAGTGAATACAGCAAAGAATTACCTTGTCGCTCAGGGCCGTCGTCCGCCTTCCAGTGATATCGATGCCATCGAGGCTGAAAATTTCGAAAGCGGCGGCGCGTTAAAAGAAATTTCGAACCCTGAGAACTTAATGTTGTCAGAAGAACTGAGACAAATAGTTTTTCGAACGATCGAGTCGCTTCCGGAAGATTTACGCATGGCTATTACCTTGCGGGAGCTTGATGGTCTTAGCTATGAAGAGATAGCGGCTATCATGGATTGCCCTGTCGGAACGGTTCGTTCGCGAATTTTTCGTGCTCGAGAAGCTATTGATAATAAAGTTCAACCGCTTATCAGGCGTTGACGATAGCGGAATACTGGAAAAGGTATTAGGCATGCAGAAAGAAAAACTTTCCGCTTTAATGGATGGTGAAACGCTGGACAGTGAGCTGCTACACGAGCTCTCTCATTCTCCCGAGATGCAAAAGACCTGGGAGAGTTACCATCTCATCCGTGACTCTATGCGCGGTGATACGGGCGATGTTCTCCATTTCGATATCTCTGCTCGCGTTATGGCGGCAATTGAGAACGAGCCTGTACATCAGACCACTCCGCTGATTCCTGAAGCCCAGCCTGCCCCGCATCAGTGGCAGAAAATGCCATTCTGGAAAAAAGTGCGCCCTTGGGCGAGCCAACTTACCCAAATGGGTGTTGCAGCATGCGTATCGCTTGCAGTTATTGTTGGTGTCCAGCACTATAACGGTCAATCTGAAGCCAATCAGCAACCTGAAGCGCCAGTGTTTAATACGCTGCCGATGATGGGTAAAGCGAGTCCGGTTAGCCTTGGCGTGCCAGCTGATGCGTCAGTTAGCCCTGGCCAGCAGCAGCAGGTGCAGGAGCAACGCCGCCGCATTAACGCGATGTTGCAGGACTATGAGTTGCAGCGTCGTTTGCACTCAGAGCAGCTTCAGTTTGAGCAGGCACAGACCCAGCAGGCTGGTGTGCAAGTGCCAGGAACCCAAACTTTAGGAACACAATCGCAGTAATGAAGCAACTTTGGTGCGCCATGTCTGTAGTGGCGGGTAGCCTGTTCTTCTCTGCCAACGCCTCGGCTGATTTATCGTCCGGGGCGTTGTTGCAGCAAATGAACATGGCAAGCCAGTCACTCAATTACGAGTTGGCCTTTATCAGTATCAATAAGCAGGGTGTAGAGTCGTTGCGCTATCGCCATGCTCGTCTTGATAATCAGCCACTCGCCCAACTTTTGCAGATGGACGGTCCGCGCCGTGAGGTTGTCCAGCGCGGTAATGAAATCAGCTACTTTGAGCCAGGCCTTGAGCCATTTACGCTCAATGGTGATTACATCGTCGATTCGCTCCCGGCACTTGTCTATACAGACTTCAAGCGCCTGTCACCCTTCTACGATTTTATCTCCGTCGGTCGTACGCGTATTGCAGACAGACTTTGCGAAGTGATTCGCGTGGTCGCAAGAGACGGTACGCGCTACAGCTACATTGTCTGGATGGATGCTGAAAGTAAGTTGCCGATGCGGGTCGATCTCCTTGACCGGGACGGTGAAACGCTGGAGCAGTTCAGGGTGATCTCTTTTACCGTGAATGGTCAGGTGGGTAACAGTATGCAGAATCTGGCGAAAGCCAGTCTTCCGCCGCTTCTGTCCGTGCCTGCGGGCGATAACACCCAGTTTAACTGGGTGCCATCATGGATACCGCAAGGTTTCAGCGAGATATCCAGCAGCCGACGTCAGCTTCCCACGATTGATACGCCGGTTGAATCGCGTCTCTATTCCGACGGTTTATTCAGCTTCTCGGTGAATATCAACCGCGCAACGGCCAACAGTTCCGAACAAATGCTTCGCACCGGGCGTCGAACAGTCAGCACCACCGTGCGCGATAGTGCAGAAATCACTATCGTCGGTGAACTGCCTCCGCAAACGGCGAAGCGCATTGCCGACAGTATTAAATTCAGGACGGCACAATGATCAAAGAATGGGCCACGGTGATTTCGTGGAAAAATGGCGTTGCGCTGGTGAGCTGTGACGTAAAAGCCTCATGCAATAGCTGTGCGTCTCGTGCCGGTTGTGGCAGCCGTGTGTTAAATAAGCTGGGGCCGCAAACCTCGCACACCCTCTCTGTACCGAGTGAGCAGCCGCTTACCGAAGGGCAAAAGGTCGAGCTTGGGATTGCCGAAGGAAGCCTGCTTGGTTCGGCTATGCTGGTCTATCTCACCCCGCTAGTTGGCTTGTTTGCACTGGCAGGCATCTTCCAGATGCTTTTTGGTACCGATCTCGCCGCTATGTGTGGCGGAGCGTTGGGCGGCGTGGGCGGTTTTATGCT
This sequence comes from Enterobacteriaceae bacterium RIT714, assembly GCA_009668015.1. Taxonomy (GTDB): domain Bacteria; phylum Pseudomonadota; class Gammaproteobacteria; order Enterobacterales; family Enterobacteriaceae; genus Enterobacter. The sequence continues at coordinate 17,118 of WJYB01000010.1, forward strand.
GGCGCGCGGCTTTTCCGGGAAGCTCGCCGAGAGGGAAGCCTGGCAGCCTGTCATCCTTAGCGTAGGGCTTCCGCCAGACATGCTTCGTGTAGAAACGCTCACTTCTGAAGCCCGATAATTCGTCGGGCTTTATCTTTATTTACATCTCAGAACAGAAATCGTCGTTTTCTGGCGCTATGCTTGGCTTCAAGAGCATTTCCTGGTGACGAAGATGTAGTGTAGAATGCTGCGTTTTCGCACTGAAAAACGTCAGGCTAAGAACAGCGGCCTCCAGGAATTCGTAAGGCATAATTATTTAACTATATGAAGAACATACGTAACTTTTCGATCATTGCTCACATTGACCACGGTAAGTCGACGCTGTCTGACCGTATTATCCAGATTTGCGGTGGCCTGTCTGATCGTGAAATGGAAGCCCAGGTTCTGGACTCCATGGACCTGGAACGCGAACGTGGTATTACCATCAAAGCGCAGAGCGTCACACTCGATTACAAAGCGGCTGATGGTGAAATCTATCAACTGAACTTTATCGACACCCCAGGCCACGTTGACTTCTCCTATGAAGTTTCTCGTTCGCTGGCAGCCTGTGAAGGCGCGCTGCTGGTGGTCGATGCCGGGCAGGGCGTAGAAGCCCAGACCCTGGCGAACTGCTACACCGCGATGGAAATGGATCTCGAAGTCGTGCCGGTGCTCAACAAAATCGACCTGCCGGCAGCTGATCCAGAGCGTGTTGCAGAAGAGATTGAAGATATTGTTGGCATTGATGCGGCTGATGCCGTGCGCTGCTCAGCGAAAACCGGTGTCGGCGTTCCTGACGTGCTGGAACGTCTGGTCCGTGATATCCCGGCACCGGAAGGTGACGCGGATGCACCGCTGCAGGCGCTGATCATCGACTCCTGGTTTGATAACTATCTTGGCGTTGTGTCACTGGTCCGTATTAAAAACGGCACGATGCGCAAAGGCGATAAAATCAAGGTCATGAGTACAGGCCAGGTCTATAACGCTGACCGCCTGGGCATTTTCACGCCTAAGCAGGTCGACTGTACCGAGCTGAAGTGTGGCGAGGTGGGCTGGCTGGTTTGTGCTATCAAAGACATTCTGGGCGCGCCAGTGGGCGATACCTTAACGCAGGCACGTAACCCGGCGGATAAAGCTCTCCCGGGCTTTAAAAAAGTGAAGCCACAGGTTTATGCGGGGCTGTTCCCGGTAAGCTCTGACGATTACGAAAACTTCCGTGATGCACTTGGCAAGCTGAGCCTGAACGATGCGTCTCTGTTCTATGAACCAGAAAGCTCAACCGCGCTGGGCTTCGGCTTCCGCTGTGGCTTCCTGGGTCTGCTGCACATGGAGATCATCCAGGAACGACTGGAGCGCGAATACGATCTGGATCTGATCACCACGGCACCGACCGTAGTGTATGAAGTTCAGACCACCAACAAAGAAGTGATTTATGTCGATAGCCCATCCAAGCTGCCGCCATTAAATAACATCGAAGAGCTGCGTGAGCCGATCGCTGAATGTCACATGCTGCTGCCGCAGGAGTACCTGGGTAACGTCATTACGCTGTGTATCGAAAAGCGTGGCGTTCAAACCAACATGGTTTACCACGGTAATCAGGTTGCGCTGACCTATGAAATTCCAATGGCAGAAGTGGTTCTTGATTTCTTCGACCGTCTGAAGTCCACTTCGCGTGGCTATGCGTCGCTGGATTACAACTTCAAACGCTTCCAGGCCTCTAACATGGTACGTGTCGATGTGCTGATTAACGGCGAGCGTGTTGATGCGCTGGCGCTGATCACTCACAACGATAACGCGCCTTATCGTGGTCGTGAACTGGTCGAGAAAATGAAAGAGCTGATCCCACGTCAGCAATTCGATATCGCGATTCAGGCTGCAATTGGCAACCACATTATTGCTCGCTCTACGGTCAAACAGCTGCGTAAAAACGTTCTGGCGAAATGCTATGGCGGTGACGTCAGCCGTAAGAAGAAACTGCTGCAGAAACAGAAAGACGGTAAGAAACGCATGAAGCAGGTCGGTAACGTCGAGCTGCCGCAGGAAGCGTTCCTCGCCATTCTGCATGTTGGTAAAGACGGAAAATAATTCTTAAGGAGTTGGCATGGCGAACATGTTTGCCCTGATCCTCGTCATTGCGACGCTGGTGACAGGGCTGTTGTGGTGTCTGGATAAGTTTATTTTCGCCCCAAAGCGTCGTGAGCGTCAGGCCGCTGCTCAGGCAGCGACTGGCGATCAGCTGGATACGAAAACCCTGAAAAAAGTGAGCCCGAAACCAGGCTGGCTTGAAACAGGCGCATCCGTATTCCCGGTTCTGGCGATTGTACTGGTGGTGCGTTCGTTTATTTATGAACCTTTCCAGATCCCGTCAGGTTCGATGATGCCAACGCTTTTGATTGGCGACTTTATTCTGGTCGAGAAATTTGCCTACGGCATTAAAGATCCTATCTACCAGAAAACCTTGATCGAAACGGGGCATCCAAAGCGCGGCGATATCGTGGTCTTTAAATACCCAGATGATCCGCGTCTGGATTACATCAAACGCGCTGTCGGTTTGCCTGGCGATAAAGTGAGTTACGATCCTGTTGCGAAAGAAGTGACGGTTCAGCCGGGTTGCAGCTCTGGCACGGCGTGTGAAAATGCATTGCCGATCACCTACTCAAACGTCGAGGCGAGCGATTTCGTTCAGACGTTTGCGCGCCGTAATGGCGGTGAAGCAACCAGTGGTTTCTTCCAGCTGCCAAAGGGTGAAACCAAAGAAAATGGTATTCGCCTGGTGGAGCGTAAAGAGACACTGGGTGATGTGACGCACCGCATTCTGACGGTACCGATCGCACAGGACCAGCTGGGCATGTATTACCAGCAGCCTGGCCAGCAGCTCGCGACCTGGATTGTTCCACCGGGACATTACTTCATGATGGGTGATAACCGGGATAATTCTGCGGACAGCCGTTACTGGGGCTTTGTGCCGGAGGCTAATCTGGTCGGTAAAGCGACGGCAATCTGGATGAGTTTCGAAAAACAGGAAGGGGAGTGGCCAACGGGGGTTCGTCTGAACCGAATTGGCGGGATCCATTAATCCTGATAATTGAACACGTAACCACCTTAAAAAGTGGTTACGTGAATTATTTAATAGATAATATCATCTGGCTAACGACATCCCCTGTCGTTGTGTATAGAATATTCCCCCGAGTTTAAGGTTGGCGCTGACTCAGAGCCACGGCACACGAAACCGCGTTGGTTTTTCTCAGGTCGGTTTCGTGTGCTGCATTTTTGACGCATTCATTTACTGGTATCGCATGAACCCCATCGTAATTAATCGGCTTCAACGGAAGCTGGGCTACACTTTTCAGCATCAGGAGTTGTTGCAACAGGCATTAACCCATCGCAGTGCCAGCAGCAAACACAACGAGCGCCTCGAGTTTCTGGGTGACTCCATTTTAAGTTATGTCATCGCGAATGCGCTTTATCACCGTTTTCCACGCGTGGATGAAGGTGACATGAGCCGTATGCGTGCAACGCTGGTACGCGGCAATACCCTTGCTGAAATTGCTCGTGAGTTTGAGCTGGGCGAATGTCTGCGACTGGGGCCGGGTGAGTTGAAAAGCGGTGGTTTTCGCCGTGAATCTATTCTCGCGGATACTGTCGAAGCATTAATCGGTGGTGTTTTCCTCGACAGCGATATTCAGACCGTCGAGCAACTCATTCTGAACTGGTATCAAACGCGCCTGGACGAAATCAGTCCTGGCGATAAACAAAAAGATCCAAAAACCCGTTTGCAGGAATATTTGCAGGGTCGTCATCTTCCTCTGCCATCCTATCTGGTGGTGCAGGTTCGCGGCGAAGCCCACGATCAGGAATTTACCATCCATTGCCAGGTTAGCGGCCTGAGTGAACCGGTGGTTGGCACAGGTTCAAGTCGCCGCAAGGCGGAACAGGCTGCCGCCGAACAGGCGTTGAAAATGCTGGAGCTGGAATGAGCGAAGAAAAGAGTTACTGCGGTTTTATTGCCATCGTCGGACGTCCGAACGTCGGTAAATCAACACTGCTGAATAATCTGCTTGGGCAGAAAATTTCTATTACCTCCCGTAAGGCGCAGACCACGCGTCACCGTATCGTGGGAATCCACACTGAAGGCCCGTATCAGGCGATTTACGTTGATACCCCAGGCCTGCATATGGAAGAGAAGCGAGCGATCAACCGCCTGATGAACAAAGCGGCCAGCAGCTCAATCGGTGACGTTGAGCTGATTATTTTCGTTGTTGAAGGCACTCGCTGGACGCCTGATGATGAAATGGTGCTGAATAAGCTGCGCGAAGGCAAATCACCGGTGATTCTGGCGGTCAACAAAGTTGATAACGTTCAGGAAAAGGCCGATCTGCTGCCGCACCTGCAGTTCCTGGGGAGTCAGATGAACTTCCTGGATATCGTCCCGTTATCTGCCGAAACCGGTATGAACGTCGATACTATCGCGGGCATCGTGCGTAAGCATCTGCCGGAAGCTGTTCATCACTTCCCGGAAGATTACATCACCGACCGTTCTCAGCGCTTCATGGCGTCTGAAATCATCCGTGAAAAGCTGATGCGCTTCCTCGGGGCTGAACTGCCGTACTCTGTGACGGTTGAAATCGAGCGTTTCCAGACCAACGAGCGTGGCGGTTACGATATCAACGGGCTGATCCTCGTTGAGCGTGAAGGGCAGAAGAAGATGGTGATTGGCAACAAAGGTTCCAAAATCAAAACCATCGGAATCGAAGCGCGTAAAGACATGCAGGATATGTTTGAAGCACCGGTACACCTGGAGCTGTGGGTGAAGGTGAAATCAGGCTGGGCTGATGACGAGCGCGCGCTGCGTAGTCTCGGTTATGTCGACGACCTGTAACCGTCGCCGTCTTTCACGTTTGCGGCCTTCCTGCAATCTGAAACCCTTAGAGTATAAGTATTGATGGAAGGCTGGCAGCGTGCATTCGTTCTGCACAGCCGTCCATGGAGCGAAACCAGCCTGATGCTGGACGTCTTCACGGAAGAGTCCGGTCGGGTGCGCCTTGTTGCCAAAGGCGCACGCTCCAAACGTTCTAATCTGAAAGGCGCATTACAGCCTTTCACTCCGCTTCTGGTTCGTTTTGGCGGACGTGGCGAAGTCAAAACGCTGCGCAGTGCCGAAGCCGTCTCCCTTGCGCTTCCTCTGTCAGGCATCACGTTGTACAGCGGTCTGTATGTCAATGAACTCATCTCACGCGTTCTTGAACACGAGACCCGCTTCTCTGAACTCTTTTTTGATTACCTGCACTGTATTCAGGCGCTTGCTGGCGCAGCTGGCTCTCCTGAACCCGCGTTACGCCGCTTCGAGCTCGCGCTGCTCGGTCACCTTGGCTACGGCGTTGATTTTCTCCATTGCGCGGGCAGTGGCGACGCGGTGGATGACGCCATGACCTACCGTTATCGGGAAGAGAAAGGATTTATCGCCAGCGTTGTCATCGACAACACGACCTTTACCGGACGGCATCTCAGGGCGCTGTATGAGCGTGAATTTCCCGATCAGGATACCTTGCGCGCGGCAAAACGCTTTACCCGTATTGCCCTCAAGCCGTATCTTGGTGGCAAGCCCTTAAAGAGTCGCGAATTATTCAGGCAGTTTGTGCCAAAGCGTTAATGAACAATGAGAAAACCGAGGATTGTCATGGCTGAATTACTGTTAGGCGTCAACATCGACCACATTGCCACGCTGCGTAACGCACGCGGTACTGCTTATCCTGATCCGGTTCAGGCGGCATTTATCGCCGAGCAGGCTGGCGCCGACGGCATTACCGTGCATTTGCGTGAAGACCGCCGCCATATCACCGATCGCGATGTCCGTATTCTGCGTCAGACGCTGGATACGCGTATGAATCTCGAAATGGCGGTGACGGAAGAGATGCTGGCAATCGCCTGTGAAACGCAACCCCATTTCTGCTGTCTGGTGCCAGAAAAACGCCAGGAAGTGACCACCGAAGGCGGGCTGGATGTGGCTGGGCAGCGCGAAAAAATGCGCGATGCCTGCAAGCGTCTTGCTGATGCGGGTATTCTGGTTTCTCTGTTTATTGATGCTGATGATGAACAGATTAAAGCGGCCGCGGAAGTTGGCGCACCCTATATTGAAATTCACACCGGCTGCTACGCGGATGCCGAAGACGAAGCCACCCAGGCAAAAGAACTGGCTCGTATTGCCAAAGCGGCCACCTATGCCGCGAGTCTGGGTCTGAAGGTCAACGCCGGTCACGGTCTTACTTACCACAACGTAAAAGCCATTGCTGAAATCCCGGAAATGCACGAGCTGAACATCGGCCACGCGATTATTGGCCGCGCGGTGATGAGCGGTCTGAAAGAGGCCGTTGCGGAAATGAAGCGCCTGATGCTGGAAGCGCGTAAGTAATGGCGATTCTGGGTTTAGGAACTGACATTGTCGAAATTGCCCGCATCGAAGCGGTGATCGCCCGTAGTGGCGATCGCCTGGCTAAACGGGTACTGAGCGACAATGAATGGGCCATCTGGGAAACGCACCAACAGCCGGTGCGTTTTCTGGCGAAGCGCTTCGCCGTCAAAGAAGCGGCGGCTAAAGCGTTCGGCACAGGTATTCGCAACGGGCTCGCATTTAATCAGTTTGAAGTCTTTAACGATGAACTGGGCAAACCCCGGCTGCGGCTGTGGGGCGAGGCGCAAAACCTGGCGGAAAAGCTCGGTGTCGTGCATATGCATGTGACGCTGGCCGATGAGCGTCACTATGCCTGTGCAACGGTGATTATTGAGAGTTAAAGCTTGTCGGCGTGGTGCATCAGCACAAATTTGTCCCACAGTTGTTCTTCAGACTCGGCGTGCGCCGGGTCTTTAAGAATCGTATTGGGAATCGGGCAAACTTTCTGGCAGGTCGGCGTTTCGTAATGGCCGATGCACTCGGTGCAGCGATCGCTGTTAATCTCATAAATGCTGTCACCCATCGAAATGGCCTCGTTAGGGCATTCGGGTTCGCACATATCGCAATTGATGCATTTTTTGGTGATTAACAGCGCCATCAGGAAAATCTCAGAAACATCACAAACAGGGCGGGCATTATACGCTCATTCCCTGTTCAAACCAGTTTTTTTACCAGCGCTTCACTGTGACGAATACGTTCCGGCGCATGCTCAAGATCCTGTTGCACCAGTGCCATAAACAGGAGATCCGTCAGCATCATCTGCGCACTGGTCGATGAAATTGCCGCACTGCGAGTCGCTTGTTCTTCTGCGATAGTGTACAGACAGCGCGTCGCCCGCTGCTGGAGCGCATTCGGGGTAAAACCGGTTATCGCCAGAATCTTGCCCCCCACGCGTAATGTCTCATCGGCGGCAAGATTGACCTCACGCCGTTCGCCGGAATAGGAAATGGCCAGCAGCAAATCGTCTGGATCCATGGCCTGCACGGTGGATAACAGGGCGTGCATGTCCTGTTCGACGATGGCGTTATAACCTATTTTGGTCAGCTTCCAGCCAAAATTACGCGCAACCAGCCCGGAGGCGCCAATGCCCGTCAGGATGATGCGCCGCGCAGTCCGCAACATTGCCACGCTCTCCAGCAGTTTCTCCTCGCTGTTCACATCCAGCGTGGCATGCATGGCCGTCACATTCTCTTTGATGAGTTTTTCACCCACCAGACGCATGGGGTCGTCGCCGCGAATCTGATTATGCAGCGGCATGGATTGCGGATTCGGATTGTTGACCAGCGCTTCGCTGATGGCCAGCTTCAGCGCCGGAAAACCTTTGAAACCAATCTTCTGCGCAAATTTCACCACACTCGACTGGCTCACTCCCGCTTCACTTGCCAGCTGCTGCGAACTCAAATGCCGGGCATAATCCGGCTGCGCCAGCAGGAAATCCGCCAGTTTCTTATCGCTCTGGGCAAAGCCCGCGTAACGCTGACGAATACGAATTAAACAGTTCATATGCTCTCCTGGCGAAAATGTGATTGCTGCAGCAAAACAAGAATTTTACTCGCCCGAATGAATTTTATATTCCATTATAGTACGGTTAATGTGAATTAAAAATTCTTGAGGTACAAAAGATGAATCTCGGCTCATTAGTTTCTGAAACCCGTAACCCGCAAACCATGGATTTGGATGCGCTCTCCACCCTTGACCTGGTAAGCCGTTTTAATCAACAGGATACGCTGGTCGCGCTGGCAGTGAAAGAGACATTGCCAGAGGTTGCCAAAGCCGTGGATGCCGCTGCCAGTGCGCTGAAATCGGGCGGACGCATCATTTACATGGGAGCAGGGACCAGCGGGCGTCTCGGTGTACTGGATGCGTCCGAATGTCCGCCAACGTTTGGTGTGCCGCATGGCCGGGTGGTAGGACTGATTGCCGGGGGCCCCGGAGCGTTGTTAAAAGCGGTTGAAGGAGCTGAAGACAATAATCAACTGGGCGCCGACGATCTCATGGCATTAAATCTGACCGCGCAGGATCTGGTCGTCGGCCTGGCCGCGTCTGGCCGTACGCCGTATGTCATTGGCGGTCTGGAATACGCAAAAAGTCAGGGTTGTACCACCGTTGCAATCTCCTGTAATCCAGGCTCGCCTATTGCTCAGGTGGCGGCAATTGCGATCTCTCCGGTGGTAGGACCCGAAGCACTGACCGGCTCAACGCGCCTGAAGTCCGGCACGGCACAGAAACTGGTGCTTAACATGATCTCTACCGGCGCGATGGTGAAATACGGCAAGGTCTACCAGAATCTGATGGTGGATATGAAGGCCACCAATATCAAGCTGGTGGACAGAGCGTGTCGCATGGTTGTTGAGGCCACCGGGGCGAGCCGCGAAGAAGCAGAAAACGTACTCAAACAGACCGATCATGAGGTGAAACCGGCCATTCTGATGATTCTGAGCGGGCTGGATGCCGCGGCAGCGCGGGCAAAACTCGATGCGCATCAGGGATTCTTACGGGCGGCTTTAGAAAACTAAAATAACCGAGGCGTGTATGGAAAAGACAGCAGCGCTCGCCAGCGATATTTTGCAGGGGATTGGCGGGGAGAAAAATATCCGACGTCTGGAAAACTGCATGACGCGCGTACGGGTAGAAGTGCAGGACGACGATCGGCTGGATCTGGATCGTCTGAAAAAGCTCTCCGGCGTCAGCGGCTACGTTAAACAGGGGGCGCAACATCAGCTGATTGTTGGCCCGGGCAAAGCCGCGCAGGTGGTGGAAGCTATGCGTGCGTTAATGACCGGCGAAGAAGCCGGATTGCTTGACGATACCGAACGCAACAAAGCGCAGGCAAAAGCCAAATACAAAGCCCCGATGAGCGATGCGCTGCGACAGCTGGCCAATGTCTTTATTCCGCTGATTCCGGCTTTTATTGCCTCTGGTCTGATCACCGGCATCATCAATATTCTCAAGCGCCCGGATATCGTCGGCGATTTTGCCACGCACTACCCCAATATGCTGGGGATTTTGGGCATTTTTGGCAGCGCGGTGTTTACCATTATGAACATCCTGGTGGGCGTCAATGCGGCGAAGGTGTTTGGCGGATCGCTGGCCATGGGCGGCGTGATGGCTGGCATACTGTCCAGCCCGCAACTGGCGCAAATCACCCTGTTTGGCGAGGCGCTTCAGCCTGGACGGGGCGGCGTGATTGCGGTGCTGCTGGTGGTTGTCCTGATGTGCTGGGTCGAGAAAAAGCTGCGCAGCATGCTTCCGGGCTCGATAGAGCTGATCCTCAATCCGCTGCTGACGACACTCATTACGGGCAGCGTGGCCATTATTGCTCTGCAACCGCTCGGAGGCTGGATTTCCGACGCGATCGCCCACGGGGCGTCGCTGGCTATCGATCGCGGCGGTTTGCTGGTCGGGGCGATTCTGTCCGGAACATTCCTGCCGCTGGTCTTAACCGGGTTGCATCAGGGGCTGGTGCCCATTCACGTTGAGCTGGTTCAGGCGCACGGTTACAACGCGCTATTGCCAATATTATCAATGGCCGGGGTAGGCCAGGTCGGTGCTGCCATCGCGGTGCTGATGAAGACCCGCAACGCTCGCCTGAAAAAAGTCATCAAGGGGGCGTTGCCAGTGGGTTTGCTCGGTATTGGTGAACCCCTTATTTTTGGGGTGACGCTGCCGCTTGGAAAGCCGTTTATCGGTGCCTGTCTTGGCGGCGCGCTGGGCGGTGCGCTGATCAGCTACTGGAAAGTGGCAACCGTTATTACCTTCGGGATCTCCGGTTTACCCCTGGCATTAACCATCGTGACCGGAAAAGTCATGCTCTATCTGTTAGGCTATTTGATAGCGGTTATCGCCGGGTTCCTGTTTACCTGGCTGTTAGGGTTCAACGATCCAGAGGAGTAAGGTTTGGTTAATCACGAGCGTCGTGTCGTCTTTTTTGATTTAGATGGAACGCTACACCAACAAGATATGTTTGGCAGTTTCATGCGCTATCTGTTGCGTCGCCAGCCCCTGAATGCACTGCTCGTGCTGCCACTTTTACCCGTCATCGGCATTGCGCTTTTGATCAAAGGACGTGCGGCGCGCTGGCCAATGAGCCTGTTGCTGTGGGGATGCACTTTTGGCCATAGCGAAGCGCGGCTTAAACAGCTTGAGCAGGATTTTGTCCACTGGTTTCGCGGTCATGTCACCGCGTTTCCGGTGGTTCAGGACCGTCTCACCAATTATCTCAACGCCAATGACGCGGATATCTGGTTGATTACCGGTTCGCCGCAGCCGCTGGTGGAACAGGTCTATTTCGACACGCCCTGGCTACCGCGGGTTAATCTGATCGCCACGCAAATGGACCGCCGATACGGTGGCTGGGTGCTGACCCTGCGCTGTCTGGGCCATGAAAAGGTGGTGCAACTGGAGAAAAAAATCGGCACGCCGTTGCGCCTCTACAGCGGTTACAGCGACAGTAAACAAGACAACCCACTTCTTTACTTCTGCCAGCATCGCTGGCGCGTTACCCCGGCGGGCGATCTTCAGCAACTGGAATGATTTTGTGTATAAGCATAACGGGTGTGTATAATGCCGCCCGCTTTCCACTGGAGACCGTTGCGTTGTCTGATCTTGAACTCAACCATGAATACTGGATGCGCCATGCGCTCACGCTTGCCCAACGCGCCTGGGACGAGGGTGAAGTGCCCGTGGGCGCTGTTCTGGTACATAATAACCAGGTGATTGGGGAAGGGTGGAACCGCCCGATTGGCCGTCACGATCCCACTGCGCATGCCGAAATCATGGCTCTGCGTCAGGGCGGCATGGTGCTGCAAAATTATCGTCTGCTGGATACCACGCTCTATGTCACTCTTGAGCCGTGCGTCATGTGCTCAGGCGCAATGGTGCATAGCCGTATCGGTACGCTGGTGTTTGGTGCGCGAGATGAAAAAACCGGCGCGGCGGGTTCACTGATGGATGTGCTTGGACACCCGGGCATGAATCATCAGGTACAGATTATCGACGGGGTGCTTGCACCAGAGTGTTCGGGGCTATTAAGTGATTTCTTTCGAATGCGCCGTCAGCAGAAAAAGCAACAAAAGGCTGAATTGAAGTCCTTGGGTGGTTGAGCTCGTGCACAGAAACCACCGGGTAGCTCTGCGCCAGATGCTTCGCTTCCGTCACTTCTTTTTCTTTCTCCATCAGATAACCCACCAGGCTTATCTGATACTTACGAATATTCTCCACGTAGGCGTACGCCTCATGCCCACGCGCGTATCCGTAGGTGAGCTTGTTGTACCAGGGTTTCTGGCTTAACAGCGGTAAACGCTGTTTTACGTCAGACCAGCTGTCAGGATTTCCCTTCGTTTTGGCGGTTAACGCGCGGGCGTCGAGCATATGCGCGTAACCCATGTTGTAGGCCGCCAGTGCAAACCAGATCCGCTCCTCTTCCGGCACCGTTTCCGGCACTTTCGCCATCATATCCTGTAAGTAACGCGCGCCGCCGCTGATGCTCTGCTCGGCGTCGGTACGGTCAGTCAGGCCGAGGCTCTGCGCCGTATTTTTGGTCAGCATCATCAGGCCGCGTACCCCGGTCGGCGAGGTGGCTTGCGCGTCCCAGTGCGATTCCTGATAAGAGATCGCCGCCAGCAGACGCCAGTCTATCTCCTGAGCATATTTCTCAAACAGCGGCTGCAGATCGGGCAGAACACTGTCCACGGCGCGCAGGAAGCTGCGGGTATCGACATAATCAAAATCGCCGCCATGACCGAGATATTTCTCCTCCAGCCGCGCGAGGATGCCGTCTTCGTTCATTGAATTGAAGAAATCGAGCATGGCGGCGGAAAGGGTCTGGTCATCATCCAGCGGACTAAACCAGGTGACGGGCTGCTCGTCGGTGACATCCAGCGCAACGGCAATCTCCGGGTGAACGCGCTGGAACAAACTGATTGCCACAGAATCGGCAATCGTATAGGCGAGCTTTTTGTCCTTCACTTGCTCCAGCAGCGCCGTGGTGCCCAGCTTTTCATCGACCTTCCAGCTAAGATCGGGATATTTCTTCTCTTTCAGCGAACGCAGGTCGTCAATCACCACATGGCCGGGGGCAATCGTCAGTTGCTGATCGTTAAGTGTGGCCAGTGAGCGTGGACGAACGCCGCCCACGCGATACACCAGCTGCTGTGACACGGAGTAGTAGGTCGGTCCCGGCTGATAGTTTTTACTGCGTTCGCTGTTATAGACCAGTCCGGCGGCCAGCATGTCGGCATCGCCGTTATCCAGATCGTCGAACAGCTGGCTGATATTCTGGCGTACGGTGATTTTGAGGTTAACGCCAAGATAGTCGGCAAACTGCTGCGCCAGCTCATAATCCAGGCCGGTGATTTTGCCGTTAATATTGTTGTAGGTGAGGGGCGAGTTAATGGTACTGACGCGCAGCTCCCCCCGCTCCTTAATTGCAGCGATACGATTTTCGGCTTTGCCGAACCACGGGATTGATGGCCATAAGGCCGCTGCCAACAGCAAGGTCACAATGCCGATGAGCAGATAATTAATCTTTAATTTTTTCAATTAGTTAATTCTCTGCGCCGTGCGATGCCTCAGTGTGCTGTAGCCATGTTAAGAATAAGGTTTGCTATTGAATGTGCGGCATTTTGCGTAAACTTGCGCCAGTTGGCAACCAATTAGAGAGTTTGGTCACATCAATTGATAAAGAACGGTATTGATTTTATTTCGACGCAAACGGTTTCGTCGGCGCTCAGGATTCTCTATAATGACGCCCGTTTTCCCCTTGCGCACACTGTAAGCGCCTCAGGCGCTTCGAAGACGAGAGACTTATGATGGAAATTCTGCGTGGTTCGCCTGCACTGTCTGCCTTCCGTATCAACAAACTGCTGGCACGTTTTCAGGCTGCCGATCTTCCGGTAAGCCATATTTACGCTGAGTATGTCCATTTTGCTGACCTGAATGCTCCGTTAAATGCGCAGCAACAGGCGCAGCTCGAACGTTTGCTCAAGTATGGACCGAGTTTGAGCAGCCATGCGCCAACCGGCAAACTGATCCTGGCGACACCTCGCCCTGGCACCATCTCCCCCTGGTCTTCTAAAGCCACCGACATCGCCCACAACTGCGGGCTGACCCAGATTAATCGTCTGGAGCGCGGGGTGGCGTATTATGTTGAAGCCTCGACCCTGACGAAAGAACAATGGCAGACGGTTGCCGATGAACTGCACGATCGCATGATGGAGAGCGTGTTTGCCTCTCTGGACGACGCGCAGCAACTGTTCTCCCACCATCAACCCGCACCTGTTCAAAGCGTGGATTTGCTGGGGCAGGGCCGTCAGGCGCTGATTGACGCTAACCTGCGTTTAGGGCTGGCGCTGGCGGATGACGAGATTGATTACCTGCAGGATGCGTTCGTTAAGCTGAACCGCAACCCGAACGATATTGAACTCTATATGTTTGCGCAGGCCAACTCTGAGCACTGCCGTCATAAAATTTTTAATGCCGACTGGATTATCGACGGCGAAGAACAGCCTAAGTCGCTGTTCAAAATGATTAAAAACACCTTTGAACAGACTCCGGATCACGTGCTGTCGGCTTATAAAGACAACGCGGCGGTGATGGAAGGTTCCGAGGTTGGCCGCTTCTTCGCCGACCGCGAAGCAGGGCGCTATGATTTCCATCAGGAGCCGACGCACATTCTGATGAAAGTGGAAACCCATAACCACCCGACGGCAATTTCGCCATGGCCAGGTGCAGCGACCGGTTCCGGCGGTGAAATCCGTGATGAAGGCGCGACCGGGCGCGGTGCAAAACCAAAAGCGGGCCTGGTGGGCTTTTCGGTGTCTAACTTGCGTATTCCGGGCTTCGAACAGCCGTGGGAAGAAGATTTCGGTAAGCCGGAGCGCATTGTTACCGCACTCGACATCATGACCGAAGGCCCCCTCGGCGGCGCGGCGTTTAACAACGAATTTGGTCGCCCGGCGCTGAACGGCTACTTCCGTACCTATGAAGAGAAAGTGGATAGCCACAACGGCGAAGAGCTACGCGGCTACCACAAGCCGATCATGCTGGCGGGCGGGATCGGTAATATCCGTGCCGATCACGTGCAAAAAGGTGAGATCACCGTTGGCGCCAAACTGATCGTGCTGGGTGGCCCGGCAATGAATATCGGGCTGGGCGGTGGCGCGGCATCATCTATGGCCTCTGGCCAGTCTGATGCGGATCTGGATTTTGCCTCTGTGCAGCGTGACAACCCGGAGATGGAGCGTCGTTGCCAGGAAGTAATCGACCGCTGCTGGCAGCTTGGGGATGCAAACCCAATCCTGTTCATCCATGACGTCGGTGCGGGCGGTTTGTCAAACGCCATGCCGGAGCTGGTGAGCGACGGCGGGCGCGGCGGACGCTTTAACCTGCGTGACATCCTGAGCGATGAGCCAGGAATGAGCCCGCTGGAAATCTGGTGTAACGAATCTCAGGAACGCTATGTGCTGGCGGTTTCCCCCGATCAGTTGCCGCTGTTTGATGAACTGTGTCGCCGCGAACGCGCACCGTATGCGGTGATCGGCGAAGCCACAGAAGCGCTGCACCTGAGCATGAACGATCCGCATTTTGACAATCAGCCGATTGATCTGCCGCTGGATGTGCTGCTGGGCAAAACGCCGAAAATGACCCGCGACGTGCAAACCCGTCAAGCTGCGGGCAAAGCGCTGGATCTGCACGGAATCACGATTGCTGATGCCGTGAACCGTATTCTGCATCTGCCGGCGGTGGCTGAGAAAACCTTCCTCGTTACGATCGGCGATCGCTCGGTAACTGGCATGGTGGCGCGTGACCAGATGGTGGGACCGTGGCAGATCCCGGTGGCGAACTGCGCAGTGACCACCGCGAGCCTGGACAGCTATTACGGCGAAGCGATGGCGTTAGGTGAACGTACGCCGGTCGCGCTGCTGGACTTTGCGGCTTCTGCGCGCCTGGCGGTGGGTGAAGCGCTGACCAACATCGCCGCCACGCAGATTGGCGATATCAAACGCATTAAGCTTTCCGCTAACTGGATGGCCGCGGCCGGTCATCCGGGTGAAGACGCTGGTCTGTACGAGGCGGTGAAAGCGGTGGGTGAAGAGCTGTGTCCGGCTCTCGGTCTGACGATTCCGGTGGGCAAAGACTCAATGTCGATGAAAACCCGCTGGCAGGAAGGAAGCGAGCAGCGCGAGATGACCTCTCCGCTGTCGCTGGTGATCACCGCGTTTGCCCGCGTGGAAGATGTCCGTCATACCATCACACCGCAGCTCTCGACGAAAGACAATGCGCTGTTGCTGATTGATTTGGGTAAAGGCCACAACGCGCTCGGCGCAACTGCTCTGGCTCAGGTTTATCGTCAGCTGGGTGATAAACCGGCCGACGTGCGCGATGTGGCGCAGCTGAAAGGGTTCTACGACGCTATCCAGGCGCTGGTCGCCGCGCGTCAGCTGCTGGCCTATCATGACCGTTCAGACGGTGGCCTGCTGGTGACGCTGGCAGAAATGGCGTTCACTGGTCATTGCGGTGTGGAAGCCAATATCGCCTCGCTGGGCGACGATCGTCTGGCGGCGCTGTTTAACGAAGAGCTGGGGGCGGTCATTCAGGTGCGCGCCGAAGATCGTGAAGCGGTTGAAGCGCTGCTGGCGCAGTACGGTCTGGCAGATTGCGTGCATTATCTCGGGAAGGCCGTCACCGGCGATCGCTTTGTTATCGAAGCGGACGGTCATGCGGTGTTCAGCGAGAGCCGCTCAACGCTGCGTATGTGGTGGGCGGAGACCACCTGGCAGATGCAGCGCCTGCGCGATAACCCGGAGTGTGCCGATCAGGAGCATGAGGCAAAAGCGAAGGACAGCGATCCGGGCCTGAACGTGAAGCTCTCTTTCGATATCAACGACGATATCGCCGCACCGTACATCGCGACCGGAGCACGTCCGAAAGTGGCCGTGTTACGCGAGCAGGGCGTGAACTCCCATGTTGAAATGGCGGCGGCGTTCCATCGGGCAGGCTTTGATGCCATCGACGTGCATATGAGCGATCTGCTGGCTGGGCGTATCGGTCTGGAAGATTTCCAGGCGCTGGTGGCCTGCGGTGGCTTCTCTTACGGGGACGTACTCGGTGCAGGCGAGGGATGGGCGAAGTCGATTCTCTTCAACAACCGCGTGCGCGATGAGTTCGAAACCTTCTTCCATCGCCCGCAGACGCTGGCACTGGGCGTCTGTAATGGCTGTCAGATGATGTCTAATCTGCGTGAACTGATCCCGGGAAGCGATGCGTGGCCGCGCTTTGTCCGTAACCAGTCCGACCGCTTCGAAGCGCGTTTTAGCCTGGTAGAAGTGACACAAAGCCCGTCGCTACTGTTGCAGGGAATGGTGGGGTCACAAATGCCAATCGCGGTTTCTCATGGCGAAGGCCAGGTCGAAGTGCGTGACTCAGCGCATCTCGCCACGCTCGAAAGCAAAGGGCTGGTCGCGCTGCGCTTTGTGGACAACTTCGGCAAAGTGACGCAAACCTACCCGGCTAACCCTAACGGATCGGCGAATGGTATCACTGCGGTGACCAGCGAAACCGGTCGCGTCACTATCATGATGCCGCACCCTGAGCGCGTATTCCGTACCGTGAGTAACTCGTGGCATCCGGAAAACTGGGGCGAAGACAGCCCGTGGATGCGGATTTTCCGTAACGCGCGTAAACAGTTGGGTTAACTTCCATCCCCACGCCTTTCTTGAAGCTCCCGTCAGGGAGCTTTTTTTTTGTGACGGTGCGCAGGAGTCGGTGTCGGGTAATCCCGACAATAGCGGATCTTGTATGTCTCCAAAAGGAGACATTTAAGTCATTGATTAATAAAAGGGTTGAAAAAAGCCGATTAAGGTGTTGCTGATTAGAGACACTTAGGCTGAAAATCATTCGATCGGTAATCAACATGAAAATGAGATAAATGCTTTGTTTTTCATGGTGTTAATATTTTATTTTCATTTATGGCACGGCTGTTGCATAATATTAACCAGTGGCTCATTCACCCTCTTATGTCAGCCCCTTCGGGACGCGCTACATAAACTTCGAATGACGCACAACAAGGTGCCTGCCGTCCAACTACTGATTATAGCGATGCTTTATCAGACCCAGGGCGAAACGTCGAGTAAGGCACCGCCTCATTCCATCACAAAGCCGGGTTTTTACCCGGCTTTGTTGTATCTGAAGGGCAGACTCGGTTACGCTCTCCTGACACCCTGACTGAGAGAGTAATGCGTTGAAACGCTGGCCTGTTTTTCCTCGCTCCCTGCGACAGCTCGTTATGATGGCGTTCTTGCTGATCCTGTTACCACTGCTGGTACTGGCGTGGCAGGCATGGCAGAGCCTTAATGCGCTTAGTGCTCAGGCGGCGCAGACTAACCGTACCACGCTGATTGATGCCCGCCGCAGCGAGGCGATGACCAATGCGGCGCTGGAAATGGAGCGCAGCTATCGCCAGTATTGCGTGCTCGATGACCCCAGGCTGGCGAAGGTGTATCAGAATCAACGTAAACGCTACAGCGAAATGCTGGATGCCCATGCCGGCGTGTTGCCCGATGACAAACTCTACCAGGCTTTGCGCCAGGATCTGAACGACCTGGGCCAGCTACAGTGCAAAAATAGCGGCCCTGATGCCGTCGCTACTATTCGCCTCGAAGCCTTTGCCAACGCCAACACCGAGATGGTGCAGTCCACCCGCACCGTCGTTTTCTCTCGTGGTCAGCAACTTCAGCAAGAGATTGCCGAACGCGGTCAGTTCTTTGGCTGGCAGGCGCTGGTGCTGTTTATGGTGAGTCTGGGATTGGTCCTGCTGTTTACGCGTATGATCATCGGGCCGGTGAAGGGGATTGAGCGGATGATCAATCTTCTGGGGGAAGGCAAGTCGCTTGGCAACACCGTTGTCTTTAAAGGGCCACGGGAGTTACGCTCGGTGGGGCAGCGCATCATCTGGCTCTCCGAACGGCTGGCATGGCTGGAATCTCAGCGCCATCAATTTTTGCGTCATATCTCTCATGAATTAAAAACGCCACTCGCCAGCATGCGCGAAGGCACCGAGCTGCTGGCCGACGAAGTGGCGGGGCCGCTCACCTCCGAGCAAAAAGAAATTGTTGAGATTCTGGATGCCAGCAGCCGCAATCTGCAAAAGCTGATTGAGCAACTGCTTGATTACAATCGTAAACTTGCAGACGGCGCCGTCGAGCTGGAAAAAGTGGAGATTGAACCGCTGGTGGATATGGTTCTCTCCGCCCACAGCCTGCCAGCGCGAGCTAAAATGATGCATACCGAGCTGGAACTCAATGAGCCGGTCTGCTTTGCAGAGCCTATGCTGTTAATGAGCGTGCTGGATAATCTTTATTCCAATGCGGTGCACTATGGTACTGAATCCGGTAACATTTATATTCGCAGCTTTACCCACGGTTCGCGGGTCTGTATCGACGTCGCCAACACCGGTAGCCCCATTCCGGATGATGAAAAAAAGATGATTTTTGAGCCCTTTTTCCAGGGAAGTCATCAGCGAAAAGGTGCGGTTAAAGGGAGCGGTCTGGGCTTAAGTATTGCCCGCGATTGCATACGACGTATGCACGGTGAGCTTTACATCTCGCATGACGATCGTGCGGATGTGTGCTTTCGAATCGAACTGCCCCTTGAGCCGGAAAAATCAATGAAATGAATCTAAGTCTGGTGAGTATGTCACACGTCTTTTCCCGCGCGATTATCGCAGCGTTTTCCAGCAAAGTTCTCCGTTCAGGGCTGTCATGTCTGCTCCTGGCGGGGTGCGTTTCACACACGCCAAAAAGTGCCATCAGCGATAAACAAGACAATAAATTACCTGAGCATCAGTTGGCCGATTTCCTTTCTACCGATTGCAACGACATCTGGCTGCTCGGGGGGCATGAAGTGGAGTCGAATCCCCTGTTCTGGCTGCGCGGTATGGACTGCGCAGAGCGTCTTGCGCCTGCGGCAGCTCGCGCGCAGGCCCATCTGTGGGCCGATGACACCTGGCAGGATACCTTTAAGCGGGGCATTCTCCTGGCCACGGCGAAAATCAACCCGGTTGAACGCCGCGCCAATACCACGCGAATGGATGCGCTTAGTTCGCAAATTCCGGCCCAGATTCGCCCGCTGTATCAATTGTGGCGTGACGGGCAAGTGCTGCAGTTGCAGCTTGCCGAAGAACGCTTCCGCTACAGCAAGCTGCAGCAATCCGCAGACGGTGAGCTGGACTCGCTGCGCCAGCAGCAGCAGTATTTACGTTCCCAGCTGGATACCACAACGCGTAAGCTGGAAAACCTGACGGATATTGAGAGACAACTGTCTACCCGCAAACCGGCCAGTAATTATCTGCAGGATGGCTCGAAAAACAACGCGCAGCCCGCGAAAACCCCGGATCAGGAAAGTGATACCCAGAAACAAGAGGAAGTGAAGCCATGACAAGTCGCAAACCCGCCCATCTCCTGCTGGTGGATGACGATCCCGGCTTGCTGAAGCTGCTGGGGATGCGTCTGGTCAGCGAAGGGTACAGCGTCGTCACCGCTGAAAGTGGCCAGGAAGGGCTAAAAGCGCTGGGTCGCGAGAAAATAGATCTGGTGATCAGCGATCTGCGCATGGACGAGATGGACGGGATGCAGCTATTCATTGAAATCCAGAAGCTACAGCCGGGCATGCCGGTGATTATCCTGACCGCCCACGGCTCGATTCCGGATGCGGTCGCTGCCACGCAGCAGGGCGTTTTTAGCTTCCTGACCAAACCGGTGGACAAGGACGCGCTGTATAAAGCCATCGACGATGCGCTCGAACACTCCGCGCCGTCCATTGATGAAAAGTGGCGCGAGTCGATCGTCACCCGCAGCCCGGTGATGCTGCGTTTGCTTGAGCAGGCGCGGATGGTCGCCCAATCGGACGTCAGCTTGCTGATCAACGGCCAGAGCGGTACGGGTAAAGAGATCCTCGCGCAGGCAATCCACAACGCCAGCCCACGCAGTAATAATGCTTTTATTGCCATTAACTGCGGCGCATTGCCGGAGCAACTGCTGGAGTCTGAACTGTTTGGTCATGCCCGTGGCGCATTTACCGGCGCGGTCAGCAGCCGGGAAGGGCTTTTCCAGGCGGCGGAGGGCGGCACGCTTTTTCTTGATGAAATTGGCGATATGCCGGCCCCGTTGCAGGTGAAATTGCTGCGCGTGTTGCAGGAGCGCAAAGTCCGTCCGCTGGGCAGCAACCGCGATATCGACATTAACGTGCGGATCATCTCGGCTACCCATCGCGATTTGCCGAAAGCGATGGAGCGCAAAGAGTTCCGTGAGGATCTTTATTACCGTCTGAATGTGGTCAACCTGAAGATCCCCGCGCTCGCTGAGCGTTCAGAAGACATTCCGCTGCTGGCAAATCATCTTTTACGTCAGTCCGCCGACCGGCATAAACCTTTCGTCCGCGCGTTCTCTACCGATGCGATGAAGCGCCTGATGACCGCCAGCTGGCCGGGTAACGTGCGTCAGCTGGTGAACGTGATTGAGCAGTGCGTGGCGCTGACCTCTTCGCCGGTCATCAGCGACGCGCTGGTGGAGCAGGCGCTGGAAGGAGAAAATACCGCGCTGCCAACGTTTGTCGAGGCGCGTAACCAGTTCGAGCTGAACTATCTGCGTAAGCTGTTGCAAATCACCAAAGGCAACGTCACTCACGCTGCGCGGATGGCCGGGCGCAACCGCACTGAGTTTTACAAACTGCTGTCGCGTCACGAGCTCGAAGCAAACGATTTTAAAGAGTAATACCGCAATATTTGATTGACTATGATACTGTGAGCAACCGATTACGAAGCAGCTGACAGGCACGAGTTCAAGGAACCACCATGAAAAAGATTGATGCGATTATTAAACCTTTCAAACTGGATGATGTGCGTGAAGCGCTGGCTGAAGTGGGCATCACCGGGATGACCGTCACAGAAGTGAAAGGCTTTGGTCGCCAGAAAGGCCATACCGAACTGTACCGTGGTGCAGAGTATATGGTGGACTTCCTGCCAAAAGTGAAAATCGAAATTGTGGTGACTGACGATATCGTGGAAACCTGCGTGGATACCATTATCCGCACGGCGCAGACCGGTAAGATTGGTGACGGCAAGATCTTTGTCTTTGACGTGGCGCGCGTCATCCGTATTCGTACGGGTGAAGAAGACGACGCAGCGATCTAAGCTGAATATTCCCCTCCCGCCCGGGAGGGGAAAGCGCATTACAGCACCTTATGCGGGCCGAAACATTCGTAATGAATGTTGTCTTTATTCACACCCAAATCCACCAGTTGCTGCGCAGCAAACTGCATAAATGCCACCGGACCACAGACATAGAACTGCATTTCCGCTGCGCTGAATAACCCTTCATGCTGACGTAAATCCATCAAACCCACGCTATTAAAGCGCGCCGCTGCGCGATCGGCTTCTGTCGGCTGGCGATACCATGTGTGGGCGTTAAATTGCGACATCCCAGCGGCAAGGGTTTTAACCTCATCGTCGAAGGCGTGAACATCGCCATTTTCTGCCGCGTGGAACCAGTTAACCTGCGCGCTATGGTTTGCTTTAGCCAGCGTGTCCAGCATCGCCAGCATCGGCGTTTGCCCCACGCCCGCAGAAATCAGCGTAACCGGTGTGTGGGATTCAACTGCCATAAAGAAATCACCCGCCGGAGCCGCCAGATGCACCACATCCCCGACTGACGCTGCGTGATGCAGCCAGGTAGAAACCTGACCGCCTTCTTCGCGTTTAACGGCAATACGGTAGGTTTTACCGTTCGGCTGGCGCGTCAGTGAGTACTGGCGGATTTCCTGATGGGGAAATCCTTCTGGTTTGAGCCACACGCCCAGATACTGGCCGGGTTGATAATCTGCGACGGGCAGACCATCCACAGGCGCAAATTCAAAGCTGGTGATAAGCGCACTGCGCAGCGTTTTGTCAACGATGCGAAACGCGCGCGTGCCTTCCCAGCCGCCGTTTTTCGTCGCGTGCTCGCTGTAGATTTGCGCTTCGCGCTGGATAAACACATTCGCCAGCACACCGTAAGCTTTGCCCCACGCATCAAGTACTTCCTGGCCCGGGCTGAACATTTCATCCAGGGTGGCCAGCAGATGGCCGCCGACAATATCGTACTGTTCGGGTTGAATCTGGAAGCTGGTGTGTTTCTGAGCGATTTTCTCGACGGCAGGCAGCAGTACCGCCAGATTTTCAATATTGCTGGCGTAGGCGGCAATGGCGTTAAACAGGGCTTCGCGCTGATCGCCGTTGCGCTGGTTGCTCATATTGAAGATTTCTTTCAGCTCCGGATTGTGAGCGAACATGCGATCGTAGAAATGGGCGGTGAGTTTAGGACCGGTTTCGACCAGCAGAGGGATGGTGGCTTTAACCGTAGCGATGGTTTGTGCGTCTAACATAGCAACTTCCTTATGGTGTTTCTTTAATGTGTATTTTAAATGCATCTTATAAAAAATAACCCTGCGTTGTAAATGGTTCTTTGCAACATGAAATAGTTGCATCACAAACCTGAAAAGAAATCCATTGATAATCGCGAGGTCTTTATTCCTCAAACCCATGCGTGGCGTGCAGGTAAACGTTTGCGTAAAATCGTTTGTCAAGACCTGTTATCACACAACTATTCGGTTATACTGTTGCCCGTCGTCCACCAGGACTGCCTTTTTCAGGCCAAAATTTTATTGTTAGCTGAGTCAGGAGATGCGGATGTTAAAGCGTGAAATGAACATTGCCGATTATGATGCCGAACTGTGGCAGGCTATGGAGCAGGAAAAAGTACGTCAGGAAGAGCACATCGAACTGATCGCCTCCGAGAACTATACCAGCCCGCGCGTTATGCAGGCGCAGGGTTCTCAGCTGACCAACAAATATGCTGAAGGTTACCCGGGCAAACGCTACTACGGCGGTTGCGAATACGTTGATATCGTTGAGCAGCTGGCTATCGACCGTGCCAAAGAGCTGTTTGGCGCTGACTATGCTAACGTGCAGCCGCACTCTGGCTCGCAGGCTAACTTCGCGGTTTATACCGCTCTGCTGCAACCGGGTGATACCGTTCTGGGTATGAACCTGGCGCAAGGCGGCCACCTGACTCACGGCTCCCCGGTTAACTTCTCTGGCAAACTGTACAACATCATTCCTTACGGTATTGATGAGTCCGGTAAAATTGACTACGAAGATATGGCGAAGCAGGCTCAGGCCCACAAACCGAAGATGATTATCGGCGGCTTCTCTGCTTATTCCGGTGTGGTTGACTGGGCAAAAATGCGTGAAATCGCAGACAGCATCGGTGCATACCTGTTCGTTGATATGGCACACGTTGCGGGTCTGATTGCGGCGGGCGTCTACCCGAACCCGGTTCCGCATGCGCACGTTGTGACCACCACCACCCACAAAACCCTGGCGGGTCCACGCGGTGGTCTGATCCTGGCGAAAGGCGGTGACGAAGATCTGTATAAGAAACTGAACTCCGCTGTGTTCCCTAGCGCACAGGGCGGCCCGCTGATGCACGTTATCGCGGCTAAAGCTGTCGCGCTGAAAGAAGCGATGGAGCCAGAGTTCAAAGTTTATCAGCAGCAAGTCGCCAAAAACGCGAAAGCGATGGTAGAAGTGTTCCTGAGCCGCGGCTACAAAGTGGTTTCTGGCGGTACTGAAAACCACCTGTTCCTGCTGGATCTGGTTGATAAGAACCTGACCGGTAAAGAAGCTGACGCAGCTCTGGGCCGCGCGAACATCACCGTCAACAAAAACAGCGTACCGAACGATCCAAAGAGTCCGTTTGTGACCTCCGGTATCCGTATCGGTTCTCCGGCTGTCACTCGCCGCGGCTTCAAAGAAGCCGAAGTGAAAGAGCTGGCAGGCTGGATGTGTGATGTTCTGGATAACATCAACGACGAAGCGGTTATTGAACGTATTAAAGGTAAGGTGCTGGATATCTGCGCACGCTTCCCGGTTTACGCATAATTTCCTCGCAGAAATAAGAAAGGCCGCGCAAGCGGCCTTTTTTTTATCTAGCGACGGTCGATAGATATCGTCCCTGGCCCGGTCACAGCCAGCAGAAGAAATCCCCCGGCAATGCTGACATTCTTGTAGAAGTTAATCATGTTAGACATCACCGCATCGCCACTCATATCCCAGTAGGGGTGGCCAATCACCGCCGTCCCCAGCGTATAGAAGACAAAGAGCAGCGCCAGCGGTCGGGTAAAGAAACCGAGCACAATCAGAATAGCAACCGGCACTTCCATGATCACCGCAATAATGGCCGCCAGCATCGGCAGAGGTGCGCCGAGCGTGGTCATGTATTGCACTGTTCCATCAAAACCGGTCATTTTCGGAATACCAAAAATAATAAACAGCACAACAATCGCGATACGTGCAATCAGCAGTACCAGCGAGCGTGACTGGCCGAAATCGAAATAGCGTAATGTGTTCATGGCAGGCTCATTTTGCGGTGGGGCTTACCCTAAAATTAATACACAAAACGCAGCCTCGCCATTTTGGTTCTCTCAATAAATCAGGCATACGAGTGATGTCATTTTTGGACAGAGCGGCGTTGCCCGGGATATCGGTTTTATTCGACGCTTTTCATGGTGAAAATAAAACGACAACTCTGTTATTTCGCTGAAGGTTGAGCGATTCCCTGTCTGACGTTATCGTTTAGCGCCTGTTATTGTGGCGATGACGGATGTAAAGCAAAACCCGATACCCTGAGCCGCAAGAGAGCTAAAAACCCCTCAAAATAAAGGTGTTAGTTTATTGTTAATCGTGGCTTGCGTTGACACCGTATTAAAGACAGACTAACGCCTCCAAAACGGGAGGGATTCATGGTTTTGCATTCCACACGCTGGCTGGCGCTCAGCTATTTCACCTATTTTTTTAGCTACGGTATTTTTTTGCCTTTCTGGAGCGTCTGGCTCAAGGGGATCGGCCTGACGCCAGAAATGATCGGCATCCTGCTGGGGGCGGGTCTGGTCGCGCGATTCCTGGGAAGCCTGCTCATTGCGCCGCGCGTTAGCGATCCCTCTTTGTTGATTAAAGCCATGCGCGTCCTCGCGCTGCTCACGTTGGTGTTCCTCGCCGCCTTTTGGGTCAGTCAGCAGTTTGCCTGGCTGATGGTAGTGATGGTGGGATTTAACCTCTTTTTCTCACCGCTGGTCCCGCTGACGGATGCTCTGGCTAATACCTGGCAAAAACAGGTCACGATGGACTACGGACGTGTGCGCCTGTGGGGCTCCATCGCTTTTGTCATTGGCTCGGCGCTGGTGGGCAAACTGGTCAGTATCTACGATTATCACGCCATTCTGGCGCTGCTCAGCGTGGGGATTGCCTCGATGCTGCTGGGCATGCTGTTACAACCGTCGGTGATGCCGAAGGGCGAAACTCGCCATCAGGAAGGTGCCGGCTGGCACGCCTGGCGCGGCTTAATCGTGCAGAGCTGGCGCTTTCTGGCCTGCGTCTGTCTGCTGCAAGGGGCACATGCCGCGTACTACGGTTTTAGTGCGATTTACTGGCAGGGGGCGGGATATTCTGCCTCGGCGGTCGGCTATCTCTGGTCGCTTGGCGTGGTGGCCGAAGTCATCATTTTCGCCTTGAGCAAAAAGCTCTTCCGCCGCTTTGGCGCTCGCGATTTACTGCTGCTCTCCGCTGTTTGCGGGGTTGTGCGCTGGGGAATTATGGGCTGGACCACCGATCTGCCGTGGCTTATTGTGGCGCAGATCCTGCACTGCGGTACGTTCACCGTCTGCCATCTGGCAGCGATGCGCTATATCTCTGCCCGTGAGGGGAGTGACGTCATTCGTCTGCAGGCGGTCTATTCCGCGGTGGCGATGGGCGGCAGCATCGCGGTGATGACGGTGTTTGCGGGTTTCCTGTATCAGCATCTTGGCCACGGCGTCTTCTGGGTCATGGCGCTGGTGGCGCTGCCTGCGATGGTCGTTCGTCCCAAAGTGGCAGCGCGCAGTCAGCCGTTATGATTCCAGCATGGCGCGAATATGCTCTTGCTGCTGCGTATTCAATGTCTCGACGGCATGAATAAGCGGCGGTGAGAACAGCGGCAGGGCGGTAGCGTAAGGGGTAATCACCAGCGCCGCCTCGCGCGGAGCCCCCTCCTTCTGGAAGGTCTGAAGCGTGAGATAGCGAATATTCAGGGGTAGCAGGGTGAGTTCACGAAGTTGCCCCTCAATCAGCGTTTCAGCGGCTTTATCTTCTCCGGTTAATAGCACCACCTGTTTTTCATACAGATCCGTTTCCTGCATCAGCCAGGCACCGAATATTACGGCGACCAGACACATCTCTTCGTCAGAGAAGCGTAGCCCGAATTCAGCTTCGACTTCAAATAACACCTCCCGGGTGGTACGCATTAAACGGGGATAAAGCCGGCCAATCTCCTCGGGCAGGCTGTTGTCGATACCAATGCCAAACAGCGAGCGATCCAGCGCCTGAGTCAGGTGGGTATAAAGCTGGTCGGTCAGCCCTTGTTCATCGCTAAAACACATTCCCGTTTGCCCGCGAAAACGCCCTATCATCCGTGAAATGGCCCGGCGCAGACGCTCATCCTGCTGATGGGCATCGCGCAATGGGTCGGGCGTGCGCAGCATCATAAACAGCAGCGACAGGAACAGATGTTCGTCGGTATGAGGCATCTGCAAGACGCGCCGCTGCCAGTGACGGACAATTTCCTGCGCTATCAGGTATTCACCGCGCGACTGCGCCCAGTTACGCTGAATGGCAGAAAACTGCGGCGTCTGTCCAAGATGGTGCTGGAGCAGGCAATATTGCAGGTAAAGCTGCAAAAACTGAATATCACGGCACTCGAACTGACGCTGCAGGCGGCGCGCACAGAAGTTGATTAGCGCACGCAGATTGGTATCGTCATACAGAGGTCGCGCGATGCCCCGTTGTTTAAGTTCCGTTTTGAGCGCCGGGGTAAACTGCTGAGTGATGAAGCCCGGGCATAGCCGCAATGCCCGACGCAACCCGTGCAGCAGGCAAAGACGTTGATCGAGTGTAGTGCCTTCAATCCGGTAGCAGCCGTCTTGATGCAATGCGATGTTGAGCCGGTGATAGCGCTGGATTTCATCGCAAGTCTCGGCTATATCTTGCCGTGCGATTTCGTCGTCAACCCCATTGATATCAACAATGCTTTGCGGAGTGACGGTAAAACCTGGCAGGTAAAACATCAACAGCACCTGGCAGCGACGCTGGGAACTGGAAAGCACAGATGGGTTTTCAAGCGTCGTCATCATCTGTCGGGTATCCAGTTAGAGTATTCGATAAGAATAGCTAAAGGATGGGGGCTGGAAAGCGCGCCGGGGGCTCTTTCCTTCAGGAATGCGGGAGAACATCACAGAATTTTTCACGTGAGGAAACGATGCAAATAGTTAAACACAGCGCCTGCGCGTTATTTTTTGCGGTTTTATCTTTCACCGCTGCTGCGCATCCTCATAGTTTTATCAGTCTTAAGACTGAGATTGTGGCCGATGAAACACACCTGAGCGGCCTGAAAATGCGCTGGACGATGGATGAAATCACCTCTGCCGATCTGCTCTACGATGCCGGTAATGCAAAGCCTGGCGATGAGGTCTGGAAAAAACTGGCAGCGGAAGTGATGGCCAATGTGCTCGGCCAGCACTACTTCACCGAATTCTGGCATAACGGACAAAAGGTTAAATTTCTTAATCGACCGACGGTATACGGCATGGAGCGCGACGGCCATCAGGCGGTATTAACCTTCATTCTGCCCCTGGCGCAGCCGCAGCCGCTTGCGGGACAGAAATATATCTTCTCCACTTTTGATCCCTCCTATTACGTCGATATGAGTTATGCCGAAGAGAAGGACGCAACGCTTCCTTCTGCGCTGCAAAAGCGCTGCAAAATCGCCGTACATACCCCGCAGCCCAGCGAAGAGACGCTGAATTTCGCGCTGTCCCTCGATAAAGCGGATGCGCCGCCGGAAGACATGGATCTGGGTAAACAGTTTGCGCAGCAGGTGACTGTACAATGTCAGTGATTTCCCCTTCGCTTAGCAAAAAACGCCGCTGGCTCGATGTATGGCCATTGGTCCTGTTCCTCGTGCTGGCGGCCGCTGGCGGATTTTGGCTCTGGCAGGCGTGGCCGCAGGTGATGATGAAAAGCATCATCTGGCAGCGCGACGTTAATCAGCAGATGAGCGGGCTACTGAAAGCGGTGGCTGAAAACCCAACGAAAGCAGGCGGTTCGCTGCTGATCTTCAGCTTCTTATACGGTGTGTTGCATGCGCTTGGGCCCGGGCACGGCAAAATCGTGATTACCACCTGGCTGGCGACTCATCCTTCGAAACTCAAATCGAGTATCGGCCTGACGCTGGCATCTTCGCTGTTGCAAGGTCTGGTGGCCATCGCGCTGGTGGTGATTGTGCTTACGCTTTTGCGTTTACCGGCCCGTCAACTGCATTTGAGCAGCTTCTGGCTGGAGAGGGGAAGCTACGCGCTGGTGGGCGTGCTGGGGCTGTTGCTTTGCTGGCGGGCGCTAAAGAAACTGCGAGCCTTGCTGCGAAAACCCAAATTTAAAACTTTTACCGCCCGGCATGTTCATGATGCTCAGTGCGGCTGTGGCCATCAGCATTTACCCAGCGAGGAGCAGCTGCGCAGCATTGATGACTGGCGCGCCCGAATGATGATCATCCTCTCTATGGGCATGCGGCCCTGTTCCGGGGCGATCATGGTGCTGCTGTTCAGCAAGGTCATCGGTGTATTTAGCTGGGGTGTGATTTCAGCGCTGGCGATGGCGGCAGGGACGTCATTAACCATTACCTCGCTGGCACTGCTGGTTCACAGTTTCCGTCAGTTGGCGGTCAAACTGAGCGGCAATAAAACCCCGGTGTTGTGGCGACAGGTGGGCTGGACGACGCTGGCATTAGCGGGTGGGGTGATTTTACTGGTGGCGGCGGTGACGATGTGGATCAGCGCGGTGCCGGTAGGGCGGGGGTTGCGACCGTTCTAAAACGAACGATGGCACTGCGCTTATCCGGCCTACAGGATCGCAGGCCCGGTAAGTACAGTGCCATCGGGCACAACAAACGGAATTAGCGCTTCAGCGCGTCACTCAGTTCGTCACGCATATTTGCCAGCATCGCTTTCACGACACGCGGGTTACCGGCAACGATATTACCGCTCATCATGTAGTTATGACCGCCGGTGAAATCGCATACCAGTGCGCCAGCTTCACGGGCAATCAGCTCGCCTGCAGCAAAATCCCATGGTTTCAGCGCAATTTCGAAATAACCGTCAACGCGGCCAGCGGCCACGTAGGCCAGATCCAGTGCAGCAGAACCGGTGCGACGGAAATCCGCGCATTCGGTGTACAGTTTGCCGAGGATTTTCATGTAGGTCTGAGCGTGCTGTTTCGCCTTGAACGGGAAACCGGTCGCCAGAATAGTGCCATCCAGATCGCGAGAGTTGCTGCCGCGCAGACGGTAACCGTTCAACTGTGCGCCCTGACCACGGGTCGCGGTGAACAGTTCGTTACGCATTGGATCGTAAACCACCGCCACTTCAGTGCGGCCTTTGATGCGTACAGCGATAGAAACAGAGAAATGAGGAAGACGTTTAACGAAGTTGGTGGTGCCATCCAGTGGATCGATAACCCATTGAACATCCTGATCTTCGCCTGCGTGCTCACCGCTTTCTTCGGTGATGATGGTGTGCTGCGGGTAAGATTTGCGAATGGTTTCGATAATAATCGCTTCAGCGGCTTTATCGACGTTAGTCACAAAGTCATTGCTGCCTTTCTGGCTGGTTTCTACAGAATCTGGAGTTTCGTAGTGTTTGGCAATTACATTACCCGCCTTGCGCGCTGCGCGCACGGCGATGGTCAACATAGGATGTTGCATCGGTTACTCTCACTGGATGTTAAAGAACAGGGAAACGAAAACGGCGCAGAGTATAGCAGCGAGTTCGGATCATGTCTCTCGTTTATGATAATATGTCGGAATATTCTTCATACACTGGCTTCAGACAAATCAAATTATGCTGCAAAACATTCGAATCGTGCTGGTCGAAACATCGCACACCGGCAATATGGGCTCTGTTGCCCGCGCTATGAAAACCATGGGCTTAACCAATCTGTGGCTGGTGAATCCGCTGGTTAAACCGGACTCCCAGGCCATCGCACTGGCGGCCGGCGCCAGTGATGTCATCGGCAATGCGCAGATTGTGGACACGCTGGACGAAGCGCTGGCCGGGTGTAGTCTGGTGGTGGGCACCAGTGCGCGCTCCCGCACGCTGCCATGGCCAATGCTCGATCCGCGTGAATGTGGCCTGAAAAGCGTCGGTGAAGCCGAACATGCGCCGGTTGCGCTGGTCTTTGGCCGCGAGCGCGTTGGTCTGACAAACGATGAATTGCAGAAATGTCACTATCACGTGGCGATTGCCGCGAACCCGGAATACAGCTCGCTGAATCTGGCGATGGCGGTGCAGGTCATTGCGTACGAAGTTCGTATGGCCTGGCTGGCGACGCAGGAAAACAGTGAACGTCCTGCTGTCGAAGAAGAGACCCCGTATCCGCTGGTTGAAGATCTGGAGCGCTTTTACGGTCATCTGGAGCAAACGCTGCTCACAACCGGGTTTATCCGCGCGTCACATCCGGGGCAGGTGATGAATAAGCTGCGCCGTCTGTTCACCCGCGCTCGTCCTGAAACTCAGGAGCTGAACATTTTGCGCGGTATGTTGGCCTCAATTATTGAGCAAAAAAACAAAGAACAATAAACGGCACAGAAGGTTAAATACCTGACTAAAACAGTCAAGTAAATAGTTGACCAATTTAGTCAGGAATGTCAGACTTGGCCCTGCTATGCAATACCCCCATTTTACAATAAAAAACCCCGGGCAGGGGCGAGTTTGAGGTTAAGTAAGACATGAGACTGACATCTAAAGGGCGTTATGCCGTGACCGCGATGCTGGACGTTGCGCTCAACTCCGAAGCGGGCCCGGTTCCGTTGGCAGATATTTCTGAACGTCAGGGAATTTCCCTGTCCTATCTGGAACAGCTGTTCTCCAGATTGCGTAAAAATGGACTGGTTTCCAGCGTTCGTGGCCCAGGCGGCGGTTATCTGCTTGGTAAAGACGCGGGTAGTATTGCAGTTGGTGAAGTTATCAGCGCTGTTGATGAGTCCGTTGACGCGACGCGTTGCCAGGGCAAAGGCGGTTGTCAGGGCGGCGATAAATGCCTGACCCACGCGCTGTGGCGCGACCTGAGCGACCGTTTGACCGGCTTCCTGAACAACATCACCCTGGGTGAACTGGTTAATAACCAGGAAGTTCTGGATGTTTCTGGTCGCCAGCAAAGCCACGAAAACCAACGTAACAATCGCGCGCAAGACGCTATCGACGTTAAATTACGCGCCTAATTTGCCCGTCATATTTCGTGCTGTAACACGAACTATTTAGGGCAAAAAATTATAAAGAATTTCAGAATCAGGCCGGGGCATCCGTTGCCCCGTGTACTCGGTCGTACATCCAGCCGGTAGCCTGATTCCTTGCATTGAAGCGATGTACGGAGTTTATAGAGCAATGAAATTACCGATCTATCTCGATTACTCCGCAACCACGCCGGTGGACCCGCGTGTTGCCGAGAAAATGATGCAGTGTCTGACCCTGGACGGAAACTTTGGTAACCCAGCTTCCCGTTCTCACCGTTTTGGCTGGCATGCTGAAGAGGCGGTTGATATCGCCCGTAATCAGATTGCTGAGCTGGTTGGCGCCGATCCGCGTGAAATTGTTTTCACCTCCGGTGCAACCGAATCCGATAACCTGGCGATCAAAGGTGCGGCCAACTTCTATCAGAAAAAAGGCAAGCACATTATCACCAGCAAAACCGAACACAAAGCCGTGCTGGATACCTGCCGTCAGCTGGAGCGTGAAGGGTTTGAAGTGACCTATCTCGCCCCGCAGAGCAACGGTATTATCGATCTGAAAGAGCTCGAAGCGGCAATGCGCGATGACACGATTCTGGTGTCCATCATGCACGTGAACAACGAAATCGGCGTGGTTCAGGATATCGCGACTATCGGCGAACTCTGCCGTTCGCGCGGCATTATCTTCCACGTTGACGCAACTCAGAGCGTGGGCAAATTGCCTGTCGATTTGAGCCAGCTGAAAGTGGACCTGATGTCCTTCTCCGGCCACAAAATTTATGGCCCGAAAGGTATCGGCGCGCTGTACGTTCGTCGTAAACCACGTATTCGCATCGAAGCACAGATGCACGGCGGTGGTCACGAGCGCGGCATGCGTTCAGGGACTTTGCCTGTTCACCAGATCGTCGGCATGGGCGAAGCCTACCGTATCGCGAAAGAAGAGATGGAAACCGAGATGGCGCGTCTGCGCAGTCTGCGTAACCGTCTGTGGGACGGCGTGAAAGATATGGAAGAAGTCTATCTGAACGGCGATCTCGAGCAGGGCGCACCGAACATTCTCAACGTCAGCTTCAACTATGTTGAAGGCGAATCGCTGATTATGGCGCTGAAAGATCTGGCCGTCTCTTCTGGTTCTGCCTGTACTTCCGCAAGCCTTGAGCCATCCTACGTGCTGCGTGCACTGGGTATGACTGACGAGCTGGCTCACAGCTCAATCCGTTTCTCTTTAGGTCGCTTCACTACCGAAGAAGAGATTGACTACACCATCAAGCTGGTTCGTAACTCCATTGGCCGTCTGCGCGACCTTTCTCCACTGTGGGAAATGTTCAAACAGGGCGTGGATCTGAACAGCATTGAATGGTCACATCACTAATCGGTACGAAGGAGAATTCAACATGGCTTACAGCGAAAAAGTTATTGATCATTACGAGAACCCACGCAACGTTGGCTCTTTCGACAACAGCGACGAAAGCGTTGGTAGCGGCATGGTTGGCGCCCCGGCGTGTGGCGACGTGATGAAGTTGCAGATCAAAGTCAACAATGAAGGTATCATTGAAGACGCGCGTTTCAAGACTTACGGTTGCGGTTCTGCTATCGCTTCCAGCTCCCTGGTCACCGAGTGGGTGAAGGGCAAGTCTCTGGACGAAGCACAGGCAATTAAAAATACCGATATTGCTGACGAACTCGAACTGCCACCGGTGAAAATTCACTGTTCTATCCTGGCAGAAGACGCGATTAAAGCCGCCATTGCGGATTACAAAAGTAAACGTGAAGCAAAATAATTGAGGTTTGAGTATGTCGATTACCCTTAGCGACAGCGCTGCCGCGCGAGTAAGCTCCTTCCTGGAGAACCGTGGTAAAGGCTTTGGCCTGCGACTGGGCGTACGTACCTCCGGCTGTTCCGGTATGGCTTATGTACTGGAATTTGTTGATGAACCGGCAAGCGATGACACCGTGTTTGAAGACAAAGGCGTGAAGGTAGTAGTCGATGGCAAGAGCCTGCAATTCCTTAACGGCACTCAGCTGGACTTTGTCAAAGAAGGCCTTAACGAAGGGTTTAAATTTACCAACCCGAACGTGAAAGACGAGTGCGGTTGCGGCGAAAGCTTCCACGTTTAATCGCGCGTCACCCGCAGACCCCACCGCAGATACGCTGCGTGTGGGGTTTGTTTTAATTGGCTAACCCTGAGATTGTTATGGATTACTTCACCCTCTTTGGGTTGCCCGCCCAGTACCCGATCGATATCCAGGCCCTGACGGTTCGTTTTCAGGATCTGCAACGTCAATTCCATCCGGATAAATTCGCCAGCGGGTCTCAGGCGGAACAACTCGCTGCCGTTTCGCAATCAGCCACCATCAACCAGGCGTGGCAAACGCTGCGTAGCCCCTTAGCGCGCGCGGAATATTTGCTCTCGCTGCATGGTTTTGATTTGGCCAGTGAACAGCATACCGTACGCGACACCGCCTTCCTGATGGAACAGCTGGAGTTGCGCGAAGAGCTGGATGAGATCGAACAGGCAAAAGACGAAGCGCGTCTTGAAAGCTTTATCAAACGGGTGAAAGCGATGTTCGATACCCGTCATCAGCAGATGGTTGAACAACTGAATAACGAGACGTGGGATCTGGCGGCGGACACTGTACGCAAGCTGCGTTTTCTCGATAAACTGCGAAGCAGTGCTGAACAACTCGAAGAAAAGCTGCTCGATTTTTGATTTTGGAAGCTTAACATGGCCTTATTACAAATTAGTGAGCCTGGTCTTAGCGCCGCACCGCACCAGCGTCGTCTGGCGGTGGGCATTGACTTAGGGACCACCAATTCCCTCGTGGCGACCGTTCGCAGCGGCCAGGCAGAAACGCTGGCAGACGCTGAAGGGCGTCATCTGCTGCCCTCTGTCGTCCACTATCAGCAACAGGGCCACACCGTTGGCTTTGACGCGCGCGCTAACGCCGCGAAAGATCCGGCCAACACCATCAGCTCCGTGAAGCGAATGATGGGCCGCTCGCTGGCAGATATTCAAACTCGCTATCCCCATCTGCCGTATCAGCTGCAGGCCAGTGTTAATGGCTTGCCGATGATTGCCACGCCAGCCGGTTTACTCAACCCGGTTCGCGTTTCGGCAGATATTCTGAAGGCTCTGGCGGCGCGGGCGACGGCCACGCTTGAAGGCGAGCTGGACGGCGTTGTGATCACCGTTCCGGCCTATTTCGACGACGCACAGCGTCAGGGGACGAAAGACGCTGCGCGTCTGGCGGGCCTGCATGTCCTGCGCTTGCTCAACGAACCGACCGCAGCCGCAATTGCTTACGGTCTGGATTCCGGTCAGGAAGGGGTAATCGCCGTTTACGATCTTGGCGGTGGCACCTTTGATATCTCCATTCTGCGTTTAAGCCGTGGCGTGTTTGAAGTGTTGGCGACGGGCGGCGATTCCGCTCTCGGCGGCGACGACTTCGACCACCTGCTGGCCGATTACATTCGCGAGCAGGCGGGTATTCCCGATCGCAGCGACGTGCGCGTTCAGCGCGAACTGCTGGATGCCGCTATCGACGCCAAAATTGTGCTTAGCGATGCCCAGTCAGTCACCGTTAACGTGGCGGGCTGGTGCGGCGAAATCACCCGTGAGCAGTTCAACGAACTGATTGCTGCGCTCGTAAAACGCACTCTGCTGGCCTGCCGTCGTGCGCTGAAAGACGCCAGCGTCGACGCGAGCGAG
This sequence comes from Enterobacteriaceae bacterium RIT714, assembly GCA_009668015.1. Classification (GTDB taxonomy): domain Bacteria; phylum Pseudomonadota; class Gammaproteobacteria; order Enterobacterales; family Enterobacteriaceae; genus Enterobacter. The sequence continues at coordinate 52,694 of WJYB01000010.1, forward strand.
GTGCTGGAAGTGGTGATGGTCGGTGGTTCAACGCGCGTACCGCTGGTGCGTGAACGCGTGGGCGAATTCTTTGGCCGCACGCCGCTGACCTCTATCGATCCGGACAAAGTGGTGGCGATTGGCGCTGCGATTCAGGCGGATATCCTGGTCGGCAACAAGCCGGACAGCGAAATGCTGCTGCTCGATGTGATTCCGCTCTCTCTGGGGCTGGAGACCATGGGCGGTCTGGTTGAGAAAGTGATCCCGCGTAACACCACCATTCCGGTGGCGCGCGCGCAGGAGTTTACCACGTTTAAAGATGGTCAGACGGCGATGTCCATCCACGTAATGCAGGGCGAGCGCGAGCTGGTTCAGGATTGCCGTTCGCTGGCGCGTTTTGCGCTGCGCGGTATTCCGGCGCTGCCTGCGGGCGGGGCGCATATTCGTGTCACCTTCCAGGTGGATGCGGATGGCTTGCTTAACGTGACGGCGATGGAAAAATCGACCGGGGTGGAATCATCTATCCAGGTGAAACCGTCTTACGGTCTGACGGATGGCGAAATCGCCTCCATGATTCAGGATTCAATGAGCTATGCCGAACAGGATGTGAAGGCGCGTATGCTGGCGGAACAAAAAGTTGAAGCCGCGCGCGTGCTGGAAAGTCTGAATGGCGCACTCACTGCTGATGCCGCGCTGCTAAGCGCCGCAGAGCGTCAGGTGATTGACGACGCTGCCGCACATTTACGCGCGGTTGCCGATGGCGATGACGCTGACGCAATAGAACAAGCGATTAAAAACGTTGATAAACATACCCAGGACTTTGCCGCTCGCCGTATGGACAAATCTGTCCGTGTCGCGCTGAAAGGCCAGTCCGTGGACGAGGTTTAATATGCCAAAGATTGTTTTTCTGCCTCATGCGGACCTCTGTCCGGATGGCGCAGTTCTGGAAGCTGAGACCGGCGAAACCATTCTCGACGTTGCCCTGCGCAACGGTATTGAAGTGGAACACGCCTGTGAAAAATCCTGTGCCTGCACCACCTGCCACTGCATCGTGCGTGAAGGTTTTGACTCCCTCGCGGAAAGCACCGAAGACGAAGACGACATGCTGGATAAAGCATGGGGTCTGGAGCCGGACAGCCGTCTGAGCTGTCAGGCGCGCGTGACCGATGAAGATCTGGTGGTCGAAATCCCGCGTTACACTATCAACCATGCGCGCGAGCATTAACAGGGGGTAGTATGGGACTGAAGTGGACCGACAGCCGTGAAATCGGCGAGGCGCTGTACGACGCTAACCCGGATCTCGATCCAAAGACCGTGCGATTCACCGATATGCATCAGTGGATCTGCGATCTGGAAGATTTTGACGACGATCCCAGCGCATCCAATGAAAAAATTCTGGAGGCGATTCTGTTAGTCTGGTTAGATGAAGCAGACGTTTAGCGCAAAGAAATATCATACGGGCTGCCTTCTCTGGCGGCCCGTTTGCTAATTGCTAATAAGGATAAATAAAATGACCGAAGCGATGAAGATTACGCTCTCGACTCAGCCTGCGGATGCACGCTGGGGTGAGAAAGCCACCTATAGCATTAACAACGATGGCATTACCCTCCATCTGAACGACACCGACGATTTGGGCCTGATCCAGCGCGCCGCGCGTAAAATCGACGGGCTGGGCATTAAGCACGTTACGCTTGCAGGCGAAGGCTGGAATACCGATCGCAGCTGGGCGTTCTGGGCCGGTTATAAAGGTCCAAAAGGCACGCGTAAGATTGAGTGGGCAAACCTGGATGAATCCGCTCAGAAAGAGCTGGAAAACCGTCTGACTATCATCGACTGGGTGCGCGATACCATCAATGCTCCGGCAGAAGAGCTGGGTCCGGAACAGCTGGCGCAGCGCGCGGTCGATCTGCTGTGTAAGGTCGCAGGCGATAAAATGTCTTATCGCATTACCAAAGGTGAAGATCTGCGCGAACAAAATTACATGGGGATCCACACCGTAGGCCGCGGTTCTGAGCGTCCGCCAGTGCTGCTGGCACTGGATTACAACCCAACCGGCGATAAACAAGCGCCGGTGTACGCATGCCTGGTCGGCAAAGGGATCACTTTCGATACCGGCGGCTACAGCCTGAAACAAAGTGCGTTCATGGATTCCATGAAATCCGATATGGGCGGCGCGGCCACCATTACGGGCGCGCTGGCATTTGCCATCACCCGTGGTCTGAACAAGCGTGTGAAACTGTATCTGTGCTGTGCAGACAACATGGTCAGCGGCAATGCGTTCAAGCTGGGCGATATCATTCGCTACCGTAACGGCAAAAACGTTGAAGTGATGAACACCGATGCGGAAGGTCGTCTGGTACTGGCTGATGGCCTGATTGATGCCTCTGCGCAGAAACCTGAGCTGATCATTGATATGGCGACGCTGACCGGTGCAGCGAAAACCGCGTTGGGTAACGATTACCACGCGCTGTTCAGCTTTGACGATAAGCTGGCTGCCCGTCTTCTGGCGAGCGCTGCGCAAGAGAACGAGCCTTTCTGGCGTCTGCCGCTGGCGGAGTTCCATCGTAGCCAGCTGCCGTCCAACTTTGCCGAGCTAAACAACACCGCAAGCGCTGCCTATCCGGCGGGTGCAAGCACGGCGGCAGGTTTCCTGTCCCACTTTGTTGAAAATTACCGTGAAGGCTGGCTGCATATCGACTGTTCAGCCACCTACCGTAAAGCCGCAGTTGAGCAGTGGTCCGCTGGGGCAACCGGTCTTGGCGTGCGCACCATTGCGAACCTGCTGACCGCAGAGTAATTGTTGCCCCTCACCCCAGCCCTCTCCCCAAAGGGGAGAGGGTGTTAAAATTCCCTCACCCCAGCCCTCTTCTCAAAGAGGAGAGGGTGTTAAATTCCCTCTCCCTTTGGAAAGAGGGGGGATGAGGGGAAAAGCACCATCTGGAATAACTATGTCCGAAGCCAAAAATGAATTAGAAACCCTGCTGGAGCAGGCGGCCACTGAGCCAGCCCACCGTCCGGCATTTTTCCGCACGCTGCTGGAGTCGACCGTTTGGGTTCCCGGTACGGCGGCGGAAGGTGAACAGGTTGTTGAGGATAGCGCACTGGATCTTCTGCACTGGGAAAAGGATGATGGCACCTCGGTGATCCCGTTCTTTACCTCGCTGGAAGCGTTACAGAAAGCGGTGGAAGATGAACAGGCCTTTGTCGTGATGCCTGTGCGCACGCTGTTTGAGATGACGCTCGGCGAGACTCTGTTCCTGAACGCAAAACTGCCGACCGGAAAGGAATTTACCCCGCGTGAGATCAGTCATCTGATTGGTGAAGAGGGAAATCCGCTCAGTACGCAAGAGGTGCTGGAAGGCGGCGAGACGCTGTTGCTGTCAGAAGTGGCCGAGCCTCCGGCGCAGATGATTGACTCTCTCACCACGCTGTTCAAAACCATCAAGCCCGTGAAGCGCGCGTTTCTTTGCTCGATTAAAGAGAGCGCCGATGAGCAACCCATTTTGCTGATAGGTATTGAAGCGGATGGTGATATTGATGAAATTATCCAGGCCGCGGGCAGCGTTGCAACCGACACGCTTCCTGGGGATGAGCCGATTGATATCTGCCGGGTAGTTAAAGGTGAAAAGGGCATCAGCCATTTCATCACCGAGCACATTACCCCGTTCTATGAGCGCCGTTGGGGCGGATTCCTGCGCGATCTCAAAACCAACCGCATTATCTGATAGCGTACGGGGTGAGCACTCACCCCGTCGCTTCCAGCAGCAACAAATCCATCAGCAGCACCAGGTTCGACTCAAACGATGTGATGCCAGCCGCTTCGGCAGCGTAATGCACCGCCTCGTCATACAGCGCGAAATGTAAATCCGCCATTCCAGCCAGCGAATTAGCGGAGGCGCGGGTAAACGCAACCACCGTCATACCGACATTTTTAGCGATCCGCGCTTTATCCAGGACCTGCTCAGTCTCGCCGCTGCGCGATACGGCGATGAAAACCTGATAGCGCGAAGCGTTGCTCAAAAAGATATTCCGGCTGTCTCCCGGCCCGGAAATAAAAGCCGTTTTGCCCAGCACCTGCAATTTCTTGGTCAGATACTCTGCGAACAAATAAGAAAATCCGGCGCCATACAGAAAAAAGCTCTCTTTTTCGCGTAACAGCGTGGAAAACTGGCGGCGTTTCTCCTCGGTGACCCACTGAAAAGTTTGCTGATAGTTAGCGATAAACTGGCTAAACAGCGCCGGTAGCTGCGGGAGATCCTGAGGCTGCGTCGCAATGTGCGGTGTATCGGATAACAGCTGTTTGCAGTGCCAGATAAATTCGCTAAATCCGCTGAATCCCAGTTTCTGACACAGGCGCATGATGGTGGCGGTAGAGACAAATGTTGCCTGCGCCAGCTCGCGCACCGTGATGTTGCCCACCAGCAGCGGATGCTCCGTCAGGTGAGCCAATACGCGATACTCCGCGCGGGTCAACGACTCCCCGCGCGTTAACAGTGTCGCCAGTCGATTATCCATCACTGAGCGGGTTCAATCGGCAGATCGTCGCGCGCGCCCCATTCGCTCCATGCGCCGTCATATAAGGTCACATCGGTAGCGCCGAGCGTCGCCAGAGCGAGGATGACCACGCAGGCTGTCACTCCGGAGCCGCAGCTGGCGATGACAGGCCGATGGAGATCCACACCCTGACGATCAAAAATCTCGCTCAGTTCATCGGTGGTTTTCAGTTCGCCCTCAAACACCAGATCGCCCCACGGGACATTGAGCGCCCCCGGGATATGCCCGCGCTTGAGGCCAGGACGAGGTTCATCGGCCTGGGCATTAAAACGCGGGGCAGGGCGTGCATCGACGATTTGTGCGGTCTTTTCGTGGCTAGCCAGTAACACATCCGTCAGGCGTTTGACGACATTCGCGTCATGTGAAGCCTCAAAATCGCCTTCCGGCAGCGAGACATGACCCTGCTGTAGCGGCAGCTCGTCGCGCTTCCAGCCCGCCAGTCCGCCCGCCAGGATGGAGACCTTTTCCACGCCGAACGTTTTTAGCATCCACCATGCGCGCGGTGCAGAGAAAAGATTGCCTTCATCGTATACCACCAGATGCTTTTCACGGTTAACGCCAAGTTCACGCATGGCGACGGCAAACGCTTCAGGACGCGGCAACATGTGCGGCAGAGGGGAGGTATGATCGGACAGGGCTTCGATATCAAAAAATACCGCGCCAGGAAGATGTCCGGCGCGGTATTCAGCGGGAACGTCGCGATGCTCTTGCCCCGGGGGCGCCATACGGGCATCGAGAATTTGTACTTCCGGGTCGTCACTGTGTTCGAGAAGCCAGTCGGCTGCGACAAAATATGAGGTGGACATGATTGCCTCCGTTTCATTTTTGAATTGAAAGGATTGTCGGTGTTTTTTCTGACACCGACAAGCAAACCACGTTCAACTCGCGAGCAACCCCTTATTTTTTCACCGCTTCGCCGTCCTGCCAGGCTTTTTGCAGCGCTGGCCAGTAGTCGCGGTTAGCCTCAATCATCTCATCAAGAATGGCTTTAGCGTGTTCCATCGTCGGCACGGTGCGGTTCAGGGTGAATGCCTGGAGCGCTTTTTCGTAGCTGCCTTCGATGGTTGCCTCGACCAGCAGTTGCTCGGAGGCGAGTTGCTGTTGCAGCAGTGTCTGATGGAACAGAGGAACCTGACCTACGCGAACCGGCTCTGGCCCTTCTGAGGTGATGTAAGCCGGGACTTCAACCACCGCATCGTAAGGCAGGTTAGTGATTGCACCCCGGTTTTCGACCATCACCAGATGACGCTGCCGCAGGTTGAAGGCCAGCGAGCGGGCCACATCGACAATAAACTCGCCGTGGACGCCTACGTGGAAAGCATCAGATAACACGCCGGTACGTTTGTACTCTTCCGCGGCCGCGAACAGTTTTTTCTCACGCCCGTTCATCACTTCGTTGGCGCGGGTGTAGTCCGGGTTCTGATGTTCAACAATCTGATTCGGCATCAGGTAATACTGAAGATACGGATTCGGCAGATATTCCGGGAAGTTATCCATGATGGGCTTGATGTTGCGCCAGGTTTTTACCCACGACGGATCGGAGTGCTGCGGATCGGTCTTAGCAGCGTCTTCCGTCAGCAGGCCGTATTTTGCGATGTGGCGACGCAGCTCCGGCAGCTTATCTTCTCCATCCACCAGTACGCGGGTAAACCAGCCGAAGTGGTTCAGGCCAAAGTAGTCCACTTCCAGCTTATGGCGGTCAACGCCGAGGATCGCCCCCATATTGCGCATTGCCGCAACCGGCATATCGCAAATATTCAGTACCCGAGCGTTCGGGCGCAGGCGGCGCACACCTTCCGCGACGATAGCAGCCGGATTGGAATAGTTCACGATCCACGCTTTTTTGTGGGCGTAACGCTCTACCAGATCGATTAATTCGACCATCGGCAGGATGGTACGCAGACCGTAAGCCAGACCGCCAGGGCCGCAGGTTTCCTGCCCGACAACACCGTGGCGCAACGGGATCTTCTCGTCCTGTTCGCGCATTTTGTACTGGCCGACGCGCATCTGGGCGAAAATGAAATGCGCCCCGCTAAACGCCACTTCAGGATCGTGAGTGACGGTAAATTTGATGCTTTGGCTGTGGTCACGAATCACCTTTTCGACCACCGGAGCAATGGTGTCCTGTCTTGCGGCATCAATGTCGTAGAGGCGAATTTCCGCCAGCGGGAATTTCTCCAGCTGCACCATCAGGCTTTTCACAATCCCTGGGGTGTAGGTGCTGCCGCCACCGGCAATGGACAGAATAAATGGGGGTTTAAACATGTTGCTCTCCTTCAGAGAAACGTCTCAACGGCTTCTCGCATTTTTTTGACATGCAGCCCGTAGACCACCTGAACGTTGTTACCTTGTTTGATAATCCCTTTTGCGCCCGTCGCTTTGAGCCTTGGCTCGTCGACGATGGCGACATCTTTCACGGTGACGCGTAAACGGGTGTAGCAGTTATCCACCACTTCAATATTGTCCCGGCCTCCGAGGCCAACCACGATGGACTCTCCCAAACCGTCGTTGTTACCTTTCGCCTGGTACTCCTGTTTGCTGTACAGGCGCGTTTCCTGATCGTCATCCTCACGGCCCGGCGTTTTCATGTTGAAGCGCAGGATCAGGAAGCGGAACACCACGAAATAGAGCGCGAACATGATCAGCCCGACCACGATGTACATCGGCCAGTTGGACTTTTCTGTACCCAGCGGCAGGTTATAAAGAATGAAATCAATAATGCCGTTCGCACCAATGGCATGAACGCCAAACAGCGAGAAAAGCATCATGCCGATACCTGTCAGCACGGCGTGAACCACAAACAGCAGCGGCGCGACGAACAAGAAGGAAAACTCAATTGGCTCGGTGACACCGACCAGCAGCGAAGTTAACGCAGCGGGGATCAAAATGGCTTTGGCTGCGGCTTTACGCTCGGGTCGCGCAGTCATATACATCGCCAGCGCGGCGGCAGGCAGACCAAACATTTTGCTGATGCCGCGCGCATCCCACACGACGGTACTGCTGAGTTGTTTCACGTCCGGGCAGGCCATTTCGGCGAAATAGATATTGCGTGCGCCTTGATACGTCGTGCCGCAAACCTCTTGTGTCCCACCCAGTTCGGTATACAGGAATGGCGTATAGACCAGATGGTGCAGGCCTGTCGGCACCAGAATGCGTTCGAGGAAACCATAAATGGCCACGCCAAACGGCCCCGACCCCTTAATGACCATCGCCAGAGTGCTGATGCCATGCTGGGCAAACGGCCACAATTCGCTCATGAGCACGCCAAGCAGCATCGACACGGGCAGCATGATAATGGCCACGAAACAATGGCCGGAATAGATCGCCATCGCGCCGTTAAACTGTACGCTCGAGTATTTGTTGTACAGATATCCCGAGAGCGCACCGGTCAGGATCCCGGCAAAAACGCCCATCTCCAGGACTTGTACACCCAGAACCATGCTCTGACCCGCCGCTTTCATCTGGTCAGCCGGAGCAAGTTCGCCCTGAAGCTGGAGCGTCACATTCATGGCGTTGATAAACACCACAAAAGTCACCAGACCAATCAGCGCGGCATACCCCTTATCGCGCGCCGCCAGACCTACCGGAATGCCGACGGCGAAGACCAGTGCCAGATTGACCAGCACCGATACGGCGGATTTGGCAATCAGCTGACCCAGGTTTTGAATCAGCGGATGACCGAGAAAAGGCACATACTCGGCAAGATTGCCGTTACCCAGTACATTACCGAAGGCGATGAATAGCCCGACAATCGGTAAGATAAGTACGGGTCCATACAGTGATTTTCCGAAGTTTTGTAGGGCGTTCACGGCTCGTTTCATGGCTATCTCTCTAAGTGAACCGCGCACTCAATGTGCGTCTCAGGCTTAAAATTAGCAGGTTGCAGGCAAAAGTAGCCAGCTATCTTATTGTTTTAAAAACAAATGACTCTGAAGGTAACATGTAACGTTAGACGCTGTGATCGCGGTAGCAATCGCATATGTAGCGGGTCATCTCTGCGATACGCTTTCCAGATTCAAAATTGGACTTTTGTATTACTCAAACTTGCGGATAATACTTATCCGGATGACGATCAACAGGCCCATTAGGCCAGGGATAAAGGATGACACCGTTTCGTATAGCTGCGCTTTCGCTCGCGCTACTGACCACACTAACCCTCGCTGGTTGTGACAACAGTGACGATAAATCTCAGGCGGCCGCACCTGCTGCTGCCAAGACTACCGCCAAAGAGACAACGCCTGAGAAACCCAATGCCGAAACGCTTGCGAAACTGGCCGCCTCAAGTCAGGGAAAAGCGCTGACGCTCCTGGACGCTTCTGAAGTGCAACTGGACGGTGCATCGACGCTGGTCCTCACCTTTTCAATCCCTCTCAATTCCGATCAGGATTTCGCCCGTACCGTACACGTTGTTGATAAAAAAAGCGGAAAAGTGGACGGTGCCTGGGAGCTTGCACCAAACCTGAAAGAGCTGCGCCTGCGTCATCTGGAGCCGAAACGCGATCTGGTTGTGACCGTGGAGAGCGGGCTGCAGGCTCTGAATAAAGCGACATTTGGCAACGATGTCGAAAAGACACTCACCACCCGCGATATTGAACCGACCGTGGGCTTTGCCAGCCGCGGCTCGCTTCTGCCGGGAAAAGTGGTGGATGGGTTGCCTGTCATGGCCCTGAATGTCAGTAATGTGGATGTCAATTTTTACCGCGTTAAGCCGGAATCGCTGGCCGCCTTTGTCAGCCAGTGGGAGTACCGTAACTCCCTCACCAACTGGGAATCAGACAATATTCTGAAGATGGCGGAGCTGGTTTATACCGGGCGCTTTGAGCTTAATCCAGCGCGCAACACGCGCGAAAAACTGCTCCTGCCGCTGCGGGATATCAAGCCGTTGCAGCAGTCCGGCGTCTACATCGCCGTGATGAATCAGGCGGGGCATTACAACTACAGCAATGCCGCAACGCTGTTTACCCTGAGCGATATTGGTTTGTCTGCCCATCGCTATCACAACCGTCTGGATATCTTCACTCAGAGTCTTGAAAACGGTGCCGCGCAGTCGGGAATCGACGTCGCGCTGCTTAACGATAAAGGGCAAACGCTGGCGCAGGGCACCAGCGATGCCGATGGTCATACAAAGCTGGAAACGGACAAAGAAGCGGCGCTGATCCTGGCGCGCAAAGATGGTCAGACGACGCTGCTCGATCTCAAACTGCCGGCGCTCGATCTGGCGGAGTTTGATATTGCCGGTGCGCCGGGCTACAGCAAACAATTCTTTATGTTCGGTCCGCGCGATCTCTATCGTCCTGGCGAAACCGTGATCCTCAATGGTCTGCTGCGCGATAGCGACGGGAAAACGTTGCCCGCTCAACCCGTGAAGCTGGAAGTGCTGCGCCCGGATGGGCAAGTGGCGCGTACCGTGGTCAGCCAGCCGGAAAATGGCCTCTACCGATTTAACTATTCGCTCGACAGCGGTGCACAAACGGGTATGTGGCACATTCGGGCCAATACCGGCGACAACCAGCAGCGGTTGTGGGATTTCCACGTTGAAGACTTTATGCCAGAACGTATGGCGCTCAACCTGACAGGCCAGAAAGCGCCAGTCTCTGTGCAAGATAACGTTAATTTTGACGTCGTCGGCTATTACCTTTACGGCGCACCGGCCAACGGCAATAGCCTGCAAGGCCAGCTTTTCCTGCGTCCGCTACGCGAAGCCGTGAGTGCGCTGCCGGGATTCCAGTTTGGTGATATTGCGGAAGAAAACCTCAGCCGTAGCCTCGATGAAGTGCAGTTGACGCTCGATGATAAGGGGCGTGGACAGGTGTCCGCTGAAAGTCAGTGGAAAGAATCGCACTCGCCGCTGCAGCTTATTCTGCAGGCCAGCTTGCTGGAATCGGGTGGGCGTCCGGTCACTCGTCGCGCAGAGCAAGCCATCTGGCCTGCCGCCTCGTTACCGGGTATACGTCCGCAGTTCGCCAGTAAAGCGGTCTATGACTATCGCACCGATACCACCGTGAATCAGCCGATTGTTGATGAAAACGGTAACGCCAGTTTTGACATTGTCTATGCCGACGCCAGCGGCGCGAAAAAAGCGGTATCCGGTTTGCAGGTGCGCCTGATTCGCGAGCGTCGCGACTACTACTGGAACTGGTCGGAAAGCGAAGGCTGGATGTCTCAGTTCGATCAAAAAGATCTGATCGAAGGCGAACAGGCGTTGACGCTCGCCGCAGACGAAACGGGCAAAGTCACCTTCCCGGTAGAGTGGGGATCTTATCGCCTGGAAGTTAAAGCGCCTGACAACATCGTCAGCAGCGTTCGTTTTTGGGCCGGATATAGCTGGCAGGATAACAGTGATGGCACCGGCGCAGCGCGCCCGGACCGCGTGATGCTGAAAATGGATAAACCGTCCTATCAGCCTGGCGATACCATTAAGCTGCACATTTCTGCACCGGCAGCAGGCAAGGGCTACGCGATGATCGAATCCAGCGAAGGGCCGCTGTGGTGGAAAGAGATCGACGTGCCGGCAAATGGTCTGGATCTCTCTATTCCGGTCGATAAAGCCTGGAAGCGTCACGATCTTTACCTCAGCACGCTGGTGGTTCGTCCTGGCGATAAATCAAAATCGGCTACCCCGAAACGCGCAGTGGGTCTTCTGCATTTGCCGATGGGGGACGAGAATCGTCGTCTGACTATCGCACTGGATAATCCGCAGAAAATGCGTCCAAATCAGACGTTATCAGTGAAGGTGAAAGCCAGCGTCAAGGAAGGGAATGTTCCGCAAAAAGTGAATGTACTGGTTTCAGCCGTTGATAGCGGCGTACTGAATATTACTGACTATGTGACGCCCGATCCATGGGAGGCATTCTTTGGCCAGAAACGCTACGGTGCGGATATCTATGACATCTACGGCCAGGTGATTGAAGGGCAGGGGCGAATGGCGGCGCTGCGCTTTGGTGGTGATGGCGATGAACTGAAACGCGGCGGAAAACCACCGGTTAACCATGTCACTATTATTGCCCAGCAGGCGCAGCCAGTGGCGCTGGATGCCAACGGTGAAGGCACCATAACCTTGCCAGTGGGTGATTTTAACGGTGAATTGCGCTTGATGGCGCAAGCCTGGACAGACGAAGATTTTGGCAGTAGCGAAAGCAAAGTCATTGTTGCTGCGCCGGTAATCGCCGAACTGAATACGCCTCGCTTCCTCGCCAGCGGCGATAACACCCGGTTAACGCTGGATCTGACTAACCTCACCGATCGGCCGCAGACGCTAAACATTGCGTTGAGTGCTTCCGGCCAGCTGGAGCTTGAAGGCGCGCCGTCGCAGTCAATGTCTATGCAGCCCGGCGCGCGTACCACGCTGTTTATCCCGGTACGCGCTCAGGATGGCTACGGTGAAGGCGAAATTACCGCGCAGCTGACAGGCCTGACGCTGCCAGGAGAAGACTTTGCGCCGCAGCAGAAGAGCTGGAAGATAGGCATTCGCCCGGCCTTCCCGGCGCAGACGGTGAACACCGGCACGATGCTCAATCAGGGCGAAAGCTGGACGGCACCCGCGCAACACATCACGGGATTCTCACCCGCCACGCTACAAGGGCAGCTGCTGTTGAGCGGTAAACCGCCTTTAAATTTGGCGCGTTACATTCGTGAGCTACAGGCTTACCCCTACGGCTGCCTGGAGCAAACCACCAGCGGTCTGTTCCCGTCACTCTATACCAGTGCTGCGCAGTTGAATGCGTTGGGAATTAAAGGCGAAAGCGATGATAAGCGCCGCGCGGCAATTGATATCGGCATCTCTCGTTTGCTGCAAATGCAGCGTGACGACGGTGGTTTTGCACTCTGGGATAAAAATGGTCCGGAGGAGTACTGGCTTACCGCTTATGTCACAGATTTCCTGGTACGTGCCAGTGAGCAGGGTTATAGCGTCCCAGCTGATGCCGTGAATAATGCTAACAACCGTCTGCTCCGCTATCTGCAGGATCCTGGCATGATGTCTGTTCGCTACAGCGAAGACACTCAGGCCAGCAGATTTGCCATCCAGGCTTATGCTGCGCTGGTACTGGCTCGTCAGCAGAAAGCGCCACTCGGCGCATTGCGTGAAATCTGGGATCGTCGTACGCAAACGGGCTCGGGCCTGCCATTAATGCAGCTTGGCGTGGCGCTAAAACTGATGGGGGATGCGCCTCGCAGTCAGCAGGCGCTGGATCTGGCTGTCAACACTCCGCGCAAGGATAGCAACAGCTGGATGGCCGATTACGGCAGCCCGCTTCGCGACAATGCTCTGATGCTCTCTCTGCTGGAAGAGAATAAATTGCTTCCTGATGCGCAGAATACGCTGCTCAATACTTTGTCTGAGCAGGCTTTCAGCCAGCGCTGGCTATCGACGCAGGAAAGCAACGCCCTGTTCCTTGCAGGACGATCCCTACAGACACTTTCTGGTGCCTGGCAGGCAACGACCACGCTTTCGGAGCAGACGCTAACAGGCGATAAGGCGCAGGTGCAAAACGTCAGCGGCGATGGCCTCAGCTCACTGAAAGTGACCAATACCGGCACTTCACCACTGTGGGTGCGTCTTGATAGCACGGGCTACCCGGAATATGCCCCGGCGCCATCTTCAAACGTACTGCAAATTGAGCGTCATATCCTTGCCACAGACGGCAGCAGCAAATCACTCTCCTCCTTGAGAAGCGGTGAACTGGTGCTCGTCTGGCTTGAAGTGAAGGCGACTCAGAACGTGCCGGATGCGCTGGTGGTCGATTTACTCCCGGCAGGGCTGGAGCTTGAAAATCAAAACCTCGCCAGCAGTAGCGCCAGCTTGCAGGACAGCGGAAGCGAGGTGCAAAACTTACTTAACCAAATGCAGCAGGCCGATATTCAGCACATGGAGTTCCGCGACGATCGATTTGTTGCCGCGGTGCCGGTGAATGAAGGACAGCCGGTGACGCTGGTTTACCTGGCAAGAGCCGTCACGCCAGGAACGTACCAGGTTCCGGTTCCGATGGTGGAATCGATGTATGTTCCGCAGTGGCGGGCAACGGGTGCGGCAAGCGGCCCGCTGATCGTCGTTCCGTAAGGTGCAGTTATCTCGTCTGATACGCTCCCGCTGGCTATGGCTGGCGGGAGCGCTTCTCCTGCTATGGGGCCTTATTGTCTTAGCTGACCGCCTGTGGCCATTGCCTCTCAAAGAGGTTAACCCTGCACGGGTGGTGGTTGACGAAAAGGGAACGCCGCTATGGCGTTTTGCTGACAGCGAAGGAATATGGCGCTATCCGGTCACGCTTGAAGAGGTTTCGCCTCGCTATCTCGAAGCCTTAATCCAGTATGAAGACCGATGGTTCTGGGATCATCCTGGCGTCAATCCGTTCTCCGTCTTACGCGCCGCCTGGCAGGATCTTAGCTCGGGAAAAGTGGTCTCGGGGGGAAGTACTCTGACCATGCAGGTGGCCCGGTTGCTTGATCCGCATCCCCGCACTTTCGGCGGGAAAATTCGCCAGCTCTGGCGAGCTATGCAGCTGGAATGGCATCTTTCCAAACGCGATATTCTCACCCTTTATCTCAACCGCGCGCCGTTTGGCGGTACGCTGCAGGGGGTGGGGGCTGCCAGCTGGGCGTATCTCGGAAAAGCCCCGTCCCATTTAAGTTATTCAGAGGCTGCGCTACTGGCGGTACTCCCACAGGCCCCAAGCCGTCTGCGTCCGGATCGATGGCCCGCGAGAGCCGAAGCGGCCCGCAACAAAGTGCTTGAGCGTATGGTGACGCAGGGCGTCTGGAGTGCAGAGCAGGTAAAAGAGTCTCGTGAGGAGCCGGTATGGCTGTCGCCACGCCAGATGCCGCAGCTGGCTCCGTTATTTTCGCGCATGATGCTGAGTAAAAGCCGCGACAATAAGATTGTAACCACATTAGACGCATCGCTTCAGAGGCAGCTGGAAGAACTGGCGCTTAACTGGAAATCCCGCCTTGCGCCACGCAGCTCGCTGGCGATGATCGTGGTGGATCATACCACGATGAAAGTGCGTGGCTGGGTGGGGTCGGTCGATATCAATGACGATACCCGTTTTAGCCATGTCGATATGGTCAGCGCGATCCGATCGCCGGGATCGGTGCTCAAACCCTTTGTCTACGGGATGGCGCTCGACGAGGGCCTGATCCATCCGGCCTCTTTGTTGCAGGATGTGCCTCGCCGCACGGGGGATTATCGTCCCGGTAATTTTGACAGCGGATTCAATGGCCCCGTCAGCATGAGTGAGGCTCTGGTGCGTTCGCTCAATCTGCCTGCGGTCCAGGTACTGGAAGCGTACGGACCAAAACGTTTCGCCGGTATGCTGGCCAATGCCGGGCTGCCGCTGACCCTTCCGGCTGGGGCGCAGCCAAATTTATCGCTGATCCTGGGGGGCGCGGGCGCACGGCTTGCAGATATTACCGCTGCCTACAGCGCGTTTGCTCGCCAGGGAAAAGCGGGGCGGTTGCGCGTGCAGCCCGCCGACCCCCTGACTGAACGCCCGTTATTGTCACCGGGTTCTGCGTGGATCATTCGCCGTATTTTAGGCAATGAAGCGCAACCGCTGCCGGATGGCGCATTGCCTCAGGTAGCGCCGCTGGCATGGAAAACCGGTACCAGTTATGGCTATCGTGATGCCTGGGCGGTAGGGCTGAACGCGCGTTACCTGATTGGGATCTGGACCGGGCGGCCGGACGGCACCCCTGTCGCCGGGCAGTTTGGATTTGCCAGTGCCGTGCCGCTGCTCAATCAGGTCAATAACATGCTGCAGTCCCGCTCGACGATTGATGAAGCTCGTTTACCGCGCGACCCGCGTCCCGCTTCGGTTGGACGTGGTGTTATTTGCTGGCCTGGCGGGCAGTCGTTGCCCGATGGCAGCGATAATTGTCGGCGCAGGCTGGCAACCTGGCTCCTCGACGGCAGCCAGCCGCCAACATTGCTGCTGCCTGAACAGGAGGGGATTCGCGGCATTCGTTTCCCTGTCTGGCTGGATAACGAAGGCAAACGGGTTGCGGCCGATTGTCCCGGCGCGCGGGAAAAAGTGTTGGATGTCTGGCCGTTAGCCCTTGAACCCTGGCTGCCCGCATCAGAGCGCAGAATGGCGCGTATTCCGTCATCGTCTTCCGCCTGCCCGCCCCTGGCGCAAGATTCACCCGCGCCGCTGATACTCTCTGGCGTGCGAAATGGCGCAGTGATTAAACGTTTACCCGGTGAGTCGCGGGTGTCATTGCCGCTACAGGTATCGGGGGAAAATAGCGTGCGCTGGTGGTTCCTGAACGGTGAACCGCTGAATACTCAGGGACGTTATTACACGTTGCAGCTTGATAAAGCAGGGGATTATCAGTTACTGGTAATGGATGAGACTGGGCAAGTGGCGACGGTGAACTTCACTTTACAGTAATGTTAACCAGACCTTATAGGCGGCCTGTTGCTAAAACTCGTCTTATTTTAAAAAAATGTTACTTGGATCCATAGGCAATGGCGCTATTGCTCTCTATAATCCGCGCCATCTTATACAGACGTATGCAAAACAACAGAACACTTACAGAGGTAATCATGGCTATTGAACGTACTTTTTCCATCATCAAACCAAACGCGGTGGCAAAAAACGTTATTGGCAGCATCTTTGCTCGCTTTGAATCTGCAGGGTTCAAAATCGTAGGCACCAAAATGCTGCATCTGACCGTTGAGCAGGCTCGCGGTTTCTATGCGGAACACGACGGCAAACCTTTTTTTGACGGCCTGGTTGAGTTCATGACCTCTGGTCCAATCGTTGTTTCCGTACTGGAAAGCGAAAATGCGGTACAGCGTCACCGCGATCTGCTGGGCGCAACCAACCCGGCTAACGCTCTGGCGGGTACTCTGCGCGCAGATTACGCGGATAGCTTCACCGAGAACGGTACTCACGGTTCTGACTCTGTCGAATCTGCCGCTCGTGAAATCGCATACTTCTTCGCTGAAGGCGAAGTGTGCGCTCGCACCCGCTAATTCCCGTCGTCTTTCACGCCACAGATGCGTTGGCTTCGGAAACTCGCCGCCTTTCTGTGACGTGAAATCCCTGGGAATACTAATTTTTCGTAAATGCCGCGTGCAAACGTGGCATCCCTGCGTCAGACTTTGTACAATGCAACGCCCCGGAAGAGCAGACCGCTCACCGGGGCGTTTCTTTTCAACCCTCCAGGGGCCATAACGTGTAACAACGAGGCCGGAAAATATTATGTCTGAATTAGTTAACACCTCTGAAGTCGCCATTGCCGCGGTTCCCAATAAAAATGGAAAAATTAACCTGCTGGATCTGAACCGTCAGCAGATGCGCGAATTCTTTAAAGAGATGGGCGAGAAGCCGTTTCGTGCCGATCAGGTTATGAAATGGATGTACCACTATTGCAGCGACAACTTTGATGACATGACGGACATCAACAAAGTGCTGCGTAATAAACTGAAAGAAGTGGCTGAGATCCGTGCACCGGAAGTGGTGGAAGAGCAGCGCTCTTCTGACGGGACGATCAAATGGGCGATTGCGGTAGGCGATCAGCGCGTTGAAACGGTCTACATCCCGGAAGAAGACCGCGCGACGCTGTGCGTTTCTTCCCAGGTGGGTTGTGCGCTGGAGTGTAAATTCTGCTCCACGGCGCAGCAGGGCTTTAACCGTAACCTGCGTGTATCAGAGATTATCGGCCAGGTCTGGCGTGCGGCGAAAATCGTCGGCGCGGCAAAAGTGACCGGGACGCGTCCTATCACCAACGTGGTGATGATGGGGATGGGCGAGCCGTTGCTGAACCTGACCAACGTGGTTCCGGCAATGGAAATCATGCTGGATGATTTCGGTTTTGGTCTTTCCAAACGCCGAGTGACGCTTTCTACCTCTGGCGTTGTGCCTGCTCTGGATAAGCTGGGCGATATGATTGACGTCGCGCTGGCGATTTCTCTGCATGCGCCAAACGACGAAATTCGTGACGAGATTGTACCGATCAACAAAAAGTACAATATCGAAACCTTCCTGGGTGCAGTGCGTCGCTACCTTGAAAAGTCCAACGCGAATCAGGGCCGCGTCACTATCGAATACGTTATGCTGGATCATGTGAATGATGAAACCGAT
The DNA here is from genome assembly GCA_009668015.1 of Enterobacteriaceae bacterium RIT714. Lineage (GTDB taxonomy): Bacteria > Pseudomonadota > Gammaproteobacteria > Enterobacterales > Enterobacteriaceae > Enterobacter. The sequence goes on from WJYB01000010.1 coordinate 70,309, forward strand.
CATGCGCATCAGCTGGCTGAGCTGCTGAAAGATACGCCGTGCAAAATTAACCTGATCCCATGGAACCCGTTCCCTGGCGCGCCGTATGGCCGCAGTTCCAACAGCCGTATTGACCGTTTCTCCAAGGTATTGATGGAGTATGGTTTCACCACTATTGTGCGTAAAACCCGTGGTGATGATATTGATGCCGCCTGCGGACAGCTGGCCGGCGATGTTATTGACCGTACCAAGCGTACGCTGCGTAAGCGTATGCAGGGCGAGGCGATTGACATCAAAGCTGTTTGATTATTATGCAGTCACGTCGCCTGTTTGGCGGCGTGACGCATCAGCTTACTGAATATTCAGTCAGATTGAGCGTGAATGCTTAATAATTACGGTGCGTTTCCCCCGACTTTAAGGCAGTATGTAACGTCGCAACAACAGTTTAGCCTCATGAGAAGTGCTGCACTGTCAACTAAGGCCGGACCGTCTTATACTGTCTGTCTAAGGTTAATTGACCAGAAGTTTCGCGGTGCGGGTGGCATTGTGACTCACCGGCACCTGAACCCTAATTTACACGTACCAGTAAGTAGTTGTAGCGAATGAATACTGAAGCCACTCACGACCAAAATGAAGCACTCTCCACTGGCGTTCGTCTTCGCAACGCCCGTGAACAACTCGGACTCAGCCAGCAAGCTGTTGCAGAACGCTTGTGCCTGAAGGTTTCCACCGTTCGCGATATTGAAGAAGATAAGGCACCTGCCGATCTTGCTTCAACGTTTCTGCGTGGTTACATCCGCTCTTATGCAAAACTGGTGCATATCCCTGAAGAAGAACTGTTGCCAATGATGGAAAAACAGGCACCGGTACGTGCGGCGAAAGTCGCGCCGATGCAGACTTTTTCACTGGGCAAGCGTCGTAAAAAACGCGATGGCTGGCTGATGAGCTTCACCTGGCTGGTGCTGTTTGTGGTAATCGGTCTGACGGGCGCCTGGTGGTGGCAAAACCACAAAGCGCAGCAGGAAGAGATCACCACCATGGCCGATCAGTCTTCTGCCGAGCTGAATAATGCAGGTAACGACGGTGCGCAAAGCGTGCCGTTGAACACCGACAGCACTGCGTCTTCCAGCGAACCGCAAATGGCGGTGAATGATGCTTCTCAGGCCGTTGAACCCGCGCAGACTCCTGCACCGGCGAGCGCTGCGGATCAGACTACCGCACAAAACTCAAATGCCGTTGTAGCGCCTTCTCAGGCCAATGTCGATGCTGCTCCTGCGACAACACCTTCCGCTGATGCGGCTAATACAGCTCAGCCGTTGCCAACCGATCAGGCAGGTGTCACTACGACAGCTGGCGATCCTAACGCGCTGGTGATGAACTTCTCTGCTGATTGCTGGCTGGAAGTGACCGACGCAACGGGGAAAAAACTGTTCAGCGGTCTGCAGCGTAAAGATGGCTCATTAAATCTTACCGGTCAGGCTCCGTATAAGCTTAAAATTGGCGCTCCGGCTGCGGTGCAGATCCAGTATCAGGGCAAACCTGTCGATTTAAGCCGTTTTATCAGAACTAACCAGGTTGCACGTCTTACCGTTAATGCCGAACAATCAGCAGCACAGTAACAGGCGGGTAACGCGGGAGACTTTTCATGCATAACCAGGCTCCGATTCAACGTAGAAAATCCAAACGGATTTACGTTGGGAATGTGCCAATTGGCGATGGTGCACCTATCGCCGTCCAGTCGATGACCAACACCCGTACCACGGATGTTGAGGCGACGGTCAATCAAATCAAAGCATTAGAACGTGTGGGCGCGGATATTGTTCGTGTTTCCGTACCGACAATGGATGCCGCCGAGGCATTCAAGCTCATCAAACAGCAGGTGAACGTCCCGCTGGTTGCCGATATTCATTTCGACTACCGTATTGCGCTTAAAGTGGCGGAATATGGCGTTGATTGTCTGCGTATTAACCCAGGCAACATCGGTAGCGAAGAGCGCATTCGCGCGGTGGTAGATTGCGCCCGCGATAAAAATATTCCTATCCGTATCGGCGTTAATGCCGGATCGCTGGAAAAAGATCTGCAGGAAAAATACGGCGAACCGACGCCGCAGGCCCTGCTGGAATCAGCCATGCGCCATGTGGATCATCTCGATCGTCTCAACTTTGATCAGTTTAAAGTCAGCGTTAAAGCATCTGACGTTTTCCTGGCCGTTGAGTCCTACCGCCTTCTGGCAAAACAGATCGAACAACCGTTGCATCTTGGGATCACCGAAGCCGGTGGCCTGCGTAGCGGTTCCGTTAAGTCGGCGATCGGCCTCGGCCTGCTGCTCTCCGAAGGGATCGGTGACACGCTGCGCGTCTCTCTGGCGGCGGATCCGGTTGAAGAGATCAAAGTCGGTTTCGATATTCTGAAATCGCTGCGTATTCGTGCTCGCGGTATCAACTTTATTGCTTGCCCAACCTGTTCGCGTCAGGAATTTGACGTGATTGGCACGGTTAATGCGCTGGAGCAACGTCTGGAAGATCTGATCACCCCGATGGATGTCTCTATTATCGGCTGTGTGGTTAATGGCCCGGGCGAAGCGCTGGTGTCTACCCTCGGTGTGACCGGCGGCAACAAGAAAAGTGGTCTCTACGAAGACGGCATTCGTAAGGATCGCCTCGATAATAACGACATGATTGACCAGCTCGAAGCCCGTATCCGCGCAAAAGCGACGATGCTCGATGAAGCACAGCGAATCAGCATTCAGCAGGTTGAAAAATAACGTGATGGGAAGCCTCAGGCTTCCCGTGTATGATTGAACCCATTCTTTGGGTTTTTTTTGTATATAAAAAGAGAATAAACGTGGCAAAAAACATTCAAGCCATTCGCGGCATGAACGATTATCTGCCTGGCGATACCGCCATCTGGCAGCGCATTGAAGGCACATTGAAACAGGTGCTCGGCAGCTACGGTTACAGCGAAATCCGTTTGCCGATTGTAGAGCAGACCCCGTTATTCAAACGTGCGATCGGTGAAGTGACCGACGTCGTTGAAAAAGAGATGTATACCTTTGAGGACCGCAATGGCGACAGCCTGACTCTGCGTCCGGAAGGTACGGCGGGCTGTGTACGCGCCGGCATCGAACATGGTCTTCTGTACAATCAGGAGCAGCGTCTGTGGTATATCGGCCCAATGTTCCGCCACGAACGTCCGCAGAAAGGTCGCTATCGCCAGTTCAACCAGCTGGGTGTCGAAGTTTTTGGTCTGCAGGGCCCGGACATTGATGCTGAGTTGATTATGCTGACAGCACGCTGGTGGCGTGAACTCGGCATCTCCGAACATGTTGCGCTGGAGCTGAACTCAATCGGTTCGCTTGAAGCTCGTGCAAACTATCGTGATGCGTTAGTGGCATTCCTGGAACAGCATAAAGATAAGCTGGATGAAGACTGCCAGCGTCGCATGTACAGCAACCCGCTGCGCGTGCTGGATTCCAAGAACCCGGATGTGCAGCAGCTTCTGAATGATGCTCCGGCACTCGGCGACTATCTTGATGAAGAGTCTCGCGAACACTTCGCTGGCCTGTGTAAGTTGCTGGAAGCAGCAGGCATTGCTTATACCGTCAACCAGCGCCTGGTGCGCGGCCTCGATTACTACAACCGTACCGTTTTTGAGTGGGTGACAACCAGCCTTGGCTCGCAGGGTACGGTTTGCGCCGGTGGCCGCTACGATGGTCTGGTTGAACAGCTTGGCGGTCGTGCTGCCCCTGCGGTCGGTTTCGCGATGGGTCTTGAGCGACTTGTTTTGTTGGTTCAGGCAGTTAATCCGGAATTTAAAGCCGAATCTGTTGTCGATATATACCTGGTGGCCTCAGGTGTGGATACGCAGTCTGCGGCGATGCAGTTTGCTGAACGGGTACGCGATGCGTTGCCTGGCGTCAAACTGATGACCAACCACGGCGGCGGCAACTTTAAAAAACAGTTCGCGCGTGCCGATAAATGGGGCGCAAGTATTGCACTGGTGCTGGGTGAGTCCGAAGTGGCTGCTGGCGAAGTGGTAGTCAAAGATCTGCGCTCTGGTGAACAAACAACCGTAACGCAGGATGGCGTTGCTGCGCACTTGCGCACTTTACTGGGCTAAGGGGAAGAACAGCGTGGAAATGTACGAGAACGAAAACGACCAGGTTGATGCGATTAAGCGCTTCTTTGTCGAAAACGGCAAAGCCCTGGCTGTTGGGGTGATTTTAGGTGTGGGTGCGCTGGTTGGCTGGCGTTACTGGAACAGCCACCAGGCTGATTCCGCGCGTGATGCTTCCCTGACATATGAAAATACCGTTAGCGCAATCCGTGCCGATCAGCCGCAAACGCTGGCTGCTGCCGAGAAATTCGCGGCGGACAATAAAAACACCTACGGCGCGCTGGCTGCACTGGAAGTGGCTCAACAGTTTGTTGATAAAAATGAACTGGATAAAGCTGCGGCCCAGCTCACGCAGGGTCTTTCTGCCGCCAGTGATGAAAATCTGAAAGCGGTTATTAATCTGCGTCTGGCTCGTATTCAGGTTCAACAGAAGAAAGCAGACGATGCGCTAAAAACGCTCGATACTGTTAAAGGTGAAGGCTTTGCAGCCATTGTTGCTGACCTGCGCGGTGAAGCTCTGCTGAGCAAAGGCGACAAACAAGGCGCGCGCAGCGCGTGGGAAGCGGGCGTGAAAAGCAACGCCTCACCTGCGTTGAGCGAAATGATGCAGATGAAAATAAATAATTTGTCCGTCTGAGAGGGACCCGATGCAATTGCGTAAATTACTTCTGCCAGGACTGCTTTCCGTTACGTTATTGAGTGGCTGTTCACTCTTCAGCGGCGAAGAAGATGTTGTAAAAATGTCTCCGCTGCCGACAGTAGAAAACCAGTTTAGTCCGTCAACCGCGTGGAGTTCTTCCGTGGGTGATGGGATTGGTGATTTCTACTCCAACCTGCATCCAGCGTACGCGGACAGCGTTGTTTACGCGGCTGACCGTAAAGGCACCGTGCGTGCTTTCAATGCGGATGATGGCAAAGAAGTCTGGTCTGTTAACCTGGCTGAAAAAGACGGCTGGTTCTCCCGTTCGCCAGCGCTGCTTTCTGGTGGTGTGACAGTTTCAGGTGGTCATGTTTATATCGGCAGCGAAAAGGCACAGGTCTATGCCCTGAACGCCAGCGATGGTTCCATCGCATGGCAAACGCGCGTCGCGGGTGAGGCGTTGTCCCGTCCGGTGATCAGCGATGGTCTGGTACTTATTCATACCAGCAACGGTCAGCTTCAGGCGTTGAACGAAGCGGACGGTGCAGTGAAATGGACTGTGAACCTGGATATGCCAGCGCTGTCACTGCGTGGCGAATCTGCACCGGCTACGGCCTTTGGTGCGGCCATTGTCGGCGGTGATAACGGTCGCGTTAGCGCCGTGCTGATGCAGCAAGGCCAGATGATTTGGCAGCAGCGTATTTCTCAGGCTACCGGTCCGACTGAAATCGATCGTCTGAGTGATGTCGATACCACTCCGGTCATCGTTGACGGCGTAGTGTATGCGCTCGCCTACAATGGCAACCTGACGGCGCTGGATCTGCGCAGCGGTCAGATTATGTGGAAACGTGAACTCGGTTCCGTGAACGATTTTGTTGTCGACGGTAACCGCATTTATGTGGTCGATCAGAACGATCGTCTGCTGGCGCTGAACACTGATGGCGGTGTGACGCTGTGGACGCAAAGCGATCTGCTACACCGTCTGCTGACCGCTCCGGCGCTGTATAACGGCAGCCTGGTCGTCGGTGATAGCGAAGGTTATATGCACTGGATTGATCCGCAAACGGGTCGCTTTGTTGCTCAGGAAAAAGTCGACAGTTCAGGCTTCCTGACCGATCTGGTTGTGGCTGATGGTAAACTCCTGATCCAGGCAAAAGACGGTACGCTGTACGCGATCACGCGTTAATCGTTGCGTTTGTTGTATACTAAACGGCTCCTGTTAACTCAGGGGCCGTTTTGACTTTTTTAAAAACGCCGCAACTGCGACGTTATTGTGAATTTTATGAGGCTTCAAACATGGTACCTGTGGTCGCGCTTGTCGGGCGCCCGAACGTTGGAAAATCCACTCTTTTTAACCGTTTAACACGCACCCGTGATGCGCTGGTTGCGGATTTCCCGGGGCTGACTCGTGACCGTAAGTACGGTCGTGCTGAAGTGGAAGGACGAGAGTTCATCTGTATTGATACCGGTGGTATTGACGGAACAGAAGACGGCGTGGAAACACGCATGGCGGAGCAATCGCTGCTGGCGATCGAGGAAGCAGACATTGTGCTGTTCATGGTCGATGCTCGTGCGGGTCTGATGCCTGCCGATAGCGCGATTGCGAAACACCTGCGCTCCCGCGAAAAGCCAACCTTCCTGGTGGCGAACAAAACTGACGGTATTGACGCCGATCAGGCCGTGGCCGATTTCTGGTCCCTGGGGCTGGGTGAAATTTATCCTATCGCCGCGTCCCATGGACGCGGCGTCACCAGCCTGCTCGAAACCGTTCTGCTGCCGTGGGTTGACGAAGTTAACCCGCCGGAAGAAGTGGACGAAGACGCGGAATACTGGGCGCAGTTCGAAGCCGATCAAGAGGGCGCAGAAGAGCCTGAGGATGATTTTAATCCGCAGGATCTGCCGATTAAACTCGCTATCGTGGGCCGTCCGAACGTCGGTAAGTCTACACTGACTAACCGTATTCTCGGTGAAGATCGCGTCGTTGTGTACGACATGCCGGGCACGACGCGCGACAGTATCTATATTCCGATGGAGCGCGACGAGCGTGAATACGTTCTGATCGATACTGCAGGTGTGCGTAAGCGCGGGAAAATCACCGATGTGGTGGAAAAATTCTCCGTTATCAAAACGCTGCAGGCGATTGAAGATGCCAACGTGGTCATGCTGGTTATTGACGCACGCGAAGGGATTTCCGATCAAGATTTGTCACTGCTTGGCTTTATCCTCAATAGCGGACGTTCGCTGGTTATCGTCGTCAACAAATGGGATGGTCTGAGCAACGAAGTGAGAGAGCAGGTAAAAGAGATGCTGGACTTCCGTCTCGGCTTTATCGACTTTGCTCGCGTGCACTTCATTTCTGCGCTGCATGGCAGCGGCGTGGGCAATCTGTTTGAATCGGTACGTGAGGCTTATGACAGCTCCACGCGCCGCGTAAGTACCGCGATGCTGACGCGCATTATGACCATGGCTGCTGAAGATCATCAGCCGCCGCTGGTGCGTGGTCGCCGCGTGAAACTCAAATACGCGCATGCCGGTGGTTATAACCCGCCAATTGTGGTGATTCACGGTAATCAGGTAAAAGATCTGCCGGATTCCTACAAGCGCTATCTGATGAACTACTTCCGTAAATCACTGGATGTGATGGGCACGCCTATCCGTATTCAGTTCAAGGAAGGGGATAACCCGTTTGCCAACAAACGTAACACCCTGACGCCGAACCAGATGCGTAAACGTAAGCGTTTGATCAAGCACATCAAGAAAAGCAAATAATTGCATGATAAAAACCCGACTGAGTCGGGTTTTTTGCCTTTTGGTATTCGGATAATCAGCTCAGAGAGGGGTGTATGCAAACAGGTTTTGTTGGTCTGGGGGCCGTTGTGGAAACCGCGTATTTGCCTGCGATGCGGAACATATTCAGCCAGCCCGTGAACTGTCTGGGTTTTGACGTTGAGCCCGGACGTAAGCTGAGCGGTGTCACGCGTTGCTCTTCGCTTGAAGAGTTACTGTCCGCTCCCGTTGAAACCCTGTTTGTCACCACTTCCTCACTGCATCATCTCGATGTGCTTGAGCTGGCATTAGCCTCCGCTATTCCACGTATTGTGGTGGAAAAACCGATCGTCGCCACGCTGGCGCAAATTGAAAAGCTCAAAACCTTACTTGCAGAACCTGGCGCGGCGTCCCGCGTGCTGGCTCTCGATCACTGGATGGCGCGTAACGGCGCGATGCAGCTGGCGCTCGGCACACCTGGCCCGGAGTGGCAAGCGGAGAGGGCGAATCAGGGGGCAGTGAAAGGAGTGAATGCCTTTGATGAGATTGTGAGAATCGAGGGATTTCTCCAGGAACCTAGCGGCTTTAATACGGCGGGAGAGCCGATAGCACTGAACTTTGCTACGGGTGAGCCGGACACGCGCCAGCTCCGTCATCCTGACGGCGTGATTATTGATATTGGCACTCATGTTCTTGCGATGATACGCGAAACCGTGCGCTATCTGGGCGGGAACAGTGACATCTCGTTGCGGGTCCTGACGGCAAAAGATCGCCTGGGACAACCTGTTGCAACGGGCGATCTGCAAACCGCCGAAGGCGAAGCCCATCTTCAGGGCCACATTAGCGGTATTCCGACCGATATCTGGCTTAACAAATATGCCGGACCGGCGGGTGGGCAAAAGGGACTGCGGTTACATCTGCGTGATGGCAGAGTCATCAGCCAGGACAGACGGGGCGCACAGGATATTCTTGAGCTTACTGATGGCGATCGCGTGCTGCGTTGGTCGCTACCGGGAATGATCTATGAGCACTGCCTGGCAGGGCATATCCTTGGGGAAAAAAGCCTGTATGAACGCGCACCCGAGGAAGTTAGCCTGACGACCCTGCGTCGACTGGAAGAGGTTGAAATTCTCCTGCAACTACAGCAGCAGCTACGTGGTCCCCATTAATCGCATCGTGTTACCATTAGAGGTGTGTTGAACAGATTTCAAGGAGTCACAATGTCGATAACCTGTCCGGATTGCCATGCTGAGCTGGAGCCTGTAAACGGGGCCGCACACTGCGCAAACTGCCAAAAAAATATCGAGCTCGAAGCACGCTGCCCCGATTGCCATCAGCCTCTTCTGGTTTTAAAGGCGTGCGGGGCGGTCGATTATTTCTGCCAGAACGGCCATGGATTGATTTCAAAGAAACGCGTTGAATTTGTTCCGGTTTAAACCGGCTTTTTCTTGCGCGTCTTTTTCGCGGGAGTGATACCTTTCACTTCACTTTCTACCCAGCCGTCGGCCAGGCGGGTTGTCAGCACGTCACCGGCCTTCACCTGTTTGGTCTGCTTCAGCACTTTTCCGTCCGTCGCTGTGGTTACGCTATAGCCGCGCGCCAGGGTGGAAAGTGGACTAACGGCTTCCAGATGCGTGACCACATTGCCAAAGCGTTCTCGTGAGCCGCTCAGACGCTCTCGCATGTTCTCGGCCAGACGATACTCCAGCTGCTGAAGTCGGGTTTGCGCGCGATAAATACGCGGCTGCGGGCTTTGCTGATTCAGACGCTGAACCATCCGCTGCTGGCGTGAAACCGCGCGTTTGAGCTGATTATCGAGGGCAAAATTCATCCGCTGGCGCAGGCGTTCGAGCACGGTCTGCTGACGCGCCAGGCGTAACTGCGGATGCTGCTGCTGAAAACGGTGATAAAGCTGGGTGAAACGACGACTGCGCCCGACGAGAAAATAGTCCATCGCCATTTCCAGGCGCTGCTGCACGTTCTGGATCTGGCGCAACAGCTCCTGTTGATTACGGCTGACGATTTCAGCAGCGGCTGAAGGAGTGGGAGCGCGCAGATCCGAGACAAAATCGGCGATAGTGACGTCGGTTTCGTGCCCGACCGCGCTGACGATCGGAATGCGGCTCGCAAATATTGCCCGTGCCACACGTTCATCGTTAAAGCTCCACAGGTCTTCCAGTGAGCCGCCACCGCGTCCGACGATGAGCACATCGCACTCCTGACGCACATTTGCCAGCTCAATGGCGCGGACGATCTGCCCCGGCGCATCATCACCCTGAACCGCGGTCGGATAAATGATGACCGGGAGCGAAGGGTCGCGGCGTTTTAACACATGCAAAATATCATGCAGCGCTGCACCGGTTTTCGAGGTGATCACCCCGACACAGTGTGCCGGTGAGGGAAGCGCTTTCTTGAACGATTGTTCGAACAGACCTTCGGCTGTGAGCCTGGCTTTTAATTGTTCATATTTCTGCTGGAGTAAGCCTTCGCCCGCAGGCTGCATGCTCTCAACAATAATTTGATAGTCGCCGCGCGGCTCATACAGGGTGATATTGGCGCGCACCAGAACCTGCTGGCCGTGCTGAGGGCGGAACGTCACCCGACGATTGCTGTTGCGAAACATCGCGCAGCGCACCTGAGCGTTATCGTCTTTCAGCGTAAAATACCAGTGGCCTGACGCAGGCTGAGTGAAATTTGAAATCTCTCCGCTGATCCATACCTGTCCCATCTCCTGCTCCAGCAGTAAACGGACCGATTGATTAAGGCGGCTAACGGTAAAAATTGAGGAGCTTTGGGAGGATAACATGTGAGCGGGATCAAATTCTAAATCAGCAAGTTATTCAGTCGATAGTAACCCGCTGAGAGGCGATCGCAAGCATTTTTTATAAAAAAGTGTAGATGCAAACGGTTACGCTCTGTATAATGCCACGGCAATATTTAACCACCCAGGTCAGAGATATTGCCCATGCTACGTATCGCTAAAGAAGCACTGACGTTTGACGACGTCCTCCTCGTTCCCGCTCATTCCACCGTTCTGCCGAATACTGCCGATCTCAGCACGCAGTTGACGAAAACCATTCGCCTGAACATTCCTATGCTCTCTGCGGCTATGGACACCGTGACTGAAGCGCGCCTGGCGATTGCCCTGGCACAGGAAGGTGGCATCGGCTTTATTCACAAAAACATGTCTATCGAGCGTCAGGCTGAAGAAGTTCGCCGCGTGAAGAAACATGAATCCGGTATTGTTTCCGACCCGCAGACCGTTCTGCCAACCACCACGCTGCACGAAGTGAAAGCGCTGACCGAGCGTAACGGCTTTGCTGGCTACCCGGTCGTGACCGAAGACAACGAACTGGTCGGTATCATCACCGGTCGTGACGTGCGTTTCGTCACCGACCTGAACCAGCCGGTCAGCGTGTACATGACGCCGAAAGAGCGTTTGGTCACCGTGCGTGAAGGCGAAACCCGCGAAGTCGTGCTGGCTAAAATGCACGAAAAACGCGTTGAGAAAGCGCTGGTTGTGGATAACAGCTTCCACCTGCGCGGCATGATCACCGTTAAAGATTTCCAGAAAGCAGAACGTAAACCCAACGCCTGTAAAGACGAACGCGGTCGTCTGCGCGTAGGCGCTGCGGTAGGTGCGGGCGCTGGCAACGAAGAGCGCGTGGATGCGCTGGTAGCTGCGGGCGTTGACGTTCTGCTGATCGACTCGTCTCACGGCCACTCCGAAGGCGTTCTGCAACGTATTCGCGAAACCCGTGCTAAATATCCGGATCTGCAAATTATTGGCGGTAACGTAGCAACTGGCGCAGGCGCTCGTGCCCTGGCAGAAGCGGGTTGCAGCGCGGTGAAAGTGGGTATCGGCCCTGGTTCTATCTGTACCACCCGAATCGTGACTGGCGTGGGCGTTCCGCAGATTACCGCTGTGTCTGACGCGGTGGAAGCTCTGGAAGGCACCGGTATTCCGGTTATCGCCGACGGCGGTATCCGCTTCTCTGGTGATATCGCCAAAGCGATCGCGGCGGGCGCTGCAGCGGTGATGGTTGGTTCTATGCTGGCAGGGACTGAAGAGTCTCCGGGCGAAATCGAGCTGTTCCAGGGGCGTTCTTACAAGTCTTACCGTGGGATGGGTTCTCTCGGCGCGATGTCAAAAGGTTCTTCAGATCGCTACTTCCAGACGGATAACGCGGCAGACAAACTGGTGCCAGAAGGTATCGAAGGTCGCGTGGCGTATAAAGGCCGTCTGAAAGAGATCATTCACCAGCAGATGGGCGGCCTGCGTTCCTGTATGGGTCTGACCGGCTGTGGTACCATCGATCTGCTGCGTACTAAAGCGGAATTCGTACGTATCAGCGGCGCAGGGATCCAGGAGAGCCACGTTCACGATGTGACCATCACTAAAGAGTCCCCGAACTACCGTCTGGGCTCCTGATAAGTTTCCGCGCCCGGCTCAATGCCGGGCGCTCTGTTTTTGTTTCACTTGCCTCGGAATTAGCGTCAATGACGGAAAACATTCATAAACATCGCATTCTTATTCTGGATTTTGGTTCTCAATACACTCAGCTGGTCGCGCGTCGCGTACGTGAGCTCGGCGTTTACTGTGAACTGTGGGCGTGGGATGTCACGGAAGCCCAAATCCGCGAGTTCAACCCAAGCGGCATCATCCTTTCTGGCGGCCCGGAAAGCACCACCGAGCACAACAGCCCACGCGCACCGCAATACGTGTTCGAAGCCGGCGTTCCGGTGTTCGGCGTTTGCTACGGCATGCAGACCATGGCGATGCAGTTGGGCGGTCACGTAGAATCTTCCAACGAGCGTGAGTTTGGTTATGCGCAGGTCGAAGTATTAACCGATAGCGCGCTGGTACGCGGTATCGAAGATTCTCTGACGGCAGACGGCAAACCGCTGCTGGACGTATGGATGAGTCATGGCGATAAAGTCACCGCGATCCCGTCCGATTTTGTGACCGTTGCCAGCACCGAAACCTGCCCGTTCGCCATTATGGCTAACGAAGAAAAACGTTTCTACGGCGTTCAGTTCCACCCGGAAGTGACCCACACCCGTCAGGGTATGCGCATGCTGGACCGCTTCGTACGCGATATCTGCCAGTGCGAAGCGCTGTGGACCCCGGCGAAAATCATCGACGATGCTGTTGAGCGCATTCGCAAACAGGTTGGCGACGATAAAGTGATCCTCGGCCTGTCCGGTGGGGTTGACTCCTCTGTTACCGCAATGCTGCTGCACCGTGCCATTGGTAAAAACCTGACCTGCGTTTTCGTGGACAACGGTCTGCTGCGCCTGAACGAAGCCCAGCAGGTGATGGACATGTTCGGTGACCACTTCGGTCTGAATATCGTTCACGTTGAAGGCGAAGAGCGTTTCCTGTCCGCACTGGCGGGCGAGAGCGATCCGGAAGCCAAACGTAAAATCATCGGCCGCGTGTTTGTCGAAGTGTTCGACGAGCAGGCATTGCGTCTGGAAGACGTGAAGTGGCTGGCGCAAGGCACCATCTACCCTGACGTGATCGAATCCGCAGCCTCTGCAACCGGTAAAGCGCACGTCATTAAATCTCACCACAACGTGGGCGGCCTGCCGAAAGAGATGAAGATGGGGCTGGTCGAACCGCTGCGTGAGCTGTTCAAAGACGAAGTGCGTAAGATTGGGCTGGAGCTGGGTCTGCCGTACGACATGCTGTACCGTCACCCGTTCCCGGGGCCAGGTCTGGGCGTGCGCGTGCTGGGCGAAGTGAAGAAAGAGTACTGCGATCTGCTGCGTCGCGCGGATGCGATCTTCATCGAAGAGCTGCATAAAGCCGACCTGTACAACAAAGTGAGCCAGGCGTTCACCGTGTTCCTGCCGGTGCGTTCTGTTGGGGTGATGGGCGATGGCCGTAAGTACGATTGGGTTGTCTCCCTGCGTGCGGTAGAGACTATCGACTTTATGACCGCTCACTGGGCCCACCTGCCGTATGACTTCCTTGGCCGCGTCTCCAACCGCATTATCAACGAAGTGAATGGCATTTCGCGTGTCGTCTATGACATCAGCGGTAAGCCGCCAGCGACGATTGAGTGGGAATGATTTCGCGTCTGGCAACAGCCTGAACGTAAAAGCACTAAAGTACCTCTAAGCCCGCATAATTGCGGGCTTTTTTGTTTTTTGTCTGGCACTTTGCTGGCAGCTGTTAGCAACGGGAAGCGCGGTTTTTTCAATGGGATTTTTGGTGGTACTCTCTGGTTTAGAATTCAAATTTGAAAAAGTACCATGTGATAAATGTCGGTTGAGTTATGGTATTTATTTTTTATAAATCAATTAAAAACAGATAGTTAAATGACCTTTCTGGATCTTTTACAACATGGTATTAATAGATATAGGAAAACAATAAACCATGTTGACTGACACCAGGCTGCGCCACCTTAAGCCGAAGGAAAAACTCTTTAAAGTTAATGACCGCGATGGTCTGTATGTTGCTGTGACTCCGGCTGGAACGATCTCATTTCGCTACAACTATTCAATAAACGGAAGACAAGAGACCGTTACGTTTGGCCGCTATGGTGTTGGAGGGATTACGCTTGCTGAAGCTCGCGAACGGCTCAGCGAGGATGATAGCGAGTCCTCCTTATCGGATCGTATAGATGCCCTTAAAAAATTCGCGCCGCGTTTCGGGGTACCGGATGCTGTTTTAAATAGTGCCGTTTCAGCCATCGAGGATCGTATCGGTGAGATTGAAGACCAGAGTAGTCCTGCCCCCTCTCCGAGCTTTCCGTCTTCGAATAAGAGAGAGGGGGAGACATTTGACGACTTTGCTCTCCGAGACCTTTTCACTCCTCTCTTGGATCGATAGGCTAAGGTGCCGGTCTCATCCCTTAGCATTTTAAAACCAGAACCTCGCGGAGTGAGGTGTTCGTATTATCAGGGGGAGGACAAATTCGTTCGCTACATATCAGTTTGGTTTTTTTCATCACTATCTGTTGTTACAGCTGGAAGTGAGAGGTGCAGATTTATCAGAAGGTGGTAAAAGACTACTTCTTTATGCCCCCTGTAACGGATTTCGCTTCCCAACCAGATGTGATCCGCATCATTAAATGTTTCCAATCTGCTAGGAGTACCCTCAATAGTTTTGTAACCGTTGTATTCCTGAATCGAAACATACGATTTATAGTCATCTACAAGCTTGGAAAAATTTTTGACGTCGCAATACCCGACCATGAAAACAGGATTGAGAGACTCACCGTCATATCCTGCTATCTTATTTAGATGCGCCTTGATCGTCGTAGTGTCGAAAGAGACAAGACGAAATGCTTCAAAAATCCCTATTCGAGTGTTGTCACTTGAAGTAATGAAACCGTCTATCTCACCAGGACTTTTACCTGACGCCGAATGCCCGCCTCGTTTTTGATCGCGCAGCGATATTTTGGCATGCGACATTCGTTGATCGAACAACGATACAAACCAATCGTTGACCCAATCTTCCAGCTTCATACCTTTAATACTGACATTGCCTTTTTCATCTTTGTAACCTTTCTGGAGGTTACGCTTGCGAAGGACTAGTTCGTTCGCAACTGCCTTCATGGCATCTCTAAGATATTCATAGGGTTCTAGATCTGGCTTGACTATCTCCACGTAGTCTTCAAAGTCTTTTGCGATTATTTGGTTGTAATGTTTTTGCAGTTGTACAACCGTTCGTTGGGAACTCTCGGCCATGATCAATAGGAAATCCTTCGCCGAAGGAGCATCCTTCTCAATTTTGGTTAGCTCGGATATCAGGTCATCAATCTCAAGCTCATCCATTGTCGCGTGATTGATTTCCTTATAGTGAGCCAGGATTTTCTTAACTGTGTAAGAGTCTCTACGGTCTAAAAGCGCCCTACAGTAGGGGGTAAAGATGAGTCTGCGCCCTTGTTGTTCAGGGCTGAGCTGCGCCCAAAAGCGTTCGATACCTGCTGCTCCACTGAGTTGGTATGCCTCTAACACGGTTCCAACCCAATACTCATACATACGATCGGGCTGCTCTCTTCCCGGCCCTGACAGGAAAGTGGTCAAAGCGCTTTTGAGCTTGAGCTTGTTCTGGTCAATGCCAAACAGCTTGACGTGCCCATAGAGCAGAACAAAACCATGGTGCTCGCGCCTGGTTTCCTTATACAGCTGTTCCATTAAGAGCACAGTCTTGGCTGGCTCCGTATCGCAGAACGCAGTCGCGATCAGTTGCCTTCTAAAATATTGACACTCGTTATGATGTGGCCTGTCATCTGATTGGGATTGCGAGGAGCACTGGTCGTGAGGAATTGAAAGCTCGTTCGCAGACTTTTCAAAGCGAGCTGGGTCTTGCCAATGGTGTTCATACAGTTCAAGGAGCTGGTGCTTATATTCGTAGCTCTGCCAAATTTTGCTAACGCGCAAGGCGTTTCTGTGTGTGGTGTTTGCAAATCGATCCTCAGCGAGCATTTTCTTTGCTGATAAAAGCATCCTTGATGCGATGTCCGTGCGGCCAGCATTAAAAGCTGAGGTGAAAGCGTCTTCCATTCCGCGCAGATCCAGTTCCTTGTCTGAATCGGTGTGGTGCTTATCGATCGCGTTATGTAACAGTTGCTCTCGGGCGATGACTGACGTCCTTTCCAACAGCACAAACAGAAGGTTCAGGGGTACTAAGGGGGCGCACCTAGCGATGAAATCCTTATATAGCTCATCTGTAAATGAGTTAGAGTAGGTACACACCTGTTGCCAGAGATTGAACCTGTCGCTTCCCAGTCCCTCAAAGATTCGGGTATATTTTTCGCGGTTTTTAAACCCACAAAGTCTGATGATTTCTTGAACTCTAGCCGCTATAGTCTGTTGGGCGCTGGCTTCTGATATTGCTTGTCCAGCGATGATCAGTACCTGTAGATAATGGCCAACCGCTAAAGCGACTCCGTATGAGCCTTGATTCTCATGGGCGAGTTTTTGCTCCCATTCATTACAGAGGCTGGAAAGATCTAGCATGATGTCTTGACCTACTCCAGCAAAAAGCTGTTTCCACGGGAGCGTCCCAAAGAATGAACTCGCTTCGAGGCTTCGTAATCCTTTTAAGTTGGCAAAAAATTCCGCTTTGTACAGCGCACGCAGGGACTCACGAACCGATTCGCAGATTGCCTCTGTAGGGTCTATGCCAGTGTGCTCTAAACGCTCAATTAGCCAGAACCCTAAATGATATCTGAAGTGTTGACGCGTTTGTTCGTGAGAGGATTTCTCGATCACTACACTAAATCCTGCAATTGTCTGCGCAAGTTCGGAGACCTGCTGATCTTTTAGTGAGTCCAACAGCGTGAGTAAGAGGCGGTACTCAAATCCTTTGAAAAAGTCAGGTGAGTGGAATACGCACTGCTCACCGAGAATTTTTAGTACTGCAACGAAACGAGATATAAAATCTGGCTCATCCTGAATAGCTTTTACATATTCGCGACACAGCAGTTGCTGATACCCGTCCCTAAGATTATTAAGATAAGCAGTATCTTGGTTGCGGAAGTGCTCAAATCTTCGGTTTGCCAGATGGAAGAAGGAGACATCACTAGTCTCTTTTCGAGCCAGCAGCAGGGTCATGTAGTTGGGAAGATCATAATTGGGCAGAATGACGTAGAGCAAATACTTCAAAACCGGCCGATGGGCATTTGCCAGATCTACCAGCTTCTCTACGAATCCTGAAGAGGCGAGATGCGCAATTTCAATGCGTATACTGGTCTCTACTGCAGTCGAAATTAACCAGCTATAGAAGAGCTCCCGCGATCGAAACGGCATACTGCCAAAGAGCTTGACGAATTCTAGAGCGCTTGAGGCTTCACTAAATGGCGTAGGATAAACCTCTTCAAGCGAGCCTAACGTGGGCATCGGAAGTTCCTCTTCCGATATAGTTGGCTCTGATCGTCCATTATTCGTATCAACGACAATGTCATGGTACGTTTGCATAGACCGAATGCGACCTGAAAAATCAATTTCATTGATGGATTGCCTGACGTAGCAATCAATGCTCGTAGCTAATGCTGGGTCTTCAGACAGAAATTTAAGCAGCAGGTCGTGAAATTCTTCGCGCTCTTGGTACTGGTTACGATCAAAAATAACGGGCATTGCCCATTCGCAATTTACGCAAAAATACATCATCCAACGGTTGAACGTCTCCTCTGGGGTATGATTACGTCGCAAATCCACCCATAACTGAGTGCTTATCTCAGAGCTGAAATTCTGATTGCCGGGTTTTAATTTGAATGTGCCACCTTCTGGTTTGAGCTTGGGCAAGAGTTGCTCTACGGAAAGGTGATTACCAAACTCAGCGCGTAGGCTTTGTTTTAAGTCACCTTCGTCACAAGCGTAATGAGGCTGGATGAACCCGTTCCTACCCCATTGGATATCCTTCAGATGCTCAATGGCCTGGATCACCGGGATCAGAGTCGGGTCGATGCCCTTCTCATCGTTAACGGAGTTTGCGTGGGTAGCACACCAACCTGCATAAAACGACACCAACCCCAATTCTTCGAATCGGGAAAGAGGAATGTCGGTGCCGGGATATGGCGTGCCTCCGTTTCGCGGCCATTGGAGCTGACCGCTAAGAACAGCCTCTACCGTTTCACGATTGAGTTCAGGGGTTGCGAGTTTGGCGTTAGTGAGGAAAATGGATAATGCCTTGGCATGGCGTTGCTCCTCATATGACGGCGCGTTGACTTCTGAATCCCTTCTCGTATAACCCGCCAACAATGCCTTTAAGTGTCGCCAGCTTTCCGAATACTCATTCATCGTTATGCTTGTCCTTTACGTAAAAGGGCACTTCTGTACCCCAGTATGTTTGGGCCCTGGTATATTCGAAACTTCCAAGTCCTGGCCCACACACTGCGAAATTCTACTCATATTTATGCAAATAAAAAAATGAGTCAATCTGCTCAATTTCAATCAATATTCTAACTATCCGGTCGAGCAAGGCACATGGTAAGGGCTGTATTTTCCCGGCTGATCCCTTATAGGCGGTGGAGCTACTGGCCGAAGTTGCTCGTGATGGGGGCTGATGGAGCTGTGATTCTGGAGCTGCAACTCTCGGCAGCAATGGCTTCGAGAGAAGCAAAGCCGATTTCTGCATGGCTTTTTTCATGGTATTTCAATTTTGGCCTGCCTGGATTCCTCGTATTATATGGAATTGAGCGGTTAATTGATAATAGAGTGGGCCCCCTGAATCGCCACGGGTTTAACAGACACCTCAGAGTCATTTAAGATGGCTTAAAGAGAGGTGCCCATGAGCGGTAAACGTTATCCCGAAGAGTTTAAAATTGAAGCAGTCAAACAGGTTGTTGATCGCGGTTATTCTGTTGCCAGCGTTGCAACACGTCCTGATATCACCACCCACAGCCTTTACGCCCGGATAAAGAAGTACGGTCCGGACTCATCCACTCATAAAGAACAGTCAGGTGCTCAGGCCGAGATCCGCCGACTCCATAAGGAGCTGAAGCGGGTTACTGACGAACGGGACATATTAAAAAAAGCCGCGGCGTACTTCGCAAAGCTGTCCGAGTGAGGTACGCCTTTATTCGTGACAACTCCCGTTGCTGGCCTGTTCGTATGCTCTGCAGGGTGCTGGATGTTCATCCCAGTGGCTTTTACGCCTGGTTTAAGCAACCGTATTCTCAGCGCCATCAGGTAGATCTGAGACTGACGGGACAGATCAAATAGTTCTGGCTGGAGTCCGGCTGCGTTTATGGTTATCGCAAGATCCATCTGGACTTGCGGGATAGCGGGCAGCAGTGCGGAGTGAACAAAGTCCGGCGACTGATGAATCGTGCCGGGATAAAGGCTCAGGTCGGGTATCGGAGCCCGCGGGCACGCAAAGGCGAGGCCAGTATCGTATCGCCCAACAGGCTCCAGCGACAGTTAAATCCGGATGCTCCGGATGAGCGTTGGGTAACGGACATAACCTACATCAGGCCCCACGAAGGCTGGCTGTATCTTGCCGTGGTTGTTGATCTGTTCTCACGCAAAATCATCGGCTGGTCAATGCAATCCCGGATGACAAAGGACATTGTCCTGAACGCACTGCTGATGGCTGTATGGCGGCGTAATCCCCAAAAACAGGTGCTGGTTCATTCGGATCAGGGCAGTCAGTACACAAGCCATGAGTGGCAGTCGTTCCTGAAATCACACGGCCTGGAGGGCAGCATGAGCCGTCGCGGTAACTGCCATGATAATGCGGTTGCAGAAAGCTTTTTCCAGTTGCTGAAACGCGAACGGATAAAGAAAAAGATCTACGGAAAGCGGGAAGAAGCCCGCAGCGTTATTTTTGATTACATCGAAATGTTTTATAACAGTAAGCGTCGGCATGGTTCGAGCAATCAGATGTCACCGACAGAATATGAAAACCAGTATTATCAACGGCTCGGAAGTGTCTAGATTATCCGTGGCGATTCCCCCCTCTAGTCACACTAAACCCTCTGCCTCGCCAGAGGGTTTTTTATTGTCCCGCTGCACAACCACAATCCCTACAGCCAGCCCCCCAATTATCACCGTCAATCCACACGACACCCACATCGTCCCGTACACGCCCAGTTCCCGATTTAGCCATGCGTACGCAAATGGCGATACCGCTGCCATGACCTGCGCCGGAATGAGCAAGACTCCCGTGCGTCGTGCGTAATCCTCAGCAGGAAAAAGTTGTAACGGCAGGGTCGCTTTGATAATCGTTACCAGCCCATTGATCGCGCCATATCCCAGCACGAATCCGGTCGCCGCCCAGATAAAGGTGCTGGCGCTGACTCCCGCTAAAAAACAGAGTGGCATTGCGAGTGCGGTGAAAAGCGTCAGGCGAAACGGTGTTAACGTCGACCCCGCCATGACCTCCACCATTCGCGCGCCAGTCTGCCCAATGCCCCATAGCATGCCAACGGTAGCCGGAAGCCCAACGCTTGCGATAAATTCCGGTAAATGCGTAGACGTGCCGTTAGAAACAAAGGTTATCAACGCAATAAACGTGGCGTAGAGCAGACTGTTACGACGATCGTGGTGACCGGAGGATGTGGACACTTTGCGCACCGTTGCGGGTGGCATCGTCTGATTTGGCAGCACGCGGATGAAGGCGGTACTCATGAGCCCGCAAAGGGCGTAGATCAGCAGGGCTTCGCGCCAGCTCATGAACGTCAGTAATGTTGCGCCCAGCGGCCAAAACACCGCAGAGGCCAGACCGCCAGCCAGCGTCACGCGGGAGATCATCCGGCGCGCACTTTGCCCGTAGAGGTTCACCAGGGAGGCAAAAAGAGCATCATACAACGCTAAACGCATACCCACACCGGCCAGCAACCACGCGCAATACCAGCCTGATAAGGAATGTGTGTAAGCCATCACTACGCAGCTAAGAGTGATCAGCAGTGTGCCGCCCATCACTACCCGTTGGCCGCCAAAGCGGGCTAACAGTCTGGCGACAAACGGCGATATCACCGCCATGACCAGCATTGCCAGAGTTAGCCCAAAGTAGATCTGCGGCGAGGACCAGCCCATTTCTGCCGAAATAGCGCGGGAAAATGTGCCCGGCATATAAAAAGTGATCCCCCAGTTAATAAGCTGATTACAGCCAGCAGCCAGGGAAATCAGGCGGGGGACGGCGGGTGTTTTCATTATTTTTCATTCCGTTATGCAGTTGTCCTGAGCATACTGCGCGCGGTATGGTGCAGGCAGGCCTCTGTATTTATGACCCCTATAAGAGAAACTTTGTGATGACGACGCTGAATTTGGGTAATCTGGCGACCTTCCGGCTGGTGGTCCAGCGGGGGAGTTTTTCTGCAGCGGCGGATTTGTTAGGGCTTTCTCAGCCGGCTGTCAGTTTGCAGGTTCGCCAGCTGGAGCAGTTTCTTCGAACGCGCTTAGTCGAGCGTACCGGGCGTGGAATCAAAGCCACTGCGGCGGGAATAGCGCTGCTGAATCATAGCGATCGCATTGAACAGGTGGTGGATGAGGCCATCCGCTCGATCAGCGAGTTCAGTGATGAGATAAGTGGCACAATCACGCTGGGCACTGGCGCTACCGCCTGCATCCATCTTTTACCCTCTCTGTTACAACGGCTGCGTCACGAGCATCCCCTGCTAAGAGTCGGAGTGACAACGGGTAATACCCCTGATGTTGTTCGCGCCGTGGAGGAGAACCGCCTGGATATGGGACTGGTGACTCTGCCGGCAAGCGGGCGCTCGCTGGAAATTATGCCGGTTATGGATGAAGAGTTCGTCCTGATTATTTCACGCGCGCAGAACGAGGGTATCTCACCCGCGACGCCACAGGTTTTACATACGCTGCCGCTTATCGCGTTTGAGGCCGGGAGCGGAACGCGGGATTTAATTGATGGCTGGTTTAGCGCTGGCGCAATGAACGTCAATCCGGTGATGCAACTGGGCAGCATTGAAGCCATTAAGCGAATGGTCCGGGCCGGACTGGGCTACAGCATCGTTCCGCGCATGGCGGTAGAGCATTCAGCTGACAGCGAAGGGTTGAGCGTACATTCATTGCAACCCGTGCTGCACCGACAGCTGGGCATTGTGATGCGCCAGGATAAAATTCTCAGCAAAGGGATTTCTGAAGTGATTCGGCTGTTACACGCAAGGGCTAGCGATTGGCAGTATCCAGAGGTTGAGTGACCTGCTGCGACTGTATTTTGTCCTGATGGTGGTACCAGGCACCTATTGAGGAATAAACAAAGCGGCCAAAGAAAAACAGGAAGCTGATTAGCAGTATGATGCGGGTCATTCGAGTGTTAAATCGATGTCGTTTGTGCATACGCGTAGCCTGACTCACTGTAATTTCCTGGGCATACCCTTCAGGGCGATACGGCTATTAAGGCACAGCGGGAAGAAGGGGTCAATTATACGATGTGTAAAATTTCGTCAGTGCATAAATTGATAATTATGATGTGACTGGGTGCAATCATTTACCGCTTTGATTGAAAAGAGAAAACAGCAGATAAAAATCGTAAGAAATGATTAATCCATTTAAGTAATTTGATTTAGGTCAACTATTGCCGGTGGTTGATCACTAAAATTCCTGCTCTGTTGCGCGTGTGCGTAGCCGGTAATTAAGTCAGGTTGGATGCCTGTCTGAACTTTCAATTTAAAAGATAATAAACTGAAGTGGGCATCTATGAAAACTCTGGCATTCCTGAAGCAACATAAAGATCGCTGGTGGGCGCTTCCGCTTATTCTGCCTGTCGCTTTGCTCCCGCTCATGAGTTCTGCCAGCACATATACGCATTTAAACGGCGGGATGATTGCCCTTTATTACCTGCCGCTGGCGTTTCTGCTCTCTTCTATGCTCTTTTTCGGCCTGGCGGCGTTGCCCGGCATTGCACTGGCGCTTTTTTGTCGCTACTACCCTTCGGCAGGCTTATACGAAACCGCGGCGGTCATTTGCCATTTTATCATCCCTCTGATTCTGAGCTGGGGTGGGTATCGCGTGTTCGTACCTCGCCGGAATATGGTGTCCTATGGTGACCCGCAACTGATGGCGCAGCGTATTTTCTGGCAGGTTTTCTGCCCTTCAACGCTGTTTCTGCTGCTGTTTGAATTTGCTGTTTATCTTGGTGTCTATGAAAGCCGTCAAAGCATGTCGGGGCTGAATCCGCTCAGTATCCGCACCTTAATCAATTATCAAGGATTGCTGGTAGGCACGCTGACAGGGATACCGCTGAGCTATTTGCTGATACGCATTATTCGCCACCCTCGCTACGTCATCGGTCTGGCGTCACAAATTCGGGGGCAAATAGACAAAAAAGTCGGTGCGACGGAATTGATCGTATGGAGCGCAGCGGTTGGGGGCTTGCTGATTCTGCTGCTTGTTCCAGTCAGTGAATCCAGCTCAATTTTTAGTACCAACTACACCTTGTCTTTAATGATGTCGGTCATGCTCTGGGGCTCGATGCGTTTTGGCTATAAGCTGATGACGCTGATTTGGACTCCGGTGCTGATTTTGTCCATTCATTATTTTTACCGCTACGTCCCGCTGTATCAAGGCTATGACATTCAACTGGCCATCACCTCATCCAGCTATCTGGTTTATTCATTTGTTGTGATTTATATGGCTATTCTGGCCACCCGCCAGCGCGCCATCATTCGGCGTGCAAATCGACTGGCGTTTCTCGATCCGGTTCTGCATATGCCAAACCTGCGGGCGCTGTCGCGTTCGCTGTCTAAATCGCCGTGGTCGGCGCTGTGCATTCTTCGCATTCCGGAACTTGAGATCCTGGGGCGCAACTATGGCGTGCTGCTGAGGATCCACTACAAGCAAAAGCTGGCTGAGTGGATTCAAAGCTCGCTGCAGCAGAATGAGAGCATCTATCATTTATCGGGATACGATCTGGCGATACGGCTGAATACGGAGTCGCACGCGTCGCGCATTGAAGCGCTGGACGAGCGGATCAAGGAGTTCCGCTTTATCTGGGACGGTATGCCGCTGCAACCGCTGGTCGGTATCAGCTACTGCTGTGTGCGTTCGCCGGTCAATCATCTCTATCTGCTGCTGGGTGAACTCAGCATCATTGCGGATTTATCATTATTGACCAACCATCCGGAAAATCTCCAGCAGCGCGGCGCCGTGAATTTACAACGGAAGCTGAAAGATAAAGTGGCGATGATGAACTGCCTGCAAAGCGCCCTCGATCAAAATGAATTCACGCTGATGGCGCAGCGGGTACAAGGCGTTCGCGGCGATCATTATCACGAAATACTGTTACGCATGCCGAACGAAAAGGGGGAATTCATTTCACCGGATAAATTCCTGCCCGTGGCGCAGGAGTTTGGCTTATCTTCACGCGTTGATTTATGGGTTCTGGAGCACACGCTGCAGTTCTTAAACGAACACCGTGAAAGACTTCCGGGAGAACGTTTTGCCGTTAATCTTTCGCCATCAACCATTTGCCGGGCGCAGTTCCCGTTTGAAGTGAACCGCTTACTGAAAAAGTACGCCGTTGAAGCGTGGCAGCTCATCTTTGAAATCACCGAATGCAGTGGTTTTGGCAATACCGAACTGGCCGATCAGAACCTTAAGCATCTTCAGCAGCTGGGTTGTCGAATCGCTATCGACGATTTCGGCACGGGCTATGCGAGCTACGCGCGACTGAAAAATGTCGATGCTGACATCCTGAAAATTGATGGCAGCTTTATCCGCCATATCGCCGACAATAGTCTCGATTATCAAATTGTCGCATCAATTTGCCATCTGGCGAGGATGAAGAAAATGCTGGTGGTTGCGGAGTATGTCGAAAGCGAGGAAATACGCAGCGCAGTCAATGCGTTAGGAATTGATTATCTGCAAGGTTTCTTGATTGGTGAACCTGAATATCTTGAAACGTTGCTCAGTCCTCAGGCGTCAGAAATGAACGCCTGAAGATTGTCACATCACGCCGCAACGTCCGGCGACTGTTCTTCTTCGATTTTTAGCAACCAGCCGGTCACGGCTTCCCAGTACTGCTGCTCTTTTTCCAGGTCCAGCAGCACCAGCGCATTCTGACTAAACCAGTCATGCGGGAAACTCAACGTCCAGTGGTGATCGTCCGTTTTCAGCGTCAGCGTTGGCGGGGTGGTAGTGGCCTGGCGTTGGTTATTCAGCAACACACCTAAGCGCAAAAGCTGAATCAACGGCAGGAACTGTTTTTTCTTGAACAGCGTAAAGCGCGGCAAATCGTCCAGCTTAATGGCTTTGCGATGATAGCGAACCAGCGTCGCCATCATAGTCTGCTGCTCCTGGTTGTAGCCGGGCAGATCGCTGTTTTGCAGGATATAGGCCGAGTGGCGATGCATTCCGCTGTGGTTAATATTCAGGCCCACTTCGTGCAGCATTGCTGCCCATTTCAGAAGCGCCGCCAGCTGCGGATGCGCGAGCTTAGGATTTTGCGCTTCCCACTGCTCGTAAATATGGGTGGTGGTTTCCAGCACCCGCTTTGCCTGTTCACGGTCAATGTTGTACTGATTCGCCAGACTTTGCGCGGTACGGCTGCGAATGTCCTGATGGCGGAAACGACCTTCCATTTCGTACAACACGCCTTCACGCAGTGCGCCATCTGAAAGACGTAGCTCACGGATCGCCAGCGCGTCGAAGACCCCGCACAGAATGGCCAGACCCGGAACGAAAACGGCCTTCCGTTCATCGGACAAACCCGGCAGGCTCAGTGCATCAAAACTTTTAAATTTGAGCACCTCTTCGGTGATTTTTGTGAGGCGTTCCGGGGTAATAAAACCGTCCTTTTCGCCCATTTCCAGCAGCACTTCGTGGGCTGCTTTAATGCTGCCCGACGCACCCAGCGCGACATTCCAGCCCTGAATACGATACTGCCAGGCCAGCGATTCCAGCTTTTGTACCGCCGCCATTCTGGCGCGCTGGAAATTTTCGCGGCTAATCGCGCCGCCCGGGAAGTACATCTGGGCGAAGCTGACGCAGCCCATACGGCGGCTTTCAACCAGTTTTGGCTCAAAATCTTCGCCAATCACCAGCTCCGTCGATCCGCCGCCAATATCAATCACCAGCTTGCGGCCTTTTTCCGGCTGAGTGTGTTCCACACCCATAAAAATCAGACGCGCTTCTTCATTACCCGAGATGATTTCGATCGGGTAGGGGATCACTTTTTCCGCGCGCTTAAGAAACTCAGACGCATTCGACGCCTGACGCAGAGTATGCGTGCCCACAATACAGACGCTTGAAGGGGAGAATCCCTGCAGGCGTTCGGCAAACAGGGACAGACAGGCTAAGCCTCGCTCCATCGCCTCTTCGCTAAGCATATTTTTATCGTCAAGACCGTCGGCGAGATGTACGCGCTGCTTGAGGCGTCCGATGATCTGCATGGCACCGTCGACCTCGCGGGCGATGACCATATGGAAGCTGTTAGAACCTAAATCGACCGCAGCAAACTCCTGTGGTCGTGGGGTCTTATCATTTATCGGCATAGGTTAATCAGGTTGCTCGAGTGATTTGATATAGTCGTAAATCGCCAGTTGTGAGCGCACTTTACGACGGTTGCCGCGTTGCACGTAGCGGTTACTCAGTTCTTTGTCGATATAGCGAGCCTTGACGGTATCGCTCAATAACAGATCGATAATATCGAGGATCCTCTGCTTCAGACGCGGGTCCAGCAGCGGGGTCGCGACCTCAATTCGGTAATCAATATTTCGCGTCATCCAGTCCGCTGAAGAGAGATAAACCTGTTTGTCGCCACCGTTCTCGAAAATATAGACCCGATCGTGTTCCAGATAACGGTCAACAATACTGGTCACGCGAATGTTTTCGCTGATGCCTTCCAGCTGCGGAATAAGCGAGCACATTCCGCGGATCAGCAGATTGACCGGAACGCCGGAACTGGAGGCGGCATACAGCCGATCGACCAGCCCTTTGTCGACGAGGTTATTCAGTTTGAGGGTGATCCCTGATGGTTCACCTTTCTGCGCGGCGGCGATTTCTTTATCGATCATCGCATACAGCAGGCGGCGCGAGTTTTGCGGCGAAACTAACAGATAGTCAAAGCTTACTGGGCGATACGGGTTCTCAATAAAGTTGAATACCCGGCGCACTTCGTTGGTGATACGCGCATCGGCGGTCAGCAGCGAGTAGTCGGTGTAAAGCCGCGCGGTTTTCTCGTTAAAGTTACCGGTGCCGATGTGGGCATAGCGCACCACGTCTTCACCCTCTTTGCGCGAGATCAGGAACAGCTTGGCGTGAATTTTCAGGCCGGGTGCCGAGAAGATCACGTGTACACCGGCTTCCGTCAGACGGCGTGCCCAATGAATGTTGGCTTCTTCGTCAAATCGCGCCTGCAGTTCAACCACAACGGTCACTTTTTTGCCGTTATGCGCCGCGTGAATCATGGCATCAATGATCCGCGAGTCTTTCGCCACGCGGTAGATGTTGATTTTGATTGCCAGCACGTTGGGATCGAACGATGCCTGACGTAACAGCTCCAGCACATGCTCGAAGGTGTGGTACGGGTAATAGAGCAGCACGTCGCGCTCACGGATGGCGTCAAACCCGTTACGGAATTTATCGAACCAGATATGGCGCAGGCGCGGCAGGGGTTTGTTAACCAGATTGGCTTTGCCCACATTCGGGAAGCCAATAAAGTCTTTAAAGTTGTGATAACGACCGCCCGGCACGATGGAGTCATAGCGCGAAATCGTCAGTTTTTCGCGCAGCATTTCCACCAGCGCGTCCGGCATATCGCGTTGATAAACAAAACGCACCGGCTCCGCCGTCAGGCGCTGTTTCAGGCTCGATGACATCAACTCCATCAGGCTGGCTTCCATTTCGTGCACCAAATCGTACTCGGCATCACGGGTCATCTTCATGGAATAGGCGTTCAGGGCATCGTAGTCGAAGAACCCTTTGAAAATATCATCCAGGCAGTAGCGCAAGATGTTATCGAGAAGAATCATCGGTTTGCGTCTGCGCGGCGTTTCAGGCGGCAGATTCACAAAACGCGGCACTTTATCTGACGGGATTTCCAGCAGCGCATAGCGAATGGCGTCGCCGCGAATAATCTCAACCGCAAGATAGGTGTAGTCATCTTTCAGGAACTGCACCAAATCGGTTTCGCGATTGATAAGAATAGGGGTGATGTGCTGGCGCAGGTAATGTTTGAAATAGTGGCGCAGCCAGGTTTGTTGATTGGCGGAGAGCTGGCGCTCGTTAATCAGGAAAATCTGGTTGCGTGCCATTTCCAGCAGCAGCTCATTATACAGACCGTCAAACTCCTGGTCCGCTTTCAACACTCGTGCCTGGATTTTGCCCAGCAAATGGCGCGAATGCGAATTCAAGCCTTGCTCTTCGCTAATGATGATTCGCCGTTTTAATTCCGCAAAACGAACTTTGTAGAATTCATCCAGGTTATTGGAATAAATACCCAGAAAACGCATACGTTCAATCAGCGGGTTGCTCTTGTCAGCCGCTTCCTGAAGCACTCGTTCGTTGAACGCCAACCAGCTTAGCTCTTTCTCGATGTATAACTTTTCCTGACCCATTACAACTTACACTCCGTTTCAATCACGGGACGCAGTAAATCCGTCTCGATTCTATTATGGCGAGCTTTGCCACGAGATGTCCAACTGTGCCAGAAAAGTATGACAGTAAACCGACGATCCGAAGAGGAAAATCAGCGCTAAATAGCCTGAATTTATATTGTTTTTATCAATAACAGACAACAAAAAGCCGGCAATCGCCGGCTTGAAAAATTATTCTTCTGAAGCATGCCCCTGAGGGGGGAGCCTGATGCCATCCAGCCAGGCGGCGTTTTCTCGCATCTCCAGGCGGCCATCGACAAACCAGCTCACCACTAAAGGATAAATGGCGTGTTCCTGCACCTGCACGCGATCTGTGATGTCATCTTCGTTGTCACCGTCGAATACCGGGACGGTGGCTTGCAGAATGACTGGCCCGCCATCCAGTTCATCGGTGACGAAATGCACAGAGGTCCCATGCTCCTCATCGCCATTTTCCAGCACCTGACGGTGAGTGTGCAGACCGGGATATTTTGGCAGAAGGGACGGATGGATGTTCAGCAGACGACCAGAATAGTGGGAAACAAACGCCGGGCTGAGAATGCGCATATAGCCGGCCAGCACCACGACATCCGGTGCATAGGCATCGATTTCCTGCACCAGCTCCCGATCAAACGCTTCGCGACTGGCAAACTGAGAGGCCTCCAGCGCGTGCGCCGGAATATGAGCCTCCCGCGCACGCTCAAGGCCGAACGCGTCGGCCTTGTTGCTGAATACTGCGCGTATGGTGCCATTGATCTGTTTCTGTTTGCAGGCATTGATAATAGCCTGCAAATTGCTTCCGTTGCCGGAAATGAGCACCACAATATTTTTCATTCAATGACCACGCGCTGTTCGGAATCAGAAGCTTTGATGATACCGATTTTCCACGCGTTTTCACCTTTCGCCTTCATCAGCTCAATGGCTTTATCTGCTTCGCTGGCTGGCAGGGCGATGAGCATGCCGACGCCGCAGTTGAAGGTGCGATACATTTCGTGCTGACTGACGTTGCCTGCCGTTTGCAGCCAGTTGAATACGGCTGGCCACTGCCAGGATGACTCGTCGATCACCGCCTGAGTATTATCTGGCAGTACGCGCGGGATGTTTTCCCAGAAACCGCCGCCGGTCAGGTGCGCAATGGCATGCACGTCAACGTTCTCAATCAGCTCAAGAATATTTTTCACGTAGATGCGGGTGGGGGCCAACAGGTGATCGGCCAGCGGTTTGCCCTCAAGATCTGTCGTTTCCGGGTTGCAACCGCTCACTTCGAGGATCTTACGCACCAGGGAATAGCCGTTGGAGTGCGGACCGCTGGAGCCCAGTGCAATCAGGACATCGCCATCAGTCACTTTGCTGCCGTCGATAATTTCTGATTTTTCTACCACACCGACGCAGAAGCCGGCGACGTCGTAATCTTCACCGTGATACATCCCCGGCATTTCTGCCGTCTCGCCGCCCACCAGCGCACAGCCGGACTGGAGGCATCCTTCCGCGATACCGGTGATGACGCTGGATGCCGTCTCTACGTCCAGTTTGCCGGTAGCGTAATAATCGAGGAAGAAGAGGGGTTCAGCACCCTGCACCACGAGGTCGTTCACGCACATCGCCACCAAGTCGATGCCGATGGTGTCGTGACGTTTCAGATCCATCGCCAGACGCAGTTTTGTTCCCACGCCATCTGTGCCAGAAACCAGAACAGGTTCGCGATATTTTTGCGGCAGTGCGCACAGCGCGCCAAATCCACCCAGACCACCCATCACTTCAGGGCGGCGGGTCTTTTTCACCACACCTTTGATTCGGTCAACCAGCGCATTACCTGCGTCAATATCAACACCGGCATCTTTATAGCTGAGAGAAGTTTTGTTGGTCACGGCTTAAGTCCCCACGCGATTGCATTGCATAGTAAGAAAAATCGGCGCAATTCTAACAGTCCAGGCAAACGTTTGCGAGCCTATTCTTCTTGCGCAAAAAGGCGCTGCAAATTTGCACGTTTAAACCGCATCCGCAGACAAACTTGATACCGTTCACGAAAATGAAACCGGTTTCGGTAATCTGCTTGCAACGCCTTTAGCCTTTGCACATCATTCCACTGAAACCGGTTTCTGTAATGGTTTTTGCAGAAAATAACGCAGAATGAGGGAAAGGGCATGTCTGGATTCAAAAAAGGTTTTCTGTGGGGCGGCGCGGTCGCGGCGCATCAGCTGGAAGGTGGCTGGAAAGAGGGCGGTAAGGGCGTCAGTGTGGCGGATGTGATGACGGCAGGCGCGCATGGCGTACCGCGTGAAATCACAAACGGCGTGCTGCCGGGTAAAAATTATCCCAACCATGAAGCCATCGACTTTTACCATCGCTACAAAGAAGACATCAAACTTTTTGCCGAGCTGGGCTTTAAATGCTTCCGTACCTCAATTGCTTGGACGCGTCTTTTCCCGAAAGGCGATGAGCTGGAGCCAAATGAAGCGGGTTTACAGTTCTACGACGACGTATTCGACGAGTGCCTGAAGCACGGTATCGAGCCTGTGATCACCCTGTCGCACTTTGAGATGCCTTTCCATCTGGTCACCGAGTATGGCGGCTGGCGCAACCGCAAGCTGATCGACCTGTTTGTGCGTTTTGCGACGGTGGCGTTTGAGCGTTACCAGCATAAAGTGAAGTACTGGATGACCTTCAATGAGATCAACAACCAGGCTAACTTCCACGAAGATTTCGCACCGTTTACCAACTCCGGCCTGAAGTACGAGCCGGGCGAAGATCGTGAGCCGGTGATGTTCCAGGCGGCCCATTATGAGCTGGTGGCCAGCGCGCTGGCGGTGAAAGCGGGGCGTGAGATCAATCCGTCACTGCAAATTGGCTGCATGATCGCGATGTGTCCGATCTATCCGCTGAGCTGTGCGCCGGACGACGTGATGATGGCGATGAGCGCCATGCATCGCCGCTACTGGTTCACTGACGTGCATGTGCGCGGCAAATATCCGCAGCATCTGCTCAACTATTTTGAGCGTCGTGGTTTTGAGCTGGATATCACCGCAGAGGATCTCGCGGCGCTGAAGCAGGGCTGTGTAGACTATATTGGCTTCAGCTATTACATGTCGTTCGCCACCAAAGCGACGCCGGATAACCCACAGCTTGATTACGATGAGAGCAAAAGTCTGGTCTCCAACCCGTATGTTCAGAAATCTGACTGGGGCTGGCAGATTGACCCGGTGGGGCTGCGCTACTCCCTCAACTGGTTCTGGGATCACTATCAGCTGCCGCTGTTTATCGTAGAAAATGGTTTTGGGGCGATCGATGTGCAGGAGAGCGATGGCACGGTGAATGACCAGTATCGTATTGATTATCTTGCGGCCCACATTAGCGAGATGAAAAAAGCGGTGGTCGAGGACGGTGTCGATTTAATGGGCTACACGCCGTGGGGCTGTATCGATCTGGTTTCGGCGGGAACGGGTGAGATGAAAAAACGCTACGGCTTTATCTTTGTCGATAAAGATAACGAAGGTCACGGGACGCTTAATCGTAGTAAGAAAAAGTCGTTCGACTGGTATCAGAAAGTCATCGCCAGCAACGGCGAGTCGCTGTAATTCACGTAACAGCTTAATAAGCCTCGCAATGCGGGGCTTTTTTTATCTCGATTTATACTGATTAACGGCGCATTAACCACTTTGCTTGATCGTAGTCAAGCAAGTTGGGTATGGCGAACTCTTAAAAAAGCGGTATAATCCGGCGATTTTTTTTGCGGTAGCCACCTCAGAGGAGAATGAAAATGAAGATTGTGGAAGTGAAACACCCACTCGTTAAACACAAGCTGGGCCTGATGCGTGAGCATGACATCAGCACGAAGCGTTTTCGCGAACTGGCCTCTGAAGTTGGAAGCTTACTGACCTATGAAGCAACCTCCGATCTGGAAACGGAAAAAGTGACCATCGAGGGCTGGAACGGCCCGGTACAGGTTGAGCAGATCAAAGGGAAGAAAATTACCGTTGTGCCAATCCTGCGCGCAGGTCTGGGCATGATGGAAGGCGTGCTGGAGCACGTACCGAGCGCACGTATCAGCGTTGTCGGTATCTACCGTAATGAAGAAACGCTGGAGCCGGTCCCGTATTTCCAGAAACTGGTGTCCAACATTGACGAGCGCATGGCGCTGGTTGTTGACCCTATGCTGGCGACCGGTGGTTCAATGATTGCCACCATCGATCTGCTGAAAAATGCGGGCTGTAGCAGCATTAAAGTGCTGGTCCTGGTTGCGGCTCCTGAAGGTATCGCGGCGCTGGAAAAAGCGCACCCGGACGTCGAGCTGTACACCGCTTCTGTCGACCAGGGGCTGAACGAGCACGGGTACATTATCCCGGGGCTGGGTGATGCCGGCGATAAGATTTTTGGTACGAAATAATCGAATAACGAAAAAGAAGCCGACTTTGATAGTCGGCTTTTTTTTGAATAAAAAGCAAACAACTCACAATACTTAGAGGAAAACACTATGACGCGCCGTACTATCGGGGTGAGTGAAAGACCGCCACTTTTGCAGACAATCCCGCTTAGTTTGCAGCATCTGTTCGCCATGTTTGGCGCAACCGTGCTGGTGCCAATCCTGTTTCACATTAACCCGGCCACCGTCCTGCTGTTCAACGGTGTCGGGACGCTGCTTTACCTTTTCATCTGTAAAGGGAAAATCCCGGCGTATTTAGGTTCCAGCTTTGCGTTTATCTCGCCGGTATTGTTGCTGCTGCCGTTAGGCTACGAAGTGGCGCTGGGCGGCTTTATCATGTGTGGCGCGCTGTTTTGCATCGTTGCGTTTATCGTGAAGAAAGCGGGAACGGGCTGGCTGGACGTGATGTTCCCTCCTGCGGCGATGGGCGCAATCGTTGCCGTCATCGGTCTGGAGCTGGCGGGCGTCGCGGCCAATATGGCTGGTCTACTGCCTGCGGACGGGCAATCCCCTGAATCCAAAACCATTATTATCTCGCTGGTGACACTGGGAGTTACCGTTTTCGGCTCCGTGCTGTTCCGCGGTTTTCTGGCCATCATCCCGATTCTGATTGGGGTGCTGGCGGGCTATGCGCTCTCCTTTGCGATGGGCGTAGTGGACACCTCTCCCATTGCGCAGGCTCACTGGTTCGCACTGCCCACCTTCTACACCCCGCGCTTTGAATGGTTCGCTATTTTCACCATTCTGCCAGCAGCGCTGGTGGTGATTGCCGAGCACGTTGGTCACCTGGTGGTGACGGCGAATATCGTTAAAAAAGATCTGATCCGTGACCCGGGCCTGCACCGTTCGATGTTTGCCAACGGCCTGTCGACCATGATTTCCGGTTTCTTCGGCTCCACGCCAAACACCACCTACGGCGAGAACATCGGCGTAATGGCGATTACCCGCGTCTACAGCACCTGGGTGATCGGCGGGGCGGCTATCTTTGCGATACTGCTCTCCTGCGTCGGAAAACTGGCGGCGGCGATCCAGATTATCCCGGTGCCGGTGATCGGCGGTGTGTCTCTGCTGCTGTACGGCGTGATCGGCGCGTCCGGTATTCGCGTGCTGATTGAGTCCAAAGTGGATTACAACAAAACGCAGAATCTGATCCTGACCTCCGTGATCCTGATCATCGGCGTCAGCGGTGCGAAGGTTCACATCGGTGCGGCGGAGCTGAAAGGCATGGCGCTGGCAACGATCGTTGGCGTGGGCTTAAGTCTGATCTTCAAACTGATCTCTGTTCTGCGTCCGGAAGAAGAAGTTCTGGACGCCGCCGACAGCGAAAAAACGTCACTGTGATCCTCAAACCGGGTGGACGATCCGCCCGGTTCTCTCCTTGCAGGTTCCGTGATAAACTCCCTCCCGATTTTATGTGAGACCTTGATCGAGGTATTTCTGAACGGACCGGCACAGCTCTCTCTGCCACTTTATCTTCCTGACGACGAAACTTTTGCCAGTTTCTGGCCGGGCGATAACCCCTCTTTACTGGCCGCGCTGCAAAACGTGTTGCGCCAGGAGCACAGCGGATACATTTATATCTGGTCACGCGAAGGCGCGGGACGCAGTCATCTTCTGCATGCCGCCTGCGCGGAGCTTTCTCAGCGCGGTGACGCGGTGGGCTATGTGCCACTGGATAAACGCACCTGGTTTGTCCCGGAAGTGCTCGACGGCATGGAACATCTTTCGCTGGTTTGCATCGACAATATTGAATGCATTGCCGGAGATGAGCCGTGGGAAATGGCGATGTTTAATCTCTACAACCGCATTCTGGAATCGGGTAAAACCCGCTTGCTGATCACTGGCGATCGTCCACCGCGCCAGCTGAATCTCGGTCTGCCAGATTTAGCGTCCCGCCTCGACTGGGGGCAGATCTACAAGCTGCAGCCGCTTTCTGACGAAGACAAACTGCAGGCTTTACAGCTGCGTGCGCGGTTACGTGGGTTTGAGCTGCCGGAAGATGTGGGGCGTTTTCTGCTCAAGCGTCTGGATCGCGAAATGCGCACGCTCTTCGATACGCTCGATCAGCTCGATCGCGCGTCGATTACCGCACAGCGTAAGCTGACGATCCCGTTTGTAAAAGAGACGCTAAGGCTGTAGCCCTTCTGCGCCAAAGCAAGCAGGATGAATACGCCGCAGGCTTTTAAAGGCGCTGCGGCGCAAAAATTCAGCTGAGGATTTCGAGAACATCTTCCGGTGGACGGCCGATGCGAGCTTTGCCGTTCGCGACAACAATCGGCCGCTCAATCAGTTTCGGGTTTTCCACCATCGCCTGGATCAGCGCATCTTCCGACAGGTGGCTGTCGTCCAGACCCAACGATTTATACAGATCTTCTTTCTGGCGCATCAACTCGCGCGCACTCGCCATATTGAGCAGGCTTAAAAGCTGGCGGAGAGTCTCTGCATCCGGCGGCGTGTCCAGATAAAGCACGACTTGCGGATCAATACCGTTTGATTTCAGCAGGCTAAGCGTATCGCGACTCTTTGAGCAGCGTGGGTTATGATAGATTTTTACCGCGTCTGACATGAATGCTCCTTATTACATCTTTTCATACGGCTTGAAACGTTGCTGCAGCGAGCGCAGTTGATCGATTCGTGCGTCGTAGCGAGCCTGTTGCAGACTGCCCAGTTTGACCTGCGAACTGGCGCTGCTTAACAGGGAAATTGACTGATCCAGACGACCCACCAGGGCGTAACCTTCAGCACGCGCGGCGAGCTCCTGATCGCGGTTGCCAAGCTGCGCTTCGGTCTGAGCCAGTAGATCCCAGCCGTTAGGATCGTCTTTGTGATCGAAGGTGTAGCGGTTAAGAATGGTTGCGGCTTCTCTCGCCTGGCCGCCCTGTAAGTAAGCGTTCGCCAGGTTGAGTTGCAGCACCGGGTTGGTACGCAGATCTTTTGCCCCTTTCAGGCGGTTAATTGCCTCGGTGGGTTTCTTCTGCCCTAAGTCGATATCGGTGGAGAGATCGAGATACCACGGGTTGTTGGCATCGGCGGCCAGCAGAGGCTGTATCGCTTTACGCGCCTCATCGTACTGGCTGGCTTCCATCGCCTGAAGGGCGCGACCATACTGAGCGGCATTCTTTTCGCGAATGTTTCCTTTTGCCAGCGCATCGAGGAGATCGCTGGTGAGCTGGTTACGTCCCGAATTGTACATGCCCAGCGTTCTGACCTTCGCCATGTAGAAATCCTGCGACGACTGCACCACCACCGGACGCATCTGGTTGGCACGGTTACGAGCATCGGACAGACGGCTTTCAGGTAACGGGTGAGTCAATAAAATTTCGGGTGGACGCGTGGAATATCGCGCCTGATCGAGCAGTTTTTCGAGGAACGATGGCATGGCCTGCGGATCAAAACCGGAGCGCTGAAGCACCTGAATGCCGATGCGGTCCGCTTCTTGTTCGTTCTGCTGGGTAAAGCTGATCATTCCCTGCCGGGTACCGGCAAGCGTACCGGTCAGCGCCGCCATACCGGCCTGCGGGCTGGCCATCGCCAGCAAAATGGAGCCCAGCGCTCCAACCCAGGTGAGCGGGGCATTACGTTTTTGATCTTCCATGGCGCGCGCCAGATGGCGCTGAGTCACGTGGGAAATCTCGTGCGCCATCACTGACGCAAGCTGGCTTTCGTTATCGGAATAACGGAATAACGCCGAATGCAGCACCACATTGCCGCCGAAGAAGGCGAAGGCGTTGATTTCGTCATTATTGATTAAATAGAAGTGGAAGGGCGTTTTGACGGAGTCGGCATGGGCGACAAGGCGCATCCCTAACCCGTTGATATATTGCACCAGTAACGGGTCGTTGATCAGCGGCGCGCTCCCGCGAAGCTGACGCACATAATAATCACCCATCTGCATTTCCTGGCCGATGGAGAGCGTGCTTCCTGCTGAGGTCCCCATATCCGGCAATGAATCAGCCGTGTCGGCAAAAGCGGGAGCCATCTGACCGACAGTCAGCGCGGCAATAAGCGTTGCAACCAGAGTTTTTTTCAACTGCCTGAACATAACCTCTGCCCTGTATATTGGATGTGCTAATTTGACCGGCGAACCCGCATATCGTTCACCTTAGAGTGCTCTGCGAGTGTAGCCGTGTTAGGGCGTGAAGAAAATCCCAAACACCGGCCTTTTGCGATTCGTGACAGAGAGACAAAAAGCGAAAGTCTTTTTTGTGACAGTTAGATACAATCCACCCTCTCACTTCCGCCATCCGATTCAGGGAAGGGTTGTATGCTCGAAATGTTAATGCAGTGGTATCGGCGTCGCTTCAGCGATCCCGAGGCTATTGCTTTGCTGGTTATTCTGGTTGCCGGATTCTGTATCCTGTTCTTCTTTAGCGGCCTGCTGGCACCGTTACTGGTGGCTCTCGTCCTGGCTTATCTTCTCGAATGGCCGACCGTTCGCCTCGAAAAAATCGGCTGTTCCCGCCGCTGGGCCACCAGCATCGTGCTGGTTTTCTTCGTCGGTATACTTTTATTAATGTCGTTCGTCGTCATGCCCGTCGCCTGGCAGCAGGGGATTTACCTGATTCGCGATATGCCGGGCATGCTGAATAAACTCTCCGATTTTGCTGCCACCTTACCGCGGCGTTATCCTGCGCTGATGGATGCGGGCATTATTGATGCCATGGCGGAAAACATGCGCGCCCGCATTATGACGATGGGCGATTCAGTGGTGAAATATTCCCTGGCGTCCCTTGTCGGGCTGCTGACGCTGGCGGTTTACCTGGTCCTGGTTCCGCTGATGGTCTTCTTCCTGGTGAAGGATAAAGATCAGATGCTCAATGCGGTGCGCCGCATTCTGCCACGCAATCGTGGTCTTGCGGGCCAGGTGTGGAAGGAGATGAATCAGCAGATCACCAACTACATCCGCGGCAAAGTGCTGGAGATGATCGTGGTCGGCGTCGCCACCTGGGTAGGTTTCATCATCTTTGGTCTGAACTATTCGCTGCTGCTGGCGGTGCTGGTGGGCTTCTCGGTGCTGATTCCCTATATCGGCGCGTTCGTAGTGACGATTCCGGTGGTGGGCGTGGCGCTGTTTCAGTTTGGTCTCGGCCCGGAGTTCTGGAGCTGCTTTGCGGTTTACCTGATTATTCAAGGACTCGACGGCAACCTGTTGGTGCCGGTGCTGTTCTCTGAAGCGGTGAACCTGCATCCGCTGGTGATCATTCTGTCGGTGGTGATTTTCGGCGGTCTGTGGGGATTCTGGGGGGTGTTCTTTGCGATTCCGCTGGCGACGCTGATTAAAGCGGTGGTTCACGCCTGGCCTGATGTCCCGGCGGTGGAAGAGTAAAAAAATCCCGGTTCACTGAACCGGGATTTTGCTTTCTGTCAGGCGTTCGCGTTCAGCCACTCAAGCACCACATCGTGGTGATTGCTGGTTTTGAAGTTATCGAACACATGTTCAACTTTGCCATCGGCATCGATCAGGAAACTGATACGATGGATGCCGTCGTAGGTTTTGCCCATAAAGGACTTTTCACCCCAGACGCCAAATTGCTCGCAGACCTGATGGTCTTCATCGGAGAGCAACGTAAAGTTCAGCAGCTCTTTTTCAGCGAAGCGTGACAGCTTTTCTGACTTATCGGTGCTGATACCCAGCACGTCTACGCCTGCTTTTTTCAAATCGTCCATGTTATCGCGTAAACCGCACGCTTGTACGGTACACCCTGGCGTCATGGCTTTTGGGTAAAAATAAACCAGAACACGCTGTCCCTGGAAGTCGGTCAAATTTACTTGCTCGCCGTCCTGATCGGGCAGGCTAAATTTCGGTGCGATGTCACCGGCTTTCAGTGGATTCATTACTCAACTCCATCCTGTTCATGCTGTGAATAATTTACGACGTTTATACTGCCTTGCGCATTGAGTTCTGTACAGAGTGCTTTGAAGGCATTCTCAATATTTGATGCGTCGTGAGAGGCTGGGCTGTGCGCGGTAATCTGGATAAACAATTTCGGCGTGGCGCCCGGCTGCGTACGAGAAACCAGCTCAGCAATGTTCATCTGATGGCTGTCGAAAAGCGCGGTGAAACGTTCGATCAAATGCGGTGAGTCGGTGACTTCAACCTGCACCCAAACGGTCGCCGGCATGGCCGGACGCGGATGCGCGGTGGTGCGTTTCATGACGATCAGCAAATCCAGCTCCGCGCCCTTAAGCGGTAAAGTCGATTCGATGAGCGTAATCGCGTTCCATGTCCCGGAAAGGAGCATGATAAAAGTGAACTCATCGCCAAGCATTGCAAGGCGGCTGTCTTCAATATTACAGCCGCAGCTGCTGACGTGGCGGGTGATGGTGTTCACAATACCGGCTCTGTCGGCACCCAGCGCAGTGATAACCAGGTAATGTTGTGATGAGGTTGTCAAACCTGTTCTTCCTTTGCGTGGTTAAGTCTTCATAAGGAAAGCATAAAAAAAACATGCATACAACAGCCTGGACGCCTTACGTCACTTGCTTTTATTACAGTTCCAAACGTACCATTGAGAATCTTGTTTGCACAGAGGATGGCCCATGTTCACGGGAAGTATTGTTGCGCTTGTTACGCCGATGGATGAGAAAGGTAATGTCTGCCGGTCAAGCCTGAAAAAACTGATTGATTACCATGTCGCCAACGGGACTGCGGCGATCGTTTCGGTAGGGACTACCGGTGAATCTGCCACCCTGAGTCATGATGAACACGGCGATGTGGTGATGATGACCGTCGAACTGGCTGACGGGCGTATCCCGGTCATTGCCGGCACGGGTGCAAATGCCACTGCTGAGGCCATTAGCCTGACGCAGCGTTTCAACAATAGCGGTATTGTAGGTTGCCTGACGGTAACGCCTTACTACAACCGTCCAACGCAGGAAGGTCTGTTCCAGCATTTCAAAGCCAT
This sequence comes from Enterobacteriaceae bacterium RIT714, assembly GCA_009668015.1. Taxonomy (GTDB): domain Bacteria; phylum Pseudomonadota; class Gammaproteobacteria; order Enterobacterales; family Enterobacteriaceae; genus Enterobacter. Next base: position 110,134 of record WJYB01000010.1, read on the forward strand.
TGCAGAACATACTGACTTGCCACAAATTCTGTATAATGTGCCGTCACGCACTGGCTGCGATATGCTGCCGGAAACCGTAGGCCGTCTCTCGAAAGTTAAAAATATTATCGCAATTAAAGAGGCGACCGGGAACTTAAGCCGCGTTCATCAGATCAAAGAGCTGGTTTCAGACGACTTTATTCTGCTCAGTGGTGATGATGCGACCGCGCTGGACTTTATGCAGCTCGGCGGCCATGGTGTGATTTCTGTAACGTCCAACGTTGCGGCGCGCGATATGGCCGAAATGTGCAAACTGGCTGCGGCGGGTCATTTCGATGAAGCTCGTGTGATTAACCAGCGTCTGATGCCGTTGCATACTAAATTATTTGTCGAACCCAATCCGATCCCAGTGAAATGGGCATGTAAGGAGTTGGGACTTGTAGCGACCGATACGCTGCGTCTGCCAATGACCCCCATTACCGACCACGGTCGTGAAGTGGTCACGGGTGCGCTGAAGCATGCCGGTTTGCTGTAGAGTTTAGGGAGATTTGATGGCTTACTCAGTACAGAAGTCGCGCCTGGTGAAGGTTGCGGGTGTTTCGCTTGTTATGCTCCTCGCTGCCTGTAGTTCAGACTCGCGCTACAAGCGCCAGGTGAGCGGTGATGAATCCTATCTGGATGCAGCCCCGCTTGCTGAACTTCATGCGCCAGCGGGTATGATCCTGCCGATTCAAAACGGCGATTACAATATTCCTGTCACCAACGGCAGCGGCGCAGTGGGTAAGGCGCTGGATATTCGTCCACCGGCACAGCCGTTGGCACTGGTGAGCGGTGCGCGTACCCAGTTTACGGGTGACACCGCGACTCTGCTGGTGGAAAACGGTCGCAACAGCACGCTGTGGCCACAGGTGGTGAGCGTGATTCAGTCGAAGAGTTACACGATTGATAAACGTGACGACGCAGGTCAAACCCTGACCACCGACTGGATCGAATGGAACCGTCTGGATGAAGATCAGCAGTATCGTGGTCGTTATCAAGTCTCTGTGAAACCTCAGGGTTATCAGCAGGCCGTTATGGTCAAACTGCTGAACCTGGAGCAGGCAGGCAAGCCTGTAGCAGATGCCGCTTCTCTGCAGCGTTACAGCACCGAAATGCTGAATGCGATCGCTTCGGGTCTCGATAAAAACGCGACCGCAGCAGCGAACGCCGCGCAGAGCAACAATGGCGTCACGTTTGACGTGCAGAGCGCCGCCGATGACACCGGTTTGCCTATGCTGGTTGTGCGCGCCCCGTTCCAGCAAACCTGGCAACGTCTGCCGACTGTGCTGGAGAAAGCAGGCATGAAAGTCACCGACAGCACCCGTTCTACGGGCAGCATGGCGGTGACCTACAAGCCGCTTTCTGACAGCGCGTGGCAAGCTCTGGGCGCCAGCGACCCGGGTCTGGCCTCCGGTGATTACAAACTTCAGGTCGGTGACCTCGATAACCGCAGCAGCTTGCAGTTTATCGATCCGAAAGGTCACACGCTGACTCAGTCGCAAAACGATGCGCTGGTCGCTGTCTTCCAGGCAGCATTCAGCAAATAAAAAAGAGGGCTGGTGAATCCAGCCCTTTTTATTTTAGTGCCACGCAAACGTGTGCGTGGCATAATATCCCGAGATTTTGTACATATCATCACACCAGGAGTAATGAAGATGCAGAAGCAAGCTGAGTTGTATCGTGGCAAAGCGAAGACCGTATACAGCACGGAAAACCCGGATCTGTTGGTGCTCGAGTTCCGCAATGATACGTCAGCAGGGGATGGCGCACGCATTGAGCAGTTTGACCGTAAAGGCATGGTGAACAACAAATTTAACCATTTCATTATGAGCAAGCTGGAAGAAGCGGGTATCCCGACTCAGATGGAAGCGTTGCTGTCCGATACGGAATGTCTGGTGAAAAAACTGGATATGGTTCCGGTTGAATGCGTGGTCCGTAACCGTGCCGCAGGCTCCCTGGTGAAGCGTCTTGGTATTGAAGAAGGCATTGAACTGAACCCACCGTTGTTTGATCTATTCCTGAAAAATGACGAAATGCACGATCCGATGGTGAACGAATCTTACTGTGAAACCTTCGGATGGGTAAGCAAAGAGAACCTCGCGCGCATGCAGGAGTTGACCTTCAAAGCCAACGATGTCCTGAAAAAACTGTTTGATGATGCCGGCTTAATCCTGGTCGATTTCAAGCTGGAGTTTGGTCTGTATAAAGGCGAAGTCGTGCTGGGTGATGAGTTCTCGCCGGACGGTAGCCGCCTGTGGGACAAAGAGACGCTGGATAAAATGGACAAAGACCGTTTCCGTCAGAGCCTGGGTGGCCTGATTGAAGCTTATGAAGCCGTTGCGCATCGCCTGGGCGTTAAGCTCGACTAACGACTGCCCGAAAGCCAGGGGAGAAAAACGTCCCCTGGCGTTTTTATCGACAACATCATCGCGCTCGCCAGCAAAAAAGCAGCCTGAATGATGAAGTGTATGCTTGTTTCTTATGGTAATCCTGCCCCTGACCGCCTACGATCTCTTTATTACTGATGGGATTGATTAGAGGTGTTTATGCGCTGGCAAGGGCGTCGCGAAAGTGACAATGTAGAAGACAGGCGCAGCCGTGGCGGTATGGGTCCGTCCATGGGCGGTGGCGGTATGCGGCTTCCCGGCGGTAAAGGCGGCATTGTTCTGCTGATTATTGTGCTGGTTGCAGGGTACTACGGGGTCGATCTTACCGGCTTAATGACCGGTGAACCTGTGCCACAACAGCAACAATCTCAGCGCTCCATTAGCCCTAATGAAGATGAAGCGGCGAAATTCACCTCCGTGATTCTGGCAACCACAGAAGACTCCTGGGGCCAGCAGTTTGAAAAAATGGGACGCACGTATCAGCCACCAAAACTGGTGATGTATCGCGGCGCAACCCGCACCGGATGTGGCACCGGACAATCGGTGATGGGGCCTTTCTACTGTCCGGCGGACAGTACCGTCTATATCGATCTCTCTTTCTATGACGACATGAAACGTAAACTGGGTGCGGACGGTGATTTCGCCCAGGGCTACGTGATTGCTCATGAAGTCGGCCACCACGTGCAGAAACTGCTCGGTATCGAGCCAAAAGTCCGTCAGCTCCAGCAAAATGCCAGCCAGACAGAAGTGAACCGTCTCTCTGTGCGAATGGAACTGCAGGCAGACTGCTTTGCGGGTGTATGGGGTAATAGCATGCAGCAGCAAGGTGTTCTGGAATCTGGCGATCTCGAAGAGGCACTAAACGCGGCGCAGGCTATTGGTGATGACCGCCTGCAACAGCAGAGTCAGGGGCGCGTAATCCCGGACAGCTTTACCCATGGCACCTCCGAAGAGCGCTACAGCTGGTTTAAACGCGGGTTTGCCAGCGGCGACCCGGCGCAGTGCAATACCTTTGGTAAAGCTATGTGATGGTGCGCGTCAGGGACGAAACGGATATGCAGTTTGACTCTCTTATCGCGCAGTTGCAGCGGGAAGGCCATCGTCGATTACTGGTCATCAGCGGTGAAGACGACTGGTCTCTGGCGCAAGCCTTGTCGCTGCGCGAGTCGCTTTCCGGCGACTGGCTGTGGGTAGGCCATGATGCCCCGACAGAGCCGTTCTGCGCGCCGCAGGCGCTGAAAAATCTTCTCGGGCGTGAGTATCTCCACGCCATCTTCGATGCCCGTAGCGGCTTTGACGTCTCGGCATTTGCGGCGCTCAGCGGCACGTTACGCGCGGGTAGCCTGCTGGTATTACTCACTCCTCCCTTCGCCATCTGGCCTGAAAAAACCGACAGTGATTCGCTTCGCTGGAGCGAAAGCGATACCCCCATCGCGACGCCGCATTTTGTTCACCATTTTTGTCGGGTGGTGAGCACCGCTCCCGATGCGTTGATCTGGCATGAACACCAGCCCTTACCTGATTTCCCCTTGCCTTCGGCACCCGACTGGCAGCCTGCCAGCGGCAAGCCGCAGCACGAACAGGCTGACATTCTGGCGGCACTAACCGAGATGGAAACCGGTGTAGCGGTGGTGACGGCACCGCGCGGGCGGGGGAAATCCGCGCTCGCAGGGATGCTATTAAGCCGCATTTCGGGGCGGGCTATCGTCACTGCGCCTGCGAAAGGGGCAACAGACGTCATCGCCCGCTTCGCGGAAAATGACTATCACTTTATGGCACCGGATGCGTTGCTTGCCTCAGACCAGCAGGCCGACTGGCTGGTGGTTGATGAAGCCGCCGCCATTCCCGGCCCGCTGCTGGAACAGCTGGTTTCGCGTTTCCCGCGCGTATTACTCACAACGACAGTGCAGGGTTACGAAGGCACCGGGCGCGGCTTTTTGCTCAAATTCTGCGCGCGTTTAAGCGGCCTGCACTCTTTCTCGCTCTCGGCCCCTATTCGCTGGGCGGCGGGCTGCCCCCTTGAGCGCGTGATAGCGGATGCGTTGTTATTTGATGACGACGTCGTCGACGCGATACCCGGCGGCGCACCAGAGATCATCTCCCTTGAACAAAACGCCTGGGAGAGCCAGCCGCAGCTTGCCTCTGATATCTACCGGCTATTGTGCTCAGCGCACTACCGCACCTCACCCCTGGATTTGCGCCGGATGATGGACGCGCCGGGCCAGCATTTTGCCGTGGCTTGCGCCGGGAAAGCGCTTGCAGGGGCACTGTGGCTGATAGACGAGGGCGGGTTAAGTCCGGCGTTGAGTCAGGCCGTGTGGGCAGGTTACCGACGCCCGCGCGGCAATCTGGTGGCGCAATCTCTTGCCGCACACGGCGGATCACCGCTTGCGGCTACGCTTGTCGGGCGGCGCGTGACGCGCGTAGCGGTACATCCGGCGCGTCAGCGCGAGGGCATCGGCCAGGCGTTAACGGGCAGCGCAGGTGCGCACCGACAGCAGGATTATCTCTCCGTGAGCTTTGGCTATACCCATGAACTGTGGCGCTTCTGGCAGCGCTGCGGCTTTGTGCTGGTGCGCATCGGCAGTCATCGTGAGGCCAGCAGTGGCTGCTTCACGGCGATGGCGCTACGGCCCATCAGCGAGGCGGGGCAGGCGCTATGTGCACAGGAACATCAGCGATTGTGCCGCGATGCGCGCGTGATTGCGCAGTGGAACGGTGAAAAGATCCCCGTCGACGATCGCTGGGAGTCTACCCTTAATGATGATGACTGGCTGGAGCTAAGCGGTTTCGCCTTTGCCCATCGTCCTCTCTCGACGTCTGCAGCAGCGCTTACGCGCTTACTGCTGGCGGTCGCTTTACCGCTGAAGGCCCTGCGCGGCAGGCTGGAAGACGGCAAAGAGGACGCGCAACTGTGCGCTGAACTGGCGCTTCACGGACGCAAGGCGCTGCTGGCCCGACAGCGTACAGAGACTGCGCAAGCCCTTGACTGGCTGGATAATAACCGCTGTCAGCAGCTCAAAGATGACATTTTGCAATGGCAATTTTTTCAATGACTTCTTCAGTAAAGTGGCATGGTGATTACCCGCGAGAGGCGTAAAATCCTGACCATCAATTAAGGAGACCGCCATGAAACATGACCATTTCGTTGTTCAAAGCCCAGACAAACCCGCGCAACAACTTCTGCTGCTGTTTCATGGGGTGGGTGATAATCCGGTGAATATGGGCGAGATCGGCAGCTGGTTTGCCCCGATGTTCCCGGATGCGCTGATTGTGAGCGTCGGCGGTGTAGAGCCGTGCGGCCCGACCGGACGCCAGTGGTTCTCTGTACAGGGCGTGACGGAAGAGAATCGCCAGGCGCGCATCGATGCCATCATGCCAACCTTCATTGAAACGGTCCGCTACTGGCAAAAACAGAGTGGTGTGGGGGCCAACGCCACGGCGCTGATTGGTTTTTCTCAGGGGGCGATTATGTCTCTGGAGAGCGTAAAAGCGCAGCCAGGGCTGGCGTCCCGCGTCATCGCCTTCAACGGACGTTTCGCCACGTTACCGCAGAGCGCAACAACCTTAACCACCGTCCATTTGATCCACGGCGGCGAAGACAGGGTAATTGAGCTTGCACACGCGGTGGCCGCTCAGGAAGCGCTGATGCGTGAAGGAGGGGATGTCACGCTCGACATCGTTGAACAGTTGGGACATGCCATTGACGATCGCAGCATTCAGCTTGCTCTGGATCACCTGCGTTTTACCGTACCGAAGCACTACTTCGACGAAGCGCTCAGTGCCGGTAAGCCGAACGATGATGACATCGTGGAATTTATGTAATTGATCTCCCTCTCTCCGGCTGGAGAGAGGGAAAAAAGATTACTTCTTCTGGTCTTTCTTCGGCCAGTCTTCATCATCGTCCCACTTATCGTTGAAGTCACGATGAGGGGGAAGCTCGGGTTTATTGGCGAGAAATTTCTTATGGTCAACCCGCTTAAGATCTTTGATGACGTTAAGCAGGACACCCACCAGAAACACTAATACCAGAATCCACCAATATTTTGCCAGCCAGTCCATTCGCTTTTCCTTTTCAGAGCAGTCGTCAGGCGACGAGTTGCTCCATGATACGTTGATACATACGAGCCAGTAGCTGCAGATCAGCCGCGTTCACGCATTCATTGATTTTATGAATGGTGGCGTTTACCGGCCCCAGTTCGACGACCTGCGCGCCCATCCGGGCAATAAAACGTCCGTCTGAAGTGCCACCCGTCGTCAGGAGTTGTGGTTTGATCTCATTATAGTGCGCGATAGCATTAACCACCGCATCAACCAGTTTGCCGCGTTGGGTGAGGAACGGCTGACCAGAGAGCCACCAGTCTACGGTGTAACGCAATTCGTATTTTTCCAGCAGAGCGATAACCCGCGCTTTGATCATTTCGTCGGTCAGTTCCGTACTAAAGCGGAAGTTAAACTGCACGAAGAAATCGCCCGGAATGACGTTATTGCTGCCTGTCCCTGCCTGCACGTTGGCAATCTGCATGCTGGTCGGCGGGAAAAATTCGTTACCTTTATCCCACTCGATCCCGACCAGTTCGTTGAGCATCGGGGCAGCGCGATGAACAGGGTTATCCGCCAGATGCGGGTAGGCCACGTGTCCCTGAACGCCGTGAAGGGTCAGATTGCAGGTCAGCGAGCCACGACGGCCATTTTTCACCACGTCACCGACGACTTCGGTGCTTGACGGTTCGCCCACCAGGCAATAATCCAGACGCTCGCGGCGCTCCATTAACGCTTCAACGACTTTCACCGTGCCATTTTTAGCGCTTGCTTCTTCGTCAGAAGTGATCAGGAATGCGAGACGATTTTTATGATTAGGATGCTGCGCCACAAAACGTTCAGCGGCGACGACCATGGCCGCCAGCGAGCCTTTCATGTCAGCCGCGCCACGGCCAAACAGCATGCCATCGCGGATCGTGGGTTCAAACGGGGGATTGATCCAGCGGTCGGCATCGCCTGCCGGAACCACATCGGTATGTCCGGCAAAGGCCAGCGTTTCGCCCTGGCCGCGCCATGCCCAGAAGTTCTGAGTATCGCCAAAATCCATGCGCTCAACGGTAAAGCCAATTGCGCGCAGGCGTTCAATCATTAATGCCTGACAACCCGCGTCGTCCGGGCTCAGGGAAGGGCGGCGAATAAGCTGCTGAGTCAGCTCAATGACCGGGCATGACATAGACTACACCTCAAATATAAGTCTGATAACTGGATTCACTAAAACCCAGCAGCATAGGCTGACCGGGCGCGCAGAGCAATGGGCGTTTGATAATTGCAGGCATTTCAAGCATTAATTTAGCCGCGCTCCGGGCGTCAGTAATGCTGCTGCGAACGGATTCATCCAGTTTACGCCATGTGGTTCCCCGGGTATTCAACAAGGCTTCCCAGCCCAGTTCGGCGATGGCGGTATGCAGAAAATCGGCATCCAGCCCATCGGTACGGTAGTCATGAAAGCGGTAATCGACGTTGTGGGCCTCCAGGAAGCGGCGGGCTTTTTTGATGGTGTCGCAGTTTTTAATGCCGTACATCACAATCATGATGAATCCTTTTGTCTTTATGAGTGCAAAATACTCAATTTTTTCGATGTTATAATAGAAAAGATAAAATAATTTGTTCAACAAATAACGGTTCAAACGCTGCCGTTTAATTGAACCTACATCTGTAAGCTGAATATTCTTTCATCTTATACGCATAAATGTCCAGCACCACGCAATTTCGTTTAAGAACAGCCAGTAATAAGATTCTCACCCGCTTGCATGGTTGTATCTAAATATTGCTATTGGTCACATAAAATTTACGGGGACAGAGCCATATTTGTCTGAAGGCCCGCTGAACGGGGAGGTGGCAATCAAAGCGATTGATTAAATTATCTTCACAATGGCGATATATTCTCTTAGAATACGCATAATAATAAGAGAGGTTGTTATGATTGAACGTGAACTGGGGAACTGGAAAGACTTTATCGAAGATATGCTTCGTAAATGACATTCAGGAAGAACTGCAAGAGCACTTAATTTAGTTAATAAAATGATGTGATAAATCACACAATAAAAAGGCGGCCACCGGAGCCGCCTTTTTATTGTGATGGTTATTCTGCTCTTTCCTTTAGCGGGAAGCGTTGACGTACCAGCACAAAGAACAGTGGAACGAAATAGATCGCCAGAATGGTGGCTGAAATCATCCCGCCCATCACCCCAGTACCTACCGCATGCTGGCTGCTGGAGCCTGCACCGGAGCTGGTTGCCATTGGCAGGACGCCAAACACAAACGCCAGCGATGTCATCAGGATCGGGCGCAAGCGTTGTCGACAGGCGTGCAGCGTAGACGACAGCAGGTCATTGCCCTTCGAATTCATCTCATTGGCAAATTCGACGATCAAAATTGCGTTTTTCGCCGATAGCCCTATCACCGTCAGCAGCCCGACCTGGAAGTACACATCGTTCTCCAGCCCTCGCATCCACGTCGCCAGCAGTGCGCCGATCACCCCAAGCGGCACGACCAGCATGACGGAGAACGGCACAGACCAGCTTTCATAGAGTGCGGCGAGACACAGGAACACCACCAGCAGCGACAGCGCATAGAGCGCCGGGGCCTGAGCGCCTGATAAACGCTCCTGGTAGGACATCGCGGTCCACTCCAGGCCAAAGCCGGATGGCAACTGTTGAACCAGTTGTTCCATGATATCCATCGCGGTTCCGGTACTGACGCCCGGCGCGGCCTCACCCACGATCTCCAGAGCCGAGTAGCCGTTATAGCGTTCAAGGCGCGGAGAGCCGCTTTGCCAGTGCGAGGTGGCGAAGGCGGAGAACGGTACCATTCCCCCGGCATTGTTGCGCACATACCAGAGATTGATATCGTTCGGCAGCATGCGGTAAGGCGCTGCCGCCTGCACATAGACCTTTTTCACGCGGCCCCGATCCATAAAGTCGTTAACGTAGCTCGATCCCCAGGCCGTTTGCAGCGTGTCGTTAATATCATCAATGGCGACGCCAAGTGCCTGCGCTTTACGCTGGTCGATATCAATTTGCAGCTGTGGGCTATCGTCAAGACCGTTGTGACGCACGCGGGTCAACGACGGGTTTTTCCCCGCCAGATCGAGCAACTGGTCGCGCGCGGCCATCAGCGCGTCATGCCCGACGCCGGCGTGATCCTGCAGTTCCATATCAAAGCCCGCCGAACTGCCCAGCCCGCTAATCGCAGCCGGACTGCTGGCAAAGACACGCGCTTCTTTGATGCGGCTAAATGCTTTGGTTGCCCGCTCGATGATGGCGAAAGAGGAGCCGGTCTGGCTATCGCGGTCATCCCAGTTTTTCAGGCGGATGAACATACGCGCGACGTTTTGTCCGTTACCCCCGGGGCCGGACCCGACGGTAGAAAACACCGATACGATGTTATCTTTCTCTTTGGTGAAAAAGTACGATTCCACCTTCTCAACGACCTTCAGCGTCTGCTGCTGGGTCGAGCCGCTCGGCAACTGCACCGAGGTAATAAACATGCCCCGATCTTCAAGCGGCAGAAACGAAGTGGGCAGGCGCAGGAATAAAAAGACCATACCGCCGAGCAACAGGATATAGATCACAATCCAGCGCAGGCTGCGGTGCAAAATTTTACCCACCCCCGCTTCGTAACGCGCCGCATTACGGTTGAACATCCGGTTAAACCAGCCGAAGAACCCTTTCTGACCGTGTTGCTCGCCCTTGTGTAACGGTTTGAGCAGCGTCGAACAGAGGGCAGGGGTCAGGATCATCGCCACCAGAACAGACAGCACCATTGCAGAGACAATGGTGATGGAGAACTGACGGTAAATCGCACCCGTTGTACCGCCAAAGAAGGCCATCGGCACGAATACGGCAGAGAGCACCATAGCGATACCGACCAGCGCCCCCTGAATTTGGCCCATTGATTTACGCGTTGCTTCCCGCGGCGAAAGACCTTCTTCGCTCATGATGCGCTCGACGTTCTCCACCACCACGATCGCATCATCCACCAGCAGGCCTATCGCCAGCACCATCGCGAACATGGTCAGGGTGTTGATGCTATAACCGAAAGCGTAGAGCACGGCAAAGGTGCCGAGCAACACGACCGGAACGGCGATAGTCGGGATCAGCGTGGCGCGGAAGTTTTGCAGGAACAGATACATCACGAGGAACACCAGCGCGATGGCTTCGAGCAGCGTTTTCACCACATCTTCAATGGAGGCTTTAACGAAGGAGGTGGTTTCGTAGGCGACTTTGTACTCAAGTCCATGCGGGAAATACTGCGACAGCTCATCGAGCCTGTCGATCACCAGTTTGGCGGTCGCCATTTCGTTCGCACCGGAGGCCAGTTTCACCCCCAGACCTGACGCCGGGTTACCGTTAAACCGGCTCAAGTTATCGTATTTCTCCGCGCCCATTTCTACGGTCGCCACGTCACCGAGACGCACCTCGGAACCGTCCTGATTCACGCGCAGGGTGATATCGCGAAATTGCTGCGGCGTCTGGAGCAGCGACTGCGAGTTAATCGTGGCATTCAGCGCCTGTTTATCAACGGAAGGCGTGCCCCCAAGCTGACCCACGGCGATTTGCGCATTCTGAGATTTGATAGCATCAGTCACATCCGTGGCGGTCATCTGCACGCTGTTCAGCTTTGCCGGGTCCAGCCAGATGCGCATTGAATATTGCGAGCCATAGGCGTCGATATCGCCGACGCCGTTGATACGGCTTAGCGGGTCCTGAATATTACTGGCGACGTAGTCCGAAATATCCTGTTTATCCATTGAGCCATCGGTCGAGACAAAGGCAATGGTCAGAATGTTGGAGTCACCCGTTTTTCGCACCGTCACGCCCTGATTTTGCACCGCCTGCGGGAGCTTACGCATCGCGGATTGCAGCTGGTTCTGCACCTGCTGCACGGCTTCATCAGGATCGGAACCGGCGGTAAAGCTCAGGGTGACGGTGGCCTGGCCTGTCGCGCTGCTCTGCGACGACATATACATCAGGTTATCCAGCCCGGTCATGTTCTGTTCAATCACCTGGGTGACGGTATTTTCCAGCGTTTGTGCCGACGCCCCCGGATAGTTCGCGGTAATACGAACATTCGGTGGCGCCAGATCGGGGTATTGCTCAACAGGGAGTGACAGAATGGCGAGAGTGCCTGTCAGACATAAAATAATTGCCAACACCCAGGCAAAAATGGGGCGATCGATGAAGAAATTCGCCATGAAAATAAGACCTCGTTTTGCTGCGCATCATTATTGTACATTGCTCGCCTAACTCTAGCGGCAAGGGGGATGCCAAACGTGGAGAAAAAAAGGAGATAGTGTAAATTATCATGCGGATTTACCGCGCTGACTTCCCTTCCCGCCGTGTCGATTATGACCTGGTTGTCCGGCAGTGGACGGCCAAACGCCGCCCGTTTACCGTTATTTACCGTCAACAGGCTCAGGGGTACGGAAGCGAATACAGACCTGAGTGCCGCCATTTTGCGGCTGCGAAAAGCCTAATGTCCCGCCCAGGCGCCCGGCGCGCTCACGCATAATATTGAGTCCATAGTGGCCAGCGGGTTCGCTGGCATCGCCGATGCCGATGCCATTGTCGCGGACATATACCGTATGCTCGCCGTCCGGGGCGGTAACGCAGCTCACCGTTATCTCGGTCGCCTGAGCGTGTTTAATCGCATTCAGCACCGCTTCCCGAACGATTTGCAGCAGGTGGACCTGCTTTTGCGCATCGAGTGCCAGCGACGAGAGCCGACAATCCAGGCTAAGCCGGGCGCTGGTCTGGTTCTGCAATCCGTCCAGCGCCTCCTGTAATGCAGCCGGAAGATTCGAATGATTCAGGGTCAAACGGAAGGTGGTCAATAGCTCGCGCAGCTGACGCCAGGCGTTATTCAGCTCGCGAGAGAAATCAGAAATGATGGTTTGCGCCGGAAGGTTATCTTCCGGTACCGCGCGTTTTAGCAGCGTAAGCTGGATCCGCAGATAAGAAAGCACCTGCGCCAGCGAGTCGTGCAATTCGCGGGCAATGGTGGCGCGCTCCTCCATAAGCAGCAGCTGCTGGTAGTGTTTTTGCGCCTGATTAAAATAGAGCCCGCGCCCGAGCATGGTCGCGACGCTAGTCATTAACGGTCCGGACACGGCGGTGTTTTCAATTTGCCAGCGCAGCTCGCCATAACGCGTCTCCTGCATAATGAGCGGCAGCGTAAACGTTTCGTGCGCTTCAATTTTCTTCCCTTCACAAAGTTGCCAGTTATCACTGGCCTTCAGCTCCAGATAGCTCATTCCGGTATATTCCTGAACAATCTGCAGAATATGGCGAAAACAGTGGGCATCAATTTGGCTGGTATTCAGTGCCTGAGAACACTTGAACAGCATTTCGAGCTGCTGATGGGCTTCGTTCAGGTGGTGAGTTTTTTCCTCAACCGTGATCTCAAGCGAGCGATAGTGTTTATGCAGCTCGGCGGACATATGGTTAAAGGTGCGCGAGAGCAGTCCTAACTCATTTGGCAGGTCGGTGTCCTGAGCATGGATGGCAAAATTCCCTTGCTCCATTTGCAGGCTGGCGCTCACCAGATGGTTGAGCGGGGCGACAACCTGCCGCCGTATCCGGCGCATCGTCAGAAACACCAGCAGTAAAATCCCCATGCCACCCGCCAGCGACATGGCGACCACCAGCTGCATTTTGTGTTCTGCATAGTGCTGCAGCGCGAGAACAAAAGTATCAATACGCTCCACATAGTGCTGGATATGGTCCTGATACCAGGCCTTATCTCCGGCTTCCAGATGGGTATCCATCTCCTGCCACGCAATGGCCAACTGCTGATAACCCGTTTTGACTGATTCCGGAACATACCAGCGGTCCAGTTCCTGCAGAACGGGAGAGTTCAGGGTGTTCTGCCAGTGCTGACGATGTTCGGAGAAAGCGGGGTTATTGCGCTCCAGATCGTAACCCAGACGATAGCTCTGCATGCGCAAAGAGCCTGCAATATTAATAGCTTCGGCATCACGAAGGCTACTGGCAAGCGTCATCAGCGCAGTGCCGCTGCTCAGCACGGAGAGCAAAATAATGGAGATAAAAGCCCGAACCAGGCTTCCTGAAACAGGGCGTTTAACAGTCACAACAAGGATTCCTGAAAGTTGCTGGAACGCAATTTCACCTGCGGCGCAATAAATTGATCTTTCACAGGTTAGTCGTAAATAGTCCCTGGTTTTGGGCATTTGAACATTGCCTGCGACCGTCGGGGTATACAATATTCATATAAAAAGTAAGGTTAATGCTACCAGAACAGGTCTTTTTATGAATCGTTTTATTATGGCTGATAGCCTGCAATGTATCGGGTGTCACGCCTGCGAAGTGGCCTGCGTGATGGCCCACAATGATGAGCAACACGTCCTGAACTCGCGTCAGTTTGTCCCTCGCATTACGGTGCTGAAAGAGGGGGAACGACGCAGCGCAGTCACCTGCCATCACTGTGAAAATGCCCCCTGTGCCCGGAGCTGTCCAAACGGCGCGATCGCCCGTAGCAACGACAGCGTACAGGTGAATCAGCAAAAATGCATCGGTTGCAAAGCCTGCGTCGTCGCATGTCCCTTTGGGACGATGGAGATTATCGTCACGCCGACGGAGGACGGCCACGCGAAAGCCTCAGCGCATAAATGTGATTTGTGCCGCGACAGGCCGCAAGGACCGGCGTGCGTGGAGAACTGCCCGGCAGATGCCCTGACGCTTATCACTCCCGGCGTGCTGGATCGGTTGGCAAAAGCGAGACGTCAGCGGGCGGCGAGCCTGGAAGCGCAGCCGTGGCACAGCGCGGCGATAGTGGGTGAACCGCAACAGACGAAACGCCAGCAATTGCAGACCCAGCCCCCGCGCGGCGAGCCGGATAAGCTCAGCCCGGCGGTCAGAAAGCAGCATTTCGACGAAATTTATCTGCCCTTCAGCGCCGAACAGGCGCAGCGTGAGGCCGCGCGCTGCCTGACGTGCGGTGAGCATTCCATCTGCGAGTGGACCTGCCCGCTGCATAATCATATTCCACAGTGGATTGCGCGCGCGAAAGCCGGAGACATCGAGGCGGCGGTCGCGCTGTCACATCAGACCAACTGTTTACCGGAAATTACCGGGCGGGTCTGTCCGCAGGACCGTTTGTGCGAAGGGGCCTGTACGCTGCGTGATGAATCCGGCTCGGTGACGATTGGCAATATTGAACGCTACATTACCGATCGGGCGCTGGCTAACGGCTGGCGGCCCGACGTGACCGGCGTCGCCCCGGTTGATAAGCGTATCGCGATTATTGGCGCGGGTCCGGCGGGACTGGCGTGCGCCGATGTGCTCGTCCGGCACGGTGTCAGTGTGACGGTCTATGACCGACATCCGGAGATTGGCGGTTTACTGACCTTTGGTATTCCGGCCTTCAAGCTGGAGAAATCTCTGCTGGCGCGCCGCAGGGAGATCTTCACGGCGATGGGGATTCGCTTTGAGCTGAATTGCGAAATTGGCAAAGATCTGCCGATGTCGTCGTTGCTGCACGACTACGACGCGGTATTTATTGGCGTAGGAACCTATCGATCCATGAAGGCGGGCATCCCTCATGAAGACGCGCCGGGTGTTTACGACGCACTCCCCTTCCTGATGGCAAATACCCGTCACCTGATGGGACTTGCGCCAGCGGAAGCGGAACCCTATCTCGACACTGCGGGCCTGAATGTGGTGGTTCTGGGTGGCGGTGATACCGCGATGGATTGCGTGCGCACCGCCTTGCGCCAGCGGGCAGCAAAAGTCACCTGCGCGTATCGCCGGGATGAAGCCAATATGCCGGGTTCGAAAAAAGAGGTGAAAAATGCCAGGGACGAGGGGGCAGACTTTGAATTCAACGTTCAGCCGGTTGAGCTGGTTCTGGACGATGCCGGACGCGTGAGCGGCATTCGCTTATTGCGCACTCAGCTGGGCGAGGCCGATGCGCAGGGGCGGCGACGTCCGGTTCCGGTTGAGGGCAGCGAATTTGTGATGCCAGCCGATGTTGTCATTATGGCGTTTGGTTTCAATCCGCACGGAATGCCCTGGCTGCAGGCGCAGGGCGTGAATATGGACGATCGGGGGCGCATCGTCGCCAGCGTGGAGAGCCGCTATCGCTACCAGACCAGCCATCCGCAGATTTTTGCTGGTGGTGATGCGGTACGTGGCGCAGATCTGGTGGTGACCGCGATGGCGGAGGGGCGTCATGCCGCGCAGGGTATGATGGACTGGCTGGGAATCGAACGGCCAAAAACGCATTAAATCAGTGGGGCGACAAAGCGGGTTTCACGGCGTACTATGAATAACTCATTACGTTCTGGAGCCCGTATGAGCCTGAAAATTGAGATCATCAAAGATAAAATTCTCTCCGAAAACTATTTTGTTCTGCGCAATTTTACCTACGATTTGACCCGCAACAACGGGGAAGTGATCCGCCACAAACGCGAAGTATACGACCGCGGCAACGGCGCAACCATCCTGTTATACAGCCGTGAGAAGCAGAGCGTGGTTCTGATCCGTCAGTTCCGCGTAGCGACCTGGGTGAATGGCAACCCTGACGGATGCCTGATTGAAACCTGTGCCGGCCTGCTGGATAACGACGAGCCGGAAGTCTGCATTCGCAAAGAGGCGATTGAAGAGACCGGGTTTGAAGTGGGTGAGGTCAAGAAACTGTTTGAGCTGTACATGTCTCCCGGCGGCGTCACGGAGTTAATTCACTTCTTCATCGCTGAATACAGCGATGCCCAGCGCAGCAATGCGGGGGGCGGTGTAGAAGATGAAGCGATCGACGTGCTGGAAATTCCGTTTACGCAGGCGCTGGAGATGGTCAAAACCGGTGAAATCAAGGATGGTAAGACGTTGATACTGCTCCAGTATTTACAGCTGTCTGGTCTAATGGCTTGATTTTTATAGCATCTATAAAATGCATTTCAGATAAATCTATCCGATAAATCCGATTGAGCAACCCCGGTCAGGACACGAAGATACTGCCAGTTTCTGTTTTCGAGTTTCTGCTCCGGGATTGTGCCTTTCATGCGCTACAGCATTCTTCTTATTCTCTTGTTCAGCATGCTGCCTGTGCCACGGGTATGGGCCGCACCTGCACAGCAATCTTTTTCCGACTGGCAGGTCACCTGCAATAACCAGAATTTTTGCGTCGCGCGCAATACCGGAGAGCACCGTGGTCTGGTGATGACCCTGAGCCGCAGCGCCGGGGCCAAAACCGATGCCTCACTGCGTATTGATTTGGGCGGACTGACGTCGCCGCAAACCAAAGAAGCGCCTGTCGCCCCACGCCTGTTGCTGGACGGCGCGCCCCTCACGCTGGATGCGCCGCACTGGAAGCTCACGCCGTGGCATCTGCTGACCGATGACTCGGCCACGATTACCGCTTTTCTCAAAACCATTCAGGAAGGCGAGGCGTTGACGTTGCGTGGCGGGCAACAGCGCCTCTCCCTGGCCGGGCTGAAGGCCGCGTTGCTGTTTATTGATTCTCAACAGCAGCGCGTGGGCAGCGAAACCGCCTGGATTAAAAAAGGCGACAGCCCGCCGTTAAGCGTTCCACCGGCCCCGGCGCTCAAAGAGGTGGCGGTGGTCAACCCGACCCCGACGCCGCTGACCCATGATGAACTCAATGACCTGCTGGACTACGGCACCTGGCGCATGAATAACAGCCAGTGTTCGCTGGATCCCAACCGGCGGGAAGTGAGAGTCACGGCATTAACGGATGATAAGGCGCTGCTGATGATTAGCTGCGAAGCGGGGGCTTACAATACGGTGGATCTGGCATGGCAGGTCTCACGCAAAAAGCCCTTTGCCGCGCGGGCAGTGCGTTTGCGTTTACCGTTTGTCTCGTCGAGTGAAAGCAGTGAAATGGAGCTGATGAACGCCCGTTTTGATGAAAAAACGCGCGAGCTGACGACGCTGGCACTTGGTCGCGGAATGGCCGACTGTGGGATTCAGACGCGCTGGCGTTTTGACGGCCAGCGCTTTCGTCTGGTGCGTTATGCTGAAGAGCCGAGCTGCGATAACTGGCATGGGCCAGATGCCTGGCCCACGTTATGGATCACCCGTTAAAGCACGCTAAGGGCTTTCTCGACCACGTTCTCGACGGTAAAGCCAAAGTACGGAAACAGCTTGTCCGCCGGGGCCGATTCTCCGTAGCCGGTCATCCCGACAATGGCGCCTTTTAAACCGACATATTTATACCAGTAGTCGGCAATTCCCGCCTCAACGGCCACCCGAGCGGCGACGTTTGAGGGCAGTACCGACTCACGGTATGCCTCATCCTGTGCATCGAAAATATCCGTTGAGGGCAGGGACACCACGCGGACCGCGTGTCCTTCTGCGGTCAATTTCTCCGCGGCCTGGACGGTGATTTCGATCTCCGAACCGGTCGCAATCAGAATCACATCTGGCTTACCGCCGCTGTCTTTCAGCACGTAACCACCGCGCGCAATATTTTTCACCTGCTCGGGAGTGCGCTCAATCTGTGCCAGATTCTGCCGCGACAGGATCAGTGCGGTCGGGCCGGTATGGCGTTCGACGGCCAGCTTCCAGCCCACGGCGGCTTCGACCTGATCGCATGGACGCCAGGTACTAAAGTTTGGCGTCAGACGCAGGCTGGCGAGCTGTTCCACGGCCTGGTGCGTTGGACCGTCCTCCCCCAGTCCGATGGAGTCATGGGTGTAAACCATAATTTGCCGCGCCTTCATCAGCGCCGCCATGCGCGCGGCATTGCGGGCATACTCGACGAACATCAGGAAAGTGGCCGTGTACGGGACAAATCCGCCATGATGGGCGATGCCGTTGGCGATGGCGGTCATCCCGAATTCGCGCACGCCGTAATGAATGTAGTTGCCTGAAATATCCTCTTTCAGCGATTTGGAGCCTGACCAGATCGTCAGGTTGCTTGGCGCCAGATCCGCAGAGCCGCCCAGCAGTTCAGGCAGAATCGGACCAATAGCATTCAGCGTATTTTGCGAAGCCTTACGGGTGGCGATTTTCGCCGGGTTGGACTGCAAATCGTCAATCAATTTCTGGGTCGTCTGTTCCCAGTTTTCCGGCAGGCCGCCGCTCATCCGCCGTGAGAATTCTGCTGCCAGCTCCGGATGCGCTTTTTTGTAGGCCGCAAATTTTCCGTTCCACGCCTGCTGCGCTTTTTCACCCTCTTCGCGCGCATCCCATGCGTGATAAATCTCTTTCGGGATCTCAAACGGCGGATACTTCCAGCCGAGTTTCTGGCGCGTCAGCGCCACTTCTTCTTCGCCCAGCGCTGCGCCGTGCGCCTCTTCTTTACCCGCTTTGTTCGGCGAACCAAAACCGATCGTGGTGCGACAGATAATCAGCGACGGTTTGTCGGTCACGCCCTGCGCTTCGATAATGGCTTTTTTCACCGCCTCCGGATCATGGCCGTCAATTTCGTGCACGACGTGCCAGTGGTAGGCCTCGAAGCGTTTGGCGGTATCGTCGGTAAACCAGCCGTCGGTTTCGCCGTCAATGGAAATGCCGTTGTGATCGTAGAAACCAATCAGTTTGCCCAGACCCAGCGTGCCCGCCAGCGAACAGACCTCATGGGAGATCCCTTCCATCAAACACCCGTCGCCCATAAAGACGTAGGTGAAGTGGTCAACGATGTCATGGCCTGGCTGGTTAAACTGTGCGCCCAGCGTGCGTTCAGCAATCGCCAGTCCGACGGCATTCGCCAGCCCCTGGCCGAGCGGCCCGGTGGTGGTTTCCACGCCCGGCGTGTAGCCCAGCTCCGGATGGCCGGGGGTTTTGGAATGCAACTGGCGGAAGTTTTTCAGCTCGGAGAGCGGCAGGTCATAACCGGAGAGATGCAACAGGCTGTACAGCAGCATAGAGGCGTGGCCGTTCGAGAGAATAAAGCGGTCGCGGTCATACCACGTGGGATCGGTCGGATTGTGTTTCAGGAAGTCATTCCACAGCACTTCGGCGATATCGGCCATCCCCATAGGGGCGCCAGGGTGGCCGGAATTGGCTTTTTGCACCGCATCCATGCTGAGGGCGCGGATGGCATTGGCTAGCTCTTTACGGGACATAGTTCACTCCATGGCAAGATTAAAGTTTGGCGGCAAGCAGGTCTTCAAGTTTGCGCTGGTCAACGGCGAAGAGGCGGATCCCCTCGGCCAGTTTATCCACGGCCATTGCGTCCTGATTATGTTCCCAGCGGAACTCGGCTTCGGTAAGTGGCTTCGGTTTTGGCAGAACGGTAGAGGTGGGAATGAGCTTACGAATCACCGTCTCTTCTTTGTCCTGAAGCTCTTTCAGAAGGTTAGGCGAGATGGTGAGGCGATCGCAGCCTGCCAGCGCCAGGATCTGCTCGGTGCGTCGGAAGCTGGCTCCCATCACGATGGTTTCGTAGCGGTGCTGTTTGAAGTAGTCGTAGATATTGCGCACGGATTTTACGCCGGGGTCTTCCTCGACCACGTACGGGTCCAGCGGCTGTTTTGCCTGATACCAGTCGTAGATTCGGCCCACAAACGGCGAGACCAAAAATACCCCCGCTTCAGCACAGGCGCGGGCCTGCGCAAAGGAGAACAGCAGCGTCAGATTACAGTTGATCCCCTCTTTCTCAAGCACTTCGGCGGCGCGAATACCCTCCCAGGTGGAGGCGAGCTTAATCAGAATGCGCGATTTATCAATATCTTGCTCCTGATAAAGCGCCACTAACCGGCGTGCTTTAGCAATGCTTTTTTCGCTATCGAATGACAGGCGAGCATCCACTTCCGTTGACACGCGTCCGGGGATGCTTTTCAGAATTTCCGCACCGATATTGACCGCCAGTTTGTCGCTGGCCTCCGCCACCTGTTGCTCCTGGGTTTTGCCGCGCTGTTTACCGTAGGCGATGGCGTCGTCTATCAGGTGGCTGAAGTGCTCAAGGCCTGCCGCCTTCAGCAGCAGCGACGGGTTGGTGGTCGCATCCTCCGGCTGATAGTGGCGGATTGACTCGATATCGCCGCTGTCGGCGACAACTGTCGTGAATTTTTTGATGCCGTCTAATTGGTTCATGGAAATGACTCCTTGGAAATAACAGAGTTAGGCGAGTGCGTTGGTTCACACTTCTGCGAAATACATGACGTACTTAACAAAAAAGCATAGCAGACGGGGGAGGCATTGCTTCCGGCAGTGGGTAACATCATTGTTATAAATTGATAACAAATTTTGCCCCGGGATGGTGAGAGTTTGGCAGCCTTCAAAGTTTGCGCTCTCTTCACGGGCGATACTAAGCGCCACTTCAGGGCGAGCCGCAGGAACGTGAAACGCCGCCCTTTTTGATCGATACGTGAAAGGAACAATAAGATGGATGATCAGTTAAAACAGAGTGCCCTCGATTTTCATCAATTCCCTGTACCGGGCAAAATCCAGGTTTCTCCGACCAAACCCCTCGCCACTCAGCGCGATCTGGCGCTGGCCTATTCACCAGGCGTCGCCGCGCCTTGTCTTGAGATTGAAAAAGACCCGTTGGCGGCCTACAAATACACGGCGCGTGGCAATCTGGTGGCGGTGGTCTCAAACGGGACGGCGGTTCTGGGGCTGGGCAACATTGGTGCGCTGGCCGGTAAGCCGGTGATGGAAGGGAAGGGCGTCCTGTTCAAGAAATTTGCCGGTATTGACGTCTTCGACATCGAAGTGGATGAACTGGATCCGGACAAATTTATCAACGTCGTGGCCGCGCTGGAGCCGACATTTGGCGGCATCAACCTTGAAGATATCAAAGCGCCGGAATGTTTCTACATTGAGCAGAAATTGCGCGAACGTATGAACATTCCGGTGTTCCACGACGATCAGCACGGCACGGCAATTATCAGCACGGCGGCCATTCTGAATGGTCTGCGCGTGGTGGAGAAAAACCTCTCCGACGTCCGCATGGTCGTCTCCGGCGCGGGTGCTGCAGCCATCGCCTGTATGAACCTGCTGGTGGCGCTGGGCATGCAGAAGCACAACATTGTGGTGTGCGACTCAAAAGGGGTTATCTACAAAGATCGCGAAGCGAACATGGCAGAAACCAAAGCCGCGTATGCCGTGGAAGATGACGGCAAGCGCACGCTGGACGAGGTAATTGACGGCGCGGATATTTTCCTTGGCTGTTCGGGCCCGAAAGTGCTGACCCCGGAAATGGTCAAGAAAATGGCGCGCGCGCCAATGATTCTGGCGCTGGCAAACCCGGAGCCGGAAATCCTGCCACCGCTGGCGAAAGCCGTGCGTGAAGATGCGATTATCTGCACTGGTCGTTCTGATTATCCAAACCAGGTCAACAACGTGCTGTGCTTCCCGTTCATCTTCCGCGGTGCGCTGGACGTGGGGGCGACTGCGATCAACGAAGAGATGAAACTCGCCGCGGTACATGCCATCGCCGAGCTGGCGCATGCGGAGCAGAGCGAAGTGGTGGCCTCGGCCTACGGCGATCAGGACCTGAGCTTTGGCCCGGATTACATCATACCGAAACCGTTCGATCCGCGTCTGATCGTCAAGATCGCTCCGGCGGTCGCCAAAGCCGCGATTGATTCCGGCGTGGCGACGCGTCCGATTGAAGATTTTGATGCCTACGTAGATAAGCTCACCGAGTTTGTCTACAAAACCAATCTGTTCATGAAGCCGATTTTCTCTCAGGCGCGCGCCGACGCTAAACGCGTGGTGCTGGCCGAAGGTGAAGAAGCGCGCGTTCTGCATGCGACGCAGGAGCTGATCACGCTGGGGCTGGCAAAACCGATTCTGATTGGTCGTCCGAGCGTCATCGAAATGCGCATCCAGAAACTCGGTCTGCAAATCAAACCGGGTGTTGATTTCGAAATCGTTAACAACGAATCCGATCCGCGATTTAAAGAGTACTGGAGCGAGTACTACAGCATTATGAAGCGTCGGGGGATCACTCAGGAGCAGGCCCAGCGCGCGGTGATCGGCAATACTACGGTGATCGGTGCGATCATGGTTCATCGTGGCGAAGCCGATGCGCTGATCTGCGGGACGATTGGTGATTATCATGAACATTTCAGCGTGGTGCAGGAGATCTTTGGCTATCGCGACGGGGTGCATACGGCGGGGGCGATGAATGCGCTGCTGCTGCCAAGCGGCAACACCTTTATCGCGGATACCTATGTTAATGACGACCCTACGCCGGAACAGCTGGCGGAAATCACGGTGATGGCGGCGGAAACGGTACGTCGCTTCGGCATTGAGCCGAAGGTCGCGCTGCTGTCGCACTCTAACTTTGGTTCATCGAAATCACCCGCCGCCAGCAAAATGCGCCAGACGCTGGAGCTGGTGCGTGAACGTGCGCCAGAGCTGATGATTGACGGTGAAATGCACGGCGATGCCGCGCTGGTTGAGAGTATCCGTAACGAGCGGATGCCGGACAGCCCGCTGAAAGGTTCTGCAAACGTGTTGATTATGCCGAACGTCGAAGCCGCGCGTATCAGTTACAACCTGCTGCGCGTGTCCAGTTCGGAAGGGGTGACAGTGGGACCGGTACTGATGGGCGTATCGAAACCGGTGCATGTGTTAACACCGATTGCCTCCGTGCGTCGTATCGTCAATATGGTCGCGCTGGCGGTGGTGGAGGCACAGACACAGCCGTTGTAGACCTTCATCTTCGCCGTCACCCTCACCCTAACCCTCTCCCTAAAAGGGAGAGGGGATCGATCGGTGCGGTGGTTGTTTCCGCGCCCTGTGGGGAGAGGGGCATCGGTGCGGTATTTCTCCCTCGCCCTGCGGTGAGAGGGGCATCGATACGGTATTTCTCCCGCGCCCTGTGGGGAGAGGGGCATCGGTGCGGTAATTCTCCCTCGCTCTGTGGGAAGGAGGGATCGATGCGTTTTTCTCCCTCGCCCCTGTGGGGAGAGGGCCGGGGTGAGGGGAAACTACACCCAGTCCCGAACCTGAATAAACTCACGCAAGGCGGCCTCCGGGCTGCCTTCTTTTGGCTCAAAATTATACTCCCAGCGTACCAGCGGCGGCATCGACATCAGAATCGACTCTGTGCGTCCACCGGTTTGCAGACCAAACAGCGTGCCGCGATCCCACACCAGATTGAACTCCACGTAACGGCCACGGCGATAGAGCTGGAACTCACGTTCGCGAACCCCGTAATCGGTATTTTTGCGGCGCTCAACAATGGGCAGATAGGCGTCGGTATAACCCTCGCCGACCGCCTGCATAAAGCGGAATGCCGTGTCAAAATCGGGCGTATTCAGATCGTCAAAGAACAACCCGCCAATACCGCGCTGTTCGTCGCGATGTTTGAGATAGAAATAGTCATCGCACCATTTCTTGTACCTGGGATAAACATCGTCGCCGAAAGGCTGGCAGATATCGCGTGCAGTGCGGTGCCAGTGAATCGCGTCTTCTTCAAATCCGTAAAAAGGCGTTAGATCAAATCCGCCGCCAAACCACCACACCGGATCGGCACCCGGTTTCTCGGCGATGAAAAAGCGGACGTTGGCGTGGCTGGTAGGCACAAACGGGCTGTGCGGATGAACGACCAGCGATACGCCCATGGCTTCAAAACTGCGTCCGGCCAACTCCGGGCGATGCGCTGTGGCCGAGGCCGGCATGGCGTCACCGTGAACGTGAGAGAAGTTGACGCCCGCCTGTTCAAAGACGCCGCCGTTACACAGCACGCGACTGCGTCCGCCGCCACCGGCCTCGCGCTGCCAGCTATCTTCGTGGAATTCGCCACCGTCAACGGCAGCCAGTTTCCGGCAAATCTGATCCTGGAGTTGCAGCAGAAACGCTTTGACCTGCTGAGAGTTCGGTTTCATTTACGTCTCGTCGAATGCGCTTTTTGATTATCAAACCAGTTAAAATAACTGATGACTCCGGAGGCGATCGCATTGGCAATTTTCTGCCGAAACGCGGTTGTGCCGAGCAGACGCTCTTCGTCCGGGTTGGTGATGAAAGAAGTTTCCACCAGCACCGACGGAATAGACGGCGATTTCAGCACTACAAACGCGGCCTGCTCGGTGCCTTTACTGTGCAGGCGATGCACGGGCTTAATCTTCTTTAAAATATGAGAGCCGAGCGTCAGGCTGTTTTTGATGGTGTCTGTTTGCACCAGATCGAACAACACCTGTTGCAGCAGATGGTCTTTGTCGGTGGTCTTTTTACCGGCAACTTCATCGGCGCGGTTTTCGCGATCCGAAAGATATTTTGCCATGGCGCTACTCGCTCCCCGGTTGGAGAGGGCGAAGACCGATGCACCGGCGGCGCTGGGGTTGGTAAAACCGTCAGCGTGGATCGACATAAACAGATCCGCCCCGTGCTGGTGGGCGATCTCTACGCGGTCATAGAGGGGAATGAAGGTGTCACCTGTGCGGGTCAGCCGTGCGTCAATTCCGTGGCTGCGCAGAATCGAGCGCACATTTTTGGCAATCGCCAGCACCACGTGTTTCTCTTTCGAACCATTGCGACCAATCGCGCCGGTATCGATCCCCCCGTGACCGGGATCGAGCATCACGACCCGCTTTGCGCCCGCTTTTTTTGCTTTCGGTTTGCTGTGCCCGTTGCTGGTTTTAAGGCTGCTGTCGTCTTTTGCCTGCGCCTGTGCGATGCCTGTTAACGTTAAGGCCGCCAGCCCCGCTTTGAGAACCTGACGACGCGATGTGAGTGTTTTTAATGGTTTGAATGTGCTCATGCGGCCTGAATTGTAAAAATTGGGGTCCGGGTGTTATATCGTATCGCGTTTAGCGTGACGACAGTCCATGTTGAGAATTGTTTTACTTTTCATTTCAATACGTGACAGAGTGACATTATGTCAAATTTTTACGCATTTTTCGCCGCTTATTGGCTAACGGCGGCGTTCGCGCCATAATCACTGTTTTTGAACCCAAAAAGGCGGTTAATACCATGGAGATACGCGTTTTTCGCCAGGAAGATTTCGAAGAGGTGATTACCCTTTGGGAGCGCTGCGATCTGCTGCGTCCGTGGAATGATCCGGAAATGGATATCGAACGTAAGCTCAATCACGACGTCAGCCTGTTTTTGGTCGCGGAAGTGAATGGGGAAGTGGTGGGAACGGTGATGGGCGGTTACGACGGGCATCGCGGGTCGGCCTATTATCTCGGTGTCCACCCGGAATATCGAGGCCGTGGGATCGCTAATGCGCTGCTTAATCGTCTGGAAAAGAAACTGATCGCCCGCGGCTGTCCAAAAATTCAGATCATGGTGCGCGAAGACAACGATGTGGTATTGGGAATGTATGAGCGCCTGGGGTATGAACATTCTGACGTACTGAGCCTGGGAAAGCGTCTGATCGAAGATGAAGAATACTGAGTTTCATCCCGCCGATTATGACAATCAGGGGCGTGTCAGGTTACCGTTTTTGTTCTGGTGTGTTTTGTTGCTCCAGGCCAGAACCTGGGTCCTGTTCGTTGTGGCAGGCGCTTCTCGCGATCAGGGAAGCACGCTGCTGGCCCTGTTTTATCCGGACCATGATAATTTCTGGCTTGGACTCATCCCCGGCGTACCCGCGGTACTGGCATTTTTATTCAGCGGGCGGCGGCATCTTTATCCGCGCACGTGGGGCTGCATTCGCTGGCTGCTGATCCTGGCGCAGGCGGTGTTGTTGTGCTGGCAACCGCTGCTGTGGTTCTACGGTGAACCGTTGAGCGGTATTGGCATTGTGCTGGTGGTGGCCGATATCGTGGCCCTGCTGTGGCTGCTGACCCATCCCCGTTTGCGCGCCAGTTTCGCCATTGAAAAAGATTAAAGGCACTTTTTACCGATGCTGCACTCCAACAAGCGTTGAATTAACAAGAAAGGACTTTTCGATGAAATCGCTGCGTTTAGTTTTATGCGCTCTGCCGCTGGTGTTGACCGGGTGTTCGACGTTCTCATCTCTCTCCTCAATTAACTGGTCGGCTGCTTATCCGTGGAACTGGTTTGGATCGTCATTTGAGGTGACCGAGAAGGGCGTGGGTAACATTACCGCCGCAACGGCACTGGATCAGGATGCGATCGAATCCGCGTTAAGCAGCGATTACCGCCTGCGCAGCGGTATGAAAACCGAAAATGGCACCATCGTGCATTATTTTGAAGCGCTGAAAGACGACCAGTTGGCGCTGATTATCAATGGCGATAAAGGCACGGTGAACCGCATTGAGGTGCTGGATAGTGAAGTCGAAACCGATAGCGGGGTAAAAGTCGGGACGCCATTTAGCGAACTGTATGACAAAGCGTTCGGCAACTGCGAAAGTGCAGTCGCAGACGAAAAAGTCGCCGTCGAGTGTAAAGCCAAAGACAGCCAGCATATCAGCTATCTCTTCACCGGCGAGTGGAGCGGGCCAGAGGGGTTAATGCCTGCGGATGACACGCTGAAAAACTGGAAAGTGAGCAAAATTATCTGGCAGCAGTAATTTGCGCCTGAACAAACCGCCTCGCTGAAATCCAGGTATAATAGCCGCCATCAATGCCACGACGTCGTGGCATCTTTTTTTTCAGGAGGAGCGATGTCTCAGGTTCAGAGCGGCATTTTGCCAGAACATTGCCGCGCGGCGATATGGATTGAAGCCAATGTCAAAGGGGATGTGGATGCCCTGCGTGCGGCCAGCAAAGTATTTATTGATAAACTGGCTACCTTCGAGGCCAAATTCCCGGACGCTAATCCTGGCGCGGTTGTGGCCTTTGGTCATAACGTCTGGCGTCAGCTCAGCGGCGGCGAAGGCGCACAGGAGCTGAAGGATTTTATCCCTTACGGTAAAGGGCTGGCGCCCGCCACCCAGTACGACGTGCTGATCCATATTCTCTCTCTGCGTCACGATGTGAACTTCTCCATCGCCCAGGCGGCACTTGAAGCCTTCGGCGACAGCATTGACGTCACAGAGGAGAACCACGGATTCCGCTGGGTTGAAGAGCGCGATCTGAGCGGTTTTGTCGATGGCACCGAAAACCCGGCAGGCGTTGAGACCCGTCGCGATGTGGCGGTGATCAAAGACGGCGTGGACGCAGGCGGCAGCTACGTCTTTGTGCAGCGCTGGGAGCATAACCTCAAGCAGCTTAACCGCATGAGCGTGCACGACCAGGAGATGATGATTGGTCGTACCAAAGAGGCTAACGAAGAGATAGACGGCGATGTGCGTCCGGTCACGTCTCACCTGACCCGTGTCGATCTGAAAGAAGACGGTAAAGGGCTGAAGATTGTGCGCCAGAGCCTGCCATACGGTACGGCCAGCGGCACGCACGGTCTCTATTTCTGCGCCTACTGCGCGCGTCTGTACAATATTGAACAGCAGCTGTTAAGCATGTTTGGCGACACCGACGGCAAGCGCGACGCGATGCTGCGTTTCACCAAACCGGTGACCGGTGGTTACTATTTCGCCCCGTCCGTCGAGCGTCTGCTGGCACTGTAACACCCCTCGCCCTAATCCTCTCCCCTTAGGGGAGAGGGAATGAAAGCCTTATTCCCTTTTCTGCTGGTAAATCACCAAACGGTATATAAAACCGTTACTCCTTTCGTACCCGTTATAAATATGATGACCATAAGAAAGAGCCATCCCATCAGGCTATTTTATTTGTCAGTTTGGCCCTGGGCAGTGCTCAGAATCCTCACGTACTGCGTGTACGCTCCGGTTCTTCCGGGCTGTCCAGGCCTAAACTGACTGCAACAATTACGCCTGATGGGATAGCTCTACGTCATCACATTTATAAGGGTGCGCAATGGCCGTTACTGTACTGAAAAAAGGATATCTGGCGCTGGCAGCTTCGCTGTTGCTGGTCGCGCAGGCGCAGGCGACTGAGCTTCTCAACAGTTCCTATGATGTCTCCCGTGAGCTGTTTGCCGCCCTTAACCCGCCGTTTGAACAGCAGTGGGCGAAAGAAAATAACGGCGACAAGCTGACCATCAAGCAATCTCATGCGGGCTCTTCCAAGCAGGCGCTGGCGATTTTGCAGGGACTGAAAGCGGATGTGGTGACTTACAACCAGATTACCGATGTGCAGATCCTGCATGACAAAGGCAACCTGATCCCGGCGGACTGGCAGAGCCGTTTGCCAAACAGCAGTTCCCCGTTCTACTCCACCATGGCGTTCCTGGTGCGTAAGGGTAACCCAAAAAATATTCATGACTGGAACGATCTGGTGCGTTCTGACGTGAAGCTGATTTTCCCGAATCCAAAAACCTCCGGTAACGCGCGCTATACCTATCTGGCGGCCTGGGGCGCAGCGGACAAAGCGGACGGAGGCGACAAAGCCAAAACCGAACAGTTCATGACCCAGTTCCTGAAAAACGTCGAAGTGTTTGATACCGGCGGTCGCGGCGCGACCACCACCTTTGTTGAGCGCGGGCTGGGTGACGTGTTGATTAGCTTCGAATCGGAAGTGAACAACATTCGCAAACAGTACGAAGCGCAGGGCTTCGAAGTGGTGGTCCCGAAGGTCAATATCTTTGCTGAATTCCCGGTGGCGTGGGTGGATAAAAACGTGAAAGCCAATGGCACCGAGAAAGCGGCTAAAGCGTACCTGAATTACCTCTACAGCCCGCAGGCGCAGACCATCATTACCGACTATTACTATCGCGTGGCGAACCCGGACGTGATGAACAAGCTGAAAGACAAATTCCCGCAGACCGAATTGTTCCGCGTGGAGGACCAGTTCGGCGCCTGGCCGGAGGTGATGAAAACCCACTTCACGACCGGCGGTGAGCTGGACAAACTGTTGGCGGCGGGGCGTAAGTAATGTTTGCAGTCTCTTCCAGACGCGTGCTGCCGGGCTTTACCTTAAGCCTCGGGACCAGCCTGTTGTTCGTCTGTCTGATTTTGTTGTTGCCGTTAAGCGCGCTGGTGATGCAGCTCGCGCAGATGAGCTGGGCACAATATTGGGAAGTGATCACCAACCCGCAGGTGGTGGCGGCATATAAAGTGACGCTGTTGTCGGCTTTTGTCGCGTCCATCTTCAACGGAGTGTTCGGCCTGCTGATGGCGTGGATTTTAACCCGCTATCGTTTTCCTGGCCGCACTTTGCTGGACGCACTGATGGATTTACCGTTTGCGCTGCCGACGGCGGTCGCTGGCCTTACGCTGGCGTCGCTGTTTTCAGTTAATGGTTTTTACGGTCAATGGCTGGCGCAGTTTGATATCAAAGTGACCTATACCTGGCTTGGCATTGCCGTGGCGATGGCCTTCACCAGCATTCCGTTTGTGGTGCGTACCGTGCAGCCGGTGCTTGAAGAGCTGGGGCCGGAATACGAAGAAGCCGCGGAAACGCTCGGCGCGACGCGGATTCAGAGCTTCTGCAAAGTGGTGCTGCCCGAGCTTTCTCCGGCGCTGCTGGCCGGGGTGGCGCTGTCGTTTACCCGCAGTCTGGGGGAATTTGGCGCGGTGATTTTCATCGCCGGTAACATCGCGTGGAAGACCGAAGTGACCTCGCTGATGATTTTTGTGCGTTTGCAGGAGTTCGATTATCCGGCGGCGAGCGCCATTGCCTCGGTGATTCTGGCGGCGTCGCTGCTGTTGCTGTTCTCGATTAATACTTTGCAAAGTCGCTTTGGTCGGCGTGTGGTAGGTCACTGATGGCGGAAGTTACTCAATTGAAGCGCTACGATGCGCCCCGCATTAACTGGGGAAAATGGTTTCTGATTGGCACCGGCATACTGGTGTCAGTCTTTATTCTTGTTGTACCGATGGTGTACATCTTCGTGCAGGCGTTCAGCAAAGGCATTATGCCTGCGCTGCAAAACCTGGCCGACCCGGACATGCTCCACGCCATCTGGCTGACGGTGATGATCGCGCTGATTACAGTGCCGGTGAATCTGGTGTTTGGGATTTTGCTGGCGTGGCTGGTGACGCGCTTTAACTTCCCGGGCCGCCAGCTGTTATTGACGCTGTTGGATATCCCGTTTGCTGTTTCTCCGGTGGTGGCCGGTCTGGTTTATCTGCTGTTTTACGGCTCTAACGGTCCGCTTGGCGGCTGGCTCGACGAGCACAATCTGCAAATCATGTTCGCGTGGCCGGGCATGGTGCTGGTGACGATCTTTGTCACCTGTCCGTTTGTGGTGCGTGAGCTGGTGCCGGTGATGTTAAGCCAGGGTAGTCATGAAGATGAAGCCGCCATTTTGTTAGGCGCATCCGGCTGGCAGATGTTTAAGCGCGTGACGCTGCCGAATATCCGCTGGGCGCTGCTGTACGGCGTGGTGCTGACCAACGCGCGTGCGATTGGTGAGTTTGGCGCGGTGTCGGTGGTTTCCGGCTCGATTCGCGGTGAAACCCTGTCGCTGCCGCTACAGATTGAATTGCTGGAGCAGGACTATAACACCGTCGGCTCGTTTACTGCCGCAGCCCTGCTGACGCTGATGGCTATTTTGACCCTGTTTTTAAAGAGTGTGGTGCAGTGGCGTTTAGAGAATCAGGAAAAACGCCTGCAACAGGAGGGAAATCATGAGCATTGAGATTGCCAATATTAAGAAGTCTTTTGGTCGCACCCAGGTGCTGAACGATATCTCGCTGGATATCCCTTCCGGACAAATGGTGGCGCTGCTTGGGCCGTCCGGTTCCGGTAAAACCACGCTGCTGCGCATTATTGCCGGTCTTGAGCATCAGACCAGCGGCCATATTCGTTTCCACGGAACCGACGTCAGCCGCCTGCATGCCCGCGATCGTAAAGTCGGTTTTGTGTTCCAGCATTACGCCCTGTTCCGCCACATGACGGTGTTCGATAACATCGCCTTTGGCCTGACCGTGCTGCCGCGTCGCGAGCGTCCGAATGCCGCGACCATCAAAGCAAAAGTGACCAAACTGCTGGAGATGGTGCAGCTGGCTCATCTGGCCGACCGCTATCCGGCGCAGCTCTCCGGTGGACAGAAACAGCGCGTGGCGCTGGCTCGTGCGCTGGCGGTTGAGCCGCAAATTCTGCTGCTCGACGAACCTTTCGGCGCGCTGGATGCGCAGGTGCGTAAAGAGCTGCGCCGCTGGCTGCGTCAGCTGCATGAAGAGCTGAAATTCACCAGCGTGTTCGTGACCCACGATCAGGAAGAGGCAATGGAAGTGGCCGATCGTGTGGTCGTCATGAGCCAGGGGAATATTGAACAAGTCGATGAGCCGGAGCAGTTGTGGCGCGAACCGGCGACCCGTTTTGTGCTGGAATTTATGGGTGAAGTGAACCGCCTGCAGGGGACTATTCGCGGCGGGCAGTTCCATGTCGGGGCGCATCGCTGGCCGCTGGGTTATACCCCTGTGCATCAGGGACCCGTCGATCTGTTCCTGCGTCCATGGGAAGTGGATGTCAGCCGTCGCACCAGCCTCGATTCTCCGCTGCCGGTACAGGTGCTGGAAGCCAGCCCTAAAGGTCACTACACCCAGCTGGTGGTCCAGCCGCTTGGCTGGTATACCGAGCCGCTGACGGTAGTTATGCGCGATGAAGACGCGCCGTATCGCGGCGAGCGACTGTTTGTTGGTTTGCAGCACGCGCGGATTTATCACGGCACTGAGCGTATCGAGTCGCGCGAGGATCTTGCTCTGGCGGAGTCAGCCTGATAGGTTAAAGTGACGTGGTATTTGCCGGGTGGCGCTGCGCTTACCCGGCCTACAAAACGATCCCTGTAGGCCCGGTAAGCGAAAGCGCCACCGGGCTTTTTATTGGACAGAATTTGTGAACACATTAGAACAAACCATCGGCAACACCCCTCTGGTCAAGCTGAAACGCATGAATCCTGACAACGGCAGTGAAATCTGGGTCAAACTGGAAGGCAATAATCCGGCGGGATCGGTCAAAGACCGTGCGGCGCTGTCGATGATTGTACAAGCCGAAAAGCGCGGGGAGATCAAACCGGGCGATGTGCTGATCGAAGCCACCAGTGGTAACACTGGCATTGCGCTTGCCATGATCGCTGCGTTGAAAGGCTACCAGATGAAGCTGCTGATGCCGGACAACATGAGCCAGGAGCGTCGCGCTGCGATGCGCGCGTACGGCGCAGAACTGATCCTGGTGACCAAAGAGCAGGGGATGGAAGGGGCGCGCGATCTGGCGCTGGAGATGGCCCGGCGCGGCGAAGGCAAACTGCTCGATCAGTTTAATAACCCCGATAACCCCTACGCGCATTATACGACCACAGGCCCGGAAATCTGGCATCAGACCGCGGGTCGCATTAGCCATTTTGTCTCCAGCATGGGGACGACTGGGACGATTACCGGCGTATCGCGTTTTCTGCGCGAACAGGAAAAAAACGTCACTATTGTGGGTCTACAGCCAGAAGAGGGCAGCAGTATTCCGGGTATTCGCCGCTGGCCTGCGGAATATATGCCGGGCATTTTTAATGCCCAGCTTGTGGATCAGGTGCTGGATATTCACCAGCGCGAAGCGGAAAATACGATGCGTGAACTGGCGGTGCGTGAAGGCATCTTCTGCGGCGTCAGTTCGGGCGGTGCGGTAGCCGGAGCGCTGCGAATTGCGCAGGCACATCCGGGGGCGGTTGTGGTGGCGATTATTTGCGATCGCGGCGATCGTTATCTGTCTACCGGTGTCTTTGGTGAAGAGAGTTATTCGCAGGGGGCGGGAATTTAAGCGTCATGGAGATGATTTTATTTCGGGATAAAACCCGTGCGCAGCAGACGGATATTGTCGCTGTGCAGTCGCAGGTGGTTTATGGCAGCGTAGGCAACAGTATTGCGGTGCCAAACATCAGACAACACCAGCTCACCGTCACGGCTATCCCGACGGTGCTGTTCAGTAATACGCCGCATTACGACACCTATTACGGCGGGGTGATCCCCGACGACTGGTTCAGCGGTTACCTGAAAGCGCTGGAAGAGCGCGATGTGCTGCGCGAACTCAAAGCGGTCATGACCGGTTATATGGGCAGTGCCAGTCAGATAGCGATTCTGGCGCAGTGGCTTACCGCCATTAAGAAAAAGCATCCTGATTTACTGGTGCTGGTCGATCCGGTGATCGGGGATGTCGACAGCGGTATCTACGTTAAACCGGAAATCCCGCAAGCCTATCGCCAGCATTTGCTGCCGCTGGCGCAGGGCATTACTCCGAACGTCTTCGAGCTTGAAGTGCTGAGCGGTCAGCCGTGTCGTACGCCTGAAAGCGCGATTGCGGCCGCAAAAAGTTTGCTGTCCGATACGCTGAAGTGGGTGGCGATTACCAGTGCGCCGGTTGCCTCTGAGCCTGAACACATCCACGTGGTGCTGGTGACAAAAGACAGCGTAACCGTGAGTGCGCATCCGCGCGTCTCGACCGATCTGAAAGGCACGGGCGATCTGTTCTGTTCAGAGTTGGTGAGCGGCATTGTGCAGGGCAGAGACATTGCTAACGCGATACGCCGCGCAGGAGATCGGGTGACAGAAGTGATGATGTATACGCAGAAAAAGGGCTTTGATGAGCTCATTTTGCCGGCATAAACAAAAATGGCGCCCGAAGGCGCCATTTTTCTGTGCGGCAAGAATTACTTCTTGATGCGGATGACCGGGGTTTCACCCACGGTTACGCTGCCAGACAGTTTGATCAGTTCTTTGATTTCGTCCATGTTGGAGATAACAACCGGAGTCAGGGTAGACTTGGCTTTCTCTTCCAGCAGCGCCAGATCGAATTCGATGACCGGGTCGCCAACTTTCACACGCTGGCCTTCTTCCGCGATACGCTTGAAGCCTTCGCCTTTCAGCTCAACGGTGTCGATACCGAAGTGTACGAACAGTTCGATACCGCTATCAGATTCGATAGAGAACGCATGGTTGGTTTCAAAAATTTTACCGATGGTGCCGTCAACTGGCGCAACCATTTTGTTACCCGTTGGTTTGATAGCAATACCATCACCAACGATTTTTTCGGCAAATACTACATCCGGCACGTCTTCGATATTAACGATTTCGCCAGACAGCGGAGCAATAATCTCAATAGTTCCGGTGTCTTTCTTATCATCAGAAACCAGAGATTTCAGTTTATCGAACAAACCCATGATCTTCTCCTAAGCAGTAATTTGGGCCGCATCTCGTGGATTAGCAGATTGTTTTTTCTTCAATGAACTTGTTAACCAGCGTCATTAACTCGTCCGTTGTCGGTTGAGCAAGAGCCTGCTCTGCTAACACCTTCGCATCTTCGAAGTTCGTGTTACGGATAATCTTCTTAATGCGCGGGATGGAAATGGCGCTCATAGAGAATTCGTCCAGACCCATACCCAGCAACAGAAGTGTAGCACGTTCATCGCCTGCAAGCTCACCGCACATGCCTGTCCATTTACCTTCAGCATGAGAAGCATCAATAACTTGCTTGATAAGCGTGAGTACGGACGGTGACATCGGCTGGTAGAGATGTGAAATCATATCATTACCACGGTCAACTGCCAGGGTGTACTGCGTTAAATCATTGGTACCGATACTAAAGAAGTCGACTTCTTTGGCTAAATGACGAGCAATAGTTGCCGCAGCAGGTGTTTCCACCATTACGCCAACTTCAATGGTTTCGTCAAAGGCTTTACCTTCGTCGCGCAGTTCCTGTTTGTAGATTTCGATCTCTTTCTTCAGTGCACGCACTTCTTCAACAGAGATGATCATCGGGAACATGATACGCAGTTTACCGAAAGCGGAAGCACGCAGAATGGCACGAACCTGATCGCGGAGGATCTCTTTACGGTCCATGGCAATACGCACGGCACGCCAGCCCAGGAACGGGTTTTCTTCTTTCGGGAAGTTCATGTACGGCAGCTCTTTGTCGCCACCGATGTCCATGGTACGCACGATAACAGCCTGAGAGCCGCATGCTTCGGCAACCGCTTTGTACGCAGCAAACTGTTCTTCTTCAGTTGGCAGCGCGTCACGGTCCATGAACAGGAATTCAGTACGATACAGACCCACACCTTCCGCACCGTTGCGCTCTGCGCCTTCGACGTCACGGACAGTACCGATGTTTGCACAAACTTCTACCTGATGACCGTCCAGCGTAATGGCTGGCAGATCTTTCAGTTTAGCGAGCTCGGCTTTCTCGGAAGCAACCTGCTCCTGCACGGCGCGCAGTTGCTCGATCTCTTCGTTGGTTGGGTTGACGTAAACCTGATTGTTTACGGCATCCAGAATCAGATAGTCGTCGTTTTTAACCTGCGCGGTGACGCTACCGGTGCCCACGATGGCTGGCAGTTCCAGAGAACGCGCCATGATAGAGGTATGGGAGGTACGGCCACCTGCATCGGTGATGAAACCCAGCACCTTGTTGAGGTTCAGCTGTGCGGTTTCAGAAGGCGTCAGATCGGCTGCGACCAGGATAACTTCGTCCTGAATAGCGCTCAAATCAATAATCGCCAGACCCAGGATGTTGCGCAGCAGGCGCTTACCGATATCACGTACGTCAGCCGCACGTTCTTTCAGGTATTCGTCATCCAGTTCTTCAAGGGCAGTCGCCTGGCCTTCGATAATTTCATGTGCAGCCGCGTCGGCCGTCATGCCCTTATCTTTAATCAGGGCTATGATTTCCTGCTCCAGCTCCTCATCTTCGAGCAGCATGATGTGCCCTTCGAAGATGGCTTCTTTTTCTTCACCGAAAGTTTCGCCAGCTTTAGTTTTGATGGCTTCCAGTTGCGCTGATGCCTTGGCACGACCGCTCAGAAAACGCTCAACTTCCTGATCAACCTTGTCGGCAGAAATTTTTTTCCGGTCGATGACGATCTCGTCTTCTTTCAGCAGAAGTGCTTTGCCGAAAGCGATACCCGGGGATGCTAAAATGCCTGAAATCATAACCCTACCTTACTTGTGACTGATATTGAAAAGAACCCGTTACTTACTCGAGCTCAGCCATCAGTTTTACCAGATGCTCAACTGCTTTCTGCTCGTCTTCACCTTCTGCAGAGATGGTGACAACGGTACCCTGAGTCAGGCCCAGAGTTTGCAGCTTGAACAGGCTTTTCGCGCTAGCGCTTTTGCCGTTGGAGGTCACAGTGATCTCAGAAGTGAAGCCTTTAGCTTCTTTAACAAACTGAGCAGCAGGGCGGGTGTGCAGACCGTTCGGAGCGGTAATGGTAACTTCTTGCTGGAACATTGTATTTCCCCAACTTATAGGTTTAGTGTTGTGGAACTAAAGTCTAGCCTGGCGGCTTAACTTTAGCCTGTCTTGTTAGCGCTGACGTTTCGCTCGTCATTAAACATTATGCAGTGAAAGCAAGACTTGAACCAAATCATAAAATCGATTCAGCAACTCTATTTCCTGTTTTGATTAATTTCGCGCTTCAAAATAATTGTCAGGTTAAATACCAGACCCGACGGGGTGAATCAATGCCAGGAGGAGTAAAAGTTTGAAGCAGGCCACAAAAAAGCACCCTTCAGGGTGCTTTTTTACGCGTTTTTAACATGCTGGCATTACTGTTGCAGTTCTTTTTCAGTAAACAGATCCGCAAACAGAGCAGTGCTTAAGTAACGCTCACCTGAAGAAGGTAGGATAACCACGATATTCTTATTGGTAAAGGTTTCATCTTCCTGAAGCTTGAGCGCAGCTGCGACTGCAGCGCCAGAAGAGATGCCTGCCAGAATACCTTCTTCATCCATCAGGCGACGTGCGGTCGAAATGGCTTCTTCGTTGGTGATAGCCACGACTTTATCGATCAGTTTCAGATCGAGGTTGCCAGGGATAAAACCAGCGCCGATGCCCTGGATTTTGTGTGGGCCTGGCTTAAGCTCTTCGCCAGCCAGCGCCTGGGCAATGACCGGAGAATCGGTTGGCTCTACCGCAACGGTGATCAGGTCTTTCTTGCCTTTGGTGCCTTTAATATAGCGACTCACGCCGGTCAGCGTACCGCCAGTCCCCACGCCGGAGATAAACACATCAACCTGACCGTCGGTATCTTCCCAGATTTCCGGGCCGGTGGTTTTTTCGTGGATTTCCGGGTTAGCCGGGTTGCTGAACTGCTGCAACAGCAGATACTTCGCCGGATCGCTGGCGACAATTTCTTCTGCTTTTTGAATAGCGCCTTTCATACCTTTCGCGCCTTCGGTCAGAACCAGATTCGCGCCCAGCGCTTTCAGCAGCTTACGGCGCTCAATGCTCATGGTTTCAGGCATGGTCAGCGTCAGCTTATAGCCACGCGCAGCGGCAACGTATGCCAGCGCAATACCGGTATTACCGCTGGTCGGTTCAACCAGTTCAACGCCTGGCTTCAGAACGCCACGCTTTTCGGCATCCCAAATCATGTTTGCACCGATACGGCATTTTACGCTGAAGCTTGGGTTACGTGATTCTACCTTCGCAAGAATGCGTCCATTACCGATACGGTTCAGTCGAACCAGTGGCGTATGACCGATAGTCAGCGAGTTGTCTTCGTAAATCTTACTCATGGCCTGTCCTTAACTGTATGAAATTGGGATACCGTCCCAGCATACCTGTTGGATAAGTATGCGGAAGTAAGGAAATCGCATATCTATATGCTGCAAGGAAATAATGGCTATCAGTATGGAATAAGGAAGGCATAAGCCGTCCGCCCTTTACACAGTTTTGCATTACTTCCATAACGCGTGCTTAGGTCGGTAGCAGTCCACCCACATCGCCGTAGCGCCACAAACTGCAACGGGCATGATGAACAGATTCAGGATTGGGATCATGGTGAAAAGGCTGGTCAGCGCGCCAAACTGCATATTGGTTACTTTGCGGGTGCGCAGGGCGGTACGCATCTCTTTGAACGGCACTTTATGGTTATCAAACGGGTAGTCGCAATACTGAATAGCCAGCATCCAGGCGCTAAACAGGAACCACAACACCGGGGCAACCGTCTGACCGATGCCGGGAATGAAATAAAGGATTAACAGGACAACTGCACGCGGCAGATACCAGGCGAACTTCTGCCATTCACGTTTCATGATGCGCGGGACGTCTTTCATGATGCCGAAAATACCCGTATCTGGCGGGGTCGCGCCCGTCAGCCGCGCTTCGAGCTGCTCGGCCAGCAGGCCATTGAACGGGGCCGCTATCCAGTTGGCAATGGTCGAGAAAAAATAACCAAACACCAGCAAAACAGAAAGTACGACGACAGGCCACAGCAGATAGCTGAGCCACTGCAGCCAGTCCGGAACATGACTCATAATAGACGGCACCCAGCTTTCGAGTTGGGTGAAAAGCCACCAGAATGCGCCCCCCATCAGCAGGATGTTGATCAATAGAGGCAGGATCACAAAGCGTCGGATGCCGGGCAGGGAGACCAGTTTCCATCCCTGAGAAAAATACCAGATGCCGCTGCGCGGGGTCGTTGTTGATGTTGAAACCATAACCAGGCTGTACTCCTTTTTACACAACCAGTGGATTTACCCGCCCATATTATCGAGTTATGGACCAATGACCAGTTCGGAAATGTTCGAAAAAACAGCAAAAAGCACGATTTCGTTCATCTTTATGCTGTGAATCCTCTGCGCACACTTGCACTTGACGTAATCGACAAATACTCTTAGTGAGTAAATGTTTGCCGTGGTGGCAAGGTGTTAGAACAACAGAGAATATAATGATGCAGGATTTGCGTCTGATATTAATCATTGTTGGCGCGATCGCCATACTCGCTTTACTGGTACATGGTTTCTGGACCAGCCGTAAAGAACGCTCCTCTATGTTTCGCGATCGCCCACTGAAGCGCATGAAGTCCAGTCGTCACGATGATGACGGCGATGACGACATCGAAGATAACGACGACGAAGGCGTGGGTGAAGTTCGCGTTCATCGTGTGAATACTGCGTCCGGCGTGGGCAATGGGGAGCATGAAGCGCCTCGTCAGTCTCCGCAGCACCAGTATCAGCCGCCGTACGCTTCTGCACAGCCGCGTCAACCAGCGCCACAACCTGTGGAAGAGCCGGTGCGCCAGCCACAACAGCAACCGCCGGTGCAGCACCCGTCGCCGGTGCAGCCACAACCGATCGCAGTTGAGCCGCAGCCCGTTCAACAACCGGTGCCGCAGCCGCGTCCCGTACAGCCGTCGCAGCCAGAAGTGCCGCCTCAGCCCGTGCATACGCAACCTGCTCCGCAGCCCGCGCCTTTAGTTGAACCTGAGCCGATCGTGGAAGAAGCGCCAGTGGTTGAAAAGCCGCAGCGTAAAGAAACGGTCATCATCATGAACGTGGCGGCTCATCATGGCACTCAGCTTAATGGTGATGTGTTGCTTAACAGCATTGAGCAGGCTGGCTTCAAATTCGGTGATATGAATATTTTCCATCGCCATCTCAGCCCGGACGGTAGCGGACCTGCGCTGTTCAGCCTGGCAAATATGGTCAATCCTGGCACGTTCGATCCGGAAATGACCGGGGATTTCATCACGCCGGGTATCACTATCTTTATGCAAGTGCCGTCCTATGGCGACGAATTGCAAAACTTTAAGCTGATGCTGCAATCCGCCCAGCACATTGCCGATGAAGTCGGTGGTGTGGTGCTCGACGATCAGCGTCGTATGATGACGCCGCAGAAACTGCGCGAATATCAGGACCGCATCCGCGAAGTAAAGGAAGCTAACGCCTAATTTCTGCGTTCTCTTCCACTCCTCCTCAACCCCCGCATGTCGGGGGTTTTTCTCATTGATGGTGCGATATGGACTCAATCGAACAACAACTGACACAATTACGAACCGCACTTCGCCATCATGAATACCTGTATCACGTGATGGATGCGCCGGAAGTGCCGGATGCGGAATACGACCGTCTGATGCGCGAACTGCGCGATCTGGAAGCGCAGCACCCCGAACTCATTACGCCCGACTCGCCGACCCAGCGCGTTGGTGCAGCGCCGTTGGCGGCCTTCAGTCAGGTGCGTCATGAAGTGCCGATGCTGTCGCTGGATAACGTCTTCGATGAAGCGAGCTTCCTGGCGTTCAATAAACGCGTGCAGGATCGACTGAAAAGCACGGACACCCTGACCTGGTGCTGCGAGCTAAAGCTGGACGGCCTGGCGGTGAGTATTCTGTATGAAAATGGCGTACTGGTGCGGGCTGCAACGCGCGGTGATGGCACCACGGGCGAGGACATCACCACAAACGTACGTACTATCCGGGCGATCCCGTTAACTCTGCGTGGCGAGAACATTCCTGCGCGTCTTGAGGTGCGGGGTGAAGTCTTCCTGCCGCAGGCGGGCTTTGAGAAAATTAACGATGAAGCACGCCGCACCGGCGGGAAAGTGTTTGCTAACCCACGCAACGCCGCAGCAGGCTCATTACGCCAGCTTGATCCGCGGATCGCAGCGAAGCGACCGCTGACATTTTTCTGTTACGGCGTCGGGATCCTTGAAGGCGGTGAGCTGCCCGATACGCATCTGGGGCGTTTATTGCAGTTTAAAGAGTGGGGCTTACCGGTGAGTAACCGGGTAAAGCTTTGTGACTCTCCTGAAGCCGTACTGGCGTTTTATCATCAGGTTGAAGAAGACCGCCCATCGCTGGGATTTGATATCGACGGCGTGGTGATCAAAGTGAATTCGCTGGCGCTGCAGGAGCAACTTGGCTTTGTGGCCCGTGCGCCTCGCTGGGCGGTGGCGTTTAAATTCCCGGCACAGGAGCAGATGACGTTCGTGCGCGATGTCGAATTCCAGGTCGGGCGCACCGGCGCGATTACCCCGGTTGCGCGTCTGGAACCGGTACAGGTTGCGGGGGTGCTGGTCAGTAATGCGACGCTGCACAACGCGGACGAAATCGCGCGCCTGGGGCTGAGAATTGGCGATAAAGTGGTCATCCGTCGTGCGGGTGATGTGATCCCGCAGGTGGTCAGCGTCGTTGAGTCAGAACGTCCGGAAGAGACCCGGGCCATTGAATTCCCGGCCCAATGCCCGGTTTGCGGTTCAGATGTCGAACGCGTCGAAGGCGAGGCGGTCACGCGCTGTACAGGCGGCTTAATTTGCGGCGCTCAGCGCAAAGAGGCCTTGAAACATTTCGTGTCACGCCGCGCAATGGACGTTGACGGGATGGGCGATAAAATCATCGATCAGCTGGTCGAGAAAGAGTATGTCCATACCCCTGCCGATCTGTTCCGCCTGACGGCTGGAAAGCTGACCGGTCTCGATCGTATGGGGCCAAAATCGGCGCAGAATGTGGTCAACGCGCTGGAGAAAGCCAAAGAGACCACCTTCGCCCGTTTCCTGTATGCGCTGGGTATCCGTGAGGTTGGCGAGGCGACGGCGGCAGGGCTGGCAGCCCATTTCGGTTCGCTTGAGTTGCTGGAGAAAGCCTCAATTGAAGATCTGCAAAAAGTGCAGGACGTGGGGATTGTTGTCGCCAGCCACGTCTTTAACTTCTTTGCCGAAGAGAGCAACCGCGAGGTCATCGGCCAATTGCTGGCGGAAGGCATTCACTGGCCTGCGCCGGTGGTGATAAACGCCGAAGAGATCGACAGCCCGTTTGCCGGTAAAACGGTGGTGCTAACCGGCAGTTTGAGTCAGTTGTCGCGTGACGATGCAAAAGCCCGACTGGTGGCGTTAGGGGCAAAAGTGGCGGGAAGCGTGTCGAAGAAAACCGATCTGGTCATCGCCGGAGAGGCCGCGGGCTCTAAACTCGTCAAAGCCCAGGAGTTGGGTATTGATGTGATCGACGAAGCTGAAATGCTGCGCCTGTTGGGAGAGTAACGTGGAGAAAGAACAGCTTATCGAAATCGCAAATACCGAAATGCCGTTTGGTAAGTACAAAGGGCGTCGTTTGATTGATGTGCCGGAAGAGTATTTGCTGTGGTTCGCGCGCAAAGATCAATTTCCTGCCGGGCGACTGGGTGAGCTGATGGCTATTACGCTGCTTATCAAAACGGAAGGGCTGAGCCATCTGGTTCAGCCCCTCAAACGTCCTTAAGCTTTCGCGGCGCGGGTCTCTTCCTGCGCCAGCTTCTCCGTCTGGCGCTTGTAACGGCGCGCCATCACCGCACAGACCATCAGCTGGATCTGGTGGAAAATCATCAGCGGCAGCACCATCATCCCAATCACCGACGTCGGAAAGAGAATATTCGCCATCGGAATGCCGTTGGCAAGGCTCTTTTTCGAACCGCAGAACACGATAGTAATTTCATCCGCTTTGTTGAATCCAAACCTGCGGGCTGCAAAAATGTTTACCGCAATCACAATGGCCAGCAGCACGATGCTGACCAGTGCGATAAACAGCAATGAACCCACGCCAACCTTGTGCCAAATTCCGTTAACTACGGCTTCTCCAAAGGCGGAATAGACCACTAACAGGATGGAGGTCTGGTCGGTTTTGCCAATCCACTTTTTATTTCTGGCGACGAAATCCCCCGTCCACGGGCGAGAAAGGTGACCAAGTACGAAGGGCAGCAGCAGTTGCAGACAAATTTTCCCCACCTGCTCAAGATTACCCTCTGCACCATGCATATTCATCAGCAGCCCGACCAGCAGCGGCGACACAAAAATCCCCAGCAGGCTGGAGGCGGACGCTGAACAGACAGCCGCCGCCACATTACCGCCAGCCAATGACGTGAACGCGATGGCGGACTGCACGGTGGCAGGCAAAATGCACAGATACAGGAAACCGGTATAGAGCGCCGGATCGACATTGACCGGGGCCCACCAGGCAAACAGGACGCCGAGAACCGGGAAAATGACGAAGGTGCTACACATCACCCACAGGTGCAGTCGCCAGTGGCTACCGCCTGCGATGATGGCTTCGCGAGAGAGCTTGGCACCATGCATAAAAAACAGCAGGGCGATCGCCGCTGTGGTCAGGCCGTCAATGAACGGAACAAAACCGCCGCGAGCCGGGAAGAAAGAGGCCAGCAGGACGGTGGCAATCAGCGTGAGGGTGAAGGGGTCGAGAATGCGAAACAGTTTCATAAACTCTCCTGATATCAGATTTCGCTATTGTGCTTTGAACCGTTTGAGAAATAAAATTGATTTATTGCATCTATTCATGAATAAAACAGATGAATTACTCATTACGTCAGCTTCGTGTTTTTGTCATGGTTGCCCAGGCCCGCAGTTTTAGCCGCGCCGGAGAGATAATTGGTTTGAGCCAGTCGGCAGTGAGCCACAGTGTGAAAGAGCTGGAGCGGCAAACGGGTGTGCGTCTGCTTGACCGTACGACCCGCGAAGTGGTGCTTACCGAGGCGGGGCAACAGCTGGCTGCGCGTCTGGGAAGCCTGCTTGATGAACTGAACAGCACGCTGCGTGATGTCGGCAGGGTAGGGCAGCAGCTCTCCGGAACCGTGCGGGTGGCCGCCAGCCAGACGATTTCTGCGCATCTGATCCCACAGTGCATCGCGCAGAGTAACCAGCGGTATCCCGATATTGATTTTGTGCTTCACGACCGGCCCCAGCAGTGGGTGCTGGAGAGTATTCGCCTGGGTGATGTGGATTTCGGGATTGTTATCGATCCCGGCCCGGCGACCGACCTTGAGTGTGAAGTGGTGCTTTCGGAGCCTTTTTTGCTGCTC
Source organism: Enterobacteriaceae bacterium RIT714 (assembly GCA_009668015.1). Classification (GTDB taxonomy): domain Bacteria; phylum Pseudomonadota; class Gammaproteobacteria; order Enterobacterales; family Enterobacteriaceae; genus Enterobacter. Next base: position 153,877 of record WJYB01000010.1, read on the forward strand.
TGCCGCGACGACGATCCCCTTGCCGCGATGCCACAGGTGACGTGGCAAGCGTTAGAGGGGGCAAGACTGGTATTGCAGGATTATGCATCGGGTAGCCGACCGTTGATTGACCGGGCGCTGGCCGACCAGCGGGTGAACGCGACAATTGTGCAGGAAATTGGCCATCCGGCAACGCTGTTTCCGATGGTCGAGGCCGGGATTGGGATCAGCGTACTCCCTGCTCTGGCGCTACCGCTGCCGCAGGGGAACCGGCTGGTTGTGAAGCGTTTTACGCCCTGTATTGAGCGTCAGTTGATGCTGGTGCGGCGCAAAAACCGCTCGCTGTCAGGTGCGGCTCATGCGCTTTGGGAAGTGGTACGTATGCAGGCACAGCAGCTGATGGAGGCCCGCATACGCGATCCCTTGTTTAACGCGCCGGCTGATTAGATATAGATATCAATCTGATGTTCTGCCGAAGGGGAGTTCACGCCTTCGGTCTTACCTTGTTTTTGGTCTTGTTTTTGTTGCGCTTCTTCGGCCTGCTGGCGCTGTAATTGTGCCAGTTGGGCTTGCAACATTTTTATCTGAGCCTGGATCAACTCCTGCTGCTTTTTCTTATCTTCGACACTACTGCTGCCGTTTGCCACGTCTTTAAGTTGTTGGGTCAGCTTGGTGATCTGCGAAGTGATACGGCTGATTTGTGAGGAGATATCGCTGCCGCCTGAGCTGCTGCTGCCACTACTGCCAGATTGAATGGTTGTTGTTGATGCTTGTATCGTCGTCATGTTGGTTCCTCTTGCCATAAAAGAAGAATATCGGCATGAGAAGAAATAGCTTGAGCACATCTGCCAGATCTGGCAGGTCCAGCGAGCGTAGAATTTATGCCAGATGAGCTGGGATGAGCAGAAAACGGTGTTTGAAGGTATTGAAACGCCGAGCAGGAACCCTGTCGCGGATAGCAAAAAAGCGCCTTTAGGGCGCTTTTTTACATTGGTGGGTCGTGCAGGATGACGTGACGATGTCTCGCCCTTCGGGCCGTCGCCGCCAGCGGCTCCGTTGCCTCTCTGCGTTCGGCTCGAACCTGCT
>WJYB01000011.1 GCA_009668015.1 Enterobacteriaceae bacterium RIT714
CAAGAATGCGGTTGAGAATAATGCGCTGAGCCCGGGTGACTTCGGTAAAGGGATGGCTGATGTGGGCCTGTCTCAACAGTCACTCGCTGTTGACATGCTGCAGAACGGTGCTTCTCCAGATGATTTGGCGGCTGCGCTGGTTAAGAACTCACACGGGCAAATACCAGAAGGTCAGGATACAGTAAGAGGTCTTTTGGTAGCCTGGGCTGAGTTCTTTGGGGTGCCGGTTTGTGCATTGACCGCTGATGGAGAAATGACGCCACAGAGGGCTGCGGAAATACTGTCCAGTGGTGTACCGACCAGTGAAGCTAAACTGGCTCAATTTGTGGTCGCAAAAGCTTATTTAACTATGGCTAAAAGTGTAGATCTTGGTTTATCTGCCTCTAACCAAAAATATGTTGATATTTTATCCGCTGAAGCAAAACAACACATTTTATATGGCGATAGCCCTACAAGGTGGCTACTTATATCCTGGAAATCCCGGGAAATCTATGTTCCCTAAAGAATGGTCTGCGGATAAAGTCGTGCATACAATTGGTGATATCGCAACTTCACCAGATACTAAATGGTTTGCTCAGACGGGAACTGGCGGAATTATACTGCCACAGGGCAACCTGCTCGCTGGATTGCCTGGGAAGAGCGAGGTGGAGTGAGGGTTCGTGTTGTTTATGAACCAGCTAATGGAAAGATTATTACAGCATTCCCTGATGATAAGCCGACTCCGACTGCGCTTAAGCCAATAAAAAAATGAGATAATTATGATGGATATAGATAAAGAAATAATCAAGTTTGGAGAAGGGTTAAAGGATCGGCTTGATCCTTCCTTGATTGATTTTGCATTAGATTACATAAGCCATTCGGAAGTTATTTTAGCTTTTGAAACCCTTTGTGATTATATTGCTGATTATGAAATTAAGATAAGAAAAGACGAATATCAAAAAATAATTGATATTGTAAATAATCTTGGGTTAGAAATTGATAGTAGATATACATACATTAATCCTGAAAAAGTATGAAGTTTAATGGGTATGAATCCCCGCCTTAAAAAGCGGGGATTTTACTTTTTAGTCGTCTTCGCTGCGGATCAGGCCGTCGTAGCGGTCACGCCTGATCTTCGGAATATCGCCGGTATCGTTGAGCGCCTCCGGAAAATCCTTGATCCACTGGTTCATTTTCTTTTTATTGAAGTGGACGACGCTGAAGCCTTCGGCACAGCCCCACAGCTCGTGAGTGTTTGGGCAGCAATCGCCTCTAAGCCATGGCTTGATAACGCTATAGCAAGGAATGATCCGATAGTGCTTGCGACAAAGCCAAGTAATGATAATTTATATCGACTGGATAGTGCCACGGGCAAAAGTGAGTTGACGGGCTTTGGGCGAGAGTTTAATTATCTGTTAGACCATGGTTACTCATTCGATAGCAAAACAATGCAGATGATAAAGGGTAAATAGCATGAACCAATATTTATCACCATTTTGCGAAATTTTTGGCGATATTATTAAGCGCTATGGATTTAATGTGACTGCGTGTGATAACGATACTATCATTATGGCCGGGAGAGGCTATCAACTGGTCTTTGTTATATGGCGAGAAGCGGTTGAAATAAGCTACTGTGTGATAAAAAATGATACTGAGGTTGTCACTTATAACGTCAGGGATTTCATTATTACTTATATGACGGATGCTGACCGGACAATATCAGAAATCACGTTTACTGCGGATCAAAATGAAGTGTACAAAAGAAATATCTACAGTCTTAATCACTTCGCAAATGCATTGAAAAACCATTTTCCCGCTATGCTCGAAGGGCGTATGGATTGGCTTGAATTATTTGAAAAGTCAGAATGGTATCGTAAACCAAGAGTCGAAAACAGAAAAGCCTGAGGTGTTGGGATGATTTTAATACTCACTCTGGTGTGCGGGAGCGGTGTATTCATTTTTTGAGCCAAAAAAAGACGACAGTGAGGTTTGTCGTCTAAAGATGCTACCTGTAAGGACCTTTTGGGCTTAGGGTCTCTCGTTTTGGACTATCAGCTAATGGCCAGCCGCAGGCCTAAGTCTTGCGGGTACGGGTCGAAGTAGTTTTGCGTCAGGAGATAGCGGTCCGGGTGTTCCGCCAGATAATGTTTCAACAGCGTAAGCGGGGCGAGGATCGGCAGCTGTCCGGCGCGGTAGTTGAGGATAACTTCACGCAACTCCAGGCGCTGGCGGGTATTGAGCTGTTTACGGAAATAGCCCTGAATGTGCATCAGCACGTTGGTGTGGTTTTTGCGCGACGCGGGCTGTTTCAAAATCGCCATCAGTTTCTCGCGATAGACCGCAAAAAAGGCCTCCAGATCGTCCCATTCGTGAAGCGACGCCACAAAAGGTCCGATCTCGCGATAACCCGCCTGATTATGCGCCAGCAGTTGCAGCTTGTAGCGGCTGTGAAAGGCCAGCAGCGCACCGCGCGTCAGGCCGCTGGCGCGAAGCATGTTCAGCTCGTGCAGGGCAAATACCCGCGCGATAAAGTTCTCCCGCAGTATCGGATCGTGCAACCGCCCGTCTTCCTCCACCGGCAGCCACGGATATTTTTCCTGCATCGCGGCGGTGAAAATGCCGTTCCCCTCTTTCTGGCCAGAATTTCCCGCTTCGTCGTAGAGGCGCACGCGCTCCATGCCGCAGCTTGGCGATTTGGCGCAGACGATGAATCCGGCGTAATCGGCAATACCCGGCAAATAATGTCCGGCAAACTCGGCCATTTTATGGGTGATGTCTTCATGGGGGGCCTGGGTAAAACGCATGTGCATCTCACCGTCGGGCGTTTTGACCAGCCGCAGCGCCGGGCGAGGGACGGGCAAGCCCACCGCCATTTCCGGGCATACGGGTTTGAACGTCACCCATTGCGCCAGCGCATCCATTAAAAAGCTCATGCGTTTATGCCCGCCGTCGAACCGCACGGCCGAGCCGGTCAGACATCCGCTGATACCGAGAATGGGTTTATTGTTCATGATGTTGTCCCCTTACTGCGCGTTGCGGGTGAAGAAAATGGTCACCGTCCCGACGTTAAAGCCAAATTTCGTCATCGCGGTTTTATTAAAGAGATGTTTGCCGTCCTGCAAATACATCCAGTCGTCGAAGTGCAGTAGCCAGGTTTTGCCGTCGGCTTTGACGTTCATGCTATAGCGCCAGTTGAAGGCGTTTCCCGCCGCCTGGCCCGTCGCCAGCCCCTCGATATCGCCCGCGCGCCCTTCGTAGCGATCGGCGCTGACGCGCCGGATATGCCATACGCGCTGCTGTTTTTCGCCATCGTCGTATACAAACTGTTCGTTAAGCGTCAGCGTATCGCCGCTGACCTCGCCCTTGATATCGACGTGGAAGCGGCGAATTTGCTTGCCGCTGCGATCCTGCACCATCCCCCAGGCTTCGGTCTGGCCCTGAAAATAGTCGAAGATATCGAGCCGCGGCTGCTGCTCGCGGTAATCGTTAATATCGGCGCTACAGCCGGCCAGCAGGGTCATCAGCATCAGGCCGAGAGTCAGAAAACGTTTCATGGTTTACCTCCGATCAACTGCAGTCGTAGTTCGGGATATTGCGTGCGAGGGCCGAGCCAGATCGCCAGAAAGCGCTCGCTGAAGGTGGCCGATTGCGGTGAGCCGAGCGGTGTAAACGGCGAGCGGGCCGTCGGGGCGCGATACCAGAATTGCCCCTGGCCGTTAGTCACGACAAATGCCAGCTGGCTTCCCTGATCCACATCGGGCCAAAGCGCCCGCAGCCTGCGCAGCCACTCCTCGCTGTTGGGTTCACTGTCCAGAATGCCCTGCGCCTGCCACTGATCGCGGGTGGCGTCGACCAGTTCGTCACGGCTGATGCTGCGCTGATAGGTGATCAGCAGCGCCTGATCCTGTTGCAGGCCGGTGTAACGGCCATCCGGGGTGCTCAGCCGGGAGCGATAAACGTCAAACGGCCCCCAGGTCAGTGTCGCCTCGCCCACTTTGCGCCAGGTGAGCCAGTCGGCGGCGTGCGCCGCAGGGAGCGCGGCAGCCAGCCAGAGCAGAAGCAGCAAGGCGGATTTCATGGTTGCCTCCCCACCAGCAGATGGAAAAACAGAATTAACACCAGCCAGCCCATCGCCATCCAGCTCAGGACGATGAATGTCGGGGCCAGAAAAGCGATCGCGCCCAGACGCTCGCCGAGAAAATAGGCCACCGGCCCGCCTGTGGTGCCCATCAGCACCAGCAGCCAGCGGGGCAGCGCGGTAGTGCTGGTGAGCTGGTTCCAGACGCAGGCGAACATCAGCCACAGGGCCATCATCCACAGCGGTAAAATGCTGTCGCCGTTGAAACGAATCAGTCCCGTCAGCGACCAGAGCGTATCGAGCGAACTGCCCGCGGCGGCCAGCAGAATGGCGTAGATACGCTGGACCGGCTTCAGCATCAGGCAGGCCAGCAGCGCCAGCGCCAGCCAGACCATGACGCCGCGCTCGCGAAATAGCACCACCAGCGTCCAGTAGAGATCGAACGCAATGGCCAGCAAAAAGACCTGCACGTGGCGGTTCATACGCGCTCTGCCGTCAGCTGCACCACGCTGATGGTGCGGGCGTTGAACCCGGCTTCACAGTAGCCCAGGTAGTAGAGCCACATCCGGCGGAACCGCTCGTCAAAGCCGAGTTTTTCAATATCCTGCCAGGCATGGATAAAGCGTGTGCGCCAGTGAGCCAGCGTGCGCGCATAGTCTGGTCCCATATCAAACAGATTGCGCACCACGAAATCGGTATGGCGGGTCATCAGATCGCTCATCGCCGTAATGCTTGGCAAAAAGCCGCCGGGGAAGATATAGCGCTGAATAAAATCGACGCTTTTGCTGTAGGCGCGGTAGCGCTGGTCCTGAATGGTGATCGCCTGAATCGCCATTTTGCCACCGGGGCGCAGGCGCGCCTGACAGGTGCGGAAAAATTCCGGTAAGAAGCGTTTGCCGACCGCCTCGATCATCTCTACCGACACCAGTTTGTCGAACTCCCCGGTGAGATCGCGATAATCGCACAGCAGAACCTGAACCCGATCCTGCAGCCCGGCGCGGGCAATTCTGGCCTGTGCCCAGCTAAACTGCTCTAACGACAGTGTGGTGGTAGTCACCCGGCAGCCATAGTGACGGGCAGCAAATTCTGCCATCGCGCCCCAGCCGGTGCCGATTTCCAGCAGATGATCGGCAGGCGTCAGCGCCAGCTGGTCACACAGTCGCGCCATTTTTGCCTGCTGCGCGGCCGTCAGATCCTGATCCGGCGTGGTAAACAGCGCGCTGGAGTAAAGCAGCTCATCATCGAGAAAATGGGCATAAAAGGTATTGCCCAGATCGTAATGGGCGGAGATATTTTCCCGCGCCTGCTGACGATGGTTGCGGCGCGACCAGTGGCGCAGGCGTTCAACGGGCTTGCCCATCAGCCGAAAACCGCTCTCCAGCCGCCCCAGCGCTTTACCGTTGAGGGCTAAAATCTGTAGCAAAGTGGGGAGCTGATGCGTCTCCCATTCCCCGTCCATCCAGGCTTCGGCGGCGGCAAGACTGCCGCCGGTCAACACCCGCCGGTATACCGCGGAGGAGAGGATCTCCACGTCGGCATGCAGCGCTGCGCTGGCGTCACCGAAATGGAACGTCTGGTTACCCTCGCGTACGGTCAGCGAACCCTGCTGCAACTCCCCTAAAAGTCGGAACAGCAGCCAGCGCGCCATCCGCGCATTGCGCGGGCATTCTGGTTCAAGCGCATAAACGGGATCGGTCATGAGCGTTCACTCCTGCTGGCGGGGTGGTTATAGATGGGCATGCGTTTAAGCCACAGCCGCAACGCCTGCCAGTAAATCGCAAGGACAGTTTTGAGCGTCATCAGGGGGATGCGCCGCAGCAGCGAATTGAGCGCTGCGCGGGTCAGCGGCTGGCGGGCCAGCATCAGCGTGGCATCAAACACTTTCGCTTCCTGATGGTTTTCAATGTGCATGTGCAAGGTTTTGCCGGGACGATTGAAGCGCCAGTGGTACACCATATCCATCGGATTAAACGGCGACACATGGAACGCTTTCGCCATCGGGCGTGCCTCCTGCCCGTTCACCGCGTAGTAGTGCCGCTCGTTCCACGGCGTGTTGCGGACCTCGGTCAGGACCCAGCGCAACGTCTCCTGCTGGTCGAAGCAGTAATAAAAATTGACCGGATTAAAATGGAATCCGAAGTAGCGCAACTGGGTGAGCAGCATGACCCGGCCATCGGTGCGTTCCCCGGTCAGGCTCTCCAGCCTGTCGAGCGCCTTCTCTTTGAGTGGCGCGCCCAGCGGATAGTCGCTGTCGTGGAATGAGGCCGCGGCAAAGCGGTTGCGGCGGATCCCCACCGACGGCAGGATCGCCAGTTCATCGAGATCGAGCCAGGCCATAAACAGCTGATAGCGAAAGTGGTGCGCCCGGGGCAGCAGACGACGATGGCGTAGCACGCCCTGGTACAGGCAACTGTTCATGTTATGCCCCCTCCACGGCGGCGATCCCTGCCACCACATCAAGCGCGCTATGCACGCCATCCTCGTGAAAACCGTTGTACCAGTAAGCCCCGCAGAACCAGCTGCGCTGGTGGCCGTTGATCTCGGCGCGCCGGGTTTGCGCCCGCCAGCTTGTCGGATTGAATTGGGGATGTTCATAAACAAAACGCTGCCAGACGTAGCGTTCGTCGATTGCGGTGTCCGGATTGAGAGTGACGCAGAACAACGGCGCTCCCTTCGGCAGCCCTTGTAAAATATTCATGTTGTAGGTTACGCAGGCGCTGGCGTGATCCTGTTCGCTCAGACGATAGTTCCAGCTTGCCCAGGCTCGTTCACGCACCGGCAGCCAGCGCTTGTCGTTATGCAGCACGACTTCGTTACGTTGCCAGCCAATGTCGCCGAGAATTTCGCTTTCTGCCTGGCTGGGATGTTCCAGCAACGCGAGCGCTTGCCCGGAGTGACAGGCAAAAATCACCTGGTCGAAGGTGTGGGTCCGATCGGCAATCTGCACCTCAACGCCATCAGCATGGCGAGTCACTTTTTGCACCGGGGCGTGAGTGTGCAGCGTCAGACGGTCGCCGAGCTTCGCCAGCAGGGCGCGGACATACTCGCGCGATCCGCCCGGCACGACGTACCACTGCGGCCGATGCGTGATATCCAGCAGCCCGTGGTTGTCAAAAAAGCGCAGAAACAGCGCCAGCGGAAAACGGCGCATCTCCTGTAACGACGAGGACCAGATGGCGGCCCCCATCGGCAGAATGTAATGCCGGGCGAAAAAGTCGCTAAAGTGGTGCTGTTCCAGGAACGTTTGCAGCGTGTGGTTGTTGTCCACCGGCCCTGCCAGCGCCTGTTTTGCCAGCCGGTTAAAGCGCACGATGGATTTGAGCAGCCGCCAGAAAGTGGGATTCAGCAGATTGCGCCGCTGGGCAAACAGCGAAGTCAGGGTGTGCCCGTTGTATTCCAGCCCGCTTGCAGGGTTGTGGACGGAAAAACTCATCTGCGTTTTTTGTCCGCTGATACCCAGTTCGCTTAGCATGCCGATAAAACGCGGATAGGTGCGGTCGTTGAAGACGATAAACCCGGTGTCGATGGCAAATGTGCCTGTCGGGGTCGCGATATCGACCGTCGCGGTATGGCCGCCAACCGCGCGTTCCGCCTCGAAAAGAGTGACGTTATGGTGTCCGGCCAGCCGCCATGCGCAGGTCAGCCCGGCGATCCCGCCGCCGATGATGGCGATGTTCATGAGCGCACCATCCTGCGCAGCAGCGCGTGCTGGACAAATAGCGGCAGTGACGCCAGCAGGCGCATCACCAGACTGAATCCGCCGGGGAAGGCGATATGCGTTTTGCCTTTCGCCACGCCACGACGGATGGCGGTCACGGCCTGTTCCACGCTCACTTTTGCAGGCATGGGGAAATCGTTTTTGCGGGTGAGAGGCGTATCGACAAAGCCCGGTGAAACCACCGTGACGGCAATGCCTTTCGGTTCCCAGTCGAGGCGCAGACTGTTGGCAAACCAGGTGAGCGCCGCTTTGGATGCGCCGTAGGCTTCTGCGCGCGGGAAGGGCAGCCAGTGGGCCATGGAGCTGACCAGCACCACGCGGCTTCCGGGTGCAAGTTGATCCTGTAGCGCCGCCAGGCAGTTGACGGGGCCGCTAAAATTGGTGCTCATCACCCGCGTGACCCGATCGACGTCGATCGCGCCGCGATCGAGATATTCACAGGTGCCGGCGCAGAGGATCGCCAGGTCAACGCGGCAATCGGCCAGCGCTTCGCGACAGGCTTGCGCGTCGGTCATATCAAACTGACGAAGGGAAATCAGCGGGCTGTACTGGCGCAGCGCCTCAAGGCGAGCGGCATCCCTGCCACAGGCAATGACGCGACAGCCGTCATCCGCCCAGGACTTCGCCAGTCCCTCGCCAATCCCTGAGGTGGCTCCGGTGATGAGGACAGTCATCATGGCCGCACCCTCCTTTTGACGCCGCGAACCGCCCAGCCCAGCAAGGGCAGGTGTTCATAAATCATCTCTCCGGCATCGTAATAATCGCGCTGACGCACAACCGTGGCGTCCTGTACCTCCACCACGGAACAGCCCGGCAGGGCGAGCGTTTCGCCATCCGTTAAACGCGGATGTGACCAGTGCATCGTCCATGTCAGTGCAAAACGGTTGCCGTCGGTGAAGGGCTTGTCGATGGAGAAATGGCACTGATCCACATTGGCCAGCAGATGGGTGAAGTAGCGCTGGATCGCAAACAGCCCCTGATGCTGACCGAAAGGGTCAATCAGCACCGCGTCGGGGTGATAAAGCGCAGGCAGGGCCGATGGCGGCTGGTTTTCCAGCCCGGCGTAGTAACTCACAAACCGATCAATAACGGAGTGCACGGCGCTCATTGGCTCACCTTTGCTGTAAACGATCCTGAAAAAACGTGATACTTAAAACTTACACAATCATTGTAATTTGTCCAAGTTTAGATTGGATTATTTTTTATTTGATATGTTTTTCAGTATGTTATTTAGGTGTGTTTGATGCAGGAAATTGAGCGCTCCCGTGAGGGGGGAGCGCCAGAGGTGTCAGCTGCCTTTGTAGGTGGAGTAACCGTACTGGCTTAACAGCAGGGGAATGTGCAGCTTCTCGTTGGTCTTCGTGACGGTGAACAGTACCGGAACTTCCGGGAAAAACGTGTTCATCTTCTGGCTGTGGAAGTAATCACCGGTTTTGAATGTCACTTTATACATGCCCGGCTGCATGTCCTGATCCTGCGGATAGAGCGATTTAATCCGCCCGTCCTGGTCGGTTTTGCCGCTTGCCAGCGTGGTCCAGCTGTTTTGCTGTTGTTTTTCCAGAGTGACCGTCACATCAGGCGATGGAATACCGGTTTGCTGGTTGAGAATATGAACGCTCAGCGTACCCACCGGGGCGCTAAAGGCGACGGGGGCGAAAGCCATGGAGGATAAAAGCAGCAGGCCGGAGATCTTATTCATTTTGTTTTCCTGTTTTATGATTAATAACAGGAAAACGTTAGCACTCTGACGGCGGAAAAATATTCAAATTTTCGTGATAACTGGCGCGGGAAATAGATTTACAGGGTAATCACTTCAAGGGAAATGACCTGTTGTTGCCACTGCTCAATCTGTTTTTTACGCGCGGCGGTTAATTTGCCGGTAGTGACCAGTAACCATTTTCGATCCGGGAAAATATCCGGCGCCAGGGTGGCCGGCGGTACCGGAAGGACGTCGATCCGGTGTCCTTGCCCCGTGCGTTTAAGCGCTTCGAGCCAGATTTCACACGGGTCGTTCAGATGCCAGCCGCTGAGTAAATAATTATCGCCCGGCGCGCGTTTATCCCCTTCAAGACAAAATGAGGTGTAGGAAATAATTATGCCGTCGAGGATTTCGCGCAGGGTCATTATTGCCGGAATATTCGCCGAAACCTGGCTTCGCAGCGGACGCAGGACTTCTGTGACTAATTCCGGTCTGGGGGATTCGCGGCCTGAATCGTAAATAAGCTGGCGCAGGGATTCTATTTTTCCCTCTTTCAGCCGCTGCAACATGCTCTCTTGCAGGGTGAGCCAGTTGTTGGTGCGGCGCGCGCCCGGTCGTGCCAGCAGCGGTTTCACCTGGCTGACCGGGACGCCTTTTTTCACCCAGTCGAGAATTTTCAGCGCCTGCTGTACGTCGTCATCGCTGTAAAGGCGATGCCCGCCATCGGTGCGTAGCGGCTTTAGCAGACCATAGCGACGCTGCCACGCCCGCAGGGTGGTGGCGGTGATGCCGCAAAGCCGCGCGAATTCGCCGATGGAGTAAGACATGGATAACGCCCGTAGAAAAAGTTAACTCTCAATATACTACGTATTCTTCCCGGCTGGATGAAGCGTTAACCATTCTGATCTTTACGAGCACATCATATTGAACGGCCCTGGCGGGCAAGGGCGCAGTATCGCCTGGACCCGCTCTTCTTTTAGCGTATACATCCCGCCAGAGAACGGGTCCACAATCCACCAGCCCAGCACGCCGAAGATAATATTGCCGAAGGTGTACCAGTGGCTGAACCGGTACTCCAGCGGCATCATGACCGAGTAGTAGCCCTGCTGTTTGAGAGTCAGCGTGTAGTCCCGTTTGCCGAAATAACTGCCGTCGGATTTCTTGATAATGACGGATTGCGGCGTCGTGCCGGTGGCGATGATCAGGCCATCGCGGTCGATAATCGAGTAATACGCATGGGGCGGGGTACTGTCGATATACACCGTCTCTTCATTGCTGCCGACAATGCTGGCGCAGCCTGACAGCATCAACGGCAGCAGCAGCCGCCAAACCTGTTTTTTCATCCCGATCGCTCCCTCGTGTATAGCGATTCAGAGCGGCACAGGTGAGCTGAAAATTAAGGCATATCGTGCATTTTTCGTAGGGTAATGCCGTCGTGTTTGCATAGACTTGCGTGTAGGGCCGAACGGGGGGAACGATATGAACTGGCAATCTTTTCGCGGTAGTGCTCCGGCAAATATGACCATTTACAGCGCATCGTTTCCCGATGTCAGCGATCAATGGCCGATGAAAGACGATGCCAGGAAAGAGATCGATGCGCTCGATCAGGCCCTGAAGGCTGACCCTCAGCTGCTACCCCCGCGGCTGGAAGACGGTGAAAACGGATTACCGCTGCTTGTCCCGCAACATCGCTATTCCGAGCAGGCGTACCGCACGCGCCCGGCGCTGGCGGCCTGGCGCGCCCGGCTGGTCCCTTCCGCGCTGGCGCTGTTTGTGGTGCAAAACCCGCTGGAAGATCGGCTGCCGGAAGGCACGCGGATGGACAGCGAAAGCCGCCAGTGGTTTATCCATGCCAATGATGCGATCGGTGTGCGCTCCCGCGCGCAGGTGCTGGGCGCGCTGGTTAATCAATACATCCACAATGAAATCGAAAGCGACTGGATAAGCCTGGCGAGCGGCGCGGCTATTCCGGTGCTGGAGGCGTTGCGCGCCGCAAAGCTGGACGGACAGAGCGTTCACCTGACGCTGGTGGATGATGACCCCGTCGCCCTGCGCTGGGCCGAAACGATGGCCGCTCAGGAAGGGCTGGTCGTAGGGGAACAGCTGACGTTGCTCAAGCGCCATCTTATCCACCATTTCATCCGCAGTGACGATTTACTGCTGGAGCTGGGCGAGCATCAGGCCGAACTGGTGGATGCGCTGGGGATCTTTGAATACTTCAACGACGCGGATGCGGTGATTTTCCTGCAACGCGCGCTCCGGCTGGTGAAACCCGGCGGGGCGGTGATTGTGTCGAATATGCTCACCAGCAGCCCGCAGATTGACTTTACCCTGCGCTGTATCGGCTGGTCGCCTATTTTTCCGCGCACGTTGCAGCAGTTGCAGGATATCCATCTTGCGGCGGGGATCCCGGCAGAAAACGTGACGGTGATTGTACCGAAGGATGGGGTGTATGCGGTGATGGAGATTAGGGGTTGATTTGGGGCTTCTGCAATGCCGGGTGGCGCTTCGCTTACCCGGCGCGGCGGTAACCAATTTGCTCGATCGGTCCCCTCTCCCGTTTGGGAGAGGGTTAGGGTGAGGGGGAACAGACCGCCGGGAGACTTGAATTAACGTCGTTAACCGCACATGATCCGCTCATGAAAATAGAAACCGCACTCCCCACACATTTTGAACGTCTGGTCGCGATCTGGGAATCCTCCGTTCGCGCCACCCACCACTTTTTGCAGGAAAGCGATATTGCGGCGCTGCGCCCGTTATTGCTCAATGCGTATCTGCCTAATCTCAAGGTTGTGATTGCCCGCGATGACGTTGGCGTTATTCACGGCTTTTTAGGTGTTGATGAAAATCGCCTTGAAATGCTGTTTATTGATGATCTGAGCCGGGGGAAGGGCGTCGGGAAATTCCTTCTGAAATATGCCATCGCAGAGTTTGGCGTAAACGAAGTGGATGTGAATGAGCAAAACCCGCAGGGTGTGGAATTTTATCGTCATATGGGGTTTGAGCAGATCGGGCGCTCGGAACTGGACGGGCAGGGGAATCCGTTTCCGTTGTTGCATATGAGGCTGGATGGACATACCGGGATTAGCGCTTAGCCTTCTTATCCCATTTTAATAAGCCGATGATATCTTTCTCTCCCTCGGCTTCTTTCAGCAGACGCTGCTTTTTTTCAAACTCAAGGTATTCTGAGCACGCCTTTTCATCAGCCGCTTTCTTGCTGATCTTGCCTGTCCCTTCTAAAACGTCCCGGTCGTTAAATTGCAGAAACTGATCGAGTCTGGTTTGCCAGTCTCGTAAAAATATCTGCTTGCGGCGTTTGGCCTGATCTTCAGCAAAATCGAGCCACATATTTACGACACGATTAAGCTCGCTAACTTCATCCTGGGACAGATAATTTTTTGCAGTAGTGACATCGCTTTTACGGACTTCCTGGCCTTTATAGCTGTTCAGCCCCATATGCGGTTGAGTGGCGTCAGCGCGCTGGTGAATCGGCCCGTGCAGGCAAAATGCAGTTTATTCTGGATGGTCTGGAAGAATTGCGTGGTTTCTTTGAGCGACGGTTGATAGTCGGCGGCGAGCGCAAAAATCTCCTTCACGCGGAGATATACCCGGCGTTCGCTGGCCCGAATGTCGCGAATGCGTTCCAGCATTTCATCGAAATAATCGGGAACAGCGGAAGAGCCGACAGGCGGATTTTTCAGGCGCTCGTCGTCCATAACGAAGCCTTTAACCAGGTATTCCTGCAGCGTTTGGGTGGCCCACTGGCGGAACTGTGTACCCCGCGTGGAGCGAACGCGATAGCCGATGGCGAGAATCATAGGAAGACTAAAGTATTGAACGTTATATATTTTGTCATCGCTGGCAGTTGTTCGGTATAACCGAACAACTGAATTTTCGACCAGCTCACCTTCATCAAAAATATTCTTGATATGCTCACTGATCATTGCTTTGGCCTTAACATATAAGTCGCAGATCATGGCCTGTGAAAGCCATAAGGTATCGCTTTCAAACCGGCATTCGATACGTACTTTGCCATCACCACTGGCAAACATAACAAATTCACCTGCTGGTAAATTGATTAATTCTTCGTATGCCATGTCGCCTCCGGTTGATGTCTGTAAGCTCGTAGTATGCCAGAAACAGCCGCTAAGCCAGGTGGTTTGTATTTACTTTTGCGAGGAGCTTTCCAGGATGCTGAGATTAGATCGCACTAAGGGCAAACAACGTTTGCCGTTGCGTAATCCCTCGCCACTGGCCACGCCGGAATCGCTGAAACAGAGCTGGTCTGCGGCCGTCGTTTTCGCACGTTTAATGTCGTTGATGACTTTAACCGTGAGGCATTGTCGATTGAAATCGATCTGAATCAGCCAGCTGTGCGAGTGGTCCGTGTACTTGACAGACCGCGGCAAACTGCGGCTATCCGGTCATGCTGCGCATGGATTATGGCCCGGAATTTATCTCTCTGGTGCTAGCTGAAACCATCACGGTTTCGTGTCATTTTGTCTCACCCCCCCTTTACTTATTTTACTTGTGCCGTATCAGAGGTTCGTTTTATTTCTTTGCAGAAATTTTTTTACGTAGAGTAGTTGCTCTACGCAGTACACCCACTTTAGGGTTCATTGTAAGTGCCTGTTCATAGGCTTCCAGAGCGTCAGATAACTGCCCAAGCAATTCAAACGATTCCCCTCTGATCCTGTGAGCCAGCGCTCCCCAGTCATATCGTTCGCAGGCACCTTGGGTAAGAGCTGCATCAGCGACGCTCAGGGCTTTCCTGGCACTTTCTTCGGTAGCACCCGTTTTAAGCAATTCCTGCGCGGCCATAATCTTTGTGGTGTAATCACCTTTGTCCAGCTGTGCTACCTGTAGTGATTCAGCATCAAGGAATTCACCTGTGGCGGAATAACGGAAGTATCCAAGATCCCGAAGATTGACGCGTAGCTGGCTTAACTCTCCGTCAGCGTTTGTATCGAATAAATAGCCATCTGCCCAAGCCCCGACGGGACGAACAGTAAAAATTTGCTGGCCATTATGAAGGTCTAGAACTTCCAGAATATTACTGTCTTTATTATCAGCATTTGCTGTCTGGACAGCTGCGTACCGACCACATTGGGACAAGGCAATATTAAAAATATTGGCGCGGTAGTGACGACGGTAGATTTCGTCACCGCTGGTGTTGATAGCGATGACATCCCCACGAAGTGCGCTACCGAAACCACAATCGTGGACTATGTAACTACCGGAATCAGAAACAGCGGCATCGACAGGCCGTGCAAAATATTTTAGCTCATGCACAATCCTGTCAGATGGGTAATCGACCAGAATGACCCGGCCATTACCCTTCATCCTGTGGCCTCCACACCTGTCACCATCCGAATCCTCGCAGCCCACCACCCAGCGCTTATCCGGCGAAATATTTGCGTGACCGAAGAAGTATGGGTGATCCACGGTAAGCCATTTCCCCTCCAGTTCCGTGTTACGTTCATGCGTTGGTGAAGGTTCAGCTTCTTCCCTACCCGATTGACGCCCCAAAATACCACGTAGTTTCCCAATTAAACCCATCGCTCTGTTTCCTTTTAATCTTGCCAGGCAGAAATATAAATCAGGTTTGTCATTATCGTCACGGGTTAAACAGGATTTATTGGGTATACCTCAAACTCTTGTTTTAAAATTCATAAATAAAATAATAAATACGATAAATATTCACGCTATAAATATCTTAACCGGAAGATTTCAGACCATGCTCCCTTTGCGATTGATATCACCACAGATAAAGGAGTAGCTTGTGGTAGAGAAAATTCATACTTCAATGGGAGCGTCAATGAGCACATATGAGCTTTTACGTAAAACAAAGATCGATGGTGAATATACAGTGAAGGGTGAACAATGGATCGTTCACCCATCCAGAGATGATCAGAAAGAAAAAGACCGGCTGTTGCCGGTCTGAGGTTGGCTATGGCACTGCGAGTTTATCGTCCTGTCGCTGCTGCTAAGCGAGGGCAAGCCTGCGCACTGTCATCAGAAAGTCATAAGAGGTTGTGTCCCATAACTCAGGCGAAAAATCAAATCCATATCGGCTTTTGAACTCATTATCCAGACTGTCTCTGTAACACTCAATGAAAGTATCAACCTCTTCGGCTAACTCTTTTAACATCCAGTCCGGGGCTGTCTTTTTAAATAGCCCAATAATTCCCTCAATGGTATCCTCACCATCATTAATGAGGTCATAATCCTGATTGAAGTAACCATGAATCAACTGATTAAGATGATAGAAGCTTTGCATAATTCACATATGGGGTCGGGAATGCAGTAAGGACATAGTAAGGTTTCCCGTTATATTCTTTCAGCTCAATAACAATCCTCACACATCGCATGCTGATACGCTGTGTGCTGCCTCGTGAAAATCCGTACCCAATCTCCTGACCTGCCGGGTAATCGATAGTGCGGCGTCCCCCTCTCTGTCACACTCTTGTCTGAAAGCACCGCCGCCAGTTGTACCGGCGACATAACAACGTTCATTCCACCTTCTTCCATAATAATATCCCATCTCCATATACTTACCCGATAATAGCTAAAACTATCTTCGTTTGATAAAAATAAATACCTGGCCTGTGTTTCTTGTTTAATCCCATCATATTTTGCAAATGTGAAAAGACCGGCTGTTGCCGATCTGGAGTTGGTTATGTCGCTGCGGGGTCGTCGCACTTCGGCAGCCAGTCGCCGTAGCTTTCCCCTTTCAGCGACAGATTGGTTTGTATCCCCAGATTTGTGTGCCGCTTCTCATAATTCAGGCAGTACTCTTTCAGCATCATGGGCAACCCCAGGAATATTTTCAGGCTGAGCTCGTTCCTGTACCCGTTAGCCTCCATAAAGGCCAGATAGGCGTGATAGAGATATTTACGGTAATTACGCGGGATAAAACGGGCATTACCCATAAACATCCCGTTGGTCTGCGAAAGCATTTCCAGATAGCCGCAAAAATCAAATGTCGGGTCAGCATCGCGCTTAATACTGAGCGCTTCGTCTGAGTTCTGCTCCGAGTGGAGAAATGCGCGTGCGGTCATCGGGTCGCGTTCCTCCGGGGTAATCTGCTCCGGAAAGTGAATAATCACCCGGCGACGTGATACTCCGCCGCTTCGGTGATTTTCCTGCAACACGCGCTCCGGCTGGTGAAACACGGCGGGGCGGTAATGGAGATAAGGGGTTGATTGTTCAACCATGCCCTTTCCCTGTAGAAGAAGGCGTGGTTGTCATCGTTTTTTAAAACTCTTTATAGTTACCATTGCTATCAACTTGATATCTTTTTTGATCAGTAAAAAATGTGAGTCCAGTTTCTTTTCCCTTTCGGATAGTGAGATAGGGAGCCTTATCAATACAGTGATTTTTTTCTTTGATATCATCAAAACAGAGGCGATCATAGCCATCATCCTCAACATACCCTCTACCGAAATCCCATATTTTTATAAAATAAAAACCATCGTCTTTGGTGGGTGCGGGTAATTTATATTTTGCTTTGAGTATATCCTTATTTTTCAACCACCAGTTAATTCGACCTTTATCAGTCAATGGGAAATTTTTAACCAATATATCTGTATAAGGACCATCCGGATGGACTGCGACAATTTTTACCGGCTGCAAATCTCTGTACTTAACGTAGCCAAAGAAGACGATTGTGAGACTCAGCACTAACCACAGAATTTTTTTAAATCTCAACTTTTCGCCCTCCAGTTATTGTAATTGTAGCTTCCATATTGGTCATGAAAGGTTTAAAACCCAATTGGTTATAACGCTGCAGGACAATCCCTATGCGAAATTCAGGCATGAAAATGTTAAGGCAGACATTTTAACTCTCCATTTTAAGTAGGGTAAATATCCTGTTTATCTTCTTACATATACGGCTGGAATGTAATAAAAAGAGATGGGCTAGAATCTGAAAATCAAGAATGGGTGATGGCTGTTTGAAGCGAATGAAAGGCGTATTGTGGCTTACCTGTCGGGGGTGTTGCTGCTTAATCGGTAGGTAAGCCATGTATATTATCAATTTTCCTGGCTGGATGTATTTATTACGCAAATGATGCAGTGTTTATTTTTTCACATTGAGGCTCAATAAACGAGGCCAGTCCATTCATGTAAGGGCCGTTTCAATCTCTTTGAGCTTTGTCTTCGCTTTTTTCAGTTCATCCAGCAACCGCTGTTCCTGCTCGCTGAACGCCATCAGAACAATGCACCCGTCCATCACTTTGACCGTCACCTGTTGCCCGGTTTCAAAACCCGCAGTGCGCAGCCACTTGCCCGAAAGAGTGATGTTTGGCGTGGTTTTATCGTGAACGTGCGGGCGATATCCCACAATTATCGAGCGCTCGGTTCCGGATTGGTCGGTGTCTGGGGTAGAATGCGAATCAGCCATAATCAACTCCTTGATAGTTGGTGAGGTTAGACGCCCTTTAGTGCTCCAACACTGCTGGGCGTTGTCAGAATTCCAAATCCATGTGGTAGGTACCACATGCAGATAAACTAACCGAAATGGTACCTACCATGCAAGAGAAAAAGAAACCAAATTTTGACCGCACAAAAAGTACGATGAAGAACATCCGTTTCGAGGATGAGCTTTTGGAGCAGATTGAGAAGGCGGCGGGGAAAGGGAATTTTAGTAAGTGGGTAAAAGAGGCATGTTTGGAACGATTGAAAAAAGATCGTTAATGGAAATCCAAAAGTTAACTGTCTTGTTCAAGTTTTTTGGCTGCTAATCCATCAACGAAGAACCTATATGATGCGTAAATAAATAGGATTATTTGTCCAACACCGATAATAAGAGATGGTTTAACTAAAAGTAATGTATAAAAGACAAGGCTGGGGCCTATTCCAGTCAGAAAAACCTTCGCAATATACCATTCCCAGCCTTCTCTTTTTTTATTTTTCGAGGTGGAAATCAATGCTGAAGATAAAAAGGTCAAAGACTGCCCAAAAATGATAAAGCTTGCAATCGACCAGTCACTGGCTAAAATTATCTCTTGCCACTTTTTTTCCGATGCTTTCACTATAATCATAAGTGAAAATGGAACAATGACGAATGCATATGCAGCTAAAAGACTTTTTAAATGCTTAGAATAAGTCATTTTGTGCCTCGTCGCTTGAAATTACACTCACTACTTTTAAGATCTCAGCTCTTTTTATTTCTGTTTTTCGTTTGGTTTTAAATACATCAAGTTTTACAATAGCGATCATACAATACTTTGCTGTTATTACAGGAAGTTTACCAGTTTGATATCGATTCAACCAGGGTTTATCCTCCATGAATGCAAGGTATTGCTTTCCGGTTGTACGACTACGAACGAGCCATTGGGAATCCCCAAAATTAACTGGTTTAATAATATCTAAATAATCTTTTGTTGTATTTATTATATGTTCACCTTTTATTAGCATTTCTTCTGGTGCAACAGAAACTCTCATTCTAGTATTAAGATAGTAAACATTATCGTATTCACTGGTTTTGTGGTTTATTACAACCTCCTCTCCTTTTTCTAGTAATTGGTTAGCCGATGATATATCTGAAATAATTTCTGCGAATTTAACTCTGTCTAAATGAGGCGAAATTTTATTGCACTCTTCTTTTATTTTTGACTCTTGAAGGTCTATTAGATTTTCAATTTTCTCCGTTGAGTCAAGCTCATCAATATTGATAAGATCATTTATCAGGCTCATTGACTGGTTATTAATGAATTGTCCAAGACCATTTGCAATCGAGTCTAATATTGATTTAATTGAACCTTTTTCAATATCTGATAATATTAATTCATATTTAACATTAAAGTCCAAACTATCGGCCAGTAAATTCCCATATTTTTTTTGCGCTGATATATATAACGCCATTGCCGAAAAAATATCTTCTGGGTTTTTTCTGTCAGGGTTGTAGTCGATTTTTATGCTTATTTGACTTTCCATGTTCAATCCTAAAATTAAATACGAGCAATTTTATGATATGAGCATAAATATAATTGTCTACAGAAAAGGTAAAAAAATGAGAACTATTGGCGGAAGATCACAGGAGTCGAACCTGCCCGGGAACGCTGGCGTCCCCAACTGGATTTGAAATCCAGCCACCTCACCGGAGATGACGATCTTCCGCGCCTCGATTGCTACATGGAGGCGGGGCGCATTATAGCTACTTTCAGGCATTTACCACATCATTTCGCACACTTTTTTCACCCCTCTTTTGACCTGTATTACCCCCTTTCGGTTAATTCCTAAGAAAATCCTCAGGTTAGCCTTTCGTTCCCGAGTTTTACCGCGATCACAAAAAAGAAGAAACGTAAGTTACTAACGAGAAAACAGAATACCCGCTCGCCAAAGGATGGTTTACAAGTTAAGTCACCGGTCTCAGCGCCCCTACAGCGTCAAAGGATTACAAAAATGAAGAGCGAAGTATTATCCGTTAAGGAAAAGATTGGCTACGGCATGGGTGATGCCGCCAGCCACATTGTTTTTGATAACGTCATGTTGTATATGATGTTTTTTTATACTGATATTTTCGGCATTCCCGCCGGGTTTGTCGGCACCATGTTCCTGCTGGCGCGTGCGCTGGATGCGATTTCCGACCCGTGCATGGGCCTGCTGGCCGACCGTACCCGCAGCCGTTGGGGTAAGTTCCGCCCGTGGATCCTGTTTGGCGCGATTCCGTTCGGCATCGTGTGTGTGCTGGCGTACACCACGCCGGACCTCAGCCTGAACGGTAAAATGGTTTATGCCGCCATCACCTATACCCTGCTGACCCTGCTCTATACCGTGGTGAATATTCCGTACTGCGCGCTGGGCGGTGTGATCACCAACGACCCGACGCAGCGTATCTCCCTGCAATCCTGGCGTTTTGTGCTGGCGACGGCGGGCGGCATGCTCTCCACCGTGCTGATGATGCCGCTGGTGAAGCTGATTGGCGGCGAAGACAAAGCCTTCGGCTTCCAGGGCGGGATCGCCGTGCTGTCGGTGGTGGCATTCCTGATGCTGGCGTTCTGCTTCTTCACCACCAAAGAGCGCATCCAGGTGCCGCCAAGCACCACCTCCATGCGTGAAGACCTGCGCGACATCTGGCACAACGACCAGTGGCGCGTGGTCGGTGTTCTCACCATTCTCAACATCCTCGCCGTCTGCGTGCGCGGCGGTGCGATGATGTATTACTGCACCTGGATTATCGGCTCGCCGGAAGTGTTCGTCGCGTTCCTCACCACTTACTGCGTCGGCAACCTGATTGGCTCTGCGCTGGCCAAACCGCTCACCGACTGGAAATGCAAAGTCAGCGTCTTCTGGTGGACCAACGCCCTGCTGGCGGTGGCGAGCGTGGCGATGTTCTTCGTGCCGATGCATGCCACCGTCATGATGTTCAGCTTTATCTTTGTGATTGGGGTTCTGCACCAGCTGGTGACGCCGATCCAGTGGGTCATGATGTCCGATACCGTTGATTATGGCGAATGGACCAACGGAAAACGTCTGACCGGCATCAGCTTTGCGGGGACGCTGTTTGTGCTGAAGCTGGGTCTGGCACTGGGCGGCGCAATGATTGGCTGGATGCTGGCGGGCGGGGGCTATGACGCCGCCGCCAAAACCCAGAACAGCGCCACGATCAACATCATTATCGGCCTGTTTACGCTGGCGCCTGCGGTCTGCTACGTGCTCAGCGCGATTATTGCGAAACGCTATTACACCCTGAAGACCCCGTTCCTGACCAAAATCATGGGCGAGCTGGCGCAAGGCGCACGCCGTAACCAGCAGGCGTTCGACGACCTGCCGGTCAGCAAAGAATTACAGAACTAAGAGGAAGAAAGTATGAAAATCAGTGACGGAAACTGGCTTATTCAACCGGGCCTGAATGTGACGTATCCGGTTCAGGTGTTCGACGTGGAACAGCAGGGCAACGACCTGGTGGTGTATGTCGCACCGCGCGACGTGCGTGAGCGCACCTGGCAACTCGACACATTGATGTTTACGGTTCGCCTGTTCTCGCCGCAGGAGGGTATCGTGGGGGTGCGTATCGAGCACTTCCAGGGTGCGCTGGACAACGGTCCGCACTATCCGCTGAATGTTCTGAAAGACGTTAAGGTTGAGATTGAAAATACGGCGGAATTTGCCGAGCTGAAAAGCGGCAACCTCAGCGTGCGAGTCACGAAAGGTGAGTTCTGGGCGCTGGATTTCCTGCGCGATGGCCAGCGCATCACCGGCAGTCAGCTGAAAAATAACGGCTACGTGCAGGACGGCAACACTGACAGCAACTATATGTTCGAGCGTCTGGACTTAGGCGTCGGCGAAGCGGTGTACGGCCTTGGCGAGCGTTTTACCGCGCTGGTGCGTAACGGCCAGACGGTCGAAACCTGGAACCGCGACGGCGGCACCAGCACCGAACAGTCGTACAAGAATATTCCGTTCTACCTCACTAACCGCGGTTACGGCGTGCTGGTGAACCATCCGGAAAATGTGTCGTTTGAAGTCGGTTCCGAGAAAGTCTCCAAAGTGCAGTTCAGCGTCGAAGGCGAGTATCTGGAATATTTTGTGATCGACGGCCCGACGCCGAAAGAGGTGCTGAACCGCTATACGCAGTTCTCCGGTCGTCCGGCGCTGCCGCCAGCCTGGTCGTTCGGCCTGTGGCTCACCACGTCGTTCACTACTAACTATGACGAAGCCACGGTCAACAGCTTTATCGACGGTATGGCCGAGCGCGATCTGCCGCTGCACGTCTTCCACTTCGACTGCTTCTGGATGAAGGCGTTCCAGTGGTGCGATTTTGAGTGGGACCCGGTCACCTTCCCCGATCCGGAAGGGATGATTCGTCGCCTGAAGGACAAAGGGCTGAAAGTCTGCGTGTGGATCAACCCGTATATCGGCCAGAAATCACCGGTATTTAACGAGCTGAAAGAGAAAGGCTATTTGCTGAAACGCCCGGATGGCTCGGTGTGGCAGTGGGACAAATGGCAGCCGGGGCTGGCGATTTATGACTTCACCCATCCGGAAGCCTGCCAGTGGTACGCGGACAAGCTGAAAGGGCTGATTGATATCGGCGTCGATTGTTTCAAGACCGACTTCGGCGAGCGCATTCCGACCGATGTGGTGTGGCATGACGGCTCCGAACCCCAGAAGATGCACAACCACTACGCGTATATCTACAACGAGCTGGTGTGGGATGTGTTGAAAGAGACGGTGGGCGAAGAAGAGGCGGTGCTGTTTGCGCGCTCTGCGTCGGTCGGTGCGCAGAAGTTCCCGGTGCACTGGGGCGGTGACTGCTATGCCAACTACGAGTCTATGGCCGAAAGCCTGCGCGGCGGGCTGTCGATTGGTCTGTCGGGCTTTGGCTTCTGGAGCCATGATATCGGTGGATTCGAGAATACCGCGCCAGCGCACGTTTACAAACGCTGGTGTGCGTTCGGGCTGTTCTCCAGCCATAGCCGCCTGCACGGCAGCAAATCGTACCGTGTGCCGTGGGCATACGACGATGAGTCCTGCGACGTGGTGCGCCACTTCACCCAGCTGAAATGCCGGATGATGCCGTATCTGTACCGCCAGGGCGCGCTGGCCCGCGAGTTTGGAACGCCGATGCTGCGTGCGATGATGCTCGAATTCCCTGACGATCCGGCGTGTGACTACCTCGATCGCCAGTATATGCTCGGCGATGCGGTGATGGTCGCGCCCGTATTCAGTGAAGCCGGTGATGTGCAGTTTTACCTGCCGGAAGGCCGCTGGACGCATCTGTGGCATAACGACGAAGTGCAGGGCAGTCGTTGGCACAAACAGCAGCACGACTTCCAGAGTCTGCCGGTCTATGTGCGCGAAAATACGCTTCTGGCGCTGGGTGACAATAATCAGAAACCTGATTATGCGTGGAATCACGGCACGGCCTTCCAGCTCTTTAGCCTGGCAGACGGTTGCTCGGCGGTGAGTGAAGTGCCTGCGGCGGATGGTTCGGTGGTGTTTACGCTGACGGCTTCTCGCCAGGGCGACACCGTGACGGTGAAAGGTGAAGGCGATGCGCAAAACTGGTCGGTTTGCCTGCGCAATGTGCAGCAGATCGCTGGCGTCAAAGGCGGCTCACATGCGGGCAGCGAGTGGGGCGTGGTAGTGAAATCCGCAGGGAATGAAGTGGTGATCAAACTGTAATGCCTTTTCCCCTCACCCTGACCCTCTCCCCATAGGGGAGAGGGGATTTGTCCGGAGCCGGGCTGGCTTCTTCTGTGGTTTGTCGCCCGAGACAAAAGACCGCGCAGTTCAGTTCCCTCTCCCTTGAGAGAGGGGATTTGTTTGCAGCAGGGGATGATTTCTTCTGTGGCTTGTCGCCTGAAACAAAAGACCGCACTGTTCAGTTCCCTCTCCCTTGAGAGAGGGGATTTGTTTGCAGCAGGAGCTGACTTCTTCTGTGGCTTGTCGCCCGAAACAAAAGACCGCGCAGTTCAGTTCCCTCTCCCATGAGAGAGGGGATTTGTTCGTAGCAGGGGCTGATTTCTTCTGTGGCTTTTCGCCCGAGACAAAATACCGCGCCGTTCAGTTCCCTCTCCAATCAGAGAGGGGGGATTTGTTCGATATAAAAGACCGCGTAGTTCAGTTCCCTCTCCCTTGAGGGAGAGGGCTAGGGTGAGGGGGAAGCCGACGGCTCCGCGGCCGGAGTCGTCGAAACCACTCCTCCCGTCATGGTCTGTATCACCTGCTGTTTATCCATATTCACGGCGCTCAACTTCCCGTTAACCGTTGGCTTCAGCGGCGCTTTGTCCTGCACGCTGCCGCTTGCGGTCAACAGGATGTTGCCGTCGCCGCTAACAGGAAGCGCCGGCCAGCCCCACTGCTGGAGGATATTAAGCGGCACGCCGCGCCCGTTCAGGCTGACGGTGGTTTGTCGCTGCGGGAGCTGCGATACGGCGGCTGTCGCTTCCAGAATCCCTTTTTCGGTAAACGCGCTGAGTTCTGTGATATTCACCGTTGAAGCATTGGCGACTAACGCCAGCGACGGACGACGGACATCCACGCGGTTGAATGTTGCCGCCGCACCGTTGAGCGTGGCGTTACCGCTCCACACGCCCCACTGGTGCGCTTTCGCCAGCTGCAGATTGGCGCCATAGCCATCGAGAGCGGTAATCTGCCACGGGAAAGCCGGATCGATATCAATGACCAGATTTCGGCTCAGACCGAATTTTTTCAGCGTCACGCTGTTGAGCCACTCCGGAAGCGGATCCATCCACAGGGTTTTCCAGTTTTGCGGAAGCGTGTATTCCAGCCCGGCCACGGCAACATCGTCCAGCACCAGCGCTTTACCGTTACGCAGCCAGTTACCGGACGTGCGCACCATGCCCCCCTCCCAGCGGGAGGTGAACTGGCGCAGCGCAATGCCCTGTGGCGAGAATTCCGCATTCATAATCGGGTCGAAAAGATGCAGCGAACCATAGATCAATTCGCTGGCATTCATGGATAAACGCCCTTCCTGGCTCTGCCAGTCGCCTTTACTTAACGTCAGATTACGCAGGCTTAAATCAAGGTCGGTCACTGCCCAGTCTGGCCCTTGCAGACGTGCATCGGTGACCTCCAGGCGACCAATTTGCAGCGAAGGCAGCGTGGTAATGGGCGCAAAGAAATCCATGAATGATTTGTCGCTTTGCAGACGAATGTCGTTCAGGCGCATAGTGTCGATGACCCAGCCCCCGTCAGCGTTACGCCGCGCGGTGCCGGTCAGCGAGCCACGGGCCATATCGGCACCGATAGTGCTCAAATTCACCTCTTTGTCGTTCAACTCGCCCTGGATCAGCACATTGCTCGCAGGCACGCCATTGAGGGTGAGCGATCCGGCGCTCATCTGAATCTGCGCTTTTTTGCCGAGCACATTGCCTGCTTCCGGCTGCCAGGGGCTCACGCCGCCTGTTACTTTCTGCGCACTCAGATCCCACGCGGTATTGGGGCTGTTAAACGCCATGTTATTCAGCTGCAGGCGGTCGGCCTGGAAGGGGAGCGGAGCGGTCTGCGGCGAGAGATTGAGCGTGCCATCGGTCAGGGTGATCGTATCCATATGCACGGGATCGGTGAGCTGGCGGCTGCTCAGGCCAATATCGACCGTTTTTGCCACCAGTGTGGCCGGTTTGCCGTCGCGACCAAAAGTGACATTTTCCAGAATGAGGTGAGAAGGGGATGAAAACCGGTGATCCATCAGATCAAAATTGAGTTCGTAATCGGTATTAACCGTCACCCAACTGCTCACCTGAGCCGCGCCCCAGCGGGTCTGAATAAGAAAATAAAAGGCCAGGACTGCGATCACGACCGCAATCAAAATCCAGAGGAGTAGCTTTCCAATAAATTTCATCGTCTTCCATCCCGTCAAACGCACATAGAGGAGTTATGCACGATTTATGCGCAATGCTCAAGGCGGGATTCGTGTCATTAGGTATCACGGCAGGCAATGAGAGCCTGCCGTGATAACCGTTAGTTTTTTTCAGGCGGGAAAACGAGGTTCAGAACGATGGCAGTGATGCCGCCAGCGGCAATCCCCGAGGAGAGCAGATTTTTCACCCAGTCTGGCGCAAATTGCAGGATCAGCGGCTGCTGAGAAACCCCCAGGCCCACGGCCAGGGAGAGCGCGATAATCATGATCGCACGGCGGTTTAACGGCTCACGGGAGACAATACGCACGCCGGAAGCGGCGATAGTGCCGAACATCACCAGCGTTGCACCGCCCAGCACCGGTTCAGGAATATGCTGCACAAAACCACTCACCGCCGGGAACAGTCCGAGGACGATCAGCATCAGCGCAACCACAAATCCCACGTAGCGGCTGGCCACGCCGGTCAACTGGATCACGCCGTTATTCTGGCCGAAGCAGGAGTTCGGGAAGGTGTTGAATACGGCCGAGACAAACGAGTTCAGGCCATTCGCCAGCACGCCGCCTTTTAAGCGTTTCATATAGAGCGGACCAGAAACGGGCTGTTCTGAGACGTCTGAGGTGGCCGTGATGTCGCCGATGGTTTCCAGCGAGGTAATCATAAATACCAGCATCAGCGGCAGCAGCAGGCTCCAGTCGATACCTAAGCCGTAATACAGCGGCGTCGGGACCATAATCAGCGGGCTGTTGGCTGGAGCGGTGTTCTCCGGCAGCATGCCCAGCGCCCAGGCCATCAGATATCCGGCCGCCATCGCGATCACCAGAGAAGCCACGCGCAGGTAAGGGTTCCGCTGACGGTTGAGCAGAATAATAATTGCCAGCACCACGCCCGCCAGCAGCAGGTTTTTCGGTGCGCCAAAGGTGTGGTCGCTCATGGCCGCATAGCCGCCGCCGATAGAGGTCAGGCCGACCTGAATCAATGACAGGCCGATAATCATGACCACTACGCCGGAAACCAGCGGCGTGATCACCCGGCGCGCCAGATGCAGGACGCGGGAGATCACCATTTCTGTGCAGCTTGCCAGCATCAGCGTGCCAAACAGCGCCGCCATCATCGTCGGCACATCGGCACCGCCGGTTTTCAGTGCTGTTCCACCCATGATCAGCGGGGCCACAAAGTTAAAGCTGGTGCCCTGAATCGACAGCAGCCCCGAGCCCACTGGCCCCCAGGCTTTAATTTGAATAATCGAGGCCACACCGGAGGCGAACAGCGACATGCTGATGATGTGCTGCGTGTCCTGAGCCGGTAAGCCGAGCGCCTGGCAAATCAGCAGGGCAGGCGTGATAACGGCCACGAACATCGCCAGCAGGTGCTGACATGCTGCGAACAGAGTCTGTGCCAGAGGCGGGCGGTCTTCAAGGCGGTAAATTAATTCACTATTATGTTGAACCTGCGCAATCGGTTGCGCATCTGGCGACTCTACGGCGTTAACGGACATCGGCGGCAATTCCACGGTGGAAAAGCGGGCATTTTATCTGACCGAATGGTAAAAGCAAACGATTGCATTTAAAAAATTTAAAAGCGTATCTGGCGGGATTTATCAGGCGTTGGAATAACGTTCGGTTTCCGGCATCCAGCGCTCAATCAATGCGGCGGCCTGGGCAGGATGGCGTTCATGAATGTAGCGTGCAAGCCTTTGAACTTCCGGGATGAGAGATTGATCGCGCAGCAAGTCGGCGACTTTGAATTCGGCATTACCGGTCTGGCGAGTGCCTAACAGTTCACCAGGCCCACGGATCTCAAGATCTTTTTGCGCAATCACAAAACCGTCATTGCTGTCGCGCAGGACCTGCAGGCGCATTTGTGCCGTTTTGGAAAGCGGGGATTTGAACAGCAGCACGCAGTGGGAAGCCACTGCACCACGGCCAACGCGGCCCCGCAGCTGGTGGAGTTGCGCAAGACCCAGACGCTCCGGGTTTTCGATGATCATCAGGCTGGCGTTGGGGACATCCACACCCACTTCGATGACTGTTGTGGCGATCAGCAAATGCAAATCGCCCTGTTTGAACGACTGCATCACGGATTGTTTTTCCGAGGGTTTCATACGGCCATGCACCAGTCCGACGTTCAGCTCGGGCAGCGCCAGCTTGAGCTCTTCCCACGTCGCCTCTGCGGCCTGGGCTTCCAGCAGGTCGGACTCTTCAATGAGTGTGCAAACCCAATATGCCTGTCTGCCTTCCTGAGTGCAGGCATGGCGTACTCGTTCGATGATCTCTGAGCGGCGCGTGTCCGGGATAGCCACGGTGGTGACCGGCGTTCGTCCCGGAGGGAGTTCGTCGATAGTCGATGTATCCAGATCGGCATAGGCGGTCATCGCCAGTGTTCGTGGGATGGGAGTGGCCGTCATGATCAGCTGGTGAGGGTGAAAGCCTTGTTGAAGCCCTTTTTCCCACAGCGCCAGCCGCTGATGCACGCCAAAGCGGTGCTGTTCGTCGATGATCACCAGCGCAAGGCCGTTAAACTGCACCTGTTCCTGGAAAATAGCGTGGGTACCGACAATCATCTGTACCTGACCGCTGGCGATGGCTTCCTGTTGCGCAAGACGTGCTTTGCCTTTTTGCTTCCCGGCCAGCCAGCCCACTTCAATACCAAGCGGGGCGAACCAGTGACGGAAGTTATTGGCGTGTTGCTCGGCAAGCAGTTCTGTCGGTGCCATCAGCGCCACCTGTTTACCGTGAGCAATGGCGCGCAATGCAGCCAGCGCCGCAACCAGCGTTTTACCGGAACCTACGTCTCCCTGAACCAGGCGCATCATCGGCACGTCGAGCGCCATATCGCGTTCGATCTCTGCGGTGACCCGCGCCTGTGCGCCAGTCGGTTTGAAAGGCAGCGAGGCCAGGAGTTTATTTTTTAACTCATCGCTTACAGCAAGGGGTTGCGCATGAAAACGCTGGGCACCGGCGCGAAGCGCCAGCATGCTCAGATTATGTGCCAGCAACTCTTCAAGAATAAGCCGACGCTGTGCCGGGTGCTGGCCGCTTTCTAGATCGCTGAGTTGTAAAGAGGGCGGCGGGCGGTGCAGCGTGCGGATAGCTTCCGGCAGGCTCATCATCCCCTGTGCCAGCTCGGGCGGTAGCAGCTCGGTAATGGCGCAAGTATCGAGCAGTTCAAGCGCCTGATCGGTAAGTTTGCGCAGCGTTGCCTGTTTAACGCCTTCGGTCGTGGGATAAACTGGCGTGAGTGTCTCTTGCAGTTCCGGCGTACTGAGATCGCCCTGCACGCGGTATTCCGGGTGGATCATCTCCGCGCCGTACTTGCCTCGTTTGGCTTCGCCATACGCCAGCACCCGACGCCCTGCGGCGAGGCTATTTTTCATCGCCGCGCTGAAGTTAAAGAATCGCATGGTGAGAATGCCGGAACCATCACTGATCTGACACGTCATCATTCGGCGGCCGCCAAAAGTGATATTACAGTTCAGGACTTCGCCTTCCACGGTGGCGTAGATGCCAGGCAGCAGATCGCCGATGGCATAAAGCTGGGTGCGATCTTCGTATCGCAAAGGGAGATGCAGGAGCAGATCCTGCACGGTGTGCAGACCGATTTTTGCCAGCTTATTGCTTTGCGCCGCGCCAACGCCCGTTAGCGTATTCAGCGGAACGGCATCGAGCAGGCGGCCGTTCATTACTCTTCATCCTTCAGGCGGTCTTCACTTCTTCCGGCTACATAGCGCGCGGGATTGTGCTCATTTACCGTAACAATGGCGCCGGGATGATTGCGGGTTTCCTGGGATGATTGCATTGTTGCCCACCACGCAGCATCGGCTTCGATTTCACCTTGTGCGTTGACGTGGGGATAGGGCAGGTTTTTTTGCTTTGCGACGCGGGCAAGGACAGGATACCCCCCCTCGAACAGCAGACGCTGCTGTTCATCTTCAGGAAGCATGCTGTTTTCGCGCTCATACATCCCTGCATTTTGCCGCTGGCGCTGCGCTTCATACAAAATCAGCGCGGAGGCAACAGATACATTTAAGGACTGCACCATGCCTGTCATCGGGATAATAATGTCTTGATCCGCAAGGTCCAGTGCTTCCTGGGTGATCCCGGTTTTTTCCTGACCCATCAGGATGCAGGTTGGGCGGGTGTAATCAATCTCGCGAAAATCGACGGCTTTATCAGAAAGATGGGTCGCCAGAATCTGCATACCACAGCCTTTCAGATGCGAGACGGCTTCGGCAATCGTGGGATGGGTTTTGACCGTCACCCAACTGTTACTGCCCGCCGCGCTGGAGGCCATGGTGCGTATCCGGTTGCCGGGCCAAACCGCGTGGACTTCATGTACGCCCACGGCGTCCGCAGTGCGGACGATGGCAGAGACATTATGAGGTTTATGAACCTGCTCCATACAGACCGTCAGGTCAGGCTGACGTCTGGCGAGCATCTCACATATACGCGCATAACGCTGTGAATTCATAAACACTGCATCCTTCAAATTGCCTCGACTCGTTATTCGGCCCATTTATGGGCCTCACCCCGACGGGGCCAGCGCAAGCGCTGTTCATAATGATTCTGTGTTTAAGGCTAGTTTCGGTTACGGGTGACTTTAATGACGTCCGGCATAACGCGGATTTTGCGCATAATATTGGCCAGATGTACACGATCGCGGGCGGTCAGACGAATAAACGCGCTATATACGCGACCATCTTTTTCTTCCGTGTTCAGACTCTGAATATTAGAGGTGGCAGTGTTAATCGCCGCCGTCAGATTCGCCAGTGCGCCCTGATGGTTGAACATATCGACCTTAATTTCGGTGATAAATTCCTGCTCAGTCTCTTTATCCCACTCAACGGCCATGAACTTCTCAGGCTCTTTTTGGTAGCCACGGATGTTACGACAGGATTCGTGATGGATAACCAGACCTTTGCCCGGACTCACATGCGCGATGATCGGATCGCCAGGAATGGGTCGGCAGCATTTAGCGAAGGTGATAAGCACCCCGTCTGCGCCTTTGATCGGCAGGTGACCGTGGCCTTGCGTCGTAGGCTGTGCAGCGGAAGCTTCTCCCTGCTGAAGATTCTTGGCGACCACAACGCTCATGGCATTACCAAGCCCGATTTCTGCCAGCAGATCGTCCAGCGCGGCGAGCTTCATGCGCTCAAGCTCACGTTGAATATTCTCCGGCGGAATTTCGGCCAGCTTACGACTGCCGCCCAATGCGTGGTTAAGCAGGCGACGCCCCAGGCTGACGGAATCGTCACGCTTGAGGTTTTTCAACAACTGGCGGATCTTCGCGCGCGCTTTCGAGCTCACAACAAAGTTCAGCCACGCCGCATTCGGACGTGCGCCAGGAGCTGTAATGATTTCGACCGTCTGGCCGCTGGTGAGCGGCTGGGACAGCGGATACGGCTGGCGATCAACTCGTGCGCCAACACAGGCATGGCCAATGTCGGTATGCACGGCATACGCGAAATCGACCGGCGTTGCGCCCGCGGGCAGTTCAACAATGCGCCCTTCAGGCGTGAAAACGTAAATCTCATCCGGGAAGAGATCGGATTTGACGCTCTCGATAAATTCAAACGAACTACCGGCGCTTTGTTGCAGTTCCAGCAGGCTCTGCATCCAGCGCTGGGCACGGATTTGCGCGGTAGTGCTGGTCTCGCCGTGCTCTTTATAAGCCCAGTGCGCAGCAACACCCATTTCCGCCATTTGGTCCATGTCTTCGGTACGGATTTGTACTTCTACCGGTACGCCGTGCGGACCAATCATCGAGGTGTGCAAAGACTGATATCCGTTCGCCTTTGGAATGGCAATGTAGTCTTTGACACGCCCCGGACGGGGTTTGTACAGGCTGTGCATCTGGCCGAGCACGCGGTAACAGGTATCAGAATCATGAACGATGACGCGGAACGCGTAGATGTCCATGATCGAGTGAAAACGCTGCTCTTTGAGCACCATTTTGCAGTAAATGGAGTAGAGATGTTTTTCGCGACCGCTCACACGGCACGGAATTCCCGCTTCTTGCAAACGTCCTTCGATTTCAGAAAGGATCTTTTGAATCATCTCTTTACGATTGCCGCGCGCGGCTTTCACCACCTCTTTAATCACCCGATAGCGATTAGGGTACAGCGCTTCAAAGCCCAGCTCTTCCAGCTCGGTTTTGATGTGATGGATACCTAAACGGTGCGCCAGTGGGCTATATATTTCGAGGGTTTCGCGAGCAATGCGGCGACGTTTGTCCGGGCGTAGTGAGCCCAGTGTGCGCATATTATGAGTGCGGTCAGCGAGTTTGATGAGTATGACGCGGATATCCTGCACCATCGCCATAATCATCTTGCGGAAGTTTTCGGCTTGCGCCTCTTTCTTGTCGCGGAATTTCAGCTTATCAAGCTTAGAGACCCCTTCCACCAGTTCGGCAACGCTTTTGCCAAACAGCTGTTCCATATCCTGGTAGGTGGCGGGGGTATCTTCGATCACGTCATGCAGCAGAGCGGCCATCAGTGTTTCATAGTCGAGTTTCATCTCGGCCAGAATACAGGCCACCGCTACCGGGTGCGTGATATAGGGTTCACCGCTTGAACGTGTCTGGCCCTCGTGAGCGTCACGTGCAACGAGATACGCCTGCTGAAGACGCTTAATCTGGTCTTCTGGCAGGTAGTGTTGAATCAGCTGATTCAGGCTTTCAAACAGATACAAGGGCGACCCGCAGGTTTAATTAACGACGACCTTCAGCAATGGCGGTTACGGCCTGCAGTTCTGCGGCTTCCTGCTCTTGCTGCTCCTGGCGCTCACGTACGTCGAGGATCTGGTTGTTGATCAGACCTTCTTCGATTTCGCGCAGCGCGATAACGGTGGTTTTATCGTTTTCTTCCGGTACCAGCGGATCTTTGCCACCGGACTGCATCTGACGAGCGCGACGCGCGGCGACCAGTACCAGGTCAAAACGGTTACCAATTTTCTCTACAGCGTCCTGAACAGTTACGCGTGCCATACTTAAAATGCTCCACAGATGAAGAAATGACTGGGCATGATACTGAATGTGGGTTCAGTCTGCCAACAGTTTGGTGATTAAAGCGTCATGTCGCTGCTTCTGGCGGCTCATACGCAGACGTTCTGCACGAATGATAGTTTTCAAATCGCCTAATGCGGTATCAAAATCATCATTCACGATAAGGTAATCATATTCGGCGTAATGGCTCATTTCTGCAACTGCCTGCGCCATACGTTTTGCGATAACTTCTTCGCTGTCCTGACCACGGCCACGCAGACGGCGGTCCAGCTCTTCTTTCGACGGCGGTAAAATAAAGATACTCCGCGCCTGTGGCATCTTCTTACGAATTTGCTGCGCGCCCTGCCAGTCGATATCCAGAAACACATTCACGCCTGTCGCCAGAATCTGCTCAATGGTTTCACGCGAAGTACCGTAGTAGTTACCGAATACTTCCGCATGTTCAAGAAACGCATCTCTGCCAATCATCATTCGGAATTCGTCATGATTGACAAAGAAATAGTGTTCACCGTGCACTTCACCCGGACGCGGGGAACGCGTGGTGTGAGAAACCGAAACTTGCGTATCGTACAACGGTTGGGTTTTTAACAGTGCCTGAATCAGGCTGGATTTACCCGCGCCACTTGGGGCAGAAACAATATAAAGCGTGCCTTGAGCCATGAGAGTCTTTTGTATGTGTTAGCGATGAAGTCCTACATACGGGCTTATTATACACGTCGGCGCAGTGTGACGTAGTCTTTGTCACACTTTTTCCACTGGATTATTGATTTTTGCGTGCTGCTTTCCGTCTTTCTCCGCTCTTTGCTGCAAATCAAACAAATTCCTGAAGGCTTCTCGTCATCCATTCTTTTGCTGCTGGTCAGGCAAAAGTGGCAGGGGTATACCTTGCACAAAACAGGGAGGAGTCACGATGTTCAGATGGATCGCAACAGTGATGATGTTTTGGAGTGGTTATGGAATGGCGATATGCCCGGTCTGGTCTCATGCCAAAGCGGAACAAGAAATCGCAGGACTGAGCGCGCAGATTAACCGCTGGAATGATGCCTACTGGCAGGAAGGAAAAAGCGAAGTGAGCGATGAGGTTTATGACCAGCTCAATACGAGGCTTACACAGTGGCAGCGTTGCTTTGGCGATGAACCCGTATTCAGTCCTGTCCCGGTTGCAGGCGGAGCCGTAAAACACCCGGTTGCACATACCGGCGTCCACAAAGTAGAAGGCAAGGATGAGCTCCGCCAATGGATGCATTCTCATCGCGATTTGTGGGTACAGCCAAAAGTCGATGGTGTCGCGGTGACGCTGGTCTATCGGAAAGGCGCGTTAGTGCAGGCGATCAGCCGGGGCGATGGAGTCAAGGGAGAAGACTGGACCGCTCGGGTAAGAGGTATACCGTCAGTGCCTTTAACCCTGCAAGGCCCATTGTCCGAGAGTGTTTTACAAGGTGAGATTTTTTTACATCACGAAGGTCATATCCAGCAGCAAATGGGAGGAATGAATACCCGGGCAAAAGTCGCCGGGTTGATGATGCGCCAGGATAATAAGACGGCATTGGAGAATCTGGGCGTGTTTATCTGGGCCTGGCCTGACGGACCACAGAGTATGTCACAAAGACTAACAGAGCTATCGAAAGCGGGTTTTGCCCAGACCGCGCGTTATACGCGAGCAGTTAACACCTTCGAAGATGTCGAAAAAGGCAGAGCCGAATGGCTGACAGCTCCGCTCCCTTTTGCCACCGATGGCATCATTATTCGCTCTGCTATAGAGCCTGCGGGCGTGCGCTGGTTGCCGGGAAACGGGGATTGGGTGGTGGCCTGGAAGTATTCGCCGGTGTCACAAGTTGCTGAAGTAAATGATATCCAGTTTGCCGTGGGTCGTACCGGAAAGATTTCCGTTGTTGCGTTACTTGAACCTGTTCAACTGGATGACAAACGGGTGCAGCGTGTGAACCTGGGGTCCATTGGCCGCTGGCAGACGCTGGACATTGCGCCTGGCGATCAAGTTCTGGTGAGTCTGGCCGGACAGGGGATTCCGCGTGTGGATAAGGTGTTATGGCGAGGAATAGATCGCAATAAGCCTATTCCGCCAGCATCGCACTTTAGTCCTTTGACCTGTTTTTATGCTTCACCAGAGTGTATGGAGCAATTTTTTGCCCGTCTGGTGTGGATGAGCTCGAAGCAGGCTCTCAATATTGAAGGGTTAGGTGAGGCGGGCTGGAGACAATTGCATCAGAGTCATAGATTTGAGCATATTTTTTCGTGGCTGGATTTGACCAAAGAGCAATTACAAAAGACACCGGGCCTTTCCTCAGCACACGGTTTACAGTTATGGCACCGCTTCGAGTTGGCGCGCCATCAGCCCTTTATTCGTTGGATTAATGCGCTTGGTGTCCCCCTGCCGCTAGCCGCTATGAAAGCGAATAGTGAACTCTCTTGGCAGCAATTAAGGGATAAAGATGCAGGAAGCTGGGGGCAACTTCCCGGCATCGGCGCGGAGAAAGCGCGAAAACTGGTTGAGTTCGTTCACGACCCGGTCATCGCCGTACTGACGGCCTGGCTGGGGCAGCATGGCGCTCAGGGATTTTAGAGCGATCCTGTTTTAGGTTTACGCCAGGGCGTGTTTCTGCCTGGTGAACTGAAGGTTTCGCGTAACTGATCGTAATCGAAGATATGACGGCCACCGTCCATCACCGGGAATAACGTTGGCTCCTGATAGCACGCCTCCAGTAATGAACTGCAGTTTTCAATGCCGGTGGAGATACCGAGCCAACTGAGCATGAGGCCATAGTTATTTGCGGTAGACCAGAAGCCCGGAACCCAACCCAGCTGTCGCTTTTGGCTGGCGAGTGCAGGGTGGCTGTACCAAATATACTGCGGGACTTCGTAAGCCTCTTTGCTGGGATTACGGGAACCATGCATATAAATGGATTCCAGCTGTGGATTTTTTTCTAATCCATGATCGGAAAAATAGAGGATGGAGGAGGCGCTGTTTTGCAGACGTTTCGCTACTTCACCGATAAAGTAATCGGTATACCGGATAGCATTATTATAACAATCTTCGTATTTGTTCCCGGTGTGAAGTACATCAGCTGATGCAGGATAACGGTCACACGCCATTTCATGACTTCCGTTAATGTGCAGGACAATGAATTTTTTACCGTTTTTTTTCAGCGCTTCATCCAAAGCAGGTAAAAGCTCGGTGTCGTATTGCGTAGTGATCCACTGCGCTTTTTCGCTGGCAGAAGCAATGGCGACAATATAATTATTGCTCTTACCGGAGTTACCTTGAGCGCTGATCCATTCGGTATGATAGCCAGCTTTACGCGCAATACTGACAATGTTGTCGGCCAGTTTATCGACGGTGAAATTATCCGGGTCGGCGTTACTCAGGATCATTGGGACAGCCAAAACGGTGGCTGATGCCGGAGCGATGGCATGGCCAAAAATGAGGGCATTATGCTGAAAAGCAGACTCGACGGGAGTCGTGTCCTGGTTGAAGCCGTATAGTTGCATGTTGCTGCGACGTGCGGATTCACCCACGATCACTACATAGTTTTCGATCCCTGTATCCTGGTATTGCAGTGCGGGATAGTGCACATTCTGATGACTGATTTTGTCAGCGAGAGCGCTGTCGCGGCGGGCAATAATAAATTCTGAGCCTGTGTAAAAAGGGGTGTTAGTCAGAATTCGGGAACTCAACGGATAGTAGACTTCGAGATCCTTTCGCTTTTTTAACCAGTTGACCGTCGAATACCAGCCCATGTAACCCACGAGCAAAACAATGCTTATCGCTTTTGCGCGGCCTGAAAGATTTTCGCTAAGTGATTTAATGGCATACCAGGTGATAAAGAAGTAGGCAATAACAACAGGGAGGCTATTGATGTATAGCCCCGACATACTCTTAACCTCGGCAATATGGGTGGCCATAATGCTCATGGCAAAAACAGTATTAAATTCGCTCTGGTAAACATGCCATGTGCTGAATGCAATCGAGAAATTGAGCGTCAGCATCGCAGTCAGAATCAGCGCAATAATTTTGCCGGGCAGATAGCGATAAAGCGCTGAAGCACTTAGCAGCAAAAGGCTGTTGCAAATCGCGATGCGCACTGCAAAACGTGCGGGCTGCGTGAAGATAACCGGCCACAATTGAATAAGGACAGAAAGAAGCAGCAGAATTAAAAAATGGCTGCTGAGCTTTTTATTGATTGTGAGGACAGAGGTTTTAGCAAATGACATCAGTTTTTAACGCAAATTTCCAGGCCGGTTACAGAGCGACATTGTATTCTTTTTTCACTTTTTTATAAGATCACTAAACATACTTTTTCATACATGTTGTCGTTCGGTTAAGAACTTAATGCGTGTCATGTGTGTAATGGAAAACAGGCAGTCCCAGTTTTAAGCGCAACGCCAGCATCCGCGCTGTAAACCCAAAAAGTAGGGTCGAGATAACCACGACATCATGGCTTGAGACATAGTGCTGTAAAGCGATATACAGCACGGCAGAAGCGAACGAGATACCGGCATAAAGTTCTTTTTGAAATACCAGCGGAATTCGTTTGCAGAACATATCGCGAAGTACTCCGCCAAACACACCTGTCACCACGGCGGCGATGGTCGCAATAATAGGACCTTCACCCATATCAAGGGCGATTTGCGCCCCGATGATCGAAAATACAATCAGGCCTAACGCATCCAGTACCAAAAACAGGCGTCTAAGATGGGGCATGACCGGAGCGGCAATGGTGGTGAGTACAGCGGCGACGGCTACGATCACGACGTATTCGGGATGCTTAACCCAGCCGAGCGGATAATGGCCGAGCAGAATATCGCGAACTGAGCCGCCACCCAGCGCAGTGGCTGTCGCGATAATGATGACGCCGAAGG
Source organism: Enterobacteriaceae bacterium RIT714 (assembly GCA_009668015.1). Classification (GTDB taxonomy): domain Bacteria; phylum Pseudomonadota; class Gammaproteobacteria; order Enterobacterales; family Enterobacteriaceae; genus Enterobacter. The sequence goes on from WJYB01000011.1 coordinate 37,686, forward strand.
TGTCCATACGACGACGACCCGCGGCGAGCGCGCCCGTCATAGCTTCTGCTGTGATACCGATCAGATAAAGAATGTGTAAAAGCATTGTCGCCTCCCAGAATACTGGCGGCAGGTTAGCTTTTTGTGGTGTAGATCACGATTGAGATTTTCTAAGGTGAAGCCATTTGGATAAGTTAATCTTATTTATCCATAAGGGTATTATTGGCTTTCAAAGCGGTTCTTTGGATATTCTGATTCATATTTAGCATGAGAAAAAATAATGGGTAGCTCAGTAAGCTACCCGAATGATTACTCGATTGAATCTGAATGTTGAGTTATTATTTAATTTATTGATTTATATCATTTTCTTGTTTTTCAGTTGTTGTGTAGGTACGCGTATAAGTACACAGACTTTAGGATTACAATTATAGATCAGCATTGACATTTCCCTAGGTGTTTTACTTTTTCATCATTGCTTGACATATCATGTAAACTGCAGGATTATTTAATTGCTACATCTTCTTGCCTCAACCTTGAACCTGCTCTGTTAAAGAGGAAACATTCTGATGATGCAACCTTGGGAACTTAACTCAGTACTTACACCTGATCGGTTGAAGCAGCTTGCATCTCTAATTAGGGATGTCAGGGATGATGTAATTGATCGACATGATGACGAGATTGGTGATACTGCCCGTGGTACTGGTATGAGGGCTTATGAGTGTTCGCGTTCACGTATCATTCGTGCCGTAAAGGACGGAAAAAATTGGTCTTGGTTAGGAATCGTGAAACCTGACGGACGATTTACCTTTTCGATCCAATCCGTTCCTGTGAGGCTCTACAGGGGTAAGCCTAGTTGTCCTGAAGAAAGAAGGTTAATACCTTCAATTGAAGCATTAAGGCAAATGTCATGGCTTGAGCCTGAAGTTGGCGATGCTGCTTCTGTGCTTTGGTTTTTTGCTATCGAATTGGATGAAATGCGCTACGTTGAGCGTGTTACATTTGTCGGTTTCCTTGAAGGGCAGCAGATTTCGTGTTGGGAAATTCCTCTTGATGAGCGGGTTCCTGCATTTGGTCCTTCCATGAGTGAATTGCCGCAACCAGTTGAAACGAAGAAAGCATTCGTCTCTGTTAAAAAGAAAGACAAAAAAGCAGAGAATGATGGTGAAGACAATGGTCAGTAAGTTATGTATTTAGATTTCTACGGTGAGAGATTAAGACTAGCACGCTTACTTAAAGGGGTAACTCTTCAAGAGCTAGGTGATGCCGTATCTGTCTCCAGACAAGCTATACACCAGTATGAAAGCGATGCACGGGCTCCTTCAATGGATGTTAGAAACGCTTTGGCTGAATATCTTGAAGTGTCTTCTAGCTTTTTTGGTATGCCTATGTCTGGAGATGTCAAACCGGAGCAATGTCATTTTCGGAAGAGACAAACAACTCCAGTGGGTGTAAAAGAGCGGGTGCAAGCATATAGCACGGTGCTTGAGCAGCTAGTGGTTGAGCTGCATGAGCATTTGGATATGCCTCAAAATGGCTTCAACTTAATCGACAATACACAGATTACTGAACTTACTCCCCCTATAATAGAAAAAATTGCTGAGGGAGCTCGCTTAAGATGGAATTTGTCCGCAGACGCTCCGATCGACAATATGGTCAATGTACTGGAAAACCAAGGTGCTATTGTCACTTGTTTCGATGGTGTGTCCGATAAAGTTGATGCCCTATCTGTAAATAGAAAATATCCAATAATAATAAGGAATAAAGCCAAGGAAAGTGTTTGCAGAATGAGATTCGATTTGGCTCACGAATGTGGCCATTTAGTAATGCATGATGGAATAGAAACAGGTTGTAAACAAACTGAAAGAGAAGCAGATGCTTTTGCGAGTGCCTTTTTGTTTCCAAGAAAATCATTTGCTAGTGAATTTCCTACATGTTTGAATTTTGATGGCTCTTTTAATTGGAAAAAAGTATACGAATTAAAAGTCAGATGGAAGGTAAGTGCGAAAGCAATAATTTATAGAGCTCACTTTTTAGGCTTTATTAATGCACAGCAATATAGGAGTGCGAATGTCTGGTTTAGCCAAACTAGGCAATCTCGACAAGAGAAGTTTGATGATGTTCTACAAATGGAAGAGCCTCACATACTGAAAGAAAGTATAATTGTTATGAAAGAACAGTTAGGTGTATCATTTGAAATGATGGCCGATAAACTAGGTGTGAGACCTGTATTGTTGGCAAGTGTTACAGGGATGGAATATAAAGAACCCGCCTCTGAAATTTATGATGATGTGGTTGTTCCATTCAATTTTTAATTTTTTATTAATGGTGCTAGCCCTGTTTTGAGCTGACATGGGGAACGAACGTAACCAAATTTAGTTTAACAGGGTGCTTTTAGCTAGAAATGGTACCTAGTAGTTCATACTTTACTAGGTATTGATCTTATAAATCGTTTTTGAATCGACAAGAATTACTAGGTAGAGTGATCCTATCGACATAATAAGAATTACTTTAAATTACTTGGAAATGATTTGATGTTTCTTTTGATCAACTGACAGCCAAGGGAAATTAAGCTTTATGAATTTTATCAATGACACACACTCCTGCGAGCCAGTCTATTCGAGGGAAAAGAGCAGTATAGAGAGTGATCTGAAATGCGATCATTCAATCGACAGTCTAATCCAAGAGTAGAGTTTGGCATAAGCAGACCAGCTGACTGAAGGAAGACAAATGCCTATAACTAGAGAAGCTATGCAAGAAATGGAGGTTTTAGCTAATTCTATTGCTAAAACTATAGAGGGCTATTGTAATAATATTTTTTGCGCAACTAATGATAAAGACCATGTTTTACGATGGGTTTCTCAGTTCGATGAGAATGACCAACTTTTTGTTTTACAACAAACAAATATTCTATTAAGTAAACAATATTTTTCAAAAGAAAAGTACAAGTTCATAATTGATAAATTAATTAGAAAAACTAAGACAACTACTTTACAAAATTTATCTTTCCTTGACATCCAGCAAAACGGTGAAAGTCAGAGAGATATGTTGACATTATTAGAGCAAAGCTCTCAAGAAATCCACAATGTACCGCTTCTAGTAAATGATTATTCTACTGGTAAATTTGTTTATTTCGATGATGTTGTTTTTACCGGGGATAGGATTTGTAGGGATCTTGAAGATTGGATAATAAATTCTGCTCCGATGGAATGTAAACTCTTGATTGCATCAATATTTACTCATACATACGCCACTTATAATATAGAGAAAAGGCTTACGAAGTTAATAAGGGACTCTGGTAAAAAAATCAGCCTTTCATTTTCATTTTTTGGTAGGCAGTATGAGAATAAATTTATTATGAGAAATCAGTCTGATGTTTTTTGGCCACGCGAGGAAAACATCAACATTCCCTTTGGAATTGATCCTGAAAGGTTTGTTAGTACAGCACCGGAAGGACAAAACCCTGGTCGCACAGGATTTGTTGAAAGCTACGTTTTTAGGAACGAGTCTGACAGGGATCGGTTCGAGAAAATATTGTGTGAAAAAGGTTTCTATATAATATCTCTTTGCACAGATCCTTCTATTTCAATGAAGCCGTTAGGATATAAAACTTATAAAGGATTAGGTTTCGGTGGCACTATATTTACATACCGAAATAGCCCAAATAATACACCTCTTGCTTTTTGGTGGGGTAATCCAGAAATGGAAAATTGGAATCCATTAAGTAAATGGTACCCGTTGATGATGAGAGTTACATACTAGAATGTCGGAGTTGAGAGAGTATAATCAATATGAATCTGTGGTTTTCTGGAAAACTACAGAGAAATGGGGCGGTTTATCCAACATGGCTCGAGGTTACCCTGTTGTTGTTAATGGGATAAAGATTCAATCAAGTGAAACTTTATATCAAGCTATGAGGTTCACTGAACACCCTGAAATACAGAAGGAGATACTTTCTCAAAGCAATCCAATGTATGGAAAGAGAATTTCAAGGAAATACCATTCATTAACCCGTCGATCTTGGGAGCAAGAGCGAGTGGCAATTATGAAGTGGGCTGTTTGTGTTAAACTCTGTCAAAATTGGGAAAGTTTCTCAGCTCTTCTTCTTTCCACTGGAGAGAAACCAATTGTTGAGTATTCTGAAAAAGATCAATTTTGGGGGGCTAAAAGCATAGGTAACCATACATATTCAGGAATGAACGTTTTGGGACGTATTCTGATGCTACTTCGTGATACATGTGAACACAGAGGACAGCAAGCTTTTAAAATCATACCTCCTCCAAATATTACAGGCTTTAATATATTTGGGCAACCGGTAAAGACTGTCATTTCACTTGATAAAGAAGAAGACCAAATTAGTCTACTTTAAATTTATTTAGATGAGATTATAGACACTATTTGATATCAAAGCCCTCTTCTAAAGAGGGCTTTATAATTAAAGTGAAGGCTGATATAGATTTAGATGGCGTGATGTTTTTCCTGTTTCTAAATGAAATAGGACAGCTAATTTAGATTATTTCCTATCTACGAAACCTTTCTGACTATATGTAAGCTAAAGCATATTAGCATTCTTGTGATAAGTATTCTAATCGCCTAATACATAATTTCCATTTTTCCCAAACATTATCTCGGTCAATCAAATCAATTTCGTTTTGCTCAATTACTGCGAGAGAATGCCGAGAAAGTTTTGATCTTTTTTTCATTTTTTTCTTGATGACGCTTACATCATTGGTTTTCAACTTATATCTAAGATAGTTTTTTTTAATAAGTTCTCCTTGCATCTGATTGCTATAAATTACTAAACGTAAGAATGGATTATCCATAGAGGATATTTCTTTTAGTAAAAGTGATTTTCCTTTTATCTTATTTGATGTTATCTTTGGCTTAACTCGTGCTTCTATTCTCAATAGATGTTTGTGATTTTTATTTGTAACTTCCATTAGTCCATTCTCGGATTGTAAAGAGTAAAACTCACCTCTTCTTATATATATTTTTTCATAGCATAGTATGTTTATTTTTGACCTTATGCTTCCCAATCGTAAGCCGGGCAATCCATATTTATGATGAAAGTATTCAGATGCACTAGCGTTTTTTAGCGACCACAAATAATCTTTAAGTTTACAATCATACATATCTAATGCCACATCTATTTGAGTAATCCAAGACCTGGTTATAGTTTTAATTATAGTACTTCCAAATTTTGATTCCATCCATCTTATAAGTTCTTTAAATTGATTGTCATTAACATGTTGTGGCCTAAAATCAAATCTTATACTTCCCGTATTTTTATTCACAGGTGAATAGGCGATATGCAATAATAAAGCTGGGAACTTTTCTCGGCTAAAAATGTTGATTGCTTTCTTGTAGGGATGACCTTCTTTTAGTTTTGTATGAGTTATGGTGTATATATTGTCTTGGGATTTATTGCAATTTCTGAGTTCTAAGTATATTTTCTTTTTCTCATTTTTATCCAAAAAATTGCTAACAAGAGTTACTTTGTCTATTCTCATCTTCAATTCATGCTTGTGAAAACTCTTTCCTGCATTAATAGAAGGTCTTGTTTCGATATTCTTTATGTTTAATAGCATATGGGTTCCCATACAGAATATTTTATTTATAATGGGTTGTGAATTTGAATGTGCCTATATACATAGGTCTCTATGTAGGTGGTATATAGCGTGCTATTAGAGGGAATCAGATAATGCTAATAGAACTCTAAAAGGATTAGATCACATTGTATCTACTACGTAACGACTTGCTATCCACTCCAAAACCTCCTCTTCTCGCCATGCAACTGCGCGTGCTCCGGTCAGGCTGACTTGCCGAGGAAATGCTTTTGCTTCGATTAGTCGGTAGAGCGTTGCACGAGAAATTGCGCATAGTTCCAGAACAGTTTTAACCTTGATTAGACGTTTATTCGGCATCGTTTGAATCCACAAAAAAAGCGCATCGGATTGATACCTCTACGATTTACAGTTTTGCAGATTGAATGAGCGAAACTCTTATAACATATTGAATTTAATAGTTTTTAATGATCTAGGTTTTCGAAGGTTCGGGAAGTTTCGAAAGTTTCAAATGCCGAAAAGTTTCGCACCTACTGAGCAAAATAGGTGAGCTTGGTAGATCTTGAGAACAGCCTTTTTGGGCTGCTCTCAGCGAATACTATGATTAAAAGAATGACTATTTTTACTACATTAGATTGGTTTTTAAGGAGTGATTATTAATCAATTAACTCGAAATGATATAGATGTTATGGAATTTAAATAAGGAGATTTCATGGCATAGACATATTTATGTCTAAAAAGCTTCTTGAAAGATAGATTAATTATGTGTATTCATCTAGGAACATGATTAGAACCCTGCGTTGTTCATGTGTTAAACGAGGCCAGATTTGTTCAAATCTATTCTTTAAGTCTACATCTTTGACTGGAACAAATTCTGGTTGTTCGTTATTACCAGAGGAGTTCTCATCAAAGCAATCAATGAAAAACCAACCAATTGGCGTATTCATTTTTATGGCAATATTTACAAGATGTGCGACATTAATTTTATTGGCTCCTCTTTCATAACGTGAAAGTTGTTGCTGGGAAATATCCGCATACTCGGCTAATTGCTGTGCAGTCATACCAAGTTCTTTTCTGCGCATCTGGATACGCTGACCAACCATCTTATCAGTGACTTCGGATGCAAGCTTCGCCATTTTCCCGCCTTGTTTCCAACGTATATGTCTATAAAAGACATTTTGCGGGTGTTTTACTCTTGCATGAACATCAGTAATGGATTATAAATTGATTTTTACTCTTTTATGGATGTTTTGTCTTCAAGGAAGTCCATTTTTCTATCATTCAGCTTCCATAAAAGGAACTTAACTGAAATTTGGTCTGGCTTCATTAATACTAGCAAGCAATAACTTTTTCTAAGAATCTATGAAAATTGAGAGGTAATATGAACAATTCATCTATCGCTAAAATATTAAGTATCTCGTTGTTGTTTTCTTGTAATATTGTCTATTCATCTTCGCATAACTTACATTTACAAGAGACTGCAAGTTCAGTGTCAACTCAGCAAGATGGAGTGACAAATAATGATGTATTAAAATACTTATCTGAAAAATACAGTAATGAAATCTCAAGCTTGGGACTTAAAGATAAGCAACTCAACTCTAATGTTTATGTTCGCGCAAGCTTGAATGATAACTTTTTATTTTTCTCGAATCTGAAACAGTTTATCTCTGTTTTTTACGACCTTCCAAATCTTCAGTCAGTCAAAGTTGTTAAGTATGATAATTATATAGGTTTCAAAGTAAAACTTGCTGGGCGTCCCGCAACAGGGTTTGCACTTTATCAAGAGGATAATGAGTTTTTCTTGAAGGGGTTATAAATGAAAAAGGACTTATTGCGGCTGAGAATATAGAAGAGGAGGGGCTGGTATTTAACTCATATTATTCAGTCGCTTTTGTTGTATTTAATAAGAATGGTGTTAAATATTAATCTTATATATAGATGCAGATATGAAACTTTTGACGGCTCTACCACTGATGATTGTGTGTTTTTCAACCAAAGCGAGTGATTTTAAAAAAATAAATGGAGCACTCTCTTTGTATCAAAGCAAAAATCACACCACCTTCAGTATTAATTCTTCACTTGGCACTACATCGGGTGTATGTGAAATAGGAGGTGAATTAACACTTATTGATGCACGTAAAGGGCAACGTAACCGTTGGGTTTATAGTGACCAGTCAAGCATGTGTGTTGTGTTGATTAGTGAATTAGATAATGGTGCCATGCAGGTTATCTCGAAGGATTGTGATAAACACTGTAGTGTAACATCTATAGGTTCTATAAACGGCACATATAATAAATGAAAGATTACTTTAGCCTGAAACTAACCAGGCTAAAGTAAATATTAATAGATATACAATATTACGCTATTTCTTTTCTTATTGGTTCTACGTTGTAATTATTACCCTTTTCCAATGTTGTAAGTAGCTCAGCCCATACAGTCAAAGCTTGCTTACGTTCTTCAAAGTATTGATAGCGATTATATATACCTTCAACGCCTTTGATTTTATGATTTAAGCAGCGTTCTGCTATCACCGGATCTACCCCCAGCGCAGCTAAATGGGAGCGGGCTGTACGCCGAAAATCATGAATCGTGAAATTTGGTACATCTAGCATATTTGATCTTATTTTAGCCAACGCTACTGGTAATGTACTTTCCTGAATATGAGGAATCATGCGATGTTGCATTTTTCTTGCTGGGAGAACCCATTCACTGTTGCCGGACATGATTTTTAATTCTTTAATCCAGCCAACAACGGGTACCGCCAGCGGGATATCAATACCATCGCCGTTTTTAACGCGCTCAGCAGGTAAATGCCAGACGCCTTCATCCAGATCAAATTCTGACCATCTGGCACCACACAATTCCATCTTACGGCAGCATAGGGCTAAAATGAGCTTCATAGTTAGTTCATTTTGACGGGAAAACCCTTTGGTCAAAGGCATTACCTGAAAAAGCTGTACCAGCTCTTCTCTACTTAACCAGCGTTCACGGCTTTGTTCTTGTCCTCCGGCATCAGAGATGTCAAATGCACTTGCTGGATTAGCAGCCAGCATGTGCCGCTTGATTCCATAATCAAAGATCCGTCGAGTCCATCTGAGGACGTCATTGGCAACGGTAGGCGCACCTCGTTGAAGGATCTTTTGCAACATATCATCAATATGATAGGGGCGAACGTCCTCTATTCGCAGGTTGCCTATGTTTGGATTTATATCTTTTTCGATTCGGCGGCGCAGTATGTCGGGGTGCTTCCAGCGTTTAAGTATCTGGCGTTCAAAATATTCGCTGGCTAATTGGGATACCCGAAGTGCATGTTTTTCAGACTCTATTTTTTTGAGGGCGTCAGCTTTCCGTTCTTGCTTCTCTCCGGCAACGTCATAACCCAATGCTACACGTGCAGAGAGTTCTTTGGCGGTCTCTCGCGCTTTTGCTAGTGAGAGTTCAGCATAGGAACCGATACCCATTACCCGCTGTTTTCCAGAGAAACGATAGCGAAAACGCCAGAATGGAGCAGCATATTTTTTTGGAAAACAGAGAGATAAACCATTGCCATCTGACCTTGCTTCGAAGCGTTCGTCAGCTCTGATCCAAGCCTTGATTTGTATGTCTGTCATTTTTGCCATATATGACTCTGCTTATGTGCTGTGTGTACATAATCATGATGCCATAAAAGTCATTATGTACATAGTTAAGTACACGCTAAACATGCGCTGTAGTGATACATGATGAGACAAGGTGATAAAGATATAGCCCGTATTAACGGGCTATTAGAGGTGGTCTTAGCTTGGGTGAGACAAGGTGAGATCGTCTGAGATATTACTCAATGTTCTGAATCTGTTCGCGCATCTGCTCGATAAGTACCTTCAATTCAATTGCTGAATTCGTCACTTCCGCATTGATGGACTTCGAGGCCAGGGTGTTCGATTCGCGATTAAATTCCTGCATCATAAAGTCGAGGCGACGGCCAACGGCCTCTTTTTTCTTCAGGATGTTGTAGGTTTCTTTAACGTGCGCTTCCAGGCGGTCCAGCTCTTCAGCCACATCCACTCGCTGCGCCATCAGAACCAGTTCCTGCTCAAGGCGGTTGTTTTCGAGCTGAACTTCGGCGTCCTCAAGTTTGGCAAGCAGACGCTCACGCTGCCATTGCAGAACTTCGGGCATATGGGCGCGAACTTTGGTGACTTCTGTGCTGACCCCTTCGAGACGCTGTTCAATCATCGCTTTCAGCGCCTGGCCTTCGGTCTCGCGGGCAATGACGAAATCATCCAGAGCACCATCCAGCGCACCAAGGATTTCAGCGGCAATGGCATCCAGATCCTGCTCACCGGCAGCCATTACGCCAGGCCAACGCAAGATATCAACGGGGTTGATTTCACCTTCGTCGCTCTGCATTTTGACCCAGTTCGCGGCATTAACCAGCTGTTTCGCCAGTTTTTCATTGAGGATCAGCTCCCCTTGCGCGCTCGCATCGGGTTCAAAGCGCAAGTTACATTCTACTTTGCCACGCGTCAGACGAGCACGAATGCGTTCGCGAACGACCGGTTCCAGGCTACGAAACTGCTCCGGCATACGGAAATAAGTTTCCAGATAGCGCTGGTTTACCGAGCGCATTTCCCAGGTAGCGCTACCCCAGCTACCCTTGATTTCACGCCGGGCGTAGGCGGTCATACTGCGAATCATAGATATTCCCGTTTTTAGAGGAGAGATGGGGGGATTATAGCTTTCGGGGCTTTGTCAGGATAGGAATAAGCGTGTTTAATCCGTATAATGCGCAGCCACATTCGTTTCAAGCCGGAGATTTCATCATGCGTCCATCAGGTCGTAGCGCCAATCAGGTGCGTCCCGTCACCCTGACCCGTAACTATACAAAACACGCTGAAGGCTCCGTGCTTGTTGAATTCGGTGATACCAAAGTTTTGTGCACCGCCTCTATTGAAGAAGGTGTACCGCGTTTTCTGAAAGGTCAGGGCCAGGGTTGGATCACCGCCGAATACGGCATGCTGCCTCGTGCAACCCATACCCGTAATGCCCGTGAAGCGGCAAAGGGTAAGCAAGGCGGTCGCACGATGGAAATCCAGCGTCTGATTGCACGCGCACTGCGCGCAGCCGTTGACCTGAAAATTCTGGGCGAATTCACCATCACCCTCGACTGCGATGTGATTCAGGCTGATGGCGGCACGCGTACGGCTTCTATTACAGGTGCTTGCGTGGCGTTGGCCGATGCGTTGAATAAACTGATTGCTGCCGGCAAACTCAAAACTAACCCGATGAAAGGTATGGTTGCAGCCGTATCGGTTGGGATTGTGAAGGGTGAAGCGCTCTGCGATCTGGAGTACGTGGAAGATTCTGCAGCAGAAACCGATATGAACGTCGTCATGACGGAGGACGGTCGTATTATTGAGGTGCAGGGCACAGCAGAAGGCGAGCCGTTCACCCATGAAGAATTACTTATTCTTCTGGCGTTGGCCCGAGGGGGAATCGAATCCATTGTAACGGCGCAGAAAGCGGCGTTAGAAAATTGATATAAGGGCGACGTTGTCGCCCTTTTTTTTACGCTTCATCCCTCGCGATAGTGCGTGAATGATTTTGCGTAAACCAAAAATGATGATCAGTAATTTGAGGAGCGAATCCATGAAACCGTATCAGCGCCAGTTTATTGAGTTTGCGCTTAACAAGCAGGTACTTAAGTTTGGCGAGTTTACGCTGAAATCCGGGCGCAAAAGCCCCTATTTCTTCAACGCCGGGCTGTTTAATACCGGGCGTGATCTGGCACTGCTAGGGCGCTTCTACGCCGAAGCGCTGGTGGATTCTGAAATTGATTTCGATCTGCTGTTTGGCCCGGCCTACAAAGGTATTCCGATCGCGACCACGACGGCGGTGGCATTGGCTGAACACCACGATCGTGACGTGCCTTACTGCTTTAACCGCAAAGAGGCCAAAACCCACGGCGAAGGCGGTAATCTGGTGGGAAGCGCACTGCAGGGGCGCGTCATGCTGGTCGATGATGTGATTACGGCGGGCACGGCAATTCGTGAATCAATGGAGATCATCCAGGCCAATGGCGCGACGCTGGCTGGGGTGCTGATCTCTCTGGACCGTCAGGAGCGTGGCCGTGGCGAGATTTCTGCGATTCAGGAAGTCGAACGTGATTACGGCTGCAAAGTCACCTCTATCATCACCCTGAAAGATCTGATTGCGTATCTGGAAGAGAAACCTGATATGGCGGATCACCTGGCGTCAGTGCGTGCCTATCGGGAAGAGTTTGGCGTTTGAGTCAATAGCCCGGTGGCGTAGCGCTCACCGGGCACAGGCAGGCCGGTTAAACATGCTAGCGCCAACCGGCAAGAGTATTACTGCAATTGAGCAGCAACTAACGGCCAGCGGATGTCAAAATCATCCGTTGGGCGATATTTAAACTCGCTGCGCACAAAGCGGGAGAGCATCCCTTCACAGAAGGCGAGTAACTGACCTGCCAGCAGGGTTTCATCGGTGACGTAGCCTTCGCCTTCGCGCATTTTCTTTTCGCGCAGAACCTGGCGCAACTGTGCTTCGATACGATCGAAGAGTTGGTTGATTCGTCCCTGAAGTTTGTCTTGTTCAAACATCAGCGCGTGGCCTGTCAAAATGCGGGTCAGGCCCGGATTGCGCTCACCAAATCCCAGAATCAACAGAACAATCAGCCGCAGACGTGAAGTGGTGTCTTTTTCGTCTTTTAAAATCAGGTTAATACGGGTGATCAGGCTGTCTTCGATAAACTCAATGAGACTGTCAAACATCCGCGTTTTACTGGGAAAATGACGATATAACGCCGCTTCAGACACGCCCACAGAGGCAGCCAGCTTTGCGGTGGTGATGCGTTGACTGCCATCGCTGGATTCAAGCATCAGAGCCAGAGATTGAAGTATTTCTTCGCGACGATTCCTTTTCGCGGTTTGTTTTTCTGCCATGTTACAAAATACCCCTGAAAATAAGCGCCTTTCCTGCTGCACCCACACAGCGACCGCAAACGGTTGTTTGCGGTGTGTTATTGCATTATTACGCTGTGAGGTGCGTTTCGTTGGGCTTATTTACGCCCAGAGTGGCCGAAGCCGCCTTCGCCACGGTCGGTAGCGTCAAAATCTTCTACCAGATTAAATTCGGCCTGTACGACCGGGACAAACACCATCTGCGCGATACGCTCGCCCGGCTCAATGGTGAAATTATCCTGACCACGGTTCCAGACAGACACCATCAGTTGCCCCTGATAATCGGAGTCGATCAGACCCACCAGATTGCCCAATACGATACCATGCTTGTGCCCAAGGCCAGAGCGAGGAAGTATCACCGCAGCCAGAGACGGGTCGGCGATATGAATAGCCAGGCCAGTTGGCAGCAACGTGGTAGCGCCCGGAGCCAGCTCTACGGCGTCATCGAGACAGGCACGCAGGTCAAGACCGGCAGAACCGGTGGTGGCATAGGTTGGCAGTGGGAATTGCTGACCAACGCGCGGGTCCAGAATCTTAACGTCGATTTTTTTCATCATAACGGGTAACGATCTCGTCCAGTAAGTGTTGGCCCAGGAGTTCCTTGCGCTCAAGCGGTAAGATTTTATCTCCATCCTGCCAGAAAAGGTGCAGTGCATTGCTGTCGCTGTTAAAGCCTTGTGTCGCCAGCGATACATCGTTCGCGCAAATCAAATCGAGATTTTTGCGGGTACGTTTTTGCCGGGCGTATTCTTCCACATTATTTGTTTCTGCGGCAAACCCAACGACGTAGGGACGATGGATTTTTAGTGCTGCAACACCTGCGACGATGTCCGGGTTTTTCACCATTTTTATCGTTAATTCATCGCCTTGCTTTTTAATTTTCGCATCCGAAATAGATTCTGCGCGGTAATCGGCTACAGCCGCGCAGCCGATGAAAATCTGCTGTGTCTGTGCGTGTGCCTGGACAGCGGCTTCCATCTCGAGGGCGGTGTTAACATCGATACGCTGCACCAACGGTGGCGTCGCTAAAGCGACCGGACCGCTCACCAGCGTGACATTTGCCCCGCGTTTTGCCGCTGCAGCGGCAATGGCGAAGCCCATCTTGCCGGAGCTGTGATTGGTAATGTAACGCACCGGGTCCAGCGGTTCGCGCGTCGGGCCCGCCGTAATCATGATGTTGAGATGTTGCAGATCGTTGACAGGGCTAAAATGCGCTGCCGCCATATCGACAAGGGTAAGTGGATCGAGCATGCGCCCTGGTCCCACATCCCCGCAAGCCTGACTGCCGCTATCGGGTCCCCAAATCAGCAGGCCGCGAGAGGCCAGGAGCTCAAGATTGTGCTGTGTCGCCGCATTGCGGTACATCTGCTGGTTCATCGCCGGGACAACAGCGACAGGAGCCGGAGTGGCCAGGCAAATGGTTGAGACCAGATCGTTCGCCATTCCTGCTGCGACGCGGGCGATTAAATCTGCGGTCGCAGGGGCAAGGATAACCAGGTCCGCCCATTTGCCGAGCTCAATGTGGCCCATCGCCGCTTCGGCCGCCGGGTCGAGCAGGCTGTCTGATACGGGGTATCCTGATACGGCTTGCAGACTTAAAGGGGTGATAAATGCTTTGCCGCCTTCCGTTATCGCAACCCGCACGTCTGCGCCGCGCTCACGCAAGCGACGGACCAGTTCTGGCGTTTTATACGCAGCGATACCGCCGCTCACACCCAGAACGATTTTTTTACCAGCCAGGCTCATCATGATTCTTTCCTGTTGGGTTTCACCAGAGAACTGGCATTTTATCACAATCCAAAAAACGGCGTGATTTTGTGCGCGCCTCACTTTGCGAGGCGTTACGCAAGAACGAAAAGTGACCGTCGAGCGCCAGGAATTCCTGTGTCAACATGGCAAAAAAAGGAGGCGGGATATGGATTGTGATTTGCCGCTCTTGCCGCGGGAAAAAATGCTGCAATTCGGTGTTGATGCTCTGACCGATACCGAGCTGCTGGCGCTGTTTTTACGCACCGGTACATCAGGGAAGAGTGTGTTTATTTTATCGCAGGAGCTGCTGCAGCATTTTGGCTCACTCTACGGTTTGCTCTCCGCCGATTTGGTGCAATTTAAGCATGTTGAAGGCATTGGCCTGGCCAAATATGCACAGCTTAAAGGGATTGCTGAGCTGGCGCGACGCTATCACAGCGTGCGCGTGCTCGAGGAAAATCTGTTATTAAGCCCTGAAATGACACGCGAATTTTTGCAAAGCCAGCTTTCTGATGCCGAGCGTGAGATCTTCCTGGTGATCTTTCTCGATAACAAAAATCGGGTGCTGACACACAGCCGTCTTTTTGCCGGGACATTGAGTCATGTTGAGGTCCATCCGCGAGAAATTGTCCGCGAAGCGATAAAAGTGAATGCGGCCGCCGTGATCCTCGCGCATAATCACCCCTCGGGTTGCGCTAATCCGAGTAAAGCTGACAAAGAGATCACCGAGCGCATCGTTAAATGCTGTCAATTCATGGACATTCGTGTACTTGACCATTTCATTATCGGTCGTGGAGAGTATGTTTCTTTTGCTGAACATGGTTGGATTTAGACCATTTCGCGCGATCCATCGGGATCTTTGTCTGTTCGGGACTTGAGCACATCGTCGAGTCAGCGTATACTACGCCACCTTTGAGAATCTCGGGTTTGGCATTTGGGCCTGGCAATCGAGAGTTCGCTTAGAACCGCGATGACCGGGCTGTAAAGCCTGACGAGGCGCCGATACCCCATACGAAGCTCGAGCTAATTTGATTTTTGGAGAATAGACATGTCCCGAGTCTGCCAAGTTACTGGCAAGCGTCCGGTGACCGGTAACAACCGTTCCCACGCACTGAACGCGACTAAACGCCGTTTCCTGCCGAACCTGCACTCTCACCGTTTTTGGGTTGAGAGCGAGAAGCGTTTTGTCACCCTGCGCGTATCTGCTAAAGGTATGCGTGTAATCGATAAGAAAGGCATTGATACAGTTCTGTCCGAACTGCGTGCCCGTGGCGAAAAGTACTAAGTACTTAAGAGGAAATAAATCATGGCTAAAGGTATTCGTGAGAAAATCAAGCTGGTTTCTTCTGCTGGTACTGGTCACTTCTACACCACCACGAAGAACAAGCGTACTAAGCCGGAAAAACTGGAACTGAAAAAGTTCGATCCAGTTGTCCGTCAGCACGTTTTATACAAAGAAGCTAAAATCAAATAATTTTAGATTCCTTGTAAAGAAAAACCCCGCAATCGCGGGGTTTTTTGCATTCTGTGTATCTCAATGGAGGAAACATGCCTGAATTACCTGAGGTAGAGACCAGCCGTCGTGGAATTGAACCGCACCTGGTTGGCCAGACCATTCTTCATGCCATCGTTCGCAACGGTCGCCTCCGCTGGCCGGTTTCCGATGAGATCCACACCCTCAGCGACAAGCCTGTGCTCAGTGTGCAACGTCGCGCTAAGTATCTGCTGCTGGAATTGCCGGACGGCTGGATAATCATCCACCTGGGCATGTCCGGAAGTCTGCGTATTCTCACCGAAGAACGACCAGCCGAAAAACATGACCACGTCGATTTGGTGATGAGCAACGGCAAAGTGCTGCGTTATACCGATCCTCGCCGCTTTGGCGCATGGCTGTGGACCAAAGAGCTTGAAGGGCATAACGTACTGGCCCATCTCGGCCCGGAACCGCTGAGCGAGGCGTTTAACGCCGAATATCTGCAAGCGAAATGTGCGAAAAAGAAGACGCCGATTAAACCCTGGCTGATGGATAACAAACTGGTGGTCGGCGTTGGCAACATCTATGCCAGCGAATCACTTTTCGCTGCCGGGATCCATCCCGATCGGCTGGCGTCATCGCTTTCAACGCAGGAGTGCGAATTGCTGGTAAAAGTGATTAAAGCGGTTCTGCTGCGCTCGATCGAACAGGGCGGAACGACACTGAAGGATTTTCTGCAAAGCGACGGGAAACCGGGTTATTTTGCGCAGGAACTGCAGGTGTATGGCCGTAAGGGTGAGCCGTGCAGGGTGTGCGGTACGCCAGTGGTGGCGACCAAACATGCGCAGCGCGCAACGTTTTACTGCCGCCAGTGCCAGAAGTGAATTATTTGAGCTTATCCATCAGCGCCTGATGAACGTTCGCTGGCAGGAAGTGGGTGACATCTCCCGCGTGGCGCGCCACCTCTTTCACCAGCGATGATGAGATAAACGACCACTCTTTCGACGGCATCAGGAAGACGCTTTCCAGCTCTGGCATCAGATGACGGTTCATATGCGCCAGCTGCATCTCGTATTCAAAATCGGCAACGGCGCGTAATCCACGGATCAGGATTTTAGCCTGCTGTGCCCTGGCGAAGTTCGCCATTAAATCGCTAAAGCCTACGACTTCCACATTCGGCAGGTGCGCAATGGCGGCACTCGCCAGCGCGACGCGTTCATTCAGGTCGAACATCGGTTTTTTGCTGGGGCTGGCGGCGATCGCCAGAATAACCTGATCAAACATGCTTGCGGCGCGCGTGATGATATCAATGTGGCCGTTAGTGATCGGATCGAAGGTACCCGGATAAATCGCTTTAGTGCTCATGGCTCACGCTTTCTCTGAGTAGCCGCGGTTCAACGCCCACAGCTCGGTGTATTTGTTGAAAGTATACTGTGCATTAACCACTGCCAGTAACCAGCCCTGTTTGCCGTCCAGTACGCCCCCACGCAGCAGCAGCGTTTTCAGAAACGCCCCCAGCGTATGGGCGAAGATGCCTGCAATCGTTGTCTTCTTGCCGCGCTGATGGCGCTCCTGCGCCCATGCGGTGGCGTAGTTGAGCTGTTTGCGCTGGAAGCTGGCAAAATCCCGACAGGTGAGATGACGTAAATCGCCTGACAGAGCGATCACCTGCGCCTTGTCGCAATCCAGCGATTCATGCACCAGATTATCGTTGTAGCGGTAACGCTCGCGTTCGTAAAGACGCAAAACGCGGTCCGGATACCAGCCGCTGTGGCGCATAAATCGACCGAGGAAATAGTTGCGGCGGGCGATGCTATACACCGCGCCAGAAACCGGCGCAGCAAGAGTGGCCTGAATGGCGTGCTGAAGCTCGGGAGTGATGCGCTCGTCGGTGTCGATCATCAGCACGTACTCGCAGGTGGCAAAAGATTGCGCACGCTGACGCTGAATGCCGTAGCCCTGCCAGTCCGTATCGACAAAGACCTTTACCCCTGCGGCGCGGGCAATTTCCGTGGTGTTGTCGTCACTACCAGAATCGAGAAGAATGATCTCATCGGCCCAGGAGACAGAATCCAGACACTCCGGAAGCAGGTCGGCGGCGTTTTTGGCGATCATCACCACCGACAGACGCTTTGACATTAATGACTCCGCTGAGGCAAATAAGGTTGCAGAAGTTGCAGCAGGCGGGTCAATGCGCCCTGATTCTGGTGCAGCACCTCGACAGCATGGCGACCATACCACAAGCGGTAATCTTCGTCGGTGAGCAGGGTAGAGACCTCTTTCACCACCGAATCCGCATCGGTCACGGTAATCAAGCCATCGGCTTGCTGCAATTTAGCGCAGATATCTTTGAAGTTAAATATATGCGGGCCCATCAAAACGGGGATCGCATGTGCGGCTGGCTCTAGCGGATTGTGACCGCCGCGTTCGACCAGACTGCCGCCCACGAATGCCAGGTCGGCAATTCCGTACAGCAGCATCAGTTCGCCCATGGTATCGCCAATGACCACCTGAGTGCTGCCCGAGGGGATCTCGCCACTGCTGCGCAGAATGAAGCTAAAACCGGCTTTCTGCACCATCTCACGGGCATCTTTAAAACGTTCCGGATGGCGAGGCACCAGAATCAGCAGTAAATCGGGGAATTTTTCCAGCAGTTTGCGGTGCGCCTGCAGGATGATCTCTTCTTCGCCATCATGTGTACTGGTGGCAATCCACACCTGGCGACGCGGTGCCCACTGGCGGCGCAAGGTGACTGCGCGGGCGGCCAGCTCTGGGGTAACGGAGATATCAAATTTGAGGCTGCCGGTGACCGCAAGCTGATTACGCTTGAGGCCAAGGGAAATAAAGCGCGCACCGTCTTCTTCGTTTTGCGCTGCGATCAGCGTGATTTTTGACAGCAGGCGGCGCATAAACTGTCCCAGCTTGCCATAACCTTTCGCTGAGCGTTCAGACAGGCGCGCGTTGGCGACGACCAGCGGAATTTTACGGGCATGCAGGGCGGAAATCATATTCGGCCATAGTTCGGTTTCCATCACAATCACCAGCTTCGGGCGCACGGTGTTGAGGAAACGATTCATGGCGCAGGGTAAATCATAGGGCAGGTAGACATGATGCACGTCTTTGCCGAAGGCGGACATCGCGCGCTCGGAGCCCGTCGGCGTCATGGTGGTGACGGTAATCGGTAATGACGGATAGCGGTGGCGTAGCGCGCGAACCAGTGGGATCGCCGCCAGCGTCTCACCGACGGAAACGGAATGCAGCAAAATACCGTCCGGCGCGACTTTATTGCGGCAGTAGCCATAGCGTTCGGCCCAGCGTTTTCGGTACGCAGGCGCTTTCCGGCTACGAAGCAGCAGTCGCAGCCACACCAGGGGCTGAATGAGGTAGAGCAGGGCGGTATACAACAATTCCAAGCGATTATCCGTTTTTCAGTTTCGGCGGGCAAATTCTAAGCATTTAGACCGTTTAAAGCTATCTCTTTGGCGTTTTTGCTCGTCCATTTGACGGTGTTACGTTCGTTTACGCCAAAAAAAACGGGCAATTGCTTGCCCGTTGAGTGCCTTACGGATTAACGCTCCGCTTCAGGGAGCGCATTCAAATGGTAGGTTACGCGCTCCGAGAGGCCGCGAATATCACCGCCGGTAATGAAGAAGCTGTCGTCTTTCTGATTCGGATTGCTGACCGAGTAGCCCAGCATTTTGTTGATAAGCGTCGCCACCTGATAGTGGTTCAGCGGTATCTGCGGGCTGATTGCGCTCATTGACCAGGTCGGATCGTTGCTGAAATAGATAAACGGAACCTGGGCGATAGGCATTTCTACGACAGAGTGGCCGAACAAGCCGCCGTCACCCACGCGTTCTCCGTGATCCGAAGTGATAAACACCAGCACCGGCAGTTTGGATTTTGTCATCGTGGTGCGGATCGCGGAGGCCAGCTCTTTGTCATACAGACGAACGGCATCGTCGTACTCATTTTTCTTCTGCGCCACGTCATCACTCAGGTGTGGCGTGGAGAATTTAGCAAATCCCGGCGGAATATTACGCTCGTAAGGGATATGCGGCGCCCGGCTGTTGAGCACCATCAGGAACGGTTTGTTCCAGTCCAGGCTCGCCTTTTCAACCGATGGCGTGAGCACGACATCCGCACCGACATCCGGCGCCGGGCGAATCTGGGTATCTTCCCACAGATCGATGTCGTGAATGCCAATCCAGTTGCTCAACCCTTCCAGCCCCTGTGCGGAGATGAATGCAGTTTGATAGCCCTGTTTTTTCGCGTTGGCAAAGATATTGGTCGATTTTGATTTATACGCGCCGTAGTTATCCGGCTCGCGCAGGTTATTCACTAGCATCGGAATGGCGACGCGAGTCGAGACGGCGTTAGACACAATCAGGCGACCTGTGCCCTGGTACTGATCCATAAGCGCTTTCAGTTCAGGAGTCGTATCACGCTCGTAGCCCAGCGCGCCAACGTGGTGCGGGTTCAGGCTCTCGCCAATCGCCAGAATGATGGAATACTTGCCGGCCTGCGTCCCTTCAATGGGTTTGACCTGATAAGGCTCGTAGTGCGTTATGCGCTGATTTTCACCGGAAATAGCCTCTGGGATCAGACGAATGGCGCTATAGCTCATCGCAGAGAGGCCATTGCGCAGTAACGAATGGCGCAGATCCGGGTTGAACTTATACATCTGCCCGTCGATGGCTTTATAGAACTGACCCGCGAACATGACGACGATGGCGAGCAGGCATGGCATTGCCAGCCACTTATGCCACTGAGGGGCCATTCGACGCGTAAAGAACAGCGCAAAAATGATGGCCACCACCATGATAGCGAAATAGATCCCCAGGGAGCCCAGACTATCGGTAATGCCGCTGGCGATGTCTTTCGTTTCCACGAACGCCAGCCAGACCTCGCTCGGGCCATAAAACTGACCGTAGAACTGGTAGTAGACCGCTTCCGATATTTGCACAATAAAGGTGACGGCCAACAGCAGGCGAGTCAGGAAGAAACGCGCACTGATCGCCGCCAGAACAGAAATGATCAGATACAGCGAGATATCCCCGGCTTTCGGCTGGTAAACGTGATCCTTCAGCAGAATGATAATTTCGGACAGCGAAAACAGCACCAGGAAAGCAAGCGTCAACACCAGCGTGCGCAGAACATTGCGGCGCGGTGTGAGTGATGATTGTGTAGATGTTTTGAACATATTCAGACTCAATCTAACTCAGAACTTTTTAGTCAGCGGGCGAATGGCTTTGCCAAAAGCAAAGCGCACAGCACGAACCAGCGTGGGGCGATTGTGCAATCCTTTCCGCCAGATGTCCTCAAACAGGGCAAACCAGCGAGCGGCAACCGCTTCACGGGAATAGACCTGCAGTCGTTTATCACCCTGTTCGCGCATCTGACGATACAGCTCAGGAGAATTTTTTAGACGCATGATCGCCTCGAACGCTTCGTCCGGGTTTTTCGCGATCAGATAATCCAGGTCGCTTTCGCGAATGGCGCGGTAAGACGGTTCATCGTCACACACCATGACCGTTTTCCCCAGCCAGTTGTTGATCAGTTTGCTGGCAGGCTTACGGGCAAGTTTATGGTCGTGCGATTTCCGGAAACTGATACAGACATCCACGTCCTGGTAGTTCGTCCAGTTATCGAATGAAATCCGCAGCTCGATACCCTGTTCCGCCAGACGCTGTTTGAAATTGCCTTCGCGATACGCTTCCGGGAAACTGTCGACGCGGCCAAAGAAGGCTACGGTTTTTACCGTTTCATCGGTACGCTCGCGCGGTTTGACACCGGGCTGTGGCCAGTAAGGCACGAAAATTCGGTTATTGTGGCCGTCGACTTCAGGATTCTGATCGACCACCACATCAGCACCAATGACCGGCGGACGGTCGGCACGCGCTACCACGGTCACACCGCGCCACGGCTTAACGCGTGAGCCAAAGTCATCGTTGTGCATCAGGTTGATGGCATCTGCCCGGCATTCTGAGCCAAAGGAACACTCAATGTCGT
This sequence comes from Enterobacteriaceae bacterium RIT714, assembly GCA_009668015.1. Classification (GTDB taxonomy): domain Bacteria; phylum Pseudomonadota; class Gammaproteobacteria; order Enterobacterales; family Enterobacteriaceae; genus Enterobacter. The sequence goes on from WJYB01000011.1 coordinate 59,424, forward strand.
CGCCGTAATAGTGTTTAAGCGCCAGCGTCGTCTGGAAAGTCCATCCGCCGCGACCGCCGCAATAAAAACGCTCAGGAATGTCATCCGGGTTTACGCGGTTATCCAGCAACGTCTGGAAATCTGCGTAATTTTTAGCAATAAAATCGGCGCGGGAGACCGCGTGTAGTTTGAGTTTGCTCATAATGTCCGTTAGCCGAGAATTTTTTTAAGGCGGAAGTAGCGACGTCCAAGACGCCAGCGTTGGCGTAATCCACGCGCGTTTTGCCAGATCATGGACCAGATGCCACGTTCAAAAAGCTCGCGAATGATCTCACGTTTCTTCGCCATGTCCTCAATATTATTAATACTGTGGAGAATACCCAGGCCCTCTTTCGCGATCTGCCAGTGACAGGCGGGGACGCGTTTCACCTGCTCCGGATAGCGTTTATTAATCGCATCCAACATCTCGAGGATTTTCATATAGTGGCGAGAGGAGCGCATGCGGGTGTCGTCGGTGCCCGGCGTATGCGATACAGAGGCGGAGTGAATCAGATAATCGTAAAAGACTTCATCCACGTATTGCACCCGCTTCGCGGTCAGCAACACTTCCGTTGTCCACGGAATATCCTGATGGCGCAGACCCTGTTCGAAGGTAAAACCCTGCTCTTTAATAAAGGCATGACGATAGATATTCAGCCAGGTCACATGCAGGAATTTGCGCGATTCCAGCGCCATTTGCAGCCACGTAGGACCGTCCAGAACACCCGTGGACGCAAGCTTGTCAGACGGGAAAATCTTTTTCGATGGCCGGCCGTCATCGTAAATATAGGTGCCGTTACAGGTGGCAACGTCCAGATCGCCGGCAAAAGCGATTTCCAGCAGGCGTGGATACATTCCCGGGTAAATCACATCGTCTATATCCGGGAAGGCAACGTACTCTCCTTTCGCCACGGCAAGGCCGGTATTACGGGCTGCTGATACGCCGCCGTTGGCCTGGTCGATAACCTGGAAATCCTGAAACTCGTGGGCCCAGCGGGAAATGATCTCAGCAGAACCGTCGGTTGAGCCATCATTCACAATGATCAGCTCAAGACTTTCCAGATTCTGTTTCTTAATGCTGTCAAAAAAAGCGCTCAGGAATGGTTCGCCATTATATACGGCGACAACGAGGCTTAATTGAGGCGTTCCAGACATGCTTACTCCGTATTATTCCGCGGTGATGCCGCGCTCAACGTTTTCAACTGTAACGTGCGATGGCATTTCGACAGCCGAGAGGTTAAAGAGTTCTGATGGCTATGAGTGCGCCGATGTTTATCCGCATCGGCGCACGGTATTGATTCTCAGGAGTGGGGCGCTTTATCTTTTGCAGGACGTAGCGCGCACATCCCGATGAGTAGCCCGGTCAAGAGCATATATTGCTCCAGATAGTGGTCTTTAAGGTTGTGATCAACCATGGTTCTGGAGAAGAAACCGATCGTAAACAGCAGTAAGAACATGCCCACCATGGTGTTGCCATGACGGAATTCTCGCCAACCGACATACCAGCAACCTGCCAGCAGAATCAGCCAGCCAGCAATGCCGATAACCCCATTCTGGATACCAAATTCAATCAGACCGTAGTGGCTATGAGGAATATTGATGCGGTTATCCTGAGTGTCGCGACGCAATACGTAGCGGAAAGCCTCTTTGCGTGGCCCCATGCCTGCAGGGTGCTCCGCGATGAGTCCCCAGCCCTGGTGGAAGAAACTGGCCCGGCAGCCGTTAGAATGGTTCATTGGGCGGCCCATATCATTACGTGGCACTGTCCCGTTCGTTTTGTTGTAGCAGAAGCTGGTGAAAGGCGCGTTCCAGCCGGCAATCGCATCACTTTCCAGGCTTTGCCAACGGGGATCTGTTTTCCACGACGCGTAGCCAAGTAAGGCTGAAGCAATAACGATGCCGAGTAAAATGCTACCGGTGAGCACGACACGACTGCGGCGCATGCTATGCAGGCTTAAAAGAATGAACGTCGAGAACAAGCTTCCGACCAGCCCAATCGTGCCCCAGCGGGTATCCACCAGCGCGGTACAGACCAGGTTGCTCAGCACCATCAATGCCAGAACACAGGTTTTGAGGCGTAAAAAACGCTGATGCAGCAGACCGCGTGCTAACAGTTCCGCAAGAATAAAACCGGTGATCATATTCACCTGGAAACTCATGCGCGTGCGGTTAAAGACGATTCGCGTTTCGCCCCAGTGAATGACCCCGTCGCGCCAGTAAAGCCAGAGCGTATCCAATAAATGGATGCACACGACGCCCCAGAAAAAGAGAACAATCAGCGTAAAGAATCGTGCGGCAGTGACAGAAGGCAGTTGGCTTTGAATGGTCGGTAATAACACCAGACCCGCGCAGAAAAGTAATACCGGGCGCAACCATTGTCCATCCCAGGTAGAAACCATCTCTTTAATATCAGGCGCAACAAAGAGACCATTAATCAGGATAAATAACGTTAATACCCAAACCACGATGAGAACAAACTTAATTTTGCTTAAGTTTAAATTTTTCTTCGCTGCCGGTGAGCTGAAAAACAGGCCCAAAGTGACCACAATGATGGGATAAATCAGGCCATTGCGATGGAAAGGCAGCTGGTCATTAGGAATTGGCCAGACAAAACACAAAGCCAGTACAGCCAGCACTAAAAGGCCCGTCAGGATGTTGCGAAAATTTGTCATAATTTTGGTAGTGATTAAGAAATTCGGTCTTTATCTGTTAGTTAACAAAGCGCTGCGAAAATTTCACGGCTATCCGATGGGAATAAAAGCGAGAGAAAAGTACCACAGAAGGGATAACTACAGAAGGACAATGTTTGTAAGCAGGAATAATCCGTTACTTTCAGCTTAATGTTTACTTTATGCATTCCGTGGCCCGCCGCGTATATAATCCCTGATTCGAGAGGCTACAGCCCATTGACAGGAAATTTATGCATATTGTTCACACTGAAGCAGATGGCGGCAAAGGCGGACAACCTTTACGTATTATTAATGAGTCGTCTGGCATGATTCAGCGCGGCCATCAGGTGACCATACTTTGCCCGGAAACCGCGCCTCTACATGCCCTGGCACGCGAGGCCGGACTGACGGTTGTGACTATGCCGCTCAAGCGAAAAAATGTTAAAAATCTGCAATTGTTGCGCCAGTGGCTGAAACAAAACCGCCACGCCATTGATGTCATTAATAGTCACAATTCAGCTGATACCTGGCTGGTGGCGCTCGCCAATTTAACCCTTTCAAATCCTGTGCCGCTGGTGCGCACCCGTCACGCGTCGGGCGTGCCGCGTAACAACTGGACCACGCGCTGGCTGTTTCGCAAAGCCTGCGCGCATATCGTGACAACAGGGGAAGCGCTGCGCCATCAGATGGCCGATATTGGCGTACCGATGGCGCAAAGCACTTCGGTGCCCAGTGGCGTCGATACACAGCGTTTCCACCCGGCGGATAAACAGCAGTCCAGGGCGCATTGTGGATTATCTCAGGATGACTTCTGGCTTGGCGTGGTATCGCATCTGCGTCCAAATAAAGGTCACAGCGTTCTGCTGCGTGCGCTGGCGAAAATAGATAATCCGCGGATCAAACTGGCTATTGTTGGCGAAGGGCCGCACAAAGCCACGCTGGAACAGGAAATTGTTGAACTGGGATTACAGCAACGCGTGCTGATGGCAGGGCATCGCAGCGATCCTGAACGGTGGTTTCCGGCGTTTGATATTGCTCTTAGCCCCTCACACGATATGGAAGGCGTCCCGCAGGGCGTGTTGCAGTCGCTGGCATCGCGTGTTGCGACCATCGCCACCGATGCGGGTGGCACGGCTGATGCGGTGATCGACGGCCAAACGGGATTACTGATTGCCCAACGCGATGAGTCTGCGCTGCACGAAGCGATTATAAAACTACACGATGACGCAATGCTTCGCGAGACGCTGGCGCAGCAGGGCTATGATTACCTGTGCGCCCACTTCACGCGTGAATGCATGCTGGAAGCGATGGAGAGCGTATTCTCTGCAGCAGCGGCTCAGCGCAACAGATCGTGATAGAGCGACTGTAGCTCTTTAGCCATCCGTTCCAGGGTGTAGGGTTCAGCCGTAGCGCGCGCCGCGGCTGAATAGTTCACCCCTTGCCGGCGACCCTCGAGCCAGCTTTGAATTGCCTGCTGATAGCCTGCGCTATCCAGCGCATCACGCACCCAGCCATTGACCCCTTCCTGAATCCATTCTGCTGCGCCACAGCCGTGGCTCGTCAGCAGCGGCAGGCCGCAGGCCAGCGCCTCGACGCAAACATTCGGGAAGGGATCGTAAAGCGTTGGCAGGATCAGCGCATCGGCGCTGCCGTAAACCTGACGAACATCAGCCACGGGACCCAGGAAGCGAACGCGTGATGAGATGCCGAGCGCGCTGGCCAGTTTTTGGTACTTTTTGGCGTGCTTATCGCGTCCGGCGACCAGCAACCAGACATCCGCATGCGGCACAATCGCGCGTAGCGCGGTGGCAACGCCCTTGCGGCTAAACCCGGAGCCGACATAGGCCAGCACGGGCGCTTGTGGCGGAATACCCCATGCTTCACGCTGCGAAAGTTTATGCACCGCGGGGCTAAAGTGATGAGTGTCGACACCGTTATAGATAACCGCCAGCTTGTCATCCGCCAGGCTGAAGCGACGAGCGATATCATCCCGCACCATCTTCGAATTACAGATCACTTTGCGTAACTGAGGATGGGTAAACATCTGCGTTTCCGCCTGCAGAATGTAGCGGTGATAGCGACTCAAAGACTGCGCCCAGCGCGCCAGCGGCGATAAAACGCGGCCATATTGCGCAAGCCAGGTGGCATGCACGCCATCACCGGCACGGAAAATGGTCGCGCCGGGAATACGCTCATGGCTCTGCACGATATCAAAGCGGGCGAACTGTGCGGCGGCGGCTTCGGCAAAGCCAGACTCGCGGCTCAGACGATTTCGAAAGGGCGGGTTTACCGTCAGCGTTTTCCAGCCTGCGGCATCTTCCCACTGCCGGGCAATGAGCGTCACATCCAGCGCGGTATCCTGCGCCAGAACGTTTAGCGCCCGCGAGACAAAGCGCTCCGCGCCGCCGTTGGGGTTATATGTCTGTCGGACGATGGCCAGCTTCATGCAGGATATTCCAGGAGTAGCGTATCAATCGCGCTTAACACCTGTTGTGGCGTAATGGCGGTGATGCAGTCGGAAACGCCACTGTCTCCACAGCCCGCTTTGCCGCAGGGCTGACAGGTCATTCCGGCTGTGATCACGCGATAGTTCACGCCCCACGGTGCCCATTTAATCGCACCCGTCGGGCCGAAGATCGCAATGGTCGGCGTGCCGACCGCACTGGCCAAATGCATGGGCATGGAATCGACACCAAAGTAGATCCGTGCGTGTTTCATCAGGGCGCCCAGCTCTTTCAGGTTGAGCTGTCCGCTTAAATCAAACACTGGTTGTCTGAGCGCGGCTCGCAGCTCATCCATATACGCCGACTCTTCTTTCGACGGTGCAGCAGAGAGAATAATCGGCAAACCGCGCGAAGCGAGGTTGTCGATGGTGGCCGCCAGCTTTTTGATTTCCCAGGCTTTAAACATCCAGCGCGAGGTCGGATGTACCAGAATGTAGGATTTGCTGGTCAGGCCGAACCCGGCCAGCTTTTCAGCAATCGAAGCCTCAGCCGCGTCGCCCGGGATAAACAGCGTGTGTTTATCTTCATCGTTTTGCGGGTGAATCCCGATACGGCGCAGGGCGTCGAGGTTCACCTCTACCATGTGACGGCTGTTATCCTGAATCGCCGGGTACAGCGTGGTGAAGGATTTCACCCAGCGACGACGCGCCAGACCACCGCGTTTGTCGGGCTTAAAGCCCACGGAAACGCGCGGCTTGAGCCGGCGAGCCAGACGCGCGCCGTGCCAGTGTTCGGTCAGATTAATCAGCACATCGTACTGACGTGCTTTGAGTGTGTTCAGTAACGCACGATAAAGTCGGAATTGTGCGAACCAGCCCTGTTTACGCCATTGGCGACCAATGGTATGTACCTGATCGATATACGGGTGGCTGGTGAGCATCGCCTGGGTGTCGTCATACACCAAGGCATCGACTTCGACATCAGGCCAGTTTTTTTTCAACACGGTAAAGACCGGTGAGGTCAGCAGAACGTCACCGTGGTGGCGCAGCTTGATGATCAGCACGCGCTTTGGCGGGCGCTCCGCTGAGAAAAAATCAGACATAGGCTCTCTCTGCTGCCAGCAAAGGCTCTAATTGCGCAAAAACCGCAGCGGCGCTGAGATCGCTCAGCTGCGATGAATGTTCCGGGCGGCAGATAGTTTGATTTTTTCCATAGCCGCCAATGAGACCCGGATCCGTTGGGCCGTAAAGCGTAATATTAGGTCGATCCAGCGCTGCCGTCAGATGGCTTAGCCCGGTATCGACTGAGACAACGGCTTTCGCCCCTGCCAGCTGCCGGGCGACACCGTCAAGCTTCATACGGGGCAGAACGTCCACGTAATCAAAACCTTCAGCCAGACGCTGCGCGCGCGCTTCCTCATGCGGTGCGCCCCACGGGAGTTTAATCCGCAGACCAGAATGCGCGAGCAAAGCGATCAGTTCGCGCCAGTGCGTTTCTGGCCAGTGCTTGTCATCGCGCGTCGTGGCGTGCAGGAAAATCAGATATGGCGAGGCATCGTGCAGTGAATCATGGAGAAAATGCTGCGATATAGCGTAATCGCCCTGACTATCAGGTTTGGCGTAACCAAGGCTTTGAGCAAACAGCTCGCGGGTACGTTCAACGGCATGCTGCTGTTTAGCGATGGCGTGGCTGCGGGTGTAGAACAGGCTCGCCAGCGGTTCACGGGCGCTATGCCAGTCCATACCGTGCTTAACGCCGTGCGCCAGACGCGTCACCAGCGCCGCGCTTTTGACCAGCCCCTGCGCGTCGATAATCGCATCGTAATGCTGCGCCTGAACCGCTTCGCGAAAGGCTTTACGCTCGGCTTTGATCGGGGCAGAAAACCACGCTTTACGCCAGCGGCGAATCGCCACCGGAATCACGCGATCGACCGCTTCATGCCAGCCGGGGATCTGCGCGAAAGCTTCTTCCACCACCCAGTCAAAGCGAATACCGGGGATGGCGCGCATGGCATCTGTCAGCGACGGTAACGTATGTAACACATCACCCATTGAAGACGTTTTAACGATCAGTACCCGCATCCGTTATCCTTCATCGTTCAACAGCAGATCGTTCAGCTCGTCGAGGACACGCTGCGGCGTAATGTCGATCAGACTCTGATGATAACCCTCTGCGGCATCGCCTTTACGCACTTTGTGATAGCCCGTGATCAAACGAATGACGCGCGCTTTGTGCGAAAGCGGTGGTGTGAAATCAGGGCTGCTTGGGCCATACAGGGCGACCAGCGGGCGGTTCAGCGCGGCAGCGACGTGCATCAGACCCGAATCATTGGTGACCACGGCTTTACAGGCGGCCAGCAAAATAACCGCCTGTTCCAGCTGTGTTTCTCCCGCCAGATTGCGACACCAGGCCTGCTGTTCATTGCTGAGCGTGGCGAGAATTTCGTTGCCCGCCTCGTGGTCCTTCGCCGAACCGAACAGCACAATCTGATAGCCTTCATCAATCAGCTGTTTTGCCAGCGCCGCATAGTGATAGTGCGGCCAGCGTTTTGCCGGACCAAATTCGGCACCCGGGCAAAAGCCGATCATCGGACGTTCGGACGAAATGCCAAACGCGTTACAGGTGTGCGATTTTTCACCGTCGTGCACCTGCAGTTGCGGCCACAGCAAAGGTTGCGGCAGATCCTTCGCCGTGCGCATCACGCCTTTATCGTAGGCCAGCGCCACATAGCGCTCAACCATCAACGGCCAGGCCTCTTTATCCAGCACACGCGCGTCATTCAGCAGACCGTAGCGCATCTCGCCGCGCCAGCCGGTACGATGCGGCACGCCAGCGAAGAAGGGCACTAAAGCCGATTTAAAGGAGTTTGGCAGGACAAAGGCGCGATCGTAGCGTTTTTCGCGCAGGCTATGGCCGAGCTTGCGGCGCTCGCCGATTTCCAGCGCCCCGTGGCCGAGCGGCATCGGAATCGCCTCGTTCACTTCCGGCATACGCGACAACAGCGGACGGCACCATGCGGGTGCCATCACGTCGATTATCGCCTGGGGATAGCGCGCCTTGAGCGTGCGATAGAGACTTTGTGACATCATCATGTCACCCACCCAGGACGGGCCAATCACCAAAATTTTCATGCTTACGCGTCGCGGTTCAGCCAGGCCATATATTCCGTTACGCCTTCGGCAACGGTCTTGAACGGCTTGTCATAACCCGCAGCGCGCAGGTTGGTCAGGTCCGCCTGAGTGAATGCCTGATAACGACCTTTTAGTTTTTCAGGGAACGGAATGTACTCGAGGCTGCCTTTTTTATGCCAGGCCAGCGCGGCATCGGCCACGGCCTGGAAGGATTCGGCACGGCCAGTTCCGAGGTTGAAAATGCCGGACACGCCGTTTTCCCAGAACCACAGATTCACCGCCGCCACGTCGCCGACATAGACGAAGTCACGCTTGAAGCTATCGCTGCCTTCGAACAGTTTCGGGCTTTCGCCGTTGTTCAGCTGAGTGTTCAGATGGAACGCCACGCTCGCCATGCTGCCTTTGTGACCTTCGCGCGGCCCGTAAACGTTAAAGTAGCGGAAGCCCACAATCTGGGAATTCGCTTCTGGCAGAACCTGACGGACATATTCGTCGAACAGGAATTTGGAGTAACCGTACACGTTCAGCGGCTGCTCGTATTCGCGGGATTCGATGAAGTCGGAGGTGCGGCCGCCGTAAGTGGCTGCGGAAGATGCGTACAGGAACGGAATTTCACGCTCCAGACAGTAGTGAAGAACCTCTTTAGAGTACTGATAGTTGTTATCCATCATGTACTTGCCATCCCACTCTGTGGTGGAGGAGCACGCGCCTTCGTGGAAGATGGCTTCGATCTCGCCGAACTCTTCACCGGCCATAATCTGGATCAGAAAATCTTCTTTATCCATGTAGTCGGCAATATTCAGATCGACCAGATTGACGAACTTGGTGCCGTCTTTCAGGTTGTCTACCACCAGAATGTCGGTGATGCCTTTGTCATTGAGGGCCTTGATAATGTTGCTGCCGATAAAGCCCGCGCCGCCGGTAACGATGATCATAACGGTAACCTTTGTAGTGTGGAGTCCGGGGACAATCCCGAACACTAATACTCATATCATATCATTAGTATGGCGGCCCTTCAGCCATTCACCGACATACACTTCATCCTTCACGCCGCCCCGGCGTTGGCTGTGTTCAGAAACCCCGTTCACAGAGTTATCTATGCTCCCGGGGATTTCTTCTCTTTCCGCCTTGAGGCAGTGTGAATGATTTTGTGTATGTGTAAAAAGGGTACGCGTGATTTATGCTGCAAAAACGAGAACTAATGATGCGTCATCTCGTATCGACGTATAGGTTTGGGTAATATGTGCCGAAATTTGCCGAGTCTGGAGAATTGCAATGCGTGGTGATTTTTACAAACAGTTAAACAACGACCTGGAGACCGCCCGTGCGGAAGGGTTGTTTAAAGAAGAGCGTATTATCACGTCTGCGCAGCAGGCGGACATCACCGTCGCTGACGGCAGCCATGTGATCAACTTTTGTGCGAACAACTATTTAGGGCTGGCGAATCACCCTGAGCTGATCGCCGCTGCGAAAAACGGCATGGACACCCACGGCTTTGGCATGGCTTCCGTGCGTTTCATTTGCGGTACTCAGGACAGCCACAAAGTGCTGGAGAAGAAGCTGGCGGAGTTCCTCGGGATGGAAGATGCGATTCTCTACTCTTCCTGCTTCGATGCCAACGGTGGTCTGTTCGAAACGCTGCTGGGCGCGGAAGACGCGATTATTTCTGACGCGCTGAACCACGCTTCTATCATTGACGGCGTGCGTCTGTGTAAAGCGAAGCGTTTCCGCTATGCAAACAACGATATGCAGGAGCTGGAAGCACGTCTGAAAGAAGCGCGTGAAGCCGGTGCGCGTCACGTTCTGATCGCCACCGACGGCGTGTTCTCTATGGACGGCGTGATTGCCAACCTGAAAGGCGTCTGCGACCTGGCGGATAAATACGATGCGCTGGTGATGGTCGATGACTCCCACGCGGTCGGTTTTGTCGGCGAAAACGGTCGCGGTTCCCACGAATACTGCGACGTGATGGGACGCGTAGACATCATCACCGGTACGCTGGGCAAAGCGCTCGGTGGCGCATCCGGCGGTTATACCGCCGCGCGTAAAGAGGTGGTGGAGTGGCTGCGCCAGCGCTCTCGCCCGTATCTGTTCTCCAATTCACTTGCTCCGGCGATTGTTTCTGCTTCTGTCAAAGTGCTGGAAATGGTGGAATCGGGCGCTGAGCTGCGCGATCGCCTGTGGTCTAACGCGCGTCTGTTCCGTGAAAAAATGACTGCCGCAGGTTTTACCCTGGCGGGTGCCGATCACGCGATCATTCCGGTGATGTTAGGCGATGCCGTTGTGGCGCAAAATTTTGCCCGCGAACTGCAAAAAGAGGGGATTTATGTCACCGGGTTCTTCTTCCCGGTGGTGCCAAAAGGTCAGGCGCGTATTCGCACCCAGATGTCTGCGGCGCATTCGCCTGAACAAATTGAACGTGCGGTTGAAGCCTTTACCCGCATCGGCAAACAACTGGGCGTGATTGCCTGAGGACCTGTGATGAAAGCGTTATCCAAACTGAAAGCGGAAGAAGGGATTTGGATGACCGACGTGCCGGAGCCGGAAGTCGGTCACAACGATCTGCTGATCAAAATTCGTAAAACCGCCATTTGCGGGACTGACGTTCACATCTACAACTGGGATCAGTGGTCGCAAAAAACCATTCCGGTTCCGATGGTTGTTGGCCATGAATACGTCGGCGAAGTGGTCGGTATCGGCCAGGAAGTGAAAGGCTTTAAAATCGGCGATCGCGTCTCCGGTGAAGGCCACATCACCTGCGGCCACTGCCGTAACTGTCGCGGCGGGCGCACTCATCTGTGCCGTAATACGGTCGGCGTGGGCGTTAACCGCCCGGGCTGCTTCGCGGAATATCTGGTTATCCCGGCATTTAACGCCTTCAAAATTCCGGACAATATCTCTGATGATTTGGCTTCTATCTTCGACCCGTTCGGTAACGCGGTTCACACCGCGCTGTCGTTCGATTTAGTGGGCGAAGATGTGCTGGTATCGGGTGCGGGTCCTATCGGCATTATGGCCGCAGCTGTTGCTAAACACGTTGGCGCGCGTAATGTGGTTATCACCGATGTGAATGAATATCGTCTGTCGCTGGCGCGTAAAATGGGCGTCACCCGTGCGGTCGATGTTTCCAAAGAGAACCTGAATGACGTTATGGCCGAGCTGGGCATGACCGAAGGGTTTGATGTGGGTCTTGAAATGTCCGGCGCACCACCTGCGTTCCGTACCATGCTCGACACCATGAACCACGGCGGTCGTATCGCCATGCTGGGGATCCCTCCGTCAGATATGTCTATCGACTGGAACAAAGTCATCTTCAAAGGATTATTCATCAAAGGCATTTATGGCCGCGAGATGTTTGAAACCTGGTACAAGATGGCGGCCCTGATCCAGTCGGGTCTGGACCTGACGCCAATCATCACCCACCATTTCGGGATTGATGATTTCCAGAAAGGCTTCGACGCAATGCGCTCGGGCCAGTCAGGAAAAGTGATCCTGAGCTGGGATTAAAAACGAAAGCGCCTGCGGGCGCTTTTTCGCACCCTTTCACACTTCTCGCATCCGCAATCGGATTTTTTCGAGTTTTTCTTCGCTTTTTTTGCCACTCGCTTATACAGTCTGTTGAAGGTTTGTTTACTTTTACAGCGCCTATGTTCAAGCTCACCGTTTGTTTATTGACCTGTAATTCCTCGCGCTTGCTGCGCGAAGTCCTGCCTCCGCTGCTTACCGTGGCGGATGAACTGATCGTCGTCGATTCCGGAAGTACGGATGCCACTCTGGATATCTGTCGCGAGTACGATCTCCCGGTTCACCACCATCCCTATACGATGCATGGCGCGCAGATGAACCATGCCATTGATCTGGCAGCCAATGACTGGGTTCTGTGCATGGATAGCGATGAGATCCTTGATGCGGAAACGGTCGATTTCATCCTCGCGCTAAAAGCAGGAAAAGAACCTGCTGCAAACGAAGCCTGGCGTATCGCCCGCTACTGGTACGTGCTGGGCGAAGAAGTGAGAACTATCTATCCTGTTTCGTCACCTGATTTTCCGGTGCGTCTTTTCAATCGCACTCTGGCGCGGTTTAACCACCGTCCGGTCGATGACAAAGTGGAAGGCACCCTTCTGGCGACTAAAATCCCGGGGCGCGTTCGCCATGACACCTTCTATAACCTCCATGAAGTGTTCAATAAACTGAATAGCTATACGTCGCGGCTGGTGAAGTATCAGACCGTGCGGCCCTCTATTAGTCGCGGTATGGTCAGCGCTATCGGGGCGTTCTTCAAATGGTATGTGTTCAGCGGAGCGTGGCGGCAGGGCAAAGTGGGGATTGTGACGGGACTGTACGCGACCTCATACAGCTTTTTGAAATACTTCAAAGCCTGGTATCAGCACGAGAATAAAAAAGAGCCCGATGCTAAAGGGCATGCGGACTCCCGGCTGGTGGAATAATTCCCGATAACAGGCGACAGGGATTACACCTTCTTACCCCAACCTTGCCACTGATGCTGGACATATTTCGCCAGCGAACTTTGGCTAATACTCTCACCAATTACCGTGAAGAAGCGAGTGGCATAGACCGGCTCAGGCGGCTGTTTTGGTTTGCACATCTGCACACCACGGAACGGATTACGCGGCGTGGTGGCGGGAGTATTCCCCGCTGGCGCGGAGGTGTTCGGGCGCGAGGTATCAACCTGTGGTTCGTTCAGGAGGCTGCTCGGGCGGACCAGCGTGATATCTGATGGCAGGGTCGGCAGCATTTGCTGTAAAACCCGAACCGTAGACGGATGCGGATGACCAATGGCAATCGCTGATCCGTTCCGGCGTGCCAGCTGTACGGCGCGATTAAACTGGAAGCGAATATCAGCTTCGTTCTGTGTGTCATCAAGGAACACTTTACGCTTAATCACCTTTACACCGGTGCCCTGCGCGGCGCGCATCGCCTGGCTATTGCCAATCGTCATACTGTCGAGGAAATAGAGGTTGTAGCGTTCCAGCGCCTGCATCACTTTTTGCATGCCAAACAGGCTGGATGTCATCGCGCTGCCCATATGGTTGTTCAGCCCGACCGCAAACGGCACTTTGCCATAGGCATCGCGGATAATGCGCTCGATCTCGTCGCTGCTCATATCCGGACGCAGGGTGTCTTTTTCCAGCGGCTGTTTGCTCAGCGGCGCCATAGGAAGGTGGATTAACACTTCGTGCCCGCTGTTGTGGGCTTTTGTCGCCATTTCACGCGCGTGTGGCGCATTGGGTAACACGGCGACGGAGACGGCGGAGGGCATTACCAGAACCTGGTTTTCGTTGTGCGGACGATAGCCAAAGTCATCGATCACAATGGCCAGTTTGCCTGCGTAAACCGGTGCTGCCAGCGCCAGAGTACCGACGACGGAGAGAACAATTTGACGAAATTGAAGCAAAACTTATCTTCCCAACCACGGCTGTGGATTGACCGCCTGACCCTGGCGACGAATTTCGAAATAGAGTGACGGGCGGCCCTGACCGCCACTACTGCCCACAAGGGCGATGGGTTGTCCTGCGCGGACCTGAGTGCCGACGCTCACCAGAGCGCTTTGGTTGTAACCGTAAAGACTCATGTCGCCTTTACCATGTTCTACCACAACGACAAGTCCGTAACCCTGCAGCCAGTCGGCAAGGATCACGCGGCCATCGGCAATCGCTTTGACTTCGCTTCCTTCAGAAGCGCCAATCACGATACCCTTCCAACGTAGCTCACCCTGCAGCTGTTCGCCATAGCGATGCAAAATTGAACCACGCACTGGCCAGTAAGCTTGCCCTCGTGGTGCGCCAAGTCCGCCGGTACGTGATATTAACGAACGCTCGCTTTCAGTTGGCTTATAGGTTGAACCTTTGCGGGACGCTTCTTGTTGACGATTTTTCACGGCCTGCGCTTCACGTGCCTCTTTTTCGGCACGCGCCTTCGCCGCCGCTTCGGCACGGGCGATGCTGTTGCGCAGTTTAGATTCGTTGGCGCGCATTTCACCCAGCTGGCTTTGGCCTTCCTGAATGGACGATTCCAGCCCGGAAAGCGTTTTCTTACGCTCGTTTCGTGCTTGCTCCAGCTTCGCCTGCTGGGCCTGCTGATCGTACAGCAAGGTCTGCTGCTGGCTTTGCTTCTCTTCCAGCTCGGCTTTTTGCGTGTCGACCTCTTCGCGCGTCTGCTTGAGCTGCGCGATGGTCTCCTGGCGCGCCTGGTTCAGATAGCCGAAGTAGGCCTGTAAACGTTGCCCGCGCTGGCTTTCTTCACCGCTCAGAATCAGCTGGATGCCGGTATGTTCGCCCTGACGGAATGAGGCGTCGAGCTGTGCTGCTAAATTACGTTCCTGGCTGGCTCTCTGGCGTTCAAGTTTGGCAATCGACGCGTTCATTTCGTCGATCTGCTTGTTGAGCTGAGCAAGCGTGTTTTGGGTTTCACGTAACTTTCGCGCGGCGGCGGAGATGGCTTCTTCCTGCTGTTTTAACTGCGCAAGAAGTGAGGAGCGTTGCTGCTGTTGCTGACGAACCGCGCGTTCTTTCGCGGCGATATCAGCCTGAATGGATCTGAGCTGGTCACGGTCATCCGCATGGGCGGATGCGGCGCACAGCAATACGCCAGCGCTGAGTGCGCTGGCGTAAAGCAGAGGCCTGACTGATAACCGTAACGGCTTCACGACCCATGTGATTGAAAAAATCGCCTTTCCCCTCATGGGGAGGGATTATTCCACGATGAACAGCGGCTTGCCAGTCATCTCTTGCGGGATTTCCATACCCATCAGCGTCAGCATGGTTGGCGCGATGTCGGAAAGCTTGCCGCCTTCGACTGCTTTCAGAGATTTCTCACCCACGTAAATCAGCGGAACAGGCAGGTTGGTGTGTGCTGTGTGCGCCTGACCGGTAGACGGATCGCGCATCTGCTCTGCGTTGCCGTGGTCAGCGGTGATCAGCAGTTGGCCGCCAACGGATTCAACCGCTTTGGTCACTTCGTCAACGCAGTGATCCAGTGCTTCCACCGCTTTCACCGCTGCTTCCATCACGCCCGTATGCCCGACCATATCGCCGTTCGGGTAGTTACAGATGATGGTGTCGTACTTACCGCTTTTGATTGCTGCGACCAGTTTTTCGGTCAGCTCGGCAGAACTCATTTCAGGCTGCAGGTCGTAGGTCGCCACTTTTGGTGAGTTGATCAGAATGCGATCTTCGCCTTTGAACGGCTCTTCGACGCCGCCGTTGAAGAAGAACGTTACGTGCGCATATTTTTCGGTTTCAGAAATACGCAGCTGCGTTTTGTCGTTCTTCGCCATCCACTCGCCGAAGGTGTTTGCCAGCGATGCAGGTGGATACGCGCAAGGCACTTTAATGTCTGCGGCGTATTCGGTCAGCATGATGAAGTCGAGGTTCACGACTTTTTTACGCGCGAAACCGTCGAAATCGGTGTTCACGAAAGCGCGGGTAATTTCGCGCGCGCGGTCAGCGCGGAAGTTCATGAAGATCAGCGCGTCGCCGTCTTCCATTGCGGCATCGGCCTGGCCTTCTGCACGAATCACGGTCGCTTTAACGAATTCGTCGTTTTCGTCGCGCGCATAAGCGGCTTCCAGACCGGCAACAGCGGTATCAAACTGGAATTCGCCAGATGCCTGAGTCATCAGGTCGTAGGCTTGCTCAACGCGATCCCAGCGATTGTCGCGGTCCATAGCGAAGTAGCGGCCAATGATAGATGCCACGCGGCCTTTGCCCAGTTCAGCAAACTTCTCTTCGAAGGTTTGCAGGGAGGATTTCGCGCTGCGCGGTGGGGTATCGCGACCGTCGAGGAAAGCGTGCAGATAGATTTTTTCTGCACCGCGCTCGGCGGCCATTTCAACCATCGCCAGGATGTGATCTTCGTGGCTGTGAACGCCGCCAGCAGAGAGCAGACCCATGATGTGGACGGCTTTACCTGCAGCTGCCGCTTTATCGACGGCAGCAGTTAACACCGGGTTGGAGAAGAAAGTACGTTCTTTAATTTCAACATCCAGACGGGTCAGATCCTGATAAACGATGCGGCCCGCGCCCAGGTTAACGTGTCCAACTTCGGAGTTGCCCATCTGACGGTCTGGCAGGCCAACTTCCAGGCCAGAAGCGTCAATCAGGGTATGTGGACGTTTGGCCCACAGCGCATCCATGACCGGGGTCTTAGCACTGAAAATGGCGTTATCCTGGCTTTCTTCGCGATAGCCATAACCATCCAGAATCACCAGTACCATAGGTTTTTTAGAAACCGACATTGCGACAACCTCATGTTCAAGAGACAAAAAATTTGCGTAATTTTACTACAGCTGAATCGATAAAATAGCCGCAGAAGATCAAAGAAAGGAGTGGCACAAGCGGCGGGTTGGCTCATTTTCACTGTTTTTTTTCGTGGCATGCCGCAGAAAATGGATTAGCTTATTCTGGCTGGCTGTATTTGCCACAACGCACAGGTATACTCCTGTCCTGGTTTTTTTTATCACTACGTCGGGAGTTGTTACCCCCCATGCAAGAAATTATGCAATTTGTTAGCCGCCACCCAGTACTGAGTATCGCGTGGATTGGTTTACTGGCAGCAGTGCTGTTCACCACTTTCAAAGGCCTTACGTCTAAAGTTAAGGTTATCACTCGTGGCGAAGCAACTCGTCTCATCAATAAAGAAGAAGCGGTTGTCGTGGATTTGCGCCAGCGTGATGATTTCCGCAAGGGTCACATTGCAGGTTCGATCAACCTGCTGCCTGCCGAAGTCAAAGCCAATAACCTTGGCGAGCTGGAAAAGCATAAAGACAAACCGATTATCGTCGTTGACGGTACCGGCATGCAGGCCCAGGACCCAGCCAGCGCGCTGACCAAAGCAGGCTTTGAAAAAGTCTTCGTACTGAAAGATGGCATTTCAGGCTGGAGCGGCGAAAATCTGCCTTTAGTTCGCGGTAAATAAGAGGAACGACGTTATGGCCAATATTGAAATCTATACCAAAGCGACTTGCCCGTTTTGCCATCGCGCAAAAGCGCTGCTGAGCGGCAAAGGCGTGACCTTCCAGGAACTGCCTATTGATGGTGATGCGGCAAAACGTGAAGAGATGATCAAACGTAGTGGCCGTACGACGGTTCCGCAGATTTTTATTGATGCGCAGCACATTGGTGGCTGTGATGACTTGTATGCGCTAGATGCAAGTGGCGGGCTTGATCCCCTGCTGCGTTAATGCGTTTTAGGACAATTAAAAAGGGTATTTCCATGTCAGAACAAAACAACAACGAAATGAGTTTCCAGATCCAGCGCATCTACACCAAAGATGTCTCGTTCGAAGCTCCAAACGCGCCACACGTTTTCCAGAAAGATTGGCAGCCAGAGGTTAAACTTGATCTTGATACCGCTTCTACCCAACTGGCAGAAGATGTGTATGAAGTTGTGCTGCGCGTGACCGTTACCGCGTCTCTGGGCGAAGAAACCGCATTCCTGTGTGAAGTACAGCAGGGTGGTATCTTCTCCGTTGGCGGTATCGATGGTAATCAGCTGGCGCATTGCCTGGGTGCATACTGCCCGAACATTCTGTTCCCGTATGCTCGCGAGTGTGTCACCAGCCTGGTATCCCGCGGTACATTCCCGCAACTGAACCTTGCGCCAGTTAACTTTGATGCGCTGTTCATGAACTATCTGCAGCAGCAAGCTGGCGAAGGTACTGAACAACATCAGGATGCCTGATGAGTACTGTTAATGCGTCAATGACAGTGATCGGTGCCGGCTCGTACGGCACCGCTCTTGCTATCACTTTGGCAAGAAATGGTCACGAAGTGGTTCTTTGGGGCCACGATCCAAAACATATCGCGACGTTACAGCACGATCGTTGCAACGTCGAGTTTCTTCCGGATGTCCAGTTCCCTGATTCGCTGCATCTAGAAAGCGATTTGGCGACGGCGCTTGCTGCCAGCCGCAATATTTTGGTTGTCGTACCGAGTCACGTTTTTGGCCAGGTACTGAAACAAATCAAAACGTTGATGCGTGCTGATGCGCGCATTGTATGGGCGACCAAAGGCCTGGAAGCCGAAACCGGACGTCTGCTGCAGGATGTCGCCCGAGAAATCCTGGGTGATGATATCCCGCTGGCGGTGATTTCCGGCCCGACGTTTGCTAAAGAGCTGGCCGCTGGCCTGCCAACGGCGATTTCTCTGGCATCGACCGATCAGACCTTCTCCGACGATCTCCAGCATTTACTGCACTGCGGTAAAAGTTTCCGCGTCTACAGCAATCCTGATTTTATCGGAGTACAGCTGGGCGGGGCGGTGAAAAACGTTATCGCGATTGGCGCGGGTATGTCCGACGGAATCGGTTTTGGCGCGAATGCGCGCACGGCACTGATCACCCGCGGTTTAACGGAAATGTCCCGTCTCGGAGCCGCACTTGGCGCTGATCCAGCCACCTTTATGGGGATGGCGGGGTTAGGCGATTTGGTCCTGACTTGCACCGACAACCAGTCGCGCAACCGTCGTTTCGGCATGATGCTCGGAGAGGGCATGGATGTTATCGGCGCGCAGGAGAAGATTGGCCAGGTGGTCGAAGGTTATCGCAATACCAAAGAAGTTCGGGAATTGGCGCACCGTTTTGGTGTCGAAATGCCAATAACCGAGGAAATTTATCAGGTATTGTATTGCGGAAAAAATGCTCGCGAGGCAGCATTAACCTTGTTAGGGCGCTCACGCAAGGACGAGCGCAGCAGTCACTAATCGCAGGGAATCTTAGTCACCTGAATGACCCGGCTGGCGCAGAACCGGCCGGTCATTATGATACCGCCTGGAGTAAGCAATGCCGTGTGAAGAACTGGATATCGTCTGGAACAATATTAAAGCCGAAGCCCGGGCTTTGGCTGACTGCGAGCCTATGCTGGCCAGTTTCTACCACGCGACGCTACTTAAGCACGAAAATCTCGGCAGCGCCCTGAGCTACATGCTCGCCAACAAACTGGCTTCTTCGATCATGCCCGCGATCGCGATTCGCGAAGTGGTGGAAGAGGCGTATGCCGCTGACCCTGAAATGATCGCCTCTGCGGCCTGTGATATTCAGGCGGTACGCACGCGTGACCCGGCGGTGGATAAATACTCCACGCCGCTGCTGTACCTGAAAGGCTTCCACGCCTTACAGGCCTACCGTATCGGCCACTGGTTATGGAATGAAGGCCGCCGCGCGCTGGCTATCTTCCTGCAAAATCAGGTGTCCGTGACCTTCCAGGTGGATATTCATCCGGCGGCGAAAATTGGCCGTGGCATCATGCTCGACCATGCGACCGGGATTGTTGTCGGGGAAACGGCGGTGATTGAAGATGATGTCTCTATCCTGCAATCCGTCACCCTCGGCGGTACTGGCAAAACCAGCGGCGATCGCCATCCGAAGATCCGTGAAGGGGTGATGATTGGCGCGGGCGCGAAAATTCTCGGCAATATCGAAGTGGGGCGCGGCGCGAAAATCGGCGCCGGTTCCGTGGTGCTGCAACCTGTTCCACCGCATACCACCGCCGCTGGCGTGCCAGCGCGTATCGTGGGCAAGCCTGAGAGCGATAAACCTGCGATGGATATGGACCAGCACTTCAACGGCATTCACCACACCTTTGAGTATGGCGACGGGATTTAAATTATCGCCCGGTAGCGCTGTGCGTATCGGGCTGACAAAATCAGCGACGTAAAACCGCCCCGGCATATCCCAGCTGGCGCCAGGCTTCATAAACCACCACCGACACCGCATTTGACAGGTTCATGCTGCGGCTGTCTGGCATCATTGGAATACGAATTTTTTGGTCTGCAGGCAGGGCATCCAGAATGCTGGCTGGCAGGCCGCGTGTTTCCGGACCAAACAGCAGATAATCCCCTGCCTGATAGCTTACCGCGCTATGCTCCGGCGTGCCTTTGGTCGTCAGGGCAAACATCCGATGCGGCTTCTCTGCCTCTGCAAAAGCAGCAAAATCGTGATGACGGACCACGGCGGTAAATTCGTGATAGTCCAGTCCGGCGCGGCGCAGGCGTTTGTCATCCCACGCAAAACCCATTGGCTCGATAATATGCAGACGAAAACCGGTGTTGGCGCACAGGCGGATGATATTCCCGGTATTCGGTGGAATTTCTGGTTCGAATAAAACGATGTTAAGCATGCTGCCCCCTTAAAATGCGCGGGCAGAATAGCAGATATTTCCCCTCACCCTAACCCTCAGCCACAGCGAGAGGCGACTTTCTTTTCTCCCTCTCCCGTGGGAGAGGGAGAGGGCAACCGACTGCACCCAACCTACGCCGCGTCCCCTCGCGCCAATGGCGCCAGCGCCGCCGGTAATTTACTCAGCTCCTGCACCAGCGAATCCTTGCTGATTTCACCGATCGTTTTCGCGCCGGTCAGCGTCATGGCGACTTTCATCTCTTTTTCGATGAGATTCAGCAAATTCGCCACGCCGGCCTGGCCGTGAGTCGCCAGTGCGTAAAGATATGCGCGGCCAAGCAGCACGCTGTCTGCGCCAAGGGCAATCATGCGCACCACGTCCAGCCCGTTGCGGATGCCGCTGTCGGCCAGAATCGCAATATCGCCCTTCACCGCGTCGGCAATGGCCGGCAGCGCGCGCGCGGAGGAGAGCACGCCGTCCAGCTGCCGCCCGCCGTGGTTCGACACCACAATCCCGTCTGCGCCAAAGCGTACCGCATCGCGGGCATCCTCGGGGTCGAGAATGCCTTTGATGACCATCGGGCCGTCCCAGAATTCGCGGATCCACTCCAGATCTTTCCACGAGATCGATGGGTCAAAGTTATTCGCCAGCCAGCCGATGTAATCCTCAAGCCCCGTCGGTTTGCCAAGATAGGCGGAGATATTTCCCAGATCGTGCGGGCGACCGTTTACGCCCACATCCCACGCCCACTGAGGATGCGTGACTGCCTGCCAGTAACGACGCATGGCCGCATTTGTTCCGCTCATGCCGGAGTGTGCATCGCGGTAACGAGCGCCCGGCGTAGGCATATCGACCGTAAAGACCAGCGTTGAACAGCCTGCTGCTTTGGCACGCTCCAGCGCGTTACGCATAAAGCCGCGGTCGCGCAGGACGTACAGCTGGAACCACATCGGGCGCTTAATGGTCGGTGCCACCTCTTCAATCGGGCACACGGAAACGGTAGAGAGCGTAAACGGGATGCCTTTGGCATCGGCGGCGGCGGCGGCCTGAACTTCGCCGCGACGCGCGTACATACCGCACAAACCGACTGGTGCAAGGGCGACGGGCATCGCGAGCGTCTCGTTGAACAGTTTCGTCTCAAGACTCAGGTCAGACATATTCTTCAGCACACGCTGGCGCAGGGCCACTTCGGACAAGTCTTCCACGTTGCGACGCAGGGTGTATTCAGAGTACGCCCCGCCGTCGATATAGTGGAACAGGAACGGCGGCAGGATGCGCTGCGCTGCGGAGCGATAGTCACTGGCTGCGGAAATAATCATGCTTTGTTCTCCCTGGAAATATCGTGATCGCCGGGCAAGCGGGTGATGCGCGCCTGTCGGGCCTGATCTTCATCGAATCGTTTAATGGTGGTATGGACGAAGCCCAGATGCGCCATCATTGCTTTGCGCGCGGCTTCTGCATCGCCCGCCAGAATGGCGTCAAGCACGGCCTGATGCTGCTCCGTGAGCTGGGCAAAGACCGGCGGGACGAGGTACATGCGCTGGCGGCTCTGTTTCACCGACGATTGCAGCAGATCGAAGAATCCCCGCATGGTTTGCAGCAGCACCACGTTGTGCGAGGCCTCGGCAATGGCGAGATGAAAACGCACGTCCGCCTGCGAGGCGATATCCGGATCGCTGCTTTGGGTGGCGTCAAAGCAGGCTTTAAGCTTCTCTTTATCAGCCTCGGTTGCGCGCATCGCGGCATGCCATGCGGTGCTGGTTTCAATGGCATGGCGGGCTTCCAGAATATCAAAGCTGTAGTCCGGGTCGTTCTCCATCAGCGTTTTAAGCGGCTGAACGATGTTTTGCTCGGACCAGTCGTCGTGCTGCCAGCGGACAAAAGTGCCGCCACCGCGACGGCTCAACAGCACACCCTCGCTCACCAGCGTCGCCAGCGCTTCGCGCAGTGAGTTGCGCGACACGCCAAGCAGTGCCGCCAGCTGACGCTCCGCGGGCAATTTCATGCCCGCTTCCAGCTGTTGTTCTTCAATCAGCGCCCGCACGCGAGAGGCAATCTCGTCGGACAGGCGTCTGGGCATCACTATCATGGAATCATCCAGGTTAAGACGTAGGCCTGCAGCGTGGTGATAACGCCCACCATGCAGGTGAAAATCAGGCTGTGTTTGACGGTAAAGCGGAACAGGTCCGACTCTTTACCCACCAGTCCCACCGCCGCACAGGCAATGGCGATCGACTGCGGGGAGATCATTTTTCCGGTCACGCCGCCGGTGGTATTCGCCGCCACCAACAGTACGTCAGACACGCCGATCTGCTGGGCGGCGGTCGCCTGAAGCGCGGCAAAGAGGGCGTTAGACGACGTATCAGAACCGGTCAGGAACACGCCCAGCCAGCCGAGGAACGGCGAGAAGAAGGTGAACGCGTGGCCGGTATGGGCCAGCGCCAGAGCCAACGTCGATGACAGGCCGGAGTAGTTTGAGATAAACGCAAACGCCAGCACCATCCCAATGGAGTAAATCGGCAGCGCCAGCTCTTTCAGGGTGCTGGCAAATGTCTGGATAGCGGCGGCGGGCTTCATCCGCAGCCACACTACAGACAGGATAGCCGCAAACAAGATTGCTGTGCCGGTCGCGGAGAACCAGTCAAATTTATAGACCGCGGCATACGGCGTCGCTTCGTGAACGACAGGCGGCATACGGGCAACCATCTTATCGAGGAACGGCACGGAGATATTAATCACCATGTCATACAGCGCGCCGCCAGGAGCGAATAGCGCTTTAAACGGCGGGACGCTCCACAGCGTTACCGTGGCGGTCAGGAACAGGAACGGCGACCACGCGCGAACAATCTGGCCGACGGTGTAATTTGTGCGTGCCAGCGTTTGATCGACCTGCGAGGCGCCCATATCGCCAAAGCGGAAGATGCGCACCGGCTGCCAGCGCTTGAGGAACAGGGTCAGGCATACCAGCGACACCAGGGAAGAGATGATGTCCGGCAGTTCCGGGCCGATGAAGTTAGAACTCAGATACTGCGCGATGGCAAAAGAACCACCCGCTACCACCACCGCAGGCCAGGTTTCTTTTACGCCGCGCCAGCCGTCCATAATCGCCATGATCCAGAACAGGACGATAATCGTCAGGAACGGCAGCTGGCGGCCCACCATCTGGCCGATTTCGAAACTGTCTAAACCGGTGACCTGCCCGGCGACCAGAATAGGAATCCCCATCGCGCCGAACGCGACCGGTGCGGTGTTGACGATCAGGCACAAACCGGCGGCATACAGCGGGTTAAAGCCGAGCCCGACCAGCAGCGCGGCGGTGATCGCCACCGGTGCGCCAAAGCCCGCCGCCCCTTCGAGGAACGCCCCGAAGCAGAAACCGACAATCAGCATTTGCAGGCGCTGATCGGGCGTAATAGAGAGAATCGACGAGCGGATAATGTCGAATTGCCCGGTTTTGACCGAGATTTTATAGACAAACACCGCGGCGATGATGATCCACGCAATCGGCCACAATCCGTAGAAGAAGCCGTAAACCACCGAGGCCAGCGCGTGATCGACCGGCATTTTGTAGAAGAACAGCGCCACCAGCAGCGCGATCGCGACGGTATAGGTTGCGGCGAGATAACCCTTCAGCTTGAGTTTAATCAGCGCGAAAAAGAAGAACAGAATCGGTAGCGATGCGATCAGGCTCGATAGCCAGATGTTTCCGGCCGGATCGTAGTTTTGTTGCCAGAGGCTCATTGCAGGTCTCCTGAGGACCACACATTCCGCTTCGCGGTGAGTCTGCGCTCATCTCGGCGTCACAGTCTGTGTAAAAGTGGTCCTGCCAATAGTGTGATGTAGGGGTAATGACAATGAATGGTTAATTAAATGTTATAGATGGGCAATGATTTTGTGAGCAAAAATAATGGAAGTGTGAACCAGAGGAGTATTAGTTGGGAGATTGGTTGGGCCAATTTTAAGTGGTGAGGTTTGATGGCACCCCTCACCCTAACCCTCTCCCCATAGGGGAGAGGGGAGCGCACGGAGAAATCTTTTCTGCCTCGCCTCTATGGGGAGAGGAGAGCGCATGGAGAGTCTTTTCTCCCTCGCCCCTGTGGGGGAGAGGGGAGCACACGGAGACGTCTTTTCTCCCTCGCCCTATGGGGAGGGGGAGCGCACGGAGAAGTTTTTTCTCCCTCTCCCCTATGGGGAGAGGGCCGGGGTGAGGGGCATGGGGATGAAAATCAGAACGCGGTCTTCGAAAAACCGGTCATCTCTTTCAGACCCATTTCACGGCCCAGTTCCGTCATCGGGTGGACAACGACCAGGCCGCGCACGCTTTTCTTCAGCTTGCCCATATCGGCCTGTTCTTTTTTGGTAATGGCACGGCGATGCGGCATGTTCATCAGCTTTTGCGCTTCTTTACTCAGCTTTTGGCCTTTCACTTCACGCAGGCGCTCGATTTCGGTTTCCAGCGTCGCGATCTCTTTTTCAAGTTCAGCGTACTTCTCAGCGGACTCAACCAGCGACAGTTCAGCCTGCTGGTGGCGGATCAGATCCAGACGGTCGCTCAGGCGTTTAATTTCGTTCTTTTCGACTTCTTTCATCACATATAGCTCTAAAAACAGGGGAATTACAGGGAAGGATACACCAATGTGCGCAGGCTTACTTCTGAAACGCTTTTTTTAAGCTGATTCGGGAAATCAGCTCAGTCAGGGAAAGGACCATCGTAGAACGCACAACCTGTTGATAACGAAGCTTTTGCATCGCATAGAGTTCAGGATCGCTGTTCTCAAAATGAGGCGCCGGCGGCAGGGCGGATACGCAGTGTAATTCGCCAAAGGGTCCGAGAATTTCATCGTCGGTAAAAGCGTACTCATTACCGTCGTGATTCAACTCTTCACGCAGCGCCATCAACAGCTCTGCATCCTCGTATTCAGGCCGACTGAGTACGCCGAGGCCATAAATCAGCTTCAGGCGAACCGATAAATCGCCCAGCGGTCCGTCGCCGTCCAGTAACGGTTCTACAGCATATTTTACCGCGTAGTCGTCTTTGCGGAACACCTGAAGTACCAGAATGTTCACCGCCTCGGTCAGTAACTCCACGGCGGCAATCAGGAAACTTCGTACGGTTTTGCCAGCATTCAGACGCTCAAGCACACGATTTTCAAAGGCCTGGGTTTGTTCCATTATTGCCTGCATATCTGACAATCTGTCGTTCGGGCGCAGGATGACCTGCGCCTGATCCTGAATCATTTGGTTGCGTTATATGCGTTAACCGCCTCCACAACCACATCACTGTTGGCCTCAAGGCCCGATATCTCTGCCAGCGCGGCCTGTGGACCTTTGCCGTCGATAAGTTCAGCCAGCTCCAGCGCCTGAGGATCCTGCTCGCTGCGATAATGCATAGCGGCGGCAATTCCTTTGACCAGGTTAGCGTGTGGCAGGCCGTATTCCAGCGTACCCAGCAGCGGTTTAATCAGTCGGTCACCCGCGCTCAGTTTACGCAGTGGCTGACGGCCAACGCGCTCAACGTCATCTTTTAGATACGGGTTTTCAAAACGACCGAGGATTTTCTGAATGTATGCCGCATGTTTTTCGGCATCAAAACCGTAGCGTTTGATCAGAACCGCGCCGCTCTCTTCCATTGCACCTTTTACCACCGCGCGGATTTTCTCATCGAGAATCGCATCACGAATGGTCTGATGACCGGCCAATTTTCCGAGGTACGCGGTTATAGCATGCCCGGTGTTCAGCGTGAAGAGTTTGCGTTCGACAAATGCCATCAGGTTATCGGTTAACTCCATACCCGGGATGGTTGGCAGCGCGCCCTTGAACTGCGTTTTATCGACAATCCACTCACTAAAGGTTTCAACCGTGACTTCCAGCGGATCGTTAGTGGCCGATTCTGACGGCGGGACGATACGGTCCACGGCGGAATCCACAAAACCAACGTGCTCTTCGACCCAGGCTTTATCTTCGTCGGCGACGGCAGCCAGAACGTGGCCTTTCAGCTGCGTGGTGCCGCGCACCATGTTTTCACAGGCGATAATATTCAGCGGCGTCGTGATGCCCTGTGCTTTACGTTTTGCCAGGCCTTTTGCCACGGCAGGCGCGATGCGCTCAAGCACCACAGGTCCTACAGCGGTGGTCACCAGATCGACGCTGGCAATCAGGTCAATAACGTCGTCGCCAATGCTGCTGACGGCATTCACACCCGAGACGGTTTCAACCAGCTCGTTTTCGCCCACCACGTGAACCTGATAGCTATGACGGGCATTCAGGGCGTCGAGCACCACTTGATTCACATCGGCGAATGTCAGCGTAATGCCCGCGTCTGCCAGCAGTTTGCCGATAAAGCCACGACCGATATTACCTGCGCCAAAATGTAATGCTTTCATAGTATTAACCTTCATCAATGTTTTTACCCGAGAGGGCTGGGGTGAGGCATTTCCCTCACCCTAACCCTCTCCCAAAGGGAGAGGGAATAGACCGCACCCCTGTTTTATTTCCTCTCCTGTGGGAGAGGCAGGGGCGAGGGCGAACGTTACTTGTTCAGCAGGGCCAGCACTTCTTCTACGCTGGTGGTCTGCGCCAGGCGCTCAATGACCGATTCATCATCCAGCGCGTTGGTCAGGCTGGTAATCACCTGAATGTGCTCGTTGTTGCGAGCGGCGATACCAATCACCAGTCGGGCGATATCGTCTTCTTCTTCACCGAAGCGAACGCCGTCTGGATACTGACAGAACACAACACCGGTTTTGAGAACGCGATCTTTGGCTTCCACAGTCCCGTGTGGAACCGCAATGGATTCGCCCAGGTAGGTTGGGGTCAGTTTCTCACGTTCCAGCATGGCATCAACATATTCAGGCTCAACGTAACCGCCTTTCACCAGTTGCTCGCCGGCAAAACGAATCGCTTCTTCTTTGTGGCTCGCGGTACGGCCAAGGAAGATGTTTTCCGCCCCCAGTCTGAACAGGTGGCTGTCGTTCGCATCGAAACTGTCTTTCAGGCTGTCACGGACTTTCACTTCGTTCTCAGTGTGGCGCTGAGCGGCAATCAGACGCTCGGTCAGACTGGTGTACAGGCCGCTGTCGAGGAAGTTGGTCAGTGAAATATGCTGTGCCTGTGGAACCTGACGCATCGCTCGTTCAGTCAGATCGCGGTGTGTGATGACCAGGTCAACATCCGGCGGCAGGCTATTGATAGCACTGTTGGTGACGGAGATATGGCTCAGGCCCGCGTCCTGAACTTTTTTACGCAGCACGCCAGCACCCATTGCGCTTGAACCCATACCGGCATCGCACGCGACGATGATTTTACGCACGTGGCTCAGGTCGTTAGACACATCGCCCGCTGACAGCGGAGTTGCCGCGCCTTTGGATTCGGCTTTCATGTCATGCATACGACGGGTCGCGGCTTCGATGTCGTCTTCTTCTTTCACTTTGCTGGTTTTCAGCAGGATAGCGGAGACAACGAAGGAGACCGCCATTGCCGCACAGATGGCTGCGATGTTGGCGAAGTACGCGCCTTTTGGCGTCATCGCCAGAACAGCAAGGATGGAACCAGGGGAAGCCGGTGAAACCAGACCACCGCCCAGCACGCTCAGAGTGAACACGCCAGTCATACCGCCGAGGATAACGGCCAGGATCAGACGTGGATTCATCAGAACATACGGGAAGTAGATTTCGTGGATACCACCCAGGAAGTGGATGATAGCCGCACCGCCAGCAGACTGCTTAGCACTGCCGCGACCGAAGAACATATACGCCAGCAGAACGCCCATACCCGGACCCGGGTTCGCTTCAATCAGGAAGAAGATAGACTTGCCGAGATCATGAGACTGCTGAATACCCAGCGGTGAGAAGATACCGTGGTTAATGGCGTTGTTGAGGAACAGGAT
Source organism: Enterobacteriaceae bacterium RIT714 (assembly GCA_009668015.1). Taxonomy (GTDB): domain Bacteria; phylum Pseudomonadota; class Gammaproteobacteria; order Enterobacterales; family Enterobacteriaceae; genus Enterobacter. The sequence continues at coordinate 87,707 of WJYB01000011.1, forward strand.
TTTCGCCGGTTCAACAAAGATAGACGCCAGCGGCAGCATGTCGTGCGCCACCATGAAGTTAACGCCAGCCGCCAGCACTTTGGACAGCACTTCGACCGCAGGACCAATGCCGAGGAACGCCAGAATCGCCAGGATCATACCGATGATGCCAGCGGAGAAGTTGTTCACCAGCATTTCGAAGCCGGATTTGATCTTGCCATCAACCCAGACGTCAAAACGTTTAATTGCCCAGCCGCCCAAAGGACCGGCAATCATTGCGCCGAGGAACATCGGCATATCCGCACCGACAATCACACCCATGGTGGTGATTGCCCCGACCACGCCACCGCGGTCTCCGCCCACCAGGCGACCACCGGTATAACCGATGAGCAATGGCAGGAGATACGTAATCATTGGGCCAACGAGTTTCGCCAGCGTTTCGTTCGGCAACCACCCTGTCGGAATAAATAACGCGGTGATAATACCCCACGCGATAAACGCGCCGATATTTGGCATCACCATGTTGCTCAGGAAGCGACCAAAGCTTTGCACTTTGATCTTGATATCGGATGACATAAAACACCCCTTCTTATGTTTACACTGAGGCTTGCGGCCCGAGGTTTATCGTTAATGTGCGGCGGCAGAGGTAGCCGAGCCCTGTTCTGATGGTGTGAAATCTGGCACTGAATCGTTCAACTGTCCAGACAGCGAAAATTTGTGTGATCTCAATCACGTAAATGTAGGGGGTGAGGATAAAAATGAAGTGACGCTGATCACAAAAATGGCGTCTAAAAAAAATACAGCGCGGCTAAATCAGTCCTTATTGACGCTTAAATGTGACTGAAATCACGTTTTGATGGATCGGATTTGTTGGTGCTTTGTGATCGTCTTCACAATAAATTTTAAGGCAGAATTCTCCAGGTGTGATCATCGCCATATTCTGCTTTCTCATTTCAGCCAGGCTGTAACCTGTTCCTTATCACTTTCATCAGAACGTCATCCCTTAGTGTTATGGCGATAATGCTTAATACGAGTTAATCTGCTAATGTAAACTAAAGTCTATTATTATTCATGATATATTTTGTCACGCTATTAAACTTGCGTGCAGGTATTATAGAAACAATACTCCCCGGCTCCGAATTATATATTTTGATGCTGTTGTTACTCATTAAATTAATTTGGTTGCTTATCATTTTATTTATTTAAATAGTTGAAAATGTTTTAGTGAGGCAAATATGTTTCTTAACTATTTTGCGCTGGGTGTATTGATTTTCGTTTTTCTGGTCATTTTCTATGGAATCATAGCCATCCATGATATCCCTTATCTGATCGCAAAGAAGCGCAATCATCCCCATGCCGATGCGATTCATACCGCGGGCTGGGTGAGCCTTTTTACGCTGCATATCATCTGGCCATTCTTATGGATTTGGGCGACGTTATACCAGCCAGAACGCGGCTGGGGCATGCAAAACCATGTCGCGCCACCAGGGTCTCAGCCCAATATAGACGCGCTTTCTCAACGTGTTGCCGATCTTGAAAAGCGGCTTGCCGCTGCGACAACACCCGCAGATATAAACAGGCCGGAGCGCTAATCATGGATCTGTTAATTATTTTGACCTATGTGGCCCTGGCGTGGGCAGTTTTTAAAATATTCCGTATTCCGGTCAATCAGTGGACACTCGCCACCGCCGCATTAGGGGGCGTGTTCATTGTGGCCGGCCTTATTTTGTTAATGAACTATAACCACCCTTATACCTTTACGGCACAAAAAGCGGTTATTTCTATTCCGATTACGCCACAGGTTACCGGAGTCGTTAGCGAAGTCACCGATAAAAATAACCAGCTTATTAAAAAAGGCGACGTGTTATTTAAAATTGACCCGACTCGTTATCAGGCCAGAGTGAACAGATTGCACGCTGATTTGGTGACCGCGACTTTTAATATTGATGTAATGAAAGGACAACTTTCAGAAGCGGAAGCGAATACCACCCGCGTCGCTGCCGAACGCGATCGGCTGTATAAGGATTTCCAGCGCTACTTGAAAGGGAGTCGGGCGAAGGTGAATCCGTTCTCCGAAAGCGACATTGATAACGCACGGCAAAACTATCTGGCGCAGGATGCGATGGTCAAAGCCTCCATAGCCGATCAGGCGCAGATCAAGAGCCAGTTAGACAGCATGGTGAATGGCGAGCAGTCGCAGATTGCCAGCCTGCGAGCGCAGCTGACAGAGGCAACGTACAATCTCGATCAAACGGTGGTCCGCGCCCCAAGCGATGGTTACGTTACCCAGGTGCTGATTCGCCCGGGGACCTATGCTGCCGCGCTCCCATTGCGCCCGGTCATGGTGTTTATTCCCGAACAGAAACGCCAGATTGTGGCGCAGTTCCGCCAGAACTCTCTGTTGCGTTTAAAGCCAGGCGACGACGCCGAAGTGGTGTTTAATGCTCTGCCCGGACAAGTCTTCCACGGCAAGTTGAGCTCTATTTTGCCCGTGGTGCCCGGTGGCTCGTATCAGGCGCAAGGTTCGTTGCAATCGCTGTCGGTGGTTCCGGGGACAGATGGCGTGCTGGCGACAATCGATCTGGACCCAAACGCAGACGTTGACGCGTTACCGGACGGCATTTATGCCCAGGTCGCGGTCTATTCCGACCATTTCGCTCACGTCTCGGTAATGCGTAAAGTGCTGCTGCGAATGACCAGCTGGATGCATTACCTTTATCTCGACCATTAACCTTCTGCTTTTTTTGTTGCCTGATCCATACTTACACTTTTGTTGGCGTATAAGGATCAGGCAATGAAACTCATCGGCAGCTACACCAGCCCATTTGTGCGTAAAATTTCGATTCTCCTGCTGGAAAAAGGCATCACATTTGAATTTGTGAACGAGCAACCGTATCAGGCTGAAAATGGTGTGGCGCAGTACAACCCCCTGGGCAAAGTCCCGGCGCTGGTCACTGATGAGGGTGAGTGCTGGTTTGATTCACCGATTATTGCCGAGTATATCGAACTGCTGGGGATTGCCCCGGCGATGGTGCCGCGTGAGCCCAAAGCGGCGCTGGCGGTGAAGCAAATTGAGGCGTTAGCGGATGGCATTATGGATGCGGCGCTGACATCTGTGCGCGAGCAAGCGCGTCCGGCTGCGCAGCAATCTGAAGCCGAGCTGTTGCGCCAGCGTGAGAAAATTAGCCGCAGCCTCGACAGGTGCGAACAACTTTTGCGCGACGGCAAACTGCAAACCGAGACCTTAAATCTGGCGACTATCGCTATCGCCTGCGCGATCGGCTATCTCAATTTCCGTCGCGTCTCACCCGGCTGGTGCGTGGAGCGGCCGCTGTTGGTGAAGCTCGCCGAGACCCTCTTCCAGCGCGAAAGCTTTGCCCGCACTGAACCGCCAAAGGCTTGATGCGGGTTATAACACTTCCTTTCTGTTAGTTGTACAATCCCACAGCATGTGACTCCCTCTCCCGTCGGGAGGGGGGAAGATACCCAACCGCCAGGCGTTTTAATGACTACTCATCGTTCCCTTTACAGCCAGATCCCTGCGACCGACCGTCTGCTTCGCGATCCCCAAATCACGCCCCTGCTTGAACAATCCGGGCATACCCGCATGGTGGCGCTCCTGAATGTGATGCAGGACGAAGCCCGCCTGCACATTCAGACGCAAAATGCGCTGCCGCAGTGGTGCGAGGACTGGGCGAACGAGGTGGAGAAACGTCTGGCCACACAAGCGCGGCATGCGCTGCGCCCGGTGCTCAATCTGACGGGAACGGTACTGCACACCAATTTAGGACGGGCTCAGCAGGCTGAAGAAGCAATCGACGCGGTGACGCAGGCGATGCGGTCGCCCGTGACGCTGGAGTACGATCTCGACGGCGCGGGGCGTGGGCATCGCGACCGGGCGCTGGCCGATCTCCTGTGCCAAATCACGGGAGCGGAAGACGCCTGCATCGTGAACAACAATGCGGCGGCGGTGTTGCTGATGCTGGCGGCGACGGCGAATGGCAAAGAGGTGGTGGTTTCGCGCGGCGAACTGGTAGAGATTGGCGGCGCGTTTCGCATTCCGGATGTTATGCGCCAGGCGGGATGCTCGCTGCATGAGGTCGGCACGACTAATCGCACCCATGCGAAGGATTATCGCGCCGCGGTTAACGAAAATACCGCGCTGCTCATGAAAGTCCACACCAGCAACTATCACATCGAAGGCTTTACCAAAACGGTGGAAGAGGCGGAGCTGGCGGAGATTGGCCGCGAACTGAACGTGCCGGTGATCGCCGATCTTGGCAGCGGCTCGCTGGTGGATCTCAGCCTGTACGGCCTGCCAAAAGAGCCGATGCCGCAGGAGATGATCGCCGCAGGAGTCAGTCTTGTGAGCTTCTCCGGCGATAAGTTGTTGGGTGGCCCCCAGGCCGGGATTGTGGTTGGCAAGCGTGATCTCATCGCAAAGCTGCAACAACACCCGCTGAAAAGGGCGCTGCGCCCCGATAAAATGACGCTGGCAGCGTTAGAGGCCACCTTGCGGCTCTATCTTTGCCCGGAAAAACTGGCGGAGCGTTTGCCGACGCTGCGCCTGCTGTCGCGGGATGCGGCCTCTATTCGCGCTCAGGGCGAGCTTTTACTGGCGCAAATCTCCGCTCATTATGCTGATTTCGATGTGCGCCTTGAGTCATGCCAGTCGCAGATCGGCAGTGGCTCGTTGCCGGTCGATCGACTGCCCAGCGCGGCATTAACCTTTACCCCGCGTGATGGTCGCGGTAGCCAGCTTGAGACGTTATCCAGGCGCTGGCGTGCGTTGACCACGCCGATTATCGGTCGCATTTACGACGGTCGCCTGTGGCTGGATCTGCGCTGCCTTGAAGATGAAAAACGGTTTCTGGAGATGATGCTGAAATGATTATTGCCACAGCGGGTCACGTTGACCACGGAAAAACCACGCTTTTGCAGGCCATTACCGGGGTAAATGCCGATCGTTTGCCGGAAGAGAAAAAGCGCGGCATGACAATCGACCTGGGCTATGCCTACTGGCCGCAGCCGGATGGTCGGGTGCTGGGTTTTATTGACGTACCAGGGCATGAAAAGTTTCTCTCAAATATGCTGGCAGGTGTCGGGGGCATTGACCACGCGCTGCTGGTGGTGGCGTGTGATGATGGCGTAATGGCGCAGACGCGTGAGCATCTGGCCATTTTACAACTCACAGGTAAGCCGCAGCTGACGGTCGCGCTGACGAAGGCGGATCGTGTCGATGAAAGCCGCATTGATGAAGTGCGCAAAGAACTTCAGGCAACGCTGGGTGAATACGGTTTTACGGATACGCCATTTTTTGTCACCGTGGCGACAGAAGGGCGCGGAATCGAGGCATTACGCGACCATTTGCAGCAGCTCTCTGCCCGTGAACGCGCGAGCGATCATCGCTTCCGTCTGGCGATTGACCGTGCGTTTACCGTGAAGGGTGCCGGTCTGGTGGTGACAGGAACGGCGCTCAGTGGTGAAGTGGCCGTCGGCGATAGCCTTTGGCTGACGGGTGTCAATAAACCGATGCGCGTGCGCGGATTGCATGCGCAGAATCAGCCCGTTGAACAGGCCCACGCCGGACAACGTATTGCGCTTAACATTGCTGGCGATGCTGAGAAAGATCGGTTAACCCGTGGCGACTGGCTGCTGAGCGAGGCGCCTTGTGAAGTGTCTGAACGGGTCATTGTTTCTCTGCAAATGTTCACGCCGCTTGTGCAGTGGCAGCCGCTGCATATTCATCATGCTGCCAGCCACGTCACCGGGCGCGTCTCCTTACTGGAAAACGATCTGGCAGAGCTGGTGTTTGATACACCGCTGTGGCTGGCGGATAACGACCGGCTGGTGCTGCGGGATATCTCCGCGCGGGAAACGCTGGCAGGTGCGCGCGTGGTGACGCTCAATCCCCCGCGCCGTGGCAAGCGAAAAGCGGAGTATCTGCAATGGCTGGCAGCACTCGCCAATGCGGAAGATGACCGGGCGGCGCTGGCGGTGCATCTCGATCGCGGTGCGGTAAATCTTGCCGAATTCGCATGGGCGCGTCAGCTGAGTGATAGCGGTCTTTGCCAGCTTACTGAACAACCCGGTTTTATCCAGGCAGGGCAAAGCTTGCTGAATGCGCAGGTTGCTGCGCGCTGGCAGCGAAAAGTGCTGACCACGCTTGCAACGTACCACGAGCAGCATCAGGACGAGCCGGGGCCAGGGCGGGAACGCCTGCGCCGGATGGCGCTGCCGATGGAAGACGATGCGCTGGTGCTGCTGTTGATTGAGAAGATGCGCGAAAGCGGCATGATCCATAGCCATCATGGCTGGCTGCATCTGCCCGATCACAAAGCGGGCTTTACGGCGGAACAAGAAGCGGTCTGGCAGAAAGCCGCGCCGTTGTTTGGCGATGAGCCCTGGTGGGTGCGTGACTTAGCCCATGAGACGATGACCGATGAGCAGGTGATGCGCCAGGTGTTGCGGCACGCGGCGCAGCAGGGGCTTATCACAGCGATCGTCAAAGATCGCTATTACCGCAACGATCGTATTGTGACGTTCGCCAGTTTGATCCGCGAACTGGATCAGGCGAAAAGCTCAACCTGTGCCGGGGATTTTCGCGATCGGCTTAACGTCGGGCGTAAACTGGCGATTCAGATCCTCGAATATTTTAATCGCATTGGTTTTACGCGTCGTCGCGGCAATGATCATGTCTTGCGTGATTCATTATTGTTTCCCGAAAACCGATCCGATGCGGAAAAAGAGTCGCGCGATTGAATCCGTGATACCCGTCGTAAAGCTGTAAGCGGCTGGCGAGAAAATCGCCAGCTATGACTACCCTTGTTAGACATCAACAGCAAGGAGACGGTCATGACCAACAATCCTCCCTCAGCACGTATGTTGCCCGGCGAATACGGTTTTCCCCTCAAGTTAAAACCCCGGTATGACAACTTTATTGGCGGCGGCTGGGTTGCGCCCGTCGATGGCGAATATTATGCGAATCTGACGCCTGTCACGGGACAGCCGCTGTGCGAAATCGCCAGCTCCGGCAAAAAAGATATTGATTTGGCGCTGGATGCTGCGCATAAAGCGAAAGAGAAATGGGCGCATACCTCTGTCCAGGATCGGGCCGCCATACTGTTCAAAATCGCTGACCGTATGGAGCAAAATCTGGAGCTGTTGGCGGCGGCAGAGACATGGGATAACGGTAAACCGATCCGCGAAACCACCGCTGCTGACGTTCCGCTGGCGATTGACCATTTCCGCTATTTTGCCTCCTGTATTCGCGCTCAGGAGGGGGGAATCAGTGAAGTCGACAGTGAAACGGTCGCCTATCACTTCCAGGAGCCGCTGGGGGTGGTTGGACAAATCATCCCGTGGAACTTCCCTCTGCTGATGGCGAGCTGGAAAATGGCGCCGGCGCTGGCAGCGGGTAACTGCGTGGTGCTTAAACCCGCACGGTTAACGCCGCTATCGGTTCTGCTGCTGATGGAAATTATTGGCGATTTGGTGCCTCCGGGTGTCATCAACGTGGTCAACGGCGCGGGAGGCGAGATCGGTGAATATCTGGCGACCTCTAAACGAATCGCGAAGGTTGCGTTCACCGGCTCTACCGAGGTCGGCCAACAAATTATGCAATATGCCACTCAGAACATTATTCCGGTAACGCTGGAGCTGGGCGGCAAATCACCCAACATTTTCTTTGCCGATGTGATGGACGAAGAGGATGCGTTTTTTGATAAGGCGCTGGAAGGGTTCGCGCTGTTTGCCTTTAACCAGGGCGAAGTCTGTACGTGTCCAAGCCGTGCGCTGGTGCAGGAATCCATCTATGAACGCTTTATGGAGCGGGCCATTCGTCGTGTGGAATCAATTCGCAGCGGCAACCCGCTCGATAACGTGACCCAGATGGGGGCTCAGGTCTCTCAAGGGCAGCTCGAAACTATTCTCAACTATATCGACATTGGCAAGAAAGAGGGGGCGGATGTCCTGACAGGCGGGCGTCGAAAAGTGCTGGAAGGCGATCTGAAAGAGGGCTATTACCTTGAGCCGACGATCCTCTATGGCAAAAACACTATGCGAGTCTTCCAGGAAGAGATTTTCGGCCCCGTGCTGGCCGTCACAACCTTTAAAACAATGGATGAAGCGCTTGAACTGGCCAACGATACCCAGTACGGGCTTGGCGCTGGGGTCTGGAGCCGCAACGGTAATCTGGCATACAAAATGGGACGAGGTATTCAGGCCGGACGCGTCTGGACCAACTGCTACCATGCCTATCCCGCTCATGCGGCGTTCGGAGGATATAAACAGTCAGGTATCGGGCGTGAAACGCACAAGATGATGTTGGATCATTATCAGCAGACGAAATGCCTGCTGGTGAGTTATTCCGATAAACCGCTGGGTTTGTTCTGATGATCCGGATCAGGTCCTCCCTGGAGGGCCTGATCAATACGCTGGCGCAAGCTGTTCAGCACGCCATCCAGAACGTACTGCACACGCCAAGGCTGATACTCTCGCTTGCGGAAAATGGCGTTGAGATCGAGCCACCACTCTTCCTGATGGGAAAAGCAGGGCATTAAAATGCCTTGTTCAACTTCATGTTTCAGGCTCTCTTTTGGCGCAAAAACGATGCCGAGATGATTACGGGCTAACTCCAGCGCTGCCTGGGTATTATCGCAAATATAATTACCGGTCACCTTATAGTCGCGTACTTCTTCGCTTCCATGAACGCGAAAACGCCAGATGTTGGCATCATCGACCAGGATTGAATCGAGTAGAATACAGGAATGATTAATTAAATCGTCCGGACTGAAAATAGGATGTTTTTTTATATAATCCGGTGTGGCGAAAGCGGTAACGGGATATTTTGTGAGTTGATAGGCGACAAGATTTTCGTCTTTAGGTTGGGCATAAGTAATTAAAATATCGCCGTCATCGGGAAACGTAACGCCCTCAGATAATTCATTACGATTAGGATTATATGTTTTCAGGCAAATACGAATGTCGCCAATTTCTTCAATTGTATGAATGACATGACGGGCAAGATAGGTAATGATCCCGGTCGGCGCGTAGATCGTCACGCGTCCGCTTTTTTCATGTTTATAATCAGCGATAAAATTAATGAGCTGAGTATTTTTTTCCAGTGACGCATTGATATAAGGTACCAGCACCTCACCAAACTGCGTCAGCGCCAGCTGGCGGGTGGTGCGTTCAAAGACCTTCAGCCCAACGCGAGTTTCGAAGTCGGCAAGATATTTACTGACATTGGCCTGCGCCATGCCTAACAGAGCGGCGGCGTCTCCAATGCTGTGCGTGGCAGCGATGACGGAGATAATTTTTAACTCACGCGGCTTTATCTGTAAATGATTCATCGTGCACGCTCATCTATATGATTTTAGATATATTATTATATAAACTGCATCGTTGCATCGGCAAATTTGTAACCATTATTATTCGCCTCGCTTGTTTGGCATTTAATGGAATACAGGGAATGATGATCAAAAAGAATTTGCTTATCGCTGCAGCATTACTTTCGGCATCATCAGCAATGGCTGGTGAATTGTCACTGGGTGCGGGCGCTGTTTTTAATGAGTCAGCTTACAAAGGGTATAACGAAAATACTTCAGCGGTTCCGCTCATTAGCTATGAGGGGGATAATTTTTATGTTCGTCAGATGACTGCCGGTTGGGCATTCTGGAAAGACAGTAAGAATGAACTTAGTCTGACAGCTTCATGGATGCCACTGCATTTTGACCCTGACGACAATGATGATCACGCGATGAAGCAGCTTGATGAGCGCAAAGCTTCAGCCATGTTGGGTGGCGCTTACTATCGCCATGAAAGCTGGGGCGGCCTGAAGTTTGCTGTCTCTGCCGATGCGATGGATGAAAGCGGCGGAGTAGTCGGTGAAATATCTTACTTCCATCCTTTCCGTCTGGAACGTCTGACCCTGATTCCATCCATGGGTGTTTTCTACTATGACGAAAGCTTCAATGACTATTATTACGGCGTATCAGGTAATGAATCTCGCCGCAGCGGCCTCGATAAGTACACCGCCGGGGATAGCTGGAACCCTTACGTTGGCGTAGTCGCGAAATATCAGCTGACGCAAAATCTCTTTATCAACGCGAGTGCGGTGTATACCGTCCTGCCGGATGACGTGAAAAACAGTCCAATGATCGATCGTGATGACAGTTTTGCCCTGATGACCGGCATGAGCTGGCGTTTCTAATCGCCTGAAAACCTGCACTCAGGGATGAGGGCAGGTGAGTTTAATTTCAACTGTCCTCTGCCTTGTCAATCTCCCCCTTTTCCCTCTTCTGATCAAAGCGCAATGCCGGGCTTCTCTGGCAAGCTGGTTTTTTACAGACGCGCGGAGCAGAAAGATGAACCGATTTATCGTTGCCGATTCAGCGAAGTGCATTGGCTGCCGCACTTGTGAAGTGGCCTGCGTGGTCTCGCATCAGGAAAATGAGGACAGCGCGGCGGTTTCTGCCGTGGCGTTTGCCGCGCGAATTCGGGTGGTAAAAGGCGATTCTTTTACCACGGCGGTTTCGTGTCATCAGTGTGAGGATGCACCTTGCGCGAATGTCTGCCCGACTCAGGCGATTCGCCATAATGAGGGGGTGTGGCTGGTGGCGCAACAGCGCTGCATCGGTTGTAAAAGTTGTATGATCGCCTGCCCGTTTGGCGCGATGCAGGTGACCTGTCTGGAACAAAAACCTCAGGCGTTGAAATGCGATCTCTGCGGCCATCGCGAGAGCGGACCAGCCTGTGTCGCTGCCTGCCCGACTCACGCGTTGAGCTGTATTGATCCCGCCAGATTACGCTCCGAACGCCTGCGCTCTCTGGCGTAAGCCATTACTGGCTGCCTTCACTCCAGGCGATTTCAATCTCTTCGGCAAGAATCTTCACGCCGGCCTCGATTTTGTCGGGGTCTGGCACGTAGTTCATGCGCATGCACTGGTGAGTGTGTGGCCACGGTTTATCGAGACCAGGGAAGAAGTAATCGCCCGGTACCATCAGTACGCCGCGTTTTTTCAGCCGTTGGTACAGGAGTTCAGTCGAGATCGGCAGATCTTTAAACCATAACCACAGGAAAATGGCGCCTTCAGGCTTATGAATCAGGCAGCGATCTTCAGGCAGATAGCGGCGTATCGTCGCGATAGTTTCCTGAACGCGCTGATAATAGAACGGCTTAATCACATCACTGGACAGGCGTAACAGGTCGTTACGCTTGATCATTTCGCACATCATCGCCGGCCCCATGCCGCCAGGGGCGAGGCTGATAATGCCGTTCATATTGGTTACGGCATTGATGATTTTCTCGTTGGCGATGATGATGCCGCAACGACTTCCCGGCAGACCAAGCTTGGAGAGGCTCATGCACAAAACGATATTTGGGTTCCACAGCGGTCGCGCTTCGCTAAAGATTATACCGGGGAACGGTACGCCGTAAGCATTATCAATCACCAGCGGAATATCGTGCTGGTTAGCCAGCACGTCTAACTTCATCAGCTCTTCGTCGGTGATGACGTTACCCGTCGGATTGGTGGGCCGCGAGACACAAATCATGCCGGTCTCTTCGCCGATGTGCAGATGCTCAAAATCGACGTGGTATTTGAACTGGCCTTCCGGTAACAGCTCAATATTCGGGCGTGCCGAAACGAAAAGCTCCTCTTCCAGCCCGGAATCGGCGTAACCAATGTACTCCGGTGTGAGCGGGAACAGCACTTTTTTGGTGGTGCCGTCGGCGCGACGCCCCGCGAAGAGATTAAACAAGTAGAAAAATGCGCTCTGACTGCCGTTTGTTAGTGCAATATTCTGTGGTTCGATATCCCAACCCAGTTCGTCACGAAGCATGTTGGCGAGAAGCGACAACAGCTCCGTTTTTCCCTGTGGGCCATCGTAATTACAAAGCGCATCAGTGGCTTTGCCGTTTTGCAGCATCTCGGCCAGCAGATCATGAAAATAGTCGTTCATGGCCGGAATTTGTGCCGGGTTTCCGCCGCCGAGCATGATTGCGCCAGGTGTGCGCAGCCCGTCGTTGAGATCCTCCATCAGGCGAGTAATGCCTGAATGGCGGGTGAATTTGTCGCCGAAAAGTGAAAACGTCATAGCAGGTGATCTATCGTACTTATTATGAAAGTGGGTAACCATAACGCTAGCATCGTGTCGGTGCAAATCGAGGTTAGAGGGGTTGGTTGGGGTTTTGTATTTTAAATTTCAAATATTGCAGAGTAATGCTCTGATGTGTGTCGCCCCATCCGATGGGGAGGGGCGACACTTGTTTTATGGATTTCCGGCCCAGACGACCATGACTTTATCGTCCTGGTGCTGGCGCACGAAGCCATAGCCCAGCTGGCCGGATAGCGTGGTTTGCGTGCCTTGCCCAATCGCCGGATGACGCGCCCGGAATTGCCCGAGGATCTGCCAGTGGCTGACCGTTTGCGCCTGACTCCCTGCGATATCCTGCCAGTTCATGTCTGAGCGGGTGCCCTGTAGCGGGTCGGAGCCTGTCGGTCCAAACGGACGCTCAGATTCATCACCGTAATAAATCTGTACGCTGCCGGGGGCAAGTAACAGCAGTTCGGCTGCGCGTTGACCGCCCTCACGGAACAACCGCGTATCGTGGGATGAGAGATAGCTCAGTACGTTGAAATTCTGCAGTTTTTCGGCCATCTGTTGCCAGGTGATGTCGATGTCGGCCAGACAATCCACCGCCTTTGCGGCCTGTTCCTGGTAATCAAAATTGATCATCGCATCAAAGCCATGACGGTAATAATCGCTTTGCATCACCCCGTGTCCCCATGACTCACCTGTCATCCAGAACGGCGTATCATCGCGTTTTTTATCCGGGTTAGCCTGCTTCCACGCTTTGAGGGCTTCAGTGGATTGATCTTTTAACGCTTGCCAGGCGCTGAGTTCAACGTGTTTGGCGGTATCCACGCGGAAACCATCAATGCCATAGTCGTGCACCCACTGACTTAACCAGTGGGTCAGGTAATCACGTGGGGTATAACCTGCGATCTCTTTAGCAAGCGTGTCGGGCTTATGGCGATAGAAATTTGGCAATCCAGAAGGTGTAGTCGATTCAGTTTTGAGATCGGGTAAGAAGGCCAGCGACATGGTGAGATCGTCAAAGCCAGGGTTGTCATAATCGCCGATATCGGTGCGGATCCATTTTTTGCCCCACCATTTTTCCCATCCGGCTTTGTCGCTGAAATTAATATAGTCATTAAAACTGTGCCAGCTTTGACCTGCGCCGGGCTTCCAGTCGGTCCAGCGTTCGCCCAGCGTTTTTTTCAGCTCATCGCCCTGTAAATATAACGCGCCAAACTGATATTCCTGCATATCCGCCAGCGTGGCATAGCCGGTGTGATTCATGACGATGTCGAACAGAATGCGTATGCCGCGCCTGTGGGCCTCATCGACCAGATGACGCAAATCGTCTTCGCTGCCCATGTTGGCATCAAGCTTCGTCCAGTCCTGCGTGTAGTAGCCATGATAGGCATAGTGCGGGAAATCACCTTTGGTTCCTCCGCCTACCCAGCCATGGATTTGCTCCAGCGGCGAGCTAATCCAAAGTGCATTCACGCCAAGCTGTTGCAGATAATCGAGTTTACTGGTGAGTCCTTTCAGGTCACCCCCGTGAAAAGTGCCAATTTCCTGCATTCCGTCTTTATGACGACCATAGCTATGGTCATTGTCCGGATCGCCATTCACGAAGCGGTCCGTTAGTACAAAATAGACAGTGGCATTTTGCCAGCTAAAGGGAGCCGGTTTATCCACTTCTGCGCGCTCGAGCAGAAGCAGGCCATTGCTGTTGGCGGCGGGTTGTAGGGTGATTTTTCCTCGCTGCACCGTTGCGGTCTGCTTGCTGTAAAAGTCGCGTACAACGGAGCCTTCAGGAAAGGTGTCTGTCACATCAATAGTAAGAGGTTTACCGTCCCACTTAGGGCACTGGCGAATGACATTCGCGACGGGTTGTTCACTCGCGCTTTGCACCGTCAGCATCAGGGTCGGAGTACCGGAACGCGTATCAATACGCATCTGGTAATCACCCTCCCGGAACAACCGCCACTGTGGCGGAGTTCCTTCGCAGGGTTTTAGTGACAGCATCTCATTGAGTTTAATGCTATTTGTTGGCTGCCAGCACGCGTTGTCAAAACTAATCGTGAGAGGACGCGTACCCTTCGCAAGCTTTGCCTGGCTTATGAAAACTCCACTCCCCAGGGAATTGAATGTGGAGAAGCCGGGAGATGACCAGTCAGCGTTCGCCATTGCGGGTAAAAGCAAAAGGATTAAAGCGGAGCGTTTCATTCCAGTTTCCTGTCGCGGCAATTTTGACCAGTGTGCCATCTGCTTACCTTCTCCAACTCATCCCCCTGCGCTTTCTCCGTGGATGAGCCGAAAGGGTGAGTGATCCCGCGCATAATTAGGCGGTTATCTGCGATATCGCACACAATTTTGTAGAAATGGTGCTTAAATGAGCAAGTTTCAGATGACATAGTTTCGGATTTAGACTATTTCTTTGAATGCTCTGGAAGACTATTTTTGATATGATTTGAGATTCCGCTCTCAATTTTGTGAAAAAAATAAGGTGTTGGAATGTTTAAATCCGACCAGGAGACCTAATGATATCGACTCCCATACGACGATTTGGGGCTACGATACTCATGTTGCTCACCGTGATATTTTCAGGTGAGGTGCTTGCGAAGACGCACACGGATACAACGAGTAAGAAAGCCCACGTCATAAAGACGACGACAAGCAGTAAGCATAAGGTTAGCAGTAAACAAGAGTATTCTCGCAATAGTGTAAAGAGCAGTTCACTTCCTGATTTGCGAAAATACCCTTCCGGGACACCAAGGAAAAAAGCGTTTCTCCGGACGGTAATGCCTTATATAACCAGTCAGAACTCTGCGATTACCGCGGATCGTAACTGGCTGATTTCGAAACAGTACGCAAGCCGTTGGTCGCCGACTGAACGCACGCGCCTGAAAGAGATCTCGAAACGCTACAAAGTGAGCTGGAACGGTAACACCCGTCGTGTTCCATGGAACACCTTGCTTGAGCGCGTCGATATCATTCCAGGAAGTATGGTCGCCACTATGGCAGCAGCTGAGAGTGGCTGGGGGACATCAAAATTGGCCCGCAGCAACAACAATCTCTTCGGCATGAAATGCACCAAAGGCCGCTGTAACAATGCGCCAGGCAAAGTGAAAGGTTATTCACAGTTTGAGTCCGTTAAAGATTCAGTGAATGCTTATGTGGTGAATCTGAACACGCATCCGGCCTACTCTTCGTTCCGTAAGTCACGCGCTCAGTTGCGTAAAGCGGACCAGGAAGTGACCGCCAGCACCATGATTCACAAACTAAAAGGTTATTCGACGCAAGGTAAAAGCTACAACAACTACCTGTTCGCGATGTACCAGGATAACCAGCGCTTAATCGCCGCTCATATGTAATGCCATTCTGAATAAACGCCTTCCAGTGGAAGGCGTTTTTGTTTGTTAAATCAGTACTTCGCTGTAACGCTCCCGATACTCTTTCGGTGTGGTGTCATACTCTTTTTTAAAGACCGAATAGAAATACTGCAAAGACGGATAACCGCACATTTGCGAGATTTCATTGATCGACAGCGACGTCGAGATCAACAGGCTACGGGCTTTCTCCAGTTTCTCGGCGTGAATGACGGCATGGATCGTTTCTCCGACCTCTTCTTTAAAACGTTTCTCCAGATTAGAACGAGAAATACCCACCGCATCCAGCACTTGTTCGACTTTGATGCCCTTACACGCGTGGTTGCGAATGTAATGCATCGCCTGTATCACAGCAGGATCGTTTAATGATCGGTAATCCGTTGAACGGCGCTCGACCACGCGGACAGGTGGCACCAGCAGACGCTGAAGAGGCAGAGATTCATTATCCAACAGGCGATGCAGAAGTTTAGCGGCCTGATAGCCCATCTGGCGTGTGCCCTGAGCTACAGAAGAAAGGGCCACGCGCGACAGATAACGGGTTAGTTCCTCGTTATCAATCCCAATGACGCACAGCTTTTCGGGAACGGGAATGTGCAAATGGTCGCACACCTGAAGCACATGACGCGCGCGCGCGTCAGTCACGGCGATAATACCGGTTTGCGGCGGCAGGGTTTGCAGCCAGTCAGCCAGTCGGTTTTGCGCGTGCTGCCAGTTTTCGGGCGCGGTCTCCAGGCCCTGATAAACCACACCACGATACTTTTCCTGAGCGACAATCTGACAGAAAGCATATTCACGCTCCATCGCCCAGCCCTTGCCGCTTGAAGTCGGCAGGCCGTAGAAGGCAAAGCGGTCGACACCCTTTTCCTTTAAATGCAAAAACGCGCTCTCTACCAGCGCATGATTATCAGTGGCGATGTAATGAACCGGAGGATAATTCGTAGGCGAGTGATAGGAACCGCCGACGCCCACAATCGGCACGTCGACGTCTGTCAGTAGCTGCTGGATCACCGGATCGTCATAGTCGGCAATAACGCCATCGCCGAGCCAGTCTTTGATATTTTCGATACGGGTGCGGAAATCTTCTTCAATAAAAATGTCCCACTCAGATTGCGACGCCTGCAAATATTCGCCAACGCCCTCCACGACCTGACGGTCATAGGCTTTGTTGGCATTGAATAACAACGTAATGCGGTGACGCTTTTCAAACATGGCTTATCTTTCCCAAATAAGTGACACAATGGCCTTCATGCCCGTCGCTTGGTTGCCGAGTCCATCCAGACCGCCAGCAACAAAATGGCGCCTTTAACGATATACTGCCAGAAGGTTGGCACGTCCATCATACTCATTCCGTTATCCAGCGATGCCATAATAAATGCTCCCATCACCGCGCCCGCCACGCTTCCGATACCGCCTGCGAGGCTGGTTCCGCCAATCACACAGGCGGCGATCGCATCCAGTTCGGCAATGTTTCCGGCGGACGGCGATCCGGCTCCCAGTCGCGAGCTCAGAATTAGCCCGGCAATTGCCACCATCAGGCCATTGATGGCGAAAACCGCAAGCTTAGTGCGCTCGACGTTAATGCCCGAAAGACGAGCGGCTTCGAGATTACCGCCGATAGCATAAATTCGCCGCCCAAAGGCGGTACGTGTCGCCATAAACATGCCAGCCAACAGCAGCAGCGTCAGGATTAATACCGGCGTTGGAACACCACGATAATCATTGAGCAGCCAGATCGCCCCCAGTACGATAACGGCTGTGAGTGCTTGCCGCCCAACGACGGACGTTGAGGTTGGAGCCGCGAGGCCAAGCGCCTCACGACGCATCCGGGCGCGCCATTGCCAGGCGATAAACGCCATCAGACCGATCGCTCCGAGGGTAAACCCAACGCCGTCTGAGAGGTAGCTTTGACCGATTTGCGACATTGATGCGCTGGTGGGCGAAACAGTCGTGCCATTCGTTATGCCGATCAGAATGCCGCGAAACGCCAGCATTCCTGCAAGGGTGACAATAAAAGAAGGCACCTTGCGGTATGCTACCCACCATCCGTTCCAGGTGCCGAGTAACAAACCGAGGGCCAGGGTGACGACGATGGTGAGCGGCAGTGGCCATCCGAGCCAGACGTCAAAAATAGCGGCGGCTCCGCCTAAAAGTCCCATCATTGAGCCGACCGACAGGTCGATTTCTGCTGAGATAATCACGAACACCATCCCGACCGCCAGAATGCCGGTGATCGCCGTTTGCCGCAGCAGGTTAGAGATATTTCGGGCGCTCAGATACGAGCCGTCTGTCATCCAGGTAAAGAACAGCATGATCGCGATAATGGCCGCGATCATCACGAAAACCTGCAGGTTTAGCGCTTTAAGTCCCGAGAACGCACCTGGCGCTGGAACAGCGGCTTTACTTTCATACGGATTGCTTTTCGACATGACGTTCGCTCCTCAGGGCGGCTTCCATTACCTGTTCCTGGGTCAGGTTTTGGTTGTTCAAATTGGCTTTCAGTTTGCCTTCGTGCATCACAAGGACGCGATCGCTCAGGCCAAGCACCTCGGGTAATTCAGATGAGATAACAATGACGGCAATGCCCTGTTGTACAAGCTGATTAATGAGTTTGTAGATTTCATATTTCGCCCCGATATCGATCCCGCGCGTGGGTTCATCCAGGATCAGGATGCGAGGATTAAGCAACAGGCAGCGCGCCAGAATCGCTTTCTGCTGATTACCACCACTAAGACGGCCAATCGCCAGCTCGGGCGACGAGGTTTTGACTTTGAGACGTGCTAACGACTGGAGAATACATTGCTGTTCGGCAGCGTCATCCAGGCTGCTAAGCGCACCTGAAAACTGGCTCAGTGCCGCGAGTGTGATGTTTTTCCCCACTGCCATGACCGGCACAATGCCGTCTCTTTTGCGGTCCTCCGGAACCATTGCGATACCCTGTGCGATGGCCTGCTGACAGCTATTGATCTGTACGAGCTGCCCATCAATATAAATGCTGCCCTCCCAGCGCCCTGGCCAGACGCCAAACAGACACTGTACCGCTTCGGTTCGCCCGGCTCCCACCAACCCCGCGATACCGAGGATTTCCCCGCGCCGCAGTGAGAAGGAAATTCCGTTAACGCGTTTGATATGGCGATTAACCGGATGCCATGCGGTCAGGTTTTCGACGCGCAATATCTCATCCCCGCAGGTATGAGGTTCGTTGGGGTACAGCGCCGTCAGTTCGCGGCCCACCATCATTGTGATGATGTCATCTTCACTCATACCCGCTGCTTCTCGCGTACCAATATGCTGCCCGTCGCGTATCACGCAGATGGTGTCAGAGATGGCTTTCACTTCATTCAGTTTGTGTGAGATATAAATGCACGCAATGCCGTGGTTTTGCAGATCGCGGATGATATTGAGCAGGACCGCGGTCTCTTGCTCGGTCAGCGACGCGGTAGGTTCATCGAGGATCAGCAGGCGAACCTGCTTATTCAGCGCTTTAGCGATTTCAACCAACTGTTGCTGACCAAGCCCGAGGTCACCGACGCGAGTATCAGGCGAAATCGCAAGACTCACCTGAGCCAGCAGCTTTTCGCAGCGCAGCGTCATGGTGTCGTAGTCCAGTATTCCGTGGCGTGATATTTCGGCGCCCAGGAAAATATTCTCCAGAACGGTCAGATTCTTCACCAGAGCCAGTTCCTGGTGAATGATGGCGATACCTTTGCGTTCGGTATCGCGAATATGCGTGGCTTGCAGCGTTTCGCCTGCAAAGATTATCTCACCGTCATAACTGCCGTGCGGATAGATACCGCAAAGCACTTTCATGAGCGTGGATTTGCCGGACCCATTCTCGCCGCAGAGAGATACGATCTCGCCGGGGTTGAGCCGCAGGCTCACGTTGTCGACGGCTTTCACCATGCCAAACGCTTTGGTGATGCTTTTCATTTCCAATAAATAAGGCATAACTGCTCCACATGACCCGAAGGAAGAACCGTACAAGTCGACGTGCCCCTGCCATGCAGGGGCGCTCATGGATTACAGTTCACTCTTTTTATGGAAACCGTCTTTTACCACAGTGGCATCGATGTTCTCTTTGTTGACTTCAATAGGAGTCAAGAGGCGGGCAGGGACGTCTTTCAGGCCGTTATTCAGTGAGGAATCGGCCTTCGGCTGCTGACCATTGCCCAGCTCAACGGCAATTTCTGCTGCGGTATTGGCGAGCTCGGTGATGGGTTTGTAGACCGTCATGGTCTGTGTGCCCGCGATAATACGTTTTACGCCAGCGAGATCGGCATCCTGGCCGGAAATGGCGACTTTCCCGGCCAGGCCTTGCGCACTGAGTGCCTGAATCGCGCCACCTGCCGTTGCATCGTTAGAGGCGACGACGGCATCAATTTTGTTATTGTTGGCCGTTAACGCGTTTTCCATAATTTTCAGCGCGTTTTCTGGCAGCCATCCGTCCGCCCATTGATCGCCAACAACTTTAATTTTGCCGTCGTCGATATAAGGCTTCAGCACTTTCATTTGCCCTTCACGGAATAATTTGGCGTTGTTATCAACAGGAGAGCCGCCCATCAGGAAATAATTTCCTTGAGGGACTTTATTCACCAGACTTTGTGCCTGTATTTCACCTACTTTTTCATTGTCGAAGGAGATATAAAAATCGATATCGGCATTATTAATCATGCGGTCGTAAGCTAAAACTTTAATGCCTTCTTGTTTTGCCTCTTTTACCACATTACTTAACACCTGACCGTTGTAAGGAATAATAACCAGAACATCCACGCCGCGATTGATCATATTCTCAATTTGCGACATTTGAGTTTCTTCATTACCGTTAGCCGATTGTACAAAAACCTTTGCGCCGAGAGATTCCGCTTTATTCACAAAAATATCGCGGTCTTTTTGCCAGCGCTCAAGACGCAGATCGTCAATCGCCATTCCGATTTTGACTTCTTTGGCATGCCCCGCAACGCTTGAAAGCAGGAGCGA
Organism: Enterobacteriaceae bacterium RIT714; assembly: GCA_009668015.1. Classification (GTDB taxonomy): domain Bacteria; phylum Pseudomonadota; class Gammaproteobacteria; order Enterobacterales; family Enterobacteriaceae; genus Enterobacter. The sequence continues at coordinate 108,127 of WJYB01000011.1, forward strand.
AGCGCAGAGGGTCAGGCACAGGTTTCTTATCGTCATCATTATATTACCTTTTTTTGTAGGGTGGTGATGCTGAGGTAAAAGACTCATTCACTGCCAGATACGCAGCAAATTCTTAACGGGGAATGGGAAACTGGCAATTATAGATTTTTATCTTCGCATTACGATATTTGGTTTATTTGCGAATTTATGACCGCGATCTGATTTTAAATTGTACAACTTATTCATTAGCGCATGTTTTTGGAATAAGCGCCGAAAAATCGTTTGCTTGCGTATTATTTTTGCGAGCCAGCGCACGTTTGTGCATTCTCTCAATAGCAGTGTGAAATAACGTAATTGAGCAAGTGGCAATGAGTATTCACTATTACTCCATTATCAATAATTCGCCGCACCTCTTGATTATGGAGTTCAATATGCAATCTTATTTTGACCAACTTGATCGCGTACGCTATGAAGGCCCAAAATCCACAAATCCCTTAGCGTTTCGTCACTACAATCCTGACGAACTGGTTCTGGGTAAGCGTATGGAAGATCACCTGCGTTTTGCCGCCTGTTACTGGCATACATTCTGCTGGAATGGCGCAGACATGTTTGGCGTTGGATCGTTTGACCGCCCATGGCAGCAGCCTGGCGAAGCGCTGGAGCTGGCAAAGCGTAAAGCGGATGTTGCCTTTGAATTCTTCCACAAACTGAATGTGCCTTACTACTGCTTCCATGATGTGGATGTCTCTCCGGAAGGCGCATCGTTGAAAGAGTATCTGAACAACTTTGCGCAGATGGTCGATTATCTGGGCGAAAAGCAGCAGCAAAGCGGCGTTAAACTGCTGTGGGGCACAGCGAACTGCTTCACGAATCCTCGCTACGGTGCGGGTGCGGCGACTAACCCTGATCCAGAAGTGTTCAGCTGGGCAGCCACTCAGGTAGCGACAGCAATGAATGCCACGCACCAGTTGGGCGGCGAAAACTATGTACTGTGGGGCGGTCGTGAAGGTTATGAAACGCTGCTGAATACTGACCTGCGTCAGGAGCGTGAACAGATTGGCCGCTTCATGCAGATGGTGGTGGATCATAAACACAAAATCGGTTTCCGCGGCACTTTGCTGATTGAACCAAAACCTCAGGAACCTACCAAGCATCAGTACGATTACGATGTCGCAACGGTGTACGGCTTCCTCAAGCAGTTTGGTCTGGAAAAAGAGATCAAAGTGAATATCGAGGCCAACCACGCCACGCTGGCGGGTCACTCTTTCCATCATGAAATAGCCTCTGCAATCGCACTGGGCATCTTTGGTTCTGTTGATGCTAACCGCGGCGACCCGCAGCTCGGCTGGGATACTGACCAGTTCCCTGTCAGCGTCGAAGAGAACGCGCTGGTGATGTATGAAATCATTAAGGCGGGCGGCTTCACCACCGGCGGTCTGAACTTTGATGCCAAAGTCCGTCGTCAAAGCACTGATAAATACGATCTGTTCTACGGTCATATTGGTGCAATGGATACGATGGCACTGTCGCTGAAGGTCGCGGCGCGCATGATTGAGGACGGTGAGCTGGATAAACGTGTTGCGAAGCGCTATTCCGGCTGGAACGGTGAGCTGGGTCAGCAAATTTTGAAAGGTCAGTTATCCCTTGCCGAGATCGCGAAGTACGCTGAACAGCATAACCTGGCGCCGAGCCATCAGAGCGGTCACCAGGAGCTGCTGGAAAATATGGTGAATCACTACCTGTTCAATAAGTAACTGACCGTGCCCGGCAAACAGCGTGTTGCCGGGTTTCTCTTTTAAGGAGTAACCACTATGTATATCGGGATCGATCTTGGCACATCAGGTGTGAAAGCCATCCTGTTAAATGAGCAGGGCGACGTGCTGGCCTCGCATACTGAGAAGTTGCATGTCTCGCGTCCACATCCCTTATGGTCAGAACAGGATCCCGAACAGTGGTGGCAGGCGACCGATCGCGCAATAAAAGCATTGGGCAATCGGCATACTTTGCGTGAGGTAAAAGCGCTGGGAATTGCAGGACAGATGCACGGCGCGACGTTACTGGATAAAAATAATCGGATCCTGCGTCCGGCTATTTTATGGAACGATGGCCGCTGCGGCGAAGAGTGCGCCATGCTGGAGGAGCGTGTTCCGACCTCTCGCGAGATAACCGGCAACCTTGTTATGCCGGGTTTCACTGCGCCAAAGCTGCTGTGGGTCCAGCGGCATGAACCCGAAATTTTCCGCCAGGTTGCGAAGGTGCTACTGCCAAAAGATTACCTGCGCTTTCGCATGACCGGCGATTTTGCCAGTGATATGTCTGATGCCGCGGGTACGATGTGGCTCGATGTCGCAAAACGCGACTGGAGCGAGGCGATGCTTGAGGCGTGCCAGTTGACGCGCGATCACATGCCTACACTTTTTGAGGGCAGCGAAATCACCGGTGTTTTACATCCCGCAGTTGCGGATAGCTGGAATATGCCTGCTGTGCCGGTAGTGGCGGGTGGTGGCGATAATGCGGCGGGTGCCGTCGGCGTGGGTATGGTCGAAACCGGACAGGCTATGCTTTCGCTCGGGACTTCAGGTGTCTATTTTGCGGTCAGCGACGGTTATCGTAGTAACCCAGAGAGCGCCGTTCATAGCTTCTGTCATGCACTCCCGGGTAGGTGGCATCTGATGTCGGTGATGTTAAGTGCGGCGTCCTGTCTGGATTGGGCGGCGAAGTTAACAGGGCTTGAGGATGTTCCAGCGTTAATCGCTGCGGCCCAACAGGCCGACGACAGCGCAGGAACCGTGTGGTTCCTGCCGTATCTTTCCGGTGAGCGCACACCGCATAACAATCCGCAGGCCAAAGGCGTGTTCTTTGGTCTGACTCATCAACATGGCCCGGCCGAACTTGCCCGCGCGGTGCTCGAAGGTGTTGGCTACGCACTGGCGGACGGGATGGATGTGGTTCATGATTGCGGGCTGAAACCGTCCAGTATCACGTTGATTGGCGGAGGTGCGCGAAGCAGCTACTGGCGGCAGATGCTGTCTGATATCAGCGGCTTGCAGCTTGATTATCGTACCGGTGGTGATGTGGGGCCGGCGCTGGGTGCAGCGCGTCTGGCGCAAATTGCAGCGAATCCCGGGCAGCCTCTTTTGCAGTTGCTGCCGCAGCTTGCGCTCGAACAAGCGCATCGCCCGGATGCGGTTCGTCACGCTCACTATGCCGAGCAACGTGTCGTGTTCCGTAAAATCTATCAACAGCTTTTGCCGTTAATGTCGTAAAGTGAAGTTGTCTCAATGCGACGTGAGGATGTCCTTTTTTGGTCTTCTCGTGGAGCCGTCTCCTCGTCAGGATAGAGTTATACCCACTGACGAGGAGAATCATCATGTCGCGCACCGCATTAATCAATATTGATACCCAAGAGTCGTTCCATCACCGCGATTACTGGCAGGAAGAGGGCTTTCAAGAATTTCAGCAGGCGATTCTGGGGCTTATCGAAGGTTGCGAATCCCGTGAAATACCGGTAGTCGATATCTTCCATGTGGATGATAGCGGTCCGTTCTCTCTGGAAAGTGGTTATGTGAAGCCAATGTCCTTTTTGCGTCATCAGCCGGCAGTGGTTTTCCAGAAACATGTTCATAATGCTTTTACTGATACCGGCCTTGACCACTGGTTACGCGAGCGTGATATTAACCATCTGATCATTTGCGGTCTGCGTACGGAACAATGCTGCGAAACCACCACCCGCGTGGCGTCTGATTTGGGCTATGCCGTCACCTTTGTCAGTGAAGCGACGCTGACGTTTCCGATGACGCACAAGGGCATTACGTTGAATACCCACGAACTGCGTCACCGTACTGAAATGGTACTGGCCGGACGTTTCGCTGAAATCAAAACTGTTGCGGAGACACTGGAGTCGCTCTGATGAGTATCGACGTCTGGTTTGTGATGTTGCCGGGAGTCTTGTCGCTGGATATGACCGGCCCGGCAGAAACGTTTGTCCTTGCAGGCGATGCATTTCGTCTGCACTTCATCGGCCCGCAGCCCGCTGTGCCAACCTCAATTGGCCTGACGATGAGCGGAATTGAACCGTTACCGGAGTCCTTACCGGAAGGGAGTCTGCTGGTTTTACCGGGGGTCAGCGACTCTAACCATCAGTTTTCTACGGTTCATGCTCAGCGCGTGCAGCACTGGCTTATGCGCTTGCAACCTGATATTCACCGTCAGGCTATCACCGTCATGTGCGTCTGTTCAGGCGCGCTTCTCGCGGCAAAATCGGGTTTGCTGAACGGTAAATCTTGCACCACACATCATGACGTCATCGGGCGATTACGCGCCGCTGCGCCAGGCGCGTTAATAAAAGAAAATCGGATCTTCGTGCAGGATGGCAATCTCTGGACCAGCGCGGGGATCACCTCGGGCATCGATCTCGCGCTGCATATGATTAATCGCTTATGTGGCCCCGAAAAGGCGCTGGCAGTCGCGCGGGAAATGGTTGTCTGGTTCCGGCGATCAGGAGACGACCCCCAGCTTTCGCCGTGGTTGCGGTATCGTAACCATCTTCATCCGGCGATTCATCGGGCGCAGGACGCGCTCACGGCGGAGCCGCAAAAAAGCTGGCAACTTGCCGATATTGCTGTTCTCGCACATGTGAGTCCGCGCCATTTAACGCGGTTGTTCCAGGAACATCTGGGCATTAGCGTGCGTGACTACCTGGAGCAACTGCGTCTGGCTGTTGCCCAACAGTGGTTAATGCAGGGAAGGGGCGTTGAGCAGGCAGCTATGGCGGCGGGTTTTTCTTCGCCGCGCCAGCTGCACCGGGCAAAACAGCGCGCCGCTAACTGACAAACCGGCGTGTATCGACGCGCTGCAACAGCATCGACAGCAGCAGGCTGATGGCGAGCGTGGCAGTGAAAATCCAGACGATATCCAGCAACGGCCAGCTTTTTAGTTCAACGCCTCGCGTACGCAGGGCGTGGATCACCAGCGCGTGAAAGCCATAAATGCCGAGCGAGTGGCGCGAGATAAGCCCAAGAAGCGGTAAAGGTCGCGTATTCAGCGTATTTTTGACCAGCGTTAGCAGGGAAACGGCGCAAATAAAGACCATTGGACCGCAGTACAGATACCAGGTATCCGCAAAATTCCCGCGCCAGCGCAGCTCATGCAATGTCCCGCGGGAGATAACAAATACCGCGACGATAAACAGAGCGGCGCATAGCCACGTTAACCACGGTTTGCGCGTATCCATCATGCCAATAGCACGCCCGAGCATACCGTAAAGAACGTAGTAAAAAGTATCGCCGTTAATATAGAGATTAACCGGCAGCCATTCGAAGCCGCCCGTTTTCAGCGAAACCGTATTTGGATTGGCAACCACACCAATGACGATCATCAGCGCCAGTAGCATTTTACCGTTCACGTTTTTTACCTGGATAAGTGGTGAAATCAGGTAAATCACGGCAATGGCGAAGAAAAACCACAGATGATAGAAAACCGGCTTTTGCAGTAAATTCTTCAGCGATAGTTCAGCGTTGATAGAGGTAAACAGGACGATGTAGAGCAGCGCAACAGTGCTATAAAACAGCAGACACAGGCCGATGCGCAGGAAATGGCGCGGTTGTGCGCTTCGTTCGCCAAAAAACAGAAAACCGGAGATCATGAAAAAAAGCGGAACGCTGACGCGCGATGCAGAGTTGAGGATATTCGCAATATCCCAGTTAATCACGCTGATGCTGTGCGCATTGGTGATGTACCAGGTGGTGGTGTGAATCATAACCACCATCAGGCAGGCCATCCCTCGCAAATTATCAATCCAGTTAATTTTTGACTGCATCAGTTCCTCTGTTTCCGTTGCAAATACGGTCTGACTGTTAATGTGTGCTAGCCTCTCACTGGATAATTCTGAGTTTGATATAGCGAACTTGAGTGAAAGTCGCGAGATTCGCAGAATGCGGGGCCATAATCTATAAAGCTTTAATACTAAAAATAACAGCCAGAGACCCAGGCGGTAAAAAAAATGATGATCACGCGCGCGGTGTCACTCATTCTGCTGGTTTTACTCGCAGGATGCAGTGCACAAGAAGACGCTCCGGTACAGCGAGCGCAAAAAAGCAAAGTCAGCCCGGAACGTTCGTTAAATATGGAACAGCTGTGTAAAGATCAGGCAGCGCATCGCTACAACACCGGAGCGCAAAAAATAGCGGTGACCGGTTTTGAACAGTTTCAGGGCAGCTATGAGATGCGGGGTTCGACATCGCGTAAAGAGGGCTTTGTCTGCTCTTTTGACGCAGACGGGCAATTTTTGCATCTCTCCATGCGCTAATTCCTCTGCGCTACCGCGAGCTAAGCCTTTGCCCGCGGGCTAAAAGCCTTATTTCCCAATTTTCCCTAAACAAACCCGTTTCGTACTGTATATCTTGCAGTCAGCGGGTATACTGATCCCTTCCATTTAAAACCACACGTATCCAGCACGAAATACTATGCAAAAGTTTGATACCAAGACCTTCCAGGGCCTGATCCTGACATTACAGGATTACTGGGCTCGTCAGGGCTGCACCATTGTTCAACCTTTGGACATGGAAGTTGGCGCCGGCACTTCACATCCGATGACCAGCCTGCGTGCGTTGGGGCCAGAACCTATGGCGACCGCGTATGTGCAACCTTCCCGTCGTCCAACTGATGGACGCTATGGCGAAAACCCGAACCGCTTACAGCACTATTATCAGTTCCAGGTGGTGATTAAACCCTCGCCTGAAAATATTCAGGAACTGTACCTCGGTTCACTGAAAGAGCTGAGCGTGGATCCGACCATTCACGACATTCGCTTCGTAGAAGATAACTGGGAAAACCCGACGCTGGGTGCCTGGGGACTGGGTTGGGAAGTGTGGTTGAACGGCATGGAAGTGACTCAGTTCACTTACTTCCAGCAGGTCGGTGGTCTGGAGTGTAAACCGATCACAGGTGAAATCACCTACGGTCTGGAACGTCTGGCGATGTACATTCAGGGCGTAGACAGCGTTTACGACCTGGTCTGGAGCGACGGCCCGCTGGGTAAAACCACCTACGGCGACGTGTTCCATCAGAACGAAGTGGAGCAATCCACTTATAACTTCGAATACGCGGATGTGGACTTCCTGTTCACCTGCTTCGAGCAGTACGAGAAAGAAGCACAGCAGCTGCTGGCGCTGGAATCTCCGCTGCCGCTGCCAGCCTACGAGCGTATTCTGAAGGCCGCCCACAGCTTCAACTTGCTCGATGCCCGTAAAGCGATCTCCGTGACTGAACGTCAGCGCTATATTTTGCGTATCCGCACGCTGACCAAAGCCGTTGCAGAAGCTTACTACGCGTCCCGTGAAGCCCTTGGCTTCCCGATGTGCAACCGAAATAAATAAGAGGCGGCCATGTCTGAGAATACTTTCCTGGTGGAAATCGGCACCGAAGAGCTGCCACCAAAAGCCCTGCGCAGCCTGGCGGAATCTTTTGCTGCGAACGTGACGGCGGAGCTGGATAATGCTGGCCTCGCGCACGGTGATATCAAATGGTTTGCTGCACCGCGTCGTCTGGCGCTGAAAGTGGCGAATCTCGCGGCTTCCCAGCCGGATCGCGAAGTTGAAAAACGCGGTCCTGCGATTTCACAAGCGTTTGATGCCGAAGGTAAACCAAGCAAAGCCGCTGAAGGCTGGGCGCGTGGTTGCGGTATCACCGTTGAGCAGGCCGAGCGCCTGACGACGGACAAAGGCGAGTGGCTGCTGTATCGCGCCCATGTGAAAGGCGAAAGTGCAGCAGCGCTGCTGCCAAACATGATTGCCACGTCACTGGCAAAACTGCCGATCCCGAAACTGATGCGCTGGGGCGCAAGCGACGTACACTTTGTGCGTCCGGTTCATACTGTGACCCTGCTGCTGGGCGATACCGTCATTCCGGCGACGATTCTGGGTATTCAGTCCGATCGCGTGATCCGCGGCCACCGTTTTATGGGCGAGCCAGAGTTCACCATCGACAATGCCGATCAGTATCCGCAAATTCTGCTGGAACGCGGCAAAGTGATCGCCGATTACGAACAGCGTAAAGCCAAAATCAAAGCGGACGCTGAAGAAGCGGCGAGCAAAATTGGCGGTAACGCCGATCTGAGCGAAAGCCTGCTGGAAGAAGTGACCTCTCTGGTTGAGTGGCCGGTGGTACTGACCGCGAAGTTTGAAGAGAAATTCCTCGCCGTTCCGGCAGAAGCGCTGGTATACACCATGAAGGGTGACCAGAAGTACTTCCCGGTATACGCCGACGACGGCAAACTGCTGCCAAACTTCATCTTCGTGGCGAACATCGAATCTAAAGATCCGATCCAGATTATCTCTGGTAACGAGAAAGTGGTGCGCCCGCGTCTGGCGGATGCGGAGTTCTTCTTCAATACCGACCGTAAAAAGCGTCTGGAAGATCACCTGCCGCGTCTGCAAACCGTGCTGTTCCAGCAGCAGCTGGGAACCTTGCGTGACAAAACCGACCGTATCGCAGAGCTGTCCGGCTGGATCGCTCGTGAGATTGGCGCAGATGTAAACCACGCGACTCGCGCGGGCCTGCTCTCCAAGTGCGACCTGATGACCAACATGGTGTTTGAATTTACCGACACCCAGGGTGTCATGGGTATGCACTATGCGCGTCACGATGGCGAAGCAGAAGACGTTGCCGTTGCGCTGAATGAACAGTATCAGCCGCGCTTTGCGGGTGACGATCTGCCGTCTAACCCGGTTGCGTGCGCTGTTGCGATTGCCGATAAGATGGATACCCTCGCGGGGATCTTCGGTATTGGTCAGCATCCAAAAGGTGACAAAGACCCGTTTGCACTGCGTCGTGCTGCGCTGGGCGTACTGCGTATCATCGTTGAGAAAAACCTGTCTCTGGATCTGCAGACGCTCACCGAAGAAGCGGTGCGTCTGTACGGTGACAAGCTGACCAACGCCAACGTGGTGGATGATGTTATCGACTTTATGCTGGGCCGTTTCCGCGCCTGGTATCAGGACGAAGGCTACACCGTCGATACCATTCAGGCCGTTCTGGCACGCCGTCCAACGCGTCCGGCAGATTTCGATGCCCGTATGAAGGCGGTCTCGCACTTCCGTACCTTGGAAGCTTCGTCTGCGCTGGCTGCAGCTAATAAGCGTGTATCCAACATTCTGGCGAAGTCCGATGAACAGCTCACCGACCGTGTCAACGCCGCGACGCTGAAAGAACCAGAAGAGATCGCGCTGGCGATGCAGGTTGTGGTGCTGCGCGACAAGCTGGAGCCGTACTTCGCGGAAGGCCGCTATCAGGAAGCGCTGGTGGAGCTGGCCGAGCTGCGTGAAGTGATCGATGCGTTCTTCGAGAAAGTGATGGTCAACGTTGAGGATAAAGAGCTGCGTATTAACCGCCTCTCTATGCTCGAAAAACTGCGTGAACTGTTCCTGCGCGTGGCGGATATTTCGCTGCTGCAGTAACAATGCCTTTTGCTTAGCAATGCTAAAACCCGCTTCGGCGGGTTTTTTAATGGCTAAAAAATAACCTTGAAATCCAGGCCAGATTGCCGCTATCCTGATCGGCGTTAACTTTTCTTCCCCGGAGCGCTTCCCGAAAATGAACAAACACGACTGATGAATTTCGATCCTTGCTAAACGCTTTTGCGTCAGCAGGGGAAGTTTTGATTTCATTCAGGAGTGCTTATGGCTCATTTTGCGCAATCCCCTTCTTTTATTTTGCATCAGGTCACCTGTCAGTTTGCGACGGGCGATATCCTTTTTGGCCCTTTGAATTTCTCTCTGGAACCGTCGGTCTGCGCGCTGGTTGGGCGTAACGGTAGCGGCAAGACGCGGCTGTTACGAATGCTGGCAGGGCTGGACTCACCGGCAGAGGGACATATCGAGCGTTTTGGTTCGCATGTTTACGTGGCACAGCAGCACGATATTTCTGCGCAGACTACCCTTACCGAACTGCTTGGCTACGACCCCATTTTCGCAGCCCGTCGACGCATCGACAGCGGTGATTATCAGTCGGACGATCTGGAACGTCTCGACGGTTACTGGGACTTAGCGGAAAGATTAACCGCGGCGTTTCTCACGGCCAATCTTCCTCCTTTTGATCCTGACCAACCGGCCTCAGAACTGAGCGGCGGCGAACGCGTCCGTGCGCTATTGTGCGGCGCATTTGCTGCCGGTGCTGACTTTTTGCTACTCGATGAGCCTACGAACCATCTCGACAGACAGGGACGCGAATGGTTTTACGCCCAGCTCGCCCGCTGGCAGGGCGGTGTGCTGGTGGCGTCACACGATCGCGAGTTACTGGCACAGGTGTCACGTATTCTGGAACTGAGTGCATCCGGCTTGCACGTCTATGGCGGAAATTATGCTGACTATCAACGCTTGCGGGAGGCTGAACAGCAGTCTGCCCGTGCGGCTCTGGAACATGCAGCAACGGAGCGCAGACGAACGCGTGCGCGGATGCAAAAAGAACATGACGCAAGCCAACGACGCTCCGCACAAACCCTGCGCACGGTAGATACACTTAACATCGCCTCGTTTGAGCGCATCAAATATAAGATGGCGGCCAAAGAGCGTCCGGGTGCATGGCGCAAACAGCATCGCGATCAAAACGATGCGCTCAATAGCGCCGTCAGTCAGGCCCGTGAAAGGGTCGAAGAGGATAATCCGGTGATGTTTACGCTACCGGGTAGCCGTCTTGCGGAAGGCAAGCAAGTGGTGGTGCTGGAGGAGGTGGTCCTGCCTTTCGTCGGGCTGGCGCCGATAAACTGGCGCATGGACGGGCCGATGCGCGTGGCGTTACGTGGGCCGAACGGTTGCGGAAAATCGACTCTGCTGAACGTTATCCTGGGCAAGTGCCAGCCTGTTTCCGGGGTCTGTCGTGTGTCCGTTACCACTGCGTATCTCGATCAGCATCTGTCTCAACTGGATCTCACGCAGTCTCTTATCACGCATCTCAGTCTGAATGACACGCCGCTGGAAGAGGGCGTGCTGCGAAGTCGTTTGGCACAGTTACAGCTGGGCGCCGATAAAGTAACGCTCCCGTTGGGTGAGCTGAGTGGCGGCGAGCGCTTGAAAGCGGCACTGGCCTGCGTGCTGTGGCGGGAAAACCCCGCTCAGTTGCTACTACTGGATGAGCCAACCAACCATCTGGATTTGGCTTCGGTGCAGGCGATCGAGGCGGCGTTGGGCGGTTTTCCTGGCGCAGTGCTGGTGGTTTCGCATGATGATGCCTTTCTGAACGGACTGGGGCTAACACATGAGATGGTATGGACAGAGGAGGGATGGCGCTGCGAACGGTATGGATAAAATACAAACCCCCGCAAATGCGGGGGCGATATAAGTACAGAGTTAATTTACGGCTTGCTGAACGGTGGGAGTTGCCTGAATCAGGCGCATCAGCTTTAACTCGGTCATGGAGGGTTTTACACGTTTTGATTCCCATTCATGAACCATCGCCACGCTGACACCCATTGCTCTGGCGAAATCATCGGTCTTCAGGCCCGTCCCTTTGCGCAATCGCTCAAATTCTGTAAAGGGATTAGGTTTTTGATTCGGGGTAATCGTCTGTGATAACTCTTTAAAAACAATTTGTTCCAGGCTGCTTAGCAGCTCAAACATAGGATCTTTAGATTCCATTAAGAACTCCTCATAAATCGCACAACGGGATCATGAACATCAGAGAGCCACTTAAGAATAGTCATTAAAACAAGCGAAGGATCGTAACGTATGTGATTAATCGTGCGGTAACTAACGCCTTACGCGTTTCAGCACATTGCGTAGTTATGCTAATTACCTGATTAATCATAAGCAGGCGTTGAGTGGTATTTTTTTGTAAATCCTAAGAAATAAATCGGCAATAGCCGTTTTGCATGAAAAGAGTATCTTGCAGGCCGCTCCTGGACTATTCTTGTCAGCGTTGGGCACGCGTGTGCCGGTGTGCGCTTTTTTGGGTGAAAGGAGTAAGAAAATGGCGACAGGAAAGTCCTGCTCTCGCTGGTTTGCGCCTGTTGCGGCGTTATTAATGGTGATTAGCCTGAGTGGGTGTTTCGATAAAGAAGGCGATCAACGCAAAGCGTTTATCGATTTTCTGCAGAATACCGTGATGCGCAGTGGGGAGCATTTGCCTACGCTGACTGCGGATCAGAAAAAACAGTTCGGCCCGTTCGTTTCTGATTACGCCATCCTTTATGGTTATTCACAGCAAGTGAATCAGGCGATGGATTCTGGGTTGCGTCCGGTTGTGGACAGCGTGAATGCGATTCGTGTTCCGCAGGATTATATGACCCAGCGTGAACCACTTCGTCAGTCTAACGGCGCGCTTGGCGTGTTGAGCCAGCAGTTACAGAATGCAAAAATGCAGGCTGATGCTGCCCGCTCCGCGTTGAAACAGGGCGAAGATCTGAAGCCTGTGTTTGACAAGGTGTACGAGAAAGTGGTCACTAAACCTTCTGATGCGATGCAGCCGCTGATTCCGGCTGCGCAGATTTTTAGTCAGCAGCTGGTTCAGGTGGGTGATTTTATCTCCCAGCAGGGTACGCAGGTGAGCTTTGTCTCGAACGGTATCCAGTTCCCGACCTCTCAACAAGCCAGTCAGTACAATACGTTGATTGGGCCTCTGGCCTCTCAGCACCAGGCCTTTAGTCAGGCATGGGGCGCGGCAGTCAGCGCGACGGAATAAAATAAAACCCCGCCTCGTGCGGGGTTTTTTACGAATGAATCAAAATAAAGCTTGTCATTCATCTACCACATCGGTATAACTATTCCTGTCGGTTTGTTACACAGACCTAAAGCAGTTTAGTTAAGCAGTCCAGATGAGTTATCCAAAGATACCTTCGTAGTGACCCTTCCTTCATCGCTTAAAAATCTGTAACACATTCCATCATCGCGCCGGAAGGCAAAACGTATTTTTAAAAAGGTAATTTCTATGTCTGGTAAAATGACTGGTCTGGTAAAATGGTTCAACGCTGATAAAGGTTTCGGCTTCATCACTCCTGACGATGGCTCTAAAGATGTATTCGTACACTTCTCTGCTATCCAGAACGAAGGCTACAAATCTTTGGACGAAGGTCAGAAAGTTTCCTTCACCATCGAAAGCGGCGCTAAAGGCCCAGCAGCTGGTAACGTTGTAAGCCTGTAAGCTTCCAACTCAGCAGCACAAGAATTTAAAAACCCGCCTCTGGCGGGTTTTTTTCGTTTAGAGGTTTATGATTTTACCTGCGGGTTCACGCAGTTCTTTTCTGCCTTACCGTTCAGTGCGTCGATCAGATTATCCACCGCCGTGGCCGCCATGTTGTAGCGGGTTTCATGCGTGGCGGAGCCAATATGGGGCAGGGCAACCACATTGGGCAGCGTCAGCAGCGGCGAATCGACAGGCAACGGCTCTTGTTCAAACACGTCCAGACCGGCGGCGTGGATCTCTCCATTTTGCAGGGCCTCAATCAGCGCTTTTTCATCCACAACCGGGCCACGACCCGCATTGATGAAAATGGCTGATTTCTTCATTTTCTCAAATTCGGCTTTACCGATCAGATGATGGGTTTCATCCGTCAGCGGCAGGATCAGGCAGACATAATCCGCTTCCTGTAACAGCGTATCTAAATCACAGTAGCGGGCGTTGAAGCGCTCTTCGGCTTCGCTGTGGTGACGGCGAGCGTTGTAGAGAACTGGCATATTGAAGCCGAAATGGGCGCGCTGAGCCAGCGCCAGCCCGATACGCCCCATGCCAACGACGCCCAGCGTTTTGCCATGCACATCAATGCCGAACCAGTCCGGACCGATGCTTTTGGTCCATTCTCCCGCCTTCACGCGCTCTGCAACTTCCACCACGCGCCGAGCGGTACTCAGCACCAGCGCCATCAGCGTATCGGCGACCGTTTCTGTCAGTGCGGTCGGCGTGTGCATCAGCAGGATTTTGCGTGCGTTGAGGGCCTCGACATCAAAGTTGTCGTAGCCCACCGAGATGGTCGATGTTGCGCGAAGCTTTGGCATTTTCTCCAGCAATGCGCTATCGACTTTTTCGCTTGAACCCAGCAGCCCTTCGGCGCTGGCAAAGGCTTCTGCGTGCTGCGCCACGGTCTCCGGGCTCAAATTTTTCACCTGAGTCACGCTGAAGTGTTCTTCAAGACGTTTTTGCAGATCATCGGGCAGTGCTTTATACAAAATGACGGACGGCTTCATGCTAATCTCCGTTGATTTTAAAAGGTTCAGGCGTGGCGTGCGCCAGCAGGGATCTGTTGATTATTAGCAGGCTTAACAATCAAAGTAAGCCACACTGAAGCAAAAAGTGCCACCCCCATAAAAATGTATGAAGCTGAAGGATTACCGGTGGCGCCGTTCAGATAGCCAACAAACCAGGAGCCGAAGAATGAGCCGAGCGCGCCCATGCTGTTAATCAGCGCCATCGCGCCACCCGCGACGTTACGCGGCAGCATCTCCGGAATAATGGCAAAGAACGGGCCGTACGGGGCATACATCGCGGCACCGGCAATCACCAGCAAGGTGTAAGAGACCCAGAAGTGGTCAGCACCTACCGCCCAGGAACCGATAAAGGCGAAAGCGGCGATCAGCAGCAACGGCCAGACGAAAAGCTTACGGTTTTGCAGCTTATCCGATGCCCAGGAGACGACAATCATCGCAATGGTCGCGGCCAGATAGGGAACAGATGATAGCCAGCCGACTTCGACCATGCCAAGGTTTTCGCCGCCGCTGCGAATAATGGACGGCAACCACAGCACAAAACCGTAAACCCCAATACTCCACGCAAAATATTGCATACAAAGCAGAATCACGTTGCGCGAACGGAAGGCTTCGCCGTAGTTACGAACCGCTTTCAGTCCTTGTTGCTCTTTATCCAGCTCTGCCTGTAGCGCGGCTTTTTCCGCTTCAGAGAGCCATTTAGCCTGCGTCGGTTTGTCTTTGACCAGCACCCACCAGCAGAATGCCCAGATGATGGCCGGGAATCCTTCAATGATGAACATGTGACGCCAGCCGAACGACTGGATCAGGTATCCGGAGACCACTGACATCCACAGCACCGTGACCGGATTACCCAGAATCAGGAAGGTATTGGCGCGTGAACGTTCTGATTTGGTAAACCAGTTGCTGATGTAGATCAGCATCGCAGGCATAACGGCGGCTTCGACCACGCCGAGAATAAAGCGAATCGCGGCCAGTGCAGGGATATTATTGACCATCCCGGTGAGCGACGCGCAGGCTCCCCACAAAATCAGGCAGATGAAGATCAGTTTGCGTACGCTGCGACGTTCAGCGTAGATCGCCCCCGGGATCTGGAAGAAGAAATATCCCAGGAAGAACAGGGCGCCTAGCAGAGAGGAGACGCCCTTGGTGATCCCCAGATCTTCAGTGATCCCGGCAGCGGAAGCGAAACTAAAATTTGCGCGATCGAGATACGCCAGGCTGTACGTGATAAACACGATCGGCATGATGTACCACCAGCGTTTTACTGCATTGGTCGAGTTGTTCATAGGCTTGCCTCTGTGGTTGAGGTTTGTACCGCCGTGGTCTGTAGGGTACACGGAGGTAAATGGTTATCACTCAGATAGTTGTTTTCGCGTTGGAAGCCCTTCGCTATCGCCCTGCACCTGAATCGCCAGCGAGCCGATGGTGTTGCCGCGCGCGACGGCCTGATGCAGCGTTTTGCCTTCCAGTAGTGCGCTGATCACCCCCACGGCGAATCCATCGCCTGCGCCGACGGTATCGACAACGTTATCAACCTTCACCGCGGCCACCGCGCCTTTCTCTCCTGCGGCGGTTTTAAACCATGCCCCGTCGGCACCCGTTTTCAGTACGACTGCTTTCACGCCCTGATGCAGATAAAAATCGGCAATGCCTTCCGGTGTTGTTTCGCCAGTCAGGATCATGCCCTCTTTCACACCGGGTAAAACCCAGTCGGCCTTGAAGGCGAGGTGGTTCAGTTTTTCAACCATCTCCGCTTCGCTTTTCCACAGCACCGGGCGCAGGTTTGGATCGAATGAAATGGTTTTCCCCTGGGCTTTCATTGTGCTGGCCGCATGATCAAGCAGGGCATAAGAGCTGGCCGACAGCGCTGCCGCTACGCCGCTCAAATGCAGATGCCGCGCCGAGGAGAAATATGCCGGATGATAATCTTCGGTCGAAAGATGGCTCGCTGCGGAGCCTTTACGGAAATACTCCACAATGGGATCGGTTCCATTTTCGACTTTAGACTTCAGCTGAAACCCGGTCGGAAAGCGTCCGTCGAGCGTCACGCCTGCTGCATCAATCCCCTCTTTTTTCAGCGAATCGAGAACAAACTGGCCAAAGCTGTCGTTACCTACGCGGCTGACCCAGCCGACGTTCAAACCCAGACGCGCCAGGCCGGTTGCGACGTTCAGTTCGGCCCCGGCAACGCGTTTGATAAAGGCGTCGACGCTGCTCAGTTCACCGGTTTTGGTGGCGACAAACATGGCCATCGCTTCACCGATGGTGATGACATCCAGAGAGTCAGACATAGCGTTATTCCTCACGCAGTAAATTGACGTAATGGCGGGTCACCGCGGCTAAATCCGGGCCTTCGAGCGGGAATTCAATGCCGCGCGGCGCATCCGCCGGAAGATGATTGAGCAGATCCAGCCAGCGAGAATCGGCGTTATCCGGCGCCACGGCGCGGTAGTGATGATGGTGCGGAACAGCGGCTTTGACGTGGATATAACTGACCGCTGGCGCCAGATGGCGGGCGGCCTCTTCCGGTGATTCGCCAACCCAAAGCCAGTTGCCGGTATCAAATGTGAGGGTGACAGGTAATTCCATCACCCGGCACGCGGCCTTGAAGCGCTGCATTGGCGCGAGTTGGCCGCAGTCGGTCTGGTCATTTTCGACAACCAGCGCCATACCGCTCTCAACGAGCAAAGCACGCAGCTCGTCAAGCGGTTGTTTGTCGCGGAAATGGCCGAGTGACACTTTGAGCCACAGCGCATTCAGCGTACTGGCTTCCGCGAGATAGCGCGGGAGTTCCGGATTGAGCGTGCCGTCGGGCATCAATAACGCGTCGGGGGCGGAGTAGCAGGCAAACAACCCCAGCAATTCGATTGACTGCGCCAGCGTCGGGAGTATCTGCAACTCCTCATCGCTGAAGAGTTCACGCCGGATCTCGACGCCATCTGCGCCACCCGAAGCGATAATCGGCAGCATGGCTCGCTGTCCGCCTGCCTGACGAATCTTATCCGCGCCATACGCGGCGGTCACGACGATGATTTTCCTGGCCATTGGCTGATTCCTGTTCATAGCTGATAATAAATACGCTAGATGGAACCGGTTCCAAAAGAAAGGTCAGGATAGTGAATTTATGATCGTCATCACGAAGGGGAAATTAACGTGCGGTTGAACCCCGCACGATCAGCTCACCAGAGAAAACCTGCTCACGAACGGCATCGTTGAGACCTTCAATGCGGCGTACCACCTGTTCGACAGCGGCGTAGCCAATCTGCCAGGTGGGCTGTTTGAGCGTTGTAATGCCAACACCTGCCAGCTCTGCCCATTCCAGTTCGTCAAACCCTAACAGACCGATATCGCTGCCCCAGTGCAGTCCAACGCGCTTAAGGGAGCGCGCAACCTGCAGCGTGAGGGCACCGTTGGCCGAGATCACCGCTTTACGCATTCCGCGATGACGGGTATGGAACTGGCGCAGGGTATTATCCATTTGATCGGCTTCATGCAGCGGAATTTCGGCATTTTCGGCGATGACGCCGGGATAACGAGCCAAAGTGGCGCGAAATGCGCTCAGGCGATCGCGGCGGGTGTTGACCATTCCCAGCGGCTCGCTCATAAATAAAATCGCCTCAAAACCCTGCTCGATAAGATGTTCCGTGGCGGTTGTCGCCGCCTGAGTGTTGTCCAGCCCCACCACATCGCAGGCGAATTCCGGGATTTTGCGATCGATGAGCACCATCGGCAGCGAGGATTGTTGCAGGCGGTTAAGCCCTTCTTCGCGCATCCCGACGGCATTAACGACAATGCCTTCGACCTGGTAACTGCGCAGCAGATCGAGATAGTGCAGCTCCTGGTCCACTTCGTTATTGGTGTTACAGACCAGCGGCGTAAACCCTTTTTCGCGGCAGGCGGCTTCAATGCCACTCAATACGTTCACCGAGTAGGGGTTGGTAATGTCGGCGATAATCAGCCCGATAAGGCGGGTACGCCCGCGCTTCAGGCCGCGTGCCATCAGGCTGGGACGATAATCGAGTTCAGCGATGGCCTGTTCAATACGGGCCAGCAATGCATCGGAAAGCAGATGTTTCTCGCCATTCAGATAGCGTGAAATACTGGTTTTACCGGTTTTGGCGGCTTTCGCCACATCGCTGATGGTTGGCCGTGCTGATTTGCTCATCGTTGATTCCCTTGGGATTAGTGAGAACACCTTAGCGGGAAAAATAACTATGGCAAGCGCTTCCTGCCGGATGGTTAGTGTGGCCTGATGGCCCTCTCCACAGGGAGGCTTTCCCTTGAGGGAGAGGGGGAAATGCGCACGCTGATGTCCGCATCCCCACAGTGAGAGGGCGAAAACACGCAACGGCAACGGGTGTTGCCGTTGGATTGACTTACTGAATCGGGCTTAAGGTGATCTCAACGCGGCGGTTTTGCGCTTTGCCTTCTGCCGTACTGTTGCTGGCGATTGGATTTGCCGGCCCCATCCCGCTGGTGCGGATGCGGTTAGCGGCGACTCCCTGAGTAATGAGCGCGCTGGCGACAGAATCGGCACGCTGCTGAGACAGGCGCATATTCAGATCCTGACTGCCCGTGCTGTCCGTGTAGCCCGTCACGTTGACGGCCGTTTTACTGTACTCCTTCAGGACCATCGCCACGCCGGTCAGCGTGTTCGCGCCTGCCGGTTTCAGCGTTGCGCTGCTGCTGTCGAAGGTGACATTGTTTGGCATGTTCAGGATGATGTTATCGCCACTTCGCGTCACACTCACGCCTGTTCCCTGCATTTTGTCGCGCAGTTTGGCTTCCTGCACATCCATGTAATAACCCACGCCGCCGCCGAGCGCTGCGCCTGCTGCCGCTCCAATCAGAGCGCCTTTGCCGCGATCTTTTTTCGAGGAGGAGAGCACGCCCACGCCTGCGCCTACCAATGAACCAATCCCTGCGCCAATGCCGGATTTGCCCGCTTCGCGTTCACCGGTATAAGGGTTTGTGGTGCAGCCAGAAACAGCCAGAGCTCCGCTCACCAGAGCGGCAATAACGAGTACGCGTTTATTCATCTTCTTTCCTTAATCCTTTTTATTCTTTGCCACGACGCACGTGGCGGTTGATTATGACGTCCGGATACGTAGAAAATTCCGGGGATAACTCTGAAATTTGTGTCAAACCATAAACAGCCTCAAAGAAGGCCGTCATACCTGCAACAGCCAACCCAGGAGCGCACGCTTTGACCACCAAAACAAAAACGATTCTGACCGCAGCCCACTGGGGCCCGATGCTGGTTGAAACCGACGGCGAGAATGTGTTGTCCTCGCGCGGGGCGCTGCCAACAACGCACCCCAACTCGCTACAAACTGTCGTGCGCGATCAGGTTCACAGTAAAACGCGCGTGCGCTGGCCGATGGTGCGTAAAGGCTTTTTGGCCTCGCCGGATAAACCGCAGGGGATTCGCGGGCAGGATGAATTTGTGCGCGTGAGCTGGGACGACGCGCTGGCGCTGATCCACTCTCAGCATCAGCGCATCCGCGACAGCTACGGTCCTTCTTCCATTTTCGCCGGGTCGTATGGCTGGCGATCCAACGGCGTGCTGCATAAAGCAGCCACCTTGCTACAGCGCTACATGAGCCTGGCGGGCGGTTACACCGGGCATCTCGGCGACTATTCCACCGGTGCGGCGCAGGCGATTATGCCCTACGTCGTGGGGGGCAATGAAGTTTACCAGCAGCAGACCAGCTGGCCGCTGGTACTGGAGCATACCGATGTGGTGGTGTTGTGGAGCGCCAATCCACTCAACACCCTGAAAATTGCGTGGAATGCCTCGGATGAGCAGGGCATTCCTTATTTCGACGCCCTGCGTAAAAGCGGCAAGCGATTGATCTGCATCGATCCGATGCGTTCTGAAACGATGGATTTCCTGGGAGAAAGCGCCGAGTGGATCGCCCCGCATATGGGCACCGATGTCGCCATGATGTTAGGGATCGCCCATACGCTGGTGGAAAATGGCTGGCATGACGCTGCGTTTCTGGCGCGCTGCACGACCGGCTTTGACATCTTCGCCGACTATCTGACAGGGAAAACCGATGGTGTTGCCAAAACCGCGGAGTGGGCTGCGGAAATTTGTGGCGTTGAGAGCGCTAAAATTCGTGAACTTGCAGCGTTGTTCCATAAAAACACCACTATGTTGATGTCCGGCTGGGGAATGCAGCGCCAGCAGTTTGGCGAGCAAAAACACTGGATGCTGGTGACACTTGCGGCCATGTTGGGTCAGATTGGCACCCCGGGCGGCGGTTTTGGGCTCTCCTATCACTTTGCCAATGGCGGCAATCCGACGCGTCGCGCGGCGGTGCTGGCCTCGATGCAAGGTTCTGTGCAGGGGGGCATTGATGCGGTAGAGAAAATTCCGGTCGCGCGCATTGTCGAAGCGCTGGAGAATCCGGGCGGTTTTTATCAGCACAACGGCATGGATCGCCATTTCCCGGATATTCGTTTTGTCTGGTGGGCGGGCGGCGCTAACTTTACCCACCATCAGGATACTAACCGCCTGATTCGTGCCTGGCAAAAGCCCGAGCTGGTGGTTATTTCTGAATGCTTCTGGACGGCAGCGGCCAGACATGCCGATATCGTTCTGCCGGCGACGACCTCTTTTGAGCGTAACGATCTCACCATGACCGGTGATTACAGCAATCAGCATATGGTGCCGATGAAGCGGGTAGTGCCGCCACGTGATGAGGCGCGCGATGATTTTGAGGTGTTCGCGGAGCTGAGTGAGCGCTGGGAGCAGGGTGGCCGGGAGCGTTTTACTGAAGGTAAATCCGATCTTGAATGGCTTGAGACGTTTTATCAGATTGCCGGACAGCGCGGCGCGTCGCAGGGCGTGACACTACCGCCGTTCGCCCAATTCTGGGAAGCGAATGAAATTTTCGAAATGCCAGAGAACGCAGAGAACGCCAGCTTTGTTCGTTTTGCCGATTTCCGCCGTGACCCGCAAACGCACCCGTTAAAAACGGAGAGCGGCAAAATTGAAATTTATTCGCAGCGTATCGCCAGCTTTAACTACGCCGACTGTCCGCCGCATCCTATGTGGCTGGAGCCGGACGAGTGGCACGGTAATGCGCAGCCAAAACAGCTGCAGCTGCTCTCTGCGCACCCGGCGCATCGCCTGCACAGTCAGCTCAACTATTCTTCCCTGCGCGAGCAGTACGCCGTCGCCGGGCGTGAGCCGATAACGCTTCACCCCACGGATGCAATGGCGCGTGGTATCCATGATGGCGACGTGGTGCGCGTCTGGAACGCGCGCGGACAGGTGCTGGCGGGTGCAGTGGTGAGCGATGGTATTAAACCGGGTGTGATTTGTATTCACCAGGGGGCGTGGCCGGATCTGGAACGTAGCGAGGGCGGGATTTGTAAAAACGGTGCGGTCAACGTGCTGACCAAAGATCTCCCCAGCTCGAAGCTGGGGAACGGATGCGCAGGGAATACGGCGCTGGCCTGGGTAGAAAAATATCAGGGGCCGGAGCTTACGTTAACGGCGTTTGATCCGCCTGCCAGCTCATAATCCAGGTCGGGTGTTGCGTCTCTTCCTGCCACGCGCTGTCTTCAATACGAAAGCCCTGAGCATGGTAGAAATTCACCGCCCGGCTGTTTTTCTGATACACCTCCAGGCTTAAATACGAGAAGCGCTGTTGCACATAGTGGATCAGCGCGTGCCCGATCCCTTTACCCAGATGCGCGGTGGCGACAAACAGTGCGCCGATAAACTGCGATTGCATCACGCTGATAAAACCGCGCACCTCTCCGGCTTCTTCCCATACCCAGGTTTCTGCTGACGGGAGATAAGCATCGCGGACGAGTGCCTCGCTTTCTGTCCAGTAGCGCGCGTCAATAAAGGGATGCGCTTCGGTCGTGCTTTCAAGCCATAAACTGAGCAGCGGCGCGGTGTTTTCACTTTGCCATTTGCGGATCATGTTGGCCTCCAGGGTGGCAAAAACAGCCCGTGATGTGATCGTTCACCAGGCCGCAGGCTTGCATGAAAGAGTAGCAAATTGTCGTGCCAATGAACTTGAAGCCGCGCTTTTTGAGCGCTTTTGACAGAGCATCTGATGCGGGCGTCGAGGTGGCAATCTCTGCCAGCGTTGCGGCCTGTGTGATCTGCGGCGTATGGTCGACGAACGACCAGACAAAATCTGAAAAGGATTCGCCGTTTGCTTCCATGGCCAGGTAAGCCCGCGCGTTGCCGATAATGGCCTGAATTTTACCTCGGTGACGAATAATCCCGGCGTCCAGCACCAGTCTTTCCACATCTTCGTCGGTCATTGCCGCAACGCGTTCAGGATCAAAACGATGGAAGGCGTTACGGTAATTCTCCCGTTTTTTCAGTACCGTAATCCACGATAACCCCGCTTGCTGGCCCTCAAGACAGATCATCTCAAAGAGCTTTTTGCCGTCATTTTCTGGAACACCCCACTCTTTATCGTGATAGTCGATATAGAGCTGATCCTGGCTGACCCAACCGCAACGTTGCATAGGTTTTCTTCCTTATTAATGATGAATCCGCAAAAAATTCAACCAACCTGGCTTGACGTGTGTCTTAAAGAGACAATATTTAATTAAGGGTTATGCCCTCATACCTCTTTCTGAACAATGACAAATATCGCCGAACTCGGCTCTCTCTGGAGTCGCTTTGATGATGATAAAAAAAATCAGTGGTCGCCATGCCGTCACAGGCCTGGTGGGTGTATCAGCTTGCCTGTTTTTTTGTCACACAGCTTATGCCTGGCAACAGGAATATATCGTTTCGGATGCACAAAGTAATACGACGGAACGCTACACATGGGACGCCGATCACCAACCGCGTTATGAAGATATTCTCGCGGAGCGGATCCATTCTGCGCAGAATTTGCCGGGACTGGCGTTGAATATACCGGAAAGTTATCCGGCTGAATCCACCAGCACCATGAGCGTTGGACTGAATATTCCGGTGTCGCGTAATGTGACGACCGGGCCTGTGGCTGCGTGGCATTATGATGGTTCAGCGCCCACGATGTACAACGAGTTCGGAGATAATGGCGCTGCCTCGTTAACCGATCCGTTATGGCATGCCAGCGTGAGTACGCTTGGCTGGCGTGTTGATACCCGGTTAGGCGATCTACGGCCCTGGGCGCAGGTGAGCTACAACCAGCAATTTGGCGATAACCAGTGGAAGTCACAGTCCGGCATGAATCGAGTGTCTGCCTCAATGCAGTACGAAAACTGGATGGATGTCACGGTCGGAGCCGATGTCCTGCTCTATCCCCATATGGCAGCGTATGCGTCGCTATCCCAGGCGGATAATACAATGACGGGTGAAGACTATCTGTACAGCCTCGGTGTGAGCGCGAGGTTTTAATATTGTTATTGCAAACAACCTTACGGTAACATCTTAAAAACAACAACCATCAGGCCTGTAGCGATAGCAGACACTAACAAATTCACTCTGTTCATTCCCGCAAGGTCATTCATTCCTGATTCCAGGCATTTCATTCCGTCTCTACTGCATTTCATGCCGTTTTACCCCTGCGCGTAGGGGGTTTTGTATATCGTTGTCTGCAGCGAATTCTTTTAATTTCTCTTGCAGGACAACTGCCATGAATAATTCAACTTACAACCGTACTCGTTGGCTGACACTTTTCGGCACCATCGTGACGCAGTTTGCGCTGGGATCGGTTTATACCTGGAGCCTGTTTAACAGCGCACTCTCCGATAAGCTGGGTGTGTCGGTAAGTCAGGTCGCTTTTTCCTTCGGTTTACTGAGCCTGGGTCTGGCGTTGTCCTCCTCGGTCGCCGGGAAATTACAGGAACGTTTCGGTGTGAAGCGTGTAACCATGGCCTCGGGCATTATGCTGGGTGTCGGTTTCTTCCTGACCGCCCATTCTAACAACCTGATGATGCTCTGGCTCAGCGCCGGCGTGTTGGTGGGGCTGGCCGACGGGGCCGGTTATCTGTTAACCCTGTCAAACTGCGTGAAGTGGTTCCCGGAGCGTAAAGGCTTAATCTCAGCGTTCTCAATTGGTTCGTATGGCCTGGGAAGTCTCGGTTTTAAATTCATCGACTCGCATCTGCTGGCTTCCGTTGGCCTGGAACAGACCTTCATGATCTGGGGCGCAATCGTGCTGGTGATGATTGTCTTCGGTGCGACACTGATGAAAGATGCGCCTCAGCAGGCGGTCAAAACGGTGAACGGCGTCGTTGAAAATGATTTCACTCTCGCGCAGTCGATGCGTAAACCGCAGTACTGGATGCTCGCCGTAATGTTCCTGACGGCTTGTATGAGCGGCCTGTATGTGATTGGCGTGGCGAAAGATATTGCGCAGGGGATGGTGAAACTGGACGCTGCAACGGCGGCCAACGCGGTGACGGTGATTTCCATTGCTAACCTCTCCGGGCGTCTGGTGCTGGGGATCCTTTCTGACAAAATTGCCCGTATTCGCGTCATTACGCTGGGACAAGTGGTTTCCCTGGTCGGGATGGCGGCACTCTTATTTGCCCCGCTGAATGAGATCACCTTCTTTGCGGCTATCGCCTGCGTCGCGTTTAACTTTGGCGGCACGATTACGGTGTTCCCGTCACTGGTGAGTGAATTCTTTGGTCTGAACAATCTGGCGAAGAATTACGGTGTGATTTATTTAGGGTTTGGTATTGGCAGTATCTGCGGATCGCTTATTGCTTCGCTGTTCGGTGGTTTTTATGTCACCTTCTGCGTAATATTCGCGCTACTTATCATTTCTCTGGCACTCTCCACGACGATTCGCCAGCCGCAGCGTGAAGTATTCAACGAAGCGCATGCATGATAACAAACTGATAAGGCTGGGATTCCCGGCCTTTTCTCTTTTTGATTCTCCCCGTTCTAGCCGCATTTCCCCCCTCTGAAATGATTTTTTTTGTAAATATCTACTGCAATCACACCTTACGCTGCCACTTTTACTGGTCCCTGTGGTCTACTTACCACGCTTAAAAGGTTTCCTTTAATGGTTGCCTGAGCGAATATCCACTCTGTTTGATTATCAATCAAAGGTGAATGGCGTAACTGCCCCTTTTTCCAGGTTGCTTGCATGAAATATATTAAATCGATGACACAACAGAAGCTGAGCTTTTTGCTGGCGTTGTACATCGGCCTGTTTATGAATGGCGCTGTTTTTTTCCGTCGGTTTGACGGCTATGCGCAAGAATTTACCGCCTGGAAAGGAATCGCAGCGGTAGTCGAGTTGGTCGGTACTGTTCTGGTCACCTTTTTCTTATTACGTTTACTTTCGCTCTTTGGGCGTCGGGTCTGGCGCGTCCTGGCCTCGCTGGTGGTGCTGTGTTCGGCAGGTGCCAGTTATTACATGACTTTCATGAACGTGGTCATCGGCTATGGCATCATCGCCTCAGTCATGACGACGGATATCGATCTCTCGAAAGAGGTCGTTGGGCTGCACTTCATATTGTGGCTGGTGTGTGTCAGCGTGCTGCCGCTGTTGTTCATCTGGAGCAACCGCTGCCGTTATACCCTGCTTCGTCAAATGCGAACGCCTGGACAACGTATCAGAAGCGTGACGCTGGTGGTGCTGGCGGGATTGATGGTCTGGGGACCGATTCGCTTGCTGGAAGTGAAGCAGAAGTATGATGAACGGACTTCTGGCGTGGATTTGCCAAGCTATGGCGGTGTGGTAGCGAATTCGTATCTGCCTTCAAACTGGATTTCTGCGCTGGGTCTGTATGCCTGGGCGCAGGTTGATGAGTCTTCTGATAATAAATCGCTGATGAACCCGGTGAAGCAATTCACCTACGTGGAGCCGAAAGATATCGACGATACCTATGTCGTGTTTATCATCGGCGAAACAACGCGCTGGGATCACATGGGTCTTCTGGGTTATGACCGTGACACCACGCCGAAACTGGCGCAGGAAAAGAATCTGGCCGCTTTCCGCGGGTACTCTTGCGATACCGCGACGAAACTCTCTTTACGCTGCATGTTTGTGCGTGAGGGTGGGGCGGAGGATAACCCGCAGCGTACGCTGAAAGAGCAAAATGTCTTCTCTGTACTGCGTCAGCTTGGCTTTACTTCCGATCTGTATGCGATGCAAAGCGAGATGTGGTTCTACAGCAACACCATGGCGCAGAATATTTCTTACCGTGAACAGATTGGCGCAGAGGCGCGTAACCGCGGTAAGAGCGTCGACGATATGCTGCTGATTGATGAGATGAAGCTCTCCCTGAACGGTAATCCGAAGGGTAAGCACATGATTATCCTGCACACCAAAGGCTCACACTTTAACTATACCCAGCGATATCCGCGCAGTTTTGCCCGCTGGACGCCGGAGTGCGTGGGTGTTGATAAAGACTGTAGCAAAGAGGAGCTGATTAACTCCTACGATAACTCGGTGATGTACGTCGATCACTTTATTGATACCGTGATTGATCAGGTTCGCGATAAGAAAGCGATCGTTTTCTATGCGGCAGACCACGGTGAGTCGATTAACGAATATGAGCATCTGCACGGTACGCCGCGCAAGATGGCTCCGCCAGAGCAGTTCCGCGTGCCAATGATGGTGTGGATGTCGGATAAATATCTGGAGCAACCGGACAAGGCTAAAATGTTCGAGCACCTGAAGCAGCAGGCGGACATGAAAGTGCCTCGTCGCCACGTAGAGCTTTACGACACGATTATGGGTTGCCTCGGTTATACCTCGCCGAACGGGGGAATTAACGAGAATAACAACTGGTGCCATATCCCTGACGGCACGAAAAAAGCGACTCAGTAAGCGACCTGGCGAGTTTCTCGCCAGTCGAATGGCTTTTTTATCATAAGGGATTGACGGGCGCGTACCCCAGCAGTAAGATGCGCTCCGCATTCGGCGAGTAGCGCAGCTTGGTAGCGCAACTGGTTTGGGACCAGTGGGTCGGAGGTTCGAATCCTCTCTCGCCGACCAAATTTAAAAAAGGCCAACCGTTAAGGTTGGCCTTTTTGCTATCCTCAATTCAACGAGGATGAGAAACTCCGGGGAAGAGCTTCGACCCGAGCGTAGCGAGAGAACGTTGCGACAGCAACGGCCCGAAGGGCGAGAGCCACGCAGTGGCGAATTATCCTCTCTCGCCGACCACATTCAAAAAAGGGCTAACCGCAAGGTTGGCCCTTTTTGCATTATGAACTTATCCACGTCTACGTCTCAAAACGGTCCTTATCCCCGCTTTACCCTGTCTGTTAACGATTTTGTGACATAATCCATTGTATTTTTTTATATATGGATTGATCTTTTTTCGCGTTGCTTATGGATAACCTCAGCATTTTCCGCTGTGCGTTTTAACGTTCGCGGTATTAAGTGCTCAGATAATCACCATTCTGTAAGAAAATTTACGCGATCTGAATAAATGTTAATCACTGATTGTTGCGAAATATGAAGAGATTTGTGCTGCAAGATGAGGAGTAGCATAAATTTCCCTGCTGAAAATAGGTGCCTAAAGTTTTTTTAATCTTTGTTTGCGGTTTCTCACCCTCAACGTAAATCCCCGTCACCTGTATTGACGTTTTCACATTCTGTTGACAGATTGTAGGGCACGAGGGGCATTTCAGGGAGGATCTGCGCTGCAACTCTGTCGCTCTTCTGAAAGGAATCTCCATCCCTTATAACGCCTTCGGGCATCACCGACCGGACCGGGTAAAAAATAAATAAAGGTCAGGCGGCGTAACACAACAAAGCAAAAACATCACATTGGAGCAGAATAATGAGTATTTCCTTGAAGAAGTCAGGGATGCTGAAGCTTGGTCTGAGCCTGGTAGCTCTGACCGTCGCGGCAAGCGTACAGGCCAAAACCCTGGTTTACTGTTCTGAAGGCTCGCCGGAAGGCTTTAACCCACAGCTCTTCACCTCTGGTACGACGTACGACGCAAGCTCTGTACCTATCTATAACCGTCTGGTTGAATTTAAAATCGGCACCACCGAAGTTATTCCGGGTCTGGCTGAAAAGTGGGAAGTCAGCGAAGACGGCAAAACCTATACCTTCCACCTGCGTCAGGGCGTGAAGTGGCAGGATAACAAAGATTTCAAACCAACGCGTGAATTGACCGCTGACGACGTGGTGTTCTCTTTTGACCGCCAGAAAAACGCGCAGAACCCTTACCATAAAGTGTCTGGCGGCAGCTATGAGTACTTCGAAGGGATGGGTTTACCGGACCTGATTACCGAAGTGAAAAAAGTGGACGACAAAACCGTCCAGTTCGTACTGAGCCGTCCGGAAGCGCCATTCCTGGCTGACCTGGCTATGGACTTCGCCTCTATTCTGTCGAAAGAGTATGCGGACAACATGCTGAAAGCGGGCACCCCGGAAAAAGTGGATCTGAACCCAATCGGTACCGGTCCGTTCCAGCTGCAGCAGTACCAAAAAGACTCCCGTATTCTGTACAAAGCGTTTGAAGGTTACTGGGGCACTAAACCGCAGATCGATCGCCTGGTCTTCTCCATCACGCCAGACGCCTCTGTGCGTTATGCAAAACTGCAGAAAAACGAGTGCCAGGTGATGCCGTACCCGAACCCGGCTGATATCGCTCGCATGAAGCAGGACAAAAATATCAATCTGCTGGAGCAGGCGGGGCTGAACGTCGGTTACCTGTCTTTCAATACCGAGAAAAAACCGTTTGATGATGTGAAAGTGCGTCAGGCGCTGACTTACGCAGTCAACAAAGAAGCAATTATTAAAGCCGTTTACCAGGGCGCGGGTGTTGCCGCGAAAAACCTGATTCCACCAACCATGTGGGGCTATAACGACGACGTCAAGGATTACACCTACGACGTTGAGAAAGCGAAAGCGCTGCTGAAAGAAGCGGGTCAGGATAAAGGCTTTACCGTTGAGCTGTGGGCGATGCCGGTACAGCGTCCGTACAACCCGAACGCTCGCCGTATGGCTGAGATGGTTCAGGCTGACTGGGCAAAAATCGGCGTTCAGGCCAAGATCGTCACTTACGAGTGGGGCGAGTACCTGAAGCGTGCTAAAGCCGGTGAACACCAGGCGGTGATGATGGGCTGGACCGGGGACAATGGGGATCCGGACAACTTCTTCGCGACCCTGTTCAGCTGTGATGCAGCAAAACAAGGCTCTAACTACTCTCGCTGGTGCTATAAGCCGTTTGAAGATCTGATTCAACCGGCACGCGCAACTGACGATCACAACAAGCGTATCGAACTGTACAAGCAGGCTCAGGTTGTGATGCATGACCAGGCTCCGGCTCTGATCGTTGCGCACTCCACTGTGTACGAGCCAGTTCGTAAAGAAGTCAAAGGCTATGTGGTTGATCCGCTGGGCAAACACCACTTCGAAAACGTATCTGTTGAATAATAAGTAGGGTGTTCGCTCTCTCCTTAGGGAGAGGGCAGGGGTGAGGGCGTGCAGGCATTCCCTCACCCTAACCTTCTCCTGAGGGAGAGGGAATTTACATTTGTGAGCAATGCAGACGTCACGCCCCTGGTCGTGCGTCATCAGAGAGAATCCGGGATATGTTGCAGTTCATCCTCCGACGTCTGGGACTTGTCATCCCCACGTTTATCGGTATCACCCTTCTCACTTTTGCCTTTGTCCATATGATCCCCGGTGACCCGGTGATGATTATGGCGGGTGAGCGTGGTATCTCCCCTGAACGCCATGCACAGTTGCTGGCTGAACTCGGCCTCGATAAGCCGATGTGGCAGCAATACCTCCACTATATCTGGGGTGTGATGCACGGTGATTTGGGCATTTCGCTGAAAAGCCGCCTTCCGGTGTGGGACGAGTTCGTGCCGCGTTTTAAAGCGACGCTGGAACTCGGTATCTGCGCCATGATTTTTGCCGTTGCTGTCGGTATCCCCGTCGGTGTGCTGGCTGCCGTTAAGCGCGGTTCTATTTTCGATCACACCGCTGTTGGCCTGGCGCTGACCGGTTACTCCATGCCTATCTTTTGGTGGGGCATGATGCTGATCATGCTGGTCTCCGTGCAACTCAACCTGACGCCGGTCTCCGGACGGGTGAGCGACATGGTGTTCCTGGATGATTCCAACCCGCTCACCGGCTTTATGTTGATTGATACGGCCATCTGGGGCGAAGAGGGCAACTTCATTGATGCGCTGGCGCATATGATTCTGCCTGCGATGGTGCTGGGCACCATTCCTC
Source organism: Enterobacteriaceae bacterium RIT714 (assembly GCA_009668015.1). Lineage (GTDB taxonomy): Bacteria > Pseudomonadota > Gammaproteobacteria > Enterobacterales > Enterobacteriaceae > Enterobacter. The sequence continues at coordinate 138,432 of WJYB01000011.1, forward strand.
TGGCGGTGATTGTGCGTATGACCCGCTCATCGATGCTGGAAGTATTGGGTGAAGATTACATCCGTACCGCCCGCGCCAAAGGTCTGACCCGTATGCGCGTGATCATCGTTCATGCCTTGCGTAATGCGATGCTGCCAGTGGTGACCGTTATCGGTCTGCAGGTGGGTACGCTGCTGGCTGGCGCGATCCTGACCGAAACCATCTTCTCGTGGCCGGGTCTGGGACGCTGGCTGATTGACGCGCTGCAACGCCGTGATTATCCGGTCGTGCAGGGTGGTGTGCTGCTGGTGGCGACGATGATTATTCTCGTCAACCTGCTGGTCGATCTGCTCTACGGCGTGGTGAACCCGCGTATTCGTCATAAGAAGTAAGGGGCCATCATGTCACAAGTCACTTCAAATAAAGCTGTTTCTGCCCCGGTTCCTATGACCCCGATGCAGGAATTCTGGCATTACTTTAAACGCAACAAAGGCGCAGTGGTCGGCCTGGTGTACGTCACCATCATGATCATTATTGCCGTGTTTGCGAACGTTCTTGCACCTTATAACCCGGCGGATCAGTTCCGCGACGTGTTACTGGCTCCGCCAGCCTGGCAGGATGGCGGTACTTTTGCTCATCTTCTTGGTACGGATGACGTTGGCCGCGATGTGTTATCGCGTTTGATGTACGGTGCGCGTCTGTCGCTGCTGGTGGGTTGTCTGGTGGTGGTGCTGTCGCTGATCCTCGGGGTTATCCTCGGACTGGTCGCGGGCTACTTCGGCGGCCTTGTCGACAATATCATTATGCGTGTTGTCGATATCATGCTGGCCCTGCCAAGCCTGCTGTTGGCACTGGTTCTGGTGGCGGTCTTCGGGCCCTCGATTGGCAACGCCGCGCTGGCGCTGACATTTGTGGCGCTCCCTCACTATGTGCGATTAACGCGTGCGGCGGTGCTGGTAGAGGTGAACCGCGATTACGTCACGGCGTCTCGCGTGGCGGGTGCGGGCGCATTGCGCCAGATGTTCGTCAATATTCTCCCGAACTGCCTCGCGCCGCTGATCGTTCAGGCGTCGCTTGGTTTCTCTAACGCCATTCTCGATATGGCTGCTCTTGGCTTCCTTGGCATGGGTGCGCAACCGCCAACACCGGAGTGGGGCACGATGCTCGCCGATGTGTTGCAGTTCGCGCAAAGCGCGTGGTGGGTCGTGACCTTCCCGGGTCTGGCGATTCTGCTGACGGTGCTGGCATTTAACCTGATGGGTGATGGTCTGCGTGATGCACTTGATCCCAAACTGAAGCAGTAAGAGGCACGAGATGGCGTTATTAAATGTAGATAAATTATCGGTGCACTTCGGTGACGTGGGCTCCGAGTTTCGTGCCGTAGATCGTATCAGCTACAGCGTGAATCAGGGTGAAGTAGTGGGTATTGTGGGTGAGTCTGGTTCCGGTAAATCGGTCAGCTCGCTCGCCATCATGGGATTGATTGACTATCCAGGACGCGTTATGGCGGAAAGCCTGGAGTTCAACGGTCAGGATCTGAAGCGAATTTCCGAGAAGCAGCGCCGCCAGCTGGTAGGTGCTGAAGTGGCGATGATCTTCCAGGACCCGATGACCAGCCTGAACCCATGCTATACCGTGGGCTTCCAGATTATGGAAGCGATCAAGGTGCATCAGGGTGGGAACAAGAAAACCCGCCGCCAGCGCGCGATCGACCTGCTCACGCAGGTGGGGATCCCCGATCCGGCATCGCGTCTTGATGTCTATCCGCATCAGCTTTCTGGCGGGATGAGTCAGCGCGTGATGATCGCGATGGCGATTGCCTGCCGGCCAAAACTGTTGATCGCAGATGAGCCGACGACCGCACTGGACGTGACGATTCAGGCGCAGATTATTGAGCTTCTGCTGGAGTTGCAGCAGAAAGAGAATATGGCGCTGGTATTGATTACGCACGACCTGGCCCTGGTGGCCGAGGCCGCGCACAAAATTATTGTGATGTATGCCGGTCAGGTAGTGGAAGCTGCAAGCGCGAGCGATATTTTCCGCGCGCCGCGTCACCCCTATACTCAGGCGCTGCTGCGTGCGCTGCCGGAGTTTGCTCAGGATAAAGCGCGTCTGGCTTCCCTTCCTGGCGTCGTACCGGGTAAATATGACCGTCCGACCGGTTGCCTGCTGAATCCGCGCTGCCCGTATGCGACGGATAAATGCCGTGCTGAAGAACCGGAACTGAATACCCTCGCTGGGGGACGTCAGTCTAAATGTCACTACCCACTCGATGATGCCGGGAGGCCAACCCTATGAGTACCGAAAAGGCCACCACGCAACCGCTGTTGCAGGCCATCGATCTGAAAAAACATTATCCGGTGAAGAAGGGGCTTTTTGCGCCTGAACGCCTGGTCAAAGCGTTGGACGGGGTCTCATTCACCCTTGAACGCGGCAAAACGCTGGCAGTGGTCGGTGAATCGGGCTGTGGTAAATCCACGCTGGGTCGTCTGCTGACCATGATTGAAACCCCAACCGGCGGTGAGCTTTACTATCAGGGCCAGGATCTGCTCAAGCACGATCCGCAGGCGCAAAAGTTGCGTCGACAGAAAATCCAGATTGTGTTCCAGAACCCGTACGGTTCTCTGAACCCGCGTAAAAAAGTGGGACAGATTCTGGAAGAGCCGCTGCAAATTAACAGCGATCTCAACAAAGAGCAGCGCCGCGAGAAAGCCCTGGCGATGATGGCGAAAGTAGGCCTGAAAACCGAGCACTACGATCGCTATCCGCACATGTTCTCCGGCGGCCAACGTCAGCGTATCGCTATCGCGCGCGGATTGATGCTGGATCCCGATGTGGTGATTGCCGATGAACCTGTCTCTGCGCTCGACGTTTCTGTCCGCGCGCAGGTGCTGAACCTGATGATGGATTTGCAGCAGGACCTGGGGCTGTCGTATGTGTTTATCTCCCACGATCTCTCCGTGGTAGAGCACATTGCCGATGAAGTGATGGTGATGTATTTGGGACGCTGCGTGGAGAAGGGGACGAAAGATCAGATCTTTAATAATCCTCGCCATCCGTATACGCAGGCTCTGCTGTCGGCCACACCGCGTCTTAATCCGGATGACCGCCGTGAGCGCATTAAGCTGACCGGAGAGTTACCAAGCCCGCTGAATCCGCCTCCAGGCTGTGCCTTTAACGCCCGTTGCCGTCGTCGCTTCGGCCCATGCACGCAGTTGCAGCCGCAGTTGAAAGATTACGGCGGACAGCTGGTGGCCTGCTTTGCCGTCGATCAGGATGAAAATGGTGAAAAACCGCATGCGTAATGCGTAAACAAAAAAACCGGCGATGAGCGCCGGTTTTTTTATGTCTGCTTATCCGCTATTTCCGCAAGCGGATTTGGTCTACCGCGTGGTTTTCGCTTTTCGTGAGGATCAGGCTGGCGCGTTCGCGCGTCGGCAGAATGTTCTCTTTCAGGTTCACGTAGTTGATTTCACTCCACAATGATGTGGCAACGTTCACGGCTTCTGCTTCAGAAAGCTGAGCGTAGTTATGGAAGTAAGAGTCCGGGTCGGTGAATGCACCTTCGCGGAACTTGAGGAAACGATTGATGTACCAGCTTTGCAGCAGGTCTTCCGGCGCATCGACATAGATAGAGAAGTCGACGAAGTCAGAAACAAACACATGATGCGGGTCATGCGGATAGTCCATGCCACTTTGCAGGACATTCAACCCTTCAAGGATCAGGATATCCGGCTGAGCAACCGTTTTGTCGCCATCAGGAATACGATCGTAAATGAGATGGGAATAGACCGGTGCAGTCACATTCGGTGCGCCTGACTTAAGGTCGGACACGAACTTCACCAGACGGTGCATATCATAAGAGAGCGGAAAGCCTTTCTTTTTCATCAGACCGCGTTCTTTTAACACCTCGTTCGGATGTAAGAAGCCATCTGTTGTAATCAGCTCAACGCTGCGATGTTCCGGCCAGCGACTTAATAACGCCTGTAACACGCGGGCGGTGGTGCTTTTACCTACCGCGACGCTACCAGCGATGCTGATGATATAAGGAATGCGCTGCCCGTTGGTCCCGAGGAACTGCTCAAGTACGGCCTGGCGCCGCAGGTTGGAGCTTATATAGAAGTTAAGCAAGCGGGATAGCGGCAGATAAATCTCTGCAACCTCCTCCAGCGACAGATCTTCGTTTATCCCCTTTAACCGTGCTATTTCGCCTTCCGTCAGCGTCATGGGGACGGAATCTCGCAGGGCGGCCCACTGGCTGCGGTTAAATTGTAGATAGGGTGTCATTAACGATTGCTCTTTTTTGCTCATAAGCATGCTTCAGTGAACCATTTACCGGTGCGGTCACGATCTTTTGCAGGCAATGGTCCATCACTTAGTAGTTAATTTTGGACAATGGGCAGGAGGTTAACACCAGATGACAGGAATAATAAGAAAAAATATAGACAAGTGATGATGAACGCGGAGGCCATCACGCTACGCTATTGGGAGGTTTATAAGGGGGGTAATGCTGAATATTTAATCTGTGATGGGTGAAATATCAGCGTTTTTCCCTGTTTGCGCACAAAATGTGAGCGAAAGAACATTTTATGCAATTTTTTAGTTGCATGACTGCTCATGTCTCCATAGAATGCGCGCTACTTGATGCCGACTTAGCTCAGTAGGTAGAGCAACTGACTTGTAATCAGTAGGTCACCAGTTCGATTCCGGTAGTCGGCACCATCAAGTCCGGTGGGGTTCCCGAGCGGCCAAAGGGAGCAGACTGTAAATCTGCCGTCACAGACTTCGAAGGTTCGAATCCTTCCCCCACCACCACTTTCTGGCAGCGTTATCGCCGCCTGAGCTGGCTAAAAAATTAATCAGCTCAAAACATAAAAAGAGAGCAATCTCTTTTTTGTTACAGAAAGAACTGGGTAGCCGAGTTTCAGGATGCGGGCATCGTATAATGGCTATTACCTCAGCCTTCCAAGCTGATGATGCGGGTTCGATTCCCGCTGCCCGCTCCAAGACGTGCTGATATGGCTCAGTTGGTAGAGCGCACCCTTGGTAAGGGTGAGGTCCCCAGTTCGACTCTGGGTATCAGCACCACTTCACTTCTCCCTCCCGTTTCTCTCTGTTTACCTTTAAAAGCATTCAACAGTTCAGGCATATTGCCTGGTTGATGTGGTGATATCACCGATTTATCCGTGTCTTAGAGGGACAATCGATGTCTAAAGAAAAGTTTGAACGTACAAAACCGCACGTTAACGTCGGTACTATCGGCCACGTTGACCATGGTAAAACAACGCTGACC
>WJYB01000012.1 GCA_009668015.1 Enterobacteriaceae bacterium RIT714
CTTGCTCTAAAAAATAGAACGCTCTTCTATAAACGCTAATGATCTTATTGTCTGATCATCCACTCCTGAATCCATTGAACTATTTCATCAGTATCATTCAAATCCAGTACAGGAACGGCAAGCGAGAGAGGGACATCACTGGCCACTGCGATAACATGTTCATCCAGGATTAATTCATGGATTTCATGTCCAGAGTTGCTTCGAAAAAGCAGGATTTTAGCCACCGGTTCATGTTTAAACCCCTCCACAAGCACCAGATCCAGCATCGAATGGTCCATTCGGCTCACCAAATAATTCAAATCCAATGCGCTTTCTTCCGGCGTTTCAGTCATTAATGCCCATCGCTGTGCGCTGGCAACCATCGTTTGCGCCGCACCGGCTTTACGTAACTCGTAACTGTCCTTGCCTGGAGTGTCGATATCCATATGGTGATGAGTGTGTTTGATTAACCCGGGACGAATATTCTTTGCGCAAAGCGCAGGAATCAACTTTTTCAGGAGCGATGTTTTTCCCGTGCCGCTCCAGGCCGCAATTGCCAGAACAGGTTTCATTTTCCCCCCTGAAAATTTTGTAAATCTTCCGTAGTATTAATGTTGATAAACGCAGACTTCAGGTCGTTAAAACTCACTGCGTGACCGCCAACTTGTCGCATAAATATCATTACACGCCGTTCTCCTGAGGCAAGATAAGCTTCAAGCCGTGGAATTAATATCCTGTTAATCAAAGCGATAGTCGGGTGATCACGCTCTCCGTCATGAACCCATACCACAGGTGCGTCTTGCCGCTGGCGAAGCAATCGCTCAGCAAGGCAGGCCGGAATGAAGGGGGTATCGCATGGGCAAAAGAGAAACCATTCTCCGTCTGAATGTTTCATAACGCTAAGAATGCCAGCCAATGGGCCGGGGTAATCCGATAAATTATCCTGATAAACGGGATACCCGCTTTGCTGATAAATGTCGATGTGACGATTTGCGCTAATCGCAATCCTGTTCACTTGTCCACTCAGGGTATCGGCAACATATTGCCATAACGGTTTGCCGTTAAGTTCCTGCAATCCCTTGTCTTTTCCGCCCATTCGCGTTGCTCGACCACCTGCCAGAACAACCCCAGTAATTTCCGGGTTCTGATTCACGAATATCGCCTCTTTTAATGTGGGATTGACCCTGTTAACGTATTCCACTAAATGAAAGGAGCACCACATATGAAATGCAAACGTCTGAATGAAGTTATCGAACTCCTCCAGCCCGCCTGGCAAAAAGAGCCAGAACTGAATCTGATGCAATTCTTACAGAAATTGGCGAAAGAGTCAGGTTATGACGGCGAACTGACAGACCTTTCTGATGATATTCTGATCTACCATCTCAAAATGCGCGATTCTGATAAAGATGCGGTGATTCCCGGTATTCAGAAAGATTATGAAGAAGATTTCAAAACTGCGTTACTGCGTGCCCGTGGCGTAATTAAAGAGTAAAACCTTGTAAGAGGAGCCACCGAAATCGCTGTGAAATGATATCCTGAATCATTCGTATAATTTCCGGATGATCGGATGAACGACAAGGCTTTTACTTTTCAGACATTACACCCGGATACCATTATGGATGCCCTGTTCGAACAGGGCATTCGGGTGGACTCCGGGCTCACCCCTTTAAACAGCTATGAAAACCGCGTCTATCAGTTCCAGGACGAGGACCGCCAACGCTTTGTCGTGAAGTTTTACCGTCCCCAGCGTTGGTCGGCAGAACAGATCCAGGAAGAGCACCAGTTCGCGCTCGATCTGCTGAATGATGATGTTCCTGTCGCCGCACCTATCCTGTTTAATAATCAATCACTGTTGACACATCAGGGTTATTTCTTTGCCGTCTTCCCTAGTCTGGGTGGCCGTCAATTTGAAGCAGATAATATTGATCAGATGGAGTGGGTGGCGCGCTATCTGGGGCGTATCCATCAGACCGGGCGTAAAAAAGCATTTAACGCACGCCCTACCATGGGCATTCAGGAGTATTTAACTGAGCCGCGGCAGGTATTTGAAACGTCTACGTTGATTCCGGCCGCACTCAAAGTTAATTTCCTGAAAGCGACTGATGCATTAATCCAGGCTGTCACAATGCGCTGGGACACTGAAGCAGAAATACTGCGTCTTCATGGTGACTGCCATGCCGGAAATATCCTCTGGCGCGACGGTCCATTATTTGTGGATCTTGATGACGCCCGTATGGGGCCTGCAGTTCAGGATCTGTGGATGCTGATGAATGGCGATAAAGCTGAACAGCGTATGCAGCTGGAAACGATTATTGAAGCTTATGAAGAATTTAGCTCCTTTAATTCAGACGAAATCGCGCTGATTGAACCTTTACGGGCCATGCGTTTTGTATATTATCTCGCATGGTTAATCAGACGTTGGGACGATCCCGCGTTCCCTAAAAATTTCCCATGGCTTACCGGGGAAGATTACTGGCGCAGCCAGACAACCACATTTATTGAGCAGGTAAAGGTTCTCAATGAACCTCCTCTACAATTAACGCCAATGTATTAATCGGACACATCAGGAGAAAGTTGATCATGAAAAAAATATGGCTGGCGCTGGCAGGTATGATTCTGGCATTTAGCGCATCTGCTGCTCAATTCAGCGATGGCAAGCAGTTCAATACCCTCGAAAAGCCGGTTGCCGGTGAGCCTCAGGTGCTGGAGTTCTTCTCATTCTATTGCCCACACTGCTATCAGTTTGAAGAAGTTCTGCACGTTTCCGATAACGTGAAGAAAAAGCTGCCTGAAGGCACCAAAATGACGAAGTACCATGTCGAATTCCTTGGTCCTCTGGGCAAGGACTTAACCCAGGCATGGGCAGTTGCACTGGCGCTGGGTGTGGAAGATCAGGTCACCGCACCTATGTTTGAAGCCGTTCAGAAAACCCAAACCGTTCAGACCGTTGCAGATATTCGCAAAGTGTTTGTTGATGCCGGCGTGAAAGGCGAAGATTACGATGCTGCATGGAATAGTTTCGTGGTGAAATCTCTGGTAGCTCAGCAGGAAAAAGCAGCTGCAGACCTCCAGTTGCAGGGTGTTCCGGCCATGTTCGTGAACGGAAAATACCAGGTGAACCCGCAAGGGATGGATACCAGCAGTATGGACATTTTCGTTCAGCAGTACGCTGACACAGTAAAATATCTGGTTGAAAAGAAATAAAAGTGAAAACGCCGGTCAATGACCGGCGTTTTTGTATGCAGATTTAATATTGTTTATCAGCACATCTTTATCATGCCAAAGCGTGTTCAGCCATAGCTGGAAACGACGTTTAAAGTTCTTGTCATTAATGTAATCTCCATGCAGCTCTTCACCCACCTGCACCAGATTTATCCGCACGACAATACGTGTCAGTCTGCCGCTTAGCATATCGTAAAATGGCGTCTTATCATTTTCCGGATAACAAAGCGTCACGTTCAGCAATTTATCGAACTGATCTCCCAGTACGCTGATGGCCATTGCAATTCCTGCCGCTTTCGGTGGCAGCAAATTGTTATAGGGGGAGCGGGTCTGTCGATGCTTTTCTTCTGTAAAGCGAGAGCCTTCAACAAAGTTGACGATAGTGGTCGGTTGCGCGCGAAATTTCTCGCAGGAGCGACGCGTTGTTTCAACATCACGGCCCCGGCGCTCCGGGTGGCGAATCAAATAGCTCCGGGAATAACGTTTCATAAACGGCATATCCAACGCCCAGCAGGCCAGCCCAATAAAAGGTATCCAGGCGAGTTGCTGCTTCAGAAAATATTTATTCATTGGGATATGTTTGCGAAATAACACACACAGCACCACGATATCCGCCCAGCTGCGGTGGTTACCGACCAGCAAATACCAATTTTTCTTATTCAGGCCATCCAGCCCTTCGATATCCCACTTTAAATGAGGGTTGAGATGCAGTAGCCACGCCAGTCCCTGACACCAGCAATACATCATAAAATTGCAAAATCCCGAAACAGTGCGCCATACCGCCGGGACGGGGAACAGTAATTTGATGATTCCAGCCATGATGATCGGCACGGAACAGACGATGGTTACCAGAATCGTCAAAATGATACTTAACAGGAGGGTTATTGCAGCTGGCAGTCTAGACATATTGATATTTATCAGGTGGTTATATATAACCTGACGGCCAGACCGCAGGTGAAGGGCGCTGATTTTATCAGAAAACGGACAAAAGCAGGGGGCTTTCACCTCGGGATGAGTTGGAATGAGTGCTTAAACAGAGTATTTGTCTACGATAACGATTTCGGCTTCTCTTATATCCACATAGAGTAAATAGTCATCAACTGGAAATATACCAGAACGATCGACATTCAACTCACTGATTAAAAACAATAAATATAAAAATAAAGATCCATGAATGGCACAATTATTCATATGGATTAAAAATATGCACAAACTTATCCACAGTTTGTTTTTGCGAGCGATCCTGACGATCGCAAAATCTTTTCCTGTATTCGGTGCTAAAAACTGATGTTTTCATCCTTCTGTGGCATCCTTTAGCCATTAATTGATTAAAGGCACGGACACTATGGTTCAGATTCCAGAAAACCCTCTTATTCTCGTCGACGGCTCTTCATACCTGTATCGGGCGTATCATGCGTTTCCTCCTCTGACCAATAGCGCAGGAGAGCCTACCGGCGCGATGTATGGCGTGTTAAACATGCTGCGTAGCCTGCTCCTTCAGTACCAGCCATCACACGCTGCGGTGGTGTTCGATGCGAAGGGTAAAACCTTCCGTGATGAACTGTTTGAAGATTACAAATCCCATCGTCCGCCGATGCCAGATGATCTGCGTGCCCAAATCGAGCCATTACATACCATGGTAAAAGCCATGGGGTTACCGCTGCTGGCGGTGTCTGGCGTCGAGGCTGATGACGTTATTGGTACGTTGGCGCGTGAGGCTGAAAAGTTAGGCCGCCCGGTACTGATAAGCACCGGCGATAAAGATATGGCACAGCTGGTGACGCCAGACATCACCCTGATTAACACCATGACCAATACCATCCTCGGGCCGGAAGAGGTCGTCACGAAATACGGTGTTCCACCAGAGCTTATTATTGATTTTCTGGCGTTAATGGGCGACTCCTCGGATAACATTCCGGGTGTTCCAGGCGTAGGTGAGAAAACGGCACAGGCATTGCTGCAGGGGTTAGGTGGGCTGGATAAGCTCTACGCTGAGTCCGATAAAATTGCCGGGTTGACGTTCCGCGGCGCCAAAACCATGGCTGCGAAGCTGGAGCAAAATAAAGACGTTGCCTACCTCTCATATAAACTGGCCACCATCAAAACCGACGTGGAGCTTGAACTGACCTGTGAGCAGCTTGAAGTACAGCCGCCGGCTGCCGATGAACTTCTGGGCCTGTTTAAGCAATACGAATTCAAGCGCTGGATAACAGACGTCGAAGCGGGTAAATGGCTGCAGGGTAAAGGTGCTAAACCAGCCGTGAAGACAAAAGCAACTCTCGTTGTTGCTGCTGAAGACGAAGCTGAAGAAGAGGTCACCGCGCTCTCCTTTGAGAACTATGAAACCGTGCTCGAAGAGTCACAGCTCATTGCCTGGATTGAGAAGCTGAAAAAAGCGCCGGTCATCGCTTTTGATACCGAAACCGACAGCCTTGATAACATCTCAGCCAATATGGTCGGCCTCTCATTTGCGACGGAACCTGGCATTGCGGCTTATGTTCCGGTGGCGCACGACTATCTCGATGCGCCTGACCAAATCCCTCGTGAGCGCGTGCTTGAGTTACTCAAACCGCTGCTGGAAGATGAAAAAGTGCTGAAGGTTGGGCAAAACCTGAAGTATGACCGCGGTATTTTGCAAAACTACGGTATTGAGCTGCGCGGTATAGCCTACGACACCATGCTTGAATCTTACATTCTCAACAGTGTGGCGGGTCGTCATGATATGGATTCCCTTTCCGATCGCTGGCTCAAGCATAAAACGGTCACCTTTGAAGAGATTGCCGGAAAAGGCAAAAACCAGCTGACATTTAATCAAATTGCGCTGGAAGAGGCCGGTCGTTATGCGGCAGAAGATGCCGACGTTACCCTGCAATTGCACCTGAAAATGTATCCGAAACTGCAAAAGCAGGAAGGACCACTCAACATTTTCGAAAATGTCGAAATGCCTCTGGTACCAGTGCTCTCCCGTATTGAGCGTAACGGCGTGAAAATTGATCCTGCCGTTTTGCATAAGCATTCCGAAGAGATCGCTCTGCGTTTAAATGAGCTGGAACAGAAAGCCCATGAGATCGCCGGCGAGCCGTTCAATCTTTCTTCGACCAAGCAGTTGCAGACCATCCTGTTTGAAAAGCAGGGCATCAAGCCGCTGAAGAAAACGCCTGGCGGTGCGCCGTCAACGTCAGAAGAGGTGCTGGAAGAACTGGCGCTCGACTATCCATTGCCGAAAGTGATTTTGCAGTACCGCGGTCTTGCAAAGCTGAAATCGACGTATACCGATAAGCTGCCGCTGATGATCAATCCAAAAACCGGTCGGGTGCATACCTCTTACCATCAGGCCGTTGCGGCCACCGGGCGCTTGTCCTCCACGGATCCTAACCTGCAAAACATTCCGGTCCGAAATGAAGAGGGACGCCGCATCCGTCAGGCATTTATTGCTCCGAAGGATTACCTGATTGTCTCGGCCGACTACTCGCAAATCGAACTACGCATCATGGCGCATCTGTCACGTGACAAGGGGCTGCTGACTGCTTTTGCCGAAGGAAAGGATATCCACCGGGCAACAGCCGCGGAAGTCTTTGGTCTGCCGCTGGACAGCGTTACCAACGAACAGCGTCGCAGTGCAAAAGCAATCAACTTCGGCCTGATTTACGGCATGAGCGCATTTGGTCTTTCTCGCCAGTTAAACATTCCGCGTAAAGAGTCGCAGAAGTACATGGATCTTTACTTTGAACGTTACCCTGGCGTACTGGAATATATGGAGCGTACGCGCGCCCAGGCGAAGGAAAAAGGTTACGTCGAAACGCTGGATGGACGCCGTCTTTATCTGCCGGATATCACGTCCAGCAATGCGGCTCGTCGGGCGGGGGCTGAACGTGCGGCGATCAACGCACCGATGCAAGGAACGGCTGCTGACATCATTAAACGCGCAATGATTGCGGTTGATGCATGGCTGGAAAAAGACAAACCGCGTGTGCGAATGATCATGCAGGTTCACGATGAACTGGTGTTTGAAGTGCATCAGGATGATCTGGATGCGGTCTCGAAAAAGATCCATGAACTGATGGAAAGCAGCATGAAGTTAGATGTGCCATTGCTGGTGGAAGTGGGGAGTGGTGAAAACTGGGATCAAGCTCACTAAGTGTTTGCCGGGGTAAGGGCTTTTTCTGTAAGTAAGCAACATAACAGTGAATATTTTGTGACAGCCATTAGATTTACCTATGTAAAGACTGAAAAAAAACTACAAAAAGTGCTTTGTCCAGCGATAAAAAAAGAGTAGAGTTAAAGACGTAGGGTACAGAGGTAAGATGTTCTATCTTTCAGACCTTTTACTTCACGTAATCGGATTTGGCTGAATATTTTAGCCGCCCCAGTCAGTAATGACTGGGGCGTTTTTTATTGCGGCAAAGAAAATATTCAGGCAAAAAAAAGCGCGGTAATGACCGCGCCGATGATTACTCTTCTACTTCAGTGGCGGGTTCCAGGTCGTTAAACCAGCTGTCCAGCTTGTGTCGCAGAACATCCACGCCTTGCTTTTTCAGTGATGAAAACGTTTCTACTTGCACATCACCGCCGAATTCGAGAGCTGCCTCACGCACCAGTTTCAACTGCGCTTTACGCGCGCCGCTTGCCAGTTTATCGGCTTTCGTCAGCAGCACCAGCACAGGGATTTCGCTGGCGACACCCCAGTGGATCATTTGTTGATCGAGATCTTTAAGCGGGTGGCGGATATCCATCAGCACAACCAGTCCTTTCAGACACTGGCGTTTTTCCAGATATTCACCCAGCGCACGCTGCCATTTGATTTTTACCTCTTCCGGCACTTCTGCATAGCCATAGCCCGGTAAATCCACCAGGCGTTTGCCATCAGCCACTTCGAACAGGTTGATCAGCTGAGTACGCCCCGGCGTTTTTGAGGTACGCGCCAGGCTTTTCTGGTTCGTGAGCGTATTCAGTGCGCTGGATTTGCCCGCATTGGAGCGGCCAGCAAATGCCACTTCAATTCCCGTATCGGGCGGTAAGTGGCGAATATCAGGCGCGCTGGTGACAAAATGCGTCTGTTGATAATTCCAGGTAGTCACGTGGTCGTCTCCATAAATCTTATTCTGAAGGGGAGTATACCTGAATGCAGGCAAAAGGCTTTTCCCTTCGCTCCGCAGCTGTAAGTTAAAACCATTTAAAATGTAAGACATTAACCATTGTCGCTATGGGATATTTAAGAGGATCCTCAGGCTCTGAAATCGTTAAATGATTTAAAATCATGTGGTTAGTTATATAGAATTATCTGAAAGTTCTAATTTGGACTGGTTGTCCGCTTGTTTGGTAAGTAAAAAAAGGTAAAGTAACACCCATGGCGAGGATGCCAGCAGGATAAAGACTTAAGGATAAGGGTCAGGAGCGCCAGGAGGCGAAGACTCAGGACGACGACCAGGAAGGTACACGCCGGAGGCGTGAGAAAAGGGAAAGGGAACCGTATTAAGGATGATATCCGCTAAAGGATAAACAGGGTTAGTTGTTAGCAAACAGGGATTGTAAAACCCGTTAAGGGTTATAGGTCAGGAAAAAAGGCGACAGATTGCTCTGTCGCCTTTTTTCTTTGCTTGCTTTCTGCTAGATTTCGCCGCAATTCTATACTGAATAAAACGGCTTAAAGACAAGGCAACATGAAAAAACCAACCTCCGCATCGGGTGCGAAACGCCCTGCTAAAGCACATCGCAAGACACGTGAAGAACTGAATCAGGAAGCACGTGACCGCAAACGTGCGAAAAAGCACAGTGGTCACTCCGCCGGTAGTCGTGCGAATGGTGGCAGTGCTGGCAGCGCGTCTGCGCAAAATACCCAACAGAAAGATCCACGTATCGGTAGTAAAAAGCCAATCGCACTGGGCGTCACTGAAACCCCGGTCGTCAAGCAGCACAAACCAAAGAGCGAGAAACCTATGCTTTCACCGCAGGCTGAGTTGGATATGCTGGAGAATGATGAGCGCCTGGACGCGCTGCTGGAACGTCTTGAAGAGGGCGAATCCCTGAATGCTGAAGAGCAGAAGTGGGTAGATAGCAAGCTGGATCGTATTGACGAACTGATGCAGCAACTTGGCCTCTCTTACGACGATGAAGAAGATGACGAAGAAGAAGAAAAACAGGACGATATGATGCGTCTTCTCAAAGGTGGAAACTAACATTTGCACCCAGCAGGCTCTATAGTCCTGCTTATAACCCTTCCGGTTATATGTTATCTGGCGTGGTTATTCGTTAAACTACGGCGGTTGTCGCGGCGACAGAAGTGGCTGCGCACCCGAATGATGGCCCGAAATGGGGTCAGAACGGGCCGCCGTAAACGTACGCGACACCAACGGAAGGAGTGAGCATGTCTGTACCAAGCATCGACTGGGATCTGGCCCTGATCCAGAAATATAACTATTCCGGGCCACGCTATACCTCATACCCAACCGCGCTGGAGTTTGCAGAATCCTTCGGCGAGGCTGATTTTCAGCAGGCGGTGGCACGCTATCCTGAGCGCCCGCTTTCGCTTTATGTTCACATCCCTTTCTGCCACAAGCTCTGCTACTTCTGCGGCTGTAATAAAATCGTTACCCGTCAGCAGCACAAAGCCGATCAGTATCTGGATGCCTTAGAGCAAGAAATCCTTCACCGTGCACCGCTTTTTGCCGGGCGCAATGTGAGCCAGTTACACTGGGGCGGCGGTACGCCTACCTATTTGAACAAGACGCAAATTAGCCGTCTGATGAGTCTGCTGCGCGCCAGTTTCCGTTTTGACGCCGATGCTGAAATTTCTATCGAAGTCGATCCGCGCGAGATTGAGCTGGATGTTGTCGATCACCTTCGCGCTGAGGGCTTCAACCGGCTGAGCATGGGCGTACAGGACTTCAACAAAGAGGTTCAGCGTCTGGTCAACCGCGAGCAGGATGAAGCGTTTATTTTTGCGTTGCTGAATCACGCTCGCGAAATTGGTTTCACCTCGACCAATATCGATCTGATTTACGGTCTGCCTAAGCAGACCCCGGAAAGCTTTGCTTTCACGCTTAAACGCGTGGCAGAACTCAATCCCGATCGCCTGAGCGTCTTTAACTACGCGCACCTGCCAACGCTGTTTGCGGCGCAGCGTAAAATCAAAGATGCCGACCTGCCGTCTGCGCAGCAAAAGCTGGATATCCTGCAGGAAACCATCACCTCACTTACCGAAACGGGCTACCAGTTTATCGGTATGGACCACTTTGCCCGTCCTGATGACGAGCTGGCGATTGCCCAACGTGAAGGCGTGCTGCACCGCAATTTCCAGGGTTATACCACCCAGGGGGACACCGATTTGCTGGGCATGGGCGTTTCGGCCATCAGCATGATGGGTGATTGCTACGCGCAGAACCAGAAAGAGCTGAAACACTATTATCAACAGGTGGATGAAACCGGCAACGCCTTGTGGCGCGGAATTGCGTTAACGCGTGACGATTGCATTCGCCGTGATGTCATCAAGGCGCTTATCTGCAACTTCCGCCTCGATTTTGCACCGGTTGAAACAGAGTGGGATCTCGTCTTTAACGACTACTTTGCTGAAGATCTGAAACTGATTGCGCCGCTGGCAAAAGATGGGCTGGTGGATGTGACGGATAAAGCCATTCAGGTCACCCCGAAAGGGCGTTTGTTGATTCGTAACATCTGCATGTGCTTTGACGCGTATTTGCGCCAGAAGGCTCGTCTGCAGCAGTTTTCTCGCGTGATTTAAAGCGCAAACCCCGGCGGCATCTCGCCACCGGGGAATCGCTTATTCCATTCCCAACTCTTTCAGCTTCCGCGTCAGCGTATTTCGCCCCCAGCCCAGCAGCCGGGCCGCTTCTTGTTTATGTCCCTGAGTATGGCGAAGCGCGGTCGTCAGCAAAGTACGCTCCATCTCGGGTTGGGCTTCTGAAAGCAAGTTTTGATGACCGGAACGCAGCGCGCGATCGGCCCACTGTGCCAGCAGCGTTGCCCAGCTATCGGGTAATGACTGTCCGGTGTTGTTTTCAGGGGCGGTTGCTTCGAACAGCTCGCCGGGAAGATCCTGAATCAACACTTCCTGACCGGCAGCCATCACGGTAAGCCAGCGACAGGTGTTTTCAAGCTGGCGAACATTACCCGGCCACGCCAGACGCGTCAGAGCGGCATCGGTTTCCGGGTGCAGTTGTTTGGCTTCCACGCCAAGCTCACGCGCCGCAACCTGCAAAAAGTGCCGTGCCAGGCGGGGAATATCCTCACGGCGTTCGCGCAGCGGCGGCAGATGAACACGAATCACGTTCAGACGGTGGAACAAATCCTCGCGGAATTTGCCTTCCTGTACGCGCTGCTCAAGATTCTGGTGCGTCGCCGCGATAATACGCACGTCGACTTTCACCGGAGCATAACCCCCCACGCGATAAAATTGTCCGTCAGCTAAAACACGAAGCAGGCGTGTTTGCACATCCAGCGGCATATCGCCGATTTCATCAAGGAAAAGCGTTCCGCCGTCGGCCTGCTCAAAGCGGCCCTGGCGAATGGTATTCGCGCCGGTAAAGGCCCCTTTTTCATGACCAAACAGCTCCGACTCAATCAAGTCCTTCGGAATGGCCGCCATATTCAGCGCGATAAACGGCGCTTTCGCGCGTGGGCTGTGCCGATGTAAAGCATGGGCAACCAGCTCTTTACCGGTCCCCGACTCGCCGTTAATCAGTACGCTAATGGAGGAGCGCGACAGACGGCCAATAATGCGAAACACATCCTGCATGGCAGGTGCTTCGCCGATAATATCGGTTGTGGGCCCGAACACCGGCGCATTACGCGGCTGCTGCTGTTCCTGATAATGGCTGATAGCCCTCTCGACCAGCGCGACGGCTTCATCAATATCAAAGGGTTTGGGCAGGTAATCAAATGCGCCCTGCTGATAGGCACTGACGGCGGCATCCAGATCCGAGTGGGCTGTCATTATGATGACCGGAAGCATAGGGTGGCGTTGCTTGATTTGCTTTAACAGCGCCAGCCCATCCATTCCGGGCATACGGATATCAGAAAGCAGCACGTCCGGGGTTTTCGTGATCAGCGCATCGAGCACTTCGCTACCGCTTTCAAACGTGGTGCAGTTTAAACCTGCTCCGGTAAGCGCGCGTTCAAGCACCCAGCGGATGGAACTATCATCATCGACTACCCAGACTATCCCTCGTTGCATCGTCGTCACCTTTATTTTTTAATTGGCAGGTAAACCGAAAACTCGGTATGACCCGGCCAACTGGTAAATTCAATTTTGCCGGAGTGTTGGTCGATCAAATTGCGGGCAATGGACAATCCCAGCCCGGTCCCACCTTCACGGCCGCTGACCATGGGATAAAACAGCGTGTCCTGCAGATGCGACGCAATTCCCGGGCCGTTGTCTTCTACGTCAATTCTTGCCGCCAGGCGATAGCGCACACCATGCAGCGTCAGCTGGAAAGCCGTACGCGTGCGCAGGACAATTTGCCCACCTTCCGACCCTAATGCCTGCAGGGCGTTACGCACGATATTCAAAAGCACCTGTTCAATCTGGTCGGGATCGTGAGGCAGTTCTGGCAGGCTCGGATCGTAATCGCGTACCAGCGTGACATTCTCAGGCAATTCCATCGACACCAGCTTCACCACCCGCTCAGCCACCTTGTGGATGCTTTCGGTCACGTGCATGCCCGGCTGCTGTGGGCCGAGCAGCCGGTCGACCAGATTGCGCAGACGGTCGGCCTGTTCAATGATGACGTTGGTGTACTCGGCCAGCGCCGGATCCGGCAGCGCTTTGGTTAACAGCTGAGCCGCGCCCCGGAGTCCACCGAGTGGATTTTTGATTTCATGGGCAAGTCCACGCACCAGATCGCGAGCGGCGATTTGCTGGGCATGCTGGAGCTGCTCCTGGCTTAAACGGCGCAGATTATCCATCGGCGCCATCTCCAGCAGAATCAGACCGTCCGGCAGACGTTGCGCCGTCAGCGACAGAATATGCGAGCGCCCGTCGATCACCAGCGTCACTTCGTTATCGGTAAAGCCCTGGCCCGCCGATAAGCTTTCCTGCATCAGGGCAATATTCAGCGAAAAATAGCTCAACAGTTCTGGCAGCGGTGTACCAAATAATTTCCGCGAGCTTTGGGCGAGCAGCTGCTGCGCCGCAGGGTTGGCGTAATGGACAGCCAGCTCGTCGTCGACCAGTAAGATACTGTTGATTAAAGAATTGAGGATCTGCCCAGCATCGGGCAGCGTGCCAGTTGCCATTCAGCAGTCTCCTGGAGTTGGGTGCACTAATTTAGTGCAGTATAGCGTTTTAGTGGTAAAAAGCGCGTGAGATCAGTTTGTTGGTGGAGAAAAAAGCCCATCCGGAGATGGGCTAAAAGTTTCCACGGCAACAAAAAATCTTCTGCGTCTTTCTTGCCGCAGTGGCGACAAGAAATCCGTTGAATCAGATGAAAATTAAACGCTGTAGTACAGTTCGAACTCAACCGGGTGTGGCGTCATGCGTACACGGTCGTTCTCTTCAATACGCAGTGCGATGTAAGCATCGATAGCGTCGTCAGTGAACACACCGCCAGCAGTCAGGAACTCACGGTCAGCGTCCAGCGCATTCAGGGCTTCTTCCAGAGAACCGGCAACCTGTGGGATCTCTTTCGCTTCTTCTGGCGGCAGGTCGTACAGGTTTTTGTCCATCGCTTCGCCTGGGTGGATCTTGTTCTTAATACCATCAAGACCCGCCATCAGCAGCGCTGCGAAGCACAGATACGGGTTAGCCGCTGGGTCCGGGAAGCGCACTTCGATACGACGCGCTTTTGGAGACGCAACCACTGGAATACGGATAGAAGCAGAGCGGTTACGGGCAGAGTAAGCCAGCATCACTGGAGCTTCGTAGCCTGGGACCAGACGCTTGTAGGAGTTGGTGGTTGGGTTCGCCAGGGCGTTGATCGCTTTAGCGTGCTTGATGACACCACCGATGTAGAACAGCGCCTGCTCGGACAGACCCGCATATTTGTCGCCAGAGAACAGGTTAGTCCCGTTCTTGGAGAGAGACATGTGGCAGTGCATACCGGAACCGTTATCGCCAAACATAGGTTTTGGCATAAAGGTCGCGGTTTTACCGAAGCGGTGCGCGACGTTGTGAACCACATATTTGTAGATCTGAATTTCGTCCGCTTTTTTGGTCATGGTGTTAAAGCGGGTGGCGATTTCGTTCTGACCCGCAGTCGCCACTTCGTGGTGATGCGCTTCAACAACCAGGCCCATCTCTTCCATGATCAGACACATGGTAGAACGGATGTCCTGAGAGGAATCGACCGGAGGAACCGGGAAGTAACCGCCTTTCACGCCAGGACGGTGACCTTTGTTACCCCCTTCGTATTTGGTGGAAGAGTTCCATGCGCCTTCGATATCGTCGATAGCCACGTGGGAACCTGAAATAGACGCACCAAAGCGAATGTCGTCGAACAGGAAGAACTCTGGCTCTGGCCCGAACAGCACGGTGTCCGCGATGCCGGTAGAACGCAGATACTCTTCAGCGCGTTTTGCGATGGAGCGTGGGTCGCGGTCGTAGCCCTGCAGTGTGCCTGGCTCGAGGATATCGCAACGGATGATCAGGGTAGACTCTTCGTAGAACGGGTCAATGAGCGCAGTGGTTGCGTCAGGCATCAGCACCATGTCGGATTCGTTGATGCCTTTCCAGCCGCCGATAGAGGAGCCGTCAAACATTTTGCCTTCTTCAAAGAATTCGGCATTTACCTGGTGAGCAGGGATCGTGACGTGCTGTTCTTTGCCTTTAGTATCGGTGAAGCGCAGATCAACAAACTTCACTTCGTGTTCGTTCAGCATCGTCAAAACGTGTTCAGCGGACATACTTAACTCTCCCGGATTGGTCATTGTCGTCGTGGTAACGAGGTCTTCAATTCTGTGTTATGCAGGCGTTGTTGCCATATTTTTTATAAAGCGAAATCTGTGCCAACTTTTAAATCACCCCAAAAAGGCGTTATCATGCACGTCATAGTGCAAATGAGCTGCACCACGATAGTCATCTTGCACCAGTATAGTGCTTCAGTGTGAACATTGAGCACCATATTGGTGCAATTTTCGTTAAAGTGCACTTTTTACGCTGCGTGAAAGCGATCACAAAGCAACTCTGCGATACTTGTTTGCGGAGGATGTTTGTGATCCTGTTTAGTCCTGCGATTAATCCGTGTACAATAACGCGCTATTTCTAAATGCCTGAGGCAAAGTTGTGATCGAAAATCTGCGTAATATCGCCATCATCGCGCACGTTGACCATGGTAAAACTACCCTGGTTGACAAGCTGCTGCAGCAATCTGGTACCTTCAGTAATGAACGTGCTGAAGCCACCGAACGCGTGATGGACTCCAACGATTTGGAGAAAGAGCGTGGGATTACCATCCTCGCTAAAAACACCGCTATCAAATGGAATGACTACCGTATCAACATCGTTGATACCCCAGGGCACGCCGACTTCGGTGGTGAAGTTGAACGTGTAATGTCCATGGTAGACTCCGTTCTGCTGGTCGTTGACGCAATGGATGGCCCAATGCCGCAGACGCGCTTCGTAACCAAAAAGGCATTTGCCCATGGTTTGAAGCCAATCGTGGTTATTAACAAAGTTGACCGTCCTGGCGCGCGTCCTGACTGGGTTGTGGATCAGGTGTTTGACCTGTTCGTTAACCTTGACGCAAGCGACGAGCAACTCGATTTCCCAATCATTTATGCATCTGCATTGATGGGTATCGCCGGCAACGACCACACTGATATGGCGGAAGACATGACCCCGCTGTACCAGGCGATTGTTGACCACGTTAAAGCACCAAGCGTTGACCTTGATGGTCCGTTCCAGATGCAAATCTCCCAGCTGGATTACAACAACTACGTTGGCGTAATCGGCATCGGTCGTATCAAGCGCGGTAAAGTGAAGCCTAACCAGCAGATCACTGTTATCGACAGCGAAGGTAAAACGCGTAACGGTAAAGTCGGTAAAGTGCTGACTCACCTCGGTCTGGAGCGTATTGAATCCACCGAAGCCGAAGCGGGCGATATCATTGCTATCACCGGTCTGGGCGAGCTGAACATCTCCGACACCCTTTGCGACCCGCAAAATGTTGAAGCACTGCCAGCGCTGTCTGTTGATGAACCGACTGTAACCATGTTCTTCAACGTCAACACCTCTCCGTTCTGTGGCAAAGAAGGTAAATACGTTACCTCTCGTCAGATCCTTGACCGCCTGAACAAAGAGCTGGTGCACAACGTTGCGCTGCGCGTCGAAGAAACCGAAGATGCGGACGCGTTCCGTGTATCCGGTCGTGGTGAGCTGCACCTGTCTGTGCTTATCGAAAACATGCGTCGTGAAGGCTTCGAACTGGCTGTGTCCCGTCCGAAAGTTATCAACCGTTTGATCGATGGCCGCATGCAAGAGCCGTTCGAGAACGTGACGCTGGATATCGAAGAACAGCACCAGGGTTCTGTGATGCAGGCGATGGGCGAGCGTAAGGGCGATGTCAAAGACATGATCCCTGACGGCAAAGGCCGTATTCGTCTGGATTACCTGATCCCGGCACGTGGCCTGATTGGCTTCCGTACCGAGTTCATGACCATGACCTCTGGTACTGGTCTGCTGTACTCCACCTTCAGCCACTACGATGACGTTAAACCGGGTGAAATCGGCCAGCGCCAGAACGGCGTGCTGATCTCCAACGGCCAGGGTAAAGCAGTTGCGTTCGCACTGTTCAGCCTGCAGGATCGCGGTAAGCTGTTCCTGGGTCACGGTGCAGAAGTTTACGAAGGCCAGATCATCGGTATTCACAGTCGTTCTAACGACCTGACGGTAAACTGCCTGACCGGTAAGAAACTGACCAACATGCGTGCTTCTGGTACTGACGAAGCGACCACGCTGGTTCCGGCACAGAAAATGTCTCTTGAGCAGGCTCTGGAATTTATCGATGACGACGAACTGGTAGAAGTCACTCCTACCTCCGTACGTATCCGTAAACGTCACCTGACTGAGAACGACCGTAAACGTGCGGGCCGTGGCAGCAAAGACTAATACGACTCCTTTCTGAGGATGCGTAGTCCGGGCGATGCGAAAGCACAACCCGGCCAAAAAAGCCGCTGAGATTCAGCGGCTTTTTTTATATCAGAATGAATATCGCAACCCTAAGCGAATGCGATACTGCTCGCGGTTATAGTCATTCCATCGGTCCAGCCATTGAAGCTCCAGATACGGCAGCCAGTGCGGGTCAATCTTGTAGCTGAATTTGTTCGTGATTTCCCAGTGATGATCTTTACCATTTTTACTGTGGTAATCATTCACTCGCTGGAAAAAGTGCGGTTCAAAGGTATAAAAGAACGCATCGGTTAATTTAAAATTCCAGTAATTCGCGAATTCATGGGTATCATTCTTATCCATTTCACCGTTAAAGTCAGGCGTGTCGTAATTATTGTGATTATAGCGATAACGAAATGTCAGGTTAAACCAGTCAATAAATTTATAATTCGTATCTAAATAAATAGCGCCGCCCGAACCTGCACTGCTGTCATTAATCAACCCGCCGGGCTGAAAGGTTAATTTGTCCGTGGGCCGAAACAGGGGATACCAGCCCTCAATTTCGTTATAGCTGTGCTTCAGCTCATCCCATTGGCCTAAATTATAGGCATTGGTGAACATCAGCCCCGCCCCCATATCAAA
The DNA here is from genome assembly GCA_009668015.1 of Enterobacteriaceae bacterium RIT714. Classification (GTDB taxonomy): domain Bacteria; phylum Pseudomonadota; class Gammaproteobacteria; order Enterobacterales; family Enterobacteriaceae; genus Enterobacter. The sequence goes on from WJYB01000012.1 coordinate 17,903, forward strand.
GTTATACCCGGCTCGCAGGATAATTTCGTGCTGTTCGGAGGCGGTATTATAGGCTTCGCGCGTTTCGACATAAGCACCCGCCAACGCGGAGCAAGACACTGATGAAACGAACAGTGCAATGACGATTCTCTTCATGATTTGTCCATGTATAGATACAGAAGGGCCGCCCCTCCTGTTAAACAGGAAGGGTTAATAGCCAGATTTAGGTTTATAAAGTGACAGCTGACGCTTTATTTTTTAGGGGTACATCCGGTTCTGGTGCAGACTGTTTTTTCCGTTTTCCAATCTCCTCAATAATAAAAGCGAAGCGTTGTTCATTGAGTTTATAAAACAGCCCCATGGTAATGGCAGCAATAATCGCCAACCCGCAAGGCCAGAGAAAAATAAGCTGACGCAGACCAAGCAGGGTGCCTGCGCTTTGTACCGCATGTGGGATATAGCCAATTTGCGTCAGCATAATTCCCGGCAGGAATCCGGCGAGCGCGGCGGAAATTTTGCGTGAAAAGGTATAGCCGGTATAGACCGAGCCTTCGGCGCGAATTCCGGTTTTCCATTCGCCATAATCAACGGTATCCGGCACCAGCGCCCAGTTCAGGCTGTTCACAAAGGCGGTACCAAAAAACGCCATACAGGAAAACAGCACAAACGACAGCGAGCTGGTTCCCCAGAAAAAGTTCAGTACATCGCCCACCGCCCACAGAGTCAAACCGCCCAGATACACCTGCTTTTTGCCAAAGCGTTTTACCGCGCCGGGCACCAGAAAAACCCCCACCAGAATGCAGCCCATACTGAAAAAACCCATCCATGACAAAAGATGAATATCGTTCAGCACGTACTGGGTGTAATACACCTGGATGGCAAGCTTGATATTGAAGGCCGCCAGCGTGCAGAGGTTGGCGATACACAACACCAGCAAAGGGGGGTTGCGGAAGATGGCACAGAACGATTTCATAATGCCGGGTTTATGGGATTCCGGTGTGATCTCAACGTAGCGTTCTTTAACCCCACTGTAGCAACACCACATGCAAAACAGCCCTGCGGTCACGAATAGCAGCGCCGCAACTAAATAGCCCAACGACGGCTGGCTGACGAACAGCGCCTGAACGGGCATAAAGCCAACGGTACACAGCAGCAGACCCACCGTTGCGCCACCCTGACGCCAGGCGGCGAGGTGGGCGCGCTCGTTTGGGTTTTTGGTGATTGCCGGGACCATTGCACCATACGAACAGTTCATCAGGCTGTAAAACAGACCAAACATCATGAAGAGTACCGTGGCGATGGCGGTTTTGACGGTCAGGCTGAAGTCGTTCGCCACAAACTGCGCCGTGGCAACCAGCGCCACCGGGACGGAGGCATACAGAATAAAGGGTCTGAATTTACCCCGTGCGCCGATATTGCGTCGTGAGTCCAGCAGCACGCCGGTCAGCATATCGGTGAAGGCGGTGAAGAATTTCGCCACCAGAAAAATAATTCCGCCGTAGAACGCAGGCATCCCCAGCTCATCGGTATAAAACTTCAGCAGATATAACGTGCCGATACACAGCATCAAATTCGAGCCAAAATCGCCCATTCCGTAGGCGCACTTCTCGCGCAGGCTCAGTTTCAGGGTTAACGGATCAGGGTTCGGGTTCATCTGCGATCCTCATAGCGCCCCGCAGGGCGCTCTTTTAGTGATTCATCAGGCCATGCGCTTGCGCATTTCTATCTCTTCAACGATGCGCACGTACATCTTCTCGTTGAGGTTATAGAAGCATCCCATGGCCACAATGGTGATAACGGCCAGGATGCCTGGATAGATGAAAATCAGCTGGCGTAAGCCTTCGACGGTTCCGGCGGACTGCACCACGTTGGGAACATAGCCAATTTGCGTCAGCATAATCCCGGGGAAGAAACCGGCCAGCGCCTGCGATACCTTTCTGAAGAAGGTAAATCCGGTGTAGACCGTGCCTTCGGATCGCACGCCGGTACGCCATTCTCCGTATTCCACCGTGTCTGACACCAGCGCCCAGTTCAGGCTGTTGACGAAGGCCGAACCAAAGAAGGCCAGGCACGAGAACGCCACAAAACTGACCGAGCCGCCGCCAAAGAAGTAATTCAGCAGATCGCCCGCCACCCAGATCAGTAATCCGCCGATATACACTTTTTTCTTACCGAAGCGGCGCACCGCGCCGGGCATCATAAATACGCCGATAAAAATGCAGCCCATGCTGAAGAACCCCATATACGACAGCAAAATCGGGTCGTTAAGCACGTACTGGGTGTAGTAAACCTGAATGGCGAGTTTGACGTTAAACGCGCCGAGCGTGCACAGGTTGGCGATACAGAGGATAAACAGCGGTCGGTTACCGGCAATGGCCCTAAACGACTGTAACAGGCCCGGTTTTTGCGTCGAACTGGCAGGCTGCACCTCCACGTAACGCTCTTTCACGCCCCGGTAGCACCACCACATACAGAGCAGACCGCCGAGAGAAAACAGCGTGGCGGCGAAGACATAACCCAGCTGGGGATTGTCTTCAATCAGGTTCATCACCGGAACAAAACCGACGGTACAGAGCAGTAAACCGAGCGTCGCACCGCCCTGACGCCAGGCCGCCAGAGAGGCACGCTCATCAGGATTTTTGGTCATCGCCGGAACCATTGCACCATACGAACAGTTCATCATGCTGAAGAACAGCCCGTAGAGCATAAACAGCACCGTCGCCATCACCGTTTTACCATTTATATCAAACGGCGTGCCGATGAAGTTGGCGATCGCCAACAGCATCACCGGAAAGGCGGCATAGATAACGAAAGGACGGAATTTCCCCTTCGGCCCAATCTTGCGGCGCGAGTCGAGCATGATGCCAGTGCCCATATCGGTAAACGCAGTAAAAAACTTCGCGATCAAAAAGATGATGCCACCATACGTGCCCGGCAATCCCAGCACGTCGGTGTAAAACTTCAGCAGATACAGTGTGCCGATATCCAGCAGGATATTGGAACCCAGATCGCCCATCCCATAGGCGAGTTTTTCTTTAAACGGCAGTCGTAGGGTTGCCGGATCGGATGATTGCTGACTCATTATTATTCTCCGTCTGCCCGCGAGTGACCTCGCGGGCGAGCCTAATCAGATATGACGCAAGCTGCCGAACAGCGCAGCCCATTCGCTTTGCTGGCGATAAAATACCGGCGGTTTACCGAGAGGCGCCGCGACCGTTATCTCACCGCCGCTGTGCTGCTCGCCGGTCCACGCGTTGACCCAGTTGTCCTGCGGCAAATAGAGCGTCCAGTCGCTGCGTCCCTCTTCATGCACGGGCGCGACCAGCAGATCGCGGCCAAACAGGTACTGGTATTTCAGCGAATAGGTCTGCGCATCGTCCTCGTAATGCAGGAACAGCGGGCGCATCACCGGCAAACCTCTTTTGGCGTTCTGCGCCACGGCGTCTTTGATGTACGGCTTCAGGGTGGTGAAGACGGTGGTCATACGGGCAAAGTGGGCGATAGTTTCCGCGTCTGCGTCAAACTGCCAGTTATCGCCGGGACGATTGCCTTCATGGGTGCGCATCATCGGGGTGAAAGCGCTGAAATCGCACCAGCGCAACAGCAACTCTTTACTGCGTTTCATATCGAACAGCGTGGTATATCCGCCGATATCGCTGTGATGCAGGCCGTGTCCGGTCATGGCCAGTGACAGCGCAGCCGGAACCACCGACGCCAGGCCATCATCCAGACTCCAGTCAACGTTCTGGTCGCCTGCCCACATCATTACCGAGTGTTTCTGACTGCCGGTGTAACCCGCACGCATGAAAAACAGGATCTCGCCCAGTTTGCCGGTCTCTTCCAGTGCTTCGTAGTTACATTTTGCCCACAGCGCAGGCCAGGCGTTATGCATGATCTCCGCGCTTACGCCGTTGTGCAGGAAGGTATCGGTAGGAAGATACTCACCAAAGTCGGCCATCCAGCCGCCACAGCCCAGCTCAATCAGGTTTTGCTTGATGACCTCTTTGTACCAGTCGTAGGCTTCCGGATTGGTCAGGTCGATAACGCCCGCATAAAATTCGCCAAACTCGACGTGATAATCTTTACCCTCGGCATCTCTGGTCAGATAGCCACGTTTTGAGGCCTCTTCGCACAAATCTTTATCGCTGGCGACGTACGGGTTGATATAGGAGAGGAATTGCACGCCTTCGCTTTTCCATTGCTGGATGCGCTCATCAAGCTGCGGATAAAGTTCACTGTTCCATTTCCAGTTCCACATGACGCGCTTGCCGAATGAGGTCATGCGGATACCGGACCAGTCCTGCGCCCAGATCCCATTCACCTTCACGCCGCCCTCGCGCAGGGTATCCAGCTTTTGCTGGCACACGTCGGTTCCGCCCTGAATGCCGAGCGTAACGCCGTCGTAAACCCAGTCCGGGAGTTCCGGCTGGCGGCCAAGTAACGCGCTGAGTTTTTCCAGCAGATCGACATACGTTTCCGCACATTCGAAGCGCAGTGTCGCGTTATCCTCCCAAAATGCCAGCTCGTGGAAATCGGGATCGCTGAAGTCGAAATTCATGTAACAGCTGTTATCAACGTGGCAGTAATATTTTTGTGTGCTGACGAACGTCGGCTGCGGGAAGAAGGTCCAGTAATAATCGCCTCCGGCATTCTCTTTGCAGTCGGCAAGCCAGGTGACATAGGTTTGTTTATTGCGTCCCACGCCCTGCTCGCTGGTCCACAGGGGGAAGGGTTTACCGCGCAGATCGAAATACGAAAACTGCTCGCCGCAACCGTAGATATGATCGTCGGGCTGCGCCGCCAGTCTCAACCAGATGCGGTTATGGCGGGTGGCATCGTTTTTAAGCTTTAGCTCCAGGCGGCCTTGCTGATCCACGCCGACCCATAGCGTGGCACTCACCGTATCACCACGAGTAAACCGAATCGCCCAGCCAGTGCCTTGCTGCGTCACCGTCGCGTCCGTCAGGGCAATCTTCTCGTCGAGTTTGTCTTTAATGCTGAAGTTGCCGCGAAACATTTCGATATCGGCAATACCTGCGCCAATCCACAGGCAGGGCGTTTCAGCGGTATGCGATACAATCAGGCGGTTTTGCCAGCGCAGGGTGAAGCCTTTATCGTTATTTTTCAGGTCAATATTGTGTAGGGTACTCATAAGATCTCCATCTTTCGGGGAGTAGTATTATTTGGCCAGGCTATCCAGTAATCCGGCGGCGACAGCAGGGGCTAACCCCGGCGCGAGCGGTAAACGGGGGATAACCAGGCAGTGCAGCAGGTGATAGATATCCTGCTTGCCGTCCCAGACTTTGGTGGTCACTTTGTTATCCGTATCCAGTTCTTGCCACCATGAGCCGTTTTCGTAATCCATCAGGTATTTGATGCAGTAATCCCACCATTTCTGATACCAGGCTTCGTATTGGGTATCGCCTGTGACGGTATAAAGCGCATACGCGGTTCCCATGGCTTCGACGATAGGCCAGCGCACGCGTTCGCGGACGATAGGTTTTCCGTCCCAGTCCACCGAATAGACGAAACCGTCGGCGCCGTCCGGTGCCCAGGCATCACGAATGGTGGCGTGGAACAATCCTTTCGCATCTTCCAGCAGCCACTCTGGCGGTGTTTCAAAGCGAGCCTCAAGCGCCGCACGCAGATGCAGCATCAGGCGGCCCCACTCAATCCAGTGGCCCGGCGTGCCGCCGTAGGCGCGGAAACGGTGGGCAGGATTGTCTTTGTTGTAATCGCGCAGAGGGTTCCAGTTCGCATCAAAATGTTCGTTAACGCGGTAATCACCTTTGCGCGCAACGTCATGAATAATCACCGAGGCGATACGCAGCGCGCGGTCGAGCCACTTCCGGTCGTGGGTGACGTCGTACACGATCAGGAACGCTTCCACGGCATGCATATTGGCGTTACCGCCACGGTAATCTTCGGTGGCACTGAAGGCTTCATCCCAGGATTCCAGACACATCTGTTCCTGCTCGCTCCAGAAATACTTCTCGATCACGTCGATTGCATCATCCAGCAGTTTGCGTGCGTCGGGATGGCCCGTGGTGACCGCGCTGGCTGCGCCGAGCAACACGAAGAAGTGCTGATAACCCTGCTTGGACGCATCCACAACGCCCTCGTCATTCACGCAGGCGTACCAGCCGCCGTATTGCGTGTCGCGTAGCGCCGTATTCAGGGTGGCGATCCCGTGTTCCACCAGCGCATAGGCTCCCGGACGGCCCATTGCGGCGGCAACAGAGTAGACGTGCAGCATGCGGGCCGTGATCCACAGATGGGTGCCCATATCACTGCGCACCTGACCGTTATTGCCCAGCCAGCCGAAGCCGGTCGGCACGGCCGCATTCTTACCAAAATCCAGAATGCGGTCGGTTTCTTGTTCGAGCCAACGGTTATGGCTCAGCGTATTAAACCATTTCATTTTTTTGTCCTTTCTTAACGGCGAGCCATCATTTCGTCGACGATCTCACCCAAACGCTGCAATTTCGGCACAGAAACATCGCGCAGCATCAGTTCAGTATCTGGCAGGCCCACCACGGATGACCAGACGGCGCGGCCCGCTAAAAATCCGGAGGCTCCCGCCTGCATGGCAACTCGCACGGCGCGTGGGAACAACTTGTCATCGACGCCCGAGGAGAGGATCACCCACGGCATACCAATCTGATCGTTCAGTTTCTGCGAAGCGGTGAGTAACTCCTGCTGGGTGCCTTTCCCGAACAGCGGCATTTCAACTTTATAGAGATCGGCTCCGCTATCACCCAGCTCTTTTGCTGCGTCAATAATCGCCTGTTCCCGATCAAATACGGCACTGTGGCGCGGCGGGCGAACAACCGGCTCAATAATGCTGAGCAGTCCGTGGCTGTGACACAGATGATTAAAATCGTTCACCATCTGCAGGCGCTGCTGCGGATCTTCATCGCTGCGCCACAGCACCAGCAGTTTGAGCGCTTTACCGCCGTCGCGTTTTACCGCCTGCGGATCAATACTTTTATCAATAATGACGCTGTCTACCGGAAGACCATTGCCCGGGATAAATTCATCGGCGGCGACAATCATGGCGCAACTTTTGGCGACGGCGTTTTGCTCGACGACCTGACGGTAGCAAAATTGCTGGTCGACCAGGATTGCCGAGGCGTACGGCGAGAGGATTTTTGCGGCGTTGACTTTGAAATCGGTTAAATGCCGATCGGTGACCGGCAAGGGTTTGCCCGCAGCGGCAAACATTAAGCGCATGGCTTCACGCTGATCGACAGCCAGCATGGCAAAACCGCCGGAAGGTCGGGTGATCTCTTTCAGGGTATAGGTGCTCATTGTTCAGTCCTTTTGTATTAATGTGTGTGATTCAGCCCGGCAGCCGCCCGAACTTGCTCAAGAATGGCGGTCCAGTCCTGGCGACCGCGGCCTGCCGCGCGCGCCTGGTTATACACTTCGCGCGAGGCCGCCCCGAGCGGCATAGGGACGTGCAACTGGTTAGCCACGTCCAGGGCGATCCCGAGATCTTTATGGGCAAGGTCAATCATGAACGCCGGGGTCAGATCGCCTTTCAGCACTTTGTTCGGCCAGGAGGTGGTGAAATGACCTTTCCCGGCAGGCGTGCCGCTCATCACTTTCAGTGCCACGTCGAAAGAGAGTCCCAGCGCTTCGCACAGCACTGCGGCTTCCGCCGAAAGCGCATTGAGGGCGATGCTCATGTAGTTGTTGATGAGCTTGACGCGAATCCCCATGCCGGGGCCGCCCGCGTTGATGATTTCGTTCCCCATGGCCATCAGAACCGGCGTGGCGCGCTCCACCTGCAAGGGCGTCCCGCCGGCCAGCAATAGCAACGTTCCGGCTATCGCATGATCGGAGGTGCGGCCCACGGGAACATCCATCATGCTGAATCCGCGGTCGGTCATTTCGGCAATGAGTTTGTCCGTTTGCAGCGGATGGATGGTCGACATATCAATCACCAGCGCTTCGCGAGACAGTCCTTCGCAGACACCGTGCTCGCCAAACAGGACGGCACGAACCAAATCACCGTTCGGCAGCATGGTGATGACAAACTCGGCGTCACTCGCCGCCTCTGCGGGAGTCGCCGCCGCTCGCGCCCCTTTTTCAACCAGTGCCTGAACGGCCTGCGGATTGACATCAAAGACGTGAAGCTGGTGGCCCTGCTTCAGCAGATTGTTCGCCATCGGTGCGCCCATCTGCCCTAAACCTATAAATGCGATTGCTGACATACTTCTCTCCTGCCCAGTCGTTGTTGTCACAAATTGTCAGTTATTGCGCGTTTGTGTTGTCTGTTTTTGATCGTATTTGTAATCTATAGTCAAAAAATTGACGCGGGTCACTTTTTAAACATTTGATGAAATTAAAATGGACTCATCAAAAACGCATAAGGAATGACCATGACTCGAATCGCTTGTGTCGGAATTACCGTGCTGGATCGCATCTGGTATCTCAGTGATTTACCCAGGGAGGGCGGGAAGTATGTTGCGAATAACTATACGGAAGTGGGCGGTGGCCCGGCGGCGACTGCGGCAGTGGCAGCGGCGAAACTGGGCGCAAAAGTGGATTTTATTGGCCGCGTTGGTGACGACGATACGGGCAACAGATTGCTGGCGGAGCTGGAGTCCCTGGGAGTAAACACGCGCTACACACGCGTTGTTAAAGGGGCGCGCTCGTCGCAATCCGCGGTACTGGTTGATGCCAGCGGTGAACGCATTATTGCCAACTATCCCAGCCCCGATCTCCCGATGGCCGCCGACTGGCTTCACGATATCGACTTTTCTCAGTGGGATGTTGTGCTGGCGGATGTGCGCTGGCATGACGGGGCAAAGCAGGCATTTACGCTGGCGCGTCAGCAGGGAGTGACGACGGTTCTGGATGCGGATATCACGCCGCAGGATATCCGCGAGCTGGTGGCGTTAAGCGATCACGCGGCGTTTTCGGCGCCTGGCCTGCAGCGTTTGACGGATCTCACGTCACCGGAGCAGGCGCTGAAAAACGCACAAACGCTCACAAATGGACATGTCTATGTCACGCAGGGCAAAGAGGGCTGCTATTGGCTCGAAAACGGACAGCTTTGCCATCAGCCGGGCTTTAGCGTTGAGGTGGTTGATACCACTGGCGCTGGCGACGTTTTTCATGGTGCTCTGGCGCTAAGTCTGGCGCAACATGCGAGGGTGGCGGACGCTGTTCTGTTTGCCAGCGCGGTCGCCGCACTCAAATGTACTCGCCCTGGTGGACGGGCTGGTATCCCTGACTGTGATCAAACCCGCTCTTTCTTGTCACTTTTTGTATAAAATGCGGGGCGTGATGGTATTTCGAGGACAGCCCATGAGCCTGACCGAACTAACAGGGAATCCGCGACACGATCAATTGCTCACGTTGATCGCCGATCGTGGCTACATGAATATTGATGAACTGGCGCAGCTGCTGGATGTGTCTACTCAGACCGTGCGTCGGGATATCCGCAAACTGAGCGAGCAGGGATTAATTACGCGTCATCACGGCGGCGCAGGCCGGGCCTCAAGCGTGGTCAACACCGCCTTTGAGCAGCGCGAAGTCTCAATGACGGAAGAGAAGCGGGCGATTGCCGAAGCCATTGCAGACTATATTCCGGACGGCTCGACGATTTTTATCACCATCGGCACCACTGTGGAACACGTTGCGCGGGCGTTGCTCAATCATAACCATTTGCGCATCATCACCAACAGTCTGCGCGTGGCGCATATCCTGTATAAAAATCCCCGCTTTGAAGTGATGGTCCCGGGCGGAACCTTGCGCGCCCACAATGGCGGCATTATTGGTCCGGCCGCCACCGCGTTTGTCTCCGGGTTTCGGGCTGATTATCTGGTCACCAGCATGGGGGCTATTGAGAGCGACGGCGCGATGATGGAGTTTGATGTCAACGAAGCGAGCGTGGTTAAAACGATGATTGCGCATTCGCGCCATGTTTTACTGGCGGCCGATCATACGAAATATCACGCCTCTGCTGCCGTTGAAATTGGCAATGTCGCTCAGGCGACCGCCTTGTTCACTGATGAGCTTCCCGGGCCTGGCCTGCAAACCCTGCTTAAATCCAGTCAGGTTGAGGTCGTTATCAACGTCCGCGAAGAACCGCAGGCTGGCTAAACCTTTCTCTTCCATCCCCGACGGTGATTGCCTCGGGGATTATCCTCTCTTTCTCTAAGCTGAATCTGGCGCATAGCCAAAGCGTATCTTTCCCGCTACAGTTATTTTTTCACGGCGCGAAGGAGATAAACATGCTTTATATCTTTGACTTAGGAAATGTCATCGTCGATATCGATTTTAATCGAGTGCTGGGCGCATGGAGCGATTTTAGCCGTGTGCCGCTGGCGACGCTGAAGCAAAACTTCTCAATGGGGGAAGCGTTTCAACAGCATGAGCGTGGAGAGATCAGTGATGAAGCATTCGCCGAAGCGATGTGTCACGAGATGGATCTGCCCCTGAGTTACGAACAATTTGCTCATGGCTGGCAGGCGGTGTTTGTGGCGATTCGCCCGGACGTTATCGACATCATGAGCAAACTGCGCGAGCAAGGGCATCGCGTGGTGGTGCTGTCCAATACTAACCGCCTCCACACCACATTCTGGCCTGGCGAATATCCGCAAATTCGCGCCGCAGCGGATAATATTTATCTTTCTCAGGATATGGGAATGCGTAAACCTGAGGCGAGAATTTACCAGGCGGTACTGCAGGCGGAAGGTTTCTCCGCCGCCGATACGGTCTTTTTTGACGATAATGCCGATAATATAGAGGGAGCTAACCAGTTGGGTATCACGTCAATTCTGGTGACCGGAAAAGAGACGATACCGGACTATTTCGCGAAGCAGTTATGTTAAAAATCGTTCATCAAAAAGCAACACACCACACCCGCCCACTGCGTGCGTGGTTGAAACTCCTCTGGCATCGCATTGATGAGGACAACATGACTACGCTTGCGGGTAATCTCGCTTACGTGTCGCTGCTCTCGTTAGTGCCGCTGGTGGCGGTTATCTTTGCGCTGTTTGCCGCATTTCCGATGTTTTCCGAAGTGAGCATCCAGCTGCGTCATTTTGTTTTTGCTAATTTCATGCCCGCAACGGGAGATGTGATCCAGCGTTACATCGAGCAGTTTGTGGCGAACTCCAACAAAATGACCGCGGTAGGGGCGTGCGGGTTGATCGTGACCGCTCTGCTGCTGATGTATGCCATTGATAGCGCGCTCAATACCATCTGGCGCAGTAAAAAAGTCCGTCCGAAAGTTTACTCGTTCGCTGTGTACTGGATGATCTTAACCCTTGGTCCGTTGCTGGCCGGGGCAAGTCTGGCCATCAGCTCTTATCTGCTTTCACTGCGCTGGGCCAGCGAGCTAAATACGGTCATTGATAACGTATTACGCATTTTTCCGCTCATCCTTTCATGGCTCTCCTTCTGGCTGCTTTACAGCATCGTGCCAACCATTCGCGTCCCGAACCGGGATGCCATGGTCGGTGCGCTGGTGGCGGCAGTTCTCTTTGAACTGGGCAAGAAAGGGTTTGCCCTCTATATCACGACATTCCCCTCCTATCAGCTGATCTACGGCGTGCTGGCCGTGGTCCCCATTCTGTTTGTCTGGGTTTACTGGACCTGGTGTATCGTCTTGCTTGGGGCGGAAATTACTGTCACTCTCGGGGAATACCGCAAACTCAAACAAGCCGCAGAACAAGAAGAAGCAGACCAACCATGATTGCATTGATTCAGCGCGTAACCCGTGCCAGCGTCACCGTGGAGGATGAGGTGACGGGTGAAATTGGCCCAGGACTTTTGGTGTTGTTAGGTGTCGAAAAGGATGACGACGAACAAAAAGCGAACCGCTTATGCGAGCGAGTGCTCGGCTATCGCATCTTCAGCGATGCGGAAGGAAAGATGAATCTTAACGTCCAGCAGGCCGGTGGTAGCGTGCTGGTGGTGTCGCAATTTACGCTGGCCGCCGATACCGAACGCGGTATGCGCCCGGGATTCTCCAAAGGTGCCGATCCCGATCGCGCAGAAGCGCTATACGACTATTTTGTTGAACGTTGTCGTCAGCAAGAGATGAATACACAAACCGGACGGTTCGCTGCAGATATGCAGGTTTCGCTGGTAAACGACGGCCCTGTCACCTTCTGGCTCCAGGTATGAGCACGCTTACGGCATGGCCGCGGGTCACAAGAGAGAGTACAGCTATGTATCACCTTCGAGTACCGCAAACAGAAGAAGAGTTAGAGGTTTACTACCATTTCCGCTGGGAAATGCTGCGCAAGCCCTTACATCAGCCGAAGGGATCGGAACGGGACGCCTGGGATGCCATGGCGCATCACCAGATGGTGGTTGACGAAGAGGGCAACCTGGTGGCCGTCGGGCGATTGTATATCAATGCCGATTATGAAGCCTCGATTCGCTTTATGGCGGTTCATCCCTCCGTGCAGGACAAAGGGCTGGGCACGCTGATGGCGATGACCCTGGAATCCGTTGCCCGCCAGGAAGGGGTTAAGCGCGTCACCTGTAGCGCCCGCGAAGATGCAGTGGAGTTCTTCTCCAAACTCGGTTTCGTCAATGAGGGCGAAATAACCGCGCCACAAACCACCCCGATTCGCCATTTTTTGATGATCAAACCCATCGCCACGCTCGACGACATTCTCCATCGTGCTGACTGGTGCGGACAGCTGCAGCAAGCCTGGTATCAGCACATTCCGCTGAGCGAAAAAATGGGTGTGCGTATACAGCAATATACCGGGCAGAAATTTATTACCACCATGCCGGAAACGGGCAATCAAAATCCGCATCACACGCTGTTTGCCGGAAGCCTGTTCTCCCTGGCCACGCTCACCGGCTGGGGGCTCATCTGGCTGATGCTGCGCGAACGCCACCTTGGCGGCACCATTATTCTGGCCGATGCGCATATTCGTTACAGCGCGCCGATCAGCGGAAAACCGAGCGCGGTGGCCGATTTGGGGTCGCTTAGCGGCGATCTGGATCGTCTGGCGCGTGGGCGAAAAGCGCGAGTGCAGATGCAGGTCGAGCTCTTCGGTGACGACACGTCAGGCGCTGTATTTGAAGGCACCTATATCGTACTGCCTGCGAAACCGTATGGCGCCTATGAAGAGGGGGGGAACGAAGAGGAGTAAATCTCTTCTGTCATCTTCCCCGGCCTGGTGAGGCGATACGCCAGGCCACTTCCCGTCCGGCGTTGAGTGTTCCAGTTCTGGAAAGCCGCTCGCAAAAGCAATAAGAATCCCTGGCTGCGACTTTAATCACCCGTTGATCTTCTGTATTTTGTTCGTTTATTAATCGCCGATGATATACTGGAGGTATATATGGGCATCATGGCGGAAATGGACATGGGACGAATATTACTCGATTTGTCGGATGAGGTTATCCACCGACTCGACGATCTTAAGCAGTATCGTAACCTTCCCCGGGCGGAGCTGTTACGTGAAGCCATTGAGCAATATCTTGAAAGACAGAGTCAGACAGTCATTTCTAGTGCGCTTGGGATTTGGCAAGAATGTGATGAAGAGGGCGTTGAGTACCAACGGAAATTACGAGATGAGTGGCAATAAATGAACGCTGCTCTTTTCGACACCAATATATTAATCGATTTGTTTAGTGGGCGCCGTGAGGCCATGGAAACGATCGAACAATACGCTTCGCAGCGGGCAATTAGTCTGGTCACCTGGATGGAAGTCATGGTGGGTGCGAAGAAATATCGTCAGGAACATCAGACGCGTATCGCGCTTTCTGCATTTGAAATTATTGACGTGTCGAAGGTGATTGCAGAAAGAAGCGTTCAGCTAAGGCAAGAGCATGGTATGAAGCTGCCCGATGCCATCATTCTGGCTACTGCCCAGGTGCATCACCGCAGCCTGTTAACCCGCAACACAAAAGATTTTGCGGGGATAGCCGGTGTTGTCACGCCCTATTATCTGTAAACCGGGCGCTTTCACACCCGGTTTTTGATATTTACTCACCTTCACCCGGGAACAGGAACGGGTTGATGGAGCTACGGGCAAAGCCTTCTTGCTCCATGCGCGCGTCGAGTACCAGCGTGGCGAGGTCGTCAGCGACGGCTTCGACTTTCGGGTCTTTTTCCTGATACAGAATCTTCAGGTAAGTGCCGCAGTCGCCGCAGCTTTCGGCCTTAACGGCGGCATTCTCGTTTTCCAGCGACCAGTAATTCAGATCGCGCGTTTGCTCGCAGTTGCTGCACTTGATACGCACCACGTGCCACTCGGTCTCGCACAGGTTGCAGTGGAGATAACGCAGGCCCTGAGTCGTGCCAATTTGCACCATGCTGGTGACAGGCATTGAACCGCACACCGGGCAAAACTGGCGAGCTTCGCCGTATTCTGCCCGTGCTTTTCCTGGAATCAGGCTGGCCATTTGCGCCCAGTAGAGCGACAAGGCGGCCCAGATGAACGGTGCTTTATCACTGCTGACCAGGGCAAAATCGGTGGCAAACAGCGCGCTCGCCATCTCTTCCAGCTCTTGCTCAGAGGCTTTTTCCAGATTTTCGATAACGGCCAGCGCCGGACCGCTCATCTCTGGTTTCAGCTCTGCTATCAGTGAATGCAGGAGCTTATGCCAGTGTTTATCGCGCGGCAGAACGTGGATATCCAGCGGCGGCTTACCCTGGTCGTTCGCCTCTTTAATGCGCGCGGACAGATCCATTTGCAGCGGATGGTCGTACAGCACCACTTCCTGCGCATGAGCGATCAGCGCCGCAAAACGCAGAAATTCGCCAAGGGGATTGTTCTCTGCAAGCTCACGCAGACGTTCTGCACGGCGGTTGTAGAGGTTCTTGAGTCTGGGGAATAACAACGGCGGAATGTATTCCGCCGTGCGTTTCTCGCTCGAACCCAGCTCATCTTGCGGGATTATGCGAATACTCATTCAGATGACTTTTCCTGTTTCTGGCGGACTTCACGGTACCAGCGCGGGTGATGTTTCTTCGCCCACGTTTTAGTGACCCATCCTTCCACCATCGCGGTAATGGTGCCTTTCACCCAAAGGGCGGCGTAGATATGCACCATGATAACCACAATTAACGCGACTGCGGCAAATGAATGCAGCATCAGCGCAAATCGGATCACCGGGATTGAGAAAGCAGGCGCGAAATACGGACGCCAGATGATCACGCCGCTCACCAGCAACAGGACCAGGAAAATAATCGCCGCCCAGAATACGCATTTCTGACCGAAGTTATAGCGCCCGGTATCACCTACTTCCTCGTTGACGACGATCTTACGAATATTCTTCGCCCAAAAGATATCATCCCGATTGATTAGGTTATGGTGCCAGTAGCGGAAAAACATGATGATAAACGAGGCAAACATGATCACGCCGACAAACGGGTGCAGAATTCGCGCCAGCTGTGGGGTGCCCATGATTTGCATCAGCCAGTTAAAGGACGGGAAGAAGAATCCCAGCCCGCTTATCGCCGCCAGCATGAAGCAGAAGGCGGTGACCCAGTGGTTGATACGTTCCGGCGCCGTGTAGCGCACGATGGTGTCACGTCTTTTCATTTGCGCACCTCGTCTTTCTCTTCATGCAGATTATCTTCTTCCTCTTCCGCGCGGTTCGGACCGACACCGACGTAGTGGAAGATGCTCGCTGCAAAGGTTGCGGCAAAGCCAACGGCTGCCAGTGGTTTCCAGATACCTTTCCAGAACTTCACCGTGGCGCTGATTTCCGGGTTCTCCGGCAGGCCGTGATACAGATTCGGCTTGTCGGCATGGTGCAGCACGTACATCACGTGCGTACCGCCAACGCCGGCCGGATCGTACAGGCCCGCATTGTCATAACCACGGGTTTTCAGCTCGGACACGCGCTCGCCCGCCAGCGTTTTCATATCCTCTTTGGAGCCAAAGTGGATAGCGCCAGTTGGACAGGTCTTCACGCAGGCCGGTTCCTGACCCACCGTCACACGGTCCACGCACAGCGTACATTTGTAGACGCGGTTGTCTTCCGGGTTCAGGCGCGGTACGTCGAACGGACAACCGGCGATGCAATAGCCGCAGCCAATGCACTGCTCAGACTGGAAGTCGACGATACCGTTGGCATACTGAATGATAGCCCCTTCTGACGGACATGCCTTCAGGCAGCCCGGATCCGCACAGTGCATACAGCCATCTTTGCGGATCAGCCATTCCAGTTTGTCGTTCTGCTCCACTTCCGAGAAACGCATCACCGTCCAGGATTTGGCGGTCAGATCGGCCGGGTTGTCATACACCCCGACGTTGTGACCGACCTCGTCACGCAGGTCGTTCCACTCGGAACAGGCCACCTGACAGGCTTTACAGCCGATACAGGTGGTCACGTCGATAAGCTTCGCCACTTCCTGCTGGTGGTCCCGCGCCTGAGGCGCGGGCGTGAAACTGTTAGTCGCGGAACGACGGATGATATCTTGCGATTGATAAGCCATAGGTCGTCTCCGTTACACCTTTTCCACGTTAACCAGGAAGGCTTTGAACTCCGGCGTTTGCGTATTCGCATCACCGACGAACGGCGTCAGGGTGTTGGCAATAAAGCCTTTCTTCGTCACGCCTTCGTAACCCCAGTGAATCGGGATGCCGATGGTATCCACCTCTTGCCCATGTACATTCAGCGTGCGAATACGTTTGGTCACGACTGCCTTGGCCTTAATGTAGCCGCGGTTAGAAGAGACTTTGACGGTATCGCCATGGGCGATGCCGAGTTTATTCGCCAGCTTTTCACCGATCTCCACAAACTGTTCCGGCTGCGCGATCGCGTTAAGGAGCGCGTGTTTGGTCCAGTAGTGGAAGTGCTCGGTCAGACGGTAGGTCGTGCCGACATACGGGAACTTATCTTTTTTACCCAGCGCTTCAAAATCACCCTTGAAGATACGGGCGGCCGGATTCGAGATCACGTTCGGGTGCAGCGGGTTCGTCCCCAGCGGCGTTTCAAACGGCTCGTAGTGTTCCGGGAACGGACCTTCTG
Source organism: Enterobacteriaceae bacterium RIT714 (assembly GCA_009668015.1). Taxonomy (GTDB): domain Bacteria; phylum Pseudomonadota; class Gammaproteobacteria; order Enterobacterales; family Enterobacteriaceae; genus Enterobacter. Next base: position 34,847 of record WJYB01000012.1, read on the forward strand.
CCATTTTATCAATGGCGAACAGGCGACCCATCCCTTCCGGCTGCATGATAAATGGCCCGACATCGCTGCCCGGTGCGGCAGTGCTGTAGTCCGGAATATCCACGCCACCCCACTTCGCGCCGTCCCATTTCAGGAGCTGACGCTTCGGATCCCACGGCTTGCCCTGCGGGTCAGCGGAAGCACGGTTATACAGAATGCGGCGGTTTAACGGCCACGCCCATGCCCAGCCGAGCGTATTGCCCAGGCCCGACGGATCGGCGTTATCGCGGTTCGCCATCTGGTTACCTTTTGGCGTCCAGCTACCGGCGAAAATCCAGCAGCCGCTGGCAGTTGAGCCATCATCACGCAGGTGCGCAAAGGTACTCAGCTGATCGCCTTTCTTCGCCAGAACGGTGCCGGTGGCCGGATCGATAACATCCGCCAGCGCTTTGCCGTTGCTCTCCATAGCCACTTCTTCCGGAGCCGGATTTTCAGGCGTCGAATAGTTCCAGGTCATGTTCAGCACCTGTTCCGGATTCGCCCCGCCTTCTGCCGCGTACATCTTACGCAGACGCAAGAAGATACCCGCCAGGATCTCGCCGTCGTTCATGGCGATTCCCGGGGCGTCCGCGCCTTTCCAGTGCCACTGCAACCAGCGGCCGGAGTTAACGATAGAACCGTTCTCTTCAGCGAAGCAGGTGGAAGGCAAACGGAACACTTCCGTCTGGATTTTCGCTGGATCGACGTCGTTCGATTCACCGTGGTTCTGCCAGAAGGTCGAGGTTTCGGTATTCAGCGGGTCAATCGTCACCAGGAACTTCAGTTTGGACAGCGAGGCCACAACCTTGTTTTTGTTCGGGAACGAGGCGACAGGGTTAAAGCCCTGGCACAGATAGCCGTTCACCTTGCCCTGATGCATCATGTCGAAATACTGCAGAACGTCGTAACCCTTATCCCACTTCGGCAGCCAGTCAAAGCCCCAGCTGTTATCCGCTGTCGCTTTATCGCCGTAGAAGGCTTTCATCATCGAGACGAAGAATTTCGGGTAGTTACTCCAGTAGTTGACCTGGCCTGCCAGCAGCGGTTTTGGCGTGTTAGCGGTCAGATAGGTCTGGAGGTCGGCCTGTTTTTCGCTTGGCAGCGTCATGTAGCCCGGCAGGCTCTGTGACAGCAGACCCAGGTCGGTCAGACCCTGAATATTGGAGTGGCCGCGCAGGGCATTCACGCCGCCGCCTGCCATTCCCATATTGCCGAGCAGCAGCTGAACCATCGCCATGGTACGGATGTTCTGCGCGCCGACGGAGTGTTGCGTCCAGCCGAGTGCGTACAGGAACGATGCCGTTTTATCGTGGGCGCTGGTTTCGGCGATGTACTCACAGACTTTCAGGAAGTCGGCTTTCGGCGTACCGCAGATGTTCTCGACCATCTCTGGCGTATAGCGGGAAACGTGCGTTTTCAGCAGGTTCCACACACAGCGCGGATGGGTCAGCGTGGTATCGCGTTTCGCGAAGCCGTTTTCATCCAGCTCGTAGTTCCAGCTGGTTTTATCGTATTTACGCTTATCGGCGTCGTAACCGCTGAACAGACCGTCTTCAAAGCCATAATCTTCACGCACGATCAGGCTGGCGTTGGTATAGGCCTCGGTGTATTCACGGTTATATTTTTCGTTGTTCATCAGGTACAGCAATACGCCTGACAGGAAAGTAATGTCAGTACCTGAGCGAATAGGGGTGTAGAAATCCGCCACTGACGCGGTACGCGTAAAGCGGGGATCGATCACAATCAGTTTCGCGCCATTGTGAATTTTGGCTTCCATCGCCCAGCGGAATCCTACCGGATGCGCTTCTGCCGCGTTTCCACCCATCACAATGATGAGGTTAGCGTTTTTGATGTCGACCCAGTGGTTGGTCATCGCACCGCGACCAAATGTTGGAGCAAGACTTGCTACCGTTGGTCCGTGTCAGACACGCGCCTGGTTGTCGACCGCGAGCATACCGAGTGCGCGCGTAAATTTCTGGGTGAGATAACCGGTCTCATTACTGGACGCCGATGCACACAGCATACCGGTAGAGAGCCAGCGGTTAACGGTCACGCCATCCGCATTTTGAGGAATATAGTTCGCATCGCGGTCTTCTTTAATCAGTTTAGCGATGCGGTCAAAAGCATCATCCCAGCTGATTTGCTGCCATTTATCGGAGCCTGGAGCGCGATATTCAGGGAATTTCAGACGGCTTTCTGAGTGGATGAAGTCCACCAGACCTGCGCCTTTCGGGCACAGCGCGCCACGGTTGACCGGATGATCCGGGTCGCCTTCAATATGGAAAATAGATGCTTTGGCGTTTTTCGCACCGTCGCCGAGGCTATACATCAACAGCCCACAACCGACAGAGCAGTAGGTGCAGGTATTACGGGTTTCGCGGGTGCGCAGCAGTTTATATTGCCGTGTTTCCGCCAGTGCTACACCGGGTGCAAAACCCAGCGCCGCTGCCGTAGTGCCTGCCATACCGCCAGCGCAGATCTTAAAGAACTGCCTTCTGCTGACCTGCATGGGTCACTCCTTGTTTCTTGCCGACATTGCTACCCTTCATAATTTTGCGCTGCAGTTTCGTTGGCTGCTTTCTCTTACCCCAGCCACTGATTTGAATCAGCTCCTGAGGATTCGCTCAATTGCCGCCGTCCTGCAACACGAATTATTTTGGGTAATTATTGTTTTCGCGCATGATTGAAAAACAACCACAGTGCTCAAAATTTGATTTATGCCCTCATTTCCACGAGGGGTATGTTTTGAGAATACCACAATGTCGGTAAGCCTGTTCCGACGTGGTTAATACAAAGTGAACGTATTATCACCCTGATGATTATAAAGTGTGATATCGATCACATTTTTGTTCTGGCTTGTTACGGGGGTGTATCAGCGGGTTGGTTGTGCCACTCCTAAATGAGTAGGTAAACCTGGCAGAGAATAAGCCTACTCAAGTGAGCAGCATGGGGTTGTGTTTGTCCCTTATAAAGTGCGCTTAACATGCCATTGATTGTCGACAAAAAACACGTAGCGGTAGTTTTTGTTATTCAGGGTGTAGGACACGCCGTAGGTATAACCAGGCGTCAGCGTTAAGTTGATACAGGAATCGGGATAGGAAAAGCTGACATGCTCTTTAACGGCAAATTCCTTATAGATGCCGTCTTGTGTCGAAGAGATGTTATAGCGACTTAGTACGTCTTTTTTATCCATTGAAAAGCAGACATGTTCTTTATCAACAAAGATTGCGCGCCAGGGTGCAGCACGATCGCGTACTCCACACCCTGCAACAGCTAACAGTAACAAAGCGAGAGCTCGATGAACCCAGACCAGGTTGTAGTGAATGCTGGAGCCATAAAGCGAGCTGGCGAGATGACTCTCACCGAGCGATAACCGACGCAAACCGCCAATATCAATATCGTTCATTTCCCTGATCATTTATCAACCATCCTCAATGGTAAAAACCCTTTATTACTCCTTACCTCACATTTGTACTTGCGCGAAAGTGCGGGAATTAAGTGCTATAACGCACATTGGAACGCGCACAGTTCCCAGTGTTTCCGCTATTGTCTGGGTTTACAAATGCCCTATTCATCTCAGTATGGCTGCCGAAAAGTTGATCCATACTATGCGCAAGACCTGCGGATTGTGATGCAATAGCAGGCTCACCTTTGTGGTTGTTCAGGAATACCGTAGTGTCAAAACAGAATCGTGATACCCATTCGTCTCCGCTGCCTGCTGGCGTCGTGGAACAGCCGGTACACAGACCCCCACAGATTAACGTCGCCATCCCCGATTTTCTGGCGCAAGAAGTGCCTGTGGCACTGGTCTATAACGGAATTTCCCATGTTGTGATGATGGCCTCGCCCAAAGATCTGACGCTTTTCGCGATGGGCTTTTCGCTCTCGGAGGGCATTATTGAGCGGCCGCAGGAAATCTACGGCATGGAAGTGGTTCAGGCATGCAACGGCCTTGAAGTACAAATTGAGCTTTCAAGCCGCCGCTTTATGGGGCTAAAAGAGCGTCGACGCGCGCTTGCCGGGCGCACGGGCTGTGGCGTGTGCGGTGTGGAGCAACTTAACGATATCGGTAAGCCGATTGTCCCGCTGCCCTTTACCCAGACGTTTAATCTTGGGCATCTCGATCATGCGCTCGCCCATCTCAACGACGTTCAGCCCATCGGGCAACTCAGCGGCTGCACGCATGCTGCGGCCTGGGTGCAGCCATCAGGTGAAATTGCGGGTGGGCATGAAGATGTCGGGCGGCACGTCGCGCTGGATAAACTGCTTGGACGCCGCGCGGGTGAAAGCGACGCCTGGCGTCAGGGCGCGGCGCTGGTATCCAGCCGTGCAAGCTATGAGATGGTGCAAAAAGCGGCGATGTGCGGCGTCGAAATCCTGTTTGCCGTTTCGGCGGCGACGACCCTTGCCGTTGAGGTGGCGCAGCGCTGCAACCTGACGTTAGTCGGCTTCTGCAAGCCGGGAAGGGTGACGGTCTATACTCATCCGCAGCGCCTTATTGTTAATCAGTAAATTTGAATAACGTGAGCAAATCCTTCCGCTTTTAGTTGTTGATGATGAGGCCTATTATTATCACATCAAGGCACAACGCCTCATCTAAACAACTTACTGAAGGATTTATATCATGAAAAGCATCAAAACTTTTGTCGCAGTTATCGCTCTTGCCGCTTCTTTCGGTTCATTCGCTGCTCAGACCGTAACCGCCACCTCGTCTACCATTGATGGCGCAGAAGCAAAAATTGCTACTCAGGCTCAACAGGCTGGCGCGTCTTCTTACACCATTACTCAGGCTTTCTCGGGTAACCGTGTACACATGACCGCTGAACTGAACAAATAAGTACGAAGCCACTGTCCCCTGCTCATCCGGGCAGGGACAGGTTTTTCCCTCAACGCAGTAACGCTATAAACCCCTCGTAGTCCGTAATATTCTCGATTGTCTCTGCCGAATGACCGTTCAAAACGCTTGCCAGAAAGCTAAAAACTTTCAGCTCCTGTCGATTCGCGGCGCTGGCGCAGGCCATCACCAGATGCTTTACCTCTTCGCCGTTCACGCTGAGCGCACGTTCAAGGGTCACGAAAAATCCGCGAAAGGATTTCGACTGCTCGCTCCAGCAATGGGGAATCGCAATACGATTCACGATCAGGTTTTCCCCCTCCAGCTCTCGCTGGCAGATCCGCAGGGCTTCCACCGGCGTCAACAACTCTCTGGCACTTAACTGTTTGGCGATCGCGGCGATAATCTGCGCCCAGCTTTCATCCGCTGCGTTGTGATAGTGAAAATACCCTTCGGCGGGGAAAAATCGTTCCGGCTGCTGGCGAATAAACGCGGAGGCGAGAAAATCCTTAATCTGATCGATACCGGCGGCGGTGATGATATTGCGGATCGTCAGAACGTGGCGCGGCCCGCAGTCCAGCACGTCGTGGCCGTTATTGATGATAAGCGTTGGCGTCAGCTCTTCGCATACGGCGGCAAGCTCATCCCGCGTGCGCACCACAATCACCCGGCAGTTCAATACTTCGCGCTCAATCGCCATTTGATTGATGGCGGCAATCGCATTCTGATCGGCAACCAGCACCACCGGCGTTGATTCATGTTGGTGGCGCTCCAGCGCGCAGGCGAAGTAAAGTCCCGGCAGATCGCTGTCAATCACGGGAACATCCATTAACGTTCGCAGATGATTGATGAATTTGACGCTCATATCAAACGCAGCAGGCCAGGCGGCCTTGAGATTATTCATTGACCCCTGACGAATTTCTGCCAGCCATTGCGGCATCGCCGCGCAGCGCTTGAGATGGCCGGTCAGATCGTCAATCAGCTGCGCATCCACCACATGCGGTGAGCCTGCGCTGGCGCTGGCGGTAAGTAATTCCGTCACCCAGGCGGGCGTGATGTCGTTGGCGTGCTGCTGTAAATCATCGAGCAGCGCCGCCAGACGTCCGAGTATCGCGGCATTTATCCAGATCCCGGCGCGATCCGTACAGCTGCGCAGTGAGTGAGAATGTGCGCCTGAAGAGGGCGCAGCCAGTTGCTCGCGCAGGGCGTACACCGCCAGAATCAGGCTGATCAGATAGTCTGCGGAGATGTCGGGCCAGTCTGCCAGACGACGGCAATGCTCCTGAAGCACGGCGAACGAGGCGGGCGTGACGCCGACAAGAGGATAAACAAAGGGATCTTTGCGAAACAGATTCGCCAGCAGCATGATGCGTTTGCTTTCGCCAACGTCGATAAAATGCCCGGCTCCCGGACGACTCGCCAGGGTGAAGGTTTTGGCGTGGCGCGTTTTCAGCCGTGGCAGACGCTCCGCGACCCAGGCGTCAGGCAAATCCAGCGCATCGGCAAGCTGAGCGCGGGAAATGACCGGGTGGATCAGCAGCAGGGCCAGCATCCGGTCATCATTATCATGGCGTTGTAAAAGCTGGAAATAGCTTTTTCTGTCAACGATTTCCAGCTGATACCGGGCATTGCCCGCCGTGCGAATGTGCGCCTTTCCGCTCAGGGTAAATTTAAGATAATCAATATCCCGCAGGATGGTGCGGGCCGAAACGCCAGTCTGCCGCGCCAGCACGCCGAGCGTCACGGGCTGTGATTCAAGGGCATCAAGCAGGGAAAACTGGCGTTCATTCAACATGCTGCATCCTTAGCGAAACTGCGTAAACGCGGCGACGTGCTCCTCGTCGAGGGACATCAACAGCTCATGCACGATGGTGAAAGCCGCGTCGTAATCCGTTGCTGAAATCATACCGCTATTGGCATGTAGATAACGTGTCGGCAGGCAAAGCGCCACCACCGGGCGACCCCCGCCCATAACGTTATACCGCCCGCCATCGGTCGCCCCGGTTTTCATGGTGCTAAACTGCAGCGCCGCTTCCCGTTTTTCGGCGCTCGCTTTCAGTGCCGCCAGCAGTTTCTGATTTGGAAAATAGCGTTTGTCGAACAGCATCACCCCAGGACCCTGGCCGAGTTGCAGCGGATATTTCACCGCGTCGATACCCGGCACATCGCCTGCCACGGCGGTATCCAGCACGATCACGACATCTGGTTTAATGGTCTCGGCGGAGGTTTGCGCCCCGCGCAGACCCACCTCTTCTTCCACGCTCCCGACGCCGTAAAGAGTGATATTCGGGTTAGTGACGCTCTGGAAAAGCTCGGCCATTAGCGCGCAACCGACGCGGTTATCCAGCGCTTTGGCGACAATTTTGTCTTCGCCCCAGCGAGCAAAATTGGCTTCCGGGCTAATGAAATCGCCCATCGCAATGCCGCGTTTTTCCACCTCTTCGCGACTGTTCGCACCAATATCGACAAACATCTCGTCAAAGGCCATCGGCTGCTGTTTTTGTTTTTCGCTCAACGCATGGGGGGCGACAGAGCCGATCACGCCGGGGATTTTGCTCCCGCTGCGGGTGCGGAGGGTCACGCGATGGTTCAGCATCGACTGGCTCCACCAGCCGCCGATGGTGTCGAAGCGAATAAAGCCCTCGTCGGTGATATGGGTGACCATAAAACCGACTTCATCCATGTGTCCGACGATGGCGACTTTCGGGCCGCGCGTGCCTTTGCGGGCGATAAAGCTGCCCAGCCCGTCAAAGCGGATTTCATCAGCGTGATTTTCCAGGGTGCCAATAAGAACATCGCGTACCTCCTGCTCATCGCCGCTGACTGCACTGCAATCGCACAGGGTTTTCAGTAAATCAATGTTCATGGGAGATCTCCAGCCGGGCGGCCTGACGTTTCAGCCACCAGCTTTTCAGTAGAATAATCAGCGAAATATTCAGCGTCAGGCCAATGGCCAGCACCAGATAGAAAGAGCCTGCCGGAGACATCAGGCCGATCAGCGGGTCGAACACGCCCAGCCCCGGCGCCAGCCGCTGAATGCCAAAGGAGATGGTGAGCATGCCCGCGATACCGCCGCTCAGGGTATTGGCGGTCAGCATCGGCAGTGGCGCGGCGAGCGCGTAAGGAATCGCAGGTTCGGTGGCGACAGTTGCTCCCACCACAATCGCGCTGCTGGCTGCCGCTTTCTCCTGCGCGGTAAAGAGTTTCGGGGCGAGATAAGTCGCAATGCCTGCCGCGACGGGCGGCATCAGCGCGACGACGCCGACGATGGCGTACCAGTCGTAGATATGTTTTTCCAGCAGCGAGAAGCAGAAGAACCACGCGGTTTTGTTGACCGGGCCGCCCATGTCGAAGGCCAGCATCGCGCCGACGAGGAACGCCGCACCGAGCTTCATCGACGGCGGGATCGTGTTGAGGAAATGCAGCAGACCGCCCATCAGATCGGACATCAGCGGCCCAATCACGTAATAGGTCAGCACGCCAAAAAGCAGCAGGGTGACAAACGGGATCAGCATCGACCCAAGCAGCGGCTGCAGCGCCTTGCCCAGTTTGAGCTTGCGGAACCACAGCACGAAATAGCCAATCGCCAGGCCAAGCACCACCGCGCCGAGAAAACCCGCGCCGGAATGAGTACCCAGCAGCCCTTTGTCATTCGCCAGATAGCAAACCAGAAACGCAGGCGCAAACGCCGGTTTATCGCCAATCGACAGGGCGATGTAGGCGCCCATAATCGGGATCATAAAGGTGAATCCCAGATAACCAATCGACTCGATCACCCAGGTAAACGACGGCGCGCCTTTCGCCATATCCGTGTAAGGCAGCCCGAACTGCACCAGCATATTGGCGAGGGCGACAAGAATACCGCCGCCAATCACAAACGGCAGCGCCGCCGATACGCCCGCCATGAGATGACTCATCACGCTGCCCTTTTGCACCTCCTGTTTACCCAGCTTGACGCTGTTATCGGCGGAGAAAAGCTGCGATTGCGTAGGTAAATGTTCAAAAATGGCGTCGATGTTTTTTAACGCCTGCGAGACAGGGATTTGATAAACCTGTTTGCCGGCAAATCTTGCCCGGTCCTCAGCGCTCAGGCCGCGACCGGTCGCCAGAATCACATAATCAGCGGCGTGAATGGCGGCATCGCTCAGGTGATTTTCTACTCCGCTCGACCCCTGGGTCTCTACCTGAATGGTGTGGCCCAGGGCGCGTGCCTTGCGCTCCAGCGCCTCGGCCACCATATAGGTGTGCGCAATGCCCGCCGGACAGTTGGTGATCGCCACCAGGCGGAATGATTTTTCCATGATTTGCCCCTTATTGGCTTAGCGTCTGGTTTAACAGCGCCAGAATCTGGTCGGCATCGCCCACTTTGAGCTGCGCGATAAAATCGGCGTGAATAATTTTGCGGCACAGGCTGCCGATCACTTTCACCTGGTCGTCCTCGCCCTCCTGGGGCACGCCGAGGCAGATCCAGCAGGTGACGAGCTCGTCATCGCTGGCTTTCCAGTCCACGCCCGCCGTCTGGCGCGCGAAGAGGATGAAGGGATGTTTGACCGTCGCGCTCTTGCCGTGCGGCACCGCGATGCCTGAACCAAATCCGGTGGAATGCTGTTTTTCGCGCAGTAACAGCGTCTGCAAAAAGGCGCTGCGATCGGTGATAAAGCCATTCTGAAAGGCCATATCGGACAGAGCTTTCAGCACGGAATAGGCGCTATTGCCATGGATATCGAGGTTAATGCAGTGAGGGTTTAGAAGGGCCATCGTGCCGCTCCGTCAGAGAATGTCTGAACCCATTTTACGGAGGGGCGACGGGGGCTATGAGAGGGAATATGTCAGCGCACGGTGACAAGAGAGCAGGGAAGCACAGGGGAGAGTTGTGGGCGACGCCACATTCTCAGAGGAGAGATATTCCCTGATGAATACTCCATCATCAGGGAATATCTTTGATCAATGTAAACCGGCCACGCGCAGCAGCGCCGTCACCACCGCCGCCGCAATAATCACCACGATTAAAGGCACTTTGCGCCAGGCCAAAAACACCGCAAACGCCACGCCCAACACCCGCGCCATTCCGGCGAAATGCTCACCTTCATAGAATGTTGTCGCCAGCGCCACGGAGAACAGCAAAACCGTCGCGGCATCCGAAAGCAGCGCCTGAGCGCGTTCAGACAGCGCCAGTCGATTGCCGATTTTTGCCCCGGCCAGACGCATCAGATAGGTTCCGGCTGACAAAATCGCCATCCCGAGAATAAAAATCGTCATGTTTTCCACTATTTTTTCCTCGTCGCCAGACCCAGTAAAGAGAGCAGCACCGGTAAACCTACCGGCGCAAACGGCACCGCCGCGAGTGACAACGCCGCGCCGCTACAGGCGCGGATCAGCGTGGTGCGGTTTTTAAACGCCGGTACGACGAGCGCCAGCAAGATGGCGGGAAACACCGCATCAAGGCCAATGGTTTCAGGGGCGGGTAACAGTTTACCGACCACGGTTCCGAGCAGCGTACCCAGCGGCCAGACGATCGCCACGCCCAGACCGCACAGCCAGTAGGCGGCTTTGCGTTGTTCAGGCGTTTTTTGCGACAGGCCAAACACCACGCTTTCATCATTCATAATGTGGCAACCCAACAGGCTTGCACCGCGTTTGCCGACGAGATCGCGCACCGTCACGCCGAACGGTACGTGTCGGGCATTGACCAGTAAACCCGCCGCCGCCGCTGCCAGGGGATTACCGCCGCTGGCGACGATGCCGATAAACATAAATTCAGACGCGCCGGCGAGTACCGTCAGGGAAAGCACATACGGCACCCAAATCGGGAAGCCATAGGCCATCGCCAGCGATCCATACGACATGCCCACAACGCCAACGGCCAGGCATACCAGAACGATCGCTTTGACGGTGTCGCCTTTGAGGCAAGAGAGGGAATTTTTCATACCGTTTTAGCCATATCGAACGAGTATCCATTATAATGAACGCTTCAATGTCGTTTTTCAAGATGAACGATTCGTTCGATTTATAGAACAAGAGGCCGTTTTATGACGCAGCCAATCAGCGTTATCGCCAAAAGTTTGGTGCGAGAACGCCTGCGAACCGGGCTTTCACTGGCAGAAATTGCACGCCGTGCCGGAATCGCCAAATCCACACTCTCCCAGCTGGAATCAGGAAACGGGAATCCGAGTCTGGAAACGCTCTGGTCACTTTGCGTCGCGTTGGGCATTCCGTTTGCCCGTTTACTGGAGCCGCAGCTGCCGACCACGCAGGTGATCCGCCGTGGCGAAGGGACGAAGGTGATTGCCGAGCAGGCCAATTATCAGGCCATTTTACTGGCGGCCTGCCCGCCGGGCGCACGCCGCGATGTGTATATGCTCATGACTCAACCTGGCGCGGACCGAATTTCTCAGCCGCATCCGCCGGGGTCAGTAGAACATATCATCGTCACGCAGGGCCGGGCGTTAATCGGATTAACGGATGCGCCGGAAGAGCTGGGCGAAGGGGATTACATCTGTTATCCCGCCGACCAGCCGCATATTTTCAAGGCGCTGGAGCCGGACACCCATGCGATTCTGGTCGCAGAACAGAACTAATCCACACTGGACGCTTGCCGTCCGGTGCGTGACACTATTGGCGTTCAAACCTTCAGACACGGAATAACATGTCGCTTAAAGCCATTGCCAAAGAACTGGGGCTGTCTGTCACCACGGTCAGCCGCGCCCTCAACGGATATGATGACGTTTCCCGCGAGACGCGTGCGCGCGTGGAAGCTGAAGCGCAGCGCCGCGGCTATCGGCCCAATACGTTTGCGCGTCGGCTGAAGATGGGCAAAATCGACGCGGTCGGGCTGGTCTTTCCGGTGCATCCGGTTCCGCTCAATAACAGCGTTTTTATGGACATGGTCGGCGAAATTAGCCACGAACTGGCGCGACATGAGATCGATTTGCTGCTCATTGCCGATGACGATCTGGCCGACAAGCACAGCTATATGCGCATGGTACAAAGCCGTCGCGTGGATGCGCTGATCGTCGCCCACACCCTCGACAGCGATCCGCGTCTGGAGCAGCTGCAAAATGCCGGTTTTCCCTTTCTGGCGCTGGGCCGCAGCCAGTTGTCAAAACCCTACGCCTGGTTTGACTTCGACAACTATGCCGGCACGTACAATGCCACGCGCTGGTTGATGGCGAAGGGCCATCAGCGTATCGCGCTGCTGGGCGAAAGCAACAATCAGGCGTTTATCACCCAGCGCCGCCTGGGATATCTCGATGCGCTTCGCGAGGCGGGGCTTTCCAGCGAATGGCTGCGTACGATGCCGCCCTCTCGCCGCGCGGGATACACCACCACGCTGGAGCTGCTGGCGCTACCCGAACCGCCCACCGCCATCGTCACCGACTGCAACACCCACGGCGACGGGGCTGCGATGGCGCTTGCCCAATGCGGGCGACTGACCGGCGACAATGCGGTTTCGCTGGTGGTTTACGACGGCCTGCCGCAGGACAGCATCGTGGATGCCGACGTGGCGGCGGTGATCCAGTCCACCCGCCAGGGCGTGGGTAAGCAGATTGCCGATATGGTTCGCCAGCTGATCAACGGCGATGACATCACCCGTCTTCAGGTGCTCTGGCAGCCTGAATTTTCACCGGGCCAGACGGCTTAAATCACCGCAAAACTCTAAAGTCGATCACAGATCCGAAACGTTTGGGTTGGTATCCGAAACGTTTCGGATCAACACTCAGGACATCCGATGACAGGAGATGTCCGATGCAAGATTCGATTTTACGACTCGAAAGCAAGACGGTAGATGTGGTGATAAAAACGCACCCGTTCGCCGAAATTCTTTACTGGGGGCCGCATCTTAGCCACTTTTCGCCGCAGGATGCCCACACACTCTCAAGACCCGTCGCCAACGGCAGGCTGGATGTGGATGCCCCGGTCACGTTAATGGCAGAGCTGGGGCACGGGCTGTTTGGTGCGCCGGGAATAGAAGGGCATCGCCAGGGGCTGGATGGTTCTCCGGTGTTCAGAACCGTTGCTGTCGAACAGCAGCGCCAAAGCCTGACTATTACCGCAGAAGATGCGCACGCCGGTCTGCGTCTGACCAGCGAAATCGCGCTCGATGACAGCGGGGTGCTGGTGGTTCGTCACGGTCTGACTAACCTGCGCGCGCAGCCGTGGCAGGTCGATCGGCTGGCGGTTACGCTGCCGGTGGCGGAGCGGGCGCAGGAAGTGATGGCCTTTCATGGCCGTTGGATCCGCGAGTTCCAGCCGCATCGTCTGCTGCTTGAGCACGACAGCTTTGTGATTGAAAACCGTCGCGGTCGCACCTCTCACGAACACTTCCCGGCACTGATCACCGGCACACGGGCATTCAGTGAAATGCACGGTGATGTCTGGGGTGTCCACCTTGGCTGGAGTGGCAACCATCGCCTGCGGGCGGAAGTTAAAACCGATGGCCGCCGCTACGTGCAGGCCGAAGCGCTCTATCTGCCTGGCGAAATGGCGATTGAAGAGGGAGAAACCCTCTGGACGCCTTCGTTATACGCCAGTTATTCCGCCAGCGGGCTGAATGGCATGAGCCAGCAGTTCCACCGCTATCTGCGCGAGAACATCATTCGCTTCCCGCAAAACAAGCCGCGCCCGGTGCACCTCAATACCTGGGAAGGGATCTATTTCAACCACGATCCGGACTACATCATGCGGATGGCCGACGAAGCCGCGTCGCTTGGCGTGGAGCGCTTTATCATCGACGACGGCTGGTTCAAAGGGCGCAATGACGACCATGCGGCGCTGGGCGACTGGACTCTCGACGAGAAAAAATACCCCAACGGTCTGATGCCGGTGGTCAATCACGTCAAAAATCTCGGTATGGAATTTGGTATCTGGGTTGAGCCGGAGATGATCAATCCGGACTCCGATCTGTATCGTGCGCATCCCGACTGGGTGCTGGCGCTGCCCGGATATGTGCAGGCGACCGGACGCCATCAGCTGGTGCTGAATCTGAATATTCCGCAAGCGTTTGATTACCTGCTGGAACGTATGAGCTGGCTGCTGGGTGAACATCCGGTGGATTACGTTAAATGGGATATGAACCGCGAGCTGGTGCAGCCAGGGCACAACGGTAAAGCCGCTGCCGACGCGCAAACCCGTCAGTTCTACCGCCTGCTGGATACGCTGGGAGAACGGTTCCCGCACGTGGAATTTGAATCCTGCTCTTCCGGCGGCGGGCGCATTGACTACGAAGTGCTGAACCGCTGTCACCGCTTCTGGGCATCTGATAATAACGATGCCCTGGAGCGCAACACTATCCAGCGTGGGATGAGCTACTTCTTCCCGCCAGAGGTGATGGGGGCGCATATCGGTCATCATAAATGTCACGCCACCTTCCGCCAGCACAGTATTGAATTTCGCGGGCTGACGGCGCTGTTTGGCCATATGGGGCTGGAACTCGATCCGCTGACCGTGGATGAGCACGAGCGTGAGGGCTATCGCCGCTACGCCGCGCTGCATAAGCAGTGGCGCGAGGTGATTCATCATGGCACGCAGTGGCGCGTTGATATGCCGGACACCACCACGCTGGCGCACGGTATAGTGAGCGACGACAAAGCGCAGGGGCTGTTTATTGTCAGCCAGCTGGCGATGCCGGATTACACCCTGATGATGCCGCTGCGCATGCCGGGGCTTGTGGCAAACGCGCAGTACCGCATCACTTTGCTCGACGACCCGAATATCCGCCTGACCGGCGAGGGGGGGCACACCATGCGCAAACTCCCGGCATGGATGGAAACGCCGCAAACGGTGAGCGGTGAGTGGCTGATGCAAGCGGGGATCGCACTGCCGATTCTGGATCCGGAAACCGCCATTCTGATTGGCGTTGAACGCGTGTAAGGGTGATGGGCCGGGCGACCGGCCCTGAGTTGAGGATAAAAATAATGAACACGACTGCCTGTACCCACAAAGACAACCCTAATTTCTGGATTTTTGGGGCGTTCTTCTTTCTCTACTTCTTCATTATGGCCACCTGCTTTCCGTTCCTGCCTATCTGGCTGTCGGATATCATCGGCCTGAATAAAACCCATACCGGGATTGTTTTCTCCTGTATCTCGCTGTCTGCCATCGCGTTCCAGCCGGTGCTGGGCGTGATTTCCGATAAGCTAGGGCTGAAAAAACACCTGCTGTGGATCATCGCTATTTTGCTCTTCTTATTTGCGCCGTTTTTCCTGTACGTCTTCGCTCCGCTGCTGAAAATGAATATCTGGCTCGGGGCGCTAAGCGGTGGGCTGTATATCGGCTTTGTCTTCTCGGCAGGATCGGGCGCGATTGAGGCCTACATTGAACGCGTCAGCCGCAACAGTTTCTTTGAATATGGTAAAGCCCGCATGTTCGGTTGCCTGGGCTGGGGGCTTTGTGCCTCCACCGGGGGCGTGTTGTTTAGCATCGATCCGTCGTTAGTTTTCTGGATGGGCTCCGGGGCGGCGCTGCTGTTGATGCTGCTGTTGGTCGTCGCCAAACCGAAACCCAACCAGACCGCTGAGGTGATGAACGCGCTGGGCGCAAACCAGCCGCAGATCACCGCGAAAACCGTGTTTAGCCTGTTCCGTCAGCGCAGGATGTGGATGTTCATTTTGTATGTGGTCGGCGTGGCGTGCGTCTATGACGTCTTCGATCAGCAATTTGCCACTTTCTTTAAAAGCTTCTTTGCGACGCCGGAAGAGGGGACGCGTGCCTTTGGTTTTGCCACCACGGCAGGAGAAATTTGCAACGCGATCATTATGTTCTGCTCACCGTGGATCATTAACCGTATCGGCGCGAAAAACACGCTGCTGATTGCAGGCCTGATTATGGCGACGCGCATTATCGGTTCGTCGTTTGCGACCACGGCGATGGAAGTGATTGCCCTGAAAATGCTGCACGCGCTGGAAGTTCCGTTCCTGCTGGTGGGCGCGTTCAAGTACATCACCGGCGTGTTTGATACTCGCCTGTCAGCGACCATCTACCTGATTGGTTTTAACTTTGCCAAACAGTCGGCCGCCATTTTCCTCTCGGCCTTCGCCGGGAATATGTATGACCGGATCGGTTTCCAGGATACCTATCTGATACTGGGATGTTTCGTTCTGGCGGTGACGCTGGTGTCAGCGTTTACGCTGAGCAGCAGGCAAGAGATTGCGGCACGCAGTAACACGGTTGAGGCGAATTAAGAAAAGCGCTGCCGCGAGTGCGGCAGCGTGAACCGTTACTCGAGGTAAAACACCGCTTTCAGCTCTGCGCTGACCGGGCTGTTGTCGGGGTTAGACGGCATCACGTCGCGCATGTGTTTCCACCAGCGCTGGCACACGTCGGTATTCGCCACCGCGTTCCAGCGCTCTTCCGACTCAATTTCCACGGTAGCGAACAGCAGGTTACGCGCTTTATCAAGATAAATGGCGTAATGATGCGCACCGTGATCTTTCAGCACCGATTCCAGCTCGGGCCAAATCGGGTTGTGGCGACGCTCGTACTCTTCGTGAGCATCCGGGTTCACCTGCATGACAAACGCTTTACGGATCATAGGGCCTCCAGATACAGCTCGCGAACGTCATCGCGGCTGGCGGTGCGTGGGTTGCATGGCGCACACGGATCGGCGAGCGCTTTATCCAGCCAGCCTTCGATATCCGTTTTGGTGACGCCGAGCTGGCTGAAGCCGGATGGAATACCGACGCGAGCGCTCAGGTCGCGAATCGCCTGAATGGCCGACATGCTGGCCGCTTCGTCGCTCATCCCGCGCGTATCGACGCCCATCGCCTGCGCCACGCGGGCAAAGCGCGTGACGGCGTTCGGACGGTTAAAGTTTTCGATGATCGGCAGCAGAATGGCGTTGCACACGCCGTGCGGCAGATTGTGGGTCGCGCCCGGCTGATGCGCCAGTGCGTGAACCAGTCCCAGTCCGGCGCTGTTAAAGGCCATGCCCGCCAGATATTGTCCAAACGCCATTTGCTCACGCGCTTCGAGGTTGTGCCCATCGTCGACGGCTTTCGGTAGCCAGAGGCTGATCAGGCGAATCGCTTCCAGCGCGTTAGCATCGGTGAGCGGGTGTGCGCCGACGGAGACATAGGCTTCGATGGCGTGAGTCAGGGCGTCCATCCCCGTTGCGGCGGTGACGGAGGCGGGAATGTCGAGCATCACGCTGGCGTCATCCACGGCGATATCCGGGATAATATTCGGGTCGATAATCACCTCTTTTACCTGGCGTTCGCTGTCGATGATCACCGCGTTGCTGGTCATCTCCGCCGCCGTACCGGCCGTGGTATTAATCGCCACCAGCGGTACGCCTGCGTTTTTCACTTTGCCGACGCCAGAATAAGCGGTTGACGGGCCAGGGTTAGCGGTGAGGATTTTAATCGCTTTCGCCGTATCAATCGGGCTACCGCCGCCGAAGGCAATCACGTAATCACATTCTGCGTTGCGATAAGCGGCATAGCCTTGCTGCACGAGGGCTTCGGTCGGATTAGGAAACACCTCATCAAACAGATGCCAGGGCATCTGATGGGCGTCCAGGGCGGTAAACAGGCTATCGAGCAGCCCCATTTTTACCAGCTGTCCGTCGGTGACAATCAGCGCTTTGCCCCACTGTTTGCTCGCCACCAGATTGACCATATCGCCGATTGCGCCTGCGCCGTGCAGGCTGATTTTGGGAAGCGCCAACATAAAGCTCATGATAATTCTCCTTAACGTCTATTTTGTGAAAATCCTTTTCCCCTCACCCTTGCTCTCTCCCCAAAGGGGAGAGGGGATGACCCGGTTTTCTCCCTCCTCCCGATGTGGTGAGAGGATGAGCCGGTTTTCTCCCTTTCCCCGATGAGGAGAGGGGATGACCCGGTTTTCTCTCTTTCCCCGATGAGGTGAGAGGATGACCCGGTTTTCTCCCTCTCCCGATGAGGAGAGAGGATGACCCGATTTTCTCCCTCTCCCCTTTGGGGAGAGGGGCGGGGTGAGGGGGATTAAAGTCGTCTTCGTTGCATAATCCGGCGGGTGATAATCGGCAGCGAGATCACCACAATCAGCATCGCACCGATGATGACTGACATCACGATACCCGGCACGTTGAGCAGGCTCAGGCCAAAGGTCACCAGCCCCATCAGAAAGGCGGCGATAATCACGCCTACCATGCTGCCGGAGCCGCCAAGGATATTGACGCCGCCGAGCACCGCCATAGTCACTACCGCCAACTCCCAGCCCATCGCAATCGTCGGGCGCGTACTGCCGAGACGCGAGGTGAGCAGTACAGAGGCCAGCCCCGACATCAGCCCGACCAGCGCAAACAACATCAGGTTGTGGCGTTTGACGTTAATACCGGAATACCACGCGCCGGTCGGGTTATTACCGATGGCGTAAGTCCGGCGGCCAAAGTTGGTGCGATGCAGCACAAAGGCAAACACCACCGCCAGCACAATGAACAGCGCAAACTCAAAAGAGAGCGCTCCCCAGACGTAACCCTGCCCCAGCCACGCGAAGCTTTCTGGCCAGGTATTCAGCGCCTGATCGCCGAGCAAAATGTAGGTAATGCCGCGATAGAGACTCATGGTGCCGATGGTGATGACGATGGACGACAGATTAAAACGCGTTACCAGCAGGCCGTTGAACAGCCCGCACAGCAACCCGACGCCTAAACCCACGCACACCAGCAGCGGAGTATCCACGCCCGCCGCCGCGCAAAAGCCCATTACCGTTGAGCTGAGTGCGATAGTGGAGGCCACCGACAGATCAATTTCCCGGGCGATAATCAGCATCGCCATCGGCAGCACAATGATCGCTTTTTCGGTGAAGTTGAACGTGGCGTCAGACAGATTCCAGATATTCAGGAAATAGGGTGAGGCCAACGCATTGGCGACAAACACCGCCAGCGTGACGGCCAGCAGAAAGCCTTCCCAGCACAACAGACGCTGGAAAATGCCCGTGGAGGTCGGTCTGTTTTTGATCTCTTCTGAGGTCATGATTTTGCTCATCAGTTCACCGCCTGTTTCTGACGCGCCAGCGCCGCATCGCGCAGGATTAACCGCCCTTTGCGCTTGTTGCCGCGCTCGTTGAGCAGCACCGCAATCACAATGACCGTGCCGGAAATCGCCATTTGCCAGAAAGGAGAGACGCCGATCACCGGCAGCGCGTTGTTGATTACGCCCAGGAACAGGGCACCAAACAGACAGCCCAGCACGCGGCCCGTGCCGCCCATGGTACTGATCCCGCCAATGACACAGGCCGCGACGACCTGTAACTCAAAGCCGTTGGCGACATCGACATAGGCAACGGCGAAGCGCGAAATCCACAGATAGCCGCAGAAGCCGGCCAGCGCGCCGGAAAGGCAGAAGCTGACGCACTGCATTTTGCCCGCGTTGATCCCGGTGTAATACGCCGCCGTGGCGTTGCCGCCTGCGGTGTAGAGCGCGCGCCCGGTGCGGCTGTAGCGCAGGAAATAGCCCACCAGCAGCAGCGCAAAAATGGCGCACCAGCTCAGAACCGGCAGGCCGAGAAGTGACGCGCGTGGCAGGGCGAGGAAATCCGCACCCATTTGGTTGGAGTTGACCCAGCCGCCGCCGGAGAGCAAAAAGATAATCCCGCGATAAATACTCATTGTGCCCAGCGTCACCACAATCGCCGGAATGCCCAGTTTCCACACCAGCAGGCCGTTGATGATGCCCATCAGCAGGCCGAGCACCGTGGCCAGTACCAGCAGCGCCCAGACAGGCACGTTGGGATAATGGAAGTTAATCAGGGCGACAATCATGCCGGTCAGCGCCAGATTGGCGGCCATCGACAGGTCGATACCTTTGGTCAGTAGCACCATCATCTGGCCGAGGGCGAGAATGATAAGAATGGAAGTATCGTTAAATATTTCCACCAGATTACCCGGGGCGATAAATGACGGCACCCGGCTGCCGATGGCGATAATCATCAGAATAATGACCGCCCCGAGCAGCGCTTCGCGGTGTTTAAGCAGTTGCTTTAACATTATGCGGCCTCCTGTTTTGCACCGCTGGCCGCGCTGACGATCGTTTCCGCCGTTGCGCCGCCCGCCTCATATTCCGCCACCATCAGCCCTTCATGCATCACGATGATTCGGTCGGCCATGCCCATGACTTCCGGCAGTTCTGATGACACCATAATCACCGCCAGCCCCTGGCCGACCAGCTCGGACATAAACTGATGAACCGCCGCTTTTGAGCCAATATCAATGCCTTTTGTCGGCTCATCGAGGATGATGACGTCAGGATGGGTCGCCAGCCATTTGCCGATCACCACTTTTTGCTGGTTGCCGCCAGAGAGCGTTTCGACCGGCTGTTTCCAGCTAAACGCTTTCACCTGCAGCCGCGTCGCGTACTCATCTGCCAGCTGCCATTCGCGATCGTCATGTAATATGCCGCGCGGATTGAGCTTACTGAGCTGCGGCAGGCTGATGTTCTGCGCGATCGGTAGTTCGATAATGGCGCCCTGTTTTTGCCGCTCCTCCGGTACGCAGACGATCCCCGCGTTGATAGCGTCAGCGGGCTGGCGGAAGCGTTGCGTTTTGCCATTCAGCACGATCTCGCCAGACGAGGGCCGCGTAACGCCGGAAAGCGCCTGCATCAGTTCGGTACGACCCGCCCCCACCAGCCCGTAAAATCCGAGGATCTCGCCTTTGCGTAGTGAGAAGGTGATGTGCGCAAATTCGGTCGGATGACAGAGATCGTTGACCTCCAGCACCGTATCGCCTTTCTCGCACGCCACTTTAGGGAATGTTTGGGTGATCGCCCGGCCCACCATCATCGCCACCATCCGCTCTTCGGTGATGTCGTTGATGGCGCCCGCACCGACGAAGACACCGTCGCGCAAAATGGTGTAGTGATCCGCCAGCTCAAAAATTTCGTCGAACTTGTGTGAGATAAACAGGATCGCTTTGCCTTCCTGTTTCAGGCGCTCCACGATCTGATAAAACTCGAGGATTTCGTGCTGTGACAGGGCGGCGGTGGGTTCGTCGAGGATTACCACCTGCGCCTCAAACGACAGCGCGCGGGCGATGGCGACCATATGGCGCTGGGCGATGCTCAGGGTTTTGAGCGTAGCGCGCGGATCAATTTGCACTTCAAGACGGGTGAGCAGCTCCTGCGCCCGACGGTGCATTTCCGGCCAGTCGAGCTTTTTGAACAGGCCTTTATGCAGATACTGGCCGACAAAAATATTTTCGGTCACGGACAGCTCATCAAACAGAACGGTTTCCTGATGAATCGCCGTTATCCCGACTTTGTGCGCCGATTCCGGCGTCGGGAGCTGAATGGGGATCGCTTTGTAGAGGATTTCGCCCTCTTCAGGCTGATAAATGCCGGTCATCACTTTGACCAGCGTCGATTTGCCCGCGCCATTTTCACCGATAAGCGCGGTGACTTTGCCGGGCCAAAGCTCAAGCTGCACGTTCTCAAGGGCGCGCACACCAGGGAAAACCTTGGTGATGCCCTTAAGTTCCAGCAGCGGTGTGGATGCGTTCATGATAGTTCTCCGCAAGTTTTCCCTCACCCTAACCCTCTCCCAAAGGGAGAGGGGACTGTCCGATGCCGCGATTACTTTCCCACTCTTCCAAAGGGAGAGAGGACTGTCCGGTGCCGCGATTGCTTTTCCCACTCTCCCAAAGGGAGAAGGGGACTGTCCGGTGCCGCGATTGCTTTTCCCACTCTCCCAAAGGGAGAGGGGACTGTCCGGTGCCGCGATTGCTTTTCCCACTCTTCCAAAGGGAGAGGGGGCTGTCCGATGCCGCGATTGCTTTCCCCCTCTCCCAAAGGGAGAGGGGACTGCCCGGTGCCGCAATTGCTTTCCCACTCTCCTTTAGGGATAAGGGGTTGCCCGGTGCCGTAATCACTTTTCCCACTCTTCCAAAGGGAGAGGAGACTGCCCGGTGCCGCAATTCCTTTTCCCCTCTCCCAAAGGGAGAGGGGACTGTCCGGTGCCGCGATTGCTTTCCCCCCTCTCCCTTAGGGAGAGGGTCGGGGTGAGGGTATTAAGATCAGAAAATTTTGGAGAATTTATCAATGTTGCTGGCATCGTAAACGAACGGCTCTGCCATCGCGCCGCTGCCATCGGCGTCCAGTTTCACTTTGCCCAGTTTGCCCATGCTGGCTTCCTCTTTGGTGGCGCTGCCTTTGACCAGATCGTCCGCTAAATAAGTGGCGGCATAGCCGAGATCAATGGGGTTCCAGATAGCGAAGCTTTTGCTTGCTCCGGATTTGATCGCGCCCGCCATTTCAGACGGCAGGCCCAGGCCGGTGACGTACACTTTGCCAATCTTGCCCTGATCTTTAACGGCCTGCGCAGCGGCCACAATGCCCACAGAGGATGGAGAGACGATCACTTTCAGGTCCGGGTAGGTTTTCAGCAGCCCGACCGCCTCGCGATAGCTTTTATCCGACAGATCGTCGCCATAGGCCACGGTCACCAGATTGACGGACGGGTACTTTGGCAACACCTTTTTCATCTCGGCAATCCAGGTATTCTGGTTGGTCGAGGTTGGCGTCGCGCTCAGTATCGCGACATCGCCTTTTTCGACATTGAGCGCTTTCAGCGCGTCGGCGGCCAGCTTGACGTTGGTTTCGCCAATCAGCGCGTTATTGGAGGGGTTCAGGTGGATCTGACGTCCGGCTTTCGCCACGCCAGAATCCCATGACACCACTTTGATCCCGCGCTGCATGGCCTTTTTCAGTACGGGCACGACAGCGTCCGGATCGTTAGCGGAAATCGCGATCGCGTCTACGCCCTGGGCGATCAACCCGTTCAGCACTTCGATCTGCGCTTCGGCCGTTGTGGTGGTCGGTCCGGTATAAATCACTTTTACATCACCCAACTCTTTGGCCGCCTCCTGAGCGCCAACGTTCGCTGCCTCGAAAAATCCATTTCCAAGTGATTTCGCCACTAGGGCGATTTTAACTTCTGCTAAAGCGGAACCGGACAACGCCAGAGCGGCAACGGTGAGGATCAAGCTTGTCTTTATTTTCATTGCTTTTACTCCACTGATTTAGGTGTGTTGTGTAGGGATTGCAGGTGACAGAGTTCGCCCCGTCTCGATGAGCGGGGCGCGATGTTGTTATTTATACAGTTCTAACGCTGATTTCAGCGGAGTCACGCCAAAGCGTTTACCCAGCGCAATCAACTCTTCCTGAGTGATGGTCTGTTTCATTCCGCCCATGGAATAGACTTTCACCAGCACTTCGGCGGATTTCTCGGCGGTGTCGATCAGACCAAACGCTTCATCAAGCGTTGGGCCGCTGCCGAACACGCCGTGGAACGGCCACAGTACCAGCGAATGTTTTTGCATCTCCTGCGCGGTGGCTTCGCCGATCTCATCGGTTCCCGGGACCATCCACGGCAGAATGCCCACGCCGTCCGGGAACACCACCAGACATTCGGTGCTGCCTTCCCACAGTTTGCGGGTGATAAAATCGGTGTTGTTTTCCAGCACGTAAGTCAGGGCAATCAGATTGGTCGCGTGGCAATGCATAATCACGCGGTCTTTCCCGTGGGTCGCTTTAATGCGCTCGCAGTGAGAGAGGAAGTGCGCCGGCAGTTCTGAGGTTGGCACCGCTTCGTTCGTCAGCCCCCAAAGAATGTGGTAGCCCGCGCCGTCGCTGTCCACTTTTACCACGCCTAAATTTGCGGTTGGATCGAGCTGCACGTTGCGGAAGAACTTGCCAGAACCCGTGACGATAAACGGCGTGTTGGCGAGCAGCGGCATCGGCTGGCTCAGGGCGATATAGCGCGGTTTCTGGTGGAAATCGGCTTCGAAGGGCGCAAGGTCTGCCTCGTCAAGACGCAGCGTCAGGTTGCCGCCGTTGCGCTCGTCCCAGCCTTTCAGCCAGGCATCAGTGGTGGCTTTGATCATGCCCTGGACGAACCAGGAATTTGTGATGGTCTGCATAGTGTTCATGTTCCTGTGATTTCGGCGAGGCCTGATGCCCTCACCCTAGCCCTCTCCCACAGGGAGAGGGGACTGTTCGGTATACTTTTCACCCTTTCCCTCAGGGAGAGGGCAGGGGTGAGGGTTGTGTTACCCGCGTTTGCTCAACACGTCTTTCTCATACGCGCGCACGTTGTCCAGCCACTGGCTGCCCGCCGGTGCGTCGTTGCGCTGGCAGTACATTTCCCACACCGCCTGCCATGGCAGAGATTTTTGCTCTTCAAGTAGCGCCAGGCGCGCGGTGTAGTCGCCTTGTTCCTCCAGCGCACGCAGTGCCGCCGTTGGCTCCAGCAGCGCGCGCAGCAGGGCTTTCTTCATGTTGCGCGTACCGATAACCCACGCGGCGATGCGGTTGATGGAGGCATCAAAGAAATCGAGGCCAATGTGGACGCGATCGAACAGGTTGTGACGGATGATTTCGCTGGCAATCGCCTGGGTTTCGTCATCCAGCAGCACTACGTGGTCGCTGTCCCAGCGCACCGGACGGCTCACGTGCAGCAGCAGACGGGGTACGAACAGCATGGCGGCAGAAATTTTGTCGGAGATCACTTCCGTCGGATGGAAATGGCCCGCATCCAGGCACAGCGCGGTCTGACGGCTGGTGGCGTAACCCATATAAAACTCATTGGAACCCACGGTGTAGCTCTCTGCGCCAATACCGAACAGCTTGCTCTCGACCGCATCAATATGATGGGCCGGATCGAGTTTTTCGCTGATCACGTCATCCAGCGCATCCAGCAGACGCTGGCGAGGCGCCAGACGGTCAACGGTAATATCTTTCATCCCGTCCGGGATCCAGATGTTCATTACCGATGGCGTACCCAGCTGTTCGCCGAAATACGCTGACACGCGACGGCTGGCCTTCACGTGATCGATCCAGAACTGGCGAATCTCATCGTCAGCGTGCGAAAGGGTAAAACCGTCGGCACTGAGCGGGTGCGAGAAACAGGAGGGGTTAAAATCCAGACCCAGCTTGTTGGCTTTTGCCCACTCCACCCAGTTTTTAAAATGCTCTGGTTTGATTTCGTTACGCGCTACAGGCGTAGGGGCTTCGTGATAAATCGCGTGCAGATTCAGGCGTTTTGGACCAGGAATTAAACTGAGCGCCAGCTCCAGATCGGCGCGCAGTTCGGTCGCGTTGCGCGCTTTGCCGGGATAGTTACCCGTTGCCTGAATTCCGCCTGAGAGCGCTGCGCCAGTATTCTCGAAGCCTGCAACGTCATCGCCCTGCCAGCAGTGCATGGAGACCGGCAGACGGTCGAGCTGACGCAGCGCCTCCTCGACATCCACGCCCACGGCGGCGAAACGCTGTTTAGCCAGTTCCCAGGCTTGTTCAAGTTGAGTGGTCATGCGCAAAGCTCCTTTGTCTGTCGTTTTTGCTGAAACTGCGCCCGGCAGGCGGCAATCTCATGGCAGGGATTGGGGGTGTAGGTGGTGAGGGCGTAATTGCCGGTCACCACCGAACGGAAATCATCAACGTTGGTGAGTTCGTCCAGCGTCATAAGCTGGATGCCGATGTTGCCGAGCGTAGAGGCCTCGACGGGCCCCGCCACCACTTCGATACCACAGGCGTCGGCGCACAGCTGATTCAACAGCTGGTTCTGGCAGCCGCCGCCGACAATATGTAGCTGGGTGAAGGGTTTACCGCGCAGCGCGACAAGCTCATTCAACACGTCGGCATACAGCAGAGCGAGGCTATCGAAAATGCAGCGCGCCAGCTCGGCCGGGGTGTGGGGCACCGGCTGGGATGCCTCCCGGCAGGCGGCCTGGATTTCGGCGCTCATATTCGTCGGATTGATAAATCGGTCGTCGTTCGGGTTAATCAGAAAACGACAGGCGGTGAGTTTTTCCGTGCTGGCAATCAGCGCCGAAAGGTCGCTGATGTTTTGCTCTTTCAGGACGCGCTGGAGCAGCCACAGCCCCATGATATTTTTCAGCACGCGATAGCGGCCTTCCGCTCCGCCTTCATTGGTGATATTCGCCGCCAGTGCTTTTTCGCAGGTGTACGGCGTTTTGCTCTCAAAGCCCATCAGCGACCAGGTGCCGGACGAGAGATACGCCGCGTCTTTGCTTGCCAGCGGCGAAGCAATGACCGCGCTGGCGGTGTCATGGCTGGCCACGGCGACGACAGGAATTTCATTCTTCTGCGGGCAAATCCAGTGACCGATCACGTTACCGGGGTGCGTCGGCGTGCCGAACCAGGCGGCAGAAGCGCCGGTCCAGTTGAGCAGGTTTTCATCCCAGTTATCGGAGTTGATATTGACCAGCTGGGTGGTGGTCGCGTTGGTATATTCCCAGTTCATTTTGCCGGTCAGGCGATAGCTGAAGTAATCGGGGATCAGCAGGGCGTGGGCGACATTCGCCACTAATTCTGGCTGTTGCTCAACCAGCGCGCGCAGCTGATACAGCGTATTGAACGGTAAAAACTGAATACCGCTACGTCCGTAAATATCGGCTTTTCCCAGGTGCTCAATCGCACGGGCCATCACGCCATCGGTACGGCTGTCGCGATAGGAAACGGGCAGGCCAATGCGATGGCCTTCGCGGTCCAGCAGCACAAAATCCACTCCCCACGTATCAATCCCGATACTGTCGATGCGAATACCTTCCTCGCAGACTTTGTTCAGACCGGTGCGAATTTCGGACTCCAGGCTATCAATATCCCACGTCTCAACGCCGTCCTGTTTTTGCAGGGCGTTAACGAAGCGATGAATTTCGCGAAGCGAAAGTGCGCGCTGTTCAGGCGCGTAGCGGGCAAGCATGACGCGGCCGCTGGATGCGCCTAAATCGACAGCCACACAATGGCGAAAGGTCATAATCGGGTCCTTCTCAGAGTCATTGCGAGACAGTCTAAGAAAGGGAAGAAAAACGGACCTTCTTGCCACTGACAGGCACAATCCGGCGCTGGCAAGAAAGCAAAGATGAACGTGAGGGAGTTCACAGTTTCCAGATTTGATGCAGATTGAGGGCCATGTGACGGTGACCGCATTTCCCGATCTTTCCCGTCGTTTCTTGAAAATCAGACAGCCTTTGCACGCATTGCTGTCAAAAATTGAAGGTGAGCATCGCGGCCCTCACATACTATTTTGAGAACATTTCTCATCGGTGGTGGCTGTTATGACCGTACTGCACAGCGTGGATTTTTTTCCTTCCGGAAGCTCGCCTGTGGCGATTGAGCCACGGCTCCCTCAGGCGGCATTTCCTGAACATCATCATGATTTTCATGAAATTGTGATTGTTGAGCATGGCACGGGGATTCACGTGTTTAATGGCCAGCCCTATACCATCAGCGGCGGAACAGTGTGCTTCGTGCGGGACCATGACCGGCACTTGTATGAACATACCGATAACCTGTGCCTGACTAACGTGCTTTACCGTTCGCCGGATGCGTTTCAGTTTTTGTCGGGAGTCAACCAACTGCTACCGCAGGAAAAGGACGGCCAATACCCTTCGCACTGGCGGGTGAACCAGACCACGCTGCAGCAGGTGCGTCAGCTGGTGGGCCAGATGGAGAACGCGGAAGACGACGACGAAACCCACGCGCGTGCCAGCCGCGAAATGCATTTCATGCAATTATTGGTTCTTCTGCGGCGCAGCAGTCTGGTGGAAGGTGCGGAAAACAATGATGCGCGGCTGAATTTACTGATGGCCTGGCTGGAAGATCACTTCGCGGAAGATGTGTGCTGGGAGACGGTGGCGGATACCTTTTCGCTTTCGCTCAGGACGTTGCACCGTCAGCTCAAACAGCATACTGGCTTAACGCCGCAGCGTTATTTGAACCGCCTGCGTCTTATCAAGGCGCGACATCTTCTGCGCCATACCGACGAGAGCGTGACGAACATCGCTTATCGCTGCGGTTTTGGTGACAGTAATCACTTTTCGACGCTTTTTCGCCGCGAATTCAGTTGGTCGCCGCGCGATATTCGCCAGGGCAGAGATGCCTCCCTTCAGTAACGCGAGCAGAATCACCGTTTTTTTGCCGTAAAACGGCTAATAATGTCAGGTTATTAGCCGCTGAGGTGAGTTGTGGGCGCTCCGTTAATTCTTCGCAAATCCGATTTCTTTGCCAGTGCCGGGCAGGCGGTGGCGGTCGCCGATCGCTATCCGCAAAATGTCTTTGCGGAGCATACCCACGAGTTTTACGAGCTGGTGCTGGTGTGGCGGGGTAACGGGCTGCACGTCCTCAATGACCGTCCCTGGCGCATCACCCGTGGCGATCTGTTTTATATTCGCGCTGAAGATAAACACTCCTACGCATCGGTGAACGATCTGGTGCTGCAAAATGTCATTTATTGTCCTGAAAGACTCAAACTGAACGTTGACTGGTCAGGACTGATTCCCGGCTTTCATGAGGCGCACACCGCACCGCACTGGCGGTTGAGCAGCACGGGCATGACTCAGGTTCGACACGTCATCACTCAGCTTGAGCAGGAGAGCCAGAAAGCTGAACCGGGGGCGAATGAGATGGCCGAACTGCTTTTTGCCCAGCTGGTGATGACCCTCAAACGCTATCGCTACGCGACGGATAATCCCTCTGCCAATGAGCAAGAAGCGTTGCTTGATAAACTCATTACCACCCTGGCGGGCAGCCTGAACCGGAGCTTTGTGCTGGAGAAATTCTGCGAGCGGGAGCAGTGCAGCGAACGAGCGCTGCGCCAGCAGTTCCGCACTCAGACAGGGATGACGGTGAATCACTATCTGCGCCAGCTGCGGATCTGTCATGCCCAGTATTTGCTGCAACATACCGAGCTGATGGTGAGTGAAGTGTCTACGCGCTGTGGCTTTGAGGACAGCAACTACTTTTCTGTGGTCTTCAACCGTGAGGTAGGAATGACGCCGGTTCAGTGGCGTCATCGTAGTCGAAAAGCCGCGTAGAAGCAGGGCACTGATAGTCCACGGCAGAATGAGCCAGCAAACCGTACCGCGTCTCCCCTCCGATCCCGATGAGTGTAAAAATTAAGCGGTGAGCGAACCTTCACAAGGTTGCCGCCCTTTTGTTGACTCTGGCAGTCAGCGCGCTAACCGCGTGAGCAGACTCGCAAAGTTAGCATTGATACAAAAGTGAATAACCTTATAAAAACTACGGCATTGATAATCATTTTCAATATCATTTAATTAACTATAATGAACCAACTGCTTACGCGGCATTAACAGCTGTGCCGCCCGACAATAATGGAGAGGATTATGAGTTATACACTGCCATCCCTGCCGTATGCCTATGACGCACTGGAACCGCATTTCGACAAGCAGACGATGGAAATCCATCACACTAAACACCACCAGACTTACGTGAACAACGCGAATGCTGCGCTGGAAAGCCTGCCGGAATTCGCCAGCCTGTCTGCTGAAGAGCTGATCACTAAACTGGATCAACTGCCCGCTGACAAGAAAACCGTTCTGCGTAACAACGCGGGCGGTCACGCTAACCACAGCCTGTTCTGGAAAGGCCTGAAAACCGGCACGACCCTGCAGGGCGATCTGAAAGCGGCTATCGAGCGCGATTTCGGTTCCGTGGATAACTTCAAAGCCGAGTTTGAAAAAGCGGCTGCGACCCGTTTCGGTTCTGGCTGGGCATGGCTGGTACTGAAAGGTGACAAACTGGCGGTGGTTTCTACCGCTAACCAGGACTCCCCGCTGATGGGTGAAGCGATTTCTGGCGCATCTGGCTTCCCGATTGTGGGCCTGGATGTGTGGGAACACGCTTACTACCTGAAATTCCAGAACCGTCGCCCTGATTACATCAAAGCATTCTGGGACGTAGTGAACTGGGACGAAGCAGCAGCGCGTTTCGCCGCTAAAAAATAAGGTTGCACGATAGCCTGTGAGAAGCGAGTCTGATGACTCGCTTTTTTTGTATCTGCATAAAGGAGCAACGATACATGCACTATCCGGTTAATGTGTTTACAGGCAAGGTAAAGGACTACGACGGCAGCCGTCCGAGCGCGATTGCCAAAGTGCAGGTCGACGGCGAACTGACGCTGACCGAGCTTGGGCTGGCGGGTGATGAGCAGGCCGAAAAGAAAATCCACGGCGGGCCTGAGCGCGCGCTGTGCCACTATCCTCGCGAGCACTATCTCCACTGGGCGCGAGAGTTTCCCGATCAGGCTGATTTATTTGTTGCCCCTGCCTTTGGCGAAAACCTGTCAACGGATGGGATGAACGAGAAGAATGTCTTTATCGGCGATATTTTCCGCTGGGGAGATGCGCTGATTCAGGTCACGCAGCCGCGCTCCCCGTGCTTTAAGCTCAACTTCCATTTTGGGATCAGCGATATGTCCGCTCAGATGCAAAGTGCAGGCAAAACCGGCTGGCTGTATCGCGTCGTTTTAGCCGGACAGGTGTCGGCTGATGCACCGCTGGAGTTGCTTTCGCGTCTTAGTGATGTGTCGGTGTATGACGCCTGCGCGATCGCCTGGCACATGCCGTTTGACGATGAGCAATATCGTCGTCTGTTGTCGGCCGCAGGGCTTTCGACAAGCTGGACCAGAACGATGCAGAAGCGGCGTGTTAACGCCGAGATCGAAGACAATTCGCGAAGATTATGGGGTAAATAGGGTTGTTTTCTTGCTCCTCGCCCGGCCTTCTCCCCTCACCCCAGCCCTCTCCCCAAAGGGGCGAGGGGGAAAAGACGCGTCCGGGGCGTTGAGGGTGGCGGCGAAAAGACCGTTCGGATCCGTCTTCTCCC
Source organism: Enterobacteriaceae bacterium RIT714 (assembly GCA_009668015.1). Lineage (GTDB taxonomy): Bacteria > Pseudomonadota > Gammaproteobacteria > Enterobacterales > Enterobacteriaceae > Enterobacter. The sequence goes on from WJYB01000012.1 coordinate 65,315, forward strand.
CCTGAAGGTGGCGGGGAAAACACCGTTCGGATCCGTCTTCTCCCCTGAAAGTGGCGGGGGAAAGACCGTTTGGAGATGTCTTCTCTCCTGAAGGTGACGGGAGAAAAGGGCAGGCGGAGCAGTCCTGTCTGCAGAAAGAACCGAGGGTAAAGATCGTCTGAATCAGTCCCCTCTCCCCTGGGGGGAGAGGGTTAGGGTGAGGGGAATTTAACGCTACGAACGCTTATACAGCGGCAGCCAGAGCGTCAAGCGCAAACCACCCAGCGGGCTGTCGTCGGCTTTAACCCAGCCACGATGCTGCTGAATAGCGGTTTCAACGATGGCCAGCCCCAGCCCCGTGCCGCCAGACTCACGATCGCGGGCTTCGTCTGTACGATAGAACGGACGGAAAATCTGCTCGCGATCTTCCGCGCTAACGCCAGGACCGTCATCATCCACGTTAATGGTAATGCCGTCTTTATCGACCGAGAACGCCACCTCAATCTTCGTATGCGAATAGCGCAGGGCGTTACGCACGATATTCTCCAGCGCGCTCTCCAGCGTGTTGGGGTTCCCGTACAGCGGCCATGGCCCAGGCGGGAAGTTAACGGTGAACGATTTACCCATCTGTTCGGCTTCGAACGCGGCGTTATCGAGCACTTCATGCCACAGATGATTCGCTTTGACCGTCTCACTCACCAGCGCATTTTTCTGCTGATTGCGCGACATCACCAGCAGATCGTTGATCATGCTGTCCAGACGATGCGCTTCCATCTCAATACGTTCCAGCTCCTTGCTTTCACCACTGCGGCGACGCAACAGTGCCGTCCCCAGCTGCAGGCGTGTCAGCGGAGTGCGCAGCTCGTGGGAGATGTCCGACAGCAGGCGTTGCTGCGTGGTCATCATTCGTTCAAGCGCGGTCACCATCTGGTTAAAACTGGCACCAGCGGCGAGGAATTCTTGCGGCCCGGCTTCCAGTTCCGGGTGCTGTCGCAGGTTGCCCTGCGCCACTTCATCGGCGGCGTTTTTCAACTTACGCGCCGGTTTTGCCAGGCTCCACGCCAGCCAGAGCAGCAGCGGAGAACTGAGCAGCATGGTGACAATCAGCAGCAGCAGCGGTCGGTCAAACAGCAGGTTGATAAAGTCGGTTTGCGAGCTGCTCGCTGGTCGAATCAGATAGAGTTGGTAATTATCTTCCCCATCCCTGATGGAAAATGGCCCTACCATCTCTACCCGACCATACTTTTTCTTCTGTGGATGATCGGCGTTATCCGCCTGGCCAATGAAGTTGCGGATGATCTGCATTTCATTGCGTTCCGCACCAATGACGCGGCCTTCGCTGGTCACCAGCAGCAAGCGTTGTCCGGGCGGCGCCCACTTGTCGATAGCGCGAAAGAGCCTGCGCCACCACATCAAATCGTTGGGCGGGTCGTTTGCCAGTTCGGCTTCCACGTGCTGTTCGATCATCACGCCCTGACGTTGCTCGCTGTCGAGAAGCTCCGTCATCTGGCGTGAGTCGAGTTTTGGCAACATCAAAACCAGCATTAAAACCAGTGCCAGCGTCAGCCAGAATATGGCAAAGATGCGGGCGGTTAAGCTGCCTATCATGAAGCGGAAACCATCAGATACCCGCGACCCCGCAGGGTTTTAAACCACGGGTGACCGTCTTTGCGCTCCGGCAGCTTACGGCGCAGGTTAGAGATGTGCATGTCGATGGCGCGGTCAAACGGCGTGAGGCGTTTGCCCAGCACTTCCTGACTCAGGTGCTCACGCGATACCACCTGGCCGAGGTGCTGCGCCAGCAGATAAAGCAGGGTGAACTCGGTGCCGGTCAGTTCCAGCGTTTGTCCATCGAAGCTCGCTTCCTGACGACCCGGATTCAGGCTCAGGGAGTCAACTTCAAGCGTCGGTGAACTGTTATCGCTGTTCTGCTGTTGCTCGCTCCAGTGGGAACGGCGCAGGATGGCACGAATTCGTGCAACCAGTTCGCGGTCGTTGAACGGCTTGGGTAAATAGTCATCCGCGCCCAGCTCGAGGCCAAGTACGCGATCCAGTTCGCTGCCGCGCGCGGTCAGCATGATTACAGGTGTCTGGTGTGTCTGGCGTAGTTCTTTAAGCGTATCAATACCGTTTTTCTTCGGCATCATCACGTCAAGCAAAAGCAAGTCGATGCTGTCATCAAGCAGGCTCAGCGCCTGTTCCCCGTCATGGGCAACCAGAACATTAAAGCCTTCCATGTCGAGCAGCTCTTTTAAAAGAGATGTGAGCTCTCGGTCATCATCAACTAACAGGATTTTATTCATTGTTTAAATACCTCCGAGGCAGAAATTACGACATCAAGGCTATCTAATCCATGACTTTACGTTGTTTTACACCCCCTGACGCATGTTTGCAGCCTGAATCGTATGCTGTCTCTCGTTGAATCGCGACACGAAAGATTTTGGGAGCAAGTGATGCGCAAAGTTACCGCTGCCGTCATGGCCTCAACACTGGCGTTTAGTGCTCTTAGCCAGGCTGCTGGAGTCATTACTGGCGATAACGGGTCCTCAGCAGAGGGCATTACGCAGCACAGTGGCCAAAGCCATATGTTTGACGGCATAAGTTTAACCGAACATCAGCGTCAACAGATGCGAGATCTGATGCACAGGGCAAGACACGATCAGCCCCCTGTTAATGTTAGCGAAATGGAGACAATGCATCGCCTTGTCACCGCAGAAAATTTTGACGAAAGCGCTGTGCGCGCTCAGGCAGAAAAGATGGCGCAGGAACACGTTGCCCGCCAGGTCGAAATGGCCCGGGTTCGCAACCAGATGTTTCACCTGCTGTCGCCCGAGCAGCAAGCGGCTTTGAATGATAAACATCAGCAACGAATGGACCAGTTGCGTGAGGTTGCCCGGATGCAACAAAGCTCAGCGATGACGCTTTTTAGTAGCAATACCCGTAGTAACCAGTAGACCCTGTTTTCCTTGCCATAGACACCATCCCTGTCTTCCCCCTCATGATGAGGGGGTTTTTTTTGCCCTTCATTCAAGTTTGTTAACGGTTTATTCATCCTTTGACTCCTTGCTCATCCGTTATACTAGCGGCATGGCCTGGCAGGAGTGTTTATGAATCAATCCTATGGACGGCTGGTTAGCCGTGCTGCAATCGCTGCGACGGTGACGGCGTCGTGCTTACTGATAATCAAAATTTTCGCCTGGTGGTATACCGGTTCGGTCAGTATTTTGGCGGCGCTGGTGGATTCACTGGTGGATATTGCCGCGTCGCTCACCAATTTGCTGGTGGTGCGCTACTCCCTGCAACCGGCTGATGAAGAGCACACTTTTGGTCACGGCAAGGCGGAATCGCTGGCGGCGCTGGCGCAAAGTATGTTTATTTCCGGCTCGGCGCTTTTCCTCTTTTTAACCGGAATTCAGCACCTCGTTTCGCCCACTCCGATGAACGATCCGGGCGTCGGCGTTATCGTCACGGTAATTGCACTTATTAGCACACTTGTTCTGGTAACGTTCCAGCGATGGGTGGTTCGAAGAACGCAAAGCCAGGCGGTACGCGCAGATATGCTTCATTATCAGTCTGATGTTATGATGAATGGCGCGATTCTTATTGCGCTCGGTCTGGCGTGGTATGGATGGCATCGCGCCGACGCGTTGTTCGCGTTAGGGATTGGGGTTTATATTTTATACAGCGCCCTGCGTATGGGTTATGAAGCGGTGCAATCGCTTCTCGACCGCGCGCTTCCCGATACCGAACGGCAAGAAATCTTCGAAATCGTGACCTCCTGGCCGGGCGTCAGCGGTGCCCACGATCTTCGGACGCGGCAGTCAGGGCCGACCCGCTTTATTCAGATTCATTTAGAAATGGAAGACAATTTACCCCTTGTTCAGGCGCATTTAGTCGCTGAACAGGTTGAGCAGGCGATTTTGCGGCGTTTTCCGGGTTCAGATGTGATTATTCACCAGGATCCCTGCTCAGTTGTACCCGGACATTTTGAGCTTTCGTAATTCGTTTCAAAAAAGTGAGCCAGGCCAGCATTTTGTGGATAAATTACCGCCATTTGGTCTGACCTGAATCAATTCAGCTGGAAGTGATTGATATACTATTTGCAGTATTGGTTGGTCGAACAGACGTCTTCCGGCAACAGATTTCATTTTTGCATTCCTAAGTTCAGAGGTAGTCATGATTAAGAAAATCGGTGTGTTGACAAGCGGCGGTGATGCGCCGGGCATGAACGCAGCCATTCGTGGAGTGGTCCGCGCGGCATTGACGGAAGGCCTGGAAATTTTTGGTGTTTATGATGGTTACCTCGGTCTGTACGAAGACCGCATGGTGCAACTCGATCGCTATAGCGTATCTGACATGATTAACCGTGGCGGTACCTTCCTCGGTTCTGCACGCTTCCCGGAATTCCGCGAAGAGCACATCCGTCAGGTAGCGATTGAAAACATGAAGAAACGCGGCCTGGACGCGCTGGTTGTTATCGGCGGTGACGGCTCGTATATGGGTGCAAAACGTCTGACTGAAATGGGCTTCCCATGCATCGGTCTGCCAGGCACTATCGATAACGACATCAAAGGCACCGACTACACCATCGGCTTCTTCACCGCGCTGGGTACGGTTGTTGAAGCGATTGACCGTCTGCGTGACACCTCTTCTTCTCACCAGCGTATCTCCATCGTTGAAGTGATGGGCCGTTACTGCGGCGATCTGACCCTGGCGGCAGCCATTGCTGGCGGCTGCGAGTTCATCGTGGTTCCGGAAGTCGAATTCAGTCGCGAAGATCTGGTTAACGAAATCAAAGCCGGTATCGCGAAAGGTAAAAAACACGCCATCGTCGCGATTACTGAGCACATCTGCGATGTGGATGAGCTGGCGAAATACATCGAAACTGAAACCAAACGCGAAACGCGCGCCACGGTTCTGGGCCACATCCAGCGCGGCGGCTCCCCGGGTCCTTACGACCGTATCCTCGCTTCCCGTATGGGCGCATATGCCATCGATCTGCTGCTGCAAGGCCACGGCGGTCGTTGCGTGGGCATCCAGAACGAAAAACTGGTTCACCACGATATCATCGACGCGATTGAAAGCATGAAGCGTCCATTCAAAGGTGACTGGCTGGACTGCGCGAAAAAACTGTATTAATTGCAGTGTGATGCCCTCATCCCAGCTGTTTGACACGGGGAGAGGGCAAAAACGGAACGGTAACCTTTGGGTTACCGTTTTGCTTTTATCTCCGCCGACTATTTTTTATTCCGCTTAGTTATAGCCAATCTTTTTTTATTCTTTAATCATTGGTTGGCTTTCTGGCACGCTGCATTCATCAAACACAACATTCAAGAGAGTTGGAAGATGAATAAATGGGGCGTGGGCTTAACTTTATTGCTGGCATCGACCAGCGTTCTGGCTAAGGATATCCAGTTACTTAACGTGTCTTACGATCCGACGCGTGAGCTATACGATCAATACAACAAAGCCTTTGCGGCGCACTACAAACAGGAAACCGGCGATAACGTGGTGATTCGCCAGTCGCACGGCGGCTCTGGCAAGCAGGCGACTTCGGTCATCAACGGTATTGAAGCCGATGTGGTAACGCTGGCGCTGGCCTATGACGTCGATGCTATTGCTGAACGCGGTCGTATTGATAAAAACTGGATTAAACGCCTGCCGGACAACTCCGCGCCGTATACCTCCACCATCGTTTTCCTGGTGCGCAAAGGTAACCCGAAACAGATTCATGACTGGAACGATCTGATCAAACCGGGCGTATCCGTGATCACCCCGAACCCGAAAAGCTCCGGCGGCGCTCGCTGGAACTATCTGGCGGCATGGGGCTATGCCCTGCATCACAACAACGGCGATCAGGCCAAAGCTCAGGATTTCGTCAAATCCCTGTTTAAAAACGTCGAAGTGCTGGACTCCGGCGCACGCGGTTCAACCAACACCTTCGTGGAGCGTGGAATCGGCGATGTGCTGATCGCATGGGAAAACGAAGCCCTGCTGGCAACCAACGAACTGGGTAAAGATAAGTTCGAAATCGTCACCCCAAGCGAATCTATTCTGGCAGAACCGACCGTCTCGGTTGTCGACAAAGTGGTCGAGAAGAAAGACACCAAAACCGTAGCGGAAGCCTACCTGAAGTATCTCTACTCTCCGGAAGGCCAGGAGATCGCGGCGAAGAATTTCTATCGTCCACGTGACCCGGCGGTGGCGAAGAAATATGACAGCGAGTTCCCGAAACTGAAGTTGTTCACCATCGACGAGGAGTTTGGCGGCTGGGCGAAAGCGCAGAAAGAGCACTTCTCTAACGGCGGTACGTTCGACCAGATCAGCAAACGCTAAACGCGTAGCCAAGAATGACACGGTGACCCGGTGTGAGAAATCCGCCGGGTTTTTTATTTGGTCATTATTTTGCGTTACTCTTTCGCTTCAAACGAATACAGGGAACGCGTAATGAAAAAACTGATGGTCTTGATGGCGGTCGCCATTCTCCTCGCCGCAGGCGGCTGGATCTGGATAAAATCCGGCAATCCCGACGCGTTACGCCATATCGTTCTGGACCAGTGCCTGCCTAATCAGCTGAATAACCGCCAGCCAGCGCCCTGTGCGCAGGTGAAACCGGACGCCGGTTATGTGGTCTTCAAAGACCGCAACGGGCCGCTGCAATATCTGCTTATGCCCACTTATCGCATCAACGGCACCGAAAGCCCGCGGCTCACCGAGCCACAGACGCCTAACTTTTTTTGGCTGGCATGGCAGTCACGTAATTTTATGAGCATGAAGCGCGGGGCAGATGTGCCGGACAGCGCGGTTTCTCTGACGATCAACTCACCGACCGGCCGTACGCAAAATCATTTTCACATTCATATCTCATGCCTGCGCCCTGACGTGCGCGAAAAGCTCGATGCGCATCAGAGCCAAATCAGCACGCAGTGGCTGCCGTTTCCCGGTGGGCTGGAAGGACATGAATACCTTGCGCGTCGGGTAACGGAAAATGAGCTGGTACAGCGGAGTCCGTTTATGATGCTGGCGGAAGAAGTCCCCGAGGCGCGCAACCATATGGGGCGTTTCGCGCTGGCGATGGCGCAGCAGTCGGACGGCTCGTTTGTACTGCTGGCGACCGAACGCAATCTGCTGGTGTTAAACCGCGCTTCGGCTGAGGAATTACAGGATCATCAATGCGATATCCTCCAGTGACCCCACTATAAATAGCGTTTACTCGCACTGCCTGTCGCCGTAGACTTGCTGAAAAAATCTACAGGAGACAGGTATGTCGCTCTGGTTTACTCACCCTCTGTTTCTGCCTTCACTCATTGTTGGCATCACGATTGTGCTGTGGGCGACATCGCTCCTGCCGGAATTTATCACCGCGCTGCTGTTCTTCACGGCGGCGATGACCGCCAAAATCGCGCCACCGGACGTGATTTTTGGCGGTTTTGCGTCGTCAGCATTCTGGCTGGTGTTCAGCGGATTTGTGCTGGGTGTCGCGATCCGCAAAACCGGGCTGGCGGACAGGGCCGCAAGGGCGCTCTCGGCGAAACTCACCGATTCGTGGATGCTGATGGTCGCGAGCGTGGTGTTGCTGAGCTACGCGCTGGCGTTTGTGATGCCATCTAATATGGGGCGCATCGCGCTGCTGATGCCCATTGTGGCGGCGATGGCGAAAAGAGCGGGGATTGCCGATGGTTCAAGAGCGTGGTTTGGCCTGGCGCTGGCCGTCGGATTTGGCACTTTTCAGCTCTCTGCGACGATCCTTCCGGCCAACGTGCCGAATCTGGTGATGAGCGGGGCGGCGGAAGGTTCCTACGGCATCCACCTGAATTACGTGCCCTATCTGCTGCTGCACACGCCGGTGCTTGGCATTCTCAAAGGATTGATTCTGATTGGTCTGATCTGCTGGCTGTTTCCCGGTGCGCCCAAACCCGCGCGGGATTTTGCGCCAGCCGCCCCAATGGGAAGGGATGAAAAGCGTCTGGCGTGGCTGTTAGCGGTGGTGCTGGTGATGTGGGTAACGGAGAGCTGGCATGGCATTGGCCCGGCGTGGACAGGGCTTGCCGCATCGATCATTGTGATGCTGCCGCGCATTGGCTTCATTACCGGAGAGGAATTCTCGGCGGGCGTCAATATGCGCACCTGCATCTATGTGGCGGGGATTCTGGGGCTGGCCATTACCGTGACGCATACCGGTATCGGCAACGCGGTGGGTGAGGCGTTGCTGCGGATGATGCCGCTGGATGCAGACAAACCGTTCACCAGCTTCCTGGCGTTGACTGGCATTACCACGGCGCTCAATTTCATCATGACGGCGAATGGCGTTCCGGCGCTTTATACGACGCTGGCGCAAAGTTTTTCCGATGCGACCGGTTTCCCGCTGCTGTCGGTGATTATGATTCAGGTTCTGGGCTATTCCACACCGCTGTTGCCTTATCAGGCGTCGCCGATTGTGGTGGCGATGGGTCTTGGAAAAGTGCCTGCGAAGGCGGGAATGTTGCTGTGTGAGGCGCTGGCAGTAGCGACCTGGCTGGTGCTGTTGCCGCTGAATTATCTGTGGTTTAGCGTGTTGGGACGGCTGTAAAAAAGCCCGGTGGCGACTCGCGCTAACCGGGCCTGGCGTTTTGTCGGACGGGTCAGCGAAGCGCCACCCGCCACAACAGCGATTACGCCTGTTTAGCTGCTTCTGCTGCTTTCACAATCACCGCGAAAGCGTCTGCTTTCAGGGATGCGCCGCCAACCAGCGCGCCGTCGATGTCCGGCTGGGTGAACAGTTCTGCCGCGTTTGCTGCGTTTACGGAACCGCCGTACTGGATGATCACTTGTTCAGCCACTTTGGCGTCGGCTTTAGCAATGTGGTCACGGATGAATTTGTGTACAGCCTGTGCCTGTGCTGGAGTGGCAGATTTGCCGGTGCCGATTGCCCATACTGGCTCGTAAGCGATAACCGCGCCTTCGAACGCCGCTGCGCCCTGAGTTTTCAGCACGGCGTCGATCTGACGTGCGCACACTTCTTCGGTTTTGCCTGCTTCGTTTTCTGCTTCGGTTTCACCGATGCACAGTACCGGGATCAGACCCTGTTCTTTCAGCACGGCGAATTTCTTCGCGATGAACTCGTCGGATTCTTTGTGGTAAGTACGACGCTCAGAGTGACCGATGATGATGTATTTCGCACCGATATCTTTCAGCATTTCAGCGGAAGTTTCGCCGGTGAATGCGCCAGACAGGTTAACGTCAACGTTCTGCGCGCCCAGCACGATGTGGCTGCCGTCAGCGGCGTGTTTGGCCAGATCCAGATACATGTCCGGCGGAGCGATTGCTACAGCACAGCCTGTTACGCCAGCCAGCTCTTTACGCAGGTTCGCGATCAGCTCGTTTACCATGTGGCGGCTGCCGTTCAGTTTCCAGTTACCCATCACTAAAGGATGTCGCATTTCAATTCTCCACGCTAAAAAAGCGAATTAAGGATTATGGCCGCCCGTGAGAGCAGCATGGTCTGTGAATCAGTATAGAGATTTTCCCTCGAAAGGCTTTGCTTTTTGTCATTAATTCGCCCCTCCGAGTGTGTCAGATAGTGCCAGCTTAATCGGTTCAACAGCGAAGGTCAGTCCCTTTTCGCCGTTATCTGCGACAACATAGCGGATCGCGCCGTCTGTTTCGGCGTAGTAGCGCTTGTTTTTCCCGGCAGTCAGCAATTTTTGCAGCTTTTGCTGGCTCTGTGCTTTGGTCAATATCGGCGTGAAAGCCCGCAAAATGGCGCTCATATATTCCAGCGCTTTGGCTTTTGCGGCCTTTTGCTCCGGCCCCTGAATGGGAAGCCAGGTGATCTGCATGCTTTTAATTTTTAAGGTGCCGCGCTCCAGTGCGGTGGAGGCGTACAGATTTTCATTAATTTTACTGGCGGCACGCGTCAGAGTGGGCGTGTCCCGTGCGCCGTCAATGGCGCGGAACTCACCCAGTGCCAGCGCAGGATTGTCTTTATTGAAGTTTTCACGAAACGCGCTAATGGATTGATCGAACGAGGGCGCGCCCTGTAGCAGGTATGGCGCGGTCGCTGGCGCGGAGGTGTCATTTGCGTGCAGAGAAAAGCTGGCGCTCAACATGGTGAAACACAGCAAAAAAGGGTGAGCCCATCTTTTCATCAATATTGTCCCTGGTCGTCACTGTTCATGATTAAAACGATATCTGGTCTTCTTGTCAAAAGGTCACAACTCCAGGGTAAACTACGCAGCATACGATAATAAGGAACCTGACATGACCATACAGCAGTGGCTGTTTTCATTCAAAGGGCGTATTGGACGCCGTGATTTTTGGATCTGGATGGGCACGTGGATTGTTGCGATGCTGGTGCTTTTCGGTGTGGCATATAATAACTGGTTGAGCACCCAAACGGCGGCGTTTGCGCTTGTTTGCCTGCTTTGGCCGACAGCGTCGGTCATGGTTAAACGCCTGCACGATCGCGGACGTTCGGGGCTATGGGCGTTGCTGGTGATTCTGGCGTGGATGTTGCTGGCAGGAAACTGGTCAATGCTGCCGTCAGTGTTGCCCTGGGTGGTAGGAAAACTCATTCCAACCGTTATTTTTGTGATGACGGTTATCGACCTGGGCGCGTTTGTCGGCACCCAGAGCGAGAACAAGTACGGCAAGGACACGCTGGAAGTAAAATACTTTTAATTACCAGTAGTGTTCAGCCGTCATATGACCCGGCCGACGACGCAAATGTTTGGTCATCTGTCGGGAATCTTTCAGCAACTGCTGGGTATCACGCACCATCTGCGGGTTGCCGCACAGCATCACATGGCTGGTTTCCGTATTCATCGCTAAACCGACGGCGTTTTCCAGCGCGCCGCTTTCAATCAGCGCCGGAACGCGCCCGGTCAGCGAACCTTCTGCCGTTTCGCGACTGACCACGGTCTGGATTTTCAGTTTCCCTTCGTAGCGCTTTTCCAGCTCCTGCATCAGCGGGAGATAGCTCAGATCGGCCGCATAGCGCGCAGCGTGAACCAGTACGATATGTTTAAAGCGCTCCAGATCCTGACCGTACTGCAAAATAGAGAGATATGGCCCGATAGCCGTACCGGTTGCCAGCATCCACAGCGTGTCGCAATCCGGGATTTCATCCAGCACGAAGAAACCGGCGGCCTCGCTGACGATCTGGATCTCATCGCCAGGTTTGAGCGCGGCCAGGCGCGGACTCAGCTTGCCGTCGGGAACGGTGACCAGGTAAAACTCCAGATCAGGATTATCCGGCGCGTTAACGTAGGAATAGGCGCGCTGCACGCGTTCGCCGTCAATTTCCAGCCCCAGCTTGGCAAATTGCCCTGCGGAAAAAGGATGAACGGGGGCATGCACGGTGAGGCTAAATAGTGCATCAGTCCAGAACTCTACCTTTGTGACTTTTCCTGTTACCCACTCCGCCATGATCTTCTCCTGTGCTGGTTTCTTACACTATCTTCCTTTCTTGCGGGGGAGATTTCCAGCCTGCGTCGGCTGGAAAGCTCAATCGATCAAATACGCTTACAGAATGTGCGTTTGTACATTCGGGTCTTTGCGGTCCAGATAGTGAATCGACTGGATACGACGAATTGTGCGTGATTTACCGCGAATCAGCAGCGTTTCGGTGGTCGCCATGTTGCCCTTACGCGTGATGCCGTCCAGCAGGTCGCCTTTGGTGATGCCGGTCGCTGAGAAGATAACATTGTCGCTGCGCGCCATTTCGTCCAGACGCAGCACTTTGTTGGCCTCGATGCCCATCGCTTTACAGCGTGACAACTCTTCCTCACCGATGCGGCGGTTCTCTTCGCTGTCACCTTTAACATCGTGACGTGCCAGCAGGCGGCCCTGCATATCGCCATCCAGCGCGCGAATCACGGCGGCTGACACTACGCCTTCGGGTGCGCCGCCAATACCGTACAGAACATCCACTTCGCTATCCGGCATGCAGGTCAGAATCGAGGCAGCAACGTCGCCATCGGGGATGGCGAATACGCGCACGCCCAGCTGCTGCATCTGCATAATGATGCTGTCATGACGTGGTTTCGCCAGAATGGTGACCGTGAGTTCGCTCAGCGGTTTATCCAGCGCAGCGGCGATGTTACGCAGGTTATCTTCCAGCGGCAGGTTGAGATCGATTGACCCTTTTGCGCCCGGACCGACAATTAGCTTTTCCATGTACATATCCGGTGCGTTGAGGAAGCAGCCTTTATCGCCGACGGCCAGTACCGCGAGTGCGTTGGCCTGGCCCATGGCGGTCATGCGCGTGCCTTCGATCGGATCAACCGCGATATCTACGGCGTCGCCGTTGCCAGTGCCCACTTTCTCACCAATAAACAGCATTGGCGCTTCGTCGATCTCGCCTTCGCCAATGACGATAGTGCCATCAATGTTGACCTGGTTGAGCATAATGCGCATCGCGTGGACGGCAGCGCCATCAGCAATATTTTTGTCGCCACGGCCTAACCATTTATAGCCTGCCAGCGCGGCGGCTTCGGTTACGCGGGAAAATTCGATAGCAAGTTCACGTCTCATCAGATACTCGTGCAGTCAAAAGGAATTGCTCGAAGTTTATCACAGAGTGGGGGAGGGTGCGGTTTGGTGACCCCCTCACCCCGGCCCTCTCCCCAAAGGGGCGAGGGTGAACAGAGTCCCTGTCCACATAGGGGCGAGGGTGAAAAGGCGACCCGGAGCAATCCCCTCTCCCCTATGGGGAGAGGGTAAGGGTGAGGGGAATAGTTCTAAATTACTCTTCGTGCTCTTCCCACGCCAGCGCGCGTTTCACCGCTTTTTTCCAGCCGCTGTAGCGATAGTTACGCTCGGTGGTTTCGATACCAGGGCGGAATTCGCGTTCGATAACCGCTTTCTCCTGCAGCTCATCCAGGTTCTGCCAGAAACCGACCGCCAGACCGGCCAGATACGCCGCACCCAGCGCCGTCACTTCGCGTACTTCAGGACGCTCAACGCGGGTGCCCAGAATGTCCGACTGGAACTGCATCAGGAAGTTATTCGCAACCGCGCCGCCGTCAACACGCAGAGCGTGCAGACGAATACCGGAGTCAGCCTGCATCGCTTCCAGAACATCGCGCGTTTGATAAGCGATAGATTCCAGCGTGGCGCGGATGATGTGGTTAGAGTTCACCCCACGCGTCAGGCCGAAAATCGCGCCGCGAGCATACGGGTCCCAGTATGGCGCGCCCAGACCGGTGAAGGCGGGCACCACGTACACGCCGTTGGTGTCTTTCACTTTGGTCGCAAAATATTCGGAATCGAATGCATCGCTGATGAGTTTCATTTCGTCGCGCAGCCACTGGATGGATGCGCCCGCCATAAACACGGCACCTTCCAGTGCGTAGTTCACTTCGCCGCGTGGGCCGCAGGCGATGGTGGTCAGCAGGCCGTTCTCAGATTTCACCGCTTTCTCACCGGTATTCATCAGCATAAAGCAGCCGGTGCCGTAGGTATTTTTCGCCATCCCTTCTTTTACGCACAGCTGGCCAAACAGCGCTGCCTGCTGGTCACCGGCGATACCGGAGATTGGAATACGCGTGCCGCCTTTACCACCGATATTGGTCTGACCGTAAACTTCGGAAGACTTGCGGACTTCCGGCAGCATGGCGCGCGGGATATCCAGCGCGTCCAGCATTTTATCGTCCCAGTCCAGATCGTGGATGTTGAACATCATGGTCCGCGAGGCGTTGGTGTAATCCGTAACGTGTACGCGCCCCTGAGTCATTTTCCAGATAAGCCAGGTATCAACGGTACCGAACAGCAGCTCGCCACGTTTTGCACGCTCACGCGAACCCTCCACGTGATCGAGGATCCACTTCACTTTGGTGCCAGAGAAGTAGGGGTCAACGACCAGGCCGGTGGCGCTACGGATGTAATCTTCCATGCCGTCACGCTTGAGCTTCTCGCAGATTTCTGCGGTACGACGGCACTGCCAGACGATGGCGTTGTAAATCGGTTTACCGGTTTCGCGTTCCCACACGATGGCAGTTTCACGCTGGTTGGTGATACCAATCGCGGCAATCTCATCGGAACTGATATCGGCTTTCGCCAGCACTTCGACCAGCGTGGAGCTTTGTGATGCCCAAATCTCCATTGGGTCGTGTTCAACCCAGCCTGGCTTAGGGTAAATCTGCTCGAATTCGCGCTGTGACACGCTGACGATGTTCGCGTCATGATCCATTACGACAGCGCGGGAGCTGGTAGTGCCCTGGTCGAGCGCAACAATGTATTTTTTGTCAGTCATAGTATTTGTCCCGTAGTCAGATTACAGCGAAGCTTTTTGTTGTGCGGCAGAGGTGGTTTCCTTCTCTTCTTCCACACAGGTGTCGCACGGTAAGTGGCGACCAATGAATTTACGATAACCGAATGCACCCAGCGCCGCGCCGACAACCGGGCCGAACAGAGGCACCAGGAAATACGGAATATCTTTGGCGCCGGTGAAGGCGACTTCGCCCCAGCCCGCGAAGAACGCAAAGGTCTTCGGTCCCAGGTCACGCGCCGGGTTCATCGCAAAGCCGGTCAGCGGACCCATAGAAGCACCAATCACGGCGATCAGTAAACCGATCAGCAGAGGCGCCAGCGGACCACGCGGGATGCCGTTACCGTCATCGCCCAGCGCCATAATGACACCCATCAGAATAGCGGTAATCACCATTTCAACCGCGAAGGCCTGCACAAAATTGATATGCGGATTTGGATAGGTAGAGAAGATGCCCGCCAGATCCAGACTTTCGACGCTGCCGCGCACCATATGATGCGTCTGTTCGAAGTCGATGAAAAGATTGTAATAAAGCCCGTAAACTAATGCCGCTGCGCAAAAGGCGCCGGCAAATTGAGAAAGGATAAAAGGGACGACTTTGCGTCCGTCGAAGCACGCGAACAGCCACAACGCGATGGTTACCGCCGGGTTAAGATGTGCGCCGGAAACCCCTGCGGTCAGGTAGATGGCCATTGCCACGCCCAGACCCCAGATGATGCTGATTTCCCACTGGCCGAAAGTAGCACCCGCCACTTTCAGTGCAGCGACGCAGCCTACCCCGAAGAAAATCAACAACCCGGTACCAAGGAACTCGGCGATGCACTGGCCTTTTAAGGTTGATGTCTGACTCATAATCGGAATCCTGAAAAAGATGAATGTTATTGTTAGCGCAGCGACAGCGGACAGCCACGATGTCCTGTAGACATGGTGTTAATTTATCGTTAACGAGCAAAAACGAGAAATATCGAAATCAAAATGTGTGTGCTGTGTCAATAAAATGAGCGTTATCGCGCCATAAAGCGCATTTTTGCACCATTTCACAAGTGTGAGCTGAATCATTTCATTAACTAAAGTGTTAACAATTTAGTGGTAGTTGCGCCGAGCGCACCAGGACCAGACCTAAAAGTGTTGCAAACCGCGATCTACGCGGCATGCCGCTGGACAGCGACGGCGGTGCTCCATACAATCGACACAATATGTTGTGCGCGTTTATCTTAAAGCGTCGCCTTGCAATTCAGGAGAGGTATGACCATGTCATTAGAAGTGTTTGAGAAACTGGAATCGAAAGTACAGCAGGCGATTGACACCATTACGCTGCTGCAGATGGAAATCGAAGAGCTGAAAGAAAAGAACAACTCGCTGGCGCAGGAAGTGCAGTCTGCACAGCACGGTCGTGAAGAGCTTGAGCGTGAAAACAGCCAGCTGCGTGAACAGCAGAACGGCTGGCAGGATCGTCTGCAGGCGCTGCTGGGTCGTATGGAAGAAGTCTAATTCCCCGTTATCTTGCGCGCCGTAGCGGCGTTGGCAGCGCTCATTCACCCCAGTCACATAGGTTTCTATGTTCCTGGGGGATTCATTCGCTTGCTGCATTGCAACAACGCGAAATCGCCAGGGGAATGAGAAATCTCCAGGGAATGAATAGTGACGCAGAAAGTAGGCCGGGTAAGCGCTAGCGCCACCCGGTTTTTTTTATTCGATATCCAGCGGATCTTCGGAAAGGATAATACCGGTGTTGTCGGCATAAAGATGGTCGCCAGAGAAGAAGGTGACACCGCCGAAATTAACGCGCACGTCGCTTTCGCCGATCCCTTCACCTGCCGCACCCACTGGAATTGCCGCAATGGCCTGGATACCCAGATCCAGCTCTTCCAGATCGTCCACCTGACGCACCGCGCCATAGACCACAATGCCTTCCCACTCGTTTTGCGTGGCAAGACGGGCCAGATCGGCGTCGATTAACGCACGACGCGTCGAACCGCCGCCATCGACCAGCAAAATGCGGCCACGGCCATTCTCTTCGAGCAGATCATAAAGCAACCCGTTGTCCTCGAAACATTTCACCGTGATGATTTGTCCGCCAAATGACGACCGTCCTCCAAAGTTGGAAAACAGCGGTTCAACGACGTTGACATCTTCCTGGTAGATGTCACAAAGCTCGGAAGTATCGTATTTCATAGGATTAACTTCTGGTTGCTGCGAATGTGTTCAGTATATCGCGCGAAACGTGTTGTTGGCAAAATCATCAATTGTTAATTGATATTTGTCAGTTAACCCACGGTCTGGCTCAGGACAATCCCAATCACGAACAACAGGTTAGTCAGCAGTGCGCCTTTTACCGTGCGTTCGAGCATCGGAGGCATCGCGGCTGCGCTTTTCTCACGCATCACGAAAAGCGCCTGTTTAACCAGCAATGGGGCCGCCAGAATGAATAACCAGCCCCAGAGACTCTGTAGATAAATCAGGTTAAACAGCGCCAGACAGACCAAAGCGCCCATCAGCAGACCGGTATGATAGCGGCGAGCATTGACCGGGCCTAACCGTACCGCCAGCGTGTTTTTACCGTTCACCCGGTCGCTGTCGATATCGCGCAGGTTATTGATATTCAGTACGGCCGTCGCCAGCAATCCGCACGCTGTGGCAGGCAAAAACAGCGCCGGGATCAGCGTATGTGCCTGTAAATATCCGCTCCCCATGACGCTCAGCCAGCCGAAAAACACCAGCACTGAAATATCACCCAGACCAATATAACCATACGGGCGCGTGCCAACGGTGTAAGTGATAGCGGCCACGATAGCCAGCCCGCCCAGCACCATAAAGCCGATGAAATCCGCGGTGGTTTTACAGGCCACCGATACCAGCGACAGACCCGACAGACAAATCAGCACCACGGTGACGATCAGCGCGCGCTTCATCTGCGCCTGAGTAATAGCACCTTTCTGCATCCCGCGCAGTGGCCCGATACGGTCAGGTTTGTCGCTGCCTTTTACGGCGTCGCCATAGTCATTAGCGAGATTGGAGAGAATTTGCAGAAGACCAGCGGTGACAAGCGCCAGAAGCGCAACCAGCGGATCGAAATGACCCTGCCACCAGGCCAGTGCAGTACCAACGACAATAGCGGCAAATGCCAGAGGTAATGTCTTAGGGCGCAGGCTTTCCAGCCACGCCTGAGTACGGCTGATATCAGTCATAGTAATTTAGCCAATAAAAATGGGGGCATTAGCCCCCATCAACAGTGATGAAAATGCAGTAACCGCGATTATAGGATAAAACGGCTCAGATCTTCATCTGCCACTAACGCATCAAGATGTTTACTCACATATTCTGCATCAATGGTAATGCTTTGACCGTTCAGGTCGCTGGCATCATAGGAGATATCTTCCATCAGGCGTTCCAGCACGGTATGCAAACGACGAGCACCGATGTTCTCGGTGGTTTCGTTCACCTGCCACGCGGCCTGTGCGATACGTTTGATGCCATCTTCGGTGAACTCAATGTTCACGCCCTCGGTGCCCATCAGCGCTTTGTACTGCACGGTGATGGACGCATTCGGCTCAGTCAGGATGCGTTCAAAATCTTCTGTGGTCAGCGCCTGCAGTTCAACGCGGATCGGCAGACGGCCTTGCAGCTCCGGAATTAAATCCGAAGGCTTGGCGACCTGGAATGCGCCGGAAGCGATAAACAGAATGTGATCGGTTTTGACCATCCCGTGTTTGGTCGACACGGTACAACCTTCTACCAGCGGCAGCAGGTCGCGCTGCACGCCTTCGCGCGAAACGTCCGGACCGTTGGATTCACCGCGCTTACAAATCTTGTCGATTTCGTCAATAAACACGATGCCGTGCTGTTCAACGGCGTCGATAGCGTCCTGCTTCAGCTCTTCAGGATTAACCAGTTTTGCCGCCTCTTCTTCAATCAGCAGCTTCATTGCATCTTTGATTTTCAGCTTACGCGGTTTCTGTTTCTGACCGCCCAGGTTCTGGAACATGGACTGCAGCTGGCTGGTCATCTCTTCCATACCCGGAGGAGACATAATTTCTACGCCCATAGGTGCTGCGGCGAGATCGATTTCAATCTCTTTGTCGTCCAGCTGTCCTTCACGCAGTTTTTTGCGGAATGACTGACGCGCCGCAGACGGCTCAGCAGGCTGCTCAGACTGGCCCCAGTTATTTTTTGCAGGCGGGATCAGCACGTCGAGAATACGCTCTTCCGCCATTTCTTCTGCGCGGTAGCGGTTTTTTTCAATCGACTGGATACGCACCATTTTGATCGCGGAATCGGTCAGATCGCGGATGATAGAGTCCACTTCCTTCCCGACATAGCCCACTTCGGTGAATTTAGTCGCTTCCACTTTGATGAACGGCGCGTTGGCCAGTTTCGCCAGGCGACGAGCGATTTCAGTTTTACCGACACCGGTCGGGCCGATCATCAGAATATTTTTAGGGGTCACTTCATGGCGCAGCTCTTCCTCGAGCTGCATGCGACGCCAGCGGTTACGCAGGGCGATGGCAACGGATCGCTTGGCGTTATCCTGGCCGATAATGTGTTTGTTCAGCTCGCTGACAATTTCGCGTGGGGTCATTTCAGACATGGGAGATCCTTACGCTTTAGAGTTCAATTCTTCGATGGTATGGAAGTGGTTGGTGTAAATGCAGATATCACCTGCAATTCCCAACGCCTTCTCGGCAATTTCACGGGCGCTTAAATCGGTGTTTTCGAGCAGCGCGCGTGCTGCGGCCTGGGCGTACGGGCCGCCAGAGCCGATGGCAATCAGATCGTTTTCTGGCTGAACGACGTCACCGTTGCCGGTGATAATCAGAGAGGCGTTCTCATCCGCCACTGCCAGCAAAGCCTCAAGCTTGCGCAGCATGCGGTCGGTACGCCAGTCTTTTGCCAGCTCAACGGCGGCTTTCACCAGGTGGCCCTGATGCATTTCCAGTTTGCGTTCAAACAGTTCAAACAGCGTAAAGGCGTCAGCAGTACCACCCGCAAAACCGGCGATCACTTTGTCGTTATACAGACGGCGCACTTTCTTCACGTTGCCTTTCATGACGGTATTCCCCAGCGTGGCCTGGCCATCACCGGCAATCACCACCTGGCCGTTACGGCGTACACTTACTATTGTTGTCACGAGCAGACCCCCTGGTTACAAAATCGGAACAGGTGCCCTGAGCCTGTGCTCAGGGCTGAATAGTATGATAGATGGGGGGGATTTCGGGGGTTTCAACCCCCGGAAGCGAGTCGAATGCAGTTTGTGTGGCCGGCGATCTTAAGACGGCTAATGGTGCCATCGGCGTTTTCTTTGCCTTTGACCGGGCCGATGACCACGCGATTCCAGCCATTGTTAGTGGTGATGCGGGAATCAAATCCTTCGAACGCGAGCTGAGCACGCACGGTTTCTGCCTGCTCTGCGCCCTTAAATGAACCGCACTGAACCATCCAGCGGCGCTCATCTTTTTTCTCAGCCGTTTGCTTTGGCGCTTCGGTTTGCTGCGTCACCGGCGCGCTCTGCTGTTGCTGGGCTTTAGGCTGCTGTGCGGCGGTATGCGCAGGCGTTTGCAACAGATCCTGATACGGCTGGGCCGACGTGGCGGGTTTCTGCGGCTGTGCTTTCGGCTGCTGCTGAACGGGCTGTGTCTGCACCGTGCGCGTTTGCTGCTGCGGCTGCTGATACGGTTGTTCCGTTACGCGCGGCTGAGACCGGGGCTGTTGTACCGGCTGCGTTTGCGTCCACTGTTGTTGCTGTTGCTGTTGCACTTGTTGCTGAACCTGGCGCTGACGTTGCAGCGTTTGCTGACGCTGCTGTGGTGTCTGCTCATTCCACGGCACTTCATTCAGCTGAGTCGGCTGCTGACGCATATCGGCCTGCATTTGAGCCAGCAACTGGCGCTGCTCGTTGGTCAGCTGATCGGCATTTTTCACCTCGCCACCGGCAGAAGGCTCGGTAGGCGCACGCACGCCCGGCTGGCGGCTTTCCAGCTCTTTGATGTAGCGCCAGCGCTCTTCAGGTTTTGGCGGCAAGCCATTCCCGGCAACTTTGTTACCCTGCAGCGCTTCAGACTCTTCTTTCTTGTGGTGAGTAATAAAGTACAGACCGCCAATAAAGGCCACCAGGACAGCCGCGGCAATAGCCACCATTGCTGGCGAGACAGAAGACAGGCTACGTTGCTTGCTCCGTGATGTGCTCTTTTTGCGTCGCGAAGGTGCCGGCTGGCCGCGACGTACATAATCTCGTTGTGCCACTATCGTTTCGCTGTATTTATTCGTTCGTCAGCCCGCCATGTTACTTAAGCGGCGGGCCTTTGACCAGATGAGGGAGTCTGAAAGCCGTTTACTTTAAGTAAGAGCCTGTGTTGAACCCCGGATGATGAGTTCACAATCGAGTAAACGCGACCCGCTGTTGACCGTTTGCCCGTGTAATTGATCGAGAAGCAACAGCATCGCCTCGCGCCCAATATCATAGCGTGGCTGGGCCACCGTCGAGAGCGGAGGATCGCAAAACTCGGACAAGGAAATATTATCGAATCCGATGATAGACAAATCTTTCGGTACCCGCAGACCCCGACGTTTTGCGCAGGACAACGCGCCCAGCGCCATCACATCGCTATGACAGAAAACCGCCGTTGGCGGCTCAGGGAGTGCCAGCAGTTTTTCCAGCGCCAGGCCACCGGCTTCGAGAGTGAAATCACCGCGAGCAATATAGTGTGGATCGACCGTGACCCCAGCCCGGCGCAGCGCCTGCACATAACCCTGCAGGCGGTAGTGGCACAGCGGCATCTCTTCTGGCCCGGCAATACAGCCGATGCGTTTATGTCCCAGCTCCTGAAGATAGTTGACAGCGTTAAAGGCCGCCGTCAGGTTATCAATATGGACGGTGGGTAGCTCAAGTTCAGGGGCAAATTCATTCGCCATTACCATTGGCGGCAGATTGCGCTGCTCTTCGATGCTGGCATCAAACGGCAGGCGTGAGCCGAGCAACAGCATGCCGTCGATTTGCTTGGTGATAATCAGGTCAATGAAGGTTTTTTCTTGCTGATTCTGATGGGCGCAGTCGCCAATCAGCACCAGATAGCCTTGCCTGGCGGCGGTGACTTCGATGCCGCGTATAATTTCGCTGAAAAAGGGATCGCAAATATCCGGCACAATCACCAGAATCGTGCGTGATTCGTTACGCTTGAGGTTACGCCCCATGGCTTGTGGTAAATAGCCCACTTCCAGCGCCGCCTGCTCCACCCGATTGCGAGTGGCCTGAGAGACTTTATCCGGATTCATCAACGCGCGTGATACCGTTGCCGTGGATACTTTGGCTTTCTGGGCAACGTCTTTCATGGTCGCCGGAGCAACCTCTTTCCTGGACTTCAACGTCTTCTCCTCGCAGGACCAACGAACTTCTGACTCACTCATTTTTACAGATAGTTTGTGGAAGCGGTTACAGAATTTTCATAAAAAGTGTGAGGTACGTTAGATTTCTCGATCACTCTCGCATCGTTCTTTAACCTTCGATCGGATCGACGTCGAGAACCCACTTCACCTTGCGCGCTTCAGGCAGGGTATTGATCAACGCCAGCGCGCCGCTGATAACGTGCTGCAGACGGACGCGGGAAGGGTGCTGGAGTAAAATCTGCCAGCGATAGCGGCCGCCGCGTTTGGGGGCCAGCGCCGGGACCGGGCCTAAAATCCACAGCTGATTATCCACCAGCGGGCTGGCCTGCAGCAGATTTCGTAACTGCTGAAGGAAAAGGGGAGCCTGCTGATTATTATGATCCTCCGCACGGATAATGACGTGGCTGGTCCACGGTGGGAGCTGCATGGTCTGGCGTTCGGCCAGCGCCTGTTCGGCAAAAGCGTCATAGCCTTTGTGAAGCAGCGTTTGCAGCAGGGGATGTTCCGGATGATGGGTTTGCAGCACCACTTCGCCCTGTTTGCCTGCGCGTCCGGCACGCCCCGCAACCTGCGTGTAGAGCTGCGCAAAGCGTTCGGCTGAGCGGAAGTCGGCTGAGAACAGCGCGCCATCGACATCCAGCAGCGCGACCAGCGTAACGTCCGGGAAGTGATGCCCTTTTGCCAGCATCTGTGTGCCAATCAGAATACGGGCGCCGCCGCGATGAACCTCGGCCAGCTGTTGCTCAAGCGCCCCTTTTCGACTGGTGGTGTCGCGGTCGATGCGCGAGAGCGGCACGCCAGGGAAGAACGGTGCCAGCGCCTGCTCCAGTTGTTCTGTCCCCAGACCTACGGGCACCATATGCGTCGAGCCACATGACGGGCACTGGCGGGGCACAGGACGCTGGCTGTCGCAGTGGTGGCAGCGGAGATGATGTTGCGCCTGATGGAGCGTGTAGTAGTGATCGCAACGCGGGCACTCGGCTATCCAGCCGCAGTCATGGCATAACAGTGCCGGGGCGAATCCACGGCGGTTAAGGAACAAAATCACCTGATTATCGGCCTGCAAATGCTGGCGCATACGGCTGATTAACGCGGGCGCTAATCCGGCCTGTACCTGCTGACCTTTCAAATCGAGCACATGTTGAGTGGCCGGGCGGGCATTTCCTGCACGGCGCGTGAGGCGGAGCATATGATATTTACGCTGTCGCACATTGTGCAGCGTCTCCAGTGCCGGAGTCGCAGAGCCCAGAATAATCGGAATTTGTTCGCTGTGCGCACGGTACACGGCCAGATCGCGGGCATGATAGCGCCAGCCTTCCTGCTGTTTATAAGAGCTGTCATGCTCTTCATCAATGACGATCACGCCCAGGTTTTTAAACGGCGTAAACAGCGACGAGCGCGTGCCAATCACGATCGCTGCCTCGCCGTTTTTCGCTTTTAGCCAGGCGTTCAGGCGCTCAGTATCGTTTAGGCCTGAGTGCAAAACTTCCACCGGCGCATGAAAACGTTCGCGAAAACGGGCAATTGTTTGAGGCGTCAAACCGATTTCCGGCACCATCACCAGCGCCTGTTTACCCTGCGCGAGGACATTTTCCAGAACGCTCAGATAGACTTCGGTCTTTCCCGAGCCGGTGACGCCAGCTAATAGCCATGCAGAGAAACGATCGGAGGCGCTATGAATGGCCCCTACCGCGGTCGCTTGTTCGGTATTGAGACGCAGACGCTCGCCGGTGACCGTGTAGCCGTCGCGCCAGTCCATCAGGGCCGGAGTTTCGCTGGCCAGCTCGCTCAGACCTTTCTTTCTTAATCCCTGAAGCGCGGCATCGTTAAACTCAAGGTCGTTGACCTGATGACGCCAGATCCTCCCCTGACGCAGCGCCGCCAGGGCCTGCTGCTGTTTGGGCGAACGCTTCAGGCTGTTGATATCCACTGCCTGCCCCTGCTCCGTGGCAAACCAGTACCACGTTGGCGCATGGCTGGCGCTTTTACCCTGACGTAGCAAAATGGGTAAGGCGTGGAACAGCACATCGCCAATCGGGTGATGATAATACTCTGCGGCCCACAGCAGCAGTCGCCAGACGCTGGCGGAGTAAACCGGCTCGTCGTCCAGCACTTCAACCACGGCTTTGAGTTCATTGAGCGGCAATTCGCTTTTTTCGCTCACTGATACTACGATCCCGACGCGCTGTTGCTTGCCAAACGGCACGCTCACGCGACAGCCCGCTTTGGCGGTCATGCTGTCGGGCAGCAGATAGTCAAAGGTGCGTGGAAGCGGAACGGGCAGGGCAACGTGAGCGACGGACATCTAATCTTCCTGACTTGAAAAGTGGCGCGTTAGTATACACATTAGTCACTGTAGGCGTGCGGATCAGTTTGCATACGCTGGTTGAATTCTGTATGATTCGCCGCCTTTGGTGTCGGTTTATCCGCATCAAAATAGCTATTACCCGAGGATTTCGCGCTGCTTGCATGCAGCTAACGCATCAGCGGCGTGGAAGGTAACGGGCAATTATTAACATCGCGTGGTGTCTGGCGTTAGGGCTGGAAGAGCGACGCGGCCTTAACTGAGGTTCTCCCCATGAAAAAAGATATTCACCCGAAATACGATTTTATTACTGCAAACTGCTCTTGCGGTAACGCGATCAAAATCCGCTCTACAGTGGGTCACGATCTGAACCTGGACGTGTGCGGCCAGTGCCACCCGTTCTACACTGGTAAGCAGCGTGATGTTGCAACCGGTGGCCGTGTTGACCGCTTCAACAAGCGTTTCAGCATCCCGGGCGCTAAATAAGCTACCCCGAAAAAAAAGCGCCGAAAGGCGCTTTTTTTGTGTCTGTAAATCAGTATTCCCACGTATCCGGGTCAATCCCCAGTTCACGCATGATCACTTTCGCCGCTTCCGGGATTTCATCGCTACGCTCTTTGCGCAGGTCTTCATCGTTCGGTAACGGTTGGCCAGTAAACGCATGCAAAAATGCTTCGCAAAGCAGTTCGCTATTGGTTGCGTGACGCAGGTTGTTCACCTGACGACGCGTGCGTTCATCGGTGAGGATCTTCAACACTTTCAGAGGAATGGAAACCGTAATTTTCTTTACTTGCTCACTCTTCTTACCGTGCTCAGCGTATGGGCTGATATATTCGCCGCTCCATTCAGCCATGAGACCTTTAATCCTCTTTGTCATTAATAAAGGTACAACACCCTAAATAAAATGGGGGTTTTGCACCGTAATCTCGCGTAGTTTACCGTAGAGACGATACCGTGACACGGATATTGCGCCTGCGGCGTGCACTAAAGCATGTAATTTTAACGGCTATTCTCGCATTGCTCAATCTATACGCAAAGAAGTTTAGATGTCCAGATGTATTGACGTCCATACTTTCAATGTTTACTCTGGTGCCTGACTTTTCACCTCATTAGCCAGGAAGCCTTCACCATGACGCGTAAACAGGCCACTATCGCAGTGCGTAGCGGATTGAATGATGACGAGCAGTACGGCTGCGTTGTCCCGCCGATTCATCTTTCCAGTACCTACAATTTCACCGGATTTAATGAACCCCGTGCGCATGACTACTCGCGTCGTGGCAACCCTACGCGTGACGTGACTCAACGCGCGCTGGCTGAGCTTGAAGGCGGTGCGGGCGCGGTATTGACCAATACCGGCATGTCGGCCATTCACCTTGTCACCACGGTGTTTCTGAAGCCTGGCGATCTGCTGGTGGCTCCGCATGACTGCTACGGCGGCAGCTACCGTCTGTTCGATAGCCTGGAAAAGCGCGGCTGTTACCGCGTTCTTTTTGTCGATCAAAACGATGAACAGGCGCTAAAACAGGCGCTTGCGCAGAAACCCAAACTGGTTCTGGTGGAAAGTCCAAGCAATCCGTTATTGCGTGTCGTCGATATTGCGAAAATTTGTCAGCTCGCAAGGGATGCAGGAGCGATAAGTGTAGTGGATAATACCTTCCTCAGTCCGGCGCTTCAGAACCCGCTTTCGCTGGGTGCGGATCTGGTTTTGCATTCATGCACAAAATATTTGAACGGCCACTCTGACGTGGTTGCGGGCGTGGTGATTGCAAAAGATCCGGAGGTTGTCACCGAACTGGCATGGTGGGCCAATAACATTGGCGTCACCGGCAGCGCATTCGACAGCTATTTACTGCTGCGCGGTTTGCGCACGCTGTCGCCGCGCATGGAAGTGGCGCAGCGCAATGCCCAGGCGATTGTCGATTTCCTGAAAACCCAGCCGCTGGTGAAAAAGCTGTATCACCCGTCGCTGCCGGAAAATCAGGGCCACGAGATCGCCGCGCGCCAGCAGAAAGGCTTTGGCGCGATGTTAAGTTTTGAACTGGATGGCGATGAGCAAACGCTGCGTCGTTTCCTGAGCGGGTTGTCACTGTTTACGCTGGCGGAATCCTTAGGGGGTGTTGAAAGCTTGATCTCCCACGCCGCAACCATGACGCACGCGGGCATGGCGCCAGAGGCGCGTGCCGCCGCCGGAATTTCCGAGACGCTGTTACGCATCTCAACCGGCATTGAAGATTGTGAAGATTTAATTGCCGATCTGGAAAATGCCTTCCGGGTCGCAGCCAAGGGGTAATCATGAGTGTGATAGCGCAGGCAGGGGCGAAGGGTCGCCAGCTGCACAAGTTTGGTGGTAGTAGTCTTGCTGATGTGAAATGTTACCTGCGTGTCGCAGGGATCATGGCGGAGTATTCGATGCCGGGCGACATGATGGTTGTCTCGGCGGCGGGCAGCACTACCAACCAGTTGATTAGCTGGCTCAAATTAAGCCAGACCGATCGCCTTTCTGCGCATCAGGTTCAACAAACATTACGTCGCTATCAGAGTGATTTGATTTCTGGCCTGCTGCCTGCGCAAGCGGCTGACGGCCTGATCAGCGCCTTCGTTCACGATCTGGAGCGTCTCGCCGGATTGCTGGACAGCGGCATTACCGATGCGGTGTATGCTGAAGTGGTCGGCCACGGCGAAGTGTGGTCTGCGCGCCTGATGGCCGCGGTGCTTGAGCATCAAGGGCTGGAAGCCGCCTGGCTGGATGCGCGTGATTTCCTGCGCGCCGAGCGTGCGGCACAACCCCAGGTCGACGAAGGATTATCCTACCCGCTGCTGCAACAGCTTTTGGTTCAGCATCCCGGCAAACGCATCGTGGTGACCGGCTTTATCAGTCGCAGCAATGCGGGTGAAACCGTGCTGCTGGGCCGTAACGGCTCTGACTACTCGGCAACGCAAATCGGAGCGCTGGCGGGGGCTTCTCGCGTCACCATCTGGAGTGACGTTGCCGGTGTTTACAGTGCCGATCCGCGTAAAGTCAAAGACGCGTGCCTGCTGCCGTTGCTGCGTCTGGACGAAGCGAGTGAGCTGGCGCGCCTGGCGGCTCCGGTGCTGCACGCCCGTACTTTGCAGCCTGTCTCCGGCAGCGATATCGATCTGCAGCTTCGCTGTAGCTACACGCCGGACCAGGGTTCAACCCGAATTGAACGCGTGCTGGCTTCTGGCACAGGCGCGCGCATTGTCACCAGCCATGATGACATTTGCCTGATCGAGTTCCAGGTGCCTGCCGGACAAGACTTCAAACTGGCGCACAAAGATATCGACCTGATCCTTAAGCGTGCGCAGATACGACCGCTG
This sequence comes from Enterobacteriaceae bacterium RIT714, assembly GCA_009668015.1. GTDB lineage: Bacteria > Pseudomonadota > Gammaproteobacteria > Enterobacterales > Enterobacteriaceae > Enterobacter. The sequence continues at coordinate 92,566 of WJYB01000012.1, forward strand.
GCCGTTGGCGTTCACAACGACCGCCAGCTGCTGCAATTCTGCTATACCGCCGAAGTGGCCGATAGCGCGCTTAAAACTCTCGATGAAGCGGGCCTGCCGGGCGAGCTTCGTCTGCGTCAGGGGCTGGCGCTGGTCGCCATGGTAGGCGCGGGCGTCACCCGTAACCCGTTGCATTGCCACCGCTTCTGGCAACAGCTGAAAGGCCAGCCGGTTGAATTTACCTGGCAGTCGGAAGAGGGCATCAGCCTGGTGGCGGTACTGCGTAAAGGCCCAACCGAGAGCCTGATTCAGGGGCTGCACACCACGCTGTTCCGCGCGGAAAAACGCATCGGCCTGGTGCTGTTTGGGAAAGGTAACATCGGTTCCCGCTGGCTGGAGCTGTTTGCCCGCGAGCAAACGACGCTCTCTGCACGCACCGGTTTTGAATTTGTCCTGGCGGGCGTGGTGGACAGCCGCCGCAGCTTGTTGAACTACGACGGGCTGGATGCCAGCCGCGCGCTTGCGTTCTTCAACGATGAAGCCGTTGAGCAGGACGAAGAGTCCCTGTTCCTGTGGATGCGCGCGCACCCGTATGACGATTTAGTGGTACTGGACGTGACCGCGAGCGAACAGCTTGCCGATCAGTATCTCGATTTTGCCAGCCACGGTTTCCACGTCATCAGTGCGAACAAACTGGCTGGCGCAAGCAGCACCGATAAATATCGCCAGATCCACGATGCGTTCGAAAAAACCGGTCGTCACTGGCTGTATAACGCTACCGTCGGGGCGGGTTTGCCGGTGAACCATACCGTTCGTGACCTGATCGACAGCGGCGACAGTATTCTGGCTATCAGCGGTATTTTCTCCGGGACGCTCTCCTGGCTGTTCCTGCAGTTCGATGGGACCGTACCGTTTACCGATCTGGTGGATCAGGCGTGGCAGCAGGGGCTCACAGAGCCTGACCCGCGCGTTGACCTTGCCGGTAAAGACGTCATGCGTAAGCTGGTGATTCTGGCGCGTGAGGCGGGTTACGATATCGAGCCTGGGCAGGTTCGCGTGGAGTCGCTGGTACCTGCGGGCTGCGAAGAGGGTTCCGTCGATCACTTCTTTGAGAATGGCGACGAGCTGAACGATCAAATGGTGCAGCGTCTGGAAGCAGCTCGCGAGTTAGGTCTGGTGCTGCGCTATGTGGCACGCTTCGATGCGAATGGTAAAGCGCGTGTGGGCGTTGAGGCCGTGCGTCCGGAACATCCGCTGGCCGCCTTGCTGCCGTGTGATAACGTCTTCGCTATCGAAAGCCGCTGGTATCGTGATAACCCGCTGGTGATCCGCGGTCCAGGGGCGGGGCGTGACGTCACCGCCGGGGCGATTCAGTCTGATATCAACCGTCTGGCGCAGCTGCTGTAGATTTTTTCCCCTCACCCCGGCCCTCTCCCCAAAGGGGCGAGGGGGAGAAGACAGCTCAGAACAATTCCCTCTCCTCAAATGGGCGAGGGGGAGAAGACAGCTCGAAGCAATTTCCTTTCCCCATATGGGCGAGGGGGAAAAGACAGCTCGCAGCAATTCCCTCTCCTCAAATGGGCGAGGGAGAAAAGACGGCTCGCAGCAATTCCCTCTCCTCAAAATGGGCGAGGGGGAAAGACGGCTCGCAGTAATTTCCTTTCCCCATATGGGCGAAGGGAAAAAGACAGTTTGCAGCAATTCCCTCTCCCCAAATGGGCGACGGGAAAAAGACAGCTTGAAGAAATTCCCTCTCCCCTGTGGGGAGAGGGTTAGGGTGAGGGGACCAGACCGCACTCACCTCACCATCATGAACGTTCTTCATCTTCCCTGAACATTCCTCACCGTTATTACTGATGATTTCTGTTGACGCCATCCGGCTTTTCCGTCATTTTTACATCCAGACGTCTAAATGGATAGATGTTCATAAACAGCAATAATTATCACGCGATTGATGAGGTAAGGTATGAGCTTTTTTCACGCCAACCAGCGGGAAGCCCTGAATCAGAGCCTGGCTGAAGTGCAGGGCCAGATTAACGTCTCTTTTGAATTCTTTCCGCCGCGCACCAGTGAAATGGAGCAAACCCTGTGGAGCTCTATCGATCGCCTGAGCAGCCTGAAGCCGAAGTTTGTCTCTGTGACCTACGGCGCTAACTCCGGTGAGCGCGACCGGACGCACAGCATTATTAAAGGCATCAAGGATCGTACCGGTCTGGAAGCGGCACCGCACCTGACCTGTGTTGATGCAACCCGCGACGAGCTGCGCACTATCGCCCAGGATTACTGGAATAACGGTATTCGTCATATTGTTGCCCTGCGCGGTGACCTGCCGCCAGGCAGCGGCAAGCCGGATATGTATGCCACCGATCTGGTCGCGCTGCTGAAAGAGGTGGGCGATTTTGATATCTCCGTGGCGGCGTACCCGGAAGTGCACCCGGAAGCGAAAAGCGCGCAGGCCGATTTGCTCAACCTGAAACGCAAAATTGATGCCGGCGCGAATCGCGCTATCACGCAGTTTTTCTTCGATGTGGAAAGTTATCTGCGCTTCCGTGATCGCTGCATCACGGCCGGTATTGATGTCGAAATCATTCCGGGCATCCTGCCAGTCTCGAATTTTAAGCAGGCGAAGAAATTCGCTGACATGACCAACGTGCGTATCCCGCTGTGGATGTCGAAAATGTACGAAGGTCTGGACGATGACGCCGAAACCCGCAAACTGGTCGGGGCGAATATCGCGATGGACATGGTGAAAATTTTAAGCCGCGAAGGGGTGAAGGATTTCCACTTCTACACGCTCAACCGCGCCGAAATGAGTTACGCCATCTGCCATACCCTCGGCGTCCGCCCTGGACTGTAATCGATAAGCCCTCTTCGGAGGGTTTTTCGTCTCCTCCTCTTTTCCCGTCATATCAACGTTCCCGCTCCGTGTGATAAAGCACGTATAATTTCCATGGTGAATTAAACGGAATTAACTATCGAATCCGTGCGTTATCTCAACTATACCTTCTTAGCAGGCGTGTATATCTTTAAGGTACTACTGTAGAGGGAGCATAGAGTGATGAGCACAGCAGACGATACCCATAATACGTTATCAGCCGGAAAGTGCCCTTTTCATCAGGGCGGGCACGATCAGAGTGCGGGCGCTGGCACCAGCAGTCGAGACTGGTGGCCAAAGCAACTCCGCGTCGATCTTCTGAACCAACATTCCAATCGTTCAAACCCATTGGGTGAAGACTTCGATTACCGCAAAGAATTCAGCAAACTTGACTACTCCGCCCTGAAAGGCGATCTCAAAGCCCTCCTGACCGATTCCCAGCCCTGGTGGCCTGCCGACTGGGGTAGCTACGCTGGCCTGTTTATTCGTATGGCCTGGCATGGCGCAGGCACCTATCGTTCCGTTGACGGACGAGGCGGTGCAGGTCGCGGCCAGCAGCGTTTTGCGCCCCTTAACTCCTGGCCGGATAACGTGAGTCTCGATAAGGCTCGTCGTCTGTTATGGCCGGTTAAGCAAAAATACGGACAGAAAATTTCCTGGGCCGACCTGTTTATCCTGGCGGGTAACGTGGCGCTGGAAAACTCTGGCTTCCGTACGTTTGGGTTTGGCGCCGGGCGTGAGGATGTCTGGGAGCCGGATCTGGATGTGAACTGGGGTGATGAAAAAGCCTGGCTGGAGCACCGTGACCCGGAAGCGCTGGCGAAACGTCCTTTGGCCGCCACTGAAATGGGCCTTATCTACGTCAACCCGGAAGGGCCAAACGCCAGCGGTGAACCGCTGTCAGCGGCGGCGGCCATTCGCGCCACCTTTGGCAACATGGGGATGAATGATGAAGAAACCGTCGCGCTGATCGCCGGTGGACATACGCTGGGCAAAACCCACGGTGCCGCAGAAGCGACGCATGTCGGCGTTGATCCGGAAGCCGCACCTATCGAATCTCAGGGCTTGGGCTGGGCCAGCACCCACGGTAGCGGTGTCGGTGCAGATGCGATCACCTCCGGTCTGGAAGTGGTTTGGTCGCAAACGCCAACCCAGTGGAGCAACTACTTTTTCGAAAACCTGTTCAAATTCGAATGGGTACAGACGCGCAGCCCGGCAGGCGCTATTCAGTTTGAAGCCTCGAATGCGCCAGAGATTATTCCTGACCCGTTCGACCCGTCGAAAAAACGCAAGCCAACGATGCTGGTGACCGACCTGACCCTGCGTATGGACCCGGAATTCGAGAAGATTTCTCGTCGTTTCCTTAACGATCCGCAGGCGTTTAACGAAGCCTTTGCCCGCGCGTGGTTCAAACTGACGCACAGAGACATGGGGCCAAAAGCGCGGTATATCGGCCCTGAAGTACCGAAAGAAGATCTGATCTGGCAGGACCCGCTGCCGCAGGCGGTTTACCATCCGACGAAAGAGGACATTGACAGCCTGAAAGCGGAAATCGTGGCTTCCGGGCTTTCCGTCAGTGAACTGGTGTCGGTGGCCTGGGCGTCTGCCTCTACCTTCCGTGGGGGTGACAAGCGCGGCGGAGCCAATGGCGCTCGTCTGGCGCTTGCGCCGCAGCGGGACTGGGATGTTAACGCAGCAGCGGTACGTGCGTTGCCAGCGCTTGAGGCTATTCAGCGCACCACCAACAAAGCCTCGCTGGCCGACATTATTGTGCTGGCTGGTGTGGTCGGTGTTGAGCAGGCAGCGAAAGCGGTGGGTATCTATATCACGGTGCCGTTTACGCCAGGGCGCGTGGATGCGCGTCAGGATCAGACCGATATTGAGATGTTCGACCTGCTTAAACCTGTTGCGGATGGTTTCCGTAACTATCGCGCACAGCTTGATGCTTCCACAACGGAATCGTTGCTGATCGATAAAGCGCAGCAGCTGACATTGACCGCACCAGAACTGACCGTGCTGGTGGGGGGGCTGCGTGTTCTGGGGGCTAACTTTGATGGTAGCCAGAATGGCGTTTTCACCGATCGTGTGGGCGTGCTCAGCAATGATTTCTTTGTGAATCTGCTGGATATGAACACCCAGTGGAAAGCAACGGATGCCTCGAATGAACTGTTTGCAGGCAGCGATCGTCAAAGCGGAGAGGTGAAATACACCGCAACGCGTGCCGATCTGGTGTTCGGTTCTAACGCGGTTCTGCGTGCTCTGGCTGAAGTCTACGCCTGCCAGGATGCTAACGAGAAGTTCGTGAAGGACTTTGTCGCCGCATGGGGCAAAGTGATGGATCTGGACCGTTTCGATCTGCAATAAATGATGTAAGAAGTCAAAAATCCCCGCTCCGGCGGGGATTTTTCTTTCAGGGCTTATTCCCATTCATGCAAAAAACGTTGCCCGTACTGGTCGGCGACCAGAAGTGCGGCGTAAACCTGATCCGGTGTGGCACCGCCTGGCATGTTATGAATCGTTTCCCCCTCTGCGCATGACGCTTCTGCGACCAGACGCATCTTGGTCGGAATATCTTCTTTGATATCCAGTTGTGCCAGCGTGATGGGCAGCCCAACGCTGTGGCACAGGGCGGCTACAGTCTCAATCTCTTCAACTGGCGCGTTTTCCAGCACCAGCTGGGTGAGCGTACCGAAAGCCACTTTTTCGCCGTGGTAGTAGTGATGGGCATCCGGAATAGCCGTCAGACCGTTGTGAATCGCGTGCGCGGCGGCCAATCCGCCGCTCTCAAAACCGACGCCGCTGAGATAAGTGTTGGCTTCAATCACGCGATCGAGCGCTGGCGTGACGACGTGTTGTTCCGCCGCAAGCATCGCTTTTTCGCCTTGTTCAATCAGGGTGTTGTAGCACAGCTCGGCGAGTGCCAGAGCGGCCTGAGTGCATTGACCGCCCGCCATGGTGGTCGCTCCGCTTCGGGAACACGCCCGCGCTTCGAACCAGGTGGCCAGCGCATCGCCAATCCCCGCTGCCAGCAAGCGTGCGGGCGCACCGGCCACCACTTTGGTATCGACGATCACCATGTCTGGATTGTGTGGCAGCATCAGATAGCGATCGAATTCGCCGCTGTCGGTGTAGATGACGGAAAGCGCGCTGCAGGGGGCATCCGTTGAAGCAATGGTCGGCGCGATAGCGACGGGTACATCCATAAAATGTGCCAGCGCCTTCGCAGTATCGAGCGTTTTCCCGCCGCCAATACCCAGCACGGCCTGGCAATCGGCGCTTTTTGCCAGCTTGCGCAGACGATCAATTTCCGTCTGGGAACATTCGCCGCCAAATGGCGCAATTTCGACATGCAGTTCCGCATTTTTGAAGCTTTGACGCAGCGTCTCTTCAGCAAAGCCGAGAACGAATTTATCACCGACGACCAGCCAGCGTGCGGCCAACGGTTTCAGATAGTCGCCAAGACGGGTAAGAACATCCGCGCCCTGAATGTATTTGCCTGGTGATTGAATGATACGGTCCATAACGTTTCTCCCTTAGAGATTGAGGTTACCAAACGCGTTTTTCCAGTCGTACTCGAACTTCTCTATTGCTGACTCTACCGCTGGCGTGCCGAGCATTTGTTGCGCTACATCTAAAGGAAGTGTGATTGCCTCACATCTGGCGAGCAGGCAGTCGAGAGCCTGACGCGGAGTTTTGAAGCTGGCAGCCAGCACTTTGCTGTCAGGTGCGTGCAGTTCCAGCAGGGACTGCAGCTCCTGCACCATGCGAATACCGTCGCCGCCCTGGGCATCGACGCGGTTAACATAAGGCGCGACATATTCCGCCCCTGCCAGCGCGGCCAGGAGACCCTGCGCCGCGCTGTAAACGGCGGTACCGAGAGTTGTAATACCTTCTTTTTTCAACGCTCTGATCGCGACCAACCCCTCAGCGGTCACGGGTATTTTGACCACGATATCCGGCAATACGTTGCTCAGGCGTTTGGCTTCGGCCACCATGGTTTCAGCATCACGGCCCATCGTTTGTGCAAACAGGGTGCCCTCCGGCCCGATGGCTTTTTGCAGGCGCGGCAGCACGTCCCAGAGAGACTCGCGGCTGGCAGCGACAATGCTGGGATTGGTGGTCACGCCAGCAATCGGAAAAATACGGGCCAGACGTTCAACTTCTGCCACGTTGGCGGTATCAAGATACAGTTCCATGACTCTTCCTCTGTTTACAGTTCTAACTCTCGTTGCAACAAGGCCGCGATGGCCTCTTCGGAGCTGGCGTTGACCAGTGCGTTGCGGAAATCTTCGTGCATGATGCGGCGCGCCAGACGCGAGAAAATACGCATGTGCTGATCGCCCGCAGCGTGTTTGTTGAGGGTCAGCATGATGATGAACTGCGCCTCTTCATCGCCCCACTGCACGGGGGCTTTCAGCCGCGCGACGCTGATGGTGGATTGTTCAATATGCTCAGATTTACTGTGCGGAATGGCAAAGCTGAAACCCAGACCGGTCGAGAAAACGGCTTCCCGTGCCCACAAATCGGCTTCCAGCTTACGCGGATAGCGGCAACGTCCGGCCAGCAGCAGCTTGTCGGTCATGCCTTTCATAACCTCTTCTTTGCTGATCCAGTTGTTATCAAGAGAAATACAGCGCGGCGTTACCAGCGGGGTGTCCTGCTGATTCATGCGGAACTGGGCTAACAGATGCTCCACTTCAAGGGACGTGCGGCATACCATCGCCTGATTGAGTAACTGACGACAAGCGCGGCTGTCCAGCTGTGCCAGACGTGCTTTGGTCGCTGGAATCGACGGCGAGCCCATGCTGAGCTCATCCAGCCCCAGCCCCACCAGCAGCGGCAGCACCGATCCTTTTGCCCCTAGTTCACCGCAAAGACCAATCCATTTCCCCTGGCGATGCACAGACTGGACGGCGAAATCGAGTGCCCGCAGGAACGCCGGATTCAGGCTGTTGTAATGGCGGGTCACTTTGGCGTTATCCCTGTCGACCGCCAGCAGGTATTGCGTCAGGTCGTTACTGCCAATACTAAAGAAATCAACCTCTTCACAGCACTGATCGATGATGAACATCACCGACGGCACTTCCAGCATGATGCCGAGGGGGATTTTCTCCTCAAACGGAATATGTTCAGCACGCAGCTGCTGTTTGGCTTCAGCAAGTTTTTCCTTCACCCACAGGATCTCTTCCATCGAGGAGATCATCGGGATCATGATCTTCAGGCTACCATGTGCAGACGCGCGAAGGATCGCCCTGAGCTGAGTGGTGAAGAGCGCGGAATATTCTTCGTAAATTCGTACGGCGCGATAGCCGAGGAACGGGTTGTTCTCCGCCGGGATATTCAGATATTCAACGGGTTTATCACCGCCGATATCCATGGTGCGCACAATAATGCTCTGCCCGTTTGCGCTTTCCAGAGCCTGACAAAAAATGTTGTACAGCTCGTTTTCACAGGGCGCGCAGGCGCGATCCATATACAGCATTTCGGTGCGAAACAGGCCTACGCCCTCAGCGCCGTTGCCAAAGGCGGCCTGTGCTTCTGCCGAATGAGCAATGTTGGCGGCAATTTCAATACGCAGACCATCCGCGGTTCTCGCTTCGCGATCTAGCCAGACGCTCTGTTGCTCGCGAAGCTGCTCCTGCACGACCTTTTCCTGCTGGTAATAACGGGCAATTGCCTCGCTGGCATTCACCACGACGGCACCGGCATTACCGTCAATAAACACCGGGCGATCGCGCCATGACAGCAGGCTATCGCTGTCGACGCCCACCAGCGTTGGGATATTAAACGAACGCGCCAGAATCACAGTGTGGGAAGTGGTACCGCCACTTTTCAGCAGCAGACCTTTCAGCAGTGTTTTATCCAGTTCCAGGAACTGGCCCGGTGTAAGGTCGTCTGCCAGGCAGACAGACGGTTGCGTCAGCTGACCCGGTGCCGGGAAGCGCTCCTCGCCGTATATCTGCTGTAGCAGTTGATAGCAGACGTCGCGAACGTCCAGTACGCGCTCCTGTAAATAACTGCTGCTGGAGCGCGAAAACTCAGCGCAGAAATGATTTGCCGTGGCGATGACCGCCTGCGCGCAACTCAGCCCCTGATTGACGCCTGCCAGAAGATGCTGACGCAGGGAGGTATCCGTCGCAAGCGAGCGATGGGCTTCCAGAATGGCGCTTGCGGTGCTGTCGCTATCCAGCGCGCGCAGCTCAATGCTTTTCACCAGCAGCATCAGACCTTTATCCAGCGATGATTGTTCTTCCTCCGCGCCTCGGGCGTCAGGGAGTGACGTTAACGCGTTGAGATCGAGCGAAGTCAGCAATGTAAGCATGCCGCGATCGCTGCCGCTGCATACGGGCAGGGCGCGAAAGAGCGTCGGGTTGAGGCGAGTCAGGGATTCAGGCAGTGAGTCGAGCTCGGTGCTAATCGGGGTGGCGAGCGGGGCGTCACAGTGCGGGAACTCCTCTTTTAACCACTGCGCCAGGCGCTGATATGCGTGCTGTTCATCTGCACCGGTAATCAGCAGGCGACAGGCATCACCCGTCAGCGTATCGGTGCCGATCAGTGCAAGCGCGCTTTTGGCATCGCCTTTCCGATCGCTGCGCAGATTGTGCCACTCAATCTGCGAGGTAAAAGTATTGCACAGCGTTTCAACATGACTTGCCGGGCGTGCATGTACGCCATTGGGCAAATCACAGACAAAATCCACAACCTGGGTCATACGCACACTCCTGAAAACCAAAATCATTATTAGTGGAAAGCATACGAGCGCGACGGTGAGAAGCGCCATGTGACAAAACTGTCAAATACTGGATAAATGTAATATTCGACGAAAAGTGGGAATTAACTCACAGGTTCAATGTTTGTGAGCCTTTTAAAGAAGGAAGAAAATTTCGAGGCGGATCGCATTTTTCTTTCTGTATTACAAAAATCCAGTAAATGCTCTTTTTGTCCACTGTCAGCCCGCTTTCCGATTGCCTATTGTTTGCCACAACATCTTTATGGATATGGGCGATCAAAAGCCCGGGAGCGACACATGAAAGAGTTGGTGCATATTCTCAAGAACACGCGGCAGCATCTGATGACAGGGGTGTCGCACATGATCCCCTTCGTCGTCGCAGGCGGTATTTTGCTGGCCGTTTCGGTCATGCTCTATGGCAAAGGGGCCGTTCCGGACGCTGCCACCGATCCCAATCTGAAAAAACTGTTCGATCTTGGCGTGGCGGGCTTAACGCTGATGGTGCCTTTTCTGGCGGCTTATATCGGTTATTCCATTGCCGAACGCGCGGCACTCGCCCCCTGCGCTATCGCAGCATGGGTCGGTAACAGCTTCGGTGCAGGGTTCTTCGGCGCCATCATCGCCGGTATCCTCGGCGGTATCGTCGTCTTCTACCTGAAAAAACTGCCCGTGCCGAAAGTACTTCGCTCGGTCATGCCGATTTTCATCATCCCTATCATCGGCACCTTTATCACCGCAGGCATCATGATGTGGGGACTTGGTGAGCCTGTAGGTGTACTCACCACCGGATTAACGCAGTGGCTGCAAGGTATGCAGCAGGGCAGCATCGTTGTACTCGCCATCATCATGGGACTCATGTTGGCCTTCGACATGGGGGGGCCCATCAACAAAGTGGCCTATGCGTTCATGCTGATTTGCGTGGCGCAAGGGGTATACACCGTGGTGGCTATTGCGGCGGTTGGGATCTGCGTACCGCCATTAGGGCTGGGGCTGGCGACGCTTATTAACCGTAAGAATTTCAACGCAGAAGAGCGCGAAGCGGGTAAAGCAGCGCTGGTGATGGGCTGCGTGGGTGTGACGGAAGGGGCAATACCTTTTGCCGCAGCCGATCCGCTGCGCGTGATTCCTTCCATCATGCTCGGCTCTGCCTGCGGTGCAGTCACAGCAGCCGTATTTGGCGCGCAATGTTATGCCGGGTGGGGCGGCCTGATTGTGCTGCCCGTCGTGGAAGGCAAGCTCGGGTATATCGCGGCCGTTGCCGTGGGGGCCGTGGTCACGGCGGTCAGCGTCAACGTACTGAAAAGCATTGCACGTAAGAACGCGAAACAGGTCGAAGAGAAAGAAGACGACCTGGATCTGGATTTCGAAATTAACTGAGTGAGGAAGAAAACATGGCCCGAATTATTGCAGTTACCGCGTGTCCGTCCGGCGTCGCCCACACCTACATGGCCGCCGAAGCGCTGGAAAGCGCCGCTAAAGCCAAAGGCTGGGAAGTCAAAGTCGAAACCCAGGGGTCTATTGGTCTGGAAAATGAACTGACCGCTGATGACGTCGCCGCAGCGGATATGGTCATCCTGACCAAAGATATTGGCATTAAGTTTGAAGAGCGCTTCGCCGGGAAAACCATCGTGCGCGTCAACATCAGCGATGCGGTCAAACGCGCCGAAGCTATCATGAACAAAATTGATGCCCACCTGGCGCAAACCGCGTGACCTCTTCCCGCCCTTCGGGGCGGGCTTGTTTTCAGTTACTGGAGTTTAATCATGACGAATCGTATTCAGCGCCTGAAAGACGCATTGTTCGCCAGCCCGCGTGAAATCTCACTTGAACGTGCGCTGCTCTACACCGAAAGCCATCAGCAGACGGAAGGCGAACCGGTCATTCTGCGTAGGGCGAAAGCGACGGCGTATATTCTCGACCACGTTGAGATCGCGATTCGTGATGATGAACTGATTGCCGGTAACCGCACGGTGAAGCCGCGCGCCGGGATTATGTCGCCCGAAATGGATCCGTACTGGCTGCTGAAAGAACTGGAGCAGTTCTCCACCCGCCCACAGGATCGCTTTACCATCAGCGAAGAGGACAAAAGCCTTTACCGCGACGTGCTTTATCCTTACTGGGAAAAACTGTCGATGAAGGACTTCATCAATAGCCAGATGACGGATGAAGTCAAATCGGCGGTGAGCACGCAGATTTTCAGCGTTAACCAGACGGATAAAGGCCAGGGGCACATCATTATTGATTACCCGCGTCTGTTGAACAACGGGCTGGGTGCGCTGGTGGCTGAGATGAACGAGCACTGTCAGCGCGAGCCGAAGAATGCGTTTTATCAGGCCGCGCTGATGCTGCTTGAAGCCTCACAGCGCCATATCCTGCGCTACGCGGCGCTGGCGGAAGGGATGGCTGAACGCTTTGACGAACCGCGTCGACATGAGCTGTTGGCCATCGCTGCAAACTCACGCCACAACGCCCAGTACAAGCCGCAAAGCTTCTGGCAGGCGTGTCAGCTGTTCTGGTACATGAACGTTATTTTGCAGTATGAATCTAACGCCAGCTCGCTCTCTATTGGCCGCTTCGATCAGTATATGCTGCCATTTTATCAGGCCTCGCTGAGCCAAGGCGAAGACGCGGCTTTTCTCAAAGAGTTATTAGAATCCTTGTGGGTGAAATGCAACGACGTGGTGCTGTTACGCTCGACCAGCAGCGCCCGCTATTTTGCCGGATTCCCGACGGGCTACACCGCGTTGCTGGGCGGCCTGACGGAAAATGGCCGCAGCGCGGTAAACGTGCTCTCATTCCTCTGCCTCGATGCCTATCAGAGTATCCAGTTACCGCAGCCGAATCTGGGCGTTCGCGTCAATGAGTTTATCGACAGGCCATTCCTGCTCAAGACGGCCGAAACTATTCGTCTGGGCACCGGTATTCCGCAGATTTTCAATGACGAGGTGGTGGTTCCCGCTTTCCTGAATCGCGGGGTATCGCTGGAAGATGCGCGCGATTACGCGGTTGTCGGCTGCGTTGAGTTGTCGATTCCGGGTAAAACCTACGGTCTGCACGATATCGCCATGTTTAACCTGCTGAAAGTAATGGAAATTGCGATGCAGGAGAACGAAGGCAATGCGGCGCTGAGTTATGACGAATTACTGGAACATATCCGCACCAAAATTAACCACTACATTGCGTTAATGGTCGAAGGCAGCAATATCTGCGACATTGGCCATCGCGACTGGGCACCGGTTCCGCTGCTCTCTTCCTTTATTAGCGACTGTCTTGATAACGGCAAGGACATTACCGAAGGTGGGGCACGGTATAATTTCTCCGGAGTGCAGGGTATTGGGATCGCCAATCTGAGTGATTCGCTTCATGCCTTAAAAGGGCTGGTGTTTGAGCAGCAGCGCTTAAGTTTTGATGAACTGCTGGCGGTACTAAAAGCGAACTTCGCGACGCCCGAAGGTGAAAAGATCCGTGCACGGCTTATCCATCGCTTCGAAAAATACGGCAATGATATCGACGAGGTCGACAATATCAGCGCTGAACTCCTGCGCCACTATTGCAAAGAGGTCGAAAAGTATCGTAATCCGCGCGGGGGGCAATTCACGCCGGGATCGTATACCGTCTCAGCCCACGTGCCGCTCGGTGCTGTCGTCGGAGCCACACCGGATGGGCGTTTTGCCGGTGAACAGTTAGCTGACGGTGGGTTGTCGCCGATGCTCGGCCAGGATATGCAGGGCCCGACGGCGGTGCTGAAATCCGTGAGCAAGCTGGATAACTATCTGCTGTCCAATGGCACGCTGCTGAATGTGAAGTTCACGCCAGCCACGCTGCAAGGTGACGCCGGGTTACAAAAACTGGCCGATTTCCTGCGTGCCTTCACCCAGCTGAAACTGCAGCATGTTCAGTTCAACGTGGTGAATGCGGATACGCTTCGCGAAGCGCAGCAGCGTCCACAGGATTTCGCCGGGCTGGTGGTCCGCGTCGCCGGGTACAGCGCCTTCTTTGTTGAGCTGTCGAAGGAGATTCAGGATGACATTATCCGCCGTACCGCGCATCAGCTGTGAAGTGATAGAAACACGCGCTGACAAGGCGCGTATTTTCAACATCCAGCGCTACTCCCTGAATGACGGGCAGGGCATCCGTACGGTGGTCTTTTTTAAAGGCTGTCCCCATTCCTGCCCGTGGTGCGCGAATCCGGAATCCATCTCACCCAGGATCGAAACCGTACGCAGGGAGAGCAAATGTCTGCACTGCGCACCTTGTTTGCGAGATGTTTCCGAATGCCCTTCCGGTGCGTTTGAGCATATTGGTCGCGATGTCACACTTGAAGAACTCGAACGCGAGGTAATGAAAGATGAACTTTTCTTTCGCTCCTCCGGCGGTGGTGTGACGCTCTCCGGCGGTGAGGTGTTGATGCAAGCACCCTTTGCCACTCAGCTATTGCAGCGGCTGCGTCGGTGGGGGATCCATACCGCCATTGAAACCGCAGGGGATGCGCCGCTTTCCCGTCTTCTCCCCATGGCGAAGCAGTGCGACGAAGTGTTGTTCGATCTGAAAATCATGGAGACAGACCAGGCGAAAACCGTGGTAAATATGAACCTACCGCGGGTTCTGGATAATCTGCTGCGTCTGGTGGAAGAGGGCATTAACGTGATCCCGCGCGTGCCGCTCATCCCCGGTTATACGCTGAGTGAGACGAATATGAATCGCGTGCTGGCATTTCTGATACCCTCAAAAGTACGGCAATTGCATTTGTTGCCCTTCCATCAGTACGGCGAGCCGAAATATCGGCTACTCGGACACAAGTGGACGATGAGCCAGGTGTCTGAACCGACGGAGGAGGATATCGCCCGGATGCGACAGATGGCCGAGCGTGCAGGATTTTTGGTAACCGTCGGAGGTTAATATGGCCGCTATCGCGGGACACCGAATTGCCGCAGTGACCGCCTGTGTGAGCGGTGTCGCCCATACTTACATGGCAGCTGAAAAGCTGGAAAAGCTCTGCCACCAGGAGAAGTGGAACATTCGAATCGAAACTCAGGGCGCTCTGGGTATTGAATGTGAACTGACAGAAGAGGACATTCGCCAGGCGGAAGTGGTTCTGCTTATTACGGATATTGAACTGGCTGGCGTGGAGCGATTCGAGCAGTGTCGTTATGTGAAATGCGGTATCAATGCGTTCTTACGCGATCCGCAAAAGGTGATGGTTGCCGTACGTAAACTGCTGTCTGCCCCGCAGCATACCCAGCTTATTCTGGATTAACCGACTTTCCGGTGAGCTGGCTGTGGTACTGGCGGCGATACTCAGACGGAGAGCGTTCTGTATTTTTGCGGAACAGTCGGCAAAAATAGTTACTGTCAATAAACCCGCAGCTGTGTGCGATCTCTTTGACCTTCAAATCATAACCCTTCAGCAACTGACGGGCATGCTCCAGCCGGGTATGCGTCAGATATTCGTTAAACCCCACCGCGCCTGTCTTCTGGAAAAGATGCGAAAGATAGTTGGGTGAGATGTAGAACGCTTTCGCGACGGATTCACGGGTCAGTGGCGAAGCGTAGTGCTCATCAATATAGTCACGAATGGCGCCGAACAGGGCCTGGCTGCGTGAAGCTGTCTGGATCTGGCTGCCGAGCAGGTCGGTGCAATGGCTGAGCAGGCTTAAGGCAATCAGTCTGGCAGTTTGCTGCTTCTGTGGCTGCATCTGCATTTCATGTAGCGTTTGCAGCAGGAATGAGCCAATCCGCGGGCCGCGGCGTGCAACGTGCTGTTTCGCCAGATTACGAAGGATAACGCCATCCCACTGCACCAGACTAAAACCAAGCTGTTGTTTGCCAAACAGAATGCTTAACGCGGTAACGGGTTGTTGCCATTGCGGCGAGTTCCAGCCGCCAGCCGGGACGTATAAGGCATCATGAGTCTGTAAAATCCCAGTCGAGGCGTCTTTCACTGATCCCTCCAGCACGATCTCCAGACGAGGGAAATCAACCCGCAGCGCCAGCTCTGGTGCGGGAGTTGTGGGGCCAGCAAAATGCACTTTCCGCAGGGATGTCGGGCCTTCAATCAATTCGGCCAGGATCAGGCTGATGTCTTGCTGCATGGCGTTTCCTTCCATGTTGACCAAAGAGAAAACCTTACCTGCAAGCATAAAAAAAGGCCACACATGGTGTGGCCTGATAAGCGTAAAACAAGAGGTTAGCCCGTATTACGCATGCCTGCGGCGACGCCCGCGATGGTGACCATTAGCGCTTGCTCAACGCGCGGATCCGGCTCTTTGCCTTCTTCTTCCGCTTGACGAGAGCGATGCAAAAGCTCTGCCTGCAGTACGTTCAGTGGGTCGGTGTAGACATTACGCAACTGGATAGACTCAGCAATCCACGGAAGATCTTCCATCAGATGTGAGTCGTTGGCGATATCCAGTACCACTTTGATATCGCCTTCCAGCAGCTCGCGCAGCTCTTTACCCAGGCCCCACAGCTCGGGTTTTACCAGCCGCTGATCGTAGTATTCCGCCAGCCACAGGTCGGCTTTAGAGAACACCATCTCAAGCATGCCCAGACGGGTGGAGAAGAATGGCCAGTCGCGACACATGGTTTCCAGTTCGCTTTGCTTGCCGTCTTCGACCACTTTTTGCAGCGCCGCACCTGCACCGAGCCAGGCGGGCAGCATCAGACGGTTTTGCGTCCAGGCGAAAATCCACGGAATGGCGCGCAGGGATTCCACACCGCCTGTCGGGCGACGTTTCGCAGGGCGAGAGCCGAGCGGCAGTTTGCCCAGCTCTTGCTCAGGCGTGGCAGAGCGGAAGTAAGGAACGAAATCTTTGTTTTCACGCACATAGCCGCGGTACAGGTCGCAGGAGATGTCCGATAGCTCGTCCATGATGTGGCGCCACGCGTCTTTCGGCTCCGGCGGTGGCAGCAGGTTCGCTTCCAGAATCGCGCTGGTGTAGAGCGACAGGCTGCTGATGGTCACTTCCGGCAGACCGTATTTAAAGCGGATCATCTCGCCTTGCTCGGTCACGCGCAGGCCGCCTTTCAGGCTGCCCGGCGGTTGCGAAAGCAGTGCCGCGTGAGCCGGCGCGCCGCCGCGGCCAATGGAGCCGCCGCGTCCGTGGAACAGCGTCAGTTCGATACCCGCTTTTTCGCAGGTCTTGATCAGCGCGTCTTGTGCCTGGTACTGCGCCCAGGATGCCGCCATTACGCCCGCATCTTTTGCCGAGTCGGAATAGCCAATCATCACCATCTGTTTGCCCTGAATAAAGCCGCGATACCAGTCGATATTCAGCAACTGGGTCATGACATCGTTGGCGTTGTTCAGGTCGTCGAGGGTTTCAAACAGCGGTGCTACGGGCAGCGCAAAAGTGATCCCGGCTTCTTTCAGCAACAGATGAACGGCCAGTACGTCGGAAGGGGTTTTCGCCATGGAGATCACATAGGCGGCGACAGATCCTTTTGGCGCATCAACGATCGCTTTACAGGTGTTGAGCACTTCGCTGGTTTCTTCGCTCGGTTCCCAGCTGCGTGGCAGGAGTGGGCGTTTTGAATTCAGTTCGCGGATCAGGAACGCCTGTTTATCGGCTTCTGACCAGCTTTCGTAATCGCCGATACCGAGATAGCGGGTCAGTTCGCCCAGCGCTTCGGTGTGGCGGGTACTTTCCTGACGCACGTCGATACGCACCAGCGGCACGCCGAAACACTTCACGCGGCGCAGGGTATCGAGCAGTTCGCCGTTGGCGATGATGCCCATGCCGCACGCCTGCAGGGATTTGTAACACGCGTAAAGCGGGTCCCACAGCTGTTCGTTCTGGCTCAACAAACCTGCAGGTTTAGGCAGACGCTGGCCTTTCAGGCGTGCTTCCAGCCATGCCTGGGTTGCCAGCAGCTGGCTGCGCAGGTTTTTCATCAGATAGCGGTACGGCTCGCTGGCCCCCGCTTCGCCCACTAGTTCCAGCAGCTCTGGCGTGGCTTCTACCATCGACAGCTCGGAAATCAGGATCTGAATATCTTTCAGGAACAGGTCGGTCGCTTTCCAGCGGCTGAGCAGCAGGACGTGACGGGTGATTTCAGCGGTAACGTTCGGGTTGCCGTCGCGGTCGCCACCCATCCAGGAGGTGAAGCGTACCGGCACAAAATCCACCGGCAGGCGATAACCCAGATTCTCTTCGAGCTGCTCGTTAAGCTCGCGCAGATAATTCGGCACGCCTTCCCAAAGACTGTTTTCGACGACCGCAAAGCCCCATTTGGCTTCGTCGACCGGGCTTGGGCGATATTTACGGATTTCATCGGTGTGCCAGGATTGCGCAATCAGCTGGCGCAGACGACGCATCAGCTGGTTGCGTTCGTAATCAACGATGTCTTTGTTATCTAACTGCTTCAGGCAGTTGTTCACTTCCACCATTTTGTGGATCAGCGTACGACGGGTGATCTCGGTGGGGTGTGCGGTGAGCACCAGCTCCAGCGACAGCGATTCGACCGCTTTTTTAATCGTCGCTTCGTTAAGGTCGGGTTGCTCTTTGAGTTTTCTGAGCGTACGGGCAATGACTTCCGGGTTGCTGGCAGCTTCGCCGTTTGGCGAGATGCTGTGGTATTGCTCGGCTGTGTTGGCCAGGTTCAGAAACTGGCTAAACGCGCGCGCAACGGGCAGAAGCTCATCGTTAGACAGGTTCTGCAAGGTGGTGAGCAACTCCTGACGGTTCGCTTCATTTCCAGCACGGGAGGATTTGGACAGCTTACGGATTGTTTCAACGCGGTCGAGAATGTTCTCCCCCAACGCATCCTTGATGGTATCTCCCAGCACTTTGCCGAGCATACTGACATTACTACGCAACGCGGAATATTGTTCGTTCATAAAACCCAGACACCCCATCATTTTTGTTTATGCCCATTCAGAACTCTTTTGGACATTATTTTGTCATCTCCCTTTATAAAGCCACGTAAAACCCCTGTCGTCAATTGCTGCGAAAA
Organism: Enterobacteriaceae bacterium RIT714; assembly: GCA_009668015.1. Lineage (GTDB taxonomy): Bacteria > Pseudomonadota > Gammaproteobacteria > Enterobacterales > Enterobacteriaceae > Enterobacter. Next base: position 111,105 of record WJYB01000012.1, read on the forward strand.
CGGTTCAGCAAACGAATAAATGTGGGCAATTTACGAAATTTAATTCGCTTCGCGTCAGATAAGAGATGCTTATGGGAATGTGATGGCGATCATGCGTTTTAGTGCCCTCTCCCACACGGAGAGGGAACCAAAGCGGGAACGTTAGTGCCAGCAGAAGTGATGCACAACCTGGGTAATTAATTCGCGGGTCGGCTTAATAAAACGGGTTTCCAGATATTCATCCGGCTGGTGGGCCTGGTTGATAGAGCCTGGACCCAATACCAGCGTCGGGCACAGCGTCTGGATAAACGGCGCTTCGGTGCAGTAGTTAACGACCTCGGTTTGCGCGCCGAGCAGTTTTTCAACCACCTCCACCAACTGATGATTTGGCGGACACTCATAGCCCGGGATCGGCGGATGCAGTTCCGTGACGGTCAAACGGCCAGGCCAGCGCTCGCTCACCGGAGCCAGCGCTTCTGTGAGTAATCCATCCAGATCGCTCAGGGTCATGCCGGGTAGCGGACGGATATCCATATGTAATTCACAACAGGCGCAGATGCGGTTAGACGCGTCGCCGCCGTGCAAACTGCCAAGGTTTAGCGTGGGATACGGCACGGTGAATGCATCGTGGTGATAGCGCTCTTTGAGGGAGTCACGCAGCTGCATGATGCGACCAATGGCATCGTGCATCAGTTCGATAGCGTTGACGCCGCGTGCCGGATCGCTGGAGTGGCCAGACTGCCCCAGAACGCGCACGGCGGTAGATATGTGGCCCTTATGCGCCCGGACCGGCTGGAGCGAAGTCGGTTCGCCGATGATTGCACAATCGGGACGCAGTTCGGTGTTTTCAGCAAAATAGCGCGCACCTGCCATACTGGTTTCTTCGTCGGCGGTCGCCAGAATATAGAGTGGCTTTTTCAGCTTTGTGACATCGACGTCACGCAGCGCATCGAGAATGAACGCGAAAAACCCTTTCATGTCCGCCGTGCCCAGACCGTAAAGCTTGTTGTCATGTTCAGTCAGGGTGAACGGATCGCGCGTCCAGCGTCCATCATCGAAAGGCACGGTATCGGTATGTCCAGCCAGCAGCAGGCCGCCTGCCCCCTGTCCGGTACTGGCCAGCAGGTTAAATTTGTGGCGGGTTCCTGGTACGGGTTGAACTTCCACCTTAAACCCGAGTTCGCTAAACCAGCCAGCCAGTAAATTGATTAAAGACTCATTGCTCTGGTCGAGCGCTTCTTCGGTCGCGCTGATGGACGGCGTGGCAATCAGAGCGCGGTAGATCTCGATAAAGGGTGGTAAATTCATTTTCATTGTTGACATACCTTAGGTCGTGATAGTATCAATATTCATGCACTAAATGTGAATAAAAATACACTAACGTTGATCGTAAAGGAACCCGATGTTGAATACGCTGATTGTGGGCGCTAGCGGTTATGCGGGCGCAGAGCTAGTGAGCTACGTGAATCGCCATCCTCATATGACCATAACCGCTTTGACCGTGTCAGCGCAAAGCAATGATGCGGGAAAGTTAATTTCCGATTTGCATCCGCAACTTAAGGGGATCGTCGACCTGCCGTTGCAGCCGATGTCCGACATCAGCGAGTTTAGCGATGGCGTGGATGTGGTGTTTCTCGCCACCGCTCACGAAGTCAGCCACGACCTGGCGCCGCAGTTTCTGGCTGCCGGCTGCGTGGTGTTTGATCTCTCTGGCGCGTTCCGGGTTAACGATAGTGCGTTCTACGAAAAATATTATGGCTTCACTCATCAGCACCCGGATCTTCTTGATAAAGCGGTGTACGGGCTGGCGGAGTGGAGTGCAGACAAGCTGAAAGAGGCGAATCTGGTGGCGGTTCCCGGCTGCTATCCGACGGCGGCACAGCTTTCGCTGAAACCGTTGATCGACGCGGGCCTGCTGGATCTCAATCAGTGGCCGGTGATCAATGCGACCAGTGGCGTCAGCGGTGCCGGGCGTAAGGCCGCGATGTCGAACAGCTTCTGTGAAGTGAGCCTGCAACCGTACGGCGTGTTTAATCACCGCCATCATCCGGAAATCACAACCCATCTGGGTGCTGAGGTGATATTTACCCCGCATCTGGGCAGCTTTCCGCGCGGGATCCTCGAAACCATCACCTGCCGTCTGAAACCGGGCGTGACGAAAGAACAGGTGGCAGCGGTCTTTAATGAGGCATATGCCGACAAGCCGCTGGTGCGTCTGTATGACAAAGGTGTCCCGGCGCTGAAAAACGTGGTTGGTCTGCCGTTCTGCGATATTGGCTTTGCCGTTCAGGGTGAACACCTGATCGTGGTTGCCGCAGAAGATAACTTACTTAAAGGCGCTGCCGCACAGGCCATGCAGTGTGCAAATATTCGTTTTGGCTTCGCTGAAACCCAGTCTCTTATTTAAGGTGTGATGATGAACCCATTAATTATCAAACTCGGTGGTGTCCTGCTGGACAGCGAAGAAGCGCTGGAACGCCTGTTTACCGCGCTGGTTAACTATCGCGAATCACATCAGCGCCCGCTGGTGATTGTTCATGGCGGCGGCTGCGTGGTGGATGAGCTGATGAAAGGGCTTAACCTGCCGGTGAAAAAGAAAAACGGCCTGCGTGTGACCCCTGCCGATCAGATCGACATCATTACCGGCGCGCTGGCGGGAACCGCCAATAAAACGCTGCTGGCGTGGGCGAAGAAACAAGGTATCGCGTCAGTGGGGCTTTACCTGGGCGATGGCGACAGCGTTAAGGTTACGCAACTCGACGAAGAGCTCGGTCACGTTGGGCTGGCGAAGCCGGGGTCACCTGCGCTGATTAACATGTTGCTGGAAGGCGGGTTCTTACCTGTCGTCAGCTCTATCGGTGTGACCGACGAAGGGCAACTGATGAACGTCAATGCGGACCAGGCGGCGACGGCTCTGGCGGCAACGCTGGGCGCGGATCTGATTCTGCTCTCTGACGTGAGTGGCATTCTGGACGGTAAAGGCCAGCGCATCGCTGAGATGACGGCGGCGAAAGCCGAGCAGTTGATCGATCAGGGCATTATTACTGATGGCATGATTGTGAAGGTGAATGCCGCACTGGATGCCGCCCGCACGCTGGGTCGCCCGGTCGATATCGCCTCATGGCGTCATGCGGAGCAACTCCCGGCGCTGTTTAACGGTACGCCGATTGGCACCCGTATTCTGGCATAAGTTTTTTCCCCTTCTCTGAGGGGCATCATTAAACGAATTTAAGGAAGCATGTTATGGCACTTTGGGGTGGGCGTTTTACACAGGCAGCGGATCAGCGGTTCAAACAGTTCAACGACTCTTTGCGCTTCGACTACCGCCTGGCCGAACAGGATATCGTCGGCTCTGTGGCCTGGTCCAAAGCGCTGGTCACGGTAGGTGTGCTGAGCGCGGATGAACAGCTGCAGCTGGAAGAGGCGCTGAACAATCTGCTGGAAGAGGTTCGCGTGAACCCGCAGCAAATCCTCGAAAGCGATGCTGAAGACATTCACAGCTGGGTGGAAGGCAAGCTTATCGACAAAGTCGGCCAGTTGGGTAAAAAGCTGCACACCGGGCGGAGCCGTAACGATCAGGTCGCGACTGACCTGAAGCTGTGGTGCAAAGATACCGTTGGCGAGCTGTTGTCGGCGAATCGCCAGTTGCAAAGCGCGCTGGTCGAAACTGCACACAGCAATCAGGATGCCGTCATGCCGGGTTATACCCACCTGCAACGCGCGCAGCCGGTGACGTTTGCACACTGGTGTCTTGCCTATGTTGAGATGCTGGCCCGTGATGAAAGTCGTTTACAGGATACGCTGAAGCGTCTGGACGTTAGCCCGCTGGGCAGCGGTGCGCTGGCCGGAACGGCCTACGAAATCGATCGTGAACAGCTGGCCGGCTGGCTGGGATTTGCCAGTGCAACCCGCAACAGCCTGGACAGCGTCTCGGATCGTGACCATGTTCTTGAACTGCTTTCAAACGCTTCCATTGGCATGGTGCATCTGTCGCGCTTTGCCGAAGACCTGATTTTCTTCAACTCTGGTGAAGCCGGATTTGTTGAGCTGTCTGACCGTGTGACCTCCGGATCATCGCTGATGCCGCAGAAGAAAAACCCGGATGCTCTGGAGCTGATTCGCGGCAAGTGTGGTCGCGTTCAGGGTGCGCTTACCGGCATGATGATGACCCTGAAAGGCCTGCCGTTGGCTTACAACAAAGATATGCAGGAAGATAAAGAAGGGCTGTTCGACGCGCTCGACACCTGGCTGGATTGTCTGCACATGGGCGCATTAGTTCTGGACGGTATTCAGGTGAAACGTCCGCGTTGCCAGGAAGCGGCGCAGCAGGGTTATGCGAACTCCACTGAACTGGCGGATTACCTGGTCGCAAAAGGTGTACCGTTCCGTGAGGCGCACCATATTGTGGGCGAAGCGGTGGTTGAGGCGATTCGTCAGGGCAAGCCGCTGGAAGACCTTACGCTGGCTGATTTGCAAAAATTCAGTGCGGTGATTGGCGATGATGTCTATCCGATCCTGGCGCTGCAATCGTGTCTGGATAAGCGTGCTGCGAAAGGCGGTGTATCGCCGAAGCAGGTGGCGCAGGCGATTTCCGATGCGAAAGATCGGTTGATTTAGTGGCGTGCGGGCTGATGCCCTCACCCCGGCTCTCTCCCACGGGAGAGGGAGAAAATACTAAAAACGGTCACTGTTGTGGCCGTTTTGCTTTTGCCTTGTGCGCGCTGATGCCCTCACCCCGGCTCTCTCCCACGGGGAGAGGGAGAAAATACTAAAAACGGTCACTGGAGTGGCCGTTTTGCTTTTGCCTTGGGCGTTTTTACGCAAAAAAAAAGCGGACACGGAGTCCGCAAAAGTTCACGTTGGCTTTAGTTGTTCGAGTTTGAGAGAAACTCGTATGACGCGGCGGAGACTTCAAGGGTCAAACAGGTCCCGCCCCGTCTATGTGGTGTATTATTCAACAGAATGCTTGATAGGGATAATCGTTCGTTGCTATGCTATCTATCGCCATGAACTATCGTGGCGACGGAGGATGAATAATGAATATTCGTGATCTTGAATACCTGGTAGCGTTAGCTGAGCATCGTCATTTTCGCCGCGCGGCAGATTCCTGCCACGTCAGCCAGCCGACCCTGAGCGGCCAGATCCGTAAGCTGGAAGATGAGCTGGGCGTGATGCTGCTGGAGCGCACCAGTCGTAAAGTGCTGTTCACCCAGGCCGGTTTGCTGCTGGTGGATCAAGCGCGCACTGTGTTGCGTGAGGTCAAAGTGCTGAAGGAAATGGCAAGCCAGCAGGGGGAAGCCATGTCTGGCCCGCTGCATATTGGCCTGATCCCCACCGTTGGCCCGTATCTGTTACCGCAAATTATTCCGATGCTGCATCAGACGTTCCCGAAGCTTGAAATGTATCTGCATGAAGCTCAGACCCATCAGCTGTTGGCGCAGCTTGATAGCGGCAAACTGGATTGCGCGATTCTGGCGCTGGTCAAAGAGAGTGAAGCCTTTATCGAAGTGCCGCTGTTCGATGAGCCGATGATGCTGGCGATCTATGAAGATCACCCGTGGGCGAACCGCGATCGCGTGCCGATGTCCGATCTGGCGGGTGAAAAGCTGCTGATGCTGGAAGACGGTCACTGTCTGCGCGATCAGGCGATGGGCTTCTGTTTTGAGGCGGGTGCGGATGAAGATACGCATTTCCGTGCAACCAGCCTGGAAACGCTGCGCAATATGGTGGCGGCGGGCAGCGGAATTACTTTGCTGCCAGCTCTGGCCGTGCCGCGCGAGCGTAAGCGTGACGGTGTGGTTTATCTGCCGTGCATTAAACCGGAGCCGCGTCGTACCATTGGTCTGGTCTATCGTCCAGGATCACCGCTGCGCAGCCGCTATGAGCAGCTGGCAGAGGCCATCCGCAGTTCGATGGATGGCCATTTTGACAGTGCGTTAAAACAGGCGGTTTAAGCCATTTAGCGCCGCTACCCGATAGGCTTCCGCCATTGTCGGGTAGTTAAAGGTGGTGTTAACGAAGTACTCGATCGTGTTACCGCCACCTTTTTGCTCCATGATCGCCTGCCCGATATGAATGATTTCCGCGGCGCGTTCACCAAAGCAGTGAATCCCCAGGATCTCTTTCGTCTCGCGATGGAACAAAATCTTCAGCGTGCCCACGCTCATTCCCACGATTTGCGCCCGCGCCAGATGTTTAAACTGCGCACGACCTACCTCGTAAGGCACCTTCATTGACGTCAGCTGCTGTTCGGTTTTACCCACCGAGCTGATCTCCGGAATGGTGTAAATACCGGTCGGGATATCTTCGATCAGATGCGCTGTCGCTTCGCCTTTGACCAGCGCCTGTGCAGCGATGCGACCTTGATCGTAAGCGGCGGAAGCCAGGCTCGGATAGCCAATCACGTCACCCACCGCGTAGATATGCGGCAGAGCGGTCTGGTACATGCTGTTGACCTTCAGCTGGCCACGGCTGTCGGTTTCGAGGCCGATGTTTTCCAGCGCCAGTGAATCGGTGTTACCGGTACGGCCATTGGCATACAGCAGGCAGTCGGCTTTGAGCTTTTTGCCGGACTTCAGGTGCATGATCACACCGTCATCGCAACCTTCGATTTTCTCGTACTCTTCGTTGTGGCGAATAACCACGCCGCTGTTCCAGAAGTGGTAGGAAAGGGAGTCGGACATCTCCTGATCGAGAAACGCCAGCAGACGGTCGCGGGTGTTAATCAGGTCCACTTTCACGTCCATTCCGCGGAAGATCGACGCATATTCGCAGCCAATCACCCCTGCGCCGTAGATCAGTACGTGTCGCGGCTCATGATGCAGGCTCAGAATGGAGTCGCTGTCATAAACGCGCGGGTGCGAGAAATCAACGTCCGTAGGATGGTACGGGCGGGAGCCGCAGGCGATAACAAATTTCTCGGCGGTAATCGTCTCAACGGAACCGTCATGGCACTTCAGCGCGAGCGTGTGCTCGTCAACAAAGTGCGCATCCCCCTGCAAGATCTCGCAGTGGTTACGTTCGTAGAATCCCTGGCGCATCCGCGTTTGCTGGTTAATCACGTTATCGGCGTGGTTAAGGATGTCGGCAAAGGAAGAACGAAGAAGTCGGGAATGGTCGCTGTAAAGAGGGTTTTTATTGAATTCGATAATGCGGCTAACGGCGTGGCGGAGGGCTTTTGAAGGGATGGTGCCCCAGTGGGTGCAACCGCCACCAACATTATGATAGCGCTCTATGACCGCTACTCTGGCTCCCTGTTTCACCAGTCCCATCGCAGCGCCTTCGCCGCCGGGGCCGGAACCAATAACTATTGCGTCGTAATCGTAGGTGTGTGGCATGGCAAGGCTTACCTGTTCTTATACATAAAAGCAACAGAATAGTAACATCATTGGTCGGATAACCCAATTATCGTTGTGCTCTTTTCGAGCTGTGGAGCACAAACCGCGCGTAAACAATCATTCACAAAGCCGCGTAAACAGATTAATTTTATTCTCTGGTATAGTGCCAGCAGGCCTTTGGAAGGATTCGATTAAAGTGATGGGCGTAAGAGCACAACAAAAAGAGAAAACCCGGCGTTCGCTGGTGGAAGCGGCATTCAGTCAGTTGAGTGCAGAGCGGAGTTTTGCCAGTTTGAGCTTGCGCGAAGTTGCACGCGAAGCAGGGATTGCGCCAACGTCCTTCTATCGTCATTTCCGTGATGTGGATGAACTGGGTCTGACCATGGTGGATGAGAGCGGCCTGATGCTGCGCCAGCTCATGCGTCAGGCGCGTCAGCGTATTGCCAAAGGCGGCAGCGTTATCCGCACGTCGGTATCTACCTTTATGGAATTTATCGGCAACAATCCCAATGCGTTTCGCCTGTTACTGCGTGAACGCTCGGGAACATCTGCCGCGTTTCGTGCCGCTGTGGCGCGCGAAATTCAGCATTTTATCGCGGAACTTGCCGACTATCTTGAAATCGAAAACCATATGCCACGCGCCTTCACGGAAGCGCAGGCCGAGGCGATGGTGACGATTGTTTTCAGTGCGGGCGCTGAAGCACTGGATGTTGGCGTTGAACAACGTAAGCAACTCGAAGAGCGACTGGTCCTGCAACTGCGGATGATTTCCAAAGGGGCGTATTACTGGTATCGCCGTGAACAAGAAAAGTTGGCGCATCAAATCGACGAAGGGTGAGAAATGAAACAGTCAGGTCAGGATAAAGGTACGTTGTTGCTGGCATTGATCGCTGGCTTATCAATTAATGGTACGTTCGCAGCCGTGTTTAGCTCCATCGTGCCATTTTCGATTTTTCCGATCATCGCTGTGGTGCTGACGGTTTACTGTTTGCATCAGCGCTATCAGAATCGCACCATGCCGGTAGGATTACCGGGCCTGGCTGCCGCGTTCTTTGTCCTGGGCGTTCTGCTGTATAGCACCGTAGTGCGCGCGGAGTATCCGGATATCGGCTCTAACTTCCTGCCAGCTGTACTTTCTGTGGCGCTGGTATTCTGGATCGGCGTTAAAATGCGTCACCGTAAGCACCAGATATCGGAATAAACGAAGCGCTATCAGACACTTTCAGGCAGGTAGCGCAAGGCTTACCTGCCCTGTAAAAGCTGATTATTTCGCCGTCAGCAGTACGCCGCACTCCATATGGTGCGTATAAGGGAACTGATCGAACAGCGCCAGCCGCTCAACCTTGTGCGTCTGGCTTAATGTTTCCAGATTCTTGCATAAGGTTTCCGGGTTGCAGGAAATGTACAAAATCCGCGGATAAGCCTGCACCATTTTCTCGGTTTCGCTGTCCAGCCCGCTGCGCGGGGGATCGACGAAAATCGTCTCGCACTGGTAGCTCTTCAGATCGATTCCCTGCAAGCGGTTGAATTCGCGCACGCCATTCATTGCCTGAGTAAACTCTTCGGCCGCCATACGAATGATCTGTACGTTATCAATGTGGTTTGCCGCAATGTTGTATTGCGCCGCCGCAACGGACGGTTTGGCGATCTCGGTAGCCAGCACGCGTTCAAAATTACGCGCCAGCGCCAGTGAAAAGTTGCCGTTACCGCAGTACAGCTCCAGCAAATCACCCGTTGCCCCTTCGGTGGCGTTCAGCGCCCACTCCAGCATCTGGATGTTCATCGCTGCATTTGGCTGAGTGAAGCTGTTTTCGACCTGGCGATAGATCATCTCTTTCCCGGCCACCGGCAGACGTTCGTCAACGTAATCCTGATCGAGCATAATTTTGGTTTTCGTCGCGCGGCCAATCAGATGTACATTGATGTTCTTCGCACGCAGCGCATCGCGCAGAGTTTCGGCTTCCTGACGCCATTCATCGTTCAACGCTTTGTGATACAGCAGTGAGACGATTGCCTGGTTGCTTTGCGTGGTGAGGTAATCAATCTGGAAAAGCTTGTGGCGCAGAACGGGATTCTCGCGAACGCTTTCAATCATCAACGTCATCAATTGATTAATTAATTCGCTGGCCGCCGGAAAACTATCCACGCGGATACGAGATTTTGTCTGCTGGTCGAAAATGATGTGATAGAGGTCATCGCCATCATGCCAGATACGGAACTCGGCGCGCATGCGGTAGTGGCTGACCGGTGAGCGAAACACCTCTGGAACGGGCGCAGCGAAAGGCGTCATCATACTTTGCAGGCGGACCACTTTCTCTGCCAGCTGCGCGTCGTACTGTTCTGTCGGGAGGTGTTCGGGGGTCATGATGCATCCTGAGTGGTAAACAATTTCGCGGGGATTGTAAGCACTGTACAGGGGATGTCCAGATTTAATCATGCATAGCTGTCTGGACATCCATACGTTTCTAATTGTAGCATTCTGTTTCCGGTCTTCTTTTAGTGAAAAGGGAATCCAGTGTAAATCTGGAGCTGACGCGCAGCGGTAATGACTGGCGGGATGAATGTTGTAGACACTGCTGTAAAGCGGGAAGTCTTCATCCGTAAAACGCCACCAAGCCCGAAGACCTGCCGGAACCACGTCGCATTTGGTTTCATCATCGCGTGCTATAGATGACGCCTGCGGCATCCTTCTTATATTGTGGATGCTTTAACAATGATTAAAAAAGTATCGCTGATGACGGCGCTTTCCGTCACGGCATTTTCGGGCTGGGCGCAGGAAAGCGCTGACTCGTTGGTGGTGACAGCAAACCGTTTTGAGCAACCGGCAAATACCGTTCTGGCACCGACGTCTGTGGTGACTCGTGAAGATATCGAACGCTGGCAGGCCAAGAGCGTCGTTGAAGTCATGCAGCGTTTGCCGGGGGTGGATATCGCCCAAAGCGGTGGCATGGGGGCAAACGCTTCTACTTTTATACGCGGCACGGAATCACGTCACGTGCTGGTGCTGATTGACGGCATTCCTCTGAACAACGCCGGGATCAGCAACGTTGCCGATCTCAGCCAAATCCCTACCTCTCTTATCCAGCGTATTGAGTACATTCGCGGTCCACGCTCGGCGCTGTATGGTTCCGATGCGATTGGCGGGGTGATCAACATTATTACCGGGCGCGATAAGCCTGGCGGTGAAATTTCTGCGGGCGTGGGGTCGAAGGGCTACCAGGCGTACGACGGTTCATTCCAGCAGGTATTTGATAAAACCAAAGTCACCCTTGCGGGCAATTATACCTATACCCGTGGCTTTGATATTGATGCGCAGGACGCGCCGCGTCAGCCGGATCGCGACGGTTTTATGAGTAAGTCTCTGTACGGTTCCGTGGAACAGCAGATCACCGATAGCGTGAGCGGCTTCTTCCGCGGCTTTGGCTATGATAACCGCACTGCTTATGACGGTTATGACCACTATGATGCCAACTATATGGTGGATGGTACGCCAGATACTCGTCAGCTTTACAGTCAGAACTGGGATACCGGGTTGCGCTACAACCAGGGGATTTATCAGTCACAGTTGGTTGCGGGCTATGGCCGTAGTAAAGATCAGAACTATGATCCGAAAAAAGGCCGTTATGTTGATTCTGCTACAAACGATGATGTGAAGCAGTACACCACCCAGTGGATAAACACCTTTAGTGTCGGACACGGCAATGTCGGTGTGGGTCTGGACTGGCAGAAGCAGAAAACCGAAGCGGGAACGGGTAGCATGAAAAATGGCTACGATCAGCGTAACACTGGCGTGTTCCTTTCTGCGATGCAGCAGTTTAATAGCGTGACGCTGGAAGCGGCTGCGCGTAACGACGATAACTCTAACTTTGGTAACCACAGTACCTGGCAAACCAGCGCTGCATGGGAATTCATCGAGGGCTATCGCGTTATCGGTTCTTATGGCACGGCCTATAAAGCGCCAACCATGAGCCAGATCCACAGTGAGGATTATGGTAATCCAAATCTTAAACCCGAAGAGAGCAAGCAGTGGGAAGGTGGGTTTGAAGGATTGACGGGGCCGGTTAACTGGCGCGTGACGGGTTATCGCAATGATGTCGATAACCTGATTGGTTACGACTCAAACTTCCGTTTCTATAACGTGAATGAAGCCAGAATCAAAGGGATTGAAGCGACGGCGCAATTTGATACCGGGTTGCTGAGCCATCAGATCTCTTATGATTATGTTGACCCACGTAACGCCAAAACCGATGAAGTGCTGGCTCGTCGCTCTAAGCAACAGGTTAAGTATCAGTTGGACTGGCAGGTATGGGACCTCGACTGGAACCTCGCCTACCGTTATCTGGGGACGCGTTATGATGTCGCAGTCGATCGCGATACCCATGCGACTGAACGTGTGAAAATGGGGGGGGTAAGTTTGTGGGATGCCGCAGTTTCATATCCTGTCACCTCACACCTAACAGTTCGTGGTAAAATAGCCAACCTGTTCGATAAAGATTACGAGACAGTATATGGCTACCAAACTGCAGGACGGGAATACACCTTGTCTGGCAGCTACACCTTCTGATCCACGTCCCACCGTGCTGGTGTTTGACTCCGGCGTCGGTGGGCTTTCGGTCTATGATGAGATTCGGCATCTCCTGCCGGATCTCCATTACATTTATGCTTTCGATAACGTGGCGTTCCCTTACGGGGAAAAGAGCGAAGACTTTATTGTTGAGCGCGTAGTCGAAATCGTCACTGCCGTACAACAGCGTTACCCCTTAGCGCTGGCCGTGATTGCCTGTAATACCGCAAGCACCGTTTCTCTTCCTGCCTTACGCGAAAAATTCCCGTTCCCGGTTGTTGGCGTGGTTCCGGCGATTAAGCCGGCTGCCCGTCTGACCGCAAATGGCATCGTTGGCCTGCTGGCCACGCGCGCAACGGTAAAGCGTCCTTATACCCGTGAGCTGATCGAACGTTTTGCTAACGAATGTCAGATCGCCATGCTCGGGTCTGCTGAGCTGGTGGAGATGGCTGAAGCGAAACTGCACGGTAAGCCGGTGTCGCTGGAGGAGCTGCGTCGTATTCTGCGCCCGTGGCTGCTTATGGCCGAACCGCCGGATACGGTGGTACTGGGTTGCACGCACTTTCCTCTATTGCAGGAAGAGCTGCTCGCGGTATTGCCGGAAGGCACTCGTCTGGTTGACTCTGCTGCAGCAATTGCCCGGCGTACCGCCTGGCTGCTTGAACATGAAGCGCCTGATGCCAAATCCACTGATGCAAATATTGCCTATTGTATGGCGCTGACGCCTGAGACTGAGCGACTTTTACCCGTTTTACGCCGTTATGGCTTTGAAACGCTCGAAAAACTAGCGCTTTAGCAGGGTTTTGAGCAAAAAAGAGACGGTTGAAAGTTTTTTTTAAAAGAGGGGTTGTCAA
>WJYB01000013.1 GCA_009668015.1 Enterobacteriaceae bacterium RIT714
AACCGCGCCGTCGAGCTGGGTGTGATTGCCGACGGTAATATCAAAACCGCCGTCACCGGCAAACAGCCCGGTCTGCTCGGCCACCGAATCGAAGCGGCTCTTCATTTTGTCCTGGCTAGCGCTGATATAGCCTGAGCCACTCATCGAGCCAAAGGTGAAGCTACCCCCTGCCGCTATGCTGGTCTGTTTACTGTCGTACTTGTTAGTGTCCTGCTGACTGCTCATCAGCAGGTCGTGACCGACGTCGGCAACAATTTTATTGCCGTTGACCTGCGCCCCGTCGAGCACCGTGTCATTCCCGCTTTTGATAGTGACGGTTTTGCCACTGTCTATCGTGGTCTCGGTCCAGTCGGTGCCGTTGCCCTTATCTTTCCCGTGCGCCGCGTTGACGTTGGCAAACACGCTGATGCCCGCGCCGTTGCCGCCCGCACCGATACTCACGCCAATACCGCCGCCGCTGCTGCTGTTCTTGCCGCCAGACTGTTGAGTGTTCGCCGCGCCGCTCAGCAGAATGTCGTTCTGTGCATCCAGCGTGGTGTCGCCGCCCGCTTTCAACTGACTGCCTGCAATCACGATGTCGCCGCTGTTTGGCCCTTTTTCTTTCCCGTTTGCGGTGATGAAGAGGTTATTGCCCGCGTTCAGCGTGCTGCCGGTCACCGCATTGCTCTGCGCGTGCTGCTCTGATTTCGATTTTTGCGTGGTGAGTGAGAGGGCCACACCCATCGCGTTCGGGTCGCCCGTGGTAGCGGCCATATCAACCGCCTGCCCGACCTGCACACCGGAGAGGGCAGTTTTGGTCGCCTGCAACGCTGCCAGGCGGCCATCGCTCTCTTCATGTGCATCCTGCGCCGCACTCGCCGCGTTGTTGATCGCACTGCCGACCGTACCGGAAAGCGCAACCGTCAGCCCACTTTTCTTCTGCTCGAACGTCTCATCGCGGGTCCGTTTATCGTGGCCCGGTTCGATAATCACGCTGTCGCCGGTGAGGGACATATCTTTGCCTGCCACCAGATCCGCGCCCCCAACGTGAAGCTGATTTCCGGCGGTGATATCCACATTCCCGCCCGTCGACCCCACGGTGCTGAAGCTCTGGCTTTGGGTGGTACCGCTCTCGCGCAGATCGTGCGTGGTTTTGCTGCTGCCGATGGTGAAGCCAATCCCGCCCGTGCTCATCAGGCCGCTTTTTTTCTCTTCTTTAAAGCGCCAGTCCGTGTTGCTGTTGGTGGCGGCAACGATATCAACGTTGTTCCCCGCCTTCAGCCCAACCGCATCATCACCCACAACGGAGGAACCTTTTACCAGCAGATTATTCCCCGCCGTGACCTGCACGTTATCACCGCTTAACAGCGTTCCGGCCTCACGCGTTGCGCTGCTCTCCTCGATGGTATGGGTGGTTTTTTTGCTGAGGAATCCGCTCTTGGTTTTGGTTTGCTCTTTGAAGTAGTAATCGCTTTCGGTCGCGGTATTAAGGTTGACGTCGCGTCCCGCCGACACGCCAATATCGCCCTGAGCCGTCACCTGCGCCGCTTCGGTTGTGACATCGCGTCCGGCGATAATCAGCGTATCGCCGCCGCTGGCGATTTCGGTTCCCTGCTGGCGTACCGACTCGTTGATGACGGTTTTCTTGCTCGCTTTGTAGCTGTCGCCTTCGCCGGTGGCCTGGGCCTCAAGGTTCACGTCGCGTCCGGCCTGCAGGCCGACGTTCTTCTCGGCCGCCAGCGCCGCCGCCTGCGAATTGATGTCCTGTCCGGCTTTTAGCACCAGATTTTCACCTGCGGAAATCGTCGTGCGATCGAGATCGGTACTGTGCGATTCGCGTTTACCGTTACGTTGGCTTTCGCTGGTCTGTTCCGCGTTCAGGTTGAGATCGTGACCCGCGCTCAGCCCGGCGCTAGCGCCCGCTTTTACATCGCTGGCGCTGAGATCGATATTGTTTCCGGCATTGACGCTAAGATTGCCGCCCGCACTGACCGTACTGCCCTGGTAAGTCACGGACGAACGGCTGGTTTTTGCCTGGCTGGAGCTGTAGGCATCGTTAACCTGATTCGCGTTAACCGCAATATCGCCCCACGCATTCAGCAGCATATCGCCGCCGGAGGCCAGATTCGCGCCGGTGATGGTGATGTTTTTGCCCGCCTCCAGCGACAGCGAATCCTGCGCGGTGATGGAGGCGGTACTGCCCAGCACGGTATCCTTAAGACTCACATTGCTGTATTTGCCTTTCGCATTGATATCAATCTGATCGGCCAGCGTCAGGTTGTTGATGCTGCCATCCAGGCTCTCCAGCTGAACCGTTTTGCCACCGATCGTGGAGCTGATGTTATTGATATCACCGATGGCGCTGAGATTGAGATTGCCGCCCGCTTTCATCAGCCCGTCGTTGAGGTTGCTGATGCTGTTCTGGCTGTCGAGCGTCAGATTATTGTTCGCCAGCAGCGTGCCGCCGCTGTTGGTGATATTGCCGCTTTGCAGGGTAACGTTATTGCCTGCAATCACGCTGCCGTTGTTGACGGTGACATCCTTCGGCGACAGATACACTTTTGGCACCATCACCGTTTCACCGTTGATGGTGGCTTTCTCCCACCACAAAATGCTGTGGTCGAGCGAAGCAATCTGGTCGGCGGTCAGGGAGACGCCAAACTGTAGGCCCAGCGACTGTTGCGCCGCGGCGGCGCTGTCCATCAGATAGCGCATCTGGTCAAGATCGGAGCCAACCCCGTTCAGATAGCGATTACCGGTCTGGTTAAGGATCACGTTGCTGACATAGCGGGTGTCGAAGGCCGCGTCGCCCAGGAAGCGATAATCGTAATCCGGGTTCAGGTTCAGACGCCCCAGCATATACGACGATCCAAGCACCTGTTTTTCATCGGTAAACGCCGCACGCGTCTCCTGCGGGGCATTCGACGCAGGCTTGACTCCCATCAGATTATTCAGGTCGGCAAACAGCGCAGGATCGAGCTTCCCGAGGTCGTTGAGTTTCGGGTTGACGTTAATCAGGTACGGGCTTTTGGGGTTGTCAGAGATGACAAAATAGCCGTTATTGCCCGACGGTACGGGATACGCGCTGGTATCAACGGTTTTCCCCTGATACTGCCCGGCAGCTCCGGCTTTCGCGTTATTCAGATCTGCCGTGGTGACGCCCGCCGCGGCCAAATCGTTCAGCTTGCCGAGGCTGGCGTTGCCTTTTTGCGTGATGGCAATGTTACTGAGCGAGGCATTCGCTGCACCGCTGGAATCCAGCGTTCCACCGCCGTTGATTTGTTGCAAAGCGCCTTGCAGCTGATCGGCCCACTGCGGGGAGTTCACCGCCACCGTGCCCGAATTTGTCAGGCTCTGTTTTTGCGCTCCGCTGCTGATGGTCTGGTTGCTGAGGCTGTTCAGCGATGGCGCAGAAATGGTGTTGCTCACACCCCCTGCGTTTGAGGTGGTAGTGGTGTTGCTGATGTTATTGCTGAAGTTTGCAGTGACATTGCCACCGGCCTGGATGACGGAGCGTACAATCGCACCGCCTGCATCCTGTACGCGTTCTTGACCAGTTAAGGTGTAGGTTGTCCCACCAGCACCAACATGAGCGGCTGAGTAAATGAGATAATCGGTATAGCCACCTGACTCAAAGCTATTGTTATTTAGTACATTTCCACTTAATGCAACGTTATTATTGGCGAGGATGTTACTGGCACTATTTTCAAGCGTCGCGGCATTAATACTGATATTTTTGCCCGAGGAAATACGCCCTGCCGAACTATTACTTGTTACATCCATTGTCGTACGAGAGACAGCAAAACGTTGGGTTTTACCTTTCTCAGTCAGCACGTATGACTTTCTATAAAACGGCTCATCCGAAGTACATGCCCCTGACGGTCCACAACTACCCACCCATACGTCGGTACGGGTCAAAACTATGGAGTAGCTACCTTGAGACATATCTTCGAGAGACATGCTATAGGAGGGACTTCCTACGTATGATGGGTTAGACAGAGCTTCGGTATTACCGCTGGTTTTCAGCGAATCTCTTTGATTTAAAAGATGCGCCGTTTTTATCGTTATATCGCCATTCTGCGTCTCAATATTTCCCGACGTATTCACCACTTCACTGTTTGCATTCCCCGCTGCGTCTTTCTGCATCCACAGGTTATTTCCGGCGAGGATATCACCGCGCTGATTGGTGATGCTGTTGGCGTACAGCGCCAGATTATTCGCCGCATACAGCAGTGCGGTATTGATGATCGAACCCGGCGCACTGAGCGTCAACGAACCGCGCGTGCCGGTAAAACCGTCGACGGTGATGTTGCCGCGGCTGGCGACAGTGATATCGCCTCCGCCCTGGATCGTACCCGCCCCATTCAGCGCTACGGTGCTGCCAGAGAGCGTGCTCGCCCCGGTCCCCGTGGTGATCTGGCCGTTGTTAGTGAGCTGGCCGCCCGCCGTCAGATTGACCGCCTGGCCCTGCATGATGCTGCGGTTATCGATCGCGCCGTTGCTGCTGATCGCCAGCGTTTTACCCGCCGCAAACGCCGTTTTACTGGTAAACGCGTTGGTGAGTTTTAAGGTCAGATTGCCCAGCGACACCACCTGTCCGACAACATCCAGCCCCTGACTTTCGAGCCACAGATCGCCGCCGCTGAACAGCTTGCCCGCCGCGCTCTGATTCACCTGATCGGCGTCAATCGTCAGCTGGGTATTGCCCAGCAGCGTACCGCTGTTGGTCAGCTGGTGATAATTCACCGCCAGCGTGCCCGCCTGGGTGGTGCTCTGGTTGGTAAACGTGTTCCCGGTCAGCGTCGCCTGATCGGCAACCCAGGTGCCGCTGTTGGTCGCCGTCGCGGCATTGAGGATCAGGTTCGTCGCCTGAAGCCAGCCCGCGCCGGTGTACTGCGGCGTGGTCAGCGTGAGGCGTCCGCCGGAAAGGAGCTTGCCATCGTTGCGCGTCTGGGTGTTCGCCGTCACGCGCGTCTCGCCGCCGCCCTGCATCAGGCCGTCGTTAAACAGCGATGGCGTCGTCACCGTCAGCCCCTGACGGCTGACGATTTCCCCGCCGGCATTGTTGGTCAGCGTTCCGCTCAGAGTGAGCGTCGCACCGTTATCGCCCTGCAAACGCCCGTTATTGGTCAATGCGCCGGTGGTCACACCGAGCGTCGCGCCCTGAATTTTACCGCCGTTGCTGACCGACGCGGCGTTAACATTCAGCGCCCCTCCGGAGAGCATCGTCCCGCTCTGCTGCTGAGTCACCGTACCGGTTTGCGCCAGCGTGAGTCCGTTCACGCCGCTGATTGCGCCGCTGTTACTGAGCGTCGCGCCTTTCAGCGTCAGGTTTTTCGCCGCCCACTGCCCCTGATTATTGAGGGACTGTGCCTGAAGCGTGGCGATGCCCAGCGCGGTGATTTTGCTGCCAGCGCTGCTGGTCAGATTATTCGCCAGCGTCATTTGCAGCGCATCGGCGCTCTGCACCGCGCCGCTGTTGGTCAACGACTGGGCATTAAGCAGAATATTTTGTCCCTGCCAGCTTCCGGCGTTCGTCACCGTGCCGGAGGTGAGCGTGAGCGTGCCCTGCGTGAGCAGCGCGCCCGTTGCGCCGTTGATCAGCTCCAGCTGCGGCGCGGCCATAGCAAGACGCGCCATCAGCTGCTGTCGGGCTTCGATCGTCAGGCTTTGCAGCCCGGTCAGGGTCCCCTGATTGTTGATGCTGGTCTGGTGCAGCGCGAGATTTTTCCCCTGCACCGTGCCGCTGTTTTTCAGCGTGTCGCCGCTCAGTGTGACATCGCCTTCGCCCAGCAGCTGCCCGCGGTTATCCAGCGTTTGCGCCGTCACGTCTGCCGCGCTTTTGCTCATCAGCGAACCGGTTGAGGTGAGCGTGCCGCCGATATTCGCACTCATCCCGCCCAGGCTCAGGAGCGAGCCGCCGTGCGTCCAGCCGTCAGAAGTGATACCAACGTTGTGGCCCTGAAGCGTGCCCTGCGTGGTGAGTTGTCCGGCATCCAGCGTTAACGTGCCGCCCGTGAGCGTGCGCGAGGCTGCCGTCGTGGCAAGCGTATTCCCCGTCAGCGTCAGGCCATCGGTGCCTTGCCAGAGCCCGCTGTTATTGAGATCGCGGGCGTTCAGCGTCAGGGTTTTACCCGTCATACGGCCAGGGTTAAGTATGCTGTCGGCGCTGAAATTCAGTGCGCCACCGCTCTGTATTTGGCCGCTGTTGTTCAGTTTCCCGCTGAAGGTTCCGCTAAATCCGTTGAGTCCGTTCAGGGTGCCGCCGTTGTCCAGTGACGTCGCCGTAAGGCCAATCGTCGCGCCCTGCACGGCACCCGCGTTCGTCAGCTGACCGCCATTGAGCGTCAGCGCCCCGCCGGAAATCCACTTGCCCGCCGCTTCGTTGGTGATGCGACTGGCCGTGGCATCGGCTTTATCGTTGCCCTGAATCAGCCCGCCGTTGCGAATATCCGTCCCGCCCAGCGTCAACGTTTTACCCGCCAGCGTCCCGCTGTTGGTCAGCGTTGTCGCGTTCAGCGCCGCGCCATTTTTGGCCACGATGCCGCCCTGGTTATTCAGCGTTGTGCTGAGAACCACATCCAGCGCATCCGCCTGGATATCGCCGCGGTTGAGCAGCTCGCTTCCCTTCAGCGTGAAGCGCTGATTCACCTGCATCAGCCCGGCGTTGTCGAGTTTGTCGAGATTCAGATCCAGCGAACCGCCGCTGACCAGTTGCCCGCTCTGGCTGTTGGTCAGCGCGCGGGTCGTCAGCGTCAGACTGTCATTGCCCTGCACGCTGCCGGTGTTGGTAAGCTGCGGGGTCGTGAGCGTCAGCGATTTTGCAGCCAGCTGGCCGTCGTTAAACAGCTGCGCCGCCGTCAGTTCAAACAGATTTTGACTGAGCATCGCGCCCTGATTATCCAGTCGCCCGTCGACGTTCACTTTCAGGCGATCCAGCGCCTGCGCTGCGCCGCTATTGGTCAGCGTAGTGGCGGTGAGCGTCGCGTCGCGCGCCTGAAGTTGTCCCTGGTTGTTCAGTCTGGTTCCGGAAAGCGTCAGCGTCTCACCGCCCGTCGCCTGGCCCTGCGCCTGGTTGGTAAAACTGCCGCCCGTCCACGCCAGCGCGCTGCTGCCCTGCAACAGCCCGCTATTGAGCAGATCGCCGCGCAGCGTCAGCACTTTTGCCAGCAATTGCCCCTGATTTGTGGTGTTGGCGGCGTTCAGATCGAGAGTTTGCTGACTCAGCACTTTTCCCTGGTTGTTGAACGCTCCCGCGACCGTCGCCGTCACGCCCGCTTCACCCAGCGCGTTACCGGTGTTGATCCACTCGCCAGTCGCCAGATTGAGGGTTTTCCCCTGCAACAATCCGCCGTTGGTGAGTTTATCGTTTTGCAGATGCAGATCGCCGCCGGAGAGCAGCATCCCGCCCTGCAGGTTGTTGAGCTGAGAGCCCGTCACCGTCAGCGTGCGAGTCCCCTGCAGCGTGCCGCTGTTCGTCACCGCCGCGACGTTAAGCTGAATATCCGTACCCGCCACCAGCCCGTTATTGATAAACGCTGGCGTGGTCAACGTTAAGCCATTCCGCGCGATAAGGCGTCCGGTTGCGGCGTTATTGAGCTGGCGCGTCAGGCTGAAAAGCAGCGCGGTGGCGCTGAGTTCGCCATGGTTATCCAGCGATGCGCCTTGCAGATCCAGCGTGCCTTCGCTGTGCAACGTACCGCGGTTAGTCAGGTCGGCGACGTTCAGCTCCAGTGACGCGTCCCCCTGAATCACGCCCTGGTTTTGCAGGCTGTCGGCGGTGATTTGCACGCGGTTTGCCGCCACTTGCCCGTCATTCACCAGCAGGTTGCCGTTGAGCGTAAGCTGTTCATCGGCCAGCAAAAGGCCCGTCGCGGTGTTAGTGATACGGCTGTTATCGCTGTAGACATTGACGCCATTTATTTCGCCGCTGTTGGCGAGCGACGCGCCTGTCAGCGACAAAGTGCCGTCGGTGGTGATCAGTCCGCCGTTGTTCAGTTCTGGCAGGTTGAGCGTCAGATCGCGGACGCTGTAAAGCGAGCCGCCGCTAAGGTTGTCCAGCGTTTCAGCGTTGAGAGTGAAAAGTGAATTACCCTGCAACAATCCGCTGTTGGTGATCCGCTGCCCCTCAAGGGTGAGCGCGTCCGCCACCAGCGAACCGCTGTTGGTAATGAACTGCGGTGCGGTGAAGAGGATGCGATCGGCTTTCGCCGTCCCGCTTTGGTTGATGCGCGGCGCGTTGAGTTGGATAGCCTCCGCCGTCAGTTCACCCCGGTTGGTGATCTCGTCCGTCGCGCTGAATGCCAGCGTTGCGCCGGTGGATTTCCCGCTGTGTGTGAGCGTCTTCGCCGTGACGTCCAGCGCGCCTTTCGCCGCCTGAACGCCGTCCAGTTGCGCGGTGTCCGCCTGCAGCGTCACATCCCGATCGCTTTGTAAATGCGCCCCACTGCGGGTGGTGAGATTTTTTGCGCCAACGGTCAGCGTGCCCGCCGCATCCGTCTGCCCCTGAAGCTCGGCGCGCTGCGCCGCCGTGAGCCGGATATTTCCCTGGCTCGTTGTGCGGGAGTTCTGGCCGCTGGTGAAAGTATCGGCGTTAACGATCACGTCTTTCGTACCGGAAAGCGTCGCGTTCTGCTCCAGTACGCCCGCGTTCACATTGAGCGATCCCTCTGCGAGCAGGCTGCCGCTGTTGAGCAATTTTTCGCTGGCGACAATCGTGGCGTCGCCTTTGGCGCTGAGCGTACCCTGCTGGTTCAGCGTTCCGCCATTTAACGTCAGTTGGCCGCTGCTTTGCAGCGTACCGCTGTTGCCGATGGTTTGGCCCTTCAGCGTCACGCCGTTACCCTGAAGCGTTCCGCTGTTATCCAGAGTCCCGGTTTGTGCCTCCACGCGGCCTTTTGCCGCCATCAGACCGCCGTTGGTAAACGTATCGCCGGTGACCGTTACATCTCCCGCAGCATTGACCTGCCCCTGACTGGTCAGTTGCCCGCCAGTCAGGCGAATCGCGCCCGCCGCATCGGCCCGGCTCTGACTATCCAGCGTCAGATTTTGCCCGTTCAGTTCGAGGGTATTTCCCGCCGACAGGGCCGTTGCGGATGACGTCAGTTGACCGCCGCTGGACAGCGAAGCGCGGGCATCACTGCCCACTTTTGTATTCTTCAGCGTGGTGTTCTGACCACTGATGACGTTCAGGTCTCCGTGGCTGGTCAGGCTGCCGCCGCTAAGCTGAAGATCGCCATTGCCCGTGAGCGTTGTTTTCCCCTGACCGACCAGCGTGGTGTTGGTCAGCGTCATATCCTGCTGGCTGTTGACCGCTAGCGCCCCGCCCTGAGCTGAAATGCCCCCGCCGGAGACGTTCAATTTTGCCTGGCTGTTGAGAGTGGCATCCCTCTGGCTAATCAGCGATGTGCCGTTGAGCGTCATATCCTGACCGCTTTTCACCGTCAGTGCGCCTTTGCTGTTCGTGCCGCCGCCCGTCGCCTGCAGTTTGCCTGTGCTCTCCAGCCGCATCTCGCCGCCGCTGGCAAGCGTGCTGTTGTTGAGAGTCATCTCCTGCGAGCTGGCAATATTCAGTGCGCCACCGGCCTGGTGGCTGCCGTTCATCGTCACGCCAGCCCCTTTTGCGGTCAGCGCGCCGCTTGCGAGGCTGTTCGTTACCGTCAGCTTGCCGTTGGCATCAAGCTGAATATCCCCCTGACGCGCGTTGAGATTGCCGAGGTTAACCCCGACGCCCTTATCGCTCGACACCAGACGAATACGGTTGGCATACATTCCGCCCAGCGCGCTGGTATCGACTGCTACCGTCGGCGAGGCGCCCTGTCCGGCAATCGCTTTGACGCTGCCATCTGCCCCCACCCGATTCGCGCCGACGGTCATCGACAGATCGCGGGCGTGAATGGCCGCATTCACCTCAGTCGCGCGGGCGATAATGGAGAGCGAATCATTCTTGCTGGCATCCAGGCCTTGCCCTTCAACCGTGATCGCGCCCCGCGTGACATCCAGCGCCAGCAGATTACCGTTAGCATCAAACTGCGGTTTCCCGGTGGTCAGCGTCACTCCGGGGGTGTTGATAAATCCGCAGCCGTTACAGGTAATTCCGTACGGGTTAGCGACCATCACGTTCGCCGCTTTCCCCGCCACTTCGGTATACCCCTGCAGTTGCGAACGGCTGCCGCCCGTCACTTCGTTGATAATTCCTTTTGCTTCACGCCCCGCCTGTAAATTCGGGTTGTTCTGGATCAGGCCGCCAAGCTGCGTCTGGGTTAACCGATCGGTGGCGTTGTTGAGGATGAACCCTTCTTTGCCGACGTTGTAGTCTTTGAACTGGTTATGCGAAATCCCCGCCCCGTTGGGCGTGGCGATATTGACGACGGGGACCCCGTTCCCGGCCTTGTCCATCGCGGTCGGCCCTGTCGGCGTCATCGCCGCTGCCATCGCCGGAGCCACGGGCTGCCAGACCATTAAGCCACAGATGATCCAGCTCATCAGACGCTGCGAGAAACGAACAGGTGGGGTGCGGGTTTGCATAGTCACAGGTTCTCTTAAAACATGAAGGCAATACGCCAGTTAACGATGGCGTGGTCTGGCGCAAGCCAGTCGGGATATTTGACGGGCATCCCCACTGAAATCTGGCTGCTGTACAGGCGTCCACTGCTGGTGAGGCCGACGGACGCGCCCCACAACGTGCCGGAGGCATACCGATCCTCACGGTCTTTTTCCAGCCAGCCTCCGTCGAAGGCAAAGGTGGCGCTGACCTGTCCGATCACCGGCAGAGCAAAGAGCGAATAGCCGAGTTCGTTACGCAGATAGCCGCCGTTATCGCCGGAAAGGTACTGTTCTTTAAAACCACGCACCGAGCTTTCCCCGCCGAGCGTGAGACGCTCTGCGCCGTACAGGCGGTCAGGCGACCACTGCCCGTAGACGCTGGTCAGCCACCACAGGTCGCGGGTGATCGGGCGCTGAAAACTGGTATTCAGGCTCCATTTTCGGAACTCTGCCCGTGGGGCATCGCCGGTTTTGTCTTCGTCAGTTTCGGCATTGAACCAGGGCATCCCGTGGCTCCAGGTGGGGTTAAAGGTCGCCACGCCGCCAGCGATTTTTTGCGTATGGGTGATTCCCAACACCAGGCTTGAGAGATTGCGGGTACTGCTTTGCAGCGGGGCGTCATTGAGCCAGTTGCGGCTTGAGCGTTGCACCACTCCAGCCGCAATCCCCGTTTTCACATCCCCGTTGCGATAAACCACCCACGAAGCGTTGAGCCGGTGCGTTTTGGTATCGCCGGTGGAGATCCACTGATAGCCCATGTTATCTATCGTGGTGCGGTAGTTACTCCACGCATAGCTGTAATCAAGCAATCCGTAGCCAAACGGAACGCTAACCCCAGCCTGGAAATTTTGCGCATCATATGCTGTCGCGAAATCGCTGCTGCGCCCGCCGCTGACAAACCATTTATCCGCCAGACCGAGCATATTATTCGCCGTGAGGACGCCATTAAGCTGTTCCTCACCGGTACTCTTTTGCCCGCTATTATCCAGACTGATACTGGCACTTAACGGAAATTCAGGCTGGGCGGTGAGATTAACGACTGAATATCCGGGTTGCGCTGCGGGAATAATTTCAATTTGCACGGGCTGAGCGCGCAAACGATTAATTTGCTCCATGCCCTGCTCTATATCACGCAAATTAAGAATACGACCTGTCAGCCCCGGAAAGGCCATTTTCAGCATTAACGGCGTTTTCCCTTCGAGGCGGATCGCTTCAAGTCTGCCTTCCAGTACCACAATATTCAGCTGACCGCTTGAAAGATCCTGCTCAGTCAAAAACGCACGGCTGGTAATATAACCGCGGCTGATATACCAGTCCGAAATATGCGTCGTTAATTCGGTTATTTTTGCCATGTTCAGACACTGGTCCTGCCATGGCGCTAGCAGCTTCTGACGCGTCTTCTCGGGCATAATGGTCACGCCGGTGAGCGTAATCGTATGGACAGGGAAACACGGGCCAGAGCCGGTCACAGCGGGTGTCGTGCGGGCAGCTTCCGGCAGCGGAATACTTCTTTCAAGCTCATCACGTTGCTGCTGGTTTTGTAATAACAACTGCTGTTGCTGCTGCTGAATAGCATCACGGTCTGAGGGTGAAAGCGGAGCAGCCTGTACAGCAAAAGATAAAATAGTGGCAACGAAAAGAGCATTAATATAATTTACTGGGGAAATTATTTCAAAATACCTGAATGGGCTACTCATTCTTTCCCTGAAATAGCTGAATTAACGAATTCATCGCACTATAGGATGAGTCTTATTTTGAGTAAATCCAATTTAAGATAGGGCGTAAGTTTTTATTAAAGTTGTGACTGCGGCGAGATTATGAAAAATATCCCCAGAGATATTTAATATATCCTTGGGGGCCATTTAAGAAATCGTGATGAAAAGGCGGGGGGCTCCCGCCGTGACATTACCAGCCAGGGACCGCGCCGCCATTAAAGATTTTTTCAGCCGCTTTCGCCACTTCTGGCGACTGATAGGCCTGAATAAATTCCTGTACGTTCTGCGCATCTTTATTATCTTCGCGCGTGACAACAATGTTCACGTAGGGTGAGTTTTTATCTTCGATAAACACACCGTCATGTACCGGCGACAGCCCGGTTTGCTGGAGGTAAGTGGTGCTGATGATCGCCACATCCACTTTTGGGTCGTCAAGCACACGCGGTAATTGCGCGCCTTCCAGCTCCATAATCTTTAGCTGGCGCGGGTTAGCGGTGATATCCAGGGCCGTTGGCAGCAAACCGACATCGGGTTTAAGCGTAATCAGCTTCTCTTTTTGCAGCAGCAACAGCGCACGGCCAAGGTTGGTCGGATCGTTTGGAATCGCAACGGTCGCGCCATCCTTCAGTTCCGAAACCGATTTGATTTTGCGCGAGTAGCCCGCCATCGGGAAGACGAACGTATTCGCCACCGCGACCAGCTTATAGTTGTGCGCTTTGTTATCTTCCGCCAGGAACGGGCGGTGCTGGAAGACGTTCGCATCCAGCTCGCCGTGATCGGTGGCATCGTTCGGTAACAGAGAGCCGCTGAAACCGACCAGCTCCACATCCAGCCCGTACTTCTCTTTCGCCACCTTTTTGGCCACTTCCGCCACGTCCTGTTCCGCGCCGTTAATCACGCCGACTTTAATATGTTTGGCATCGCTGCCGCTTTGGTCGCAGCCCGCCAGCAGAACGCCCGCCAGAAGTAATGCGCCGAATCGAGGTAAAGGGAGTTTCACGAGACAGATCCTTTTGATAAACGTTTCGATGACTATATCGACAACGCAGCGGCAGGCTAAAAACCGAAAAGGAATCAGCCAGAAGAAAAAGGTATATGTCGTTATGCTGTTTTACCGGCGATGAGCTGCTGAATCAGGGGCAAGGCCCGGCGAGAGTGACGCATTCTTTTACCGGGCCACGGTAACCGGCCATATCTGCGGCTACGCTTAAGCTGTCTCATACCCATAAACGAGCAGAATCATACTTTCGGCTTGAATCGCAAGGGTGAATGTAACGATATATTTCAGAGAACATTGTGCGTTTTTTCGGGGGTTTTAATGAAAGCTGCTCACCTTTTTTGTCTGATTATCTGTCTGCTTTTCGCCGCTTTCGTCCACGCAAAGGAGGCGCAGGATCCGGTTAAAACCGAAAAAATGAGACAAGCCGTGATGAAAGATATCAAGAAAGTCTGTTCGCCTCAGGGCAAGCAGAGCGATAAACAGTGGCAGGCGATGATTATGTCATCAGAGGCGAATAAGCTGCTGGTGAAAAACGCCGTGCTGGCGATGGAACGTGACAACCTGGACAACTACTGGGAAGCGGTTGGCAAGGTGGATTGCATGGAGGATTACTAAGCGTGAAGCGTGCTTCACGCTTATTTTTTAGCGCTTACGCATATCCGGAATAATTAAATCGCCGCGCAGGACGTAAGACCCCAGCATCTGCGTTTTTTCATTCAGCCAGGTCACAATCCGGGCGGCCATCGCATCCATCGAATATTCGATGGCCGGAATGGTCGGGATCCCCGGGAGATGCAGCGATCCCGCCAGGCTGAAGACCATGATGTCTTCCGGTACCGATTTATTAAACGCCTGCAATTGCGGGATCACCCGCTGCGCCTCTTGCTCGTCAGCCACCAGCAGGGCGTTGAAGTTCAGCGTGGTGGCGTTGTTCAGCAGCTCCTGCAGCGCAACGGACGAGGATGTGGCATCCATGAACACCAGATTGCGATTAAACGGCAGGAAGTTTTTCTCCAGCGCGTGTTTATAGCCCAGCAGCACCTGATCGGCAAAACCACTGCCCTGCGGCTGGATGAGT
The DNA here is from genome assembly GCA_009668015.1 of Enterobacteriaceae bacterium RIT714. GTDB lineage: Bacteria > Pseudomonadota > Gammaproteobacteria > Enterobacterales > Enterobacteriaceae > Enterobacter. The sequence continues at coordinate 14,318 of WJYB01000013.1, forward strand.
GCAATCTGGCGACGGCCCTGACTGGTCAGATAGTTACAGGCGGTTTCGGCGGCAAAGGCGTGGTCAAACTGAATGCTGTTGGCGTTATCCGACTCCATGCAATCCACCAGAATGACGTTTTCCTGATCGATATGCAGCGGGAAACGCGCGCCGATAATCAGAATGTCGTCGCAAAGCCCGCAGGAGAGTTCATCAAGTGCGGTAAGCACTTCGCTTTTGGTGTTCGCAAAGCGTAACAGCAGATGCTTTTGATGCTGGCTGAGGTGTTTCTCCAGCGCGTAAAGATAACCGGTGGTCTGGTTGATATTGTCCTGCGCGCAGATGACGCCAATACAGCCGGTGGACTGGCTCAACAGCGACTGCGCAATGACATTGGGTCGATAATTCAGCTCATCCACCGCTTTCAGTACGGCCTCACGGCTGGCTTCCTTTACGCCACGCGACCCGCTCAACACCCGTGATACCGTGGCTTTGGACACCCCGGCCAGACGTGATACATCGTTGATTGTAGACATCTTATTCCCCTGTCAGGACCCACGCAGCCCTGTAATTTCCATTACCGCTTCGGCTCAGATTATAGCCAAACAGAAGTATATCCGTTTCCGTTTTCTATGGAAACCGATTTTCCGTTTCCACTCAATTTGAGGTTAAAAGCGCCAAATTCCGTGACCCACATCGTGATAACAAGCCCCATAAGTAACGGATCTTGATGGGTGTCACACTTCTGTCTTTTATAAATGGAAACCGGTTTCCGTATGATGTCCAATCATCTCCGCAATAACTTTTTACATTTTGAGGATGGTTGTCGATGTTCAAGATTATGCTGTGCTGCTCTGCCGGGATGTCCACCAGTCTGCTGGTGAGGAAAATGGTCGAAGTGGCGGAAGAACGCGGTGTGCCAGTCAAGATTGATGCTTACGGCGTTTCTGAATTTGATACGCAGTTTCCGCAATACCAGGTGGTTCTTCTCGGACCGCAAGTGAAATACATGTTAAAGACACTGGCAGACAAGGCTGCTACGCAGGGCATCCCGGTACAAGCCATCGATATGATGGACTACGGTATGCAGCGTGGTGATAAGGTACTGGACTATGCTCTGTCGCTCATTGAAGCGGCACACTAAGAAGGTGTTCTCATGAGTTCGTTATATCAATCAATGGTTGCCGTTATAGAGCAGTCCATTACCCCGCTGGCGGCAAAGCTCGGCCAGCAAAAGTACGTGATTGCGATCCGTGACGGTTTCACCGCCGCGCTGCCGTTTATGATCATTGGCTCGTTTATGCTGGTGTTCATCTTCCCGCCGTTCTCTGCAGATACCACCAACAGTTTTGCCCGCGGCTGGCTCGATTTCTCCCAGACCTATCGCGAACAGCTGATGCTGCCATTCAACCTCAGCATGGGCGTGATGACCTTCTTTATTTCGGTGGGCATCGGCGCGAGCCTGGGCCGCCAGTTTAATCTCGATCCGGTGATGTCCGGCCTGCTGGCATTTATGGCTTTCCTGCTGGTTGCCGCGCCGTATGCCGATGGCAAAATCTCCACGCAGTATTTGTCCGGCCAGGGGATTTTCACCGCGCTGATTACCGCCATCTACTCCACCCGCGTTTACGCGTGGCTGAAGGACAATAAAGTCACCATTCGTCTGCCGAAAGAGGTTCCGACCGGCGTGGCGCGCTCCTTTGAAATCCTGATCCCGGTGATGGTGGTGATCGGTACGCTGCACCCGCTGAACCTGTTCATCGAAGCGCAGACCGGCATGATCATTCCACAGGCGATTATGCATCTGCTGGAGCCGCTGGTTTCCGCCTCTGACTCCCTGCCCGCCATTCTGCTGTCGGTATTACTGTGCCAAATCTTCTGGTTTGCCGGCATTCACGGCTCGCTGATTGTTACCGGTATTATGAACCCGTTCTGGATGGCGAACCTGTCAGCCAACCAGGCGGCACTGGCCGCTGGCGCAGCGCTTCCGCATGTCTATCTGCAAGGCTTCTGGGATCACTACCTGCTGATCGGTGGCGTTGGCTCGACCTTACCGCTGGCCTTCCTGCTGCTGCGTAGCCGTGTCACGCATCTGCGTACTATCGGCAAAATGGGCGTGGTGCCAAGCTTCTTTAACATCAACGAACCGATTCTGTTCGGCGCACCGATCATCATGAACCCGATGCTGTTTATCCCGTTTGTGTTCGTGCCGCTGGTGAACGCTTGTCTGGCCTATGCCGCGACCAAGCTCGGCTGGCTGGCGCAGGTCGTATCCCTGACGCCGTGGACCACTCCGGCGCCGATTGGTGCTTCGTGGGCAGCCAACTGGGCGTTCAGTCCGGTGGTGATGTGCGTCATTTGTATGGTGATGTCAGCGCTGATGTATCTGCCGTTCCTGCGCGCCTATGAGCGTTCTTTGCTGAAAACCGAAGAGCAAAAAGCCCAGGCAACCGTCGGTACTGCTGAAGCTGCACGTTAATAAAGTCAAAGAGGAAGCATTATGAAATATTCATTTCCCGATAACTTTTGGTGGGGCAGCGCAAGCTCCGCGCTGCAAACCGAAGGGGAAAGCCAGGGCGGCGGCAAAGGAGTGACCACCTGGGATCACTGGTTCGCCAATGAGCCAAACCGTTTTCATCAGGGCGTGGGGCCGCAGGATACCTCAACGTTCTGTCAGCACTGGAAAGCGGATATTCAGCTGTTGAAGCAGCTGAACCATAACAGCTTTCGCACCTCGATTAGCTGGGCGCGCCTGATCCCCGACGGTATCGGTGAAGTGAATCCGCAGGCGGTGGAATTTTACAATCAGGTGATTGACGAGTTGCTGGAGCAAGGCATTACGCCGTTTATTACCCTGTTCCACTTTGATATGCCGATGGCGATGCAGGAGATCGGCGGCTGGGAAAACCGTGACGTCGTGGCGGCCTATGCGCGCTATGCGCAGATCTGCTTCGAGCTGTTCGGCGACCGCGTGCTGCACTGGTTTACCTTCAATGAGCCGATTGTTCCGGTGGAAGGAGGTTATCTGTATGACTTCCATTACCCGAACGTGGTGGATTTCCGTCGTGCGGCAACCGTGGCGTATCACACCGTACTGGCGCATGCGCTGGCGGTTCGTGCGTACCGCGCCGGGCATTACGCGGGTGAGATTGGCATCGTGCTGAACCTGACGCCGTCCTATCCACGCTCGCAAAATCCGCAGGATGTGAAAGCCGCGCACTATGCGGATCTGATGTTTAACCGCAGCTTCCTCGATCCGGTTCTGCGCGGGGAATACCCGGCCGATCTGGTCGCGCTGCTGAAGTCTTACGATCAGCTTCCTGCCTGTCAGCCCGACGACAGCGCGCTGATTGCGGAAGGAAAAATCGATCTGCTGGGCATCAACTACTATCAGCCGCGTCGCGTGAAGTGTCGCGACAGCGCGGTGAATCCTCAGGCACCGTTTATGCCGGAATGGTTCTTTGATAATTACGAGATGCCAGGACGCAAAATGAACCCCTATCGTGGCTGGGAAATCTACGAACCGGGTATATACGATATTCTCGTGAATCTGCGCGAAAATTACGGCAACCCGCGCTGTTTTATTTCAGAAAACGGCATGGGCGTCGAAAATGAGCAGCGTTTTATTGAAAACGGCCAGATTAACGATCAGTACCGTATTGATTTTATTTCCGAACATCTTAAATGGCTGCATAAAGGGATCAGTGAAGGGTCGAATTGCCTGGGATATCATATGTGGACATTTATTGATAACTGGTCGTGGTGTAATGCGTATAAAAACCGCTATGGATTTATCCAGCTCGATTTAAACACGCAACAACGCACCATCAAGAAAAGCGGAGAATGGTTTGCTGCAACCTCTCTGAATAATAGCTTTGATAAAGAGTAATAAAAGATGATCGCATTAGAAGAAGCTGTCATGGAAATTATTGTCAACGCGGGCCAGTCTCGCAGCCTGTGCTTCGAAGCCCTGCACGCTGCGCGTCAGGGCAACCTTGACGAAGCTAAAAGCCTGCTGCGCGAAGCCGATGGCTACGCGCGCCAGGCGCACCATATGCAAACCAAACTCATCGAACAGGACGCGGGCGAAGCCCGTCAGCCGATGACCTTAATTATGGTGCATGCCCAGGATCATTTAATGAACTCGCTGCTGGCTCGTGAATTATCCGAAGAGATTATTCACCTGTATCAGCGGTAATAATTAAATATCAGTGATGGAGAAAGAGTAACGATAATACTGTAAACCCTCTGTACCTATATTATAAGAAAATCAACTTATTCTGATGATAGCGACATATACGGTCAGATCGGAATGGGGTGGTTATTGTCTGAATAAAATTAAACAAAGCTTTGCGTTATTCGAGCGGCAGACTGTTGTATCTGCGATTTGAGTGACAACGAGTCAATATATTGAGATAACCATGAAAATGATAAAAAAACTTCCATTAACAATGGCGGTTCTCGCCGCGCTTTGCCCAATGTCTGTCCTCGCACAGGAGTTCACTCAAGAGCAAATCGACGCCATTGTGGCCAAAGCGGTGGATAAAGCCCTGACAGAACGTCAGGCCAAAATGGATGCGGCAGTGGCGAAAAAAGCGGACGTGGTGACCGAACCGCAAAGCGCGGCACAGTCCCCGGATCTGGCCATTCCATTCGGCATTAAATTTACCGGTTATGCCCGCTACGGCGCGCATTTCCAGGCCGCCGATCAAAAATACGTGGCGGTCGATGGCTCTTATAACGGCGGCTCCGCAATTGGTCGTCTCGGCAACGAAGGCAACGGCGGTGAATTCCAGCTCTCCAAAGCCTTTAAAGGCGACAATGGCGCGATCTGGGACGTCAACGTGATGATCGACCACTGGGGCGACGAAGTTAACCTGAAAAAAGCCTACGCGGGTGTCACCAACATCATGGAATCCAACCCGAACGCCTATTTCTGGGCCGGTCGTGATTTCCATCAGCGTCCGCAACAGGGTATCAACGACTACTTCTGGATGAACCACGATGGTCAGGGCGCGGGCGTGAAAAACTTCGATATTGGTGGCGTGCAGTTTGACGTGGCCACCGTCGCCGCCGTCGAATCCTGTAATCCGGAAGTGGAAAACGATGGATCTAACCCATCGCGCATCTCCTGTACCGGCGGTTCCGGCACGGGTGATAAAGGCAACTACGCCGCCACCTCTAAAATCCACGGCATGAAGGTCGGCCCGCTGGATCTGGAAGTGTATGCCAACTACGGCTTTGACTCGAAAGCCATCGAAAGTGACGAGCGCCTGAATGCGTGGCAGGGCGGCGTGGTGTTAAGCCACACCAACGACAGCGGCGTGAATAAAGTGATCGCCCGTTACTCTGATAACTCCGATAACAGCGTGTTCAATAAAACCGAGGATCTGACCACGGTTTACGCCAGCTTCGAAGGGCTGCACAAATTCACCCAACAGACGCAGGTGGAGTACATCCTGGCCTTCCACGACTACGACAACAGCCGTGACAGCACTGACAACCGCAAAAACTACAACGCGATTGTGCGTCCAATGCACTGGTGGAACGACGTTCACTCCACCTGGCTGGAAGCGGGCTGGCAGCACGTTGATTACGACAATGGCGGCGACAACAAAGGCTGGAAGCTGACGCTCTCGCAAAACATGTCCATCGCCATGGGTCCGGAATTCCGTCCGATGCTGCGCTTCTACGTCACCGGCGGCAAGGTGGATAACGAACGCACTGCCCGCGTGAACGGCACCGACGATCAGACGCTCGACGATTTCAACGTCGGCGCAATGTGGGAAGCCTGGTTCTAAGGTAAACGTAAAACGGCAACGCGAGTTGCCGTTTTTAGTGTTTTCTCCCTCTCCCTGTGGCAGAGGGCCGGGGTGAGGGCATCAGGCCGCACATATCCGGCAAGATCCCATGCTATGCTGTTGGCCGAAAAACAGACCAACACATTGCAGGGGAGAACATGGGTTCCACAAAAAGAGGGATGCTGAATGTCCTGATCGCCGCCGTGTTATGGGGCAGTTCAGGGGTTTGCGCGCAGTACATTATGGAGAAGAGTCAGATTTCTTCGCCTTATCTGACCATGATTCGTCTGCTGTTTACCGGCGTGATTTTACTGACACTCTCTTTCGTCCACGGCGATAAGATTTTTTCAGTGATCAAACATCGCAAAGACGCCATCAGCCTGCTGATTTTCTCACTGGTTGGCGCGCTCACCGTCCAGCTCACGTTCCTGCTGACGATTGAAAAATCCAACGCCGCTACCGCGACTGTTCTGCAATTTCTCTCCCCGACCATTATCGTGGCGTGGTTCGCGCTGGCGCGGAAAAAACGGCCTGGGATATTTGTCCTCTCGGCGATTTTGACCTCCCTGATTGGCACTTTTTTACTGGTAACGCACGGCGATCCGACATCACTGTCTATCTCCCCTGCGGCGCTGTTCTTTGGTATCGCCTCGGCCTTCGCCGCCGCGTTTTACACCACCTATCCCTCGACGCTTATCGCCCGCTACGGCACGCTGCCGATTGTCGGCTGGAGTATGTTGCTGGCAGGACTGATGCTGACACCGTTCTACGCCGGGCGCGGCACCACCTTCGTGATTGATGGCAGCCTGCTGCTGGCCTTCTTCTATCTGGTGGTGATCGGCACTGCACTGACCTTCAGCTTGTATCTGAAAGGCGCACAGATGATTGGCGGGCCGAAAGCGAGCATTCTGAGCTGCGCCGAACCGCTGAGCAGCGCGTTGCTGTCGGTGCTGCTGTTAGGCGTGGCGTTTACGCTGCCGGACTGGCTGGGGACATTGTTGATTGTGTCGTCGGTGGTACTGATTTCGATGGATTCGAGAAGGCGGGTTCAGACACCGGTGTAAGCTGATATCCCCTCACCCCGGCCCTCTCCCCACAGGGGCGAGGGGGAAAAGACTGCTCCGAGCAGTCCCCTCTCCCCACAGCGGTGAGGGGGAAAAATCGCTCCGAGCAGTCCACTTTCCCCACAGCGGTGAGGGGGAAAAACCGCTCCGAGCAGTCCCCTCTCCCCTGTGGGGAGAGGGTTAGGGTGAGGGGGGAGAAATTTATGACTTTACCTTCCCCGCCACCAGCAGTGCCGTCAGCAGCATCAACGTACCGGATATCACCAGCGGTGACGTTAGCCCCAGATTATCCAGCGCATAGCCGCCTATCGCGGCGCCGCAGGTATTTGCCAGCTGAATCACCGCCACCTGAATAGAGCCGGCTTTTTCGGCCTGATCGGCAAGCGTTCGGGTGATCCAGGTGGACCATCCCACCGGCACCAGCGCGAAGGCAAAGCCCCAGATAATCGCAATCGCACTCGCCACCCACTTATCGCTCCCCCACAGAATCAGCACCGCAGCGCTGATCGCCAGCAGCAGCGGCGCGCCAGCCAGTGCAAGCTTGAGCGAACGTTTCAGGAACTGCGCCGACAGCGACGTGCCGACAAAACTCGCGATACCAAAACTCAGCAGCACCAGCGTCAGACCATCGACATCAAAGCCCGACAGGGTCATGAAGACAGGACGAATATAGGTAAAGAACGCGAACTGCCCGGCAAACGCCATAAAGATGGCAGTCATTCCGGCCAGTACGCCGGGACGTTTCAGCAGGCTGAACATATTCTGCTTATGGTGCGCGGCTTCGCCCGGCAGCGACGGCAGCGCCTTCCACACCCAGAAAATACACAGAATGCCCATGATCGCCGCGCCGTTAAAGACGTTACGCCAGCCAATAATGCCGCCCAAAAAACTGCCCAGCGGTGCAGCGATCACCAGCGCAATCGAGACGGCGCCGAAGATCACTGAGAGCGCTTTCGGCACTTTGCGCGCGGGCACCAGGCGCATCGTCAGCGAAGCCGACATCGCCCAGAACCCGCCGAGGCCCAGCCCCAGACAGGCGCGCCCCAGCAACAGCAGGGTAAAGTTATTGGCAAACGACACCAGCACGCAGGAGAGCGTTAACAGAATGGCGAAAAAAATCACCACTTTGCGGCGGTCTATTGTGCCAATCACCTGAGTGATAAACAGGCTGGCAAACATCGCGACAAACGCCGTGACGGTAACGGATTGCCCCGCCACGCCCTCAGAAATACCCAGATCCTGGGCCATCGGCGTCAGCAGGCTGACGGGCAGAAATTCAACGGTAATCAGGCAGGCGACGCAAAACGCCACGGAGAAAACCGCCGACCAGTTGGGGCGGGAAACCTCTTTGGTCTGCGGCGTGGGCGTGGTCTGGATATGTTCGGTCATGGCGTCACCTGAGGATCAAAACGTGCGGAAAAGTCGCGCAGTTTATCATCAAAAGTGTGACGAATTTAACGTTTTGACAACTTTTATTGAAAGTGGCCGTTAACCCACAGACAGCCCGGAGGGGTCTCAGTGCAGGAAAAAAACGCCCTCTTCGGGCAAAAACAGCCGGTTATAGCGCAGCTGAAAAGCGTTGAACTCCTGCGGATCGGGGTCCATTTCACGCATAAACCCCAGCGCCAGGCGAATTTGCGCATCGGTAATCGGCGCGGCAAGACGCGCTTTACGCAGTAAACGATGCCAGGTGTGCAGGTTTTCTTCGCTGCCGTCCACAATGCAAACCTGCCAGATGAGCAGCACCTGCGCAGCGTTTTGCAGATGGGCCTCGTCCGGGCGCTCCAGATAGCGGATAAACTCATTGCCTGCGGTTTTACCAAACTGGTCGATCATCGATTCCAGCGGCATCGGCGTAACGCCCAGGCGTTCACTCAGCCGTTTGATCGCACGACGGGAATCAGAGGTCAGGATGCGAAATCCGACAACAAACACCACTGCCAGGGTGGCCAGCATTATCCAGACCATGAGTTCTCCTTAATATTGGACGCTCATCATATCGGGAAACGCGGTGTTGTCGACAGAGTAAAACATGCTGTAAGGGATCGGAAAACAGGGGCGGGAATAAAAAAAGCCCGGCGGTCAACCGGGCAAAACGTTACCTGCACAATCAGGCGGTTTTCAGTTGTTGAATGCGTTTTTCGCGACGAATTTTGCGTTCTTCCAGCACGGCCACCATTGCCATCAGGCAGATACAGGCGATCGCGGCGGCGTCCAGTGCGGCAAATGTGCCCGCCCAGCCGGTGAGACCGAAGACCGGCGTACCGTCGGCAATCATCCCGAGACCCAGCTTGGCGAAGCTGTCGCCGATCAGATAGGCGAAGGTGCCTTTAATCCCATCGGCAGCGCCGATCGCTTTTTTCGGCACAAATCCGACGGCCGCAACACCGATCAGCAGCTGTGGACCAAACACCAGGAAACCCAGCGCGAACAGCGAGGCAAGATAGATGTACTGGTTACTGGCGTGCTGGTAGACACCCAGCGTGGCGATAATCAGTGCCAGCGCAATACATGCCACCAGCGCACGACGCCCATTCGCCAGATCCGACAGCCAGCCCCACAGCAGCGTACCGACCAGCGCCCCCACCTCAAACAGGGTAAAGCCCTGAATCGCCACCTCTTTGGAGAGCTTAAGCTCCTGGAAGGCATACACGGTGGACCACTGGTCGATACCGATGCGCACCACGTACAGGAAGATATTGGAAAAGCACAGCAGCCAGATGACTTTGTTTTTCAGCACATACTCAACAAAGATCTGCCATTTGGTCATCGACTCGTCTTCAGCTTCTTTGTCCTCCTCGCTCAGCTCTTCGCCAAACAGCTCTTCCGCTTTGCCCAGACCGTAGGATTCCGGGGAGTCGCTGCCGTAGCGCAGGCCGATAAAGCCAACAATCAACGCGATAATCGACGGGAAGATGAACATGCCGATCACATGGCCGTCGAACAGGAAATTGGCACCGAACAGCGCCACGCCTGCCGCACCCGCCCCGCCAAGGTTGTGCGAAATGTTCCACATGCCGAGGTAGGTTCCGCGCTTGCGACGCGGGGTCCATTTGGTAATGGTGGAGTAGCTGCACGACCCACCGGTACTCTGGAAGAAACCGCTCAGGGCATAGAAGGCGATCATCATAAACAGGCTGACGGAGCCCGCGCCCATGCTGGCGCTGAAGCCGAGCATACAGATGGCCGAGAGGATCAGCATAAACGGCAGGAACTGCTTGGTGTTCTTACCGTCGGCGTAGTAGGAGACCAGCGTTTTACCGACACCGTAGGTGATGGAGAAGCCCAGTCCGATCATCCCCAGTTGCGTCATGCTCAGCCCGTAGGTGGAGATCATGTCGTTCTGGGCGATGTTGAAGTTTTTGCGGATCAGGTACATGGTCAGGTAGCCGATGAAGACCACCAGATAGGACTGCATGAACGGCTTGAACCACATTTTGCGCCGCATCTCGAGCGGCAGATCCAGGGTCGGCTTGCGCACCTGGTTTAGAAAGGCCAGCATCAAAAACTCCTGATATGAATACCTGCGAATGGCAGGCATTGTAAAAATCAGCAGCTCAACTGGCCTGAGACAGCGTCCAGGCGAAACCGGGAAAATTTCTTAGTTTTGCCCCACTCAGGGGAAAAAGGTGAAGCGCATCACGCTTCGCGAGTCTCGCGCGGTGCCTGGGCGTTCAGGAATGGCAGCAGCAACAGCGCAGAAATCCCGGCGGCGATGGCGATCACCGCGAAGAAACCGCTCCAGTGCCAGATGTCGATCACTCGCGCCAGCGGCCAGCCGGAAAGGGACGCACCAAGATAGGCAAACAGGCCAACAAACCCGGTCGCCGCACCCGCGGCGTCTTTGTGCGAACACTCCGCTGCCGCCATGCCGATCAGCATCTGCGGGCCAAACACAAAGAATCCGGTGGTGAAGAAACAGGCCGCCTGCATCACGTAGCTGGCAAAGGGCATCAGCCACAGCGACCCCACGGAGAGCAAAATCCCGGCGGCAAAAATCAGGTTCATCGGCCCACGGTTGCCGTTAAACAGTTTGTCGGAACCCCATCCGGCGACCAGCGCGCCAATAAATCCGCCAAGCTCAAACATCGTGACCGCCGAGTTAGCGGTCACCAGATCGACGCCAAGCGTCTCGGACATATACAAATTGCCCCAGTCGTTGATCGCCGCGCGGACCACGTACACCAGCACGTAGCACAGCGACAACAGCCAGATGTACGGATTGAACAGCACGTATTTGGTGAGAATTTCTTTGCGCGTCAGCCCCGCTCCTTCCTGCTGCTGGGCGATTTCCATCTCATCGTGTCGCCAGTCGCCCACCGGCGGCAGCCCGACGGTCTGCGGCCTGTCGCGCAGGCGCCAGCAGAGAAACAGCCCGGCGACGATCGCCAGACCGCCCGCAATCATCATTCCCGCTCGCCAGCCGTAGTGCAGCGCCGCCGCGCCCACCACGATGGGGATCAGCGCCCCGCCTACGTTATGCGCGGTATTCCAGACAGCCCACCAGCCGCCGCGCTCGTTACGCGAGTACCAGGCCGTCAGCAAACGGGCGCAAACCGGCGCGCCCCAGCCCTGGAAAAAGGCGTTCAGCGCCCACAGCATGGCGAAGGCCCACAGGGAGGTGGAGAAACCAAACAGGATATTGACCACTCCGGTTGCGATAAGCCCCATCCCCATAAAGTAACGGGCGTTGGAGCGGTCGCTGACAATGCCGGAGACGAATTTCGACAGACCGTAAGTGATATAAAACAGCGTCGCCAGCAGGCCGATATCGGTGCGCGTCATCACCCCGCTGGCGAGGATTTCCGGCGCGGCGGCGTTAAAACTTTTGCGCGTAAAATAGAACAGCGCATAGCCCAGCCAGATGGTGGCCAAAATATGCCGCCGCCAGTAGCGGTAACGTTCGTCAATTTCGCGTTTATCGCCCACGGGCGCGGCATTCGCTGGCGTTTTCAGAAAGGTTAACATCATCGTTCCTCAGGCATAACGCAGCGGCAAACTGACGCTGACTCGCGTGCCGTGGGTGCAGGAAATCGCCAGCGTTCCGCCGAGTGCGGTGACGCGCTCGCGCATTCCGGCCAGACCAAAACCCTGCTGTCCGGATCCCGGCGGCAGCCCACAGCCGTCGTCTTCGAGCACCAGCATCAGGCGCTCATCCTGCTGCCAGCCCTGCAGTGTCACCGCGCTGGCGCTGGCGTGCTTCACAATATTGTTCAGCCCCTCCTGACAGACGCGAAACAGCGTGACGCGCTGACCTTCACTCAGCAGCGATTCATCAATATTCCAGTCGAGATGGCTGACAATACCGCGATCTTCCAGCTCCATCTCACGCATCAAAGAACGCACCGCCTGCTCAAGCGTAAGGTCATCCAGCTGGCGCGGTCGTAACCGTCCGAGCAGGCGACGAACCGAATCGTAGACTCCCAGAGAGAGCTGTTCGATATGCGCCCCGCCCTGCGTTACGCCGGCATTTTCCGGTGCCAGGCGCTGAACAATCCCCGCCTGAGTGCGAATGGCGGTGATGGTCTGGCCAATATCATCGTGCAACTCACGCGCCACTTCCTGACGCACGCTCTCTTCGGTTTCCAGCAAGCGCTCGGCGAGGCGGCGATTTCGCGCCAGCTCGTTTTGCAGCGACTGATTCAGTTCACGCAGGCGCTGAATACCCGCGCCCAGCAGCAGTCCGGTCAGGCTTTGTGCCAGTAATGAGAGTAATAAATCGACCGGATGATCGTGCCAGGTCTGGCTGGCTATCAGCGCAATGGCATTCATCAGCGTGGCGATCAGCGCCCCCTGCCAGCCGTAGTGCCAGGCCAGCGCGATAATCGGCAGCGCCAGACAAAACGGCGTAAAGCGGGACAGCTCGGCAGGCAGACCCAGCTGGAGCCACAGGCTCACCACAAACAGCAGCAGATACCAGATAAGATGCCGGGCGCGCCAGTTCACCGGCTGGGAAACCAGCGCCGGGCCGAGCGGCTGCCAGACGGTGCTGGTGAGATAGTGCCAGATCACCAGGCACGTGGGGGCCAGCGTCAGCCCGCCGGTCAGCGTCAGCAGCAGCGCGTTCAGCATCTCCTGCTCGCCCGTCCACGGCAGGGACTGTAACAGCGCAGCGGCGATCAGCGCCCCGCCCTGACGCAGCAACGTGCGCCAGTCGCGCTGATGGCGATAACGGGAGATCAGCACCACCGGCAGTAGCGTCAGCAGCCCCCCGATCATCAATAAGGGCAGATGCGCCAGCGCCACTTCCCGCGCCAGCCAGACCAGCATGATCCACTCGGCCCCCAGCAAGACCGGCCAGTAGCCGCGCGGGCATTGCAGCATCAGCCCCAGACGCAAGCCAAACGGGAACAGCAGCACGGCCAGCTCAGGGCGTTCGACCAGATGCAGGCTGATGCTCCACAGACAAAACCAGGCGGCCGAGAAGATAAAAAAACTGGCGACAATGGCGATCAGTCGGGAGAAAAGCGCGTTCATTGCCAGCCGTCAAACATACGGCGAGCCAGCTCTACGTCGTTACTGACGCCGAGTTTTTCCATCAGATTGGCGCGATGGACGTGAACGGTTTTAGGCGACAGCCCAAGCTCCACGGCAATCTCTTTCACCGCCATCCCCTGCGCCAGTTTTTCCGCCACCTGCCGTTCCCGTTTGGTGAGCGGATCCTGCCGTCCGGCCGCCAGCTTAATGGCAATATCCGGCGTCAGATAACAGCCGCCCGTGGCGACAGTGCGCACGGCGGAGATCAGCTCATCGGGGCTACAGCGCTTGGAGAGAAACCCGCGCGCACCGGCGTTGAGCGCCTGTTCGACCAGCGCCGGGCTGTCGTGAACCGAGAGCATAATGGTCGCCATCCCTTTGGGAAGCAGACTTAATAATTCCAGTCCGGAGAGGTCCGGCATGGAGATATCGCAAATACAGACCTGCACGCCGCGCCCCGGTAATCCGGCCAGCGCCTCGCGGCCAGAACCGAATTCACCCACAACCTGAAAATCAGGCTCAAGGCTCAGGAGCTGGGCAAAACCGGAGCGGACGATAAGATGATCGTCGATCAGAGCGATGGTGGTCATGATGCTTTCCTGGCGGATAAAAAACGCGCTTACCTTAACGATAAGCGCGTTGCCGTTCAAGCCTTGAGCGATTTACTCAAAAAACACCGCAATTTTGTTAAACATGGAGGGATCGGACTGGTTGCGGATCACCCTGACGACATCTTCCAGTTTTTCGATCTGGCTAATCATCTGCCCCAGACGCTGGTCATCGTTTACCAGTAGCCAGATGCGACTGTGCTGGCTGCCGTGAATCGGCAAACAGAGAATGCCTTCTACGTTAAACGCGCGACGGGCAAACAGGCCGCAGACGTGGGTCATGACGCCGGGATGGTTGCGGACGGTGAGTTCAAGAATAACGTTGTCATGTGTGGTCTGTTGCATGGCTTATTCTCCCACCATTTCAGTATTGGCCGCACCCGGCGGGACCATCGGATACACTTTTTGTTCTGGATCGATGCGGACGTGGATCAGCGCCGGTCCCGGGCGTGAAATGGCTGCCTGCAAAGCCGCATGCGCATCCTCTTCGGCGTTCAAATCACAGGTGTGCAGGCCAAAACCGGCCGCAATCTGCATAAAGTTGATCATCCCCGGATAGGTCGCGGCAAACACGCCCTGCTTGTAGAACAGACTCTGCTGCTGATGGACCAGCCCCAGCGCTTCGTTATTCATCAGGATAATTTTCACATCCAGCTGGTTTTCGGCAGCGGTCGCCATCTCCTGAATATTCATCATCAGACTGCCGTCACCGGAGAAACAAATCACCTTGCGATCCGGGTTCGCCAGGGCCGCACCGACAGCCGCAGGCAGGCCAAAGCCCATTGTTCCCAGGCCGCCGGAAGTCAGCCACTGACGCGGACGGTTCAGCGGATACGCCTGGGCGGTCCACATCTGATGCTGGCCGACATCGGTGGTGATAATCGCGCTGTCATCCACGCAGGCGGCCACGGCGTTAATCAGGCCGTAGTGGCTTAACGGGTCGCCTTCGGTCGGGATGGCGCCCGGAAACTCTTGCTGCAACGCCGCGACAAGCTTGCGCCAGTCGGCGTTTTCGCTGGCGTGCGTTTGCGGGATCAGCTGCGCCAGAACGTCGGCCACGTCGCCCTGAATCGCCACGTGCGGCTGCTTGATTTTGCCCAGCTCAGCGCGGTCGATATCAACGTGAATAATCTTCGCATTCGGGCAAAACTGCTCGGTTTTGCCGATCGCCCGGTCATCAAAACGTGCGCCGAGAACAATCAGCAAATCAGCCTCTTGCAGGATGAAATTAGTACTGCGCGCACCGTGCATTCCCAGCATGCCCAGCGACAGCGGATGCGCTTTTGGCAGCATGCCCAGTGCCATTAAGGTCATGGTGGTGGGCAGATTGGCTTTTTCCGCAAATGCGCGCACCTGTTCAGCGGCGTTGATCGCTCCACCGCCCAGATAGAGCACAGGGCGTTTCGCGGCGTTAATCATCGCCGCGGCATCGCGCACGCTGTCTGCGCTGAATTCCGGAGACGGCGCGCGATCGCCGGGTTCAGGGAAGCTATCAATGTCGATTTCCGCGGTTTGTACGTCCTTAGGAATGTCTATCCACACCGGGCCGGGACGGCCTGACTGGGCAATGCGGAACGCATCGCTGATCACCTGGGGTAACTCGGCGATATCGCGAACCAGATAGTTATGTTTAGTGATGGGGATAGAGATGCCGTAGGTGTCCACTTCCTGAAACGCATCGGTACCAATCATTGAAGACGGCACCTGGCCGGTAATACAGATCAGCGGGATGGAGTCGAGGCGCGCATCGGCAATCGCGGTCACCAGATTGGTGGCGCCAGGCCCGCTACAGGCCATACAGACGGCGGGTTTGCCCTGAGTACGCGCCATGCCCTGCGCAATAAACCCCGCGCCTTGCTCATGGCGAGCCAGAACGTGACGAATCTGCGTGCTTTGACTTAAGGCGTCATACAGCGGCAGAACCGTTCCGCCGGGAATACCCGACACCAGGGTGATACCCTGTCGCTCCAGTAAATGAACGATTAATTGCGCGCCAGTAAAACGCGTCTGAGTTGATGTTGTGCCCGAACTTGCCATGCTCCAGTCCTTTTGTTCTGAGCCGACTTTACGCGTCGCATTTCAGGTTGCAGATGCGATGGCTGCGTTCACTCACCCCAGTCACGTACCTATGTACGCTCCTGGGATTTGCTCACTTGCCACCTTCCTGCAACCCGAACTACTTAGCGTATCCGGGAGGGGGTCTTAAACGAAAAACCCCGCCCGGTTTGCGCCGGCGGGGTTTTGGATTCGTGTGTTGATCCAGTCCCTACGGCGCATTGCCGACGACCACCACCACACGTACGACGACCACTGCGGCAGGTTGCGCAGTTTTTAGTAGGGTCGACGTCATCATGGAAGTTGTCATTGGGGACCTGTGTTTAGAATCATTGATAGAATTTATACAAACACAGGTTTTCTGGCGTGACAATGGAAATATTTTCATCCACACAAATTTGCGTCAGGGATCACGTTTCGTTTGTAGAGCGATGAAAACAAAAAACCTCGCCGGAGCGAGGTTTTTTTCAGGGTTTGCGGTTGGTTTCCGCAAAACACACTGTGTTACGTCAACGCAAGAAGTATACGCGATCGACCACGAACGCGCAATTTTAGGGCTCTTTTTTGACGAATCTAAGTATGGATCAGCCCACCGAATTTGTCGATAAAATACTGTTCATGCATCCAGTATTTATCTATACTGATTTTGTTCACAGTGCGTTATGGGGGCCGCAAGCAGTAACCGGCGCAACGAAGTCCTGGCTGAAACGGGTGGTGCCGTCAGTGCCTTAACCCCCAAATGAGCACACTGTGTTACGTCAACAAAGGTGCTGGCAACAGGCGGCGGAGAGGTACGCCAGCATCGTGCTCCTTCTGCCAGAAGGAGGCGCGTATGGGCATCGTGGATATGGTCATTCTTATCCTGAAACTCATTGTTGCGGTACTGCAACTGCTTGATGCTGTCCTGAAATACCTGCGGTAAGTCAGGGTCAAGTCGCACCTGAGAGGGGCGGGAAACCGCCCCTCTTTAATAACGAGGGAATGCTATGTCGCGTCTGTTGATTGAGCCTGTTACGCCTGATGAACCGGGCTATATCGCGTTGAAAGCAGAAAGTATCGCCTTGAATTTCAATATGCTGCGCAGGCTGGAAGAGAACTGGTTGCGTGGCGAAAATCGCTTTAACGCACCGGGTGAAAAACTGCTGGGCGCGTTTCTGAACGGCAAACTGGTTGGCGTTTGCGGTCTTAATCGCGATCCTTTCAGCCTGCAACCGCGCGCCGGACGCATCCGCCACCTGTATATCAGCGAAAAGTATCGCGGCCAGGGGATTGGCAAGCAGCTGTTATCAGTGGTGACCGCGGACGCCAGTATCTGGTTCGATTTCCTCAATACCCACGCACCGCAGACGGCCTGTGGCTTTTATCTCCATGCCGGATTTACGCTCGTCGCCGACGAATCACGCGTGACTCACCGTCTGTTTTGCGCCGTGTAGCTTGCTGGCAGCAGTGGCTTGTGAATGTTACAGTGATGTGACACTCACAAAATTTCTGTGCCATGACTATCACCGTTTTTTGCATTTTGCTTTTCGCTGCGCTGTTACATGCCAGCTGGAACGCCATTGTCAAAGCCGGAACGGACAAGCTCTATTCCGCCATCAGCGTGAGCGGTTCCGCCACGGTTATCGCCCTGCTGCTCCTGCCTTTCTCCCCGCAGCCGACCGCCGCAAGCGTGCCGTTTTTGATTGTCTCCTGCGCCCTGCAGGTGGTGTACACGGTGCTGGTCGCTAAGACCTATCAGGTGTCGGATATGAGCCAGACCTATCCGCTGATGCGAGGAACCGCACCGCTACTGGTTGCCCTGATCAGCGTGTTTATTCTGGGCGATAGCCTCTCCTGGCTCGCCTGGACAGGCATTGGCGTGATTTGCTTATCCATCCTCGCTATGGCGCTCAATGGCCGCACGCAGTCGCGCAAAGGCATTGGGTTTGCGCTGCTGAATGCCTGTTTTATCGCAGCTTATACCCTTGTTGATGGAACCGGCGTGCGAGTGTCAGAGACGGCGCTGGGCTACACGCTGTGGACATTCTTCATGAACGGTTTTTGCCTGCTCTGCTGGGCCATGATGGCGCGTCGTCGTGAAGCCTCCGGCTATCTGCGTTTGCACTGGAAGAAAGGCGTGGTCGGCGGCATCGGCACGATGGGCTCTTACGGCCTCGCGCTCTGGGCGATGACCCAGGCTCCGCTGGCGGTCGTTGCCGCACTCCGTGAAACCTCCATTCTGTTCGGCGCGGCAATCGCCTTTGTGCTCCTGAAAGAGAACGTTGCGGGAGTGCGTATTGCCGCTGCGCTGGGTATCGCGGGCGGAGCGATTTTGCTGCGCCTGGCCTGATCCACGCTGGCAACAATTGTTGCCGAACATTGTTTACAAATCCTGCCTCTCACCTTCTTTTCATTCACCATAGCAATGGTTAACTTATCATCGCGTTGTGGTAGATTCCTCGCGCATTTATGGCAATGCGCAGTCACTTATTCTTTATTTCTCTCTTTTTGCAAAAGTATTCAGCGACATGAAAAAGCAAAGGAACGTTAATTTACTGTTGATGCTGGTGTTACTGGTGGCAGTCGGACAGATGGCACAAACCATCTATATCCCGGCGATCGCGGACATGGCGAAGGATTTCAGGGTTCGCGAAGGGGCAGTGCAAAGCGTGATGGCAGCCTATCTGCTGACCTATGGCGTTTCGCAACTGGTCTATGGTCCGCTTTCCGACCGCGTTGGCCGCCGTCCGGTGATCCTGGTGGGCATGTCCATTTTCATGCTGGCGACGGTGATCGCAATGACTACTCACAGCCTGACGATATTGATTGCCGCCAGCGCGCTTCAGGGTATGGGGACCGGCGTCGGTGGCGTTATGGCGCGGACGCTGCCGCGTGATCTATACGAAGGAACTCAGCTTCGCCATGCCAATAGCCTGCTCAATATGGGCATTCTGGTCAGCCCATTGCTGGCCCCGCTGCTAGGCGGCGTGCTCGACAGCATCTGGTCATGGCGCGCCTGTTACGCTTTCCTGCTGGTGCTATGCATTATCGTTACCTTCAGCATGGCGCGCTGGATGCCCGAGACTCGCCCCACTGGCGCACCGCGCACCAGGCTCATTGCCAACTATAAAACCCTGTTCGGCAACGGCGCCTTCAACTGCTATCTGTTGATGCTGATCGGTGGACTGGCGGGAATTGCCGTGTTCGAAGCCTGCTCCGGCGTGTTATTAGGCGCAGGGCTGGGTCTCAGCAGTATGGTGGTCAGTATTCTGTTTATCCTGCCCATTCCGGCTGCGTTCTTTGGGGCGTGGTTCGCCGGACGGCCAAATAAACGTTTCTCCACGCTGATGTGGCAATCGGTGATGAGCTGTCTGCTGGCAGGAGTGATGATGTGGATCCCGGGCCTGCTGGGCGTGATGACCGTCTGGACGCTGCTGATCCCCGCCGCGCTGTTCTTCTTTGGCGCCGGGATGCTCTTTCCGCTGGCAACCAGTGGGGCGATGGAGCCGTTTCCGTTCCTCGCAGGCACGGCTGGCGCTCTGGTCGGTGGCCTGCAAAATATTGGCTCCGGGGTGCTGGCGTGGCTTTCAGCAATGATGCCACAAACCGGGCAGTCTAGCCTTGGCCTGCTGATGACGCTGATGGGGCTACTGATTTTGCTGTGCTGGCTGCCGCTGGCGTCGCGTGAGCCGCATCACGAGCAGACGATTTAATCGCATGATGGCCCGGCTTCTCGTCGGGCTTTTCACATACCGGGGCGATCATCACCTGCAGCAGCGGTTCCGGTCCCGGTCGCCACGCCCCCTCTTCTCCATCATAGAACTGGAAATCGGCATTAATCGCATACGGGATTTTCGCCTTTTGCAGCTCGCAGGCCATAAACGTGGCAAACGCCATTTGCGAAGCCGTCGGCGATAAATGGCTGGATTCTCCCACGCCCCAGCCGCCAACCCAGCTCACATGTCCGGTTTTTTGCTGCCAGTTCAGGGCCGCATTAATACGGCTGCGAATCGCGGCTTTTTCTGTCGCCGAACCCGATGTCCACGGGTATTTGCCGTTGCTCCTGAGCGGTCCCCACGGGAAGATATGCCATTCAGCCAGCACGTAATTTTGGCTGTGCGCCGGCAGTTTCAGGCCCGCGAGATCTTCTGGCGTTGCCCGCAGGCGCGGGGCGACAAAAATCATGCGCTGTGCATCAATACTGTGAATGGCTTTGATGGTTTTTTCGTACACGCGGTTGAGGGACGCGAGATTGTGATTCAGCTTGTCGGCGGGCTCGTAGATGAGGTCAAAACCCAGCAACGGCGAGCTTTTTGCGAAGTAGTGCGCCACCGCGATCCACCAGTTCACCACCTCTTTTTCGTTATCCGCCTGGGGATCGCTTTTATATTCATCAGCCTGATAGGCAATAACCGGGATGACGCCGTATTGTTCACAGGCTTCCACCAGCTTGCGCAGATGAATCAGCCGCGCCTCGGTGGGTTCACCCGCTACGCGAATACGGACATGGGTAAAGCCTTTCGCGCGGAAATCGCGGACCACCAGCGGATCAAATTCGCGAATCCCCCGTTCGGTGCGCGCCCAGTCCACGTCCATCCCTACACCCAGCTGCTCTGCGTAGCGCGAAGCCGTGAGCGCGGGCCCGGCGGCGACACACCAGCCCGTTGAGAAAAGTAGCGCAGCGGCAATGAAAGGCTTTAACACGGTTAACCTTGCGAATATCGGAAGCAATAGACTGTATTTAGCATGCTTTTCCCGGTCAGGTGTAGCATCAAAGCGTAATAAATCTTCACCCCACCTGACTTTTCATCCAGTCGATAAAGGCATCGGTTCCGCTGCCATTGGCTGCACGATCGTCGCAGATTCTCTGTTCTGGCGGGTGAAGCACTACTGCGATGCGCCCCCTGGATGAGACGTTCAAATACTCTACGGCGGCGACATTTATCGCCGCGCGACTTGCACCTGGCTGCACATTCCTGCTTTCTTTCATTATCCGATCGCGAAGAGACGTACTATGGAAAACGTAAACATCACCACTTTAACCGCACAGTTTCCTCTGGTGGAGGATCTGATTGCGCTGAAAGAAATCACCTGGCTTAATCCGCGCGCCACGTCGCTTGCGGAGGGGTTGCCCTACGTTGGGCTGACGCAGGCGGATGTCGCCGATGCCCATGCCCGCCTGACGCGCTTTGCGCCGTATCTGGCAAAAGCCTTCCCCGAAACGGCGGCGACCCACGGGATTATCGAATCCGACGTGGCCGAAATCCCCGCGATGCATCAGCGACTGGAGAAAATGTCCGGCACGGCGATCCCCGGCACGCTGCTGCTGAAAAAAGACAGCCATCTACCCATTTCCGGATCTATCAAAGCGCGCGGCGGCATTTATGAAGTGCTCTCCCACGCGGAAAAACTGGCGCTGGCCGCCGGTCTGCTCAGCGTCAACGACGATTACAGCATTTTGCTTGAACCCCGATTCAAAGACTTTTTCAGCCAGTACAGCATCGCCGTGGGATCAACCGGCAATCTGGGCATGTCCATCGGTATCATCAGCGCCCGCATTGGCTTCAGGGTGACGGTGCATATGTCTGCCGATGCGCGGGAGTGGAAAAAAGCGAAGCTACGCAGCCACGGCGTAGAGGTGGTTGAATATGAACAGGATTACGGCGTTGCCGTTGAACAAGGGCGCAAGGCCGCGGAGAGCGATCCAAACTGCTTCTTCATTGACGACGAAAACTCTCGCACGCTGTTTTTAGGCTATGCCGTAGCAGGTGAGCGCCTGAAAGCCCAGTTTGCGCAGCAGGGGCGGGTGGTGGATGCGGAGCACCCGCTGTTCGTCTATCTGCCCTGCGGCGTTGGCGGCGGTCCTGGCGGCGTGGCGTTTGGTCTCAGGCTGGCCTTTGGCGATCATGTTCACTGCTTCTTTGCCGAACCGACCCACTCGCCCTGCATGCTGTTAGGCGTTTATACCGGTTTGCAGGATGAGATTTCCGTGCAGAACCTGGGGATCGATAACGTCACAGCGGCAGATGGTTTAGCCGTTGGCCGGGCGTCCGGCTTTGTGGGACGCGCAATGGAGCGCCTGCTGGACGGGTTCTACACCCTTTCCGATCAGAGCATGTACGACATGCTCGGCTGGCTGGCGCAGGAAGAAGGCATTCGCCTTGAGCCGTCCGCGCTGGCAGGAATGGCGGGCCCGGTTCGCGTCACCGCCAGCGGGAAATACGCATTAGATAATGCGACGCATCTGGTCTGGGCGACCGGCGGCGGCATGGTGCCGGAAGAGGAGATGGCGAAATATCTGGCGAAAGGCAAAGGATAAGTCGTCAGCCCGGTGAGCGTCGCACCACCGGGCGTGTTTCGAGAGTCAGCGGCTCTGTTGCAATAATGACATCAGCTCAACCGGAGAGCGGTGATGATTAATAAGATCACACATGACCCGCATATACGGTGCGCTATATCTGAAGAAGTCGCGATAGCCTGCGCAGAGCACACTTTTGCCATTAAGGCGATGTTTGGGGCAGTCGCCATTGCACAAACGCCGCACCGTACATTGCCGGCATTCATCCGTTAATGTAGTCAGTTTATTCTCGCCAAATTCATGTGCCGCATTGCTATGGTTAAGCGCTGACAGCGGAGTCTGATGAATATTTCCCAGAAGATACTGCGGGTCTACATAATGGTCGCATTGATAGAGATCGCCGTTCGCTTCCAGTGCAAAAGCATGTCCACAGCGCTCGGCGAGAGAACACATTTGTGAAGGATGACCACTCCAGACGCCCAGAGTCGAATCAAAGAGCTGCACAAAAACGCGGCCAATATCCTCCCGCACCCAAAGGTCAAAAACGGCCTTCAAAAACTCTCCCCACTGCCTGTCAGTCACCGAATCAGGGTTATCACGCTCAACCAGCGGGATAAACTGCAAAAAGGGTGTACCTAGCGTGCGCAGATAGCGATACATCTGTTCCGGCTGCTGGCTATTTTTCTGGTTCACCACCGTCAGGAGATTGAAAGAGACCTGATACTTAACAAGCCGCTCAATGGCCGCGATGACTTTATCGTGGGTTGGATTGCCTTGACGGTTGATGCGGTACATATCGTGCATTTCAGCAGGGCCATCCAGTGAAATGCCCACCAACCAGTCATTGTCACGAAAAAAATGACACCATTTATCATTCAGTAAAATGCCGTTGGTTTGAAAGGCATTGTGAATACGCTTGCCGCAAGCGTAGCGTTGTTGCAGTGCGACCACACGGCGAAAAAAATCAATTCCGCACAGTGTGGGCTCACCGCCCTGCCAGGCAAATTGCACATCATCACCGGGCTGGGCAGCAATATGCTGAATAACATATGCCTCCAGCGTGGCATCGTCCATTTGCGGCTGCTCGGGTTTATCGAGATAAAAACAGTAGCGACAGTTCAGGTTACAGCGAGAACTGGCAGGTTTGGCCATCACATGACATCCTGTCATCCTCTTCCCTCAAGAAACACAATGATTTGATGTAAGTGCGTTACAGCAAACAATATTGCGAGGGAAAGAACGGCGAGCGAGATCAAAAATTTATCACGCACCACACCTGGCTGGACAAAATCGCCGCGATCAACGTCCATCAGATTGCGGCTCCGGGTATAGCGCCAGAGGATAATTGCCGTCAGCGCCAGCACTCCCAGGGAGACCCAGAACGGCAGCCCCGAGCGGTATCCGTTATGTTTGATGGCCAGCGCAATCAGGGCAAAGTAGCCCAGCATCGTACGCAACCATGCCAGAGACGTCCGCTCTGGCTGCAGACCGGGATCAGCCTCACGGCGGGCTTTGCGGCTATCCGGCATACAGCACCAACCCCATCACTACCACGGCCACCAACAGCAGCATCACGCTGATCGCCAGCAACCCGCGGGTATACGATAAATCCTCTTTCAGCCGCATCGCTTTTTCATTCCGCAACCAGCGCAAATAACCGTAAATCGCCAGCCCTCCCGCAAACAGGCAGAGTAGCAACGCCAGCACTTCACGGATGAGCGGCGTAGCGAAATCAGGCGCAAGCTGGTCAAGACCAACGCCTGCCGCCAGAAAACCCAGCGCGGTACGGATCCACGCCAGGAAAGTGCGTTCATTCGCCAACGAGAAACGGTAGTCAGGTGCTTCGCCAACGTGGGAAATTTTCATTGAATCTCCTTTCGGGTTTATCCCCTCCCCCTTGTACACCCTGAGAGGAGGGGGAAAATCAAAACTTCTGTTTTTTCTCTTCCACCTTCACTCCCTGCGTCGGTAACCCGGTGTCGTAATCACGCACCACCGGCGAATAGCCATCTTCCGGGCGCGGGCGAAAAGGTCCCATCCAACGTGGCTCGGCGCTCGAACGCCATGGGCGACACGCCCATTGATAGGTGCGGAACGGATCGCGGATTTTATCCATATAATCCAGTAACTCATCGTGCAGTCGGTTGCGATAGTCAGCAAATTGCGGCGAGTCGATCAAATTATGCATCTCATCCGGGTCATTATGGCGGTCATAGAACTCATCGGTAGTGAATAAGTTCAGCACCAGCTTGAACGCATCCGTTACCCAGCAGCGTACCGGAATAAACCCACCAAAGCTGTCGTGTTCTATTTCATAGCGGTTAAATTCCACCATCACACCACGCAGCGCGTCTGCCGCCAGAATATTGTCACCAGGCAGAATGTCGGGTTTAGGAATCCCCGCCAGGGTCATCATCGTTGGAAGCAGATCGATATGGCTGACCGGTGCCTCCACCTGTCGTGGCGTACCCTGCGGTGGACGCATAATCAGGGGGATGCGGGTAATGTCGTCATACATGGCCGCCCCTTTGCTGATCAGCCGATGCGCGCCCATCATCTCGCCGTGATCGGAGGTGTAAATCACCCAGGTATTCTCCCGCTGCGCAGGGGTGAGGGCATTAATGACACGACCAATCTGGTCATCCACAAAATCGTTACAGGCAAAGTAGAGCGGATGATGGTAATAACGCCCGCCCTCCTCCACCGGGGATGGCATCGCCTGCGACCAGAGGCGGTGATGAACGGGTTTATCAGCCAGGGTATCCAGCGCTTTTTCACCCAAATCATAATAAAAGTCCTGATATTTCTCGAGATAGTGAACAGGGCACGTAAACGGATGGTGCGGTTCGTCATAGGAGACCACCATCAAAAAGGGATCATCATCGGATTGCGTTTGCTGCAAAAAATCCACAGCCCGATTACTGATGCGATATGCCCAGGTAAAGGTTTCATCAATATTGTTGGCCTGCAATTCTTCCATGCTGTTCAGGCCGTTGCGCCAAAGTGTGATCTGCTCTTCAGTAAGCTCTGCCAGATAATTTGCGCCATCGAACCAGTATTTTTCATTCCACTCAGGTGGGCAGACACCGGTGCCAAAGTAGTCGTGTCCGTCGAGATGCCATTTACCGATGTAGCAGGTTTGGTAGCCCGCGTCCTTAAAGTAACGTCCCATGGTCGAAATATTCTTACCCGGAGCGACATTGTTAGTCCATGGTCCAGACTGACTGGCATAAATACCCGTAAACAACCCCGCACGTGCGGGAGTACATACCGGCGAGCAGGTATAGGCGGAATTAAAGCGAATGCCCTCCTCAGCTAGCAGATCAATGTTATTCGTATTTAGCGGCTTACCGCTGTAACAGCCCACCATATTGGTAGCCTGTGTATCGGTCATGATGAATAGAAAATTGGGGCGTTTCATGGATTGTCCTTAATATCAGAAACAGAGTTAAGCGGAGGATTACAGCGCTGACGAACCTTATCAATGATGAGATAAATCACCACGATGGCGACCACCAGATAGCTTGAGATAGTGAGCCAGCGGCTCGAATAACCGCCAAATTGCGCCAGCCCGGAATAGACACCTGTCATCGCAAACAGGACACCAACGGAGGCAATCTTGACGTTTTTCCACGGTTTCATATCCACCGCGAACGCATCCTGGAATTTAAACGGCGTGTCCCGTGGGAAGAGATAACCAATTACCAGCATCAGCACCACGTTGATACAGAAGGTGCAGGCCAGGACATACAGGAAGTGGAAGTCGAATTTCACGAGGTAGTTGATGACAATATAGCTGACGATGCCGAAAAACAGCGCGGTTTTGGCTGCCAGCGCAGGAAGACGCGGGAAGAAAAACCCCATAATGACGATAGTCACCAGCGGCACGTTATAGATACCGTTAAGCTGTTTCATCCACGTGTAGAGTCCCTGCGGGGCGTACGCAATCCACGGCGCGACCAGTACAGAGACGATAGCCACCACCAGGCCAAAACGGCGGCCCACACTGACCAGTTGTTCTGACGATGCGTTTTCATTGATGATGCGTCGATAAATACCCAGGCTAAAGAGCGTACAAGCGCTGTTCAGGAAACCGCAAAACGCGCTGATGATGGCACCAAAAAGCACAGCACTGAAAAAGCCCACCAGCGGTAACGGCATAACTTTATTGATGAGCGCCGGATATGCCATGTCCGCTTTTGGCAAATCCTGGAAGAGGTGAAAGGCAATCACGCCAGGTAGAACCAGAATCAGCGGATCGAGCATCTTTAATACCGCTGTCAGCAGCGCTCCTTTTTGCCCTTCCGCCAGGCTTTTCGAGGCCAGGGTGCGCTGTACAATTCCCTGATTGGTACACCAGTAGAAAGTATTGACCAGAATCAGCCCTGTCAACGCAGCCCCAATGGGGACCGGATCGTGGCTGCCACCGATGGAGTTGAGCATTTCACTGTGATCGTGAGTGAGAATATCTATTCCGTGCATCACGCTGCCATCACCCATCGCCATCAGACCAAACAGCGGTACCAATAGCCCACCAATCACTAACCCGATACCATTTATCACGTCGGCTATCGCAATGGCGCGCATACCGCCCACGACGGCATACAAAATTCCAGAAATCCCCAATACCACGGCCATTGACCAGATCGCGGTATGTTGCGAAATACCAAACGTTTCGGTGACGTGGAACATACTGTTGAACGCCAGTGCGCCAGAGTAGAGCACGATAGGCAGAAAGCAGATTCCGGTAGCGATCAGAAAGCAGCAGTCCACAACGATACGGGTGGTTTTGTCATAACGTTCCTCAATGAAGTCCGGGATGGTTGCGATCCCTCGCTGCAGGTAGCGGGGCAGAAAGATCAGCGCCAGGAATATCAGAGGAATAGCGGAGATCACTTCCCACGCCATTACCGACATACCGCTACGGTAGGCTTGACCAGTCAACCCCACCAGTTGTTCGGTCGAAAGATTGGTCAGCATCAGCGATGCGGCAATCACTGGTGCTTTCAGCGATCGTCCTGCCAGAAAGTAACCCTGCTGCGAACCGGTATCGGCCTTACGCAATTTCCACCAGGTGATAGTCGCCACCAGTAGCGTAAAGGCAATAAAGCTCACTATTTGTAGAATATTCATCTTGTTGCCCTTATTTATGATTATGCCCGGAAAATCTTCTGTACAGAGGAATTTAACAAACCGGGTTCAGGCTATTCGATATCTTAAAATACAAGACTAGTTTCCCTTTCGTGGAAATTTTCTGATAAATTCCACTTCAGGTTGTGAGCATAATTTGCTGACGGGGAAATAAAATGAATGGAAAAATACAAATTTCACATGTAAAAAACGAAACGACTTACAATATTCCCTTAGTTCTTGACGAAAATGTGATCTCAAGCGGGATTTCCCTTATCTCCCTTTGGCACACGCTGGCGGATGAGAGTTACCGCGTTATCTGGCCTCAGGATAAGAAAAAACCACTTATCGCCAACTCATGGATAGCTGTTTATACGGTACAAGGCTGTGGCCAAATTCAGCTCAAAGATAATTCCGTCATTACACTCAATGGAAATAACGTTATATTTTTAAAACCAACTGATATTTTATCGTACCATTGTGATGGATTACTTTGGGAGCAATACTGGATGGAGTTTATCCCCACCACAGTTATGGAAATTCCTTTATTGCAAACTGGCACCATTTATAACGGTGACATGTTTAATAAGGAGCTCAGCGAAGTGGCTGAATTAATAGGCCTGCGCTCACCGATAAAAAATAATCTTGCCGTCGCGTTCCTGACTAAAATTATTTATCAGTGGATTTGCCTCATCTCTGAAAATGGCAGGAAAGATCGCGAGCTGATTCGTCTGGAAAGTCTGCTGGCAGAACTCCACGCCAGCGTACAAAAGCGCTGGACCGTGGCAGAGATGGCCACGCGCATGCAGTGCAGCGAACCCTGGTTAAGACGGTTATTTCTTCGCTATACGGGAAAAACACCGAAGGAATATTATCTTGATGCGCGACTTGAATTGGCGCAGTCCCTGCTGCGCCAGGAAGGGAATACCGTCAACAAAGTGGCAGATATTCTTAACTTTTTTGATTCGTTTCACTTCAGCAAAGCGTTCAAAAATAAGTTCGGCTATGCGCCATCAAAGGCAGCCAGGCGGGAAAGTCATTACCCGACGGATAACGACTCATAGAGTTAATGCAAAATCGCCTTTTCTCGCCGCATCCACCCGGCTGAACGGTTAGCCTGCCCCCCAGAACAGTACGGCCAGTAGCTGCGGGGTAATGATGCGCAGGAACATCACCAGCGGATAAACTGTGGCGTAAGAGAGCGCCGCCGCACCGCTGGTGGGGTGCAGGTTGTTGGCGAAGGCCAGCGCAGGGGGATCGGTCATCGATCCGGCCAGCATGCCGCACAGCGTCAGATAGTTCATCTTCGCAAAGATGCGCGCCAGAATACCCACCGTCAGCAGTGGAACGGCGGTGATGACAATGCCGTAGCCAATCCAGCTGATGCCTTCTCCCTGAACGAGAGTATCGATAAAATCGCCGCCGGATTTCAGCCCGACCACCGACAGGAACAGCACAATCCCCAGCTCACGTAGCGCCAGGTTCGCGCTCGGCGGCATAAACCAGTACAGCTTACCGATACAGCCAATGCGCCCCAGAATCAGCGCCATAATCAGCGGTCCACCGGCCAGACCGAGCTTCAGCGCCACTGGAAATCCGGGTACGTACAGCGGAACCGATCCGAGCAGCACCCCAAGGCCGATCCCGATAAACACCGGCAGCATCTGCACCTGCTGCAATTTTTGCTGCGCGTTGCCCACCATATCGGCGACGGCATCTATCGACGACGGACGGCCGACCAGATTAAGGATATCGCCGAACTGCAGGCTGGCATCCTGGCTGGCAACCAGTTCAACACCGGCACGATTCAGGCGGGAGATCACCACGTCGTAACGCTCTTTTACCTGCAGATCGCGGATTTTTTTCCCTAATACCTGCTCGTTTGTCACCACAACGCGTTCGACGCGCATGTCAGTACCGCGCGTCGAGAGCGAGGTGTCCACCTCCTGGCCGATCACCAGTTGCGCGCTGTGGAGATCGCCTGGCTGCCCCACCAGATGCAACAGATCGCCGAGTTGAATCACCGTTCCGGGCGAGGGCACCATCAGCATCTCTTGCCGTTTGAGGCGCGAGCAGATGATATTGGCGCTGTTCAGAATCGGCACATCCTGAATCGCCATCTGATGCAGGTTGGGGTTTTCGACGCGAATATTGATGGTTTTGATCAGCGCCTGACCGTGAGTCAGGGTCGCTTCGTGTTTTTTCGCTTCTTCATCCACGTTAATACGGAACAGCACGCGAACCAGCCACATGGTGAGTAAAATCCCGCAGATGCCGAACGGATAAGCCATTGCGTAGCTCATCCCCATCTGATCGACGATGCCGGGAGCAATACCCAAATCGCGCAGGATTTGCTGCCCCGCGCCCAGGGCGGGCGTGTTGGTGACCGCGCCGGAGAAAATCCCCAACACCACCGGCAGCGGAATAGCGAAAAGTTTATGCAAAATAGCGGTGACCAGACCGCCCATTACCACAATCCCGAGCGCAAAGAGATTGAGCCGCAAGCCCGAAACGCGCAGTGAGGCAAAAAAACCCGGCCCGACCTGAATGCCGATGGTATACACAAAGAGGATCAGGCCGAATTCCTGAATAAAATGCAGCATGTCAGCGCTGAGCGTTAAGCCCAGCAAGTCGGCGAAATGACCGACAAAAATCCCGCCAAACAGCACCCCGCCAATACCCAATCCGACGCCGCGAATTTTGATGTTACCCATCCACAGCCCAACCACCGCGACCAGGGCCAACACGCTAACCGTTAACGCGATATCACTCATGATCTTTTCCCTGCGGATAACCTTAGTTATTGAGTGGATTCTCGCAGAGCCTGAGCGGGGTGTATGGGCGATAGCGCACAAACAAAAGCAAAACGGTAACCCGAAGGTTACCGTTTTTAATATTTGCCCAAATGTCAGGCCGGGTCAGCGAAACGCCACCCGGCACGGCATCGTATTAGCTATTTAACGCAGGTCGCTCGCTGATGGCGATACGCTGCGGCGCCAGGGCTTCCGGCACGTTACGCGTCAGGTCAATGTGCAACAAACCGTTGGTGAAGGTTGCGCCAGAGACTTCCATATGATCGGCCAGGGTAAAGCTCAGGCTGAACGGCTGAGTGACCAGGCCCTGATGTAACCATTGCGTATCGGTGGCGGGTTTTTCCGGCGTACCTTTTACCGTCAGGCGCGTGCCTTCGAGCTGGATGTCCAGATCTTCCTGGCGGAACCCGGCGAGCGCAAGCGTGATGCGGTAGTGGTTGTCGTCGCTTTTTTCGATGTTGTACGGCGGAAAACTCTGTTGCTCGCTGGTGCTTTGCAACGCGTTAGCCAGTTTGTCAAAACCAATCCACTGACGCAGCAGGGGGGATAAATCATAATTACGCATACTATTTTCTCCTTCTGAGAAGCGAGTTAGGCACAGTTTTTGTGCGCAGTTGTTCCTGCAAATCCTGATGGATTCGCATCTGCTCCCGTTTCGGCAAGCAAGTCTGGGTGGGCCGCAAAAGCGACCCGCTTAATTAGTTAATTTCGATACGGCGCGGTTTTTTCTCTTCCGGAATCACACGTTCCAGATCGATGAACAGCAGGCCGTTGACCAGGTTCGCACCGTGAACGTGAATGTTCTCGGCTAACTGGAATTTGCGCTCAAAGTTGCGCTCTGCGATGCCCTGATAAAGGTAGGTACGCTCTTTCTGCTCTGCGGTATGTGCGCCTTTCACCACCAGCAGATTGTCTTGCGCGGTGATCTCCAGCTCGCTTTCAGCGAAACCGGCCACGGCAATGGCGATGCGGTAGTGGTTTTCGTCAACCAGCTCAACGTTGTAAGGAGGGTAGCCATTACCCTGATTCTGGTTATTTTCTAAGTGGTTGAACAGACGATCGAAACCAATAGCAGAACGATAAAGCGGAGAAAAATCGAAGTTACGCATAAATCAATGCTCCTGAAATCAGCGAGTAATATTTGCCTTCCACCATGGACAGGCCGTTGAGCCGCTAAACACCCCTCAGGCGTGTTCGCTTTTCGGCTACAAACATAAAATGGGTCTGGTTTCGGTCTTTTCAAGACTGTTATTGCGAGATTTTTTTGCACTTTGCGGGTACTCGCATAGACTGGGACTACAGCACAAAGAGTTAAATTGCGATGGCTGCCACAGAGCAGTGCTAACCAACTATTCATTTCGCACATGGCTCGCTATAAAACGATATTGCCGTTGTGTCGCGCCATTAACGTTGATTAACAGATGATGAAAAATGTTCTGATAAAGCTGACAGGGTGCAGCGTGGTGGTTTTACTTTGCGGGTGTTCGAGCGTGATGTCTCACACCGGCGGTAAAGAAGGAACATATCCGGGAACGCGCGCCAGCGCGAATATGATCGCGGATGACGAGACCAACTGGGGAACCAAATCCCTGGCGATCCTCGATCTGCCTTTTACGGCGGTCATGGATACGCTACTGGTCCCGTGGGATCTGTTCCGTACCGATAAATCCGTGCGTTCGCGAGTGGAAAAGAGCGAGCAGCAGAATATGGCGACCAACAGCGTTATCCCGCCCGCTGAGATGCCCGCCCCCTGATCAATACCCGGTTTCGGTTATCCAGAGCTGACGGAAACCGGCGGTCTCTTCCATCCACGCCACATAACAGCCATCCGGCGAGAATACCACCGCATCACCCGACGGCGGATTGCCGTGATCGGACGTCAAAAACGTCACCTCACCGCTTCGCGCATCGCAGCAGGCAATGCGGTTGTCCAGCACAAATCCAAGCGCGTCTCCCGATGGATGCCAGTTAAAGGCCGACTGAATATCGGTCGCGTTGTGCGTTAACTGGCGCGGTGCGCCTCCCTCTGGCGCGATCAGCCAGAGTTGCACAATGCCGTGTTCGTCGCGCATCAGAAAGGCGATTTCGTTGCCCTGAGGATTGCTCCGCACCCAGTGGCGCGGCACATTCACCAGGCCCGGATAGCGATTGTTATGGGTGAAGGTTAAACGCCGCTGCACGACGCCTGCGGGGGGCGCGGGCATACTCTCCGCGGTCCCTTCCAGAGGCGCATCGCCCACCTGTTTCCAGCCCGCCTCCTCTTCAGGGAGATCGACAATAAACAGTTCAGGCACTTTTTCGCCGTGGGCGGAAAGAGTATCGCCAATAAACGCCAGCCTGTGATTTCCAACCCAGCCCTCTTCGTAGGCGCGAGTGATCTCATCGCTGCCGGGGTGCGGCGTCGGCGTCGTACGGCTAATCAAAACGCTCCAGAATGTTCCTGCATATTCACGCGGGTGATTGCCCTGCGGCGCGACCGGACCGAACGGTACGGCGACCCCTACGTTGCGTAAATCCCGCGTCACGTCACGCTCGTGCATGACATGATCGTTATAGGTGAAGCTGACAAACCGCCCGTTGGGACTAAAGACATGAACGTGGCTACCGCCGCGCAGCGCGCCCGGCGTAAACGGTGCGGTGATGTCCATTGCGTCCAGATTATTGACCTGACCGTTTTGCGCAATCACGCCGCGGCGATGGTGAAAGTCATACCGCCAGCTCGCATCCGGGTTTTCCGGGCCGTGAATGAAAACGTATTGATTGTCGGTCGGATGAACGGTCACCACGCCAACGTGCGCGCCCATTGCGGAACGGTAAATCACTTCGGTTTCGCCGGTATGAACATTGACCCGCTCAATCGTCTCGCCCGTAAAGGACGCGCCGGAGGGCCGCACGTCAAACGCCAGCCATTGGCTGTCAGGCGTCCAGGTGTTGATATTGGTCAGTTGATGATGCCGGGGAGCGAAGGTGATTTGTTTCATGGAAATACCCTGATGCGCGGTTATCGCATCAGGGTAAAGCATCGTGAAGAATTAGCCTACTCGTTTAACATCGCCCACCAGCAGGATGTAGGAGAGCGCGCCAATCAGCGCTACCGCGGCGATGTACACCAGCGCCGGAGCAAAACCGTAGCCCTGTGCCAGATAACCCACCACCAGCGGAACGGTGATCCCACCCAGTCCACCGACAAAGTTAAACACGCCGCCGGTCAGGCCAATCAGGCGCATCGGCGCAAGAGAGGAGACCAGTGACCAGGTGATGGACGCAAAGCCGTTGCCAAAGAACGCAATCGCCATCAACGTCATAATCCATACCGGATCGTTGGTGTAGTTCGCGCCCATAATGCAGGTTGAAACCAGCAAACCGCAGATAATGGGCGTTTTGCGCGCCGCGCCCAGCGAAAAGCCTTTTTTCACCAGCTTATCCGCCAGCCAGCCCGAGAGCAGGACACCAAAGAAGGCGGCCAGGAACGGAACGGTGGTCATGAACCCGGCTTTCAGCGCGGTGATGCCTTTTTCCTGCGTTAAATAGTTCGGGAACCAGGTCAGGAAAAACCACAGCGTGGACGTCACGGCAAACTGCCCCAGATAAACCCCCAACAGCTTGCGGTGGAAGACCAGCTTCCAGTCCGCTTTGGTCAGCGGCTGACGCGTCGCTTTTTGAGCTGGCGCATCGCCATCGATCAGGCCACCGCCGTCACGAATATAGTCCAGCTCAGCTTTGGTAATGCTTTTGGTCAGGCGCGGTGGCTGATAGACCTTAAACCAGATAAACGACCAGATAATGCCGACACCGCCGGTGATGATAAACACCCAGTGCCAGCTCAGCATCTCCTGGATCCAGATCAGCAGCGGCGTGAGAAACGCCAGGCCGACAAATTGCCCGGAAGTGTAAAAGCCCACCGCAGAGGCGCGTTCCTGCTCAGGGAACCAGCTCGTCACCATACGGTTATTGGTCGGGAAGGCTGGCGCTTCGAAAATCCCGGTGATAGCGCGCAGACCAATCAGCGACATTAATCCCGTGGCAAAGCCCTGGAATAACGTCGCCACTGACCAGCCGAAAATGGCAATAAAATAGGTCAGCCTTGAGCCGACGCGATCAAGGAACCAGCCGCCGGGAATTTGGCAGAGTGTATAGAGCCAGGCAAACGCCGAAAAAACGTATCCCATCTCCGCTTTGGTGATCCCAAACTCCTCCTGAATATGAGCCGAGGCGACAGCCAGATTGGCGCGGTCAACGTAACAGATGACTACGGTAATAAAGATCATCACAAGCGTCAGATAACGGCGACGCCCTGGTTTTGCAGCAGTAACGGGAATATCCATCGTAATCTGTCTCCAGATTTTGGGCATAGCGAAGCCGCTCACCATGCCCTGTAGTTACAGAGGGTGTGTTTATATTTTTTAATGAATAACTAATCGAAATGCGTTAAATACGCCGTGCTGGAGGAAGGCGGCAAGTTTTCGCATCCCCGGGAGCATACACAAGTATGTGACCGGGGTAAGAAAACGCAGCCAACGCACCGCCAGTGCGACGTATGACGCGCATTTACCATTCGGCGACTGAACCATCCTCATGCCGCCACAACGGGTTACGCCAGTCCGGCGCATTTTTACTCAGCTCGATCACTTTGGCTTCGTCGATTTCTACGCCAAGGCCGGGCCTGGTTAACGGTTTAAAGAAACCGCCCTCCATGTTGAAGTCTTCTTTATTTTTCACAAAATCGAGGAGTTCTGCGCCTTTGTTGTAGTGAATGCCCATGCTCTGCTCCTGGAAGACCGCGTTGCGCGAGACGAAATCCACGTGCAGACAGGCGGCCAGGGCAATCGGTCCCAGCGGGCAGTGCGGAGCCAGCGCCACATCGTAGGCTTCTGCCATTCCGGCAATTTTGTAGCATTCGGTGATGCCCCCGGCGTGCGACAGATCCGGCTGCAGAATCGCCAGACCGCCCGCTTCCAGCACGCGCTTGAACTCAAAGCGGGAGAACATGCGCTCGCCTGCCGCGATAGGAATATGGGTTTGCGCCGCCAGCTTTGGATAGTACTCGGCCTGTTCTGCCAGTACCGGTTCTTCGATAAACAGCGGACGGTATGGCTCCAGCTCTTTAATCAGCACTTTCGCCATTGGCGCGCTGACGCGACCGTGGAAATCGAGACCAAACTCAATTTCATTGCCGAAGGCTTCGCGGATTTGCGCCACCGTGTTCACCGCCGCATCCACCGCGCGGGAGTTATCAATCACGCCCATCTCTTCGCAGCCGTTTAGCTTGAAGGTATCAAAGCCGATTTTGCGCAGCGTTTTGATGCCGTCGATCACCTCTGCCGGACGATCGCCGCCAACCCAGCTATAGGCCTTAATTTTGTCACGCACCAGCCCGCCCATCAGTTGCCAGACCGGAGCATTTAAGACTTTGCCTTTAATGTCCCACAGCGCCTGATCGATGCCCGCAATGGCGCTCATCAGAATCGGGCCGCCACGGTAGAAACCGGCGCGATACATCACTTGCCACAGGTCATTGATGCGTGCCGGGTCCTGACCGATCAGAAACTCTTTCAGCTCATGTACCGCGGCTTCAACGGTGCGCGCGCGGCCTTCAATCACCGGCTCACCCCAGCCGACGACGCCTTCATCGGTTTCGATTTTTAGAAACATCCAGCGCGGGGGTAAACGGTACGTGGTGATATTGGTTATTTTCATTTCACTGCCTCTCGATACGCCTTAACAAATGCGGTTGCCTGCTCTGCGGTCCGCTCAACGGACTGACCTGCGCGATATAAATCGCTGCCCAGTCCCGCGCCCGCACAGCCAGCCTGAATCCACTGCGCCAGGTTCTCCGGCGTTACGCCACCCACGGCAAATACCGGAACGTCGGGCGGAAGGACCGCTTTTAACGCTTTGATGTAATCCGGGCCGAAGGCCGACGACGGGAAAATTTTCAGCGCCTGCGCGCCCGCATCGAGCGCGGTAAAAGCTTCGGTGGCGGTCGCACAGCCGGGGCAAACCGTCATGCCGTGGCTCACTGCGCGGCGGATCACCTCAGGCTGGATGTTCGGCGTGACGATAAGCTTGCAACCCATTCTGGCGAGCTGATCGACCTGCTCTGGTTTTAAGACCGTACCCGCTCCAATTAGCGCTCTGTCGCCAAAGGTGTCTACGATGGCCGGGATGCTTTTTTCCCACTGCGGGGAGTTAAGCGGAATTTCTACCGCATCAAATCCGGCGTCGATGACTGCGCCCACGTGCGCGAGCGCCTCGTCCGGCGTGATGCCGCGCATAATCGCGATGAGAGGGAGATTAGTTTGCCACTGCATGAGCGATGCTCCTTATGCCTGCCTGAAATGCCACGTCGCCTTCAAGCGTTGAGACTTCGCGACCCAGGGCGCGGAACGCCTGCTGATAGCGAGTCGTTAACGATGAACCGGCGACAAGGGTAATCTTCTGCTGCCCGGCGAACTGTTCGCCCATCGTGGCGACTTCAGCGCCAATCAGCAGACCCGAGAGAAATTCGCTTACCTGTTCACGCGGCAACGTGCCCAGAACGTGCGAGGCGCGAACTTCAAAAAGTTGTGGCAGAACGGCAGGCGAGGCGAGACCGCGCGTCAACCCGGTGGCAAAAGCCTCAGGAGACATTTCCTGTTCTGGCAAGCCCGCGCCCACCAGCGAATGACGCAGCAACAGGTGGTGCAGTTCGCCGGTCAACACGGTACGGAAATCGTGGATCTGCTGCGCATCGGCCTGCACCCATTTGCAGTGCGTGCCGGGCATCACATACACAGACGAAGGAGAGAGGGTGCGCGCGCCGAGCAGTTGCGTCTCTTCACCGCGCATCACGTTATGGTTATCGTCCCGGGAAACGCATAATCCTGGAATGATCCAGATATTGTCGCCAACGGACGTTAACTGTTCACCTATGGCAGAGAAACAGGCAGGAACGGGCAAATAGGGCGCAACTTTCCAGCCCACGTTACTGCCCACCATGCCTGCCATCACCACCGGTGTGGCGCCTTCGCGCCAGTTTTCAGTGACTTCTGCTAACACCGCCTGCGGGGATTTACCGTTCAGGCGCGTGACGCCTGCTTCGGACTGCCTGCTTTCCAGGCATCTGTCGCCCTGGTAAAGCCAGGCGCGCAGATTGGTCGATCCCCAGTCAATAGCGATGTAGCGAGATGTCATGTGATTTCCTTTAGCCTTCGTGTCGAGCTGGCGATCATCGTGAGCGCCGCCTGCTCTGCCGCATCGCTGTCCTGATGGCGTATCGCATCGAACAGCGCTTTATGTTCCTGGAGCGTCTTCGGCATGTTGGCCTCATCACCCATCCAGGTCCGTTCAAATACCGCTCGCTGTAGCGAGCTGATCGCCACGCTGAGCTGCTGTAGAACCGGGTTATGTACCGACTGCAGTACCGCTTCGTGATAGCGAATATCCGCTTCGTTAAAGGCATCCCGGTCCTGGTTGTTGGCGATCATGTCATTGAGCGCCGATTCAATTTGCGCCAGGTCGCCTGATGTCGCCCGTTCCGCCGCCCAGCGGGCAATGGCGGGCTCTACCAGATTTCGCACCTCACTCATCGCGCCGATGAGACGCGGGTCGTAGTCGTTTTCGAGTACCCACTGCAGAACGTCGGTATCGAGGTAATTCCACTGGTTACGCGGCGCGACGAAGGCTCCGCGGTAACGCTTCATTTCGATCAGCCGCTTCGCCATCAGCGAGCGAAACACTTCGCGGATGATGTTGCGCGAAGTTTCAAACTCCTCGCACAGCTCTGCCTCGGCGGGCAGCGGCGAACCCGGTACGTATTTGCCGCTGACAATCTGATTGCCCAGCGTGATGACGATGCGGTCGGTTTTATTGAGAGTCATGGAAAGTCCTTGTTTCTTGGTCCATCACTACTTTACCGCGGCCGCTGAATTTCTCCTCACTTTTGCAGTACAAACGTGAGGTTGTTCGTCAATGCCATGGTTGCAATGTAGTACAATCATACCTAGTTGTACTACAATCCAGATCACAAAAAGAACAATCCATTAATCAGCAGGCAAAAAAAAGCCCCGGTTTATAACCGAGGCTGATAAATTCGCGGAGCTTAGTTGAGAACAAACTTCTCGATCGCGTAAGCCACGCCATCTTCGAGGTTCGATTTGGTGACAAAGTTGGCCACCTCTTTCACTGACGGGATCGCATTTTCCATCGCCACCCCCATCCCTGCATACTCGATCATGGCGATGTCGTTTTCCTGATCGCCAAGCGCCATGATCTCTTCCGGTTTGATACCCAGCGCATCGGCGAGCGATTTCACGCCCGTGCCTTTGTTGACGCGCTTATCGAGAATTTCGAGGAAGTACGGCGCACTTTTCAGCACGGTGTATTTCTCTTTCACTTCCGCCGGAATGCGGGCGATCGCCTGGTCCAGAACGGTCGGCTCATCAATCATCATCACTTTCAGGAACTGGGTGTTTGGATCCATTTTCTCTGCTTCGCAGAACACCAGCGGGATGGTGGCGACAAAAGATTCATGGACGGTGTAGTTGCTGATATCGCGGTTGGCGGTGTACAGCGTGTTGCGATCGAGCGCGTGGAAGTGTGAACCGACTTCGCGGGACAGTTTTTCCAGGTACAGGTAGTCATCATAGTTCAGTGCCGTTTGCGCCACGGTACTGCCGTCGCTGGCGTTCTGCACCAGCGCACCATTGTAGGTGATGCAGTAGTCACCCGGCTGTTCCATGTGCAGCGCTTTCAGGTAGCTCTGGACACCGGCATACGGACGGCCTGTGGTCAGGACGACATTCACGCCTTTGGCGCGCGCAGCGGCAATCGCGTTTTTAACGGCAAGAGAAATGGTGTGGTCTGGCAGCAGCAGCGTGCCGTCCATATCGATTGCAATGAGTTTGATGGCCATGAGATCCCCGATTCAAATGAGTCTGTCCTCATGCTAACGCGATTCCGCACAGAAAACAGTAAAAGAGTCGTGGATAAAGGGGGATGGGGTTCAGTAGGCGATTCCTCTTTTGCAGAGGAATATTTCCCTCTCCCGGCGGGAGAGGGAAAGCGATGTTAGATATCGATATTTGCGGCTTTCAGCGCGTTCTCTTCGATGAAGGCACGGCGCGGTTCAACGGCATCGCCCATCAGGGTTGTGAACAGCTGGTCAGCGGCAATCGCATCTTTCACGGTGACGCGCAGCATACGGCGGCTTTCCGGGTCCATGGTGGTTTCCCACAGCTGATCCGGGTTCATTTCGCCCAGACCTTTATAACGCTGAATCGACAGACCACGACGAGACTCTTTCACCAGCCACTCCAGTGCCTGCTCGAAGCTGGCGACAGGCTGACGGCGTTCGCCACGTTCGATAAACGCATCGTCTTCAATAAGACCACGCAGCTTCTCACCAAGAGTGCAAAGACGACGGTATTCACCACCGGTCACAAACTCGTGATCCAGCGGATAGTCGGTATCCACGCCGTGAGTACGCACACGGATGATTGGCTCGAACTGGTGCAACTCGGTGTTCTCGCGAACGTCAAATTGCCACATGCTGCCGTGCTGTTCGTTTTCGTTCAGCTCGGTAACCAGCGCATTCACCCAGCGAGTCACTTTCTGCTCGTCGCTGAGATCCGCTTCGGCCAGCGTCGGCTGATAAACCAGCTCTTTCAGCAGCGTGCGCGGGAAGCGACGCTCCATACGACCAATCATTTTCTGCGTCGCATTGTACTCAGAGACCAGTTTTTCCAGTGGTTCACCCGCCAGCGCCGGAGCGTGGGCATTCGCATGCAGGGTTGCGCCATCCAGAGCGATGGAGATCTGATACTGATCCATCGCTTCGTCGTCTTTAATGTATTGTTCCTGCTTGCCTTTCTTCACTTTGTACAGCGGTGGCTGTGCAATGTAGATGTGGCCGCGTTCAACGATTTCAGGCATCTGACGATAGAAGAAGGTCAGCAGCAGGGTACGGATGTGTGAACCATCGACGTCCGCATCGGTCATGATGATGATGCTGTGATAGCGCAGTTTATCCGGGTTGTACTCGTCACGGCCAATGCCGCAGCCCAGCGCCGTAATCAGCGTTGCCACTTCCTGAGAAGAGAGCATTTTGTCAAAGCGCGCTTTCTCGACGTTAAGAATTTTACCTTTCAGCGGCAAAATCGCCTGGTTCTTACGGTTACGGCCCTGCTTCGCAGAACCGCCCGCGGAGTCCCCTTCCACCAGGTACAG
This sequence comes from Enterobacteriaceae bacterium RIT714, assembly GCA_009668015.1. Classification (GTDB taxonomy): domain Bacteria; phylum Pseudomonadota; class Gammaproteobacteria; order Enterobacterales; family Enterobacteriaceae; genus Enterobacter. The sequence goes on from WJYB01000013.1 coordinate 54,728, forward strand.
TTCAGAGCGTGCCGGATCGCGTTCCTGGCAATCCGCCAGTTTGCCCGGCAGACCGGCCAGATCCAGCGCACCTTTACGACGGGTCATTTCACGGGCTTTACGCGCCGCTTCACGGGCACGCGCCGCATCAATAATTTTGCCGACCACGATTTTCGCATCCGACGGGTTTTCCAGCAGGTATTCGCTCAGCAGTTCGTTCATCTGCTGTTCAACGGCGGATTTCACCTCGGAAGAGACCAGCTTGTCTTTGGTCTGCGAGGAGAATTTCGGGTCCGGAACTTTCACAGAAACAACGGCAATCAGGCCTTCACGGGCGTCGTCACCGGTGGCGCTGACTTTCGCTTTTTTGCTGTAGCCTTCTTTATCCATGTAGGCGTTCAGGGTACGGGTCATCGCCGTACGGAAGCCGACAAGGTGCGTACCGCCGTCACGCTGCGGAATGTTGTTGGTAAAGCAGTAGATGTTTTCCTGGAAGCCATCGTTCCATTGCAGCGCGACTTCAACGCCAATACCGTCTTTTTCGGTGGAGAAGTAGAAGATATTTGGGTGGATCGGCGTTTTGTTCTTGTTGAGGTATTCAACGAACGCCTTGATGCCGCCTTCGTAGTGGAAATGATCTTCTTTACCGTCGCGCTTATCGCGCAGGCGGATGGACACGCCGGAGTTCAGGAACGACAGCTCGCGCAGACGTTTCGCCAGAATGTCGTATTCGAATTCGACCACATTTGAGAACGTTTCATGGCTCGGCCAGAAGCGAACGGTGGTGCCGGTTTTTTCAGTCTCACCCGTTACCGCCAGCGGAGCCTGCGGCACGCCGTGGGTATAGATCTGGTTGTGAATTTTGCCTTCGCGGTAGATAACCAGTTCCAGCTTCTGAGACAGGGCGTTAACCACTGAAACACCTACGCCGTGCAGGCCGCCGGAAACTTTATAGGAGTTATCATCAAATTTACCGCCTGCGTGCAGGACGGTCATGATCACTTCCGCAGCGGAGACACCCTCTTCCGGGTGAATACCCGTTGGGATACCACGGCCATCATCCTGTACGGAAACGGAGTTATCGCCGTGAATGGTGACGATAATATCTTTACAGTGACCCGCGAGCGCTTCGTCGATAGCGTTATCCACAACCTCGAATACCATGTGGTGCAGACCGGTGCCGTCATCGGTATCGCCGATATACATACCTGGGCGCTTACGCACCGCATCCAGCCCTTTCAGGACTTTGATACTGGAGGAGTCATAAGAATTCGACATCAACGTTTCTCGCTCATTTAATCTTGGGTTAATCCGTTATTTTACCCTTTTCCACGGTGAACATCTTCGAATTTTTGTCCGACATGTCCATTACGTGTTCAGCGCTAATGGCGCTGACGAAAACCTGCGACTGCGTGGCTTTTAAGCGGCTGGCAAGCAGTCCGCGCCGCGCATCGTCGAGTTCCGAGGCAAAATCATCTATTAGATACAGGCAACGTCGCCCACTCTCGCGAGTTAAAAACTCACCCTGCGCCAGCCGCAGCGCGCACATCAGTAGCTTAAGCTGCCCGCGCGACAGGGTATCCTCAACCGGCGCACCATCGGCACGAATGCGAAAATCCGCTTTGTGCGGGCCGTGCGCGGTGTAGGTCAGCATGCGATCACGCTCGAAACTCCGTTCCAGGACTTCGGCATAATCCGTCTCTTTCTCCCATCCGCGCTGGAAGGAAAAAGTCAGAGAAAACTCAGGTAAAAACTGTTTGCAGGTATCCGCCATATCTTCGGCAATGCCTGCGCTGTATTCCGCACGCCAGCGGCTGATTTGCTCGGCGAGCGGAATTAACTCCATGTCCCATGGTCGCAGCTGGGTATAGCGGGTGACCTGGCGCAACGCGGCATTACGCTGCTTGAGCAGGCGCTTCAGGTTACTCCAGGCGTTAAAGAAGCCAGCTTCGTTGTGAAAGCATCCCCAGTCGAGGAACGCTCTTCGGTATTTGGGGCCGCCGTTGAGTAATGTAAAGCCCTCGGGCGTGATCAGCTGCATCGGCATCAGCAGCGCCAGCTCAGCGACTTTATGCCCGTCAGTGCCATCAATACGCACTTTACTGTCGCCCTGTTTGTCTTTCGTCAGACCAATTGAGGTTTCGCGTTCGCTGCCCTGAATACGCCCATGGAGGATAAAGGACTCTTGCTCATGCCGAATAACACGACCGATCTGCAAACTGCGAAACGCCCGGCCATGACCCAGCGTATAGATAGCTTCGAGCACGCTGGTTTTGCCGCTGCCGTTAGCGCCAACCAGGAAATTAAAGCCAGGAGAGAGAGCGAGATCCGCATTCTCGATATTGCGGAAATCTTTGATAAGCAGGCGCGTCAGTGACATATCAGGTTTCTTTGGGCCAGGGCATAATCGGCGCGGCCAGATTCAACGCGGACTGCACGTAAACCCTGGCGCGTACACGAAGTACGTGACAGGCACGCGCACAGCCCGGGTTGAAAAAGGCGAGTAAGATAGCCCGATATTGTTCACTACAGTCTCATTGGCATGACCACGTAGGCCGCACTCTGACTGGCTGCATCTTCAATCTGTACGCTCGAAACAGAATCGGTCAGCAAAATACGGACGTTTTCGCACTTCAGCGCATTCAGCACATCCAGCACGTAACTAACGTTAAAGCCGATTTCCATCTCAGTCCCGGCGTAGGTGACATCCAGAATTTCTTCTGCTTCTTCCTGTTCCGGGTTATTAGCGGTGATTTTGATCTGGTTTTCGCTCACATACAGGCGCACGCCGCGGAATTTCTCGTTAGAGAGAATGGCCGCACGGGCAAAAGCCTGTTTGAGGATATCGCAGCCTGCTTCCAGCGTTTTGTCGGGATTCTTCGGCAATACGCGGCGATAATCAGGGAAACGACCATCAACCAGCTTAGACGTGAAAATAAAATCGCCAACGTGAGCGCGAATATTGTTGCTGCCGATTTGCACGCGCAGAGGCGTTTCACCGCCGTCGAGCATACGCATCAGTTCAATCACGCCTTTACGCGGCACGATCACCGAATGACTTGGCAGCGTTACGCCGACAGGCATGGAGCACACCGCCAGACGGTGACCGTCGGTGGCCACGGTACGCAGCTCTTCCCCTTCGGTTTCGAACAGCATGCCGTTTAAATAATAACGAACGTCCTGATGCGCCATAGAGAACTGGGTCGCTTCAATCAGACGTTTCATCGTCGCCTGCGGCAGGGTGAATTCAACTTCGCTCTGCCAGTCGTCCAGGTTAGGGAAGTCGGCAGCAGGCAAGGTCGAAAGTGAGAAACGGCTGCGGCCAGAGCGAACCAGAATACGGTCGCCTTCCAGCTGCACAGCAATTTCAGCGCCTTCCGGCAGCCCACGGCAGATATCAAAAAACTTACGCGCCGGAACAGTGGTTGCGCCCGCATCATGCGGTTGAGAAAGCGACACGCGCGCGACCATTTCCATTTCAAGATCTGTACCGGTCAGTGACAGCGTACCGTCAGCGACCTGAAGCAGCAGGTTTCCAAGAATGGGCAGCGTCGGGCGGCCACCTAATGGGCCACTCACCTGTTGCAGCGGTTTTAATAAATGTTCACGTTCAACGGTAAATTTCATAGCATCACGATGATAATGTTCTGATTAAATTAGAAAAGTCTTCTTTTATGTCGTGGCTTTCTTCACGTAACTGCTCAATCTTGCGACAAGCGTGCAGCACGGTCGTATGGTCACGGCCACCAAACGCATCACCAATTTCAGGCAGACTGTGGTTGGTTAATTCCTTCGCCAGAGCCATCGCCATCTGACGCGGTCTCGCGACCGAGCGAGAACGACGTTTAGACAACAAATCTGCCACTTTGATTTTGTAGTACTCGGCCACCGTCTTCTGAATATTGTCGATGGTGACCAGTTTTTCCTGCAACGCCAGCAGATCGCGCAACGCTTCACGCACGAAATCAATGGTGATCGCCCGTCCGGTAAAGTTGGCATTGGCGATCACGCGGTTCAGTGCGCCCTCAAGCTCGCGAACGTTTGAACGCAGACGTTTAGCGATAAAGAACGCCACTTCACCCGGCAGGCGAATGTCGTTTTCATCCGCTTTTTTCATCAGGATCGCGACGCGGGTTTCCAGCTCAGGCGGCTCGATCGCCACGGTCAGACCCCAGCCAAAGCGGGATTTCAGACGATCCTCAACGCCGTTGATCTCTTTTGGATAACGATCCGACGTCAAAATGATCTGTTGGTTACCTTCCAGCAGCGCATTGAAGGTATGGAAAAACTCTTCCTGGGATCGTTCTTTATTGGCAAAGAACTGAATGTCATCGATCAGCAACGCATCAACAGAGCGATAGTAGCGTTTAAAATCTTCGATCGCATTGTTTTGCAGGGCTTTTACCATGTCCTGAACAAAGCGCTCGGAGTGCATATACACCACTTTCGCGTTGGGCTTACGCGCCACAATGCCGTTGCCTACCGCATGCAGCAGGTGAGTTTTACCCAGGCCCGTGCCGCCATAAAGGAACAACGGGTTATACGCCCCGCCTGGGTTGTCTGCCACCTGACGGGCCGCGGCACGCGCCAGCTGGTTTGATTTACCCTCGACGAAATTATCGAACGTGTGTTTAACGTTAACGTTAGAGCGATAGGTCGGTTCTGCCGGAGCCGGAACGTTGTCCCAGCCAGAGCGAGTCGAATGAACAATGCGCGGTGTCGGCACATGAATCTGAGCGGGTGCTGCGACGTTCACCGTCTCCCGGACGGTCTGCGTAACGGGTTTTGTCCCCACTTCAAATCGCAGCTGCGGGGCATCAGCGCCGCAGAAATCATTTAACAGTCCATTGATGTTATTGAGGTATTTATCCCTTACCCAATCGAGCACGAAACGGTTTGGCGCATACAAAGCCAGCGTGTTATCGCTCAGTTCCGCCTGCAATGGGCGGATCCACATACTGAATTCTGTGGCTGGTAACTCATCCTGCAATCGGGCAAGACACTGCTGCCAAAGCGAAAGTGACACGGCGGACTCCACTCGAACAATAAAAGAAAGATACTGAATATTCGTGATTGTTGGCACACGTCGACAAGACCCTGTGCAAAGGGTGACGTGCGAATTGCTATCTGCAATTTTACCAGACCAGACCCCTTTGGATCCCGATCAGGACCGCGGATCATAGCCTAAACTGAGCCAGAGATCTTCTGTTTCTCACAGATTCTTCCCGATTTATCCACAGGAAGATCCGGAACCGGGTAAGTGTAAACGATCCTGATGGGAGTACCCCACGATTTAGTCCGCATATTGGAAAATTTAATGAGCACAGACAAATTTTTGCTTAAATGATCTAACGAAGATCCTGGACGATCCTTGCGATTTGGTCTGGAGGTCGTATAATCCTCCACCCGGCGCGCGATGCGCGACTTCCTGCGTGGGACACTGCTCATTTTCCACGCGAAAACGTGCGGAAATACGCGGGAAATAAGGAAAGAGAATTGACTCCGGAGTGTACAATTATTACAATCCGGCCTCTTTAATCACCCACGCTGAGGCGTTAGTCGTTCGATAATCGTTCGGGTATACGCGAAAGTCAGTGAATTTATTCAAGTTTAGGTAGAAATCGCCATGAAACGCACTTTTCAACCGTCTGTACTGAAGCGCAACCGTTCTCACGGCTTCCGTGCTCGTATGGCTAATAAAAATGGTCGTCAGGTTCTGGCACGTCGTCGTGCTAAAGGCCGTTCTCGTCTGACCGTTTCCAAGTAATAAAGCTAACCCCTGGTGGTTAAGCTAGCATTTCCCAGGGAGTTACGTTTGTTAACTCCCACTCATTTCACTTTCGTCTTCCAGCAGCCACTACGGGCTGGCACGCCGCAAATCACCATCCTCGGCCGCCAAAATTCGCTGGGGCATCCCCGCATCGGTCTCACTGTCGCCAAGAAAAACGTTAAGCGTGCGCATGAACGCAACCGGATTAAACGTCTGACGCGTGAAAGCTTCCGTTTACGTCAACACGAACTTCCTTCAATGGATTTCGTCGTGGTGGCTAAAAAAGGGGTTGCCGACCTCGATAACCGTGCTCTCTCGGAAGCGTTGGAAAAATTATGGCGCCGCCACTGTCGCCTGGCTCGCGGGTCCTGATAGGCCTGATCAGGGTCTATCAACGCCTGATCAGTCCGCTGCTTGGGCCGCATTGTCGTTTCACGCCAACGTGTTCCAGCTACGGAATTGAGGCATTGCGCAGGTTTGGAGTGATAAAAGGCAGTTGGTTGACGGTGAAACGCGTATTAAAATGCCACCCTTTACACCCTGGTGGTGACGACCCCGTCCCACCCGGACCATTTGATACCAGAGAACACTAACGATGGATTCGCAACGCAATCTTTTAGTCATCGCTTTGTTGTTCGTGTCTTTCATGATCTGGCAAGCATGGGAACAGGATAAAAATCCTCAACCCCAGCAGCAGACCACGCAGACAACGACCACCGCAGCGGGTAGCGCCGCCGATCAGGGCGTACCGGCCAGTGGCCAGGGGAAACAGATTACGGTTAAAACCGATGTGCTTGAGCTGACTATCAACACCCGTGGTGGTGATATTGAGCAAGCGCTGCTGTTGACCTACCCGAAAGAGCTGAAATCAAACGAGCCGTTCCAGTTACTGGAAACGACACCTGATTTCCTTTATCAGGCACAAAGCGGCTTAACCGGTCGTGATGGTCCGGATAACCCGGCTAACGGTGCTCGTCCGCTGTATAACGTCGATCAAGATACGTTTGTGCTGGCTGATGGCCAGAACGAGCTCGCGATCCCGATGACTTACACTGACGCAGCGGGCAACACCTTCACCAAAACCTTCACCCTGAAACGCGGTGAATATGCGGTGAACGTGGGCTACAACGTGCAGAACGCCGGTGAGAAACCGCTGGAAGTATCGACGTTTGGTCAGCTGAAGCAGTCCATCAATCTGCCGTCTCACCGTGACACCGGAAGCAGCAACTTTGCGCTGCATACCTTCCGTGGCGCGGCGTACTCCACGCCAGATACCAAGTACGAGAAATACAAATTCGACACCATCGCCGATAACGAAAACCTGAACGTCAGCGCTAAAGGCGGTTGGGTGGCAATGCTGCAACAGTATTTCGCGACTGCGTGGGTGCCAAATAACGACGGTACCAATAACTTCTATACTGCGAATCTGGGCAATGGCATTGCTGCCATCGGCTACAAATCGCAGCCGGTTCTGATTCAGCCAGGTCAGGCGGGTACGCTTGCCAGCACCCTGTGGGTCGGTCCGGAAATTCAGGATAAAATGGCTGCCGTTGCGCCGCACCTGGATCTGACCGTTGATTACGGTTGGCTGTGGTTTATCTCTCAGCCGCTGTTCAAACTGCTGAAATGGATCCATAGCTTCCTGGGCAACTGGGGCTTCTCCATCATCGTTATCACCTTTATCGTTCGTGGCATCATGTACCCGCTGACCAAAGCGCAGTACACCTCCATGGCGAAGATGCGTATGCTGCAGCCGAAGATTGCGGCAATGCGTGAGCGTCTGGGCGATGACAAACAGCGTCAAAGCCAGGAAATGATGGCCCTGTATAAAGCAGAGAAAGTGAACCCGCTGGGTGGTTGCTTCCCGCTGCTGATTCAGATGCCCATCTTCCTTGCGTTGTACTACATGCTGATGGGTTCCGTAGAGCTGCGCCATGCGCCGTTCGCACTGTGGATCCATGACCTGTCTGCACAGGACCCGTACTACATCCTGCCGATCCTGATGGGCGTGACGATGTTCTTCATTCAGAAGATGTCTCCGACTACCGTGACCGACCCGATGCAGCAGAAGATCATGACCTTCATGCCGGTCATCTTCACGGTCTTCTTCCTGTGGTTCCCGTCAGGTCTGGTGCTGTACTATATCGTCAGCAACCTGGTAACCATCATCCAGCAGCAGCTGATCTACCGTGGTCTGGAAAAACGTGGCCTGCATAGCCGCGAAAAGAAAAAATCCTGATTCGGTAAGTTAACGCTAAAATAAGGGCGGTCGATTGACCGCCTTTTTTATTTGTATTGAACGAGACTAACCATGAGCCATAACGACACTATCGTCGCCCAGGCAACCCCACCGGGACGCGGTGGTGTAGGCATTCTGCGTATATCCGGCCTCAAGGCGCGCGAGGTGGCAGAAGCCGTACTGGGCAAACTGCCAAAGCCGCGTTACGCCGATTACCTGCCGTTTAAAGATACGGACGGCACCGCGCTGGATCAGGGGATCGCCCTCTGGTTCCCTGGCCCAAATTCATTTACCGGCGAAGACGTACTGGAACTTCAGGGGCATGGCGGCCCGGTTATCCTCGATCTGCTGTTAAAACGCATCTTAACGTTACCGGGTCTGCGTATTGCAAAACCGGGTGAATTCTCTGAACGCGCCTTCCTGAATGACAAGCTCGATCTGGCACAAGCCGAAGCGATCGCCGACCTGATTGATGCCAGTTCAGAACAGGCGGCCCGTTCCGCTCTGAACTCACTACAGGGGGCGTTTTCCGCGCGCGTAAACCATTTAGTGGAAGCACTCACTCACCTGCGAATCTACGTCGAAGCTGCTATCGACTTTCCGGATGAAGAGATCGACTTTTTATCTGACGGCAAAATCGAAGCGCAGCTTAACAGCGTGATGACCGATCTCGATGCCGTTCGCGCCGAAGCGCGTCAGGGCAGTCTGCTGCGCGAAGGGATGAAAGTAGTCATCGCCGGACGTCCAAACGCCGGGAAATCCAGTCTGCTCAACGCCCTGGCGGGCCGCGAAGCCGCAATTGTGACGGATATCGCCGGGACGACCCGTGACGTCCTGCGAGAGCATATCCATATTGACGGTATGCCGCTGCACATCATCGACACGGCGGGCCTGCGTGATGCCAGCGACGAAGTCGAGCGTATCGGCATCGAACGCGCCTGGCAGGAGATCGAGCAGGCAGACCGCGTACTCTTTATGGTGGATGGCACAACGACCGACGCCGTGGATCCTGCCGAAATCTGGCCTGATTTTATCGCTCGTCTGCCAGCCAAATTGCCTATCACCGTCGTGCGTAACAAAGCCGATAAGACAGGCGAAACGCTGGGTTTAAGCGAGGTGAATGGTCACTCACTGATTCGCCTGTCGGCCCGCACCGGCGAGGGTGTCGATGAGTTGCGTAACCATCTCAAACAGAGCATGGGCTTTGATACCAGCATGGAAGGCGGCTTCCTGGCGCGTCGTCGCCATCTGCAGGCACTGGAAGAGGCCGCAAACCACCTTGTCCAGGGTAAAGCGCAGTTGCTCGGTGCCTGGGCTGGTGAGCTGCTGGCAGAAGAGCTGCGTCTGGCACAGCAAAGCCTGAGTGAAATTACCGGTGAATTTACGTCAGATGATTTGTTGGGAAGGATCTTCTCAAGCTTCTGTATCGGCAAATAGCCTCTGCCTGCTTTTGGGCGTAAAGGTTTTGGAAAAGCACCGAAACTTGCTGGTCGTGATATCGGCCTGATCAGAAGATCAGGTCGTCTCTTGAGTCAAAATCGCAACAACTTTTGACAGTGGCGAAGGATAGTATTCCTTGCCCTGAGTGGGCTTGTCCGTTGTGTCCGCTGCGATGGCGGGAGGTTAATTCTCTGCTACAGCGTGTAATGCCGCCGCTGCTATTTTCTGGCACAGTCCGGCATCGGATAACGGACACTGAGACTGCGCGGTATTAGCCGCTTTTTCCAGATCGTCTGCATTGAGCGTTGAATCAATATGGCTCAACACCCAATCAGCAAAAGGCGGATGTTGTTTTGCCAGTGCTTCAAGTGTTGGCAGTTCGTTCCAGTGGTCAACCAGAAGGCGTATTATCGCTTCGGAATGTCCTTCGCCTATACTCCCCTCATCACACTGCTGATACCGAACGTAATTATCGTAAACAGATGCCCATGTTTTGAGATTATCCACAGTCATTTCGGCCGCGTCAGCCTCCGGTTTTGCGCATTCACCGGCCTGAACGAATGGCGAAATAAAAGCAATCATGAGTAAAACGATCGCGCTCTTTATCATATAGGTTCCATTCTTACCGCCTGCAACCGATAAACCTAAAAAACAGTACAGCCCTTTACTCTTACAAAATGTAATTTATTCACTTTATCGTTACGGTTATCAGTGTGGTTATTGTATTTATTGGGATGCATTAACCGCATGTATTCATTAAATCCAGCCATTGTAGAGATCCGATGCTCAGAGGAACGAATACTCACATTAAGGAATTTCGCTAATAAGATTATAAAAGACTACGCGATAAAAAAGGATCTCGAGAAGATCCTTTTTTATTCAGTACATATATCGCCTATTTCATTGACAACAACTTGTCATAATCCGGGGAAATATTTGGTATATCTTCACGACTGCCATCAGGATAGAGTGCATTGATATTTCCCGGAGGCGGGTTTGGGCTTTCAAGTATGACGGGCTTATTGATATGCACGAATGGATGCAGATAAATACCATCGGTATCAGATAAGCGATAACGTCTGCCCCATTTATCGTAATTAATATCCCCCCCAAAAAACTTCAGCGTTGTTTTTTTGAACATGTGATTTATAAACACCATAGGGAATAAATCTGTATTCAGATCTAATGTTTTCCCGCTGAACACTTTCGCCCGTCCGGTCCCGTAACCGTCACTGAGACCATAGTCCCCGAAATCGAAGATATAGCTGGTATCGATAACCTCTTTCCCCTTCACCAGAGGAATATCGTCCGCAATCCTGAAGCTCACCATCAGCGAGTTCAGTTGCCACTGGCACGGACCGCCGCCATCCACGGCAACCCGCAGACGCCGGACATTATCGCCATCAGGTGCACCGAATGCCCGCTCAACGTCGTTGTAGCCCGGTATATCATGCGGTTCATTGCTTGAGTTATAGCGGACAGATTTGCACTGCGCCGAACGGTACAGCAGCTCGGCAGGCTGCAGTGTAATACCCTCCGGCACCCGGAAAGTGACGTCCATCCACTTTGCGCCATCCGGGGGGGAAAGTGTTTTATCAGGACGGTCATCACACCCGGAAAGCAGCGTTACAACTGACACGACAACGGCAATTTTACTGAGAGAGTTCAACTTCTTCCTCCGTTACCGCCGCAAAACGCAGCAGGGCATTTTTCCCGGTTTCCTCTGCCTGTGTCCGCCTCAGCGCCACTGGCAGCATATCCTGAAGAGCCAGAAACTCGCGGTTACGTTCAACCTCATCCTGGTTGCTGTAAGTCGCGCCCTTCTCAACCTCCTCCCGGAACATAACCCGCATCTCTTTCCGGTGCATGTCCCTGGCCGGATCGGCCAGTTCCAGCACCTGATTGTGAATATAGGGCAGGTAGCGGTGCGCCATCGAGTGGCTGCGAGGATCGGTTCCGGTGCCGTTCAGGGCCGGGTTAGTATTCTGCGGAAAGGTCTTTGCCAGGCTGGCCGGATTAAGACACTGGATAAACGCCGCCTGATGCTCACCGGTGGATTTCAGACACTCCTCATTCAGGGACGGCACCACATACAGCTTGGTGGCCACAAAATGCCGGGCGTAGGCCTGCCCGTCGATCGGGCTTTTCTGGTACGGACTGGCAGCCCGCATCGCGCACTGCTGCGCCCGGAAAAATATCACCGTGCTGCCGTGATGCCAGTAAGGATCTTTTTTCTCCGTAAGCCCTGCTGACTGGTACGTCAGGTCCCGCACGGCCACGCTGAGTCCGGCGGCGGTGGTCAGTGACCAGTCAAATCCCAGCTTGTCGCCAAGTGGCCCCCATTTCTCGTAGAACACATTATCGAGATCGGCATCCGGCGGGATTTGCGTGATGGTGTCATTGTCGTTGACGTGCCGGTAATGCGTGATGCCCCCCAGAGAAGCGATCGCTGCGCGGGTGAAGGTCCGTGGCATCCCGAAGGTGTACAGTACTGGCTGGCTGACTTTCATCTCAGCGGCATACAGCAATGCCAGCGCCCCGCCCAGACTGTGGCCACACACAAACAGCTTTTTACTACCTTTAGCTAACGATTCTTCGACACCGCTTAACTTATCCCCGAATTTTCGTTTCGCCAGCAGATAGGCATTCAGAAAACCGCCATGAACATTTCCTGCCCCGGCCAGCTCCGGCAGACACCGCTTCGGGGCAAAGGACAAATCGGTCAGGACGTTCAGCAGACTGTCGGTACCACACCAGGCGACCAGCACATGTGAGGCACATTCCACCGTAAACAGGCGGGTATCACCTTCCCCCTGCGCCTCCTTCCCGGTGTTCAGATAGAGCGGAGGCTGATACCTTTCCCGGAACGGCACGTCCACCGCCAGCGTGTGAAAATAATTCGGGTATTCCGCAAGCTGCGGAATGCAGGACAGATCCTGACACTTCTGCCGGAAAAAATAATCGATGGTCGGATTATTCGCCTCGGCGGCATACACCAGATCGGCCATGATGCCCAGGTTCAGCGCGTTCGCCAGGTCGTACGCTTTCGTGTCGTGCAGCGGCAGCACCCACGCCCGGAAAGGACAGATCTCGATAACGTGCCGCTTATCCAGTGCCTCCCGAGCTATCTCTGTGCCTTTCAGTGACCGTCCCGGTGGAAAATGAAACTTCGGCGGCTGCGGTTCAGTCCAGCCCTCGATCTCCGGCAGCCGGTCGCCGAGTTCCCCGATGGTCACATAGTGATGGATGTACCCGGCAGCCTCGGCTTTTTCCTGCACGTCTGATCGCCATGTGATATCACGGGTTTCCGGCCGGAAAATATTATTACTCACAGGCTGGCTGTTCGGGTTACGCCTGATACTCAGCGGACGCTGTTCCATCTCGTCAGCCAGCTGCTGGCCGTCTGTTTTCACATCTACCGCAATCCAGTACAGGCCATCGAATCGCACCAGTCCCTGACTGTCGGTAACGCCGGCGGGAGGATTCGGTGGCGGCGTGGAATCAAACTGCGTGTGACCGCCCCTGGCCCACAGCGCCAGCTCCGCCGCCGTGGCCAACGGATGGTATTCCAGCTGTACCTTCATCCCGGATACTGGGTGGTTGTCCTCGTCCACAAACTGCAGCTCCAGCCAGTGCCTCAGCTGCTTACCGCAGGGGACCTCTTTGTACTTCATTTTGTGACTCAGGCAGGTCACGGTGGTATTGTCAGCCGCGGCGGTCATGTGCTCAAATCCATCTGATTTATGTGGTTAATTGCCTATAGTAACCAGATGGCATTACTTAACCAAAATTTAATGGTGACTACCTGATGCTCTAAGCGGACTTCCCATCCTCAAGAATTTTATACACAGTGAAACAGGCAATACCGAACTGCCGGGCTATTGCCGTGGCCCCCATTCCGCCGTGATGAATGTACAGGAAGGGCTTCTGGAACATGATACAGGGCTGAATCCCACCGAAATTATGACCGATACAGTTGGGGCCAGCGATCTTGTCTTTAACCTTTTCTGGCTACTGGGATACCTGTTATTCCCGCCACAGGCAGATGCTGGGGTTTCGGTTTTCTGGAGCGTGTACATTATGGCATGCTGAATGATATGACCAGAGCGCACTCAGGCCGTTCGATCTGGCGAGATTTCCTAACAGGAAATCACCTTTGTCCAAATGGCAACTCGCTTCTTCCCTCTTATCCCCCTATGCTTCCCACCTGCATATCATGGGGGATTTATGGCGCGTTTTCTGTTTTGTAGTTTTGCACTGGTTTTGCTTTATCCATCCGGCATTGATATGTATCTGGTCGGCCTGCCGCATATCGCGCGCGATCTGGGCGCCAGTGAAGCGCAACTGCATATCGCGTTTTCGGCCTATCTGGCGGGTATGGCGTCGTCGATGGTCTTTGCCGGTAAAATTGCCGACAAAGCGGGGCGACAACCGGTGGCGATTACCGGTGCGGTGATCTTTGCTTTGGCCTCCGTACTTTGCTCGATGGCTCAGAACAGCACGTTATTCCTCACAGGCCGCTTCATTCAGGGCATTGGGGCCGGTGGCTGCTATGTGGTAGCGTTTGCGATTTTACGCGACACCCTCAGCGCCCAGCGCCGCGCAAAAGTGCTCTCCATGCTCAACGGCATCACCTGCATTATTCCGGTGCTGGCTCCGGTGATCGGTTATCTGATTATGCTTAAATTCCCGTGGCAGAGCCTGTTCTGGACGATGGCGGCGATGGGGTTGCTGGTCTTTATCCTCTCAACGATGGTACTCAAAGAGACCCATCCTGGCTCGCATCAGTATCCGGGCAATACCGCGACGATCCAGCCAACAGAAAAACTCCTGAACCGCTTTTTTATCAGTCGACTGCTTATTACCACCCTAAGCGTGGTCGTCATTCTCACCTATGTAAACGTTTCCCCGGTTTTACTGATGGAGACGATGGGTTTTGATCGCGGGGAATATTCCACGGTGATGGCGCTTACCGCTTTGGTGAGCATGGCGGTGTCGTTCTCGACGCCGTTCGCGCTGAATATTTTTAACCAACGTACGCTGATGCTGGCCTCACAGGTGCTGTTTTTTACAGCGGGTATTTTGCTGGCAACAGCCAGTTCGCACGCCATCATGCTGGCGGGAATCACCTTAATTTGTGCCGGTTTCTCGGTGGGTTTTGGCGTGGCGATGAGCCAGGCGCTGGGCCCGTTTTCGCTGCGTGCCGGCGTGGCAAGCTCCGCGCTGGGCATCGCTCAGGTGTGCGGTTCATCGCTGTGGATTTGGCTGGCTGCGGTTATCGGGCTGAATGCCCTGAATATGCTGATCGGGATTCTGATTGGCTGTAGCATAGTCTGCATCCTGTTAATTATGGCGATACAGCCTGCGGCGCATTATGAAGAAGCCCATCAGCAGCCTCGATCTTAACCTGTTATTGTGCCTGCAGCAGTTGCTGCAGGAGCGGAGTGTCACCAAAGCGGCAAAACGCATGAACGTCACGCCGTCGGCGGTCAGTAAATCGCTGGCGAAACTGCGCAACTGGTTTGACGATCCGCTGTTTGTTAAAACCCCGCTGGGCCTGCTTCCTACGCCGCTGACGGTGAGTCTTGAACAGGATCTGACCGACTGGATGCAGATAGGGAATCAGATCCTCGATAAATTCGATCACCACTCGCCAGGTGGACTGAAATTCGAACTGGCCGCTGAAACACCGCTGATGTTGATACGGTTTAATACATTGCTTGAACAGGTGAATCAGCGCTATCCGCAGGCTACCGTGCGGATGCGACACTGGGATTACGACTCGCTGGATGCGATTACGCGCGGCGAAGTGGATATCGGCTTTACCGGGCGCGAAACCCATCCGCGCTCACGAGAACTGTTGAAGCTGCTTCCGTGGTTTATCGACCACGAGATTCTCTTTAGCGACCGGCCATGCGTCTATTTACGTGAAGATCACCCGGCGCTCAAAGAAGAGTGGAATCTGGACACCTTTTTACGCTATCCCCACATCAGTATCTTCTGGGAGCGCAGCGATACCTGGGCGCTGGACGAAGTGCTAAAAGAGATGGGTCGCGAGCGAAACATTGCGCTGAGTCTGCCGGGCTTTGAACAATCTATGTTTATGGCAGCGCAGCCCGATCATGACTATATCGCGACCGCACCGCACTACTGCCATCACTATAATCAGCTCCACCAGCGTAAGCTGGTCAGTCGCCCGATTCCCATTGATGAGGCGCTGGCTGACAAACTCACCGTACCGTTTACCCTGATCTGGCATAAACGTAACAGTCATAACCCGAAAATCATCTGGCTAAAAGAGACGATCAAGGCGTTGTACTGCGATTCTCTGCGCTAAAGATCCCGGTTTTCCCTCTAAAAATGTAAAGTTCGGTCCCCGGGCTTCTCATAGCAAGAATTACCGATTAAAACAGATGCGAAGTTGAGCGATAATCAATGTAAACGTTTAACCTGTCATTGACCATTATCAGGGAGCGAAAAATGGCAACGCATTTTGCAAGAGGGATTCTGACTGAAGGCCGACTGCTATCCGTCAGGCTTCCCTCGGCCTGTCACAATGAATCGCGCAAGCTGCCAGAGCACCGCCGCTCGCGGTTTATCGCCTCCAGAGCATTACTGGCCGAACTGCTGTTTATGCTTTACGGAACCAGTGAGCTTCCGGAAATGATCGTGCAGCCAGAAGGCCGACCAGTTTTTGCCGATCCTGAGCTCCCGCGCTTCTCTATTGCCTATACGGGGAATATTGTTGGCGTCGCGCTCACGACGGAAGGCGACTGCGGGCTGGATATGGAACTCCAGCGCGCCACGCGTAGTTTCCACGGCTCGCACGTTCACGATGCCTATCCTTTATCCAGCAATGAAAAGCTGTGGGTCCGTAATCAAAACGATCCCAACGAGGCCAAAGCGCAGCTTATTACCCTACGCCAGAGCATTCAGAAGCTCACCGGCTGTGCGGTGGATGATGCCAGCCTGTTACAGCTTCTGCCCGGTTCAGGTCGCCTGCGTTCGACCAAAGCAACGCGGGTTGAAGCACTCAGCGATGCCGAAGACGTGCTGATCTGGTCGATCGCCGTGACACCGGCCATCGAACGCCTGAAAATCTGGGAATTTGACAGCCGGCACGGCTGGCGTAGTCTTCCTGATGTTCCGGCGCGCGCCAACAAGCCAGCAGCGCGGCTGATGAGATTAACCAGTTTACCGGCAGAAAAAGCTCTTACCCTTAACTGACCCGTTCCGGGCCATCATGATGAAAAAGGAGTAATCATGTCTGATACGCTGAAAGTTGTTACGTTACTGGGAAGCCTGCGCAAAGGTTCATTTAACGGGATGGTTGCCCGTACCCTGCCTAAACTGGCGCCAGCGGGAATGGAAGTCTCGGCACTCCCGTCTATTGGTGAAATTCCCCTGTACGACGCTGATGTTCAACAGGAAGAGGGTTTCCCACAGAGCGTGGAAGCGCTTGCAGAGCAGATTCGTCAGGCAGATGGCGTGGTGATTGTCACACCGGAGTATAACTATTCGGTTCCGGGCGGTTTAAAGAATGCGATTGACTGGCTTTCTCGCTTACCCCAACAACCGCTTGCCGGCAAGCCGGTGCTGATTCAGACCAGCTCAATGGGCGCGATTGGCGGCGCACGCTGTCAGTATCATCTGCGTCAGATTCTGGTGTTCCTGGATGCAATGGTGATGAACAAGCCAGAATTTATGGGTGGCGTGATTCAGAACAAAGTGGATACGCAGACCGGGGAAGTGGTGGATCAAAGCACGCTGGATCATCTGACCGGTCAGTTGACCGCGTTTGGGGAATATATTCAGCGCGTGAAAGCGTAAGCGCCGGATGCCATCACCCTGGCCCTCTCCCAGTGGGAGAGGGAACAAACACTAAAGCCCTTTTCTTCGAAAAGGGCTTGCTGTTTATTTGGCGTCAATAAACACAATCTTCAGCACGAACAGCAGCGCCACCACGATCACGCATGGGCTCAGCTCGCGGAAACGACCGGTACCGATTTTCATCACGCAGTAGGAGATGAAGCCCAGCGCAATGCCTTCGGTAATCGAGAAGCTAAACGGCATCATGACCGCCGTGATAAACGCAGGAACCGCTTCGGTTAAATCTTCCCACTTCACGCGTGACAGGCTGGATGTCATCAGGACGCCCACGTAAATCAGCGCGCCAGCCGCCGCATACGGAGGAACCATCCCTGCCAGCGGAGAGAGGAAAATCACCAGCAGGAACAGCAGGCCAACCACGACCGCCGTCAGACCGGTACGCCCACCGACGGAGACGCCAGAAGAAGATTCGATGTACGCGGTGACGGAAGAGGTCCCGATAAACGAACCGGCAACGGAAGAGATGCTATCCACATACAGCGCCTGCTTCATACGCGGGAATTTACCTTTCTCATCCGCCAGACCGGCTTTATCGGTCACGCCGATCAGCGTTCCGGAAGAGTCGAACAAGTTCACCAGCATGAAGGAGAAAATCACGCCCGCCAGACCCAGATTAAACGAGCCCGCCAGATCGACATGGCCAATCACGGTCGATACGCTCGGTGGCGCGGAGACGATACCGTTGTAGTGTACGTCGCCCAGCATCCAGCCAAACAGGGTGGTCACGATAATAGAGACCAGCACTGCCGCGTGAATATTACGTGACGCCAGAATCGCGATGATAAAGAAGCCCAGCACACCCAGCAGCACGCTGTGAGACGTCAGATGACCGATGCTCACCAGCGTTTCGGGGTTAGCAACGATCACGCCGGCATTTTTCAGCCCCATCATGCCGATAAACAGACCGATACCACTGGTGATCCCCACGCGCAGGCTCACCGGGATATTGGCAATCATCCAGTAACGGACGCGGAAAATGGTCAGCAGCAGCAGACCCACCGCCCCCCAGAAGATCGCGCCCATACCCACTTGCCACGGCAGCCCCATAGCCTGCACAACCACAAAGGCGAAGAAGGCGTTAAGACCCATAGCCGGCGCCAGCGCAACCGGAAGATTTGCGAACACGCCCATCAGGATGCTGCCAAGTGCAGCGATCAGGCAGGTGGTCACGAAGACGGCGCTGGTATCCATGCCAGCAACGCCCAGAATTTGCGGGTTAACAAAAACGATATAAACCATCGTCAGGAAGGTGGTAAAACCGGCGATCACTTCGGTGCGTGCCGTCGTGCCGTGCTCGCGCAGTTTGAACACGCGCTCAAGCAGACCCTGACCAGATGTCTGGGTTGTGTGTTGTTGGCTCATCATCAATTTCCGAACAAGGAGGGAAAATTCGTCGCTATCCTATACCAAAATGCGACAATAGGGGCGTTTGCGAGATACTTTTTTTCATTGATTTTGCTTATACGGCAACGATTGCGTCTCGTAAAACGGCATTACGTAAACGTTAAACTTGTTAAAAGGGAAAGGCATGTCCGGAATTGAAGCGGTATTTTTCGACTGCGACGGTACGCTGGTCGACAGTGAGGTCATTTGTTCCCGCGCGTATGTCAGCATGTTCAAGGAATTTGGCATTACGCTCGATCTCGAAGAGACGTTTAAGCGCTTTAAAGGCGTCAAACTCTACGAAATCATCGACATTATCAACGCTGAACGCGGCGTCAGTCTGGCTAAAGCGGACTTAGAACCGGTTTATCGCGCTGAGGTCGCACGCCTCTTCGACTCGGAACTGGAGGTCATCGCGGGCGCGAATGCCCTGCTGGATTCGATGACCGTGCCAATGTGCGTGGTCTCGAATGGTCCGGTCAGTAAAATGCAGCACTCTCTCGGCAAGCTTGAAATGCTGCACCATTTCCCGGAAAAACTGTTCAGCGGCTACGATATTCAGCGCTGGAAGCCCGATCCGGCGCTCATGTTCCACGCCGCGAAAGCGATGAACGTGAACGTTGAGAACTGCATTCTGGTGGATGATTCCAGCGCTGGCGCACAGTCTGGCATTGATGCGGGGATGGAGGTGTTTTACTTCTGTGCCGATCCGCACAATAAGCCGATTACCCATCCGAAGGTAACGACCTTTACCGATCTGGCGCAGTTGCCGGAATTGTGGAAGGCTCGTGGCTGGGATATTACGCGTTAATTTCTCCCTCACCCCGGCCCTATCCTGAACGAAAGGGCGAAAACGAACAGTTCCCTCTCCCTGTGGGAGAGGGTTAAGGTGAGGGCAAAAAATCACTCTTTCGGATCGTTACCCGCCAGCAGTTTATCCAGCTCATCACCGCCCACGTGGCGGAAATCCTGCCCTTTCACGAAGTAGAAAATGTATTCGCAAATGTTCTGGCAGCGATCGCCGATACGTTCAATGGAGCGAGCACAAAACAGAGCAGTCAGAACGCTCGGGATGGTACGCGGATCTTCCATCATGTAGGTCATCAGCTGACGTACAATGCCCTCGTACTCCTGATCGACTTTTTTGTCTTCACGGTAGATACGCACCGCTTCATCGAGATCCATCCGCGCGAACGCATCCAGCACGTCATGCAGCATCTGCACGGTGTGGCGGCCCAGCGATTCCAGACTCACCAGCAGCGGCTGATGCTGGTGCGAAAACTTCTCCAGCGCAGTGCGGCAGATTTTATCCGCCACGTCGCCAATACGTTCCAGCTCAGCGATGGTTTTGATAATCGCCATCACCAGACGCAGATCGCTCGCCGTCGGCTGACGTTTCGCAATAATACGTACACAGGCTTCATCAATGGCAACTTCCATCATGTTGACGTTTTTGTCACCTTCGACCACCCGCTTCGCCAGTTCGCTGTCCTGGTTATGCATGGCGGTGATCGCATCAGAAAGCTGCTGCTCTACCATTCCGCCCATGGTCATCACCTGGGTGCGGATGCTTTCCAGCTCGGCGTTAAACTGGCCGGAAATGTGTTTATTAAGATTGAGATTGTCCATAACGCACTCCTGAATCAGCCGTAACGACCGGTGATATAATCTTCTGTTTGTTTCTTCGCAGGCTTGGTGAACAGATCGTCCGTGTTGCTGAACTCAATCAACTCGCCCAGATACATAAACGCCGTATGGTCGGAACAACGCGCAGCTTGCTGCATGTTATGGGTGACGATCACCACGGTGTAATCTTGTTTCAGCTCGGTAATCAGCTCTTCAATTCGACCGGTAGAGATAGGGTCCAGGGCTGAACACGGCTCATCCAGCAGCAATACTTCCGGGCGAATGGCGATGCCGCGGGCGATGCACAAACGCTGCTGCTGACCACCAGAAAGAGAGTATCCACTCTGATGCAGTTTATCTTTGGTTTCGTTCCATAATGCGGCCTTGGTCAATGCCCATTGCACGCGCTCGTCCATATCGGTGCGGGAGAGCTTTTCGAACAGACGCACACCAAACGCGATGTTGTCGTAAATGGACATCGGGAACGGCGTCGGTTTCTGGAACACCATTCCCACTTTGGCACGCAACAGGGCGATATCCTGGGTATTGGTCAGAATGTTGTCGCCATCCAGCAGAATCTCGCCTTCGGCGCGCTGCTCTGGATAGAGCGAGTACATTTTGTTAAAGGTACGCAGCAGGGTGGATTTACCACAGCCTGAAGGACCGATGAATGCCGTGACCTGGTTCCTGGCGATATCCAGGTTGATATTTTTCAGGGCATGGAATTTACCGTAGTAGAAGTTCAAATCACGAACCTGAATCTTACCCGGTGCAGTATCAACCATACTCATTGACTCATTTCCTCATTCGGCGCCGCGTTGTGCCGCGCCGTAAAAATTAACCGTGTTTCTGCTTCGCAAAAATGACGCGCGCCAGAATGTTCAGCAACAGTACGCAAAGGGTAATAATCAGCACCCCGGCCCAGGCCAGTTGCTGCCACTCCGCGAACGGACTCATCGCAAATTTAAAGATGGTGACCGGCAGGTTAGCGATTGGCTGCATCATATCCGTACTCCAGAACTGATTGGAGAGCGCGGTAAACAGCAGCGGCGCGGTTTCACCCGCGATACGCGCAATGGCCAGCAGGATACCGGTCATGATCCCGGAGACAGACGCTTTCAGCGTAATCGCGGAAATCATCTTCCATTTCGGTGTGCCCAGAGCATAAGCCGCTTCACGCAGGCTGTCCGGCACCAGTTTCAACATGTTCTCAGTGGTTCGAATCACAATTGGCACTTGCAGCAGCGCCAGCGCGATCACCCCGGCCCAACCGGAGAAGTGTTCCATCTGCGCAACCACAATGGTGTAGACAAACAGGCCCACCACGATAGACGGTGCAGAAAGCAGGATGTCGTTAATGAAGCGAATCACTTCGGCGACCCAGGATTTACGCCCATATTCCGCCAGGTAAATTCCCGCCATGATGCCCAGCGGCGTACCGACGACGGTCGCCCACAGGATCAGCAGGCCGCTGCCCGCGAGGGCGTTCGCCAGTCCGCCACCCGCCGTATTTGGCGGTGGCGTCATTTCGGTGAACAGTGCAATCGACATACCGTCGATACCACGCGTCACGGTGGAGAAAAGGATCCAGACCAGCCAGAACAAACCAAAAGCCATCGTCGCCATTGACAGCGTCAGCGCGAGGCGGTTTTTGAAACGGCGACGGGCCTGCATTTTGCGGCGCGATTCAGCCAGTGCAGCGGTGGATTGCATTTCAAGCGTCGCCATTAGCGTGCCCCCTCATTTTTTGCCAGGCGCATAATCATCAGCTTGGAGATCGCCAGAACAATGAAGGTGATAACAAAGAGAATCAGACCCAGTTCCATCAGCGCAGCAACGTGAAGCCCTGATTCTGCTTCCGCAAATTCGTTTGCCAGTGCGGAAGTAATGCTGTTGCCCGGCATGTAGAGCGAGGCGCTGTCGAGCTGGTAGGTGTTACCGATGATAAAGGTCACGGCCATGGTTTCCCCCAGCGCACGACCTAAGCCCAGCATGATGCCGCCGATGACACCATTTTTGGTGAACGGCAGAACGATACGCCAGATCACCTCCCAGGTGGTGCAGCCGATCCCGTAGGCCGACTCTTTCATCATCACCGGGGTTTGTTCGAAGACATCGCGCATGACCGCCGCAATGTACGGAATAATCATGATGGCGAGGATCACGCCCGCAGCCAGAATACCAATCCCGAACGCCGGACCAGAAAACAGCGCGCCCACAAACGGAATATTGGAGAGGACATTGCCCACCGGCTCCTGGAAGTAGGTTGCGAACAGCGGAGCAAAGATAAACAGGCCCCACATGCCGTATACGATACTGGGAATGGCTGCCAGCAGTTCAATCGCAATACCCAGCGGGCGTCTTAACCAGCCAGGCGCCAGTTCCGTCAGGAACAGTGCGATACCAAAGCTGACCGGGACGGCAATCAGCAGCGCGATAAACGAAGTCACCAGCGTGCCGTAAATTGGCACCAGCGCACCGTAGATATCGTTTGGCGCATCCCACTCTTTGGTCCACAGGAAAGCAAAACCGAATTTCTGGATGCTCGGCCAGGAGGAGAAAATCAGGGACACGATAATGCCGCCGAGCAGCAATAGCACAATCAGCGCTGCCAGTCTGACCAGCGCGCTGAAAATCTTGTCACCATGTTTACCCGGAGGGCTAATAGCAGGCTTGGTTGCAGCCATAAATCACTCTTCTGTTAAATACGTTTTACGAATAAGGGCGGATGAAATCACCCGCCATCTTCGTCAAAAATATCTTGTTAGTACAGCGCTTTACCGCTGCTGTCCTTGACGTTGGTCTTCCATGCGGCACGAATCTGCTCAACGACGCTGTCCGGCAGGCTGGCGTAGTCCAGGTCATTAGCCTGTTTGCCACCGTTTTTGTACGCCCAGTCGAAGAACTTCAGCACTTCAGCGCCTTGCTCCGGTTTCTTCTGATCTTTATGGACCAGGATGAAAGTGGTGGACGTAATTGGCCATGCGTCGTCGCCTTTCTGGTTAGTCAGGTCCTGAGCGAAGGTTTTGCTCCAGTCTGCGCCTTTGGCAGCGTTGGCAAAGTTTTCTTCAGTCGGGCTAACTGGCTTGCCATCGGCAGAAATCAGTTTTGTGTACGCGAGATTGTTCTGCTTAGCGTAAGCATATTCTACGTAACCGATTGAGCCAGGCAGACGCTGTACGAACGCGGCGATACCGTCGTTACCTTTACCGCCCAGACCGGTCGGCCAGTTCACGGTAGAGCCAGAACCGACTTTCGATTTCCACTCTTCGTTCACTTTTGCCAGGTAGCTGGTGAAGACGAAGGAGGTGCCGGAGCCGTCAGCGCGACGAACCACAGCGATGTTCTGCGAAGGCAGTTTGACACCCGGGTTCAGTTTGGTGATGGCTTCGTCATCCCATTTTTTGATTTTGCCGAGATAGATATCGCCCAGCGTTTTGCCATCCAGCACCAGTTCGCCAGATTTCAGACCAGGGATATTCACGGCCAGCACAACACCACCGATCACAGTCGGGAACTGGAACAGACCTTCCTGAGCCAGTTTGTCATCAGACAGCGGAGCGTCTGATGCGCCGAAATCGACGGTATTTGCAGTAATTTGTTTAACGCCACCGGAGGAGCCGATACCCTGGTAGTTAACCTTGTTACCGGTTTCTTTCTGGTAAGTATCAGCCCATTTGGCATACACCGGCGCAGGGAAGGTTGCACCAGCGCCAGTCAGGCTTGCTTCTGCGAATACAGAGAAAGCGCTCAGAGATAAGGTCGCGGCGACAACAGTTGCGACAGTGGTACGCATAACTTTCATAATGTCTCCTGCAAGATTTCGTAAATCATTGTTTGAGTGGCTACGATGAGCAAAATAGGACAAACAGGTGACAGATAAATGTACGAATTATGACAGTTTTATGACACGGGAAATTTAGCTTAAAGATTCGATAAATTACAATTAAAAATCAGCGAGTTATCTTAAGTTATGACAATGGATTTTCAGAAAAATTTTCTTTCTGTGACACTGAAAAAAGTAGCTGAAGATGACAGATTGTCATAAATAAAAATGCGTGAGTTGATTAAAAAACTGCCGGGAAGGGTTAAAAAAGCTCCACCCGAAGGTGGAGCCTGAAGGGATTATTCGACGGTAACAGACTTCGCCAGGTTACGCGGCTGGTCAACGTCGGTGCCTTTGATCAGCGCGACGTGATAAGCCAAAAGCTGCAGCGGAACGGTATAGAAGATTGGAGCAATCACCTCTTCTACATGCGGCATCTCAATGATGTGCATGTTGTCGTTGCTGGTGAAACCGGCATCCTGATCGGCGAAGACATACAGCTGGCCGCCACGGGCGCGGACTTCTTCGATGTTCGATTTCAGTTTTTCCAGCAGTTCGTTGTTCGGTGCAACCACAATGACCGGCATATCCGCATCAATCAACGCCAGTGGGCCGTGTTTCAGCTCACCTGCAGCGTACGCTTCCGCATGAATATACGAGATCTCTTTCAGCTTCAGCGCGCCTTCCAGCGCGATAGGGTACTGATCGCCGCGGCCAAGGAACAGCGCGTGGTGTTTATCCGAGAAATCTTCAGCCAGAGCTTCAATGCGCTTATCCTGCGACAACATCTGCTCGATGCGGCTCGGCAATGCCTGCAGACCATGCACGATATCATGCTCAAC
Organism: Enterobacteriaceae bacterium RIT714; assembly: GCA_009668015.1. Taxonomy (GTDB): domain Bacteria; phylum Pseudomonadota; class Gammaproteobacteria; order Enterobacterales; family Enterobacteriaceae; genus Enterobacter. Next base: position 79,723 of record WJYB01000013.1, read on the forward strand.
AGAGGCATCTTGCCCTTTCAGACGCGCCAGTTTCGCCACCAGCATCAACAGCACAGTCAGCTGAGTCGTGAATGCTTTGGTCGATGCCACGCCGATTTCGGTTCCCGCGTTGGTCATCAACGCAAGATCGGATTCGCGCACCAGTGAAGAGCCCGGCACATTACAAATCGCCAGCGAGCCAAGGTAACCCAGCTCTTTAGACAGACGCAGCGCAGCCAGCGTATCTGCTGTCTCACCGGACTGAGACAGCGTGATCATCAGGCTGTTGCGGCGCACAGCGGATTTGCGATAGCGGAATTCGGAGGCAATTTCGACATCGCATGGCACGCCAGCCAGAGATTCAAACCAGTAGCGCGACACCATTCCGGAGTTATAGGACGTACCGCAGGCAACAATCTGAATATGCTCAACTTTCGCGAGCATTTCGTTAGCATTCGCACCCAGTTCGCTCAGATCCACTTCACCGTGGCTGATACGCCCGGTCAGCGTGTTTTTAATCGCATTTGGCTGCTCGTAAATCTCTTTCTGCATGTAGTGACGATACGCGCCTTTGTCGCCCGCATCGTATTGCAGACTGGACTCAATCTCCTGACGCTTAACTTGCGCGCCAGATTTATCGAATACCGTTACGCTACGACGCGTCACTTCTGCGATGTCACCCTCTTCCAGGAAGATAAAGCGACGAGTCACCGGCAGCAGCGCCAGCTGATCGGAAGCGATAAAGTTCTCGCCCATCCCCATACCGATAACCATCGGGCTACCGGAACGCGCTGCCAGCAGCGTGCTCGGATCGCGGGAATCCATGATCACCGTACCGTACGCGCCACGCAGCTGTGGAATAGCGCGCAGCACCGCTTCACGCAGCGTACCGCCCTGTGCCAGTTCCCAGTGAACCAGATGCGCGATAACTTCGGTATCGGTTTCAGAAACAAAAGTGTAGCCACGCGCTTTCAGCTCTTCGCGCAGCGGTTCGTGGTTTTCGATAATGCCGTTATGCACGACCACGATGTGTTCAGACACATGCGGGTGTGCGTTCCCTTCTGAGGGTTCGCCATGCGTCGCCCAGCGGGTGTGCGCAATACCGGTCCCGCCGTGGAGCGGCGTTTCTTCCGCCGCTTGCGCGAGCATTTGCACTTTACCGAGACGGCGCAGACGGGTCATATGCCCTTCTGCATCAACCACTGCCAGGCCGGCAGAGTCGTAGCCACGGTATTCCAGACGACGTAGTCCTTCGAGAAGGATTTCAGCAATATCACGCTGCGCAACTGCGCCAACAATTCCACACATAGTTAGATTTCCTGATTATGGCGTTATGCCATGCGTTGTCGCTGATCTGTATTTTCCCTTCGTTTTTCACGCTTTTACCGCGCAAAATTCGACGGGCTAAGCCCTTTTCGGGCGCCCCGAGCCTTGTAGAGAGTGGGGATATTGTTATAGGTACTGCCTTTGAGCGGGGGATTATGTTATCCCCTCACTCTGTCCCTCTCCCAAAAGGGCGAGGGATGAAATACTTACTTCTTCTTCACCGGACGTCGCCAGCCTTGCTTGTGAACCTGCGGTACGCGGCTGAGCACCAGCTCATTGTCCGCCACATCGCGCGTCACGGTCGTTCCGGCGGCGATAGTTGCGCCGTGGCCGACTGTGACCGGCGCCACCAGCTGCGTATCGGAGCCGACAAACACATCGTTGCCGATAATGGTTTTAAACTTGTTCGCGCCATCGTAGTTACAGGTGATGGTACCCGCACCGATATTGACGTTGTCGCCGATTTCCGCGTCGCCGAGATAGCTCAAATGACCAGCTTTTGAGCCTTTGCCCAGACGCGCTTTTTTCATCTCGACAAAGTTGCCGACGTGCGCACCTTCCAGCAGCTCAGCACCCGGACGCAGACGCGCGAACGGGCCAATAGTGCAAGCCGCTTCCAGATGAGCATCTTCCACCACGCTGTACGGGCTGATTTCGCAATCATCGCCAATCACGCTGTTTTTAATCACGCATCCCGCACCAATTTTGACGCGATGGCCCAGCGTGACGCGGCCTTCAATAATAACGTTAGTGTCGATTTCCACATCGCGCCCGTGAATCAGGGCCCCGCGCAGATCAAAACGCGCCGGATCGCGCAGCATTACGCCAGCCAGCAGCAGTTTTTCTGCCTGCTCGGCCTGGTAAACACGCTCAAGACGAGCCAACTGCAGGCGGTTGTTGACGCCTTCGACTTCGCTCAGACGGTCGGGGTGAACTGCCACGATCTCATGCCCTTCGTGGTGCGCCAGCGCAATGATATCGGTGATGTAATATTCACCCTGGGCATTGTTGTTGGTCAGTTTTGCCAGCCAGCGTTTCAGATCCGCGCCGTTAGCGATCAGAATGCCGGTATTGATTTCCTGAATCTGACGCTGCTCGTCGGAGGCATCTTTATGCTCGACGATGCCAGTCACTTTGCCGTTTTCACGGGTGATACGGCCATAGCCTGTCGGGTCATCCAGTTTAACAGTCAGTAGCCCAATGCCACCCTGTGGTTTGGCTGCACGCAGGCGAGTGAGTGTTTCGACGGCAATCAGCGGGACATCGCCGTAGAGCATCAGAATGTCTTCGTCATCAGCAAAGAATGGCGCAGCCTGCTGCATCGCATGGCCGGTACCCAATTGTTCTGCCTGGAGCACCCAGTTGAGTTTATCGTCATTCAGCGTTTGTTTGAGCAAATCGCCGCCATGACCATAGACCAGATGGACCTTGTTGGCGCCAAGTTCGCCTGCAGCATCAATGACATGCTGCACCATTGGCTTTCCTGCCAGCGTGTGTAGCACCTTTGGAAGATCGGAATACATACGTGTCCCTTTGCCTGCGGCAAGGATGACCACGCTCATCGTATTATTCAACATACGCGTCCTGACTGTAATTTGAGTGTGAAGTAAAACCCTTTGACGTTGAAAATTCTACATATTTTGCGCCATAAAATGGGCTGCTGGTAAAACGCTCAACATCAGACGTTATCGGCTATTTGAGGATAGATTTAGGGGCAGAGTAAATCACTTTTTCTCTGGAAAATAGCTTTCTTGCGGTAAGTCGCAAGCGTTCACAACAGGTTAGCTATTTTTTCGCCTCATGAATAAAGATCCCTATAAAACAAAACACCGTTTTAATTGTTCAATATTGTGACACCAAAAAAAGAAACGGTGTTTCATCTTGTTGATAATGGCGCTCAATTATCAATCAGGAGAATAAGATGAATTATAAAATCCCTCTGGCCCTAATGATGTGTAGCTCCTTTGTCACCCATGCAGCTGAACCGCAGCTCGTCTGGAAAGCCATTGCCTTTGGGCAATCGACAGACGTGAATTTTTCGTCAAACGTATTACCTGAGAAAGTGGGCGTTAACGACGTGACGATCGACGGAAAAATCCTGACACCGCAGGATTCAGCCGACCTCACAAAACCTGTCACCCTTGAAAGCCGTGGCGGCAAGATTGCCAATTCTCACGATGGGTTAACCTTTTTCTATACCGAACTTCCCACCAGCGAGAATTTCGTCTTACAGGCTACGGTTAAAGTCGATCAGTTTGGCCCGGAAAATGGCGCTAAACCAGCCGCTCAGGAAGGGGCCGGATTGCTGGTTCGCGATGTGATTGGCGTGCCGCGCCAGCAGCCACTCAAAGAAGGTTATGAAGAGTTTCCAGCGGCGTCGAATCTGGTGATGAACGCCATTATGACGCAGGATAAAAAGGACCACCAGCGAGTTAAAATGCAGGCAATCACCCGTGAGGGGGTTTCACGTCCGTGGGGGAATGCGGGGGCGGCGATCAAAAAACAGAGTTATAAGGAAGAGGTCGATTTAAGCCAGACGCCTGAATTTCGTCTGAAGCTGCAAAGAACCAATGACGGTTTCATCACCGCCTGGGCACCCGTCAACAGCGACGCATGGGTCAGCCAAAGTGTGCCGCGTGCCGACCTGATCTCCGTACAAAATCAGGATCACTATTACGTTGGCTTTTTCGCATCACGTAATGCCAAAATCACCGTCAGTAACGCCTCCCTCACAACATCTGCCGCGCAGACTGTGGCTAGTAAACCCTGGCAGCCTAAAGCCCTGCCAGCCGTTGTCCAGTTAACCTCTGCCAGTAAAAGCACTTCCGAACAGTATCTGGTGCAAGCCCGAGCCAATTACGATGGCGTGTTCAGCCTTCGACAAAATGAAGTGGTGATCGGCAATGAGAAAACCATCAAGGCTGGAGAGATGTACTCCGTTCCTGCGACACTCGCTCGCGATAACCTTTTCCGCATGACCTTTACCCCCACCCGCGGCGAACCGGTATACCAGGAATTTAGCGTTGAGAGAGTCACTGGCGTAACGGCAACGACATTATATGTGTCGCCGGAAGGGACAGCGGAGGGTAAGGGAACACTCACTTCACCGATGGATTTAGCGACCGCCATCAGCCTTCTCGCACCGGGTGGCAAAATCATGCTGGCAGACGGCGATTATCCGCGCAGCGATATTCCTCTCGCCGCCAGTGGCAGCGCAGAAAAGATGAAAACGCTGCAAGCCGACGGCAAAGCGGTTATCCATGGGCTGCTGGTGGATGCCAGCTACTGGCACATTAAAGGGATCGATATCACCGACAAGAGCCTGCGCGTGCAGGGAAGCCATAATCTGATTGAGAACGTTACCGCATATCGTAACGATGACACAGGTATTCAGATTTCTTCTCCGGATAACGTCGGTCGACCGCTGTGGGCCAGCTATAACCGGGTTGTCGATTCAGAATCTTACGCAAACGAAGATCCGGGCAAGATTAACGCCGACGGATTTGCGGTGAAAATGCGTGTTGGTGATGGCAACCGTCTCGAAAATTGCTATTCCCATGACAACATTGACGACGGTTTCGACCTGTTCAATAAGATAGAAGACGGCGCGAACGGGGTTGTGGTGATCGAGAACTCTATCGCCCGTAATAACACCAGCAACGGCTTTAAGCTTGGGGGAGAAGGGCAACCGGTGGCGCATGAAGTGCGTAACAGCAAGGCGGAAGGGAATCATCTGGATGGTTTTACCGACAACTTCAATCCAGGAAAACTGGTCGTGGCGAACAACGTGGCGATAGACAACCAGCGCTTTAACTTTATCTTCCGTCCGAGTCCCTATGGCGATCCTTCAACGCAGGGAATTTTCACGGGGAATAAATCGGTGCGCACGCAACCCGGCCGTTATAACGACGCCGTTATCGGTAATATTGATGAGACGAATTATTTTATCGAAAAGGGGAAAAGCGTGAACAGCAGAGGAGAGGTGCTGCCGGAGGGCGCTTCGCTTATCACACAACGGTAAGCGTGGCGCCACTCGGCATACAGCGGATTACAGATTGAACGTGCCGAAAGAGACGTTCATGTTGCTGAAAAGAGCGATGACTTTGTTGATCAGTTTCATGTTGGTATCCCAATTTTGTTGGAGTTAATTATGTGACACACATCACAAAAAGAAGTCTACTCCTCAAAATTACACCGATCAATATTTTTGTGACGATAATCACAAAATAATAAAACAGCTTTTCAGTTCCATAAAATCTGAAACGCAGCCATAAAAAAAGCCAGTCTGGGATCCAGACTGGCTTTTGTGCTTTTCAAGCCGGTGTTACATCGCTTTTTTGGTCAACTCGATAACGCGCAGTTTCGCGATCGCTTTAGCCAGCTCAGCTGAGGCCTGTGCGTAATCCACGTCGCCGTGAGAGCTCTTAATATGCTCTTCTGCTTTACGCTTCGCTTCCAGAGCTCGCGCTTCGTCGAGATCCTGGCCACGAATAGCGGTATCAGCAAGAACGGTCACACTGCCAGGCTGCACTTCAATCATGCCGCCGGACAGGTAGATAAACTCTTCGTGACCGAACTGTTTTACGATGCGGATCATACCAGGCTTAATGGCGGTGAGCAGCGGTGCGTGCCCTGGGAAAATACCCAGTTCACCTTCACTACCCGTTACCTGGATTTTCTCGACCAGACCAGAGAACAACTGTTGCTCTGCGCTGACGACGTCCAGGTGGTAAGTCATTGCCATATCACCCTCCGATTAAGGCGTTAAAGTTTTTTGGCTTTTTCCACGGCTTCGTCGATGGAACCAACCATGTAGAACGCCTGCTCTGGCAGGTGATCGTATTCGCCTTCCATGATGCCTTTAAAGCCACGGATGGTGTCTTTCAGGGAAACGTATTTACCCGGAGAACCGGTGAATACTTCCGCAACGAAGAATGGCTGGGACAGGAAGCGCTGAATCTTACGAGCGCGAGCTACCACCAGTTTGTCTTCTTCAGACAGCTCATCCATACCCAGGATGGCGATGATGTCTTTCAGTTCCTGGTAACGTTGCAGCAGGGACTGTACGCCACGCGCGGTGTCGTAGTGTTCCTGACCAACAACCAGTGGATCCAGCTGACGGCTGGTGGAATCCAGCGGGTCAACGGCCGGGTAGATACCCAGAGACGCGATCTGACGGCTCAGTACCACGGTTGCATCTAAGTGAGCAAAGGTGGTGGCTGGTGATGGGTCAGTCAAGTCATCCGCAGGGACGTATACCGCCTGTACGGAGGTGATAGAACCGGTTTTGGTTGAAGTGATACGTTCCTGCAGAACGCCCATCTCTTCCGCCAGAGTCGGCTGATAACCTACCGCTGAAGGCATACGACCCAGCAGTGCAGAAACTTCTGTACCGGCCAGGGTATAACGATAGATGTTATCCACGAACAGCAGTACGTCACGACCTTCGTCACGGAACTTCTCAGCCATAGTCAGGCCGGTCAGTGCCACGCGCAGACGGTTTCCTGGCGGCTCGTTCATCTGGCCATAAACCAGGGATACTTTATCCAGAACGTTAGAGTCGGTCATTTCGTGGTAGAAGTCGTTACCCTCACGAGTACGCTCACCCACGCCTGCAAACACGGAGTAACCGGAGTGTTCGATCGCGATGTTACGGATCAGCTCCATCATGTTTACGGTTTTACCTACACCCGCACCGCCGAACAGACCGACTTTACCGCCCTTAGCGAACGGACACATCAGGTCGATAACTTTGATGCCGGTTTCCAGCAGTTCCTGAGAGCTAGACAGCTCTTCATAGGAAGGTGCTGCACGGTGGATCGCCCAACGGTCTTCTTCACCGATGTCGCCTTTCATGTCGATCGGCTGACCCAGCACGTTCATGATACGACCCAGCGTTGCTTTACCAACCGGGACTTCGATCGGGTGCTCGAGGTCTTTTACTTCCAGACCACGACGCAGACCGTCGGAAGAACCCATGGCGATGGTACGCACGATACCACCACCGAGCTGCTGCTGAACTTCCAGCACCAGGCTCTCATTACCATTCTGAACCTCAAGAGCATCGTACACGCGCGGTACGGCATCCTGAGGGAATTCGACGTCAACCACGGCGCCGATTACCTGGACAATTTTTCCAGTAGCCATCTTGAATCCTCTACGAATTAACCTGGTTATACCGCGGATGCACCACCGACAATTTCGGTGAGTTCCTGAGTAATGCTGGCCTGACGAGCTTTGTTGTATACCAACTGCAGCTCTTTAATCAGGCTGCCGCCATTGTCGGTCGCGGCTTTCATCGCCACCATACGTGCGGCCTGCTCGCTGGCCAGGTTTTCTACCACGCCCTGATAAACCTGAGATTCAACGTAACGGCGCAGCAGGGTATCCAGCAGCGGTTTCGGATCGGGTTCATACAGGTAATCCCAGGCTTTCTGCTTCAGCTCATCATCTTCTGAAGCCGGTAAAGGCAGCAGCTGAGTGAGGGTCGGAACCTGAGACATGGTGTTAATAAATTTGTTGCTGACAATGTACAGCCTGTCCAGACGGCCTTCATCATAGGCCTGCAACATCACTTTAACCGGGCCGATCAGTTCGGACAGGGACGGGTTATCACCCATGCCGGTCACCTGAGCGACAATATTGCCACCCACTGAATTAAAGAAAGACACGCCCTTGGAGCCGATCATCGCGATATCGCTCTGAACGCCTTTGTCGGACCAGACTTTCATATCCGCCAGCAGCTTTTTGAACAGGTTAATGTTCAAGCCACCGCACAGACCACGGTCGGTAGACACCACCAGGTAGCCCACGCGTTTGACGTCGCGTTCTTCCAGGTAAGGATGCTTATATTCCAGATTACCGTTCGCAAGGTGACCAATCACTTTGCGCATGGTATCTGCATAAGGACGGCTGGCCGCCATGCGATCCTGCGATTTACGCATTTTGGAAGCGGCGACCATTTCCATCGCTTTAGTGATCTTCTGCGTATTCTGGACGCTTGCGATCTTACTACGTATCTCTTTTGCGCCGGCCATGAGCTTCTCCTCAATGCCTTGCGGCCTGTCCTAAGACAAGCCGCCGGACGTTACCAGGACTGGGTTGCTTTGAAGGAATCGAGGATAGCTTTCAGCTTGCCTTCGATTTCGTCGTTATAGCCACCGGACTGGTTGATCTCTTGCATCAGCGGAGCGTGATCACGGTCAACGTAAGCCAGCAGAGCGGCTTCGAAGCTACCGATTTTCGCCAGTTCCACATCTTCGAGGTAACCGCGTTCAGCCGCGAACAGCACCAGACCCTGTTGTGCTACAGACATTGGGGCATACTGTTTCTGTTTCAGCAGCTCGGTCACTTTCTGACCATGGCTCAATTGCTTACGGGTCGCTTCATCCAGATCGGAAGCGAACTGCGAAAACGCAGCCAGTTCACGATACTGTGCCAGCGCGGTACGGATACCACCGGACAATTTCTTGATGATCTTGGTCTGAGCAGCACCACCAACACGGGATACGGAGATACCCGGGTTAACCGCTGGACGAATACCGGAGTTGAACAGGTTCGTTTCCAGGAAGATCTGACCATCGGTAATCGAAATTACGTTAGTCGGAACGAACGCTGAAACGTCACCCGCCTGGGTTTCGATAATCGGCAGAGCAGTCAGGGAGCCGGTTTTACCTTTTACTTCACCATTGGTGAATTTCTCAACGTATTCCGCGTTAACGCGGGATGCGCGCTCCAGAAGACGGGAGTGGAGGTAAAATACGTCGCCCGGGAATGCTTCACGTCCTGGTGGACGACGGAGCAGCAGGGAAACCTGACGGTAAGCAACAGCCTGTTTAGACAGGTCATCATAAACGATCAGAGCATCTTCACCGCGGTCACGGAAGTATTCGCCCATTGCGCAACCAGCATAAGGAGCCAGGTATTGCAGTGCTGCGGATTCAGAAGCCGTTGCAACCACCACAATGGTGTTTGACAACGCGCCGTGCTCTTCCAGTTTGCGAACCACGTTAGAAATGGTGGACGCTTTCTGGCCAATAGCCACGTACACACATTTAATACCGGAGTCGCGCTGGTTGATGATCGCATCGATTGCCATCGCGGTTTTACCGGTCTGACGGTCACCGATGATCAGTTCACGCTGACCACGACCGATTGGGATCATGGCATCAACGGATTTATAACCGGTCTGAACGGGCTGATCGACTGACTGACGTTCGATTACGCCCGGTGCGATAACTTCGATTGGCGAGAAGCCATCGTTATCAACCGGACCTTTACCGTCAATTGGCGCACCCAGGGTGTTCACCACGCGACCCAGCAGGCCACGACCAACTGGAACTTCAAGAATACGACCAGTACATTTGACCTTCATGCCTTCAGCAAGGTCAGCGTACGGGCCCATCACAACAGCACCCACGGAGTCGCGCTCCAGGTTCAGTGCGATAGCGTAACGGTTACCCGGAAGGGAAATCATCTCACCCTGCATACAATCGGCCAGGCCGTGGATGCGGATAACACCGTCACTTACAGAAACAATAGTACCTTCGTTGTGAGCTTCACTCACAACACTGAACTGAGCAATGCGCTGCTTGATCAGTTCGCTGATTTCGGTGGAATTCAGTTGCATGCTCCAGTCCCCTTAAGACTGCAAGACGTCTGCAAGGCGCTCAAGACGGCCGCGTACGCTGCCATCAATGACCATATCACCCGCACGGATGATTACGCCTGCCATTACAGACTTATCGATTTTGCAATTCAGCTTAACTTTGCGTGACAGACGTTTTTCCATCGCGGCAGTAATCTTCGCAAGCTGTTCTTCACTCAGTTTGTTTGCCGAGGTCACTTCGACTTCGGCAGTGGCTTCACTGAGGGCACGTAAGTGCTCAAACTGCTCGAGAACATCCGGGAGCACGCGCAGACGACCATTCTCAGCCATGACCTTAATCAGGTTCTGGCCGTTGTCATCCAGTTGCTCACCGCAAATGGCGATAAACGATGCAGCAAGGGTTTCTGGTGCTAATGCACCGGAAAGCATCTCAGCCACTTGCTCGTTTTTCGTTACCTCGGCGGCAAACGCCAGCATATCCTGCCAGCGATCGACATTTTGGTGTTCGACAGCAAAGTCAAAAGCTGCTTTGGCGTAGGGGCGAGCTACCGTAACAAATTCAGACATCAGCCCCTCCCTCCTTACAGTTCAGCGACAAGTTTGTCCACGATGTCGCTATTAGCAGCTTCATCCACGGAACGTTCGATGATCTTCTCGGCGCCAGCAACAGCCAGAATCGCAACCTGCTTACGCAGTTCTTCACGAGCACGTTTACGCTCAGCATCAATTTCAGCCTGAGCCTGTGCAACGATCTTAGTACGTTCCTGTTCTGCTTCAGCTTTAGCTTCGTCCAGGATCTGAGCACGGCGTTTGTTAGCCTGTTCAATGATTACCTGAGCTTCCGCTTTCGCTTTTTTCAGCTGGTCTGTCGCGTTGGCCTGTGCAAGGTCCAAATCTTTCTTAGCGCGCTCTGCAGAAGCCAGACCGTCAGCAATTTCTTTCTGACGTTTCTCGATGGCTGCCATTAAAGGCGGCCATACATACTTCATGCAGAACCAGACAAAGAGAATAAACGCGATGGCCTGGCCGAGGATTGTTGCGTTCATGTTCACAGCACAATACCTCTTAAATTTCTGTGGCTTGGGTTTTTAATCAACTACTTACGCGACAGCAAACATCACGTACAGACCCAGACCTACAGCGATCATCGGGATAGCATCCACCAGACCCATAACGATAAAGAACTGAGTACGCAGCAGAGGAATCAGATCCGGTTGACGCGCAGCGCCTTCCAGGAATTTGCCCCCGAGGATGCCGATACCGATCGCAGCACCGATAGCCGCCAGACCCATCATCACAGCGGCAGCCATGTACAGCAGATCCATATTCAGGTTTTCCATGACAGTCTCCAGTTTGTTTCAATAAAAACGTAGTAGTGGTGGTAAAAAATCAGTGCTCTTCAGACGCCATCGACAGATAGACGATCGTCAGAACCATGAAGATAAAGGCTTGCAGCGTAATGATCAGGATGTGGAAAATGGCCCATGGCACATTCAGAACCCACTGTGACCACCACGGCAGAAGACCCGCGATCAGAATGAAAATCAGCTCACCCGCATACATGTTGCCGAACAGTCGCAGACCGAGTGAAACCGGTTTGGACAGCAGGCTCACGCCTTCCAGGATCAGGTTGACTGGAATGAACGCCCAGTGATTGAACGGCTGCAAGGTAAGCTCTTTCACGAAGCCGCTTACGCCTTTCATTTTGATGCTGTAGAAAAGAATCAGGATGAATACGCCCAGCGCCATGGACAGCGTGATGTTTACGTCAGCTGACGGAACCACACGCAGTGCAGGCAGGCCGAATACGTGCTCGCCGATGTAAGGCAGCAAGTCGATAGGCAGAAGGTCCATCAGGTTCATCAGGAAGACCCAGACGAATACAGTCAGCGCCAGCGGAGCAATCAGCTTGCTCTTGCCATGGTACATGTCTTTAACGCTGCCATGAACGAAGCCAATGACCAATTCGATTGCCGTCTGGAATTTCCCTGGAACGCCGCTGGTTGCTTTTTTAGCAACGCTACGGAACATGGCCAGGAACAACAGACCCAAAACCACCGAGAAGAACATGGAGTCAATGTTGAGCGTCCAGAAGGTGGCCGGGGGGTTATGCGGATCCACCAGCGAGAATGTACGCAGATCCATCTGAAGATTCGTCAGATGGTGACCTATGTAATCCTGCGGCGTCATATTTTCTGAAGCCATGATGCCTTTTACCCTTTGTTGTTGATTACAGCTGGCGCCAGAACTTGTACCACCAGCACCAAAACCCACGTCACTATCAGCGGCAAAAATACCACTTTGAAAACCGCCAGCGCCACCACCAGAAAGATAAAGGTCAGCAACACCTTACACACTTCACCCAGAGCGAAGGACCAGGCCACGCGGCCTTTGGCAGGTGTATGCGCCTGATGACGCCAGGCAAAAATCATAAACAACATATTTGGCAAAACGACAGCCAAACCTCCACTCACAGCGGAGATGCCCCAGAAGGGGTCTTTGAGGCAGTACAGCAATCCACTTGCTATCACCACCAGTAACTGAATGAACAGAAGCTTACGAGCAACGTTTCGACTCAAGAGCGACACAGACATCACGTTTTTACTCCTGCTCCCTTCGAGGTATGTCGCGTGTCGTATAAAACGTCCTTTAACGCTCAGAGTCAAGCATCAAAAAGCGGACAAATTATACGGTGCGCCCCCGTGATTTCAAACATTAAGTAGCGAAAAGGTGAATAAATGTTTAAATATTTTTCCCCAGCGCTATTTTTTAACTTTTTGCCCAAGTGAGACCTATAGGGCAAAACTGCAAACCACGCGGAAACATTGGCGACAAAGCGTGCACGAGATCACAAAACGCACATTTCCGATAAGGTCATATTTATCAAATTAATAAATCGATTTATTTCATCTTTCTGATATTAAAGATAAATAACAGCAACTATTTTCAAAACAGCCCTGTATACAATAAAAACCTTTCATTGACATTTTTAATAAATATTTAACATCAACAATTCATGCCCGTTTATCCATTTTTAGCAGGCTGATATTTTCATTGTTGACTATCTATTGGGTAAACAAACGCTCTTAAGTTAACCCTAAGAAAATCCCTGGTAACAACGAGGTTAAAATTGCCGCCAGGGAAATGCGTACCCGATGCTGTTTTTTAACACTCTAAGAACAGCACAAATTCCACATTTTTTATGATATTTTTAAAAATTGTTTGGCTTAATTATCACCAAGTGACGCTCACCGTCGAGTTGAGGCACCTTCAGTTTGGTAATGGACTCGACAACATATCCCTCAGGAAGTTGGCCAATTTCATCTTCCGGAACCAGGCCTTTGAGCGCGTAAAAACGCCCCTCTTGCGCAGGCAGATGCTTACACCAGCTGACCATATCGTTGAGCGAAGCAAACGCGCGGCTAATGACGCCATCAAACGGAGGCTCCGACGGAAACGCCTCTACCCTGCTCTGTACCGGCTCAATATTTTCAAGCTTCAGCTCATGCTGTACCTGACGTAAGAAGCGAATGCGTTTCCCCAGGCTATCCAGCAGCGTGAAGTGGCAATCGGGAAGAACAATGGACAATGGAATCCCCGGAAGACCAGGGCCTGTACCAACGTCGATAAAACGCTCCCCCTTCAGATGGGGCGCAACCACAATGCTATCGAGGATATGACGAATCAGCATCTCGTTGGGATCGCGTACTGAGGTTAGGTTGTACGCTTTGTTCCATTTGTTCAGCATATCGACATACGCCACCAACTGATTTTTCTGGTGATCGGTGAGCGAAATACCTGCTTCATTCAGCAGACGAGAGAGTTTGTTGAGCACAGTGAATACCTGTTGAGAGGGTTGTTGGCCCGGCCAGCACGATGCGACCGGGCAACGATTTTAAACTTAAGCGCTGCGGCGCAGCATACCTTGTTTTTTCAGCCATACCAGCAGAATAGAAATGGCAGCGGGCGTCACGCCGGAGATGCGCGACGCCTGACCAATAGAAACCGGTTTATGATCGTTCAGTTTCGCGATCACTTCGTTAGACAGCCCGGTAACCTGGCGATAATCCAGCATCGCAGGCAACAACGTATTCTCGTTGCGCTGCTGTTTTTCGATCTCATCCTGCTGACGCGCGATATAACCTTCGTATTTCACCTGGATTTCAACCTGTTCCGCCGCTTCGGCATCCTCCAGGCCCGGTGCAAATGGGGTCATTTGAACCAGTTGCTCGTAAGTCATCTCAGGGCGACGCAGCAGATCTTCACCACTGGCCTCACGTGAGAGAGGAGCAGTCAAGTGAGCGTTCACTTCGGCAGCGGAATCCGCAGAGGGATTAACCCACGATGTTTTCAGGCGCTGACGTTCAGTTTCGATACGTTCCAGTTTTTCGTTGAAACGTGCCCAGCGTGCGTCATCGACCAGACCGAGTTCGCGCCCCATTTCAGTCAGGCGCAGATCCGCGTTATCTTCACGCAGCATCAGACGATATTCCGCACGAGAGGTGAACATGCGGTACGGTTCTTTGGTTCCGAGAGTGCAAAGATCGTCAACCAGCACGCCAAGGTAGGCCTGATCGCGACGTGGTGCCCAGCCCTCTTTTTCTGCTGAGAAGCGTGCGGCGTTAAGACCGGCAAGCAGACCCTGAGCCGCGGCTTCTTCGTAACCGGTGGTGCCGTTAATCTGGCCCGCAAAGAACAGTCCCTGGATAAATTTGCTTTCCAGCGTCGGTTTCAGATCGCGTGGGTCGAAGAAATCGTACTCAATCGCATAGCCAGGACGAACGATTTTGGCGTTTTCCATGCCCTGCATTGAGCGAACGATCTGCATCTGCACATCGAATGGCAGGCTGGTGGAGATGCCGTTCGGATAAATTTCATTGGACGTCAGCCCTTCCGGTTCCAGGAAGATCTGGTGCTGATTACGATCCGCAAATCGCATCACTTTGTCTTCGATCGACGGGCAATAGCGCGGACCGATCCCTTCGATCACGCCGGCATACATTGGACTGCGATCGAGGTTATTACGGATCACATCATGCGTTTTCTCGTTGGTGTGCGTGATGTAACACGGCACTTGCTGCGGATGCTGCGCCGCAGACCCCATGAACGAGAAAACCGGCATCGGGTTATCGCCGTGCTGCTGTGCCAGTACGCTGAAATCGATGGTGCGCGCATCAATGCGCGGCGGCGTACCGGTTTTCAAACGACTAACGCGTAGCGGCAGTTCGCGAAGACGGCGCGAAAGCGGAATGGATGGCGGATCGCCTGCACGTCCACCGCTGTAATTATCCAGACCAATGTGAATTTTGCCGTCAAGGAAAGTGCCGACGGTCAGTACAACCGCTTTTGCACGGAACTTGAGACCCATCTGAGTCACGGCACCGACAACGCGATCGTTCTCAACGATAAGATCTTCCACAGCCTGCTGGAAGATCATCAGGTTTGGCTGATTCTCCAGCGCGGTGCGGACTGCCTGACGGTAAAGCACGCGGTCGGCCTGGGCACGAGTGGCTCGTACCGCCGGACCTTTGCTCGCGTTTAGTATCCTAAACTGGATACCCGCCTGATCGATCGCTTTCGCCATCAGGCCGCCAAGTGCGTCCACTTCTTTTACCAGGTGTCCTTTCCCAATGCCGCCAATCGCCGGATTACAGGACATTTGTCCCAGCGTGTCGATATTGTGTGTCAAAAGCAGGGTCTGTTGACCCATACGCGCTGCGGCCATTGCGGCCTCAGTGCCTGCGTGACCCCCGCCAATGATGATGACGTCAAAAGGATCCTGATAAAACATGCTTTCCTGCCTTGCATAAAGCGGTTTGAAAATGGATTTAAGCCCGGGCCGTGGATTCTACTCAAGTTTAGTCTTTCGAGAAAGCATTGGGATCTTGGCTATTAAAAAGAAGATCTTCTTATTTAGAGATCTGTTTTACTATGATCTCTTATTAGGATCGCACCTTTGTGTGGATAAGTGGGATCTCATAATAAAGATCATGAGGTTAGAAAGGATCGTTTGCTGTGAATGATCGGTGATCCTGGACCGTATAAGCTGGGGTTAGATCGCGATCTTATCCACAGACTAAAAACCGAACAGGGGTTGTTATTGGGATAACTACCGCTTAACCCAAGCTTTTAACCAGACTTATACACATCTAATCGCGCGATCTTTAATCGTTTTTGAGTAAATTTTTCCATTCACCCAGCCATTCTTCTGCTGGATCCTCCGGAATATCGTGATCGAGGATGTTGATCTTCAGTGTTTCGCCGATCTGTTTTGCCCCACAGGACTTGATTACGGCTTCTACTTTCTCTACTGCACCGCAAAAGGTGTCGTATTCGCGACTGCCGATACCAATAGCACCAAAACGGACTGCCGCCAGGTTTGGTTGTTGTTCCTGCAGCTCATCATATAAAGGCTGAAGGTTGTCAGGGATATCGCCTGCGCCATGAGTTGAGGTGATCAGCAGCCAGATCCCATCAGCAGGGAGATCTTCCAGCAACGGCCCGTGCAGTGTTTCGGTTGAGAATCCAGCATCTTCCAGCTTTTCAGCCAGATGTTCTGCCACATATTCTGCACCGCCAAGAGTACTGCCACTGATAAGAGTAATATCTGCCATGATCGCTCGCTCATATAAAGAGGGGATCATTGTACGCTGTGAGCGAGCTGGGATCTACCTGTGGAAAATGTGGTAATTAAATGTCTGCGTTATGGGCGGATGGTGCGCATAATCGGGTTCTGGAGGGAGATCAACGTTTCGGTGGACTGAATTTCATCAATTGTTTGGATCTTGTTGATAAGTACCTGTTGAAGAGCGTCGATCGAACGGCACATCACCTTTATAAAGATGCTGTAGTGGCCGGTGGTGTAATAGGCTTCAGTGACTTCTTCCAGACTCTCCAGCCGGGCCAGTGCAGAGGGATAATCCTTAGCGCTTTTCAGGATAATGCCAATGAAGCAACAAACGTCATACCCGAGCTGCTTTGGGCTAACGTCAATCCGCGCTCCGGTGATAATCCCCGCCTGCTTCATCTTCTCCACGCGAACGTGAATCGTCCCTGGGCTGACGCCAAATTGTTTAGCCAGTTCGGCGTACGCGGTACGCGCATTAGCCATTAATGCCTCCAGGATGCCCCGGTCCAGATTATCGATCTGATAATTTTCCATAGTATTTTCTTATGAAGATTGAGTAATCACTCTATTCTAGCGTCTTATTTTATCGAATCAAAAGTGAGAGAGGCTTTTTGTTGTTGGATTATTGAATTGCATCCCGTTTTTGTTGCTTAATCAATATCAACAGGACGCAGGAGTATAAAAATGAAAACCGCTTACATCGCAAAACAACGCCAGATCAGTTTCGTTAAATCCCATTTTTCACGTCAGCTCGAAGAGAAGCTTGGTCTGATTGAAGTTCAGGCTCCCATTCTGAGTCGCGTAGGCGATGGGACACAGGACAACCTGTCTGGTTGCGAAAAAGCGGTACAGGTAAAAGTGAAAACATTGCCAGACGCCCAGTTCGAAGTGGTTCATTCACTCGCGAAATGGAAGCGTCAAACCCTGGGGCAACACGACTTCAGCGCGGGCGAAGGGCTCTACACGCACATGAAAGCCCTTCGCCCCGATGAAGACCGCCTGACAGCTATTCACTCTGTTTATGTAGACCAGTGGGACTGGGAGCGTGTGATGGGGGATGGCGAACGTCACACTGGCACGCTGAAATCTACCGTTGAAGCGATCTATGCGGGGATCAAAGCGACCGAAGCGGCGGTGAGCGAAGAATTCGGACTGGCACCGTTCCTGCCAGAGTCGATCCACTTCGTGCATAGCCAGGATCTGTTGAGCCGTTTCCCGGATCTCGATGCCAAAGGTCGTGAGCGAGCGATCGCTAAAGAGTTGGGCGCGGTATTCCTGATCGGTATCGGTGGCAAACTCTCTGATGGACAGCGCCATGACGTGCGTGCGCCGGATTATGATGACTGGAGCACGACTGATGAGCGTGAGTTAGCCGGTCTGAACGGCGATATTTTAGTGTGGAACCCTGTTCTGGAAGATGCGTTTGAGCTGTCTTCAATGGGGATTCGCGTAGATGCGGATGCGCTGAAGCGTCAGCTTGCGGTGACCGGGGACGAAGATCGCCTCAAACTTGAATGGCACCAGGCGCTGCTGCGCGGAGAGATGCCGCAGACTATCGGCGGGGGTATTGGTCAGTCTCGACTGACGATGCTGCTGCTGCAATTGTCCCACATTGGACAGGTGCAGTGTGGCGTATGGCCGCAACAGGTTCGTGCAAGCGTCGATTCCCTTCTTTAATTAACGCCGCCAACGTCTGACCAGGCGGCTACGCAACCCGGTATCAAAGCGCCAGATATGATCGAAAATGCGCATAATGCCGGGTTTGCCATGTTGAGACATGGCCACGGCGTGAAAGCGATGTTGATGGTCCCGCTGTAACGACTTCACTTTTCCGACGACATCATCCGGCAGGCGCTGGGCGATAAAGTCGGAAATGACCACGGCGTCCGCGTCATGCCAGTCTCCGCCCTGCATTCGTTCTATGATCGAGCGAAAACAGCTGGCGATATCGGTTCCGCCGCGAAAACGCTGGCTTAAAAAGCGGATCGCCTGCTCGATGCCCTGCTGACCGGTGAGCTCGTACCCCACCACTTCACTGGAAAACAACATAATAAAGCAGCGACGTCGGTCGGCGAGCGCAACGCGCATCAGTGCCAGACAAAATGCTTTGGCACATTGCTCATTAAAGCCGCCCATCGAACCAGAAGTATCCACACAGACGATGAATGGCCCGCGAGGCTGCTCGTCAAAATCCTGATGGATAACCGGGCGCTGGCTGATTTTTTCTCGCCACGATTCACCGTGCAGGCGATAGGTCAGAAGCTGTTTCTCCACCAGCCGCCGATAGAATTCATATTCAAGCTCGGTCATCCCCAGCGTCGCAAGTTCTGTCGGCAGCAGCCGCAGGATATCATCGCTCTGCTGTAGCCCGTCCACCTGTTCCGGTACGGTCGCGGGTTCGCGCACCAGCGTGCGGAAGGTTTCCATTGGCGCATCTTTTTTGGGCACTGACTTCGCTTCTCGTGAGCGGCCAAGCTGTTCTGCAAGCTGCATCAGCTCGGGCTGCTGCGCCAGAAAATCACCGTATTTAACGATCAGCTGATAATCACCGCGCCGGATTTGCCCGGCACTCATATCCCAAAGACGACCAGCGGAATTTTCGTTTTCCACCAGTACCTGTTCCAGCTGACCGCTAAGCGTCATACGTTCCTGTACTTCACTGAGCAACTGTTCGCGCTCTTCTTCCAGTAGCTGCTGGTTAAGCGAGGTGGTTTGTACCACCAGACTCAGCCGCCAGCGCTGTAAGAACAAGGTGTGCAGCGCAGGAGTAAAAGTGGCGTTGTCCGATACCAGCTTGCGGGCCTGGGAAGCGTAAGGAGAATGCACTTTATCGAGTAGCGTCAGGATCTGCGGGAGCTGGACGATAAACTGAGGGGTGGAAAGCCGCTGGCATTGCTGATAACACGCCACCTCTTCGGTCAGTTCCGGCGGGACTTCCGTCTCTCTAAGCCGTTGACGAAGCGTGTCGCGCCAGCGCGGTAAATCGTCGGTGACGGCTTTTTTAATGCGCGGAAACTTTTCAAAGAATGCTGCCAGCTGGGGAGAGGCCAGTAAGGTCAGAAGGACCTCTTCGATCAACCCTTCTTCCCCGACCGCCAGCATGACGTTGAGCGTATCCAGCGTCAGCATTGACGCGCCTGTTTGATCTGCGCGCTGACATCCTGCAGGCTGGCTTCAATTCGGCCTAGCCAGTCGCTATGAATAAAGAGGCATTTTTGCTGCTCGCTGAAGCGCGTATGCTGCTGATGCCATTCATTATCCAGCGCGTCGAGTTGCTGTTTAATTTCTTCCGGAACGTTATCCGAGGCGGTCCCCGGTAGCGCGAGGCGAGAACCTTGCAAACTCACATCGCGGATCACCAGGTGCAAACTGGTGTCCACTTCCAGATTCAGTATTTGAGCAAAGCCCGTTCCGTTTAATTTCCCGCGGATTTCGCCACTCTTGTCCAGCCACTGTGCCAGCGCTTCGCGCTCAACGGTAATGTGAACAACCTGCATATCGTGGAGTTTCAACGGCTGCTGCAGCAAAAGCGTCAAAGAGCTTTCAGTCATCCCGGCGGGGAGTTCATAGTGCGGTTTGCGCGAGAACATGCCGCCGAGACGGCTCACCTTCAGCGCCGTTTTATCACTTTGTTGCTGCTGGAGCTGGATGCGGCGCTGGGTAATCGCACCCAGCTGGTTGAGCATCGCCTGCTGCCCCCAGGCGTGCCCGGTCATCAATATGTCCAGCTGCTGCTGCATCAGATTCATCCCTTCGCCATCGTGCCACAGACAATCTTTTAGCAGGATAAGATCGATGGGCGCAACGGATTCCCGTCCGCTGAACAGTGCGCTGGCCTGCAAAAGGCGAATGGCCTTTTTCCAGCGGCGGTCAGAGACATAAGGCGCAGAAGGTAGTAAATCCAGCTGTTGGCGCAGCATGTAGATCAGTTCAAATACGGCGTCAGGCAGTTTCACTTTCCCGATATCGATCTGCCATTGCTGATACTCTTCATCCGTCACCTGCAACGAAGGCGATACCGGGTTTTCGTTTTCATCCTGCTGGCTGATCAGCAGGGAGCGGAAGTTGGATTTATCCTGCACTTTATCCAGCCACAGGCGAATCAGCATTCGGTCATAGAGTGCTTCGAGACTGCTGTCCGCCTCCGGCAGTTCGTTAGATGCCGCGACCAGCAGACGCATCGGAATTTTTTCTTCATAAGCGCCGTTACGAAAACGACGTTCGTTGATGGCGGTGAGCAGGGTATTCAGGATGGCAGGCCCGGCTTTCCAGATCTCATCCAGAAAGACGATTTCTGCCTCGGGAAGATAGCCCGCCGTCAGACGCTGATAGCGACCTTCATCTTTTAACGCCTGAATGGAGAGGGGGCCGAATACCTCTTCTGGTGTCGAGAAACGAGTCATCAAATATTCAAAAGCGCGTGCATTCTGAAAGGCAAATTTCAGTCGGCGGGCAATCAGGCTTTTGGCAATGCCGGGCGGTCCCAGGAGAAACACACTTTCACCACTGAGCGCGGCGAGCAAACAGAGCCTGATAGCATGACTTCGTTCGAAAAGTCCTTTTTCCAGCGCGCTGCTAAGGCGGGAAATTCTTTCTGCTAATAGATGTGAGTGAGCCATAATAGGTTTGCGTCCTTTCGGCGGCGTTGCAGCTAATTGATGCGAGTATAGACGTTTCAGCATGGGCTGGTAATAGGCTGAAGTGTGGCGCTATTTTCTTTGCGCTACATTAATGCGGTTGCATTTAGGGGTACGATCTTGCGATTAATCGTGCATACTGTGCGCCTTTTTGTGCGCCAAGGGACTAAGCACACATTTGTTATATAGCGAAAAGACAAGTCTATGAGCACTGATAAGAAGCAATCATTAAGCGCAATAACGCTTGCGGCAATCGGGGTTGTGTACGGTGATATCGGCACCAGCCCGCTTTACACGCTTCGCGAATGTCTGTCCGGTCAGTTTGGTTTTGGTGTTGAGCGTGACGCCGTTTTTGGCTTTTTGTCACTCATCTTCTGGCTGCTGATCCTTGTCGTCTCCGTAAAGTATCTCTCTTTCGTCATGCGTGCAGATAACGCCGGTGAAGGTGGGATCCTGACGTTAATGTCCCTTGCCGGGCGCAATACATCGGCCAAAATGACCTCGTTCCTGGTGATTATCGGGTTGATCGGGGGCAGTTTCTTCTATGGAGAAGTGGTGATAACGCCTGCGATTTCGGTCCTCTCGGCGATCGAGGGGCTTGAGATTATCGCGCCGCAGCTTGAGACCTGGGTTGTTCCACTCGCCATTATTGTCCTTACCCTGCTGTTTATGATTCAGAAACATGGCACCGGGCTGGTGGGTAAGCTGTTTGCGCCAATCATGCTGGCCTGGTTCCTGATTCTGGCGGCTCTGGGTCTGCGCAGCATTATTGCCAACCCGGAAGTGCTGCAAGCACTTAACCCTGCCTGGGCGGTCCATTTCTTCCTTGAATATAAAACCGTTTCCTTTGTTGCTCTCGGTGCAGTCGTGCTGTCGATTACCGGGGTTGAAGCGCTGTATGCGGATATGGGCCACTTCGGGAAGCTGCCGATTCGTCTGGCATGGTTCTCTGTTGTGCTGCCGTCTCTGGTGCTGAATTACTTTGGTCAGGGTGCGCTGCTGCTGAAAAATCCTGAAGCGATTAAGAACCCTTTCTTCCTGCTGGCACCTGACTGGGCGCTGGTACCGATGCTGATCCTCGCCACGCTGGCGACCGTTATCGCTTCTCAGGCGGTTATCTCAGGTGTGTTCTCTCTCACGCGTCAGGCGGTGCGTCTGGGTTATCTGTCTCCGATGCGAATTATTCATACCTCGGAGATGGAGTCCGGTCAGATCTACATTCCATTCATTAACTGGTTGCTCTACTTTGCCGTGGTGATTGTGATTGTCAGCTTTGAACACTCCAGCAATCTGGCCGCCGCGTATGGTATCGCGGTGACGGGAACCATGGTGCTGACGTCGATTCTCTCCACTACCGTGGCTTACCGAAACTGGCACTGGAACAAATTCCTGGTTGCACTGATTCTGGTTGGCTTCCTGTGTATTGATGTGCCGTTGTTCTCTGCGAACCTGGACAAAATTGTCTCTGGCGGCTGGCTGCCGCTGACGTTAGGTCTGTTGATGTTTGTGGTCATGACAACCTGGAAAAGCGAACGTTTCCGCCTGCTGCGTCGCATGCATGAGCACGGGAATTCTCTGGAAGCGATGATCGCGTCTCTGGAAAAATCCCCGCCGGTTCGTGTACCGGGTACGGCGGTTTATATGTCCCGCGCGCTGAATGTCATTCCGTTTGCGTTAATGCATAACCTAAAGCACAACAAGGTGCTGCATGAGCGAGTCATTCTGCTAACACTGCGAACCGAAGATGCGCCGTATGTACATAACGTACGTCGTGTGCAGATTGAACAGCTGTCTCCGACATTCTGGCGCGTGGTGGCGAGCTATGGCTGGCGCGAAACGCCGAACGTCGAAGAGGTCTTCCATCGCTGCGGTCTGGAAGGGCTGAGTTGCCGAATGATGGAGACGTCGTTCTTTATGTCCCATGAGTCGCTGATTGTCGGCAAACGCCCGTGGTATCTGCGCCTGCGTGGCAAGCTGTATCTTATCCTGCAGCGCAACGCCCTGCGCGCTCCCGATCAGTTTGAAATTCCGCCTAACCGCGTGATTGAACTGGGGACGCAGGTCGAGATTTAAGCCTCCGTACGGCCTGATGCCTCTCCCACAGGGAGAAGGGCGCAATCATAAAAAACGGTAACCCTCTGGTTACCGTTTTGCATTTATTTCCCCTCCGCATTTCACTTAGCGAAACGTTTCGATGTTGATCACAATTCTGTTACTTCATGATGGTTTTCTGACCACTCTTGCGACTACACTTGTTGTTAGCGAAACGTTTCGCTAGTGGAGCAAGAAAATGAAGAAAGGCACGGTACTCAATTCTGAAATCTCATCGGTTATTTCCCGTCTTGGGCATACCGATACGCTGGTGGTTTGCGATGCAGGCTTACCGGTTCCGCGCAGCACAACCCGTATTGATATGGCGTTAACGCAGGGTGTGCCCTCGTTTATGCAGGTACTGGATGTGGTGACAGCGGAGATGCAGGTTGAGACGGCCATTCTCGCGTCGGAAATCAAACAACATAATCCGCAACTCCACGAAACGTTGCTCACTCATATCGAGCAACTGCAACAACACCAGGGAAACACCATAGAAATTCGTTACACCACGCATGAACAGTTCAAACGACAAACCGCAGACAGTCAGGCGGTGATTCGCAGCGGGGAGTGTTCCCCGTATGCGAATATCATTCTCTGTGCTGGCGTCACGTTCTGAGGCCATCATGGACGCATTATTGCAACTCAAAGGGATCGATAAATCGTTCCCGGGCGTAAAAGCCCTCTCCGGTGCAGCGTTAAACGTTTACTCCGGGCGCGTTATGGCGCTGGTGGGCGAAAACGGCGCCGGTAAATCCACGATGATGAAAGTGCTGACCGGTATCTATGCACGTGATGCTGGTTCGCTGCTCTGGCTGGGGAAAGAAACTACCTTCACCGGACCTAAATCCTCTCAGGAGGCCGGGATCGGCATTATCCATCAGGAATTGAATCTGATCCCGCAGCTTTCCATCGCGGAAAACATCTTCCTGGGCCGTGAATTCGTTAACCGTTTTGGCAAAATCGACTGGAAACAGATGTATGCCGAGGCGGACAAACTGCTGGTGAAGCTCAATTTGCGCTTCAAGAGCGATCGTCTGGTGGGCGACTTGTCTATCGGCGATCAGCAGATGGTCGAAATCGCCAAAGTGCTGAGCTTTGAGTCGAAAGTCATCATTATGGATGAACCGACCGACGCCCTGACTGATACCGAAACGGAATCCCTGTTCCGCGTGATCCGCGAGCTGAAATCCCAGGGACGCGGGATCGTCTATATTTCCCACCGCATGAAAGAGATCTTCGAGATTTGCGATGACGTGACGGTTTTCCGCGACGGGCAATTCATTGCCGAGCGCGAAGTCTCCTCGCTGACCGAAGATTCGCTGATTGAGATGATGGTGGGGCGTAAGCTGGAAGAACAATATCCGCGTCTCAACAAAGCGCCGGGTGAGATCCGCCTGAAAGTCGACAATCTGTGTGGACCGGGCGTAAACGATGTCACCTTCACTCTGCGTCAGGGCGAAATCCTGGGTGTCGCCGGGCTGATGGGGGCCGGGCGCACTGAGCTGATGAAAGTCCTCTACGGCGCACTGCCGCGCACCAGCGGTTACGTCACTCTCGACGGACATGAAGTGGTTACCCGTTCTCCACAGGATGGGCTGGCGAATGGCATTGTTTATATCTCCGAAGACCGTAAACGCGACGGCTTAGTGCTGGGCATGTCGGTTAAAGAGAATATGTCACTCACCGCTCTGCGCTATTTCAGCCGCAGCGGCGGCGGCTTAAAACATAAAGATGAACAGCAGGCGGTGAGTGATTTTATCCGTCTGTTTAATGTGAAAACGCCATCAATGGAACAGGCTATCGGCCTGCTGTCGGGGGGGAATCAGCAGAAAGTGGCGATTGCCCGTGGTCTGATGACGCGCCCAAAAGTGCTTATCCTCGATGAACCAACTCGTGGCGTTGACGTTGGTGCAAAGAAAGAGATTTATCAGCTCATCAACCAGTTCAAGGCTGACGGTCTGAGCATCATTCTGGTCTCATCCGAGATGCCAGAAGTGTTAGGTATGAGCGATCGCATTATGGTTATGCATGAAGGGCATCTCGGCGGTGAATTCACTCGCGAGCAGGCCACCCAGGAAGTTCTGATGGCTGCCGCTGTGGGCAAGCTTAATCGCGTGAATCAGGAGTAAGAAGATGACTACCCAGGCTGTTTCTGGTCGCCGCTATTTCACTAAGGCATGGCTGTTAGAACAAAAATCGCTGATCGCCCTGCTGGTGCTGATCGCGATTGTGTCTACCATGAGCCCGAACTTTTTTACCGTCAATAACCTGTTCAATATCCTTCAGCAAACGTCCGTCAACGCCATTATGGCGGTGGGGATGACGCTGGTGATCCTGACGTCGGGAATCGATCTGTCCGTCGGTTCCCTGCTGGCGCTCACCGGCGCGGTGGCGGCTTCGATTGTAGGGATAGAAGTCAATGCGCTGGTGGCCATTGCCGCCGCCCTGGCATTAGGGGCGGCCATTGGCGCTGTTACCGGGATGATTGTGGCGAAAGGTCGGGTACAGGCGTTTATTGCTACTTTGGTTATGATGCTGCTGCTGCGCGGTGTCACGATGGTGTACACCAACGGAAGCCCCGTCAATACTGGCTTTACCGACAATGCCGATCTGTTTGGCTGGTTTGGTATCGGCCGCCCTCTGGGCATTCCGACGCCGGTGTGGATTATGGGAATTGTTTTCCTGGCTGCGTGGTACATGCTGCATCACACGCGTCTGGGTCGTTATATTTATGCGCTGGGCGGTAACGAAGCGGCGACGCGTCTTTCTGGCATCAGTGTGAATAAAGTCAAAATTATCGTGTATTCCCTGTGTGGTCTGCTGGCATCGCTGGCGGGTATTATCGAAGTGGCGCGTCTCTCCTCTGCGCAACCCACGGCGGGTACAGGGTATGAGCTGGATGCGATTGCGGCGGTCGTGCTGGGTGGTACAAGCCTTGCCGGCGGTAAAGGCCGCATTGTCGGGACGTTGATTGGCGCACTGATTCTCGGCTTCCTGAATAATGGATTGAATTTATTAGGTGTTTCCTCCTATTACCAGATGATCGTCAAAGCGGTGGTCATTTTGCTGGCGGTTCTGGTAGACAACAAAAAACAGTAACTGACGACACTACAGGACATCTCTGATATGAACATGAAAAAACTGGCTACTCTGGTTTCTGCTGTGGCGCTGAGCGCAACGGTGAGTGCTAACGCAATGGCGAAAGATACCATCGCGCTGGTGATCTCTACGCTGAATAACCCGTTCTTCGTCTCCCTGAAAGATGGTGCGCAGAAAGAAGCAGACAAACTGGGCTATAACCTGGTGGTACTGGATTCACAGAACAACCCGGCGAAAGAGCTGGCCAACGTTCAGGACTTGACCGTTCGTGGCACCAAAATCCTGCTGATCAACCCAACCGACTCTGATGCGGTAGGTAATGCCGTGAAGATGGCAAACCAGGCGAAAATCCCTGTGATCACGCTTGACCGTGTTGCATCTAAAGGTGAAGTCGTCAGCCACATTGCGTCTGATAACGTGCTGGGCGGTAAAATTGCAGGTAACTACATCGCGAAGAAAGCCGGTGAAGGCGCGAAAGTTATTGAGCTGCAGGGCATCGCCGGTACTTCCGCAGCGCGTGAGCGTGGCGAAGGTTTCCAGCAAGCTGTGGCAGCGCACAAATTTAATGTCCTGGCCAGCCAGCCCGCTGATTTCGACCGCACCAAAGGGCTGAACGTCATGCAGAACTTGCTGACGGCTCATCCGGACGTGCAGGCCGTGTTCGCACAAAACGATGAAATGGCTTTGGGTGCGCTGCGTGCGCTGCAAACGGCCGGTAAATCTGATGTGATGGTTGTCGGATTTGACGGTACGCCAGATGGTGAGAAAGCGGTTAATGATGGCAAACTGGCTGCGACTATCGCTCAGCTTCCAGAGCAGATTGGCGCAACAGGCGTTCAGACTGCGGATAAAGTGCTGAAGGGTGAAAAGGTCCAGGCTAAATATCCGGTTGACCTGAAGCTGGTCATTAAGCAGTAATAGGCGATTCAGGCCGTCAACGGCGGCCTGAGGGACAACAAATAAAGAAAAGTGTGGCATACGCCACCGGATAAAACCGGTGGCGCTCTCTGATGGACACCTCATACATGAAAACCGCAGGCAACCTCGTCGTCCTTGGCAGTATTAATGCCGATCACATTCTTAACCTTGATTCTTTCCCTACCCCTGGTGAAACCGTTACCGGTCATCACTATCAGGTCGCTTTCGGTGGCAAAGGCGCAAACCAGGCGGTTGCTGCTGGTCGAAGCGGGGCACATATTGCCTTTATTGCCTGCACGGGGGATGACGATACGGGGGAACGCGTTCGTAAGCAGCTCGCAAGCGACAATATTGATACCGCGCCCGTGAGCGTGGTTGAGGGAGAATCAACCGGCGTAGCGCTGATTTTCGTTAACGCTGAAGGTGAGAATGTTATCGGTATTCACGCAGGGGCAAACGCGGCGTTGACCACGGAGCGTGTGAACGCTCAGCGCGATCTTATCGCTGATGCAGAAGCATTGCTGATGCAGCTTGAATCCCCGGTCGAAAGCGTACTGGCAGCAGCAAAAATAGCGCATGAAAATCATACCACTGTCGTACTTAATCCTGCTCCGGCGCGTCTATTATCAGACGAGTTGCTGGCGCTGGTGGACATCATTACACCCAACGAAACGGAAGCTGAAAAGCTGACGGGCATCAGTGTCGAAAATGATGAAGACGCAGCGCGTGCGGCTAAAGCTCTGCATGATAAAGGTATCGGCACTGTCATTATTACGCTCGGTAGCCGCGGTGTATGGGCAAGCGTTGATGGCGATGGCCGCCGCGTTCCAGGTTTTAAAGTTAAAGCGATTGATACCATTGCGGCGGGAGATACCTTTAACGGCGCGCTGGTTACGGCGCTGCTGGAAGGAACGTCTCTGGATGACTCCATCCGTTTTGCGCATGCAGCCGCTGCTATTGCGGTGACGCGCAAAGGGGCCCAACCTTCCGTTCCTTGGCGCAAAGAGATAGATGAATTTTTGAGTCAGCAGAGGTAACGCTTGGCCACAATGAAAGATGTCGCCCGCATGGCGGGCGTTTCTACCTCAACGGTCTCCCACGTTATCAATAACGATCGCTTTGTCAGCGAGGCGATTCGGGAGAAAGTGGAAGCCGCAATTAAAGACCTCAATTATGCGCCTTCGGCATTAGCGCGCAGCCTTAAGCTTAATCAAACGCATACTATTGGTATGCTGATTACAGCCAGTACCAATCCTTTCTATTCTGAATTAGTGCGCGGTGTGGAACGCAGCTGTTTTGAGCGTGGTTACAGCCTGGTGCTGTGTAATACCGAAGGCGATGAGCAGCGAATGAATCGTAATCTCGAAACCTTAATGCAAAAACGGGTCGATGGGTTGTTGTTGCTATGCACTGAAACGCATCAGCCATCGAAAGAGATCATGCAGCGCTATCCTTCGGTTCCAACAGTGATGATGGACTGGGCGCCCTTCGACGGGACCAGCGATCTGATTCAGGATAATTCATTGCTGGGTGGCGATATGGCTACGCAGTATCTGATTGATAAAGGTTATAGCCGTATCGCCTGTATTACAGGCCCGCTGGATAAAACGCCGGCGCGTCTGCGGCTGGAAGGCTATCTCGCGGCCATGGATCGGGCGAGTTTGCCGGTTCCTGAGGGTTACCGCATTACAGGCGATTTTGAATTTAACGGCGGTTTTGAAGCGATGCAAAAACTGCTGGCACAAAAGCTGCGCCCGCAGGCAGTGTTTATTGGTAACGATGCGATGGCATTTGGTGCTTATCAGGCGTTATACCAGGCGGGATTAAGCGTCCCACACGATATGGCGGTTATTGGTTACGACGATATCGAACTGGCTCGTTACATGACGCCGCCGCTTACAACTATTCACCAACCGAAAGACGAACTGGGCGAGCTGGCGATCGATGTACTGATTCATCGCATGGCGCAGCCCACACTTCAGCAGCAGCGGTTGCAGCTTACCCCTGTTCTGATGGAGCGGGGTTCTGTTTCGGCGGGTGGCGATTGTTAGGCAGGTTGTGGTTCTTTATTGTCCTGTTGAATGGGGTGCTGCCAGTAAATCCTGGCACGCCTGTAATGCACGTTGCCCGTCGCTATCCTGAATTGCATCCACAATGGCTTGATGCTGATCCAGCTTCACCACGTCATTCTGGGTAATAGAAGCAAAGTAGTTGTGGTACACCGAGCGGAACAGAGAGGCAAAGGATATAAGGAAGGGATTTCCACTCATATAATAGATGTGTTCATGCCAGGACATATCGACTTCAATCCAGCGCTGGCGATTGAAGTGCTGTTTCAGAAAGATCATCTCTTCCATTAACGTGTTCAGCTGTGCTTTTTGTTCCGCGCTACCTTGGTGGGCTGCCAGCAAACATGCCTGAGGTTCAAGACTGCTGCGCATTATCAGAAAATGCTCGATGACCTGGTGGAAGTTTTCTTCCGTCATCCACCAGGTGAGTAATTCTTGATCGAGGAAGTTCCAGTTGCTTTGGGGCATAACGCGCGTACCGATTCGTGGCCGCGGCAGCACCATTCCTTTTGCCGTTAAGGTTTTTACTGCTTCACGGACTGCGGTACGGCTTACTCCAAACTGCTCACCCAGTTCCATTTCACCTGGCAAAATGCTTCCAGGAACATATTTTCCTGCAAGAATCCGCTGAGCCAGCTTTTCTGCCAGCATATAAGAAAGGTTTTTTTGTGCTGCAAGCTGCTGTGCGCTTAATGGCATCGCTCTTATTCCTTCATTGTTCATGCTATTAAGTATGCCATCAGGAGTGCGATTGTGGCTGTATAAACAGCAAATAGAACAATTTATGGCTTGTAAACAGCGGTTTTGGTGAAAAAAAACACGGTTAGAAACTTTTTTTAGATTTCCTCTTGTCACA
>WJYB01000014.1 GCA_009668015.1 Enterobacteriaceae bacterium RIT714
GGTAAAAGTTGAAATGCATTGTGATAAATGTCCTTTCAGCGCCGGGCTGGCAGTGAATAATTCTGTTTTGCGATATGTTTTTTTATGCTTGCATGTTGATTTTTTATTCACTGATGTATGCCATCAATGGCGAACTTATCAAAAATTGCCTGACCTGAAGTGAAATATTGTGTGATGAACAAAAATGTTATGGGCAGGGAATGCAAATAAAGGTAACGATATTTAAATAAATATTTTTTTAATATCCTTAATAAAAGTCAGGGAGCAATGTAACTGGATATTCAAAGTAAAGTGGATTACCATATTGCACTATTGCTTGTGATATCAACTCATAAAAGGTCTTCGGTAATATGTCTTCAATGTTACAAAATCTTAATAATATCCGTACCCTTCGCGCAATGGCGCGTGAATTCTCAATTGACGTGCTTGAAGAAATGCTGGAAAAATTCCGCATCGTTACGGAAGAAAAACGTAATGAGCAAGACGAAATGCAGCAACAGCAGGCAGAGCAACAGCAGAAAATTAATGCTCTGCTGGAACTGATGAAAGCCGATGGTATTTCCCCGGAAGACTTACTGGGTAAAGAAGTGCTGAAAGGCGCGAGCCAGCCGCAAAAACGTCAGGCGCGTGAAGCGAAATACCGTTTTACTGACCTGAATGGTGAAGAAAAAACCTGGACCGGTCAGGGACGTACGCCGAAGCCGATTGCAAATGCGCTGGCAAACGGTAAATCACTGGATGATTTCTTAATCTAAGTATTTCCGCAGGGCGGTATCACGCCGCCCTGAACATTAGCAGACGCCGAAATCGCCGTCTTCTTTATAAAGCGTGACATCTGCCGCCTTCAGCGTGTGCTTTTCTCCCTGCTCATTATTCGCCTGCACCGCGACGATCTGATCGTCATGCACTTCGACGACTTTTAGCTTTGGCCCGCCCATACGCGGCTGCACAAGATCTCCAACTGTAAACATCTTTACCTCCTCATTGTTGTTGTCATGATTACCTTAGCCCACGTCCGACAGCCGGTACAGTCGATATGACCGATTACTGCTAAAGCGTCGCCCTGCGTGCCGCTTAATGAGTAAGCGGATTCTTAATCATGCGGTTAAACCGGTGTAAAGAGGGTAAAAGAGCGTAAAAGCGAAGCCGTGAGATGGCAGACCACGCTAAACTGGCTACGCTTAGAGATAAATCTCTTTTTTTACAATTACCTGTTTAGCTTGTATGGAGAATGTATGGGTTTCTGGCGTGTTGTTTTTACCATTATTTTACCGCCGCTGGGCGTGCTGCTTGGCAAGGGTTTCGGCTGGGCGTTTATTTTGAATATCATTCTGACGCTGCTCGGTTACATCCCCGGGCTTATCCACGCATTCTGGGTGCAGACCCGCAATTAATCGCTTTAATGGCGGAAGAGTAAATCGCGATAAATTCCGGTCAGAACTCCTTTCGGTCCAAACTCCTGTTTGATCCAGCGGGTCACCTGGCCGGTAGCCGCATGTTGCGTCGCCAGCAGCATGCGGGAATCCTGGCGTGGATTATTAATCCGCCTCGTCACCAGCAGCCCATCTTCCACCGCCTCTCTGGCCATATGTTCCGGCAAAAATCCAATCCCTTCGCCCAGAATCTGACACTGACATTTAGTATTAAAGTCCGGGACCAGAATGGCCTCCTGACCGTGCAACAGCCAGCCCACTTTTTTATTAATCGTATGCGCCGTATCTTCGACCATGATATTGGGATACAGACGCAGCTGGCTCTCGGCGATGGGTTCGGGCGCAAACGCCAGCGGGTGTTGGGGGGAAATGGCAAACACCCAACGTATCGCCCCAATTTCGGTGTAATCAATTCCGCCGCCGTCGAGCAGTGTATCCGGTGCGCCAATCGCGATATTCGCCTGGTTGTTGATAATCGAATCCCAGACGCCGTTATACACCTCGGTCGTGACCGTGATCTGGCAGGTCGGAAACTGCTTTTTCAGGACCTGTAACAGTCTTGCGGTATGGCGCGGGGTATAGAGAAGCTGGTTGATACAGATCCGCACTCGCGCTTCGATCCCCTGCGAAATGGTATCAATCCCGCGCTTGATGGCGTGAAAGTCGTTCAGCAGATCGGTCGCTTTGCGGTAAAAGTAAAATCCGGATTCGGTCAGCTCAATGCTGCGGGTATTACGCACGAACAGCACTACGTCCAGCCCGGTTTCCATGCGTTTGATAGTGTAGCTAATGGCGGATGTGGTCACGCCCAGCTCTTCAGCCGCTTTGCTGAAACTGCCGAACCGCGCGGCGGTGGTAAACGCCAGCAGGTTCTCTTCTGTGAAAATAGAATTCATATCGCTCACTCTGTGCAACATGGCGCTGCGCCATTGTTGAATCTATTTGTAATTGCCGCTTACAGCAATCAGTTTTGAACAAAATTTAACACTGCGGTTACAACTCATTTGAACAGAATCACACTTCTGCTATTTTCTTTCAGGCCGCGTCTGACAAGGGATGTCGAGCCATAAGCAGAATGCGCTTCTGCGAAGAAAAAGCGCGCCAAAGATAAGAAAAACATTGCACCCACGCACGTTCTGGCTTGATTGTTAATTTTAATTCAATAATCACGAAGCTTACGATGAATGATATTTAAGCGGATTCTTTTCTTACAGGGCTGTTGCTATTCTCAGGTCATCAGAAATGAAAACATCGGAGTCTTTATATGTCTGCAAATGAACTCGTTACTGAATTTCTGCTGGCGGCAGAGCAGGGCAATACAGAGGCGCTCAAAGCCTGCCTGGCAAAAGGCGTGGATATCAATGCCACCAACCGTCAAAAAAGAACCGCTATTATTATTGCCAGTCTGAAAAAGCATTATTCATGCGTTGAATACCTCATCTCGGCCGGTGCGGATATTGACCACCAGGATCAGACCTGTTTTAACCCGTTCTTAATTAGCTGTCTGACGGATGATTTAACCCTGCTGCGACTTGTGCTGCCTGCCAACCCCGATCTCGATCGCCTGTCCCGTTTTGGCGGCGTGGGGATTACCCCGGCAAGTGAAAAAGGGCACGTTGAGATTGTGCGCGAATTACTGACGCATACCGATATCAACGTTAACCATACTAATTTCGTTGGCTGGACGCCGCTGCTGGAAGCGATTGTCCTCAATGACGGCGGGCCAAAACAGCAGGAGATCGTCAAACTGCTGCTCGACCACGGCGCCAATCCACACATGACCGACAAATACGGCAAATCGCCGCTCGAACTGGCGCGTGAAAAAGGCTATCACGCCATTGCCGAACTGCTGCTTGCTGCTGGCGCATAACTGATTTGGCAGGCCGACTCTGGCTTGCCTGAAATAACCAATATCACCTTCTCCATCATGTCATTAACCATGATGGCGGCCCCCTTTTGCCCGAATTCGGGAGGAAATCATGCCCACCAAAATCGTGATAAAAAAGAATACTTATTTTGATTCAGTCTCATTAATGTCGGTTTCCACCAAAGCGAACACATTGCCAGGCGTTGAGCAGGCCTTTGTGGCGATGGCGACGGAAATGAATAAAGGCGTATTAAAAAACCTCGGTCTGCTGACGCCGGAACTTGAGGACGCTAAAAACGGCGATCTGATGATTGTCATTAAGGGTGACGCGGCGAATGACGAAACGCTGGCGGCAATCGAAGATCTCTTTACCCGCAAAGAGAGTGGCGGCAGTCATGAAGCGCGATATGCCACGATCGCCAGCGCCAGAACGCACCGCCCCGACAGCAATCTGGCGGTGATTTCCGTTAACGGCTTATTCGCCGCCCGCGAAGCGCGACAGGCGCTGGAAAATAATCTTAACGTCATGCTGTTCTCGGATAACGTCTCACTCGACGACGAACTGGCGCTCAAAACCCTGGCCCATGAAAAGGGGTTGCTGATGATGGGACCCGACTGTGGCACGGCGATCATTAACGGTGCGGCGTTGTGCTTTGGCAACGCGGTACGTCGCGGCCCGATTGGGATTGTCGGTGCGTCCGGTACCGGCAGCCAGGAGTTGAGCGCGCGTATTCATGAGTTTGGCGGCGGGATTTCCCAGCTTATCGGCACTGGCGGACGCGATTTGAGTGAGAAAATAGGCGGCCTGATGATGCTCGACGCCATCGCGATGCTTGAAGCCGACGACGCAACCGAGGTGATCACGCTGATCTCCAAGCCACCTGCGCCGTCAGTCGCTGAAAAAGTGCTGGCCCGCGCCCGCGCCTGTCGCAAACCGGTGGTGGTCTGTTTCCTGGGCCGCAACGCCCCGCCGGCCGATGAAGACGGGCTGCAGTTTGCACGCGGAACCAAAGAGGCAGCGCTGAAAGCGGTACTGCTGACGGGGATTAAAAAAGAGTCTCTCGATCTGCATCCGCTCAACTGGCCGCTGATTGAAGAAGTACGCGCGCGCCTCACTCCACAGCAAAAATACATTCGCGGCCTGTTCTGCGGCGGCACGCTGTGCGACGAAGCCATGTTCGCCGCGCTGGAAAAATTCGACGACGTCTACAGCAATATTCAGCCCGACCCGTCCAGACGCTTAGCCGATATCAACCGAAGCCAGGCGCACACCTTCCTCGATTTTGGTGATGACGATTTCACCAACGGCAAACCGCACCCGATGATCGACCCGACCAACCGCATCAGCCGTCTGTTACAGGAGGCGCGCGATCCGGAAGTGGGCGTCATCGTGATGGATTTCGTCCTTGGCTTCGGCTCTCACGACGATCCGGTCGGGGTGATGATCGACGCCATCAGGGAGGCGCAGGCCATCGCCAAAGCGGACAACCGCCCGCTGGAGATCCTCGGCTACGTGCTGGGCACCGATCTGGATAAACCGTCGCTTTCGCAGCAGTGCCAGCTGCTCACCGATGCGGGCGTCATCTGGGCCAGCAGCAGCACCAATACCGGATTACTGGCGCGTGAATTTGTCTGCAAAGGGGAGAAAGCCTGATGAAAACCTTATTTAACCAGCCGCTGAACGTGATTAACGTCGGCATTGCGATGTTCAGCGACGATCTCAAAAAACAGCACGTTCCGGTCACGCAGCTCGACTGGACGCCGCCGGGGCAGGGCAATATGCAGGTGGTGGAAGCGCTGGATCAGTTAGCGCTATCGCCGCTGTCGGACAAAATCGCCGCCGCCAACAAACTGGCGCTGGAGCGCATCATTCAGTCTCATCCGGTGCTGGTGGGCTACGACCAGGCCATCAACGTGGTCCCGGGCATGACCCGCACCACCATTCTGCACGCCGGGCCGCCGGTGGCATGGGAGAACATGTGCGGTGCAATGCGCGGCGCAGTCACCGGAGCGCTGGTGTTTGAAGGGCTGGCTGACGATCTGGACGCCGCAGAGCGGCTGGCCGCCTCCGGCAAAATCACCTTCTCGCCGTGCCACGAACACGACTGCGTGGGCTCGATGGCGGGCGTCACCTCGGCGTCGATGTTTATGCATATCGTCGAGAACAAAACCTACGGCAACCGCGCGTTCACCAACCTCAGCGAACAGATGGCAAAAATTCTGCGCATGGGGGCCAACGATCGGAGCGTGATCGAGCGTCTGAACTGGATGCGTGACGTACTCGGCCCGATGCTGCGCGACGCGATGAAAATCATCGGCGAAATCGATCTGCGCTTAATGCTGGCGCAGGCGTTGCACATGGGCGACGAGTGTCATAACCGCAACAATGCCGGTACAACTCTGCTGATTCAGGCGCTGACGCCAGGGCTGATTCAGGCGGGCTATCCGGTTGAGCAGCAGCGTCAGGTGTTTGAGTTTGTCGCCAGCAGCGACTACTTCTCCGGCCCGACGTGGATGGCGATGTGTAAAGCCGCGCTGGATGCGGCGCACGGTATCGAATACAGCACCGTCGTCACCACCATGGCGCGCAACGGCTACGAGTTCGGCCTGCGCATTTCCGGCCTGCCGGGGCAGTGGTTTACCGGGCCTGCACAGCAGGTGATCGGCCCGATGTTTGCGGGTTACAAGCCAGAAGACTCCGGGCTGGATATCGGGGACAGCGCGATCACCGAAACCTACGGCATCGGCGGCTTTGCGATGGCGACGGCCCCGGCGATTGTCGCGCTGGTGGGCGGCACGGTGGACGAAGCGATCGATTTCTCGCGCCAGATGCGTGAAATCACGCTCGGCGAAAACCCGAACGTCACCATTCCGCTGCTCTCGTTTATGGGCATCCCGACCGCAATTGATATCACCCGCGTCGCCGGAAGCGGCATTCTGCCGGTGATCAATACGGCGATTGCCCACAAAGACGCGGGCATCGGCATGATTGGGGCGGGCATTGTCCACCCGCCATTTAGCTGTTTTGAAAAGGCGCTGTTGACCTTCCGCGATCGCTACTTTTTATAAGGCAAGCATCCATGAAAAGCATGAAACTGGAGTGGAAAAGAGGTGACTGGGCGGCCTATTTCGGGCTAATGACCAACAACCTGACCAATTTGCTGACCATGATGGGGCTGCTCATCTTTGTTGTCGGCATCCCGAAAGAGATTGTTTATGGACGTATCGCGCCAGCTTTCGGGCTGGCGGTACTGGTGGCCAGCATCTGCTACGCGTGGTTTGGCCTGCAGATGCAGCGCCAGACCGGGCGCACGGATGTGACGGCGCTGCCGTCTGGTCCCAGCGCACCGTCAATTTTTACCGTCACCTTTCTGGTGCTGATGCCGGTTTATCAGCAGACCGGCGACGCGGATTTCGCCATTCAGATTGGCCTGGTGTGGTGTTTTGTTGAAGCGATGATTCTGGCGGGCGGCTCGTTTTTAGGCGAAACCATCCGCAAGATGATCCCACGCACCGTGCTGTTGTCCTGTTTGTCCGGCCTGGGTCTGCTGCTGCTGGCGATGAACCCGATGCTGCAGGCGTTTGAAGCGCCGACGGTCTCCTTCATCGTGCTGCTGCTGATCTTCATCAACTGGTTTGGCAAAAAGCCGATCTTCGCCCGCATCCCGACCGGTCTGTTGTTATTGATCGCCGGAACCGCGCTGGCGTGGATTTCCGGTCTGCAAAGCCCGGACGCGATCAAAGCGTCGATGTCATCGTTCGGCTTCAATCCGCCAGAAGTCCACGTTGACAGTTTCATGCAGGGTCTGCCGCATGCGCTGCCGTATCTGGCCTCGGCGGTTCCACTGGGGCTGGCGAACTACATTTTTGACCTGGAGAACATCGAAAGCGCCCACGCGGCGGGAGATGAATACCCGACCCGCAAAGTGATGCTGGCGAACGGTCTGGCTTCGATGCTCGGCTGCCTGATGGGCAATCCGTTCCCGGTGACGGTTTATGTCGGCCACGCGGGATGGAAAGCGATGGGCGCCAGCATCGGTTACACGCTGGCTTCCGGGGTAACGATGTTCATTGTGCCGCTGTTCGGGCTGGGGGCGTTTATGCTCGCCATCATTCCGATGACCGCCATCGTGCCGATTCTGGTGTTTATCGGCGTAGTCACCGCTAACCAGGTGGTGAGGGAAACGCCGAAAGTGGAGGTTCCCGTCATCTTTATCTGCCTGTTCCCGTGGATTGCCAACTGGGCGCTCACCATGATGAACAGCGTGATGGGGGCGGCGGGTACCAACGCGGCGAAGATTGGCACCGACGTACTGCACAGCAAAGGCATCTACTACGAAGGGCTGGTGCATCTGGGCAACGGCGCACCGCTCGCCAGCATGTTATGGG
This sequence comes from Enterobacteriaceae bacterium RIT714, assembly GCA_009668015.1. Lineage (GTDB taxonomy): Bacteria > Pseudomonadota > Gammaproteobacteria > Enterobacterales > Enterobacteriaceae > Enterobacter. The sequence continues at coordinate 7,690 of WJYB01000014.1, forward strand.
GATGTATCGCGATTTTCGCCATCATCAACAAACCGCTGCGCGGGGCGATTGCCGCGGCGGTGGGCGCACTGCTGGCGCTGTTCGGCGTCATTCACGCCCCAGTGGTCGGATTTGCCGAAGGCAGCTCGCTGATGTTCGTGACGGCGTACCTGATGATGAGCGGCATGTTTGTGGTGAAGCACTTCCTTGATAGCCGTGAACTGGCGAGCGCTGCAGCGCCGGTTTCTGAAGCTTAAAACCTTTCCCCTCACCCTAACCCTCTCCCCACAGGGGAGAGGGGACGTTAGCTGCCTCGGTTCAAGGGGAAGAGGGGTCTTTTACTCCCTCGCCCCTTTGGGGAGAGGGCAGGGGTGAGGGGAAACATACCGCACCGTGATAAAGGAAAACGTATGAAAGAACTCATGGTCGTTGCCATCGGTGGCAACAGCATTATCAAAGATAACGCCAGCCAGTCGATTGAACATCAGGCGCAGGCGGTAAAAGCCGTCGCCGAGTCGGTACTGGAAATGCTCGCCTCTGACTACGACATCGTCCTCACCCACGGCAACGGCCCGCAGGTGGGTCTCGATCTCAGGCGTGCAGAGATCGCCCATGAGCGCGAAGGGCTACCCTTAACGCCACTCGCCAACTGCGTGGCCGACACCCAGGGCGGGATCGGCTATCTAATCCAGCAGGCGTTGAACAATCGCCTCGCGGCACGCGGCGAGCAAAAAGCGGTCACGGTGGTCACCCAGGTGGAAGTCGATCCGCAGGATCCAGGCTTTACCCATCCGACCAAGCCCATCGGCGCTTTCTTTAGCGAAGCCCAGCGTGATGAACTGCAACGCGCTCATCCCGACTGGCATTTTGTTGAAGACTCCGGGCGCGGCTATCGTCGCGTGGTGGCTTCCCCGCAGCCGATTCGTATTGTCGAAGCTGACGCCATCAAGACGCTCACGCAAAAAGGTTTTGTGGTGATTGGCGCCGGCGGTGGCGGGATTCCGGTGATCCGCACTAAAGAAGGCGATTATCAGAGTGTGGATGCGGTGATTGATAAAGATCTCTCGACAGCGCTGCTGGCGCGGGAGATCCACGCCGATGTGCTGGTGATCACCACCGGCGTGGAGAAAGTGTGCGTCAACTTTGGCAAGCCGAACCAGCAGGCGCTGGACACGGTAAATGTGGCGCAAATGACGGGCTACATGGAAGAGGGCCATTTCCCGCCAGGCAGCATGCTGCCAAAGATTGTTGCCAGCCTGGCGTTCCTCCATCAGGGCGGCAAACGGGTGGTGATTACCTCACCAGACTGCCTGCCCGCAGCACTGCGCGGTGAGACCGGCACCCACATTGTGAATGCGTAACAAAAGGAAGATAAGATGAATGAGAATAAAAGCCGCCGTGAATTTATCAGCCAGAGCGGCAAAATGGTCACTGCCTGCGCGCTGTTTGGCGCGACCGGTTCCGTCGCGTATGCTGCCGATTCCGCTAAACCGATCTGCGAGACGGGCAAACCGATGAACATCACCGCCAAACACTACTATCTGGACAACGTACTGCTGGAGTCCGGTTTCCACTTTGAGGGCGACGTGGCGGTGAGCACCCGCACCGAGCTGAAAACGCTGGAAATCCAGGACGGTAAAATCCTCGCATTACGCGATAACCAAAGCCATGCGGATAGCACGCTGCCGCATTACGATGCCGGCGGACAATTGCTGCTTCCGGCGATGCGGGATATGCATATCCACCTCGATAAAACGTTTTACGGCGGCCCGTGGCGATCGCTGAATCGTCCGGCCGGGACGACCATCCAGGATATGATTCGCCTGGAGCAAAAGCTGCTGCCGGAACTGCAGCCGTATACCCAGGAGCGAGCGGAAAAACTGATCGATCTGATTCAGTCCAAAGGCTCCACCATCGCCCGTAGCCACTGCAATATCGAACCGACTTCCGGTCTTAAAAATCTGCAGAATTTACAGGCCGTGCTGGCGCGGCGTAAGTCGGGTTTTGACTGTGAAATCGTCGCCTTTCCGCAGCATGGTTTGTTGCTGTCAAAATGCGAACCGCTGATGCGCGAGGCGATGCAGGCTGGCGCGCACTATGTCGGCGGACTGGACCCAACGAACGTTGACGGCGCGATGGAAAAGTCTCTTGATCTCATGTTCCAGATCGCGCTGGATTACGACAAAGGCGTTGATATTCACCTGCACGAAACCAGCCCGGCGGGCGTGGCGGCGGTGAACTATATGGTGGAAACGGTCGAGAAAACGCCGGAGCTGAAGGGCAAACTGACCATCAGCCACGGCTTTGCGCTGGCGACGCTCAACGAGCAGCAGGTAGATCAGCTCGCCACACGCATGGCGGCGCAGCAGATCACCATCGCTTCCACCGTCCCGATCGGCACACTGCATATGCCGCTCAAGCAATTGCGCGACAAAGGCGTATTCGTGATGACCGGGACCGACAGCGTGATTGACCACTGGTCGCCGTACGGTCTGGGCGACATGCTGGAAAAAGCGAATCTGTATGCGCAGCTCTACATCCGCCCGAACGAGCAGACGCTCTCGCGTGCGCTGGGGATTGCCACCGGCGATGTCTTACCGCTGAACGACAAAGGCGAACGCGTCTGGCCGAAGGCTCAGGATGACGCCAGCTTTGTGCTGGTGGATGCCTCCTGTTCTGCCGAAGCCGTAGCGCGAATTTCGCCGCGTACCGCCACCTTCCATAACGGCAATCTGGTCTGGGGGACGGTGGGATAATATACATATCTCCCGTGGGAGAGGGCAAAGTGAACGCCGGAAAACAGGCGGTAGTGGCACTTCTCCCTCTCCCCGTGGGACAGGGTCGGGGTGAGGGCATCAGACCGGTGAAGGAGAAACCGCCGCCCGACAATGCAGTATACTGCTATGCATATTCACAAAGAGGGATCTGCGATGGCACAAAATATCTATGATAATCCGGCGTTTTTTGAGGGCTACGCGCAGCTTCCGCGCTCGCAGCAGGGGCTGGATGGCGCGCCGGAATGGCCAGCGCTGAAAAGCATGCTGCCGGATCTGAACGGCAAATCAGTGATTGATTTAGGCTGCGGATACGGCTGGTTCTGCCGGAGTGCGCGTGAGATGGGCGCCGCGCAGGTGACGGGCGTTGATATCTCTGAAAAGATGCTTGCCCGCGCTGCGGAGTTAACCCCTGATGCGGCTATTCATTATCAGCGCAGCGATCTGGAGTCGCTGGTGCTGGAAGAAAACAGCGTTGATCTGGTCTACAGCTCGCTGGCGCTGCATTATCTGCCTGAGCTCGATACCCTGTTTGGCCATATCCAGCGTGCGCTTAAGCCCGGCGGTAGCCTGGTCTTTTCGATGGAGCATCCGATCTACACCTGCGCCTCGCGTCAGGGCTGGTTGACGGATGATAACGGCGAGCGCTTCTGGGGCGTGAATCAGTATCAGCAGGAGGGGCAGCGCGTCAGCAACTGGCTGGCAGAGGGGGTGATCAAATATCACCGCACGCTTGGCACGACGCTGAATGCGCTGGTGAAAGCCGGACTGGCTCTGCGTGAAGTCAACGAATGGGGGCCGACGCAGGCGCAGATTGACGCCTGGCCTGCGCTGGCAGAAGAGGCTGAACGCCCGATGCTCGTGCTGATCGCGGTCGATAAACCTCAGTAATCACGTTGTTCAGCATGTGACGACAAAATCCCCTCTCCCGTACAGAGAGGGGCAGCGCAGGATTAGAAACGGTAACCGACACCCACATTCCAGCCGTTGATCGAGTGGCTGCCGTCGATATCGGCATTCGTGCCCTCGTAACCCACGTTAATCGCCAGTTCGGCGGTTGGGTTAAATTGCACGCCCGCGCCATAGGCGAAAGAGGTCGATTTTTCAGAGAGGCTGTCTTTCTGGGTATAACCGTCGCCCGCGTTTACCCATTTGGTATCCACATCAGCTTTAGTGTGTGCCACGCCGCCCAGCGCATACAGAGAAACGTATTCATTAATACGATACGCCGGACCCGCCATCAGAGAGTAATATTTCACGTCGATGTGGTTTTTCACTGAATCAGAATCGACATAATATTTCTGGTCGTCGTCGCCGCTCATATAAGTGAATGAGCCCAGCACGCTCAATGGAGAATCCCATTCGTAGCGGTACTGAACGTTGACGCCACGAATATTTTTAAAATTCTCAACCTTACTCTGCGCATAGCCAACAGAAACCGTCTGGTTATCCGCCAAAGCCGCGCCGCTGGCAAGGCTCGCAGCCACGAATACTGCCAGAGATATTTTTTTCATTTTCCGTAATCCTTGTGCCGTTTTTGGGGTGATTCACGCCGGTTAATTCCGGCAAAGAGCTCATGGATATTCCATGGCAAATAAAGCGGTTAAAATTGTTGGTTTTTTTGGCGGGGGATGAAATAGGGATTAATCCTAAAGACCGGAATATTCCTGGTTTATCCCTCCCCTATATTAGTAGGGGAGGGGCGTGATTTTATTTAGGGCACAATCCGGTGGGGCTTTTGTTCATTTAATTACATTTTCCGGTCGGGGCTTTCAGGGGGCCACATTGACCAAAATCGAGTAACACATAGCCTTTATTCATCATGCAATTCTCAAGATGGGCTATTCGCTTGTCGTGCTGTTCCATTGTTTCTCCTCCGACAAGCTGATTGCGATTAAATGGCTGCGTATCAGGATCAATCGCCCTGTCCAGTCCACACGCGTAAAGATCCTGTTTTCGCTGCGCCGTATTGGTCTGTCCGAGATGGCCTTTTTTCTGGATGGTCTGAACATAGGGAACATACTGATAATTGCTCGAATCCAGATCGGCAACAACGCATCCGCTTAGGTAAAGAGGACAAAGCAAAAGTAAGCCGCGACGTAATGTCATTGTCTAACCTCATTTGGATGCATTAAAGATAAAGTCCAGTAACTCCGGTGAAACCATCTCGGTCATGGCGAAAGGCGTGGCCAGCGGAATAGCGACGATAGTCCAGGTATTGGCCGCTTTTTCCGTTAAGGTGTTGCGCCCGCGGGAAGTATTCCCTTCGCTGTCATAAAAACCAGGCAATTGACCTCCGATATAATCATGCGTACCGGCATACGACTCTACGATGGTGTCACCAATATCCCCCCAGAACGTGCCCGCCTTATATTCGCCAAAGGGTTCCAGCAATCCTCCGGTTCCCTGGAATCCACCGGTAGGTCCAAAGAGGCTTGCCGCTTCAGGGCTCTTTTCCAGGAAAGCATCAATGGTCGGGTATTCGGTTGTACCTTTATAAATGACCTTGCCATTTTCATCACGCAGAAGATTTTTTCCCGCATCATCAGTTGTCGCGCAGCGTTGATTTTTTTTGCCACAGATAACATCCAGACCCACCCGGACACCGCCAGCTTTAATGCCATCATAAAGACCATTACTCTCTCCTGAAACATTACTGTAGGAGGTTTTGGTGTCTTTTATGCCATCAAAGAGCAGCGAGTTTTTGATGGTCTCTTCACGCATTTTGGTCGCGGCCATAGCCAGCGTGCCCTGAGTGATGGCGGTATCAGGCGATCCGGCGACGATGCCAACCAGTGTTTGCAGGAAGCGGCGCTGATATTGCAGTTTATAGACTGCCGCCAGCGCGTCTTGTTGCTTAGCCTTATCACCGGACTCGATCGCCTGTTTCAACGCAGCTTGTGCCGTCGCCTGCTGCGCGTCCAGCAGTTGCCCAATCTGATGATTTGCATTTTCTTTGAAATCACGCGTCACGCGTACCTGCAAATTCAGCTCTTTAAACACGTCGTCTTTGTCGAAATTATTCTCCAGCTTGCCGGAGTTTGCGGCGGCCGTTTCGGTGGTGATGTCGGTTTTAATGCCCTCAATCGACTGCGTTTGTCCGTCAGGATCCGTGAGGGTGATATGGCTGGTATTGATCCCGCTTCGGGTCACAGAGCTGTCGCTGCCGCTGTCATGGCCGATCCCGAAGATCATGTTTTTATCCAGTGAGGCATACCCCTGCGCCGGGACCTGAGCGCCATTTTCGTTGAGCACCGTTTTGCTACTTTGCGGCGTGGCGTTATCGCCCAGCCCCATATCGGTGTTCATGCTCATTGAGCCGCCCACGGCAAAGCCATTGCCTTCGTATTCTGAACGGTTATGAATATCGCTCCAGCTCAGCGTGCCGGTGCTGAACTGATTTTTACCGGTCTGCTCGGCGCTCTCGCTGGAGGTGATGAGGCCACCTTTCAGATCCGTATGGTCTTTAACGTTAATGTTATAGCCATCGGCCCCCGCAAAGACGCCGGACTGCTCCTGCACGGAGGCGTAATCCGCATTGACCTTCGACTGACCATAATTACCGGAGGCGGCAAAGCCGAAGCCGACCGTCACCTGGCCGCCCGCGTTCATCTGCTTGCCGTCGTATTTCATGGTGTCCTGCAGGCTTTCGATATTCAGGTTATCCGCAGTAATATCCACCCCTTTGCCCAACAGCTGACCGCCGCGCAGGGTAGTGGTTCCGCCGCTGATAATCCGGGTCTGACCGTCCATATCGCCAACGTGGCTGTTGCGCCAGGAGACGTCGTCACCGTTGCCGTGACCTTTGCCGACGTTTGCCCCGGCGGTAACGCCAAACGAGGCGCCGCCCTGGCCGTAGCTCACCGCCACGCCGGCATTCCAGCCGCTGGACGCGTTATCGCTGCGTTCGTGACGCTCCTGTTTTGCCGCCACGATGTTCACATCGTGATCCGCGAACAGCGTCGTGCCCTGTTTGCCGCTCACGTCGGAGCCGACAATATTGATATCCGACTGCTCGCCGCCGGTCGCCACCACGACCGCCTGTTTTCCGGCATTCACTTTGCTTGCCAGAGCCGTGGTGCTGCGGGTCTCTTCGGTATTGGTTTGTTTGCTTTGACCATAGGTGAGCGACACGCTCACGTTCTGCGCCGCGGCCTGCGCGCCGTTCGCCATCAGCCCCTGCGCGGTGTTCATCATCGCGCTGGCGGCACGGGCGCTGTCCCATGCGGCGTTGGCGGCGGCCAGCATATTGATGCGGTCGTCGTTGCTTTTGCCCACGTCCTGTGCGGTTTCCAGCGCGCCGCGAACCGCCATCACCACCGGCACGTTCACCGCCAGCGTGAAGCCTTTTTGTTCGACGGTACGTTTGTATTGAGAGGCCCAGGTATCCTGTGCCGCCTCAATGGTGACGTTTTTGCCCTGAATCGCCACATTGCCGTTTGGCGAGGAGACGCTGCTGCCGGTCTGTCGGTACTCGTTGCCCGCCAGCAGAACCGTGTCGCCTTGCAGGCTGCCCACCAGTGCGCCCTGACCGGCTTTCGCCTGGCTGGCCCGATCGGTTGTCTCTTTATGCGACCCGACGGTAAAGCCAATCCCACCGGAGCTTAACAGCCCCGATTTTTTCTCCTGCTTCAGATGCGTTTCATCATTGCGCCCGCCCATAGTGGTGAGGGTCAGATCGTTCCCGGCCTTGAGCGCCACATTCCCGGTACCCACGACGCTACTTCCCGCCACCGTCAGGTTATTACCGGCGATAATTTTCACTGAATCGGCGCTCAGTTCGCTGCCCTGAACGGTCTGTTTATCCACCGTATCGCGAGTGGTGCGGGTCGTTTTCGACATCCAGCCGTTACCGCCCACCACTTTATGCCGCTCGTCGAGCTGGTTTTCGTTGAGGACCCCTTCGATGTTGATATCGCGGACCGCACCCAGCGCCAGCGCGCCGTCAGACGTGAATGACGCGCCGCGGGCATTGATGTCATTTCCTGCCGCCAGCGTCACGCCGCCGCTGCCGCTGATGCTACTGCCGTTGTGCTCCACGCTGCTCTGTTTCAGCGTGTTATCCGCATCCCAGATCAGATTATCACTGCGGGCCGTGGTCACCGTGTTCAGATTGACGTCACGTCCGGCCACCAGTTGCGCTTTGCCATTCTCGCCGCTGGCGATCACCTGCGCCCCTGTCAGCGTAATATCGCGACCGGATTGCAGGGCCAGCTTGCCATTGTCATCCTGGACGTAAATACCGGACACGCTGTCGATGGTGGTGCGGCTAAAGCGATTTTCACCGTTAACACTCTCTGCGCTGTTAACGGTGCTGGTGGCGTTGATATCACGGCCTGCGCTGGCCAGCAGGCTGCTGCCGCCGACGATAGCGCCACCGATATTGTCGATGTCGGTGCGGGCGTTCAGATTCACGTCCGCCGCCTGAAGCGTGCCGGTCTGGTTGGTGATGTTGTTTGCATCAAGCTGAAGCACCTTGCGCCCGGCAATGGTGCCGCTGTTAAACAGATCGCCATTCAGCTTCATCGAGACATTATTCCCGGCAATCAGTGCGCCGGAGCCATCAATATCGCCCTGTTTCACTTTGGCGTAGACCTGTGGCACCAGCACGGTCTGCATCGAGCCGTCCGGCATTTTCACCCGGGTATTGACCAGCCAGACGATATCGCCGGTCAGCAGCGCCATTTGTTCAGGCGTGAGCGCCACGCCGAGCTTCAGGGAATACTGTTTCCCGAAGGTGATGCCTTTATCCATCAGCGATTTAAACTGGTCTTCGTCATTGCTAAAGCCATCAAGATAGCGTTGACCGGTGAGACCAATGACCTGCTCACGCACCAGCCGCTGCTCGTAATAGCCATCGCCCAGACGTTTCAGCGTGGTATCGCTATTCGCGGTCAACGCGTTTTGCATATAGTCGCTACCGAGCCACTTTTTCTCGTTGGTGAAGCGCGGGTCCGTCTCCACCAGATACGGGACGTCCGATGACGGATTCACCTTAAACAGGCTGTTGTCCGGGAGCGTGGTGTTAGGCCCGATAATACGAATGGCACCGTCGGCAGGCGTCACTTCAAACTGCTGACCCGCAGGAGGCGTCACGGGTTCGCCCGGCGAGACGGTCTGCTGTGGCGAAGCGTTGACGCCCGCCGCCTGGCCAATCACCGTATCCGTTCCCTGTAAAACTCGCGGCGTGATGTTCAGCTGACTGCCTTCGACGCTGCCGTTGCTCACCAGCTGGCCCGGCTTCAGGGCAATGCTCTGAATCGCCGTAGGCGGAGTGTAAGCCGTGGTGCGACGGCCCTGTTCATCGTCTCCTTTGTGGCGAATGCGGTAGTAATGCGTGACATAACCCGCGTCGGTAGTATGCCGCTCACCGGGCACATCGTCGTTGAGCACCGAGCCCATGGCCTCGGTAGAGAGCGTACCGCCAGCGACAATCTGACTCTTGTCATTAAACAGCCGATCGCCCGTCAGGGTCATATTGCCGCCGGAGAGAATTTTCGCCGGATCGCTCTCTTTGATGCGGGTCTCTTCAATCGTACGGGTATAGGTGTACTGGTTGAAATCGTCGTGTCCGTGGCCGCTCAGTTCCGGCGTATTGAGATTGCGCAGTCCGTCGGACGAGTTGCCATCCACCCAGACGCCTTCGTCACCGGCCTTCCAGCGGTTGGTGGAGCCGGAGTGCTGATATTCGGTCAGCGGCTCCTGCGAAACCAGCACGATTTCGGTGGAGAAATGGTCATTGATGTTGTTGATTTGTCCGGCGGCGATGGACATATCCCCGGCGGACTCAATGGTTGAACTGTGGTTATTGATTGCCGCAGCGCGTCCGGTGGCGGCGCCGTCAGCGTCCAACGCCCCGACAATCAACATCGTGCCTGCGCTGTAGATCAGCCCGTGGTCAACGTTATTCAGCGTCTGCACGCCCAGATCCACGCGCTCGCGTCCGGCAAGCGTGGCCGCCGTGCCGTTTTCTGCGAGGTTATTAAAGGTGATGGCGTTGACGCCCACCGCGTCGCCGTAGATGCGCCCGGTGCCGATGTTATTCAGCGTGTCAGCGTTGATGCGAGTATGGATCCCATCAATCAGGCCGTAGTTCGCCAGCGTGCCGGTGGTGTTAAGCGTATTGCTGCCAGCGTTGATTTCGCCACTGAGCGTATTAGTGAGGCTGGCGCTCTGCACGTTCAGCGCGCTGCCTGCCAGCAGTTTCCCGCTGTTGGTGAGATCGCCCGACGTGCTGAAGGTGAGGTTGCCGTTGGCGATAGTCGCGCCGCTGTGGTTTACGCTGTTTGCGCTGCTCAGATCCATATCACCCAGCGATAACAGCTGGCCGCTGCCGTCGATATTCTGCGCGTGGAGGTTCAGCGTTTTGCCGGCCTTCACCGTGCCGCCCTGGTTCATCACGTCCAGACCGTTGCCCGCGATATCCAGCAGGCCGGAAGAGGCCAGCGCACCGCCGCTATTATTCAGCGTACCATTGTTGCGAATTGTGAGCGCACTATCGGCCAGCAGACTCCCGTTCTGGTTGTCCAGCGCGTCGGTATTCAGCGTCACCTGCTGACCTTCCAGCCCCTGGTTTTCACCGAGCGTGTTCTGGTTGACGAAGTTCACTGCGTTCAGCGTGACGCTTTGACCGCCGCGAATTAAGCCGGACACGTTATCCACCACGCCGCGGGCGCTGTCGAGCAGCAGATCGCCCACCGACTGGATCTGACCGCCGCTGTTTTGCAGGTTATCCGAGTGAAGCGCAGTGGTGGATTCGCCGATGACGCGCCCGCCGCTGCGGTTATCCATCGTGGTGGCCGCAATATCGGCGGTCCCTTTTGCCGCCAGCGTACCGGCCTGGTTGTCGAGCGTGCCGGCGGAGAGATCCAGCGTCCCCTGGCTGTTGAGCGTGCCGGAGCCATTGCTGAGGCTGGCGGTGCTTATCCGAACGCCATTGCCCTGCAACAGCCCGGCCTGGTTGATCACCTGACTGGCTGGCGTCAGGGCCAGACTATCGCCCGCCGCCAGCTGTCCGGCGGTATTATTGACGGTGTCGCCGGTGAAGGTAAGGCCTTTACCGGCAAACGTTTCGCCGCTGCTGTTATCCAGCGTGCCGCCATTAAGGGTCATGTCGCCAACGGCTTTCACCGCACCGCCCTGGTTAAGCAGCGTATCAAACCGGGCGTCGAGGCTCTGGTCGGAGCCGATCTGGCCGCTGCGGTTATCAACCTCACTGCCGTCGAGGGTCAGTGCGCCGTTACTGGCCAGGAAGCCGCTTTGGTTATTCAGCGCGCCGCTTGTCACGCTGAGCGCACCGCGCGAGAGCAGGGAGCCGGACTGGTTATTCAGGCTGCCCGCATTGAGTGCGAGGGTGGCGCCGTCGGCAACAATCACCCCCTGTTGGTTATCGATCCCGGCGGCGTCGATGCGTTGGGTTTTCGCCGCTTCGATTCGCCCCCCGGCATTGCGGATAGCCTGGCTGCTGCGGATTTCGCTATCGCCTGCGGCAGCGGAGATCAGCCCCTGCTCATTATTCAAAGCGCCTGCATCCACGCGAGTGCTATCCGCCACCGCGACGACCTGACCCTGGCGGTTATTCAGCGATTGCGCCTTCAACGCGACGCCGTGGGTGGCGGCTATTTGCCCCTGCTGGTTATCAATCGTGCCCGGCAGATTGATTGTCAGCGTGCTTTTTCCGGTCTGGATCAGCTTACCGTGCTGGTTGGCGAGATCGTGTGCGTTCACGGTCAGGGTATCGGCACTGATTGAACCGCCGTTGTTGTTGAGCTGTTTACCGCTGCGCGCGGTGAGTTCAGTGGCATTCACCTGGGCGCTGGCCGTGGTGAGATCGCCCGTGCCGCCGTCAAGCACGACGCGTTTCCCCTGCGTCTGGCTGCCGCTCAAATCCACGCCCTGACCACGGACGCTCAGGTTGCCGCCCGCCAGCGTCTGCCCGTGAGCCTTCAGCTGACCGCTGGTGCTCAGCTGTAAATCCCCCGCGCTGGCAAGCTTACCGTCATTTTTTACTCCGGCGGCCAGGACGCTGTTTTTCTCGCTGTTGAGGGTGTCCGCTTTCACTTGCGCATTGTTGCCCGCGGTGAGCACGCCGCTGTTGCTGAATGCGCTGGCGGTCTGGACGGTGGCGCTGTCGCTGGCCCGGACCCGTCCGCTGTTTTCGATGCGCCCGTCGGCGCTAATGGTAACGCTGCCTGCCTGAGCCCCGATAGCCCCGGCGTTACGCACCCCGACGCCTTTTTCGGTGCCGACCATGCGGATTTTACCGGCGTACATTCCGCCGAGGCTGGCGACATCGACCGCCAGCTGCGGTCGTGTGGTTGCATCCTCGCTGCCTTTGATTATTTTTTCATGCGCCGCATCGACCTTATTGCGCCCGGTGGTCACCTTCAGATCGTTAGCCCACAGCCCGGCATTCACTTTGACCGAGCGGGCGATGATATCGGTGTAATCCGCGCCAGAGGTATCCATCCCGGCGCCTTCTACCACCACTTCGCCGCGCTCAACGTTGAACCCGGTGAGATTACCGTTGTTCATCTGCGCCTGACCGGTGGTCAGCGTCGCGCGATTGGCGTTGATAAAACCGCATCCGCTACAGGTAATGCCCGACGGGTTGGCGATCACCACCTGCGCTTTTTTTCCTGCCACTTCAATCATGCCGTTCAGCTTGCTGGGATCGCGTGAACTGACTTCGTTCAGGATCACCTTCGCTTCGCCTTTCGCCAGCCACGGGTTGCCGGACACCATACCGCCCAGCTGCGTCCGGGTATTTTTATGCGAGTTATTCAGGATGGCGCCTTTCTGGCTCACGTCAAACTGGGTGTAATTATTGCGTGAAACCCCGGCTTTGGACGGGGTCTGGATATTCACCTGCGGCGTACCGTTAGCGCTGTTTATCACCGTCGGCTGCTGGTTCTTTGGCGCGCCCGTGTTAGCCACAATGTTGGCCTGCGCCGTCTGTATCGCGCCCATCGCCAGCCAGAGGCTAAAGCTTATTGCACTGATTTTACCGATCAGGCGGCTGTGGGTATGTCCGATACCTGCTGCGCGCGAAGAACCGGCGCGGCCCGAACGGGCGATATCTGCCACCACCATCAGCATGCCGCGCGCTTTGTTGAAAACGATACGATAGAGGTTCTTATTCATGGGTCGTTCCTTTAAACGCTTCCGGCAGGTTGACGGCGAGCGGGTGATTCAGTTGCCAGTGTTTTGCTGATTCGCGGGTGACGTGCGTGCCATGGAACATCACGACGCGTTTACCGCGCTCTTCCCCTCGGTGATACAGCGCCCGCCAGCAGTGATCCGGGAAAATGTCGTGGCGGATCAGCGTTTTCATGGCGGCGGTGTGGCCGAACGGAGCGATCCAGTCGCAAAACCAGATCCGATCTCCGCTGTCCCAGTCCTCTTCTTTCATTTCAATCGACGGGCGCGTGAGGTAGCGCGCTTCCGCTTCTTCGTTGAGCCACGCCCAGCTGAGAAAGAAAATCGGACGTCCGTTCTCCACCGCCAGCACGTACTGCTGACGTTTGATGATGGGCAGAAGCAGAGTCGGTAAAGCATGCAGTGGCGCATCCCGATGCATGGGGGAGTGCATCCACAGCCAGACGGTGGCTCCCAGAACTTCGGCTTCGTTTTCTTCACCGCCGAGGATCAGCGGGGCTTTGATATCCAGGTTTCCGACGCGCATTACCAGCTCCAGTTGAGGTTGAAGCCCAGAGTGAGCGAGCTGGTGTGGAAGCCGTCCGGTTTCGAGAACGGCGTGCCGGCAAACAGGTCGTAGCCGGTGTTGAAGGCGCTACCCCGCAGGCCAGCCACGCCGCCGGCCAGATGTTGACCAATCAGCGGGTCTGAGCTGTAACCGCCCACTTCGCCGTAATCGGCGCCGAGATACAGTTCCTGATTTGGCAGCGGCGTGCTCCAGCCAAGGTCGTTACGCACATACCATCCGTGGCTGGCGTTGAGGGTGCGCTCGCCGTCAAAGCCGCGCACCGACCAGCGGTTACCGATGGCAAATTGATCCTGCGGCGTCAGCGGCGTGTTGCTCATCTGGCGCAAATACTGAACGTTGTAACGGAAGTTTTGCGAGCCGATCTCAAACGGCAAATCGAGCTGGGCGTTGAGCTGGATAATTTTGCTGAGCGCGGTGGCGTCGCCAAAATACTCTTCCGGCGCTGGCTGCGCGCCGAACCAACGGGTCCCGCGCTGATAGCTTACTCCGGCATCTACACTGGCCTGGCCGATAAAGTGGCGGTGCTGTAGCCCCACGCGCCAGCCAGCGGTTTGCCGACGCTGCACGCCCACTTCGGTATCATCAATATAGTTACGGGTTTCGCGCGCCAGTACGTCCCAGGTCAAGGTGGTTTTTTGCGAGCCGCTGCGATGCAGCACGCGACTGAGCTGCACGTCCAGGTTCTTACTTTTTCCGCTGTAGCGATAATCCTGATTCTGTCCCGCCACCGTCTGGTGATAGTCGTAGTCGCTGCCCGTGACGCCCAGCGTCCAGTAGCCAAAGGGAACGGAGTAATGGGCGGTGTAGTTTTTACTCCCTTTATCGCTGTGGTCGTTCAAATCATGGCTGGCGGAAACATAGAGCAAGTCGCTGAGAGAGAAGGGGTTATCCAGCGACAGCGTCACGCCACCCTGATAGCGCCCGGTGGTTTCTGTTCCGGCGTCATCCAGTGACAGGCCAAGACGCCACATTTTTGACTGTTTGCGGGTGATCACCACATCGCTCTCGCCGGGTTGCTCGCCGGGGAGGATCTCCATGCTGGCTTCAACAGTGGGCAGGCGCTGGAGATTTTCCAGACCTTGCTCAATATCACGCAGATCCAGCAGATTGCCTTCATGCGCCGGGAAGCTGCTGTAAAGCAGAATGTCATCGTCGCTCTCATCCGTGAGCCTGACGTGGCGAACGTAGCCCGGCACAATCGCCAGTTTTAAAGTGCCGCTTTTCAGATCCTGTGTGGGCGCCAGCACGCGGGTGGTGATCCAGCCATGATCGACGAGCCTGTTTTGCAGGGTACTCATCAGCAGGTTGATGCCTTTTCCGCCCAGACAACGCCCCTGTGCCTGATCGGCAATACGTTGCAGCGGCAGCCAGTGGGGAAGGGCGTCCTGACCGCTTAACTGCACCTGTTCGATAGGGAAACAGGGCGTTTCTGCGGGGAAGGCGATTTTGCCAAAGCTGGATGACGGCTCGGAAAGCCGCACATCGGGAACCGGCGGAGTGAGTTGCTGTTCCAGTGCTTTCTGACGTTGCTGCTGAATAATAAATTGATTATCAGGCTCCGCTGCATGGGCAGAAAGCAGGAGTGACAGCCCTGTGGCTGTTGATATTATTACGGCTAATGGGGAGCGGGCTATCATCGGACATTCCGTGCTGTGTAAGCAAAATGTATGCAATGTGAATTTGTGTAAGATTGTTTAAATATTGCAGAGTGAATAAAAGGGGGATTAATCCTAAAGAGGCTATTATGCAGGGATGCGTTATCCCAAATATTGGTAGGTAAAGAAGCGGGGGGATTTAACCGAAGTCGTCGGGGCGATATGAGAACGATATATCCTCATCGCCCCTGACAGGTTATCAGGACATTATTTATTTCTGGATGCGATCTACCCGAACGACAGGCGGCGTCATTTTTTTATCAAGGCTGCCATTAATGCTGATCATATGATCGGGTTTAACGGTTCGGCCATCAAAAACGGAATGAGGAATGATCGTCTCAATCTGACCGGTCTTATCGCGGAAGGTATATTTATCACCTTCTGCATTATCAATTAAATTACCGCGCAGTGAGATGGTCGCGCCATCGTGCATGGTTTTTGCCTGTTCCACGGTCATGATTCGCGCGTCGTCCGTGCCGCGATACCCCTCGTCAATCTTGTGCGGCGGCGGCGGGGCTTCACCTTTTTGCAGGCCACCGTTATCGTCGGCCCACGCTGTTGGAATAAGCAGACAACAAAATAATGGCGCCCATAATAATTTCATTGTGACCTCCAGAGCATAGCGACTTGACAGATTAAGTGTGGTTGCTGTTGCTTAATCTGACAAACGAGAAGAGTCCTAAAAGAAAATCATCTGGCTGAGAAGATAAAGCGAGACGGTGAACTGCTGTTCAGGCAGACTGGCCGATCATTCTCCTTGCTATTATTGTTCTGGTGTTATCTGGGGATTAATTAATATTGAAATTATTTTTCGGCCTGTTGATTAATATTGTCTACGGCTAAGTCGGTCAATTTAAGATCGGTGGCTTTCTCTTCTTCAAGCGTTGTAGCCAAAAGCAGGACGGCTTTTTTATAGCCTAGCTGCTCTGCCAGCGTGGCCAGTGTGCCATAGCTGGCGATTTCATAGTGCTCGACTTTTTGCGCGGCAGCGATCAGCGCCGCATCGCGAACACTGTTTTTCTCTGTGCTTTCAATAACCTCATTCGCTTCCTCAATCAGGCCTTCCATCGCAACGCACTTAATACGCTTAATTTTGAGAGCCGGTTCCTGCTCAACGATCTGATCAATACGCTCAATCTGCCCGTGAGTTTCTTCAAGGTGACTTTTGAATGCGGTACGGAGCGGTTCACTTGAGGCTTCACGGGCTAGTTTTGCCAGTGCGCGGGTCAATTGTTTTTCTGCACTATAAGTATCGGAAAGAAGATGAATGAAGACATCTTCAAGGCTTTTCATATTCATGGGGCTTCCTCACGGAAATAAGAATACTGCGAGTCTGCTGACCCGCAGAGTGTGCTTTAATTTTCGGATAACGATAATCAAAATGGGTGAGCCTATGATTTATCTGATTTTCGGCCTCCACCGTGACTATTTTCACCGCCTTTTTTTCCTGCTTCGGATGCGCGTTGCGGATCGTTTTTAAAGTTCCCACCGCTTTGTTGCCCACCTTTTTTACCGGCATCAGACGCTTTATCACGATTCTCAGCGAAATTACCCGTACTACCGCGTTTCTCAGCCATATATTAACCCTCGTGTGATGTTATGGATACGATTCAGAACGTATCCGCTGTTGTTCATGAATTAAGTCTAGCTGCTATCTGGAATTAAAATTTCAGCTGCTTTTGGTTAACAAGGAAAAATAATGGCTGGAATGGCAAAAATATGACGCTTCGTTTGTCTACGATATACTGAAGCTTATTAGCTAGCTGCGCTTGTTTATCTCCTGTGCCTGCGGCGGGGGTTCTACCGCTTAAAAAAAGAGGAGGTGTTTACGTATCTTTACGAAAAGAGGCATGAACCGGGCTTTTTGCCCTTGATGGTGGCCCTCTTTCCCCAAACAGCACGCGAAAATGATGACCAGAACCGAGACATGTGTTACTAAGTTGTGACTATCAAAAAGAATCCAGGTACCCGTAGCGTGACAACTCAAAAACTCGCCAGCAGCGTGCAAAGCCTGCAATCCTCCGCCATTCGCGAACTATTAAAACACAGCAAAATGCCGGGCGTGATTTCACTCGGCGGCGGCATTCCCAACCCCGACCTTTTCGATCATGAAGGACTGCAAATCGCGGCAGACGCTGTGTTATCGCGCCATTTTGGCGAAGCCTTCCAGTATGGTCTGAGCGAAGGATATCCGGCGCTGCGCGAAGCCATCGCGCAAATTTGTGCAGACCGGAACATTTCTTGTCAGGCCGACGAAGTGGTGATCACCTCCGGCTCGCAACAATCTCTGGATATTCTGGCGCGCGCATTAATTAATCCCGGTGATACCGTGGTCGTAGAGCGCCCGACGTATCTGGCTGCGCTGCAGGTGTTTAGCCTTGCCCAGGCCAGTCTTGAATCCGTTGGCACAGACGGCGAAGGCATGAACGTTGATGAGCTTGAAGTCTTAGCCGCCAGCAAACCCATTAAAGCTGTTTATATCGTCCCGACCTTCGGCAACCCCGGCGGTGTGACGCTCTCTGAGAATCGACGCAAAAAGCTGGTCGAATTATCGAAGCGCTATGATTTCGTCATTATTGAAGACGATCCCTACAGCGAAATTAATTACACCACTGACGTTTTCCGCCCGTTAATGGCCCACGCTAAAGACATCGGCAACGAACAGAATATTGTTTATACCTCGACTTTCTCGAAAATATTATCCCCGGGCACGCGCGTTGGCTGGCTGGTGGTGCCTGAATGGCTGAAGAGGGCGGTAGTGAATCTTAAGCAGACCACCGATCTGCATACCAGCATGTTGTCGCAATTGATGACGTACGAGTATCTGCAAACCGGGCGTCTGGCTGGACAAATTGCCCTGATTCGGGATGCGTATCGCCAGAAATATCAGACCTTTGCCAGCGAGCTTGAAAAGGAGCTTGGCGACGTGCTGACATTCCATAAGCCAAAGGGCGGGATGTTTTTGTGGGCCAAAATGAATAACGGTATCAACACCACGCAGTGGCTGGAGATGACGCTTAGCAATGGCGTCGTGTTTGTGCCGGGCGAATTCTTCTATTGCAGCGATCCAGATCGCAGCACGTTGCGAATGTCGTTTGTGACGGCAACGGATGAACAGTTGAAAGAAGCGGTTAAACGCCTGAAAATCTCGCTCTGACCCGCTAACGCGCAATGGCCGACCCGTCATTGCGCGTAAAAGTGAAACAGTCCGCCCCGATATCGGGGCGGACTGTTTTCATTAATCGTGCTTACCCGATGTCTGCTATTTCACATAGCGACCAAAAATAATCAGTATAAATACCAGAAAGATGGGGACTGGCCATATAGGACCATCCGGGAAAAGAGACACATAAATTAAGGCGAAAATAAACGTTAGCCATGTTGGCAGAGCTACAAATAAATAAGATGTTACTATTCGCCTGACTAGCCTTTTGAGAAGGTTCATCATAATTATAGAATCGCCTGATGATGTATGCCATATAGCGAATTGATGCCCATTATGATTCTCTTATCTTTGTTACCAGTCGGTGTGACGCGATAGCATAATCAACACCATAATGAGAAATACCGGTATTGGCCATAGAGGGGCATTATCGAACAGATTCAGATAAACAACAGCGAAAATGGCGGTGAGCCACCCAGGAAGGTGAATCGAAATAAATGACTTGGCCAGCCGCCTAAAACGTCTGTTGAGAATGTTCATCATAGTTATCGAATCATCCTGGTGATGATATCAGCAATCTCACGGTCCGAGGTGTTCCGCACTTTAAGCGCATTAGCACGAATGAATAATGGCTCAATCAGGAAATACATCACTTCCAAATCTTGTGCATGTAACGCATTCCAAAAGGTCGGAAAGCTTAAACGGATACGGCTGGTAATTTCTGCAGCCTTTTGAGTGATGCGATTGATGTCGGTAACTTCAGCCACTGAATTTAAACGTTTAAGCATCATGCAGCTACAGTTAAAGATGCAGTAGTTAACATACAATTTCCTTATGGAGAAATCCTGAGTTATGTTAATTTTGACTGTTACAATTTCTTATAACTAGGGAAAATAACTATCATGAGTACAAAGAATACAGGTATAAGCCAGATTGGACTATCAGGGAATAATATACCCTGTACCAATGCAAATATGATTGTTAATACTGAGGGGCCGTAATAAGAAATCAATGAGTTAAATATCCGCCTCAGTATCCTTTTCAATAAGTTCAACATGATTATCGAATCATCCTTGCGATCATGTTTGCAATGTCATTATCCGATGCATATTGTGTTTTAAAAGTATTTTCCTGCTCAAACAATGGCTCAATCAGGAAATACATCATATCCAGTTCATGTATGTACAAAACGTTCCAAAAGGCCGGATTGGTATAATGAAGATGACGTGAGCCATTCGCTGCTTTTTCAACGACCCCATATAAGCCGACTCCAGTTAAAACTCCAACTGCCTTTTCCCCAACTAAGGTGCTCATTTCAAGGCTGAGCTTCATACCTATGGCGACAGTCGATGCGACTGCTAACGCGAATCCAGCATTTGTTAGTGTGCTGGCGGCGATATGTACATTAACCGCCATTAACAATTTTTTGATGTGATCTATTTGAACAGACGTTTTATATTTAAATACTTCTTCGAAATATAATTTAAGCATGTCATAAATGACATTTCCATGCTGAATAAAATGTATGACGCCATTCTTAAATCTTATATCCTCAGTCTTTTGCTGCTGGCAAACATCCATATACTCATCAGTGAAACAGGAGGTGTAATACAGCGCGCGCGTGGCACCCGCCTGAATCATATCAATCTGATTAGAGACTGCCTTACGTACACCTGTTACCGCTCGATCTAATTTCAGGGCAAGGATATTATTGGCCTGCAAATAACGTATCACTTTATTTCTGTAGTACATCGCTGCTCCTTGCGCGTTTGTATTTAATTCCCTGTAGAAAGTGTAAGCATTTCGTGGTCAAAAAAAAGCCTTTTTGATCGCACGCAATAGTTAGTTGCGCTTATTTACATTCCCACTAAAACTGATTGCCAGTTTCTAAGAAAACGCTGATAACCCCAAGAGAGAAATAGTCAGGGCAAAGGAGCTGAAAACGTTTAATTCCCGGCTGGGGTGCTTATGCTGCAAATTGCAGGGCATGAGGGAGTCCAGATATCTGCCAGTACCTACATTTTTCCCAAAAAAAGGGGCCTGAGAAATCAATGCGACGTTGATGACACGATAAAATCAGGGATTACAGCGGCGTGTCAGTCCGGCGGCGATTGAGCCGCCTGTTTCCCCTCACCCTAACCCTCTCCCAAAGGGAGAGGGGATCGACTGTGCGGCTTGCCCCTTTGGCTGTCACAACGTCGCTATGACAGAGAACAGAGCCGCAAGTTTCCCCTCTCCCCTAATCCTCTGCCAAAGGGAGAGGGACTCGCTTGTGCGGCTTGCCCCTTTTGCTGTTACAAATTCACCATGACAGAGAACAGGGCTGCATGTTTCTCCTCACCCTAACCCTCTCTCAAAGGGAGACTGTGCGGCTTGCCCCTTTGGCTGTCACAAATTCATCATGACAGAGAACAGAGCCGCATGTTCCCCCTCAACCTGGCCCTCTCCCCAAATGGAGAGGGAACCGCCCGTGTGCTGAAACGCTGGCACGTTGAAACCCTCACCGCTCCCTTAATGCTTCCTTCGCGCGGTTAAACGGCTTAATCATATAATCCATCACCGATTTCTCCCCGGTCTTGATATCCACCGTTGCAATCATGCCCGGCACAATCGAGAAACGCCTGCCGGCTTTGTTCACCAGATAGTCCTGACTGGTACGGATAAAGACCCGGTAATAGAACACTTCCGGCTTGGCTTCATCCTGAATGGTGTCCGGCGAAATCGTCTCAACGACCCCTTGCAGACCGCCATAAATGGCGTAATCGTAAGCGGTGATCTTCACCAGCGCTTTTTGTTCAGGATGAATAAACGCGATATCGCGCGGCGACAGGCGGGTTTCGATCAGCAGATGATCGTCCACCGGCACGATCTCCATCAGCTCGCCGTTGGGAGGGATCACCCCGCCAATGGTGGTCACTTTGATATTTTTGACGATCCCGCGCACCGGCGATCGCACGGTCAGGCGCGTCACCGAATCTTCGCGCCCCTTTAACACCGCCGACACCATATCCACTTCGGCGTTGGCTTTTGACAGCGCCTCGCGCGCCTGCACGTAATATTGTGAGCGTACATCGGTGAGTTTCAGCTCCAGATCGCTTTTTTGCCGCTGCAGACGCAGCTCTTCCACATGGCTGGCGGCTCCGGTTTTGATCAGCCGCTGCGTGATCGCTAGCTCTTTGTTCGCGAGGCTCAGGGCCGCTTTCAGTTCCCTCTGCGTGTCATCCAGCTGCGCGCGGCGGGAGTTATAGAGCCGGGTTTCGGCGGCGATCAGGTCCGGCCATTTTTGCAGGGAAGGGGGGAACACCAGCGGCAGATCGTTCACTTCTGCCGTCAGGCGCACGCTGGAGGCCAGCGAAGCGCGATAGCGTGCCGCGCTCTCGCCGACGTTGGATTCTGAACGCGTGGGATCGAGCCGCGCCAGGATCTGTCCGGCCTGTACCTGATTGCCTTCGCGCACGTTCAGCTCGGTGAGGATCCCGCCGTCGAGGGATTGCAATACCTGTTCGCGCGAGCTGGGGATCACTTTACCCGTGCCGGTCGAGACCTCATCGAGGATCCCAAACCAGGCCCATACGCCAACCACAATAAACAGCAGCAGGGAGAAGATAACGATGCGCCGCGCACCGGAGTAACCGCTCTCGGAATCAAGAGCGTTATCCAGATCGTCCATGGCGGCGACTTCACGCTGACTGATTTTCATTTTTCCACTCCCGTCCGTTTGCCTGCTGCTGCATGCGGCTGTTGTTCAGCGCCTGCGCTTTTGGCGCGTCCATCACCAGCATGCCCTCTTTCAGCACCACTACGCGTTCCACCAGCTCCAGCACCGGCACGCGGTGGGTGGCGACGATCAGCGTCCGGTTGCCCAGCCACTGACGCAGATGCTGGATAAATTCCCGTTCGGTATGTTCATCCAGCGAGGCGGTCGGTTCATCCAGCAGCACGATATTGGGATCGCGCAGGAACATACGCGCCAGCAGGATCGACTGGCGTTGCCCGCCGGACAGCCCCACGCCGTTCTCCATAATCGGGTAATCGAGACCTTTCGGCAGTTTCTGCACAAAGCTCGCCGCGCCGCACATCTCCAGCACCGCGAAGATCTCTTCATCGGTGGCGCGCGGCATTCCGAGGGTGATATTTTCGCGCAGCGTGCCGTAGAACAGCCGCGCATTCTGGGTCATAAAGCCCACGTTGCGCCGCAGATCCGCCACGTCCAGATGCGGCAGACTAAGATTATCCAGCCGCAGTTCTCCCCCCGCCAGATCCATTCCGCCCGCTAAGGCCTGTAGCAGCGTCGATTTGCCCGCGCCGTTGCGCCCAAGGATCGCCACCGACTCGCCGGGTTTGATCTCCAGCCGGTTAATGCGTAACGCCATGCGCGGATCTTCCGGGTGATAGCGAAACTGCGCCTGATCGAACAGATAATGCCCGCGCAGTACGTCCTGGCGAATCGGGGTATCTTCACGCTGATTTTCGGTAGGCAGCTGCATGATGCTGTCCAGCCCCTCTTTGGCCGCTTTGACCTGCTGCCAGCGCGCCAGCACGCCGCACACGGTCGCCATCGGCGCGATCATCCGCGAGGCCAGCATCGACGCGGCGACCACCGAACCGGTGGTTAACGTGCCGTCGATCACCATCGGTGCGCCGACCACAATCACTCCGGCGTAGACCAGACTTTGAATGGTCATCCCCCAGCTGATCAGGTTTTGCGTCAACTCGCGGGTCCGCAGGCCCGACTCAGCGGTGATCTGGATGTAACTATTCCACTGTTGTAAAAAGCGATTTTCTGCCTGCATCAGCTTGATATCTTCCAGCCCCTGCACGCTCTCAACCAGCACCGCATTGCGCAGCGTCGATTCATGCGCCGACTGCTTCGCCAGCGCCGCCAGTTTCTTCTGCAACAGCAGGCCGGGAAGCACCATCAGCACTGCGGCGACGGGGGCGATCCAGGCTAATTGTGGCGCGATGATCGCCAGCACCACCACAAACAGAAAGAAGAACGGTAGATCGACAATGGTCGAAATGGTGGAGGAGGTGACCATCTCGCGGATCTGCTCCAGCTCGCGCAGCTGCGAAATAAAGCTGCCGGTCGAGCGAGGAATCGCGCTGTTACGCAGCCGCAGGGCGTGACCAAACACCCGATCCGATACGCGGAGATCGGCGCGTTTGCCCAGCAGATCCATAATGTGTCCGCGCGCGACGCGCAGCACAAAGCCAAACAGCGTGGCGATCAGCACCCCGATCGTCAGCACGTAGAGCGTCGGATAAGACTGCGCGGGGATCACCCGATCGTAGACCTGCATCGAAAACACAATCCCGGAAAGCGACAGCACGTTGATGAACAACGCCGCCAGCATCACCCAGGTGTAAGGGCGCATATCGCGCATCACCAGCCGGTAGAGCCAGTCCGGACGGTATTTAGAAATATACGCATCCACGCGGCTGTCTTTGAGGGCCGCCAGCGGACGCAGGGCGACGACGTGGCGGATGGCAGGCAGCAGCGCGGTCATGGAGACGCGGTTGTTCTGCGGCGTGGTGTCGATAAAACAGATATCGAGGGTATCTTCGCCGTCAAAATGTTCAATGACGCCAATTTTGCCTTCGTTCAATTCGACGACTACCGGCAGTTTCCAGCTGTTGATGGACTGCTGGGTGGCGGTGAGCAGTTGAAAGGATAAGCCCGCCTCGCGCGCCAGCTGGGTCAGCGCCGGCACCATTGGTTTGCCTTTCAGCCACGGCGCACTGGCGACCAGCGCCCCCGGAGAACAGGCTACCCGATAGCGGTTGGCAACGTAGCCAAACGCCTGCGCCCAGTGCTCCAGCGTCTCTTCGGGGATGCTCTCGCCCTGTGGAATCTCGGTTTGCTTCATGGCTGGATCTCCACGGTCTGAATGGTGCGGTTTTCAAGATCGAACGAATGACGCAACCGTCCCGTGTTATACAGACAGGACAACTGCAGCTGGTGCAGCTGTCCTGCGGTTTGCTGCTGCGTGAACCGCGCCTGATACACCTCCTGCTCGGCGTTCAGCACGTCGAGCAGCGGGCGTGAGCCAAGATCGAGATATTGCTGCTGATAGAGTTCGCGCGTGCGGATGCTGAGCGCCTCCTGGCGGGCCTGAATTTGCAGGGTACTCAGCAGGCTCAACACCTGGCTGCGCGACTCCATCAGCTTCTGTCGCACATCGAGGCGCGTGCGCTGAATGGTGGATTGTGCCGCTTCAACCGCGTGTCCGGCGGCGTTGCGACGCGCGGTAAGACCGCCGCCCTGATACAGCGGCATCTGGACCTTTACCCACGCGGAATACTGGGTGCGGTCCAGGCTGTCGTGTCCTGCGTAGCGGTCGTTGAGATAGTGGCGAACTTCCGGCTCCAGCGAGACGGTCGGCGTCATCTGCGCGTTGGCATAGTCGAGATTGGCCTGCGCGACGTTGGCCTGCGCCCAGGCGGAGAGAACCGCTGGCACCAGACGATCGTCCGGCTCGGCGATATCACAACTGCGCTTCAGGTTATCGGGAAAGTCGTTGCTGATGGTGTTGAGGGTGTTCCAGCCGAGAAAACTCATCAGCGTGGCGCGGGAGCTGTCGAGGCTGGCCTGATACTGCATTAACTGCGCGCGCGCCCCTTCAATGCGGGCGTCGGTCTGGACGACATCGGAGAGTGAGCTGGCGCCTTCTTCGTTACGATGGCGGGCCAGGGATCCGATCGAGGAGAGCGCATCAAGCTGCTCTTTTGCCGTTTCTACCATTTGTTGCCAGGTCTGGACCTGCACCATCGCCAGCGCGGTATCGTGGGCAATGGTATCAATACTCACCAGCACGTTGGCCTGCTGCTGGGCGACGCCCGCGGTTTCGGCCCGCACCTGGCTTGCCACTTTGCCAAAGTCGTACAGCATTTGTGAGAGCGACAACACCAGCGACGGGGTAAAACCACTGTCGCCGCCGTCATGGGTATAGCCGTTATCCATGCCGGCATTGACCTGCGGATAGTATTTTGATTTAGCGACGTCCACCTGTTCGGACTGCTCGTACAGCTTTCCAACCGCTTCGCTGATGGTGGGATGCCAGCTCACTGCGCGGTTCACGGCATCGCCCAGCAGCAGCGTGCCGGGAGCCGCTTTGCTGGCCGTTGGCGCAATACGCCCGTTCAGAGAGGGTAACTCCTGTTCTTCGCTCAGTTGTCCGGTATTGATCACCGCGGCCGGGTTGGCGGCGATAACGGGCACAGATATCAGGCAGCACGAGAGCCACCAGCAAGGCATCTTATTTCCCATGTCTTATCCCTAATAAATCAAATGGTCGTGCTTTATTGTTTATGCCCGGGCGCTGTACGCCCGGGTCATTGGTGCTTTGCTGTCAGGTAATGATGTTGTGGTTCTGGTTGACCAGCTCGTCGTAGGTGGCCTGCACGTTGTCCAGCGTGACCAGCGTCGTATTAGTGTAGGTGCTCCCTGCACCGTCACGGTCGATGGAGATCACAGTGTTGTTACCGCTGGTGGTGACATGCACGTAGTTGCCAAGCGTTGCGGCCTGTCCGTTCCAGCCCACCAGCAGATCGCCGATGTCAATTTTGTCTCCCTGACTGACGGAGAAGTTAGCCCAGTGATCCCCGGTGCCGTTCCCCGCCGTGGCATTGCCGACGGTGTTGTTCAGCACCTGATAAATCAGGGTGTCGCCGTAGGCAGAGCCGACGATCAGATCGTTATGCTCAGAGCTAATGAACTTCGGCGCCATATTGATGGTGAGCGACGCGCTGTCCGTTTTGCCTGCCGCATCGGTCAGGGTGTAGTTGAATACCTCTTTTGATGAGATGGAGGAGAGGGAGACGCCGGTATTGAGCGTATAGGTGTAATGCCCGTCAGCGCCGATGGAGAGCGTGCCGTAGTGACCCTGAATGGTGACGTTAGCGGCGCTGGTGGTGTACGGATCGAGCGTGGTGGTGACGCCGTTATAGCCGGTAATACTCAGGCGCGTATCTACGGAGTGCAGCTGATCCATGGCCCCCTGCGAGTCGCTACCGTCAAAAATATTGCCGTTAACGTTGTGCCCGCTGGTGGCATCGAATTGGTTCAACGAGTAAGAGGTGCCGGTGACGCTCGGGGTAATGGTAATCAATCCTGCCGCCAGCGCCCCCATTTTGCCGGTGTAGCTCAGGGTGTAGGTCCCTGCATCTAAATCGAGACCCGTGAGGTTGATAGTGGCATTTCCGCCCAACAGTATTGAGCCGTTAAAGGAGCCGCTGCGAATGGTGGTTGAGCCATTCGACAGAACCCAATCCACCGTTAAGCCGCCAAGCGCCAGCAACGAGGCGATGTTAAAGTGCAGCACCACATTGTGCAGCGCAGAGTTGGGATCAACCACAAAGGTGCCGCTGCCGCTGCCCTGGGTTGCCGCCAGCAGAGCCGCCGTCCAGCTGGCGTTGCCGACAGTTGTGTCCGAGTAGGTTGCCGTGTGGTGAACGGATGTCACATCCATCACCGCACTGACGTCGTTTACCGCATCCAGTGCCCGCGGTGTTGGGGTGATGTTCAGTGAGGCGGTGTCTTTATCTCCGTTTGGCGCGGTGATGGTGTAGACGAAGGTATCGGGGGTTTTAATGTGATCGGCTCCGACGCCGCTGCGCAGGGTATAGGTATAGTCGCCATCCGCGTTAATGGTCAGCGTGCCGTACTGCCCTTGGATTGTCGTCACGCCGGACGCGTTCACCGCCACACCATTCACTTCGGTGACAACCGTCCCGGCAGGGGCGACATCATCGGCCAGCACATCGCCCGTCGTGGTCGCACCGACGCTGGAGACGCTGTAAACGTGGTCTTCCAGCACGTTGAGGGTATAAGCCGTCAGCGCGGTGATCCCGGTGGCGGTGTTCAGCAGGAACAGATATTCCCCGGCAGGCAGATTCAGCGTCAGCGTGCCCGACGTGCCGCCCAGCAGCGGGGCTCGCAGCCAGCCAGGCTGAATGCGCATCTGCTCGAAGGTCTGGGTCGCCTCGTTGAACTTGTAGATATACAGGTCGAATACCGATGCCACGCTCACGCCACCAACAGAAGCGCGAATGGTCATGGTGCGGGTCGTGCCTTCCTCCACGTTGTAGATAATCGGATTGCTCAGATCGTCCAGCAGGTTCAGCCCCAGCGTGTTGCCCAGATTGACCCCTACGACGGTAAATCCACCCTGCGATGAGGTGCCGTTATCGACGGCGTGAACGGTGGTGTCAAAGGTGAGTGACCCCGTATCGTCTACCGCGGTCACGCTGTTGGTCACCGTATTCGCCCCGAGCGAGATCACCAGGTTGGCGGAGGCGCTCGCGCCGTTGTGGCCGATGGTATAGGTGAAACTCTCGGTGCGGCCCAGCACCGCAGCGCTGGTGTTGGTGAGCGTGTAGGTGTAACTCCCGTTCAGGTTTATGGTCAGGGTGCCGTATTGTCCCTGGATAATGGTGCCGTCGGCGGTCACGTTGACCGTCTGCCCCAGCGCGTTAGTCACCGCGGTGACCGTGGTGCCCGCCGGTGCGTTGTCGCTGCCGGTGTTCGGGTCAACGTCATAAATCACGTTGCCATTCTGGGTGGTGATGCCGGTGACCGAGCCAACGCTGGTTTCTGTCACGTCAACATCGAGGCTGGTGTAAGAGCCGGTTGCCAGCAGATTGGTGTTGTAGCTGAGAACGCGATACTCGCCGCTTTCCAGCCCGGTCATATTGAGTGTGACGCCGTTTGCCCCCAGGGTCAGCAGGTTGGCAAACTGCGGTTGACCGGTATCCACCACGGTGGTCCAGGTGTTGTTAGCCGCATCCCAGCGCTGGACGACCAGCTCCAGGGTGTTGAGCAGCGTCAGCACCACGCCCGTGGCATCCGCGTTAATCGAAATATCCGCGCTGCCACCGTCACTGACGGTGAAGCCGACCTGCGCCGTATCGTTGCCCAGCAGCGTCAGCACATTGCCGAGTGCGCCCACCAGCAGGAATCCGTAATCGCTGTATTGCGCGTTGGTGACCGTCGCCGTGGTGCTGATATCCAGCTCCTCGACATTAGTGCTGGCCGACAGCGGGACGACAGGGGCCAGCGCCGATCCCGGCGTTGAGGTATTCCCGGCGGCGTCCGTGGCGGTGATTTGCAGCGTCTGGC
Organism: Enterobacteriaceae bacterium RIT714; assembly: GCA_009668015.1. GTDB lineage: Bacteria > Pseudomonadota > Gammaproteobacteria > Enterobacterales > Enterobacteriaceae > Enterobacter. The sequence continues at coordinate 36,104 of WJYB01000014.1, forward strand.
CTTCGGTCTGTTTATTGAGGAAGGTGTAGCTGTAGGTGCCACCGCTGTTCGCCGTGGTGGTGACCGTTGTCCCGTCTGCCAGGCGGATGTTGACGGTGCTGCCCGCTTCTGCGCTGCCGGTCAATACGCTGCCGTCGGCGTTAAAGGTCCCGTTCGGGGCATTCGGTGCGACGGTATCCACGATGACCGTGATCGGCGTTGAGACGGGACCCGTCCCGCCGACCACGTTGGTGGCGGTGGCGGTAAAGGCGTGCGAGCCTTCGCCCAGCGCCGGCGTGGTGAAGGTCCAGTTGCCGTTGATGTCGGTGGTGGCTGTGCCCATCGCCACGCCGTTGTTATACAGGGTGACGGTGGAGTTGGGTTGCGCCGTTCCGCTCAGGGTTGGCGTGGTGTCGTCGGTGCTCTTACCGTTGGTCAGATTGCCGGTGAGGGTTCCGACGTTGTCGTTGAGGGTGGCAATCACCGGCGCATTCGGCAGGTTAGTGAATGGCGCGGTGACGCCCGTCGCCAGGCCTGCGTTGCCGGCCTTATCGGTGGCAAAGGCCAGCAGCGTTTCGCCGTTGGTCTGAGCCGGTGAGATGGTGACGTTAAAGTTACCGTTGCCGTCCGCCGTCGCGGTCCCCAGCACGGTGTTGCCGTCGGCACTGGTGATGGTAACGGTGCTACCCGCCTCCGCGAGACCGGTGACGTGCGTACCGTTGCTGATGACCGCCAGCGTGCCCGGCTGACCCGGCGCGACCGTATCCACCACAATGGACGTGATAGAGGACGGCGCACTGGTATTGCCCGCCGCGTCGGTGGCGGTGGCGGTAAAGTTATGCTGCCCGTTGGTGAGGACGGTAGTGGTCTGCGGCAATGTCCAGACGCCGTTGCCATCTGCCGTCACGGTTCCGACCAGCGTTGCGCCGTCGTAAATCCGCACCACCGCATTGGCTTCTGCGGTTCCGCTCAGCGCAGGCTGCGTGTCGTTGGTCGGATTGCCGTTGATGACAGGCCCGGTGACGGTGCCGACATCATCCACCACCGAGGAGATGACCGGCGGCGTTGGCGCGGTTGCATCAACGTTGACCACAAATGCGGTGGTCGGCCCACTGGCGTTACCTGCGACGTCGGTGCCGGTGATGGTCAACGGATGCTGACCATCGGCCAGCGCCGGGGTCGGCGTAAAGGACCAGTTGCCGCCGGTTGCGACCACGCTGCCGATCTGCACGCCGTTATCGAAGATTTTTACCGTTGAGCCCGGCTCGGCGGTACCGGTGAGCGTCGGCTGTGCATCGTTGGTGAGCTGTCCGCTGGTCAGTTGCGTGGTGGTTCCCACGTCATCGACTACGCTCACCAGCACCGGAACGGCTGGCGGAGTGAGATCGACCGTTATCGCAAAGGTGGCGGACGGAACGCTGTTATTGCCCGCCGCATCGGTGGCCTGGGCGATAAGACTATTTGGCCCCGCGGTCAGCGCGGTGGTGAGCGTGACCGACCAGTTGCCGCTGGCGTCGGCAGTGGTGGTGCCCAGAAGCGTGACGCCCTGATAGATGTTGATCGTCGCATTCGGTTCGCTGGTCCCGACCAGACGCGGCAAAATGTCATCGGTGGTTTGTCCGCTACTGAGCGGCCCGGTAATGGCTCCCGCATCATCAAAGGCTTGCGTGATGACCGGAGCCAGAGGGGCGACGGTATCCACAATCACCGTGAAGCCAGGCGATGCGATGCTGACGTTGCCCGCCGCATCGGTGGCCGTGGCGGTCCAGGTATGGCTACCATTGCTCAACGCGGGCGGCGTAAAGCTCCAGTCCCCGTTGCCATTGGCCTGAGTCGTACCGACCTGAACGCCGTTTTCATAGATGATGATTGACGCGTTCGCTTCAGCGGTCCCGTTCAGCGTCGGTGTGGTGTCGTCGGTTGTCTGGCCAGACGTCACCGGAGCCAGCACGCTGCCCTCGTTATCGGTCGCGTTAACAATTGCAGGCGCTACCGGCGCAAGAGTGTCTACCGTCAGATTGAACGAGGTGGTGGTGGTACTGGTATTTCCCGCCAAATCCGTGGTGCCGATGGTGATGGTGTGCGGGCCATCCGTCAGCGGAGCGGTTGGCGTAAACGTCCAGTTTCCTTGCCCGTCGACCACGGCGATGCCAAACGGCTGTCCGTCGTTGAGCAGGGTAATGGTGGCACCCACTTCGCCGGTGCCGTTAAAGGTTGGCCGGTTATCGTTGGTAGTCCCACCGCTGGTGACGGTTCCGGTCAACGGACCCACGTCATCCAGAACGACAGGAACGGCTGGCGCAGCAGGCGGGGTGGTATCCACGGTGAAGGAGAATACCGGGGAGTTTGCCGAGACGTTGCCTGCCGCATCGGTGGCGTTGACCCTGATGTTGTACACGCCATCCGTCAGCACGCCTGCTGGCGGGGTAAAGGTCCAGTTGCCATTGACCACTGCTGCGGTACCGATCTCCACGCCGTTACTGAGAATGTGTACCGTGCTGCCGGTGACGCCCGTCCCGGTCAGGGTCGGAGTCGTATCGTTAGTCACCTGACCCGGAGATAGATTGCCAACAGCGCCGCCCGTCACGTTGTCGCTCACGGAGGTGATAGCCGGTACCGCCGGGGGCGTGAGATCGATAACGACGCTGTAGCTGTTCGAGGTGGAGCTGACGTTACCCAGCGGATCGGTCGCGACCGCGGTAAAGGTGTGCGTACCTTCACCCAGCGCGGTGGTAGGGGTGAAGGTCCAGTTGCCCAGACCATCGGCGGTGGCGGTGCCAATCTGGTTCCCGCCTTCAAAAATCGCCACGGTGCTGTTGGCTTCCGCCGTACCGGAAAGGGTTGGGGTGGTGTCATTGGTGGTACCGCCAGCGGTCACATTACCGGTGACAGTGCCCACGTTATCGTCCGCTCCGCTAATTACCGGGAGGGTGGAGACGGTATCGACGATCACCGTAAATGGCGGCGAGGCCAGACCTTCGCTGCCTGCCGGATCGGTGGCGGTGACCGTGAATACATGGCTGCCGTCCTCGAGCGCGTCAGGCGGAGTGAAGCTCCACGTCCCCGTAGCCCCCACGACCACGCTGCCGATAGCAATACCGTTGTTGTAGACGGTGATGGTATCGCCCGCCGTGGCGCTGCCGCTCAGGGTTGGGCGGTTATCGTTGGTGGTTTGGCCATTGGCCAGCGGCCCGGTTCCTGGACCTACGTCGTCGGTCACCGCGCCGATGGCAGGTGCGCCCGGAGGCGTCAGATCAACGGTGACGGTGCCCGCGGCAGAAAGCCCGCTGGTGGCTGCGCCAATCGTGGCCGTGGCGGTGTAGCTGTAAGTCCCGCCCGCCAGCGCTCCAGGAATGGTGTAGCTCCAGTTGGTCTCTCCCGGCGCAAGCACGATAGTCGTGATTTCAACGCCGTCCTGATACAGCGTCACGGTGCTGCCTGCCTGCGCGGTGCCGCTGATCGTTGGGTTGGTGTCATCTGAGGTTTTGCCCAGCACGTTACCGGTCACCGTACCTGTGTCATCGATGATGGCGGTAATCACCGGCACATCCGGCAGATCGGGTACATCAATCACGTTTAAGGTGGCCGGATCGCTGGCATTTCCCGCCTCATCGGTGGCTACCACGCTCAGGGTGGTGCTGTCGGTTTGCGCCGGATTCAGCGCGATCGAGAAGTTACCGCCCGCCCCGGCGACACCCGTGCCGATAACGTTGCCGTTGGCATCGCGTACCACCACCGTCGCCCCGACGTCCGTGGTCCCGGTGAGCGGAGTACCCTGGGCCGTAATGGCCAGACTGGTGGGGGCGTCCGGCGCAATCGTATCAACATCGACATTAATGGATGTGCCGGTTGTTTCGTTGCCCGCGGCGTCGGTGGCGATCACGCCGAAGCTTATCTCGCCTTCACCCAGCGGACTCTGCGGCGTCCATGTCCACGAACCGTCCGGCCCAACGGTGGCCGGTGGCGTTTGTAATACCTCATCAATATAGACGTTAACGGTGCTGCCCGGCTCGGTCTTACCGGTTAAGACTGGCGTGTTGTCATTGGTGTACAGCACGCCCTGCACCAGCGTACTGCCGGAGATGGCATCGATCTGCGGCGCGCCAGGAGGAACGGTATCCACGGTGATGGTGTAGACCGGGCTGGTTGCGCTGACGTTACCCGCCGCATCGACAGCGGCAACGGTCAGATTGAGCGCGCCGTCAGGCGTCACCGCCGGGCTGGTGTAGCTCCAGGTGCCGTTGGTCACCGGCACGCGGTCAACTTCGACCCCGTTGTTATAAATAATCACCGTGTCGCCGGTAACGCCTGTACCGCTAATGGTGGGGGTGGTGTCAGTGGTCGAACCGCCACTGGCGACAGTGCCGGCGGTGATCGCTGGCGTGTCCGGGGCATCGGTATCGACGATAATTGTCACCGGTACGGACGGGTCAGAGATGTTCCCGGCCTCGTCGGTTTCGGTGGTGGTGAAAGCGTGTGAGCCTTCGTCGATCGCCGAGTCCGGTCTCCAGCTCCAGTTGCCATCTGCGCCCACGGTGACGCGACCCACTTCTTCTTTTGGCGCACCGTCCACGCTGTCATAAATGATGATCACATCATTCGCCGTGCCGGTTCCGCTCAGGACCGGACGCGAATCATTGGTGCTGCCGCCGTCGCTAACTTCGCCGGTGATCTGGCTGACGTTATCGGTGACCGTTGGCGCGTCGGGGGCGTCAGGGGCGACGGTATCAATCACGATGGTGATGGGCTGAGAAGGCGCACTCTCGTTGCCAGCACCGTCTTTGTTGGTGACGGTCAGGGAGATATCGTAGCTGCCGTTGGTGAGCGCCGGAACCGGTGACCAGTTCCAGGTCCCGTCGTTGTTGACGGTCACGTCGCCCGGCTGTTTTACGCCATCAATGTAGATCGTGACGGTATCACCCGGCGTGCCGGTACCGCTTAAGGTTGGCGTGGTATCGCGGGTGGTTTCACCCGGATTCAGCGGCGTGCCGGTTGGCGCACCGTCCGGGTTCACGGTGATATCCGGCGAATCCGGTGTGGCCGGGGCAACGGTATCGACCACCAGGTTAAACGGCGGTGAGGTCGTTGAGTTGCCTGCCGAATCGGTAGCCACCACCGTAAGCACATGGGTGCCGTTGGCGAGTGGGTTAATGGGGGTGAAGCTCCATCCGCCGCTACCGTCGAGCGCGGCCGTACCCAAAAGGGTATTACCATCGTAAACGGTAATCACCGTATTGGCCGGGGCGCTGCCCTGAAGGAGTGGGCGGGTTTCATCGGTCGGGGTTCCGCTGGTCACCGGGCCGGTCACATCCCCGGCGTTATCGGTGACGGTGCTGATAGCGGGTGCGGCAGGCGGCGCGGTGTCGATACTGATCGTAAACCCGTTCGAGGGATCGCTGCCGTTACCGGCTTTATCCATCGCCACCGCGGTAAAGGTATAAGGCCCGCCCGGCGAAAGGGCCAGCGTCGGGGTAAAGGTCCACGATCCGCCATCGCCGACGACGGCAGTACCAATCGGCAGGCCGTCCAGACGAATGCTGATCGTAGCGCCCGGCTCCCCCGTTCCGTTGAGGGTCGGACGGGTGTCATTGGTGGTTTCATTGGTATCCAGCGGACCCGTTCTGCCCGGCACATCGTCTACCACCTGAGTGATAACCGGAGCCGCAGGCACGACGCTGTCGACCGTGATGCTCCAGCTGTTCGATGTGCTGCTGGCATTGCCGGCGCTGTCAATGGCGGTGGCGGTGAGAACGTGTCCGCCTTCGCGCAAATGGACACTTGGTGTATAGGCCCAGATGCCGCTTTCCGGAATGATCAGGGTGCCGATTGCATTCGCTCCGCTGAAGATAGTGAGCGTGGTACCTGGCTCACCGGTTCCGCGGATGGTCGGTGTGGGATCGTTGGTCAGACCGCCATTGGCAATATTTCCCAGCACACTGAGGGCATCATCCACCACCGCCGTGATGACCGGAGTCTGCGCCGGGGTCACGTCCGGGGCATTCACCAGTGCGGTAGGCCCGGTATTGCCTGCGCTATCGGTCGCATCGGCGGTCAGGGCTTCGCCGTTCAGTTTCGCAGGCGAGATAGTCACGCTGAAATCGCCCTGATCGTTGGCCTTGCCGGTTCCTATCTGCACGCCGTCCGGCCCTTTGATACTCACGGTGCTGCCCGGTTCGGCGGTACCGGTGACCGTGGTGCCATCACCCGACACCTGAAGGTTATCCGGAGCCAGCGGATCGGTGGTATCAGGCGCGTCCGCAAGGCCGGGCTGACTGGCGTTACCCGTCGGATCGGAGGCGATGACCTGCAGGACTTCGCCGTTGGTTTGCGGCGGATCGATCGGTGCCGTGAAGTTGCCCGTATTGTCGGTAGTGCCGATCCCGATAACCGATCCGTCCGGACCTTTTACCGTTACCGTGCTGCCCGGCTCGGCGGTTCCGCTGACGCTTGTCCCGTCATCGGCCACGGTGAGGTCATCCGGAGCGGCAGGGGCGATAGTATCGACGGCGACGGTGGTGGCAGGAATGCTGGGGTTTCCGGCCGCGTCGGACGCAATGACCGAGATCGTCTGGCCATTGTTCTGGGCGGGAGTCAGGTTAATCGTAAAGTTGCCGCTGCCATCCGCGACGCCCGAACCAATCTGCGTGCCAGCGCCACTGGTGATGACGATGGTGCTGTTGGGCTCCGCGGAACCGGTTATCTGAGTACCGGCAGGGTTGAGCGTAATCACCGGTTGGCCCGGGGCAATGGTGTCGACGATAAAGTTGATAGGCTGCGATAACCCGCTCTCATTCCCGGCAGCGTCGATTTCACGCACGGTAACCGAGTGCGCGCCTTCAGACAGCGGACTGTCCGGCGATACGCTCCAGATGCCGTTAGAGGCAACGGTCACCTGACCGACTTCCACGCCTTTATCGTAGATAATAATGGTGCTGCCCGGATCGCCGCGACCCGACAGCCTCGGCTGGCTGGCATCGGTGGTTTGGCCTGCGGAGACCACACCGCGCAGGGTGCCGACTTCGTCATTCACCACAAAGGCCGATGGCGTCGCCGGAGTGGTCAAATCCACCACCACGGTAAAGACCGGAGAGGCCGGGCTGATATTGCCTGCCACATCTGTCGCGCGCACCGTAAACTGGTGGCTCCCTTCACTCAGATTGACCGACGGGGTGAAGCTCCAGCTGCCATCGCTGGCGGCAGTGACATTACCAATTGCAATGCCGTTATCGTAAAGGGTGACGCTTGAGCCACCTTCTGCTGTGCCGGTAAATTGCGGACGCTGATCGTTGGTACTGCCACCGCTGCTGACCGACCCGGTAGCCGGGGCGACGTCATCAATGACGCTGGAGATGACCGGAGCCGTGGGGGCCGCGGTATCCACCACAATGGTGATACCCGCAGAAGGAGGGCTGGTGTGGCCCGCCGCATCGGTGGCCGTCGTCGTCAGGGTGTGGCTACCGTTGGTCAACGCATTGCCAGGGGTAAAACTCCAGTTGCCGTTGGCGTCCACTTTGGTGGTGCCGATCTTTGTCCCGTTATCGTAAACGGTGATCGTGGTGCCTGCCTCGCCAATGCCGCTCAGGGTAGGGCGAGCATCATCGGTGCGCTGACCGTTCTCCAGCGGCCCCGTCTCGCTGCCGACATCGTCGTTGACGATGATAATATCCGGCGCGTCCGGAGTGATTAAATCAGGCGCAGTGACATGACCGTCCTGACTGATATTTCCCGCGGAGTCGGTTGCGGTGGCGCTCAGTTGTTCGCCATTGGTCAGCGGCGTGCCCAGCTCGATCGTAAAGGTTCCGTCGCTGCCGGTTTTCCCGGTCCCCACAAGATTACCGTTGGCATCTTTCAGTGTGATGGTGCTGCCAGGCTCGGCTCTGCCGGTGACGGTGGTGCCGTCTGGCGAGAAGGCGAGATTCGTGGGCGCGTTCGGCGCAGTCGTATCGGCGGTATTGGGGTTGCCCGGATTCCCTGGATTCGAATTATTGTCGTCATCGCCACCACCGCCGCCGCCACCACCACCGGCGGCAAGCGCTATTCCACCCGCCACGGCCACGCCACCCAGCACCCAAGGCCAGAGGGCTGCCCCCCCTGCGCCATCGCCGGAACCGGCCATCAGGACATCAATGGAGGAGATCGCCTCGTAGTGTTCTGCGGCGGTTGGGTCTTCTATCCACCACAGTGCGCCGTTGCCTTCTTCCAGCACCAGCTGGCTGGCGCCCTGCGTATCGGCCGCGTAAAAATTCTTGAGCGTAATGGTTTCGCCAGAATGCAGGCTGACGATCAGATCGTTGCCGCTGCGGGTGTAATGGGAAATATCGGCGCGGCCGACATGGAGCTTAACAATTGAGGAGTGATCCAGAGTAACTTGAGTGCCTTCCGTGGTGGTTTCCACGCCAGTGAGTTTCGAGATGACAGAGATTTGGCTCATATTCTGATTACTCCCAACAGATTTTTTATTGAAATGGCGTGCAAGACGGAGCCATGACTTTTCTGCGGGTAAAGATCGCCCCCGGCGGAGTCGCTATTTTTGAAATAGCCCTCACCGTTGTTTTCTTCAGAGCGGCCGATGCCCGCCAGCATTTAGAGTGGCAACATCAGATAACGCTAAATATTTGCTTTGGATAAACTTGTATTTGACGTTTTTTGTGTTATATAAAGCCCTGTGATTTATAGAGATATTATAAAAATGGTCTAAAAATGATATAGCTATAAATAAGAAAACATGCAAATTAAGCAGCCGTTAGTAATTATTAACCCCCTCTTAATCTATTACTTAAATGTATCAATCAGCGTTTGTGTAAATGCGTAAAATTCTTATGTAACAGGGGGTTGGGTTTTTTTTATGAGAAAGGCGATAAGGCGCGATTGTCGTTCGGTAGTGAATATATCGGGAATATATAAATGAAAAAATATAATCAATTTAGAGGCGCTTAATAGTTGTGTAAGCAGGGGTTACTTATTTTTCATATTATATATTATGTTTATGCCCATAATAAAAATAAAGCTGGCGCATGTGGAATAATATGCTAGTGGAATTATTGCTTAATACAGCGTCTTTTATTTCAGAAGTTTAACGTTATCCGCTATTAAGTTAGCCAGGTCATTAGTATGATTTTCGATATCATTTCATCCGACATTTTCTACGAACAGAACGGGATGCTCAGACGTTGATACCACGAACAAACTGACGCGGGAGGATGAGGATTATCGCGATTTCCCGCTCATCATTGGCGAAAGCGTTAACGCAGGAGTTGGGCTGATGTTTGGACAAACAGGGGAGAGGCAATAAAAAAGGCCGCGATAGCGACCTTTTCAGCGGGGTGAATGGCTTATTCAGTGACTTTCTTTTCCAGCGACGCTGCGCCTTCTTTGGTCTTATTCCAACCTTTCTCAGTGCCTTCTTTGGTGGCATCCCAACCTTTCTCGGTGCCTTCTTTGGTTTTATGCCAGGCTTTCTGCGAATTTTCACTCACTTTGCTGCCCACACTGTCGCTTTTGCCTTCAGCGGCGTGTTCGGATTTCAGCTTCAGCTCTTCGCCTTTGTTCTGCTCCTGGTGCAGTTTTTGCTTAGCGTCGTTGGCGTTCGCTTTCGCGGCGGCAACGGTATCGTCGGTTGCGTGTGTGGTTGCGGCAAAAACAGGAGAAGCCAGCAGAAGTGCAGATGCAGATAATGCAATCATTGTCTTTTTCATAATATCCTCAATTCACTTTATTCATGTTATGAGCGTGATTAAGGATGGCACGAGCGAAGCGGCATGGCTCTAGGAAAAAACTGTAAGTGGATCAAAGGGGTCTGCTTTGGCCTTTTCTGAAGGCTCAACCGGTTGGTGAACAATATGAGCTATTAAGCATTCGCAGATGCTCCAGTATGCGTCGATAGATTAATATGATTCGCTCATTTTCAAGGCTGAGTTTATTTTAATCTGGAACGGATGATTGATATTAATGTGTGGCATTTTATGCGTTATTTTAATCAGATAATGATAAATCACCTGTCAGCCCTTCAATTATAATACAAGAGAAAATAACCAGTTTTAAGGGCTGCCTATGGTGTCACGTCAATACGCAATCGCTGGACTCTCTTTTGCACTAACCGCAACTGTTTTTTTAACCTCATGTGCCGTACCGGCGTATGATGAAAAAATGGATAACCAGCTGACTGAACTACAACAGTCGATGGATGCAGGTCTTGGTGCGATCCAGGGATATTCGCTTTTTTATGAGCGCTTGAGTAAAAACACGGCGGCGGGAAAACTTGCTCTGGAGAAAGCCAGAGAGAAATGCGGGTTTGAGTCCAGCTATTCATTTTATAACGATACGGAAGCGCGCATTAATACGCTATTAGTCAGGTTATCCGTTACGCCTGATGTACCGCAAGGGCCGGTTAATGCCCTGACATCGCTGCAGAAAAACTTTATCAGTCTGAAAGACATGCATGCTTCTCATCAGCCGTGCTTAAATTCAGTCAACTTTATCGTGAAAAGAAAACAGCTCAGGGGCGATTTTTATCCTCTTTATAGCTATTTGCTTCAGACAAAAGTGGGTGTTCCTGACAGTCAATCTGCACAGCGTTTTAATGCACCATAAGAGGATAATGTCATGCCGGATTTTAAGGTTGATAAAGTAGGGCAGGATGTTTTAAAAGTCGTCTTAGCAACTCTTGGACAAACTGCAGAAATTCATACGAAAGCCATCGCGTGTCAAACACATCAATACGTTGATGCTTATGCATTTCTTATCGCGCACTGGGACGAATTCGAACCGGACACCCGAAGAGTGCATCAGCAGGAGATCCAGGATTCACTGGCAAACATATTAACGGGGTATGCTGGAGTGAGTGAAATGGCGGCAAGGCAAGCAGTTAATGCCGCATTCAATGTTATTGTCCAGGCGGCAGGTGAATTTATCAGGCTGTTATAATTTTGAGTGTTTTAAAAATAGAGTTATGCCAGAACATTCACAGTGTCTTCTGGAAAATATTGTCGCTTCGCCGGGCATGAAAAATGTTAAAGATGGCTGACTGTATCAGTGGCGTGATTAATTGTGTAACGCTGTGTTATTGCTGATATTATAATTTTTATACTGAAATGATGCTCTTTTTATATTTTTATTGTGTATTTTTGGATGATGTTATTTTTGCTCTCCCCTCTTAATCTTCCTAAAGTTGATTTTTATATCACTAAATACTGATTTTCAGGTTTTTATATTGCGGCTGTTTGAATGGGTGTTCGGCTAAATTATATAAACAGTGAGGTTACTCTGAGTATTTATTGCTATTGGGGAAAAACAGCCAAAAGTCGTGAGTCTGGCGCGCCCTATCATTTATTACCTTACCATTGCCTGGATGTGGCAGCCTGCGGTTGGCATATGGTGATCGATAATCGCTTTCACGCGGCAGATATCTTTGCCGGGTTGGGGTTCTCGCGGGAAGAGGGGGCGCGCTGGTTTGCCTGGATGCTCGCCCTGCACGATATCGGAAAATTTGCGACCGGATTTCAGCAGCTCAACAAGACGTTTTATCCTGAGCTAGTGCAAGCTGTTAGCGGTATCCATTGTTCAGAACGACACGATTCGCTGGGTTACGGGTTATGGAAAAAATGGCGACAGGCGTGGCCCAATGTGCTGCCCGCTATATCGAGTGAGTGCGGCAGGACGCTGGATCTCTGGCTCAATATTGCCACCGGGCACCACGGTCATCCTCCCCTCAAGGAGGTGAAAATCAGCACTGCGTTTACCCCGCAAGATAAAATGGCCGCGCAAGAGTGGGCGGTAGCCATTTCAGCCCTTTTCGGAATCGCCGACTTCCCGGAGCGTTTTAGCGATAAGCTATGGCGTGAAAAACTTTGCCATCAAAGCTGGCTGCTGGCGGGACTGACCACTCTGGCAGACTGGATCGGCTCTGACCAACGTTATTTTCCCCTGGTCAGCGCCGCGATGTCCATCAGCGACTACTGGCAGACGGCGTTAGCGCAGGCCAGGCATGCGCATTCTCAGCTTCCCGCGCCTTCCCACGTAAACCCTCAGCCTTGCCACACGGCTCTCTTTCCGTTTATTCAGCATTTAACGCCATTACAGCAGAGCGCAGCAGAGATGGATATCTCAGCTGATGGCCCACAGTTGGTGGTGATGGAGGATGTGACCGGAGCGGGTAAAACCGAAGCCGCGCTGATCCTCGCCCAGCGGCTAATGGCTCAGGGAAAAGGTGACGGCCTGTATGTAGGACTGCCAACGATGGCGACCTCGAATGCCATGTTTCAGCGCCTGTCCACGGTTTATCGCGCGTTATTTGTTGAGGAACACCATCCGTCCCTCGTGCTGGCTCACGGCTCCAGCCGCATGTCGGAGGCTTTCACCCACTCTCTGTGGGAGACGAATAATGAAGGGGAATCTGACTATCAGCCCGACGAACAGAGCGCCGGTAGCGCCTGCAATATCTGGTTTGCCGATTCGCGCAAGAAGTCACTGCTGGCGGAGGTGGGCGTCGGTACTCTCGATCAGGCGCTAATGGCGGCAATGCCCTTTCGCCACCAGTCGCTGCGGCTGCTCGGGCTGTATCGCAAAATTCTGCTTCTTGACGAAGTACATGCTTATGACAGCTATATGGTGCGCCTGCTGGAAGGGTTGCTGACTTTCCACGCTTCTCTGGGCGGGAGTGCCATTATCCTGAGCGCGACCCTTCCTTCGTCTTTACGCCACAACTTACTCAGTGCTTTTCAGCGTGGAGTGAACGGCGCTCCCTTCATCCCAGACCCGGCGGCTGGCTATCCCTGGCTTTCACATTATTGTCCGCAAGGGTTGTCTGAAGATTTCATTCCGACCCGGACGGAAGTCGCTCGTCGCGTCACGGTGCAGTGGCTAACCGAGCTGGATAGCGCCCGGGAGCTTATTCATCGCGCTATTGAAAACGGACAATGCGTCTGCTGGATACGGAACACTTTCCCACTGGCCGAAAGTAGCACCCGCCACGTGTTCCCCGCGCCAGCGGGGATAAACCGAGGGGCTGTCAATTGCGGTAATTGCCGAAAAAGTGTTCCCCGCGCCAGCGGGGATAAACCGTTTAAAATGTTCAACGCTTCGTTAATGTTCATGTGTTCCCCGCGCCAGCGGGGATAAACCGATCACCAGTCCGTATAGCGTCGATTATATTGAGTGTTCCCCGCGCCAGCGGGGATAAACCGTCGCTGGTACCGCCCTTTTTACAGCAGAGCGCGTGTTCCCCGCGCCAGCGGGGATAAACCGTATATGGCGGACCTGAACCGGGGCCTGACGCCGTATTCCCCGCGCCAGCGGGGATAAACCGCATGACCGGATTCTTTCAGAACGTGAAAAGGCGTGTTCCCCGCGCCAGCGGGGATAAACCGACCAGGCACGAAAAATTGAGTCCAGGATCCTGGTGTTCCCCGCGTCAGCGGGGATAAATGGCGCTATGGCCACAGTATTACTGCGTATCTTAAGCCTGCCAATTTAGACTGATGTTTTCAGACAATCACAGACACAAAAAAGCCCGCAGGGCTTGCGCCGTGCGGGCTCTTAGGACTTCATCGGATGACTCTGGTAATCACCGATGGAGAATTTTGGGCTGGGGGAGTCTGAATTGGGTTTGTAATTAAATGAATTTATTAAATTAATATTTAATTCAACTTTTCGATGGTGCCTAAGAAGGTGCCTAAAGTTTTTACCATCTTCTTTTGGTGAAAAATGAGAGATTGGTTTGCAGCACTTAGGGGCTCATAAGGCTTCGATCTTAACCCTCGGTAAAATGAGAATTATTATCAATATTGATTTGGTTTTTTTTAATGTCAGATGCGATGCCGTTGCTATTTCCGCTACAGTAGCGGAAATAGCAACACTGAGCAGCATGTACTTAGAAAAATTTAAGATCTGGGCAACAGTCCGATGCTCTTTTGGGCACGCAGAATATCCGTTACGGTAATGAAGGGGGTTTGCTCTCGCCATGAAAATCCCTTGCGGTCGATACGAACCAGTTCGTACTTTTCGACCAGGAAATTCACCGCATCGGCGAGCGTGATTCCCGCGTCGATATGCTCCTCAATGGCCGTATCGTCATGGAATGGCGTGTCGTTTAGTGTGAGGCCGTAATGGTGTTCCAGCAGATACGTTAACAATTGCTGCCAGACCTGTACGGGCGACAGGCGTGACGAAACCGGCACCTTGGCCGGTACAGTTGAAATGTGCATGAGTTGGGTCCTGATAAAAAAGAGAAGGTGTTACTGACTTGCAGATGTCTGAGGATAAATAACTATGTAAACATAGCCGTGAGAGCCGAGAGTATCAGCCTCGCAGGTGAGTCCGTTATGATGTAACGTGACGCAATGCTGATGGCGCGGATTCAGTTCACCGGTTGTCAGCATCAATTCAAGCTGTTTCATCACTAGCGGAAACGCCTGATCCAGACGTAGCGCCTCTTCCTCGTTAAACGCACCGCTAATACCTGCACGGTCCGCCAGAAAATGCAGGCGACAGCCTTCCTGCACAAGCCTTGCACCGAAGCACGGCGAGATGTCGCGCTTCAGTCCCCATGAATTTTGCATTTTTCAACTCCTTATTAAATGTCAGTTGGTGGTGATGCACATCAGGCGTGTATACGGACCGTGGTTGTCACGACGGCGTTCTGCGTAAACCGCCAGCACACCGGAAATCTCCGCGACATCCTGACCGGTATAATGACTGGCGCTGCCGTGCCACTGGTATTTGCCCGTGCAGTAGCGAAAGATCCGGGAATCCGGATGCTGTCGCTGGATCGCCATCGCGGCCTTTTTATCGATGATTTTCATGGTTAGCCTCATAGCCAGCCACGTTCAGCAAAAGAAAGCACATCGATGCCAACAATAAGATGGTCCAGCACCCGCACCTCTACCATTGCCAGCGCTTTCACCAGATGTTGAGTGATGTTTCGATCCTGTTTACTCGGTTCAGTCTCACCGGATGGATGGTTATGGGCCAGAATCACAGCGGCAGCGTTATGGCGCAGTGCCAGTTTCACCACTTCGCGTGGATGGACTTCTGTATGGTTAATCGTGCCCGTAAAGAGCGTCTCGCATTCCAGAAGACGGTTCTGATTATCGAGATATAAAACAAGAAAAACTTCGCGCTCCTGCAGGGCAAGACGCAGTTGTAGCCAGGTTTTGGTGAAGGTAGTGGAATTAAATTGTTCGCCAGGCTGGCGCTGATATTTTTCCAGTAAGCGGAGAGCGCGACGAATGGTGCGTGCTTCAGTTACCGGAAGATCAGGAGGTAGATTTATCTCTGACATGACAGGGCCTTGGAGGTAATAGTTAAAGTCGTTTATGAAGCAAGTTGAAGCATATTTTCAGCCATCACCCACAGAGCGCGATTGAGCTTTACGTCTCCGTCGATACTTTTGACAGCGCGGGTTTGAGCACGCTGGCCTTTCGTCGTTCGTCCCGACAGTCCGCCTTTTATCAAGTTCTCCTGAATGCGTTGATAGGTGGTCCACAGGTCATTGCTCTCGTCCTGCCAGCGGCGCGGGGAAAGGATCTGCGATTCCGTCACCGGCTGATGCTCTTCACCAAAGCGATAGGTTAATGCCGCTTTCGCCATCGCCTGCTGTGCTGGTGGCGGTAACAAAAGCGACTGCATTGCATCGCGCTTCTCTTCCACCCGGTCAAAAATCCCGAGCACTTCGTAAGCCCCATCAATGACTTTCTCCACAACGTTGCCTTTATGCGGCACACGTACCTCACCAAAGCTCTCACCGCAAATCAGCCCGTTCTGGCAGACTGCACGAAATAGCCCCGGCAACATCTGGTATGAGCTGGAGCCGTCATGGCTGTTAAGCAGAATGATTTCCGGCACCTGCTTACCGGTGATTTGCCCCTCACGGCGCAGGCGCAGCATGTGTCTAGTGTGCTCGCGCTTGCTCTGATCGCGCACTCGGGTCTGGCAGGCAAAGAACGGTTCAAAACCTTCCTGCTTCAGGCTATCAAGCAGTGTGATGGTCGGGATGTAGGTGTAGCGGTCCGAGCGGGATTCGTGCTTGTCGGTACCAAATACACTGGGTACATGGGACATCAACTCGTCGTTTGTCAGTGGGCGGTCGTGGCGAATCTGGTTAATCCGCCCGAAGCGACTGGCTAATTTCATGATAAAACTCCTTTGTGGTTAACGGCATAAATGCAGAAAGGCCGCACTTCCGGTAAGAAGTGCGGCCTTTCTGCATGCTGGGGTAATAGGGGAAACGCGCTGTTATTGACGGAGGCGACAGCTAGCTAATGTCTGCTATGAGCGATCTGCGGACATTGCTAACAGCGTTCTGAGTGAACTAAAAGGGGGCAGGTCATAACGGGTATGGCGTCCTCCAAGTGCGCAAGGCTTTGCCATACAGAATGGAGCTATGTTATTCATTAAGTTTCCTTAAATTCATAAAGTTAAATGCGGCCCTAAATACGCCACATATATCCGCTTATTTACTGCGTCAGCATAAAAATGTAGGCGGTAACCGTCAGGTAGTTTTACATGATTCTCGCAATAGACCTGCCGTCCATCATCTAACCAAAATATGCGCTCTTTCTTCTTTTTGGGATCATTACTTACACTGTCCGATTCACCGCTAACTTCAGCAGCCAAACCCAAACCTCTTAAATACTCATGACGGTACTCTACATACTCACCTGAAAGCCATTTCTCACTAAACGACTCCAGCACATTTAGCGCATCTCGCGCCTTGAACAAGACATCTTGCCTAGCAGACCAACCTTGCAGACTTGTACCAATTTGATTTGACAATAAAGTAAGATGAGGAAACAAATCTGCTCTGTTCAACCAGATATCCTTAGCGGAACTTAACAACGCATTACGACGTTGTTTGAGTTCATCACCATGCACATCCAAGCTCGCAGAATCACTCAGATTTAAAAGCGTTTCATCCCTTTGAGCTGGTGTTGCATCAAGCTCGAAAACCCATACTTTAAAATGGCTATTTGCCCAAGCAGCCAAAGCCGTAAAACTGGCAAGAAAAGTTTCAAAATAAAACGCGGCTAATAGCACCGACTTACCTGAATCTTCCCCTGGCAAGCCAACTTCTAATACATCACCAACACTTTCAATATCCGCGGTTTCAAAGAGAGGCTGTTTCGTTTCAAGGGACTTAAGAAATCGGCACCAATCCGCAAGCTCCGCAACTTTGCTTGCAGAGGCAAGCCAATTGCGCACAAAGTATCCGTTAGCCAGCTCCAGCCCCATTAGCGACTTGTCTTGATCTTCATCGACTAGCAAAATTTTCAGCCCAGCAGTTCGGCAAACCTTAAGCACAGTAAAGAAAGCCAATAGTCCTTCATCTGCATCCTCTTTGCTGGCAAATGGCAAAGAGTGATGGTTCAACACAATTCCATTACTCATAACAGATGATCCAGCTCCTTATCCCATTGGTCAAAGAAGCCTTCCGGCCAGCAGTCTATTCGTCCCTCATCATCAATATTGGGGTACATGACCTCTGAGGCGTGAATGGAGTTATGGACATCTCGCTGCAAGAAAAAGACTTTGACATCGTCAGCTGCAACCACTTTCTGCTTCACCGCAACCCGTATACCGTTGAGAAAATGATCAGAATGAGATTCAACGATTAATTGAACGCCATTATTGGCAGCAATGGAACACAATTTACCCATCAAGGATTGTCCAGCGGGGTGCAAGTGTGATTCTGGGTTTTCAATAATCAGCAAATCACCTTTTGCCGCACTTAGTATACTGGTTACGACAGGTAACACATAACTTAATCCAAACCCCACATTCTGTGGTTTAAAGTCTTCGGTCGTGTCTTTCCCTTGGTTGAAAGAGTAACTAAGGCTCGCCGAATTAAACTGAGGCTGCGCCACTGCTTTGATTTTTAACCCGGGCGTAATATCCGACATCCATGCTTCAATATTAGAAAGTAGAGTCTCTGAAACAGCCTTTTGATGGCGTAACGCTTCTATTTCCAAGTGTTTAGCGCCATTAACCGCGATAAAATGAACCGCAAATTCACCATGATGGCCAAGCGATTTTAAATCACGAATATGAAACTCAGACAACTGGTGATGACTTTGCGGACCTAACCTATCGGCACATAAATACTGAAAATTAGAGTTAAATAAGCTTAGCGATTCTGAATCACCGTCAATACCCGATTTACGCAGCGGCAGCAGATCTGAGTCATGTTGATAGTCAAACTCAAACCGTGTTGGCTGTTCTTTCTCGAGCCATTTAATTGTAAAAATAATCTCTTCTTGTTCACTAAAACTAGAGAGCGCGTCTTTACCCGTACCGATATTGACATAATCACCATTTAACAGCAAACCCTTGGTTTTAAGGGTATTACGTTCATAAGACTGCCTTAAAAGTAATAAGCTTTGCACAAGCGTTGATTTTCCCATGCCATTAAGGCCTGAGAATAGATTCAGATTACCCAGTGGAAAACTAGCATTTAACAAGGTTTTAAAGTTTTGGATATTAATAAACTCAATCATTAAGCATCTCTTTAATCAACGCATTGACTTTTTCGTAGCGTATTTCCACATGTTCTTTTCGCTGAGTGGAATAGCTAATAACATTAATAAACTCGGCATCTTCCAATAACGTCTGTACCTTTTCTTGAAAATTGGATTGATTATAAACCAATCGGCTAAACTCGTTTTCAGTTAATTTCACCAACATAACCATCCAGACTTCAAATAGCGTTGCATTTTTTGACCGTCTTCTTGATGCAGGATTTTTTTCAAACCCCTTTTCTCCTAAAAGCTGGTAACAGCGCTCTATTGCAGTTGAATACCTAGCTTTAAACTCTGCACGGTAGGCATCATCGCCTTTTTTGATGTCTTCCATGGCTTTATCTAAAAACGAGGAAATTTCCTTTTTATTTTTAGGATCTAAATAATCAAAGCGATAGAATGCCCAGAATCGCAATACCAGTTCCTGATCCTTCATACGTTTGGAAAGGTCACCTAGCATGGCTTTCGAGCATGCTGAATTGGCTAACTCTTCGAGCAATTCTCTGTCTCGTGGCTTAGCGAGCGCATTACGGATTTCTTGATTATTGAGAGTTAAGCCGCCTGTATTGATCCGGCGAAACACCGAATACTTAACATCCTCAGGCGTACCCGGCTTAATCATGTACACAGTAACAGGGCATTCTTCAATACGGCGTTGATATTGACGATGCAA
Source organism: Enterobacteriaceae bacterium RIT714 (assembly GCA_009668015.1). Taxonomy (GTDB): domain Bacteria; phylum Pseudomonadota; class Gammaproteobacteria; order Enterobacterales; family Enterobacteriaceae; genus Enterobacter. The sequence goes on from WJYB01000014.1 coordinate 55,265, forward strand.
TTTATCGAAGGTTTTACCATTGAGGTCTGTTAAGAATTCCAGCCCATTGAGACGAAGCTTTTTATCTAACACAAACTTGCGAATCGTAGATAACCGCTGTAAACCATCCACAATTAGCCAATTATTTTCATCGGACGCATCAAAGTAGAAAGCCGGTAACGGGAACCGAATCAAAATGGATTCGATTAACCGGCTCATCTTGCGGTTATCCCATAACTCCGCATGACGCTGAAAATCGGTATTCATGTCGATCTCATTGTGTTGAATTCGCTTAATCAAGGCATCCAACGACTTCGGCTCAACGACGATATCAATATCGGTCGGGTTGAACGGGTGCATCACCTCATCAAGCAGTTCCGGCTCTTCCTCTTCCGTACCTGGCGCAACCAATTCTTCATCAAGCTCGGTTTCTTGATAATCAACCATGTGCTTCCCCTTTTATTAATCGTGTCTTACCCGTAAGCAACTCTTGCATCATACCTTGTTTGATTTGGCAGGGTCTACCTAGCTACTACCGCTTTTGGCACTATGCGGCCCATCATATTAGTCTGTTGTATGTCGTTAGCATGTTAGCCAAATCTGATCCGGAACATCCAGCCTGTTCCTGCCGAACGGTCGCAGCAGCAAACGCGGATTCAGCCGTTCTCTGGCGACGCCGGCCAGGGGAAGTTGGAGTTCTTCCTTCAGTTGGCAAATGCGCCCGGTGCGGATGTATCTTTGTAAAGGGCCGGAAAAGCCCATCGGCGCTGTAGTTTCGTTAGTGTACGTACCGATACCAGCCAATCACAAATATTGCATATGCCACATGGTTCTATAATGGCCGAGACCGCTAATGAATGCTCGCGTCAGTTACTAAAAAGAAGGATTATAGAGGCAAGGCCAAAAGCTTTATTAAGGAAAAAATATGAGTGAGCCAATGGTGCTCCGCTTCCAAAGAATGGCGTTGGATAACCAATCATCCACGCCAGATTTGCTTAGGACAGCAAAAGCTATTGCAGTAAAACTGCAACTAGCAGACGTAGCCAAATGGATCGATTACGAACTTGATGGTTATCCTGAGGACGTAACACTACCTGATTATCGTATCACGAAAGGAAAATTGATGGGACTTAACCCTATCAACGGCCCTATCCCTATGTCGGTCAGTAATGCACAACATGAAATTATGCTTAGGACTGTACATATTAAGGCTCCTTTAACTGAACTGGCCCGCGCATATAACGATCCAGAAGCCACTATGACTTTTTCATTTCCAACTGAGTATTCATATCAACTACAGCATAACAAACCTGAATTTTTGCGATTTCCCCTCATACAACAAATTGGTCAAAGTAAGATGTTGAATGTGGTTGAAAAGGTCCGCAACCGCCTTCTTGACTGGTCACTGGAACTAGAGCAGCAAGGAATACTTGGTGAAAATCTTCAATTCTCGCAGCAGGATAAAGACAAGGCTCCTATGACAGTCAATAATTTTAACTTTAATGGAAATATCAATAATACCGGTCTGATAGGTGCTGATAACCATGACTTCGCGCAGCAAAACATACTGCATGTTTCAGCTGGAGATTTTGGCGTATTGAAGAACAAGCTACAGGCTTTGGGCTTTTCTGCTGATGATGTTCATGACCTTAAAAATCTACTGGATAGCGAACCGGCACAAGACAAACCCACCCGAGTTATGCCGAAAGTCTATGCATGGCTTGGCAAAGCAGGTGAACGTATTATTGATGCCGGGCTTGATAAAGCTGCCCCCTTAGCGATTGAGGCCATTACAAAATATCTCGGCGGCTAACTTATTCTGGGGCTTAGCCGTTCCCTGACCGACATCGATTCAGGTAAGTTCTTCCGGCAACAGGAATACAAAAGTACCTAGATAATAATTACCAGAAAGGGTGGGCTAATGGGGTTAAAGTTCCGAGTATTCCTGCAGTTATAGATTGAACAGGAATCTGAGTACCTGCCAATTGAATCGCTAAATGGCCTAGGTAGCCAGCGCGTAACGCTGCAATTGTGTGCTCCAGTGTCCAGTTCCCCAGTGATTCGGGTCATTAGCCCTACTGTTATAACTGGCAAGCCGGGAGCCCAGCCGAACAGCGTAACGATGCGTATTGGGTCCTGCGATTGGGCTCTGATACTGACTATCGGATACCCCCTCTCAATAGGGCGGAGTAAACTCGTTGTTCGGTCGCACACAGAGCAGGTGTTCTGATAGATGGTTAATTTGGAGAGAGTAAGATTGATTCCAGCATGCAGATCTGATGACAACGAGTTTGAGTCGATTAAAGATAATCTTATTGACTGTGGGCATGCACGGTGTGTTTTTGAGGTCATAGGGTGCGATGATTTAGTACTTAAAGAGGCTAAGCCGGATAAGTGTAGCCATAACGAAAATGAAGCAAGGTTTTACTTCACGAGTGTCATAGAAAGTTTATTTGATGTGCTCGGCTGCATTGCTGAGGTCAAAAGTATCAGTCGCACAGGCAAGTTTTTAATCATGGAAAAGCTGTACACGGATCTGGACCCCACATTAAAATCTGATGCCAAAGTACCTGTTGAGGTCGATGATAAGCATTCTAAAAACTACGGTATGACCAGCGACAGGAAAGTTATTAAGTGCATTGATTATGGGAGTGTGAACTTTGCAAATGGGATCTCGGGCAACGTAAAAGACGTTCCCTTCCAATCGAAAGAAAGCGTTGATGACATGGCAAAGTTCAAAAATATATTAAAATGATCTTTTCTTCTAAATTCAATGCTAATCACAACATTGCCATAATACAAACTTTCTCTTAATTATGGTTGGCTTATGAGCGGATACACTAATACGACAGGTCACTAACGGAACCTGTCACCAGCTTCCCTTTGACTAATTCGAACTGAGATTAGCAACTTCTGCTTCTGGCACGGAGCAGACAGAAAGCAAGATCGCTAGGTCCGCTGAAGCCAGTGCCTTAAAATTTAGGATAGGTGATGTAACCGTCTATATATTCGAGCGAAGACTGAAATTGTGATGACTTGGTCTTCCTTGGTTAAGTATACTGTTCTTTTCTTTGATTGTGAGGATATATGGCACAGAGTATGCCTAAAGAGCAGAGGGTTACACTCATTACGCTAGCTACTTTAACTGCAGTAGTGGCAATCCTTTGGTTTTTGTCTATGGTAATTGAGCATGAAATAAAATGCTTTGGCCCCTTAGTAGTTTCGCTCTCGAGTGCAATACCAGTTTTTTCTTTGTGGTGGCCATTTAAACATAAGTACATATCCAAACGAATGAGAAATACATTATCTGTTGATTTAAACATCACGAGACATGTTTTGTTTGGTGATGGCAATTACAAATTCGACCCTTATTTTTCCACAGCATCAAACAGAAACCTTCATGTTATAACAAGATATTCAACATATCTTTTGGGTGGAGCTCCTGCCTCAGGAATATATAACTTCCATGAGATTGGCGATGCTGGAGCATTTCCAATAAATAGTCTTGATATGAATAGCACGCCTGTTGAGCAAGTGGTTGTTTTGAAAAACATCCATAATAAATATGCCTTGATGAAAATAAATTCGATTGATCAGGAACATCCTCATATTTTTGAGATTGAGTATATTCTCAATAGCGCAGGTTCTGAGAATTTTACAGATTGCTGATAAATAAACACTTGGCTTAACGGCCAAGTGTTATGGGTCCTTACAGCGATTTGAAACACCGGGGAACGTTAGACGCGAGGAACCTAGCTATTTATGATAATTTTCCAGAGTTGGTTGTTGTTTAACTGTCACCGTTTTTCAGGGAGGGATCACAATTGGTAGAGGTTATAAAGGTCCGCTCCTGGCCCAAAGCAGTCCCACAAGGAGTATTAGCACTTAACACAGTGAAATAATGAGATATATAGTATGGCGAATCCTTCATAAGGGGAGGGACCTTACGGGGGAGGGGTTTATGATGGCTATTAATACGCAGTATTAATACCTGATTTCTTTTATTTAAGGACTAATGGAACAATAGGGTCTGACAACTGATTGTCAGACCAGATATTGTTCAATCGAAGTCAGTACTTCATCAGCCAGTCCCCCTGACTGGTGATGACATTAATCTCTGCCACACTGCATGGGCCTTTAATGTAGACGGCAATCTCTTTCCCGTAGGGCAGCGTTGAAGGTACCAGTGCTACAGGCTTACTACCTGCGTAAACCGTGGGCATCTTCTGAATCGGGCAGTTACCCCGGTTAACGACAACATCGTTAACGGTGACGCTGTCAGTCAGTGACTGAACATGAACACGCTGCTGATGTAGATTCGGGTAATACGGATTCTTAACCTGCTCCAGACCAATCCTGACCGGAGCCTCTGCGGCGTACAGCAGAGGTGAGATCATCAGTGCCACGGCGAGGGCACTCATTGCTGTTTTCATTATTTTTTCCTTATTTTTGCTGGAGCAATAAAGGCTCACATGCGGGTCAGACATCCTGATTTATCAAACTCAGGCAGAATCTTTGCGGCATTGCTGAAGGTGAAGGTGGTGGAGGTCAGTCCGGTCGCCGTTATATTGATACGATGGGATTTTCTGGCTGCATCCCAGAAGGCTTCGAAGTTACTGCCCCCGGCATCAGAAACTGTATCGTTTATCAGAAACGTGTCGCTGTTGTCGGTCTGCGCCTGAACGCTGCGTCCATCATCGCCACCACTGGCGAGAGTTTTGCCATCGGGTGATGTGTACTGAACGAACGCATTGTCCTCCGGCGAACAGGTCAGCAACAGCTCAGCGCCATTTTTGTTTTGTATCCGGTATTCCGTCACACCCTACATGCTGGCGCGGGTCCACATATTAGAGGCTGCACTGGCCTGAACAGACGCCAGTAGCATCAGCATAAGTACGGTTTTTTTCATCAATAAATGTCCTTAATTATCGGTTTCAGCCAGCACTCTCCGGACAAACCGGAAGTGCGGCAAAGAGTGAATGAAATGTGGGTCACCGGTCAGTTCGCTCACCTGTCTTCTGCGCAGAAACTGCCTTGGCGTCAGGCAGACATCGGTAATACTTTCCAGCAGAAAAACTTGCAGTTGCCGGGCGTGCTCACCAACCAGATACCAGCCGTTCTCGAAATAAATCAGGCGATAAGGTGCGAACCAGCGGTACTGCTGCCCCTCTGCGGTCAGATCCAGCAGAGTTCGCTCCAGAATGGCCTGCGTGATACGCCAGAAACTGCCGAAGGGACCGGGCTTGCGTTCCGGTGGAGACTGCCAGACGATAAAAGGTGGCTCTACGGAGCTGTCAGTCAGCACCGATATCAGCCGGTTATCCATCGCCGGGAACAGTTGTTCCGTGCGGGTTACTCTTGCAAAGTGCAGAATATCCCGGTTGGTGCGCAGGCCTTCGTGCTGGTGGGCCAATGACCAGCAACCCTGCCGGTATGTCAGTTCCAGGCAACTGAGGCGTTCACGAAAATCCCGGCGCAGGGTGCGCTCCGAGATACGAAACTCCTGAGATAACCCCGTAACTGACAACCGTTCCCCCATCAGCAGGCGACTGATGATGATCGCCAGCCGTGATGCCATGCGATCGTGCTGTTTTTCTTCCGCAGACATATTGGTGGGTTTCCGTTGATTACAGTGATTTGTATAGATATTGCTGACGAAGACAAGCGACCAGCAGGCAGGCCGGAACCGTAACCCGCCGTGCCGGACCTGCCATATCGGCAATCAGCCAACCGGTGCTCAGGACGATACCAACCGGCCCGGCCAGTACACTGATAGAGCGGGTCAGAGTCAGATAAGTCACGATGGGGAGTGTTCGCCCCAGTACAACCTTCGCAAGCGTACTGAGCATCACGACCGACAGACGATAGGCTGCAAAACCGGAAGACCGGACAGCAGTCTGTATCGCCATCAGTACCAGTGGCACTGTCGGCGCGGTCAGTTCCGTGCCCATGCTGTCAGCAAACTCTCGCAGCTCATCCGGGGACATTTCGCTGAGGCTTTTTTCGAGCATCTTCATCAGCAGGGAGAGCTCAATGGTTTCGGTTACCTCCTCCTTCCTGTATTTCACGCCTGTATGGTCACAGACATCGCATAACACTTCCCGATACAGCACACCTTTGCCACCCCTGAACACACTGGCGATACTGCTGGCACCGAAGGTCTGGATTTCAGCAGCAATCTCCTGCCAGTAATTACGGTGGGCCGGGTAAAAGCGTTTGTAGTTGTCACTGCCGGAAAGTGTTTCAGTCCACCGCAGACTTTTATCCCGTGGATCATGAGTGATAAGACTCACCAGTAAGTCCAGGTCTTCATTGTCACAGTGCGCCAGGAACTGCAGGTCAGCGTCAACGCGATATATGGCCATCTATTTCTCTCGTGTCAGTGTCGTCAGGAAAAAACGATAACAAACACGACTGCACGGGCATGGCCGAAGAGGAATAAAAATCAATGATTTAAATGGAGAGAAGCGGACAGGTAGTGTCCGAAAAAGAAATACGAAAGATTATGCTGCGCAGAGCGGCGCTGGTGGTGGAAGAAACAGACGGATTGCCAGTTGCCCTGTCAGACGGGTGACCAGCCAGGCGGCCGTGCCACTCACAGCCCCACCCAACAAAGAGACCAACAGACTTTCTTTCAGTGAAAGACCGCCATAACTGACGCGTAGTCCATCGCGCATGGTGGTCAGCAGTGCAGCTTCAGCCTCTGGTAATGTCATTGCTTGATTCAACAGGCGAGTGCCAATACCACTGATGGCATCCGCGCAGATATCTCCGGCAACCGCACCCCAGCAGAGCAGTCGTACCCGTGGGTCATCTGTGCTATGCCCGCCAGTGATGGCAACCGCCGCGCATAGTCGCATCTGAAAAAACAGTGAAGAGCAGACATCAGCGGTTACGCTCAGTGGCAATAACGCGCTTCCCGTCAGGCCACAGGCAAAACCAGAGCCACATGCTTTGAGGGATTCATACATAACGAGGGATTCCGCCACATCACGGGGGCTTTTGCCTGGCTGCCGGTAGCTTTCAGCCAACATAGTTGCTGAATCGGTGATGGTTGTGCCTTCAACGGCCAGGGCATAAATCTCGTCAAACAGCTGACGTAAAAAATTGATATCCAGAAAAACCTCCTTAACGACAGCCTCTGTTGGTTGTCGCTAAGGTGATATGGGTCTGTATTTTTTTTATTTTCATTTTTTTCTGCAATCTCATAGTAAGCGACTGTGTATTCTTTATGTAATTTTTTACGTAGCTGGAATATGAGATGAGTTAGTCTCAAAAATACCTGTGAGTAAATGGTTAGCTTTCTCCTGTGATTTGTTTTTTAAATAAATAACTCCATAAAATAAAATGATGTGTAATGCGATGGTTTTGCTTTCCACTATTGCGTCCTGCAGTAGTATTTAACTATAAATCGTTCCGTATTGGTATTATTAAATAAAGATGGTAGGTATGAGATATAAATAAGAAAATATAGAATCCCATTGGGTGTTGTTTTCATGGAGTGGTTAATGTTCCGCTGCAACCTGTCTGGAATATAAGGTAGTAAATTATACTAAGGCTAAAGTTATGAATTCGAAATATACATACGATCCGCGATACACTGATGGCGTAGAACGAACACTGGCAGCAGCGACTGATCAATACCCCAGGCTTTCTACATTTCGTTTTGATTTGCGGTTTCCGACTGACGGTGCTGGTCGTCGTGATGAGCGCGTGATCTCGCGTTTTTTTGATTCTCTGAAATACCATGCGAATGCTCAGATGACTGCCCGAAGGCATGCAGGACTTACTTGCAAGAACCTGACGTCCATTCGCTACATCTGGTGCAGAGAATACGGCCTAGTGGAAGACAACCGGCATTACCATGTGATGCTGATGGTGAACAAGGATACCTTCTATACACTGGGAGATTACCGGCCTCAATGCAACGATGGTATAGATTCACTGGCGAATGTTATCCAGAAGGCCTGGTGTAGTGCGCTGAAATTACCCTGGGAGCTCTGTGCTGGCCTGGTCCATTTTCCGGAACAACCCTGTGGCTGGATAGAGCGTAAACGCCCTGAGTATGAAAACCAGTATGATGCAGTACGTCAGAGAGCAATGTACCTAGCAAAAGAGTTCACAAAGCACTATGGAGATGGACGTTCTTTTGGGTGCAGCCATAACAATCCTTCGATTATTATGGGAACGTAATGTAATTCAGGCAAAGGGACTGGTCCTTTGCCTTATTCTGGTAAAGCCAAAGAGAGCGCTATCAAGCTATTTGCTGCCGGGCATGCATGTTTATCCACGGCATACGACATTTCACGGCTAACGCCAGCTCCTCCAGACAGAGTTATTCGGCGAGGCTACCATGAGTGAACTAGCCTGGTTCAGACGGATGTACCAAGTTTTCCCCCACTACTCCAGAATGATTTTTTCCCGTTCAACCAGTGTATAAAGTAATTCGTTGGTTCTTTCCTTGTTCCTTAGCCGGTTTGGCCCTGATTGAAGAATACGATTTTTTCTAAATTTATAATCTGCCGACCGAAGGCATTCATCCTGTATCCAGGCAAAAAGGTTCTCTAAATCCTTTTCAAAGGATTGAGATTCATCAGGATGAACAAAAAGGTCTATGTATTGATTACCGTACCAGTTGATGATGTCTATTGCGGCTTTAACAACTTCGGTAGATATGTTGTTTTTAAAACCACAAAAGTGATGCAGTAATGCGGCAACACGGGCCACGTTCTCCGCAACTTTTGATGCGTAATCTCTGACGCTGGCCAGATCACCGTTGCTACCAGTCCTGCTCTCTGTGCGATTATGAAATTCAATCCATAACTTTTCTGCGTCTGACGAAAATAAAAGCCCCTCTCGTCCCTGCCCGTTATGGGCAAGGCTTTCAGTCGCGATGTCCATCAGGCGGCGATGGAATACTGGCAGATGTTCCCGTGAGATAACCGGTGATTCGATCAGACGGGTGCCCTGTGTAGATGTCGGCAAACAAATCAGGCTGCGGGCAAAGAAACCCACACCCTTAGCCTGTTCTCCCCGCCGTTCCAGATAGGCGGTGAACACCTCCGGTTGAACCATCAGCGACAGCGTCATTCGGGCATCGTGGATGGTGGCCTCGGGCTCATTTTTGCGATCAACGGTAAATTTTCCGCCATCCCACATTTTATTGATAAAAGGCAGATCGTTCAGAGTGTGGCCGTTGAATATCGCTCCTGCCTCGTCTGACATAATACCCACCGATTTCCAGCGTTCTTTACACAGAAATTCTTTAATTGCAGCTGGCGTTGCGTCATTGAATGTCATTTTGTATTTTACAGGGGGCTCCGGGAGCGATTTATGCGCGGCGTTGAGCGCTTTTTTTATCTCCAGTGTGTCTTCTTTACGCCTAACTTGTGCCCTCAGCTCAGTATTAAGGGCTTTGATCTCTGTTTTTACCGCATTTAGTTCTATCAAATAGTCACTATATTTTTCCAAATAATCTTCGTTCAGCTGTTCTTCAAAACGTCTTAATGGCTCCATTAACAGATTATCGACAGTAGTTTTACGCTCGCCAGACCCTGCTAGCGTCAACAGAAAAAGTGAGACCGGTCCACGAAGATTGCCCGGACGGATGACATCAATCTGACTTTGGCAAACAAGGGAAATAGCACCCAAAACAGATGCACCAATCAGAGGCATAGGGGCCTTTGTTATCTGGTGTACTTCATAAATTGTGTTTCTAATAACTGGAGGAAGCTGATCAACAGGAAAATTATCATGCTTTTGCATTGTGTGGTTTCCGTAGAGAAAAAAATAAAAGAAAGTTGTCGGTATCAGTTGTGATGTCATTTGGTCACAACTGATACAGGGATATGAATCAGCCTCAAACCTGCGGGCAGCATTCCTCCAGCCATTTATCGATATCAGATTCCATCCAGCCAACAGAGTGCATACCCAGGCGGCGCTGTTTAGGGAATGTTACGTCATAGCGTGGCGACTTCGGATTTAGCCAGTCATAGATTGTTGAGCGGCTAATTCCAATTTTTTTTACAAGTGCGCTAATGCGCAGAATTTTTACCGATGGGGCAATACCGGTCATTACGTCACCTCATTGTTTTCAATGGTTAATATTTTGTTTTGTTACCTAACACCGGTGTTTTTTGTGTACAGAGGGGATTGTAATGAAGTTCTTTGGTGTCTAAAATTTGTAGTTTTATGCTACTTTTTTTGACACTAAAAATGCCAGCGACGACACCTATTCAAAAAGCAGCTTTTGATGCGATCGATACCCTTCACTTCACTCAGGTTGTGATGAGTGAAGTATGTAAAGATCCCATTGCAGAGTGGTATCCCCGCATTATCTTCAAAATTAACAATATGCTGCGAGAAGTCGGAATGACGGGAAAGCAGGCTGCGATAGCTAAGCACTATCTGCTGGGGGCCCTGGAAATTTATCTATCTGTAGATGGCAAACTTTCAACAGCCATGGCTGAGTATTCTGAACAGTCTGATACAAATACGCTTTTTGAAGAAGGGACTATTTATGACAAGAGTACTCAAACGGCGAGTAATTTTAGTCTTACAATGTTATACGCTGCTGCGGAGAACAATGGTGTGCAGGGTGAGTTCATTGATAGAGCTGTTGAAGAGTTGGTAAATGATCAAGATCTAGAATTATCAGCTACACCCTATCTCATTAGATATCATCTTGTCGAATGCTGCTATGCATTGGAATATACAGAGGCCCCTCTTGGGTTTTATCGGGAGCTGGTAAGTCTTGGTATTATTTCATGTGGAAAATATTCTCTAAATATTGACACGTATGCGAAAAAATATGAGTCAGGGGTGTCGTTGTTGTTTCTCAGAGCATGTTTGCTTTTCGAGTTTAAGATACTGCAACGAGCGGTAGCGGTAATATTATCGCTAAAAAACAACAATACGATTGTTTTACCATCTCCTGACTCAAGAATGTCTCCCCTAGAACAAAAAAATATTTCTGATTACTATAAAAGGTTAGTAGATGACTGGTTTATGGGGGAGGGGAGGCAATCGTTTGTGAGTTTTCAATGCAAAGGTGATATTTCGATTAAGGATGTAGAGGTTTTTCTTGGGAATATAAATAAATATTATCTTCATAAACGTATGTTTAGCGGAACCCAAGGCAGTTGGCTGGGAACGCTGGGGGCATTCGATATTGCATGTGAACATGATGAAGAGCCTGCAATGGCGATTTATTATGAGGGTGATAATAGCCACTCAATCTCAGAAAGAATAAGGTTGAAGTATTTGGCGTATGGTTTTAGTGTATCGGCCAGGAGCCTTTATCTACGTTATAAATCTGTAAAAAAAGAACGTTACTCTCAAGTGAAGTATTATTGCTTTCTTTTGCTGAATCAGAAATTCATAACTCCATGGCATCATGATAAGAATAATTATTACGATATGGCCCTCAGCTTTGACCGTGCGGTGGTTAACGAATAAAAATGAAGCAGAAGCAGAAGCAGAAGCAGAAGCAGGTATGGTATGCACCTCTACGATATGAAAGGGCCTTCTTATTTTAGGAAGGCCTTTATGTATCAAGGGTAAGTGATGTATCCCATAATCGCGCAGATTAACCGGTAATCATTAACGTAGAAGATTTCCGGATTTTCAGCACTTTGCTCACCGATAAAGAAGACTTGAGCTCTCTCTTTAGTTTTTTTATTAACTGCTTCTTTTGCTTCTTCCTGCACAGTTTCAAGCTCATTCAAAAGCATAGTCCTTTTGGCTTTTGACCAATTTCCCCATTCAATGTGTAGTTTATAGCTACGCGAGGGCTTAAATTTACCAGATTCGTCTTTTGCCCATTCCCCCGAGAGCGGAATTACAACCCGGTTTTCGTCTTGCTCAAATTTCTGCCACAACAACTGCGAATAAAAAAGTCGACGCTCAGAGTAGGACTGAATAGGATCTTTAAGTTTTTTAAACACGGTCATGTAAGTATCGGCATCAATACCTTGGATATTTAATGACATACCACGGTCATACGGGAAGCGAATAAACGCCCTACAAATCTGGCGAATAGCGTTAACCGGACGGCGAGATTGCCGCGCAGGAGCATTTGCCTCGCTGGATGCTGACGATGTAGAACGTGTTGGATTGGGTTTGTTGTCGCTACCAGTAGTGCCAGGATCAACGACGGGTCGTTGTTCAATGAGTTTTAGCCCTGCGGGCATCAAACCCGGTGCGCTGTCCAGCATGTGGTGGACGCTTTTCTTCTGTCCCTGTTTAACCACTGTGCTTTCAGCATCAGCATCGCAGTTAATGTGCTCTTTTCCAGGCATTTTATTGAACGACGGTCTTTTCTTACTGCCTTTTTGCCAAGCGGAAGGATACATCTCAATCCCACATCCCCAGCATACATAGCCACTGGTATCAATGTCATCTAGCAGCCAGAGATCTTCTGCCTCGACTTTTTCTCCGGTACGTTTATCACGTGCAGATTCCATTACTTTCCCCTTAACGCAGAGCTTTCGTATAGGCTAGGGCTAGTAGCCTTTATTCAAACCGCTGTTCCCGTTCACTATCGTCCCGTTGTTCACGTTCTTTTTGACGTTCGATCCTATGAATTATTTTTTCATGCACGATTCTAGCTGCTTTAGCGATATCTGGTCGTTCATGCTTGCTCAACATACCGATAGCATCAGCCCTTAGTTGCATTATGTTTACCAGACTTCCTGCCCTAAATAATGGGCTGCTACGTTCTGCAAAAGACTCCAGCACAACCATTGGCTCAGGTGAGGCCTCTAACAGGGCTAAAGCTGCTTCCTGCATGGTGGTTACACTCTTTTCATCATCCTTCACCCAAAGTGTTACACCAGTTGCAATAGCAGGCCAAACATTGGGATCATTTCTGGCGCGGCACCAATGAATTAAAACGTCCACATCAATTTTAGAAAGAGGCAACCGGCGTAAACTTCCGTGACTGATAAAAAATAAACGTCGTTGTCGCTGTTTTTCGTTACCCTCAAAAACATGATCGAGAAATGCTTCTGGCATCAATGCGGCAGTCGTTTCAATGGTTTTTCCAAATGAGCTAAAATATCCATAATGCTCATCTAAAACAGAAAAAATCGTGTTCAGCCACTCCTGTTTTTGTGACTCATAACCATCAAATCGCAGAGCAGCGCCAACGACACGTTCCATGCGATAATCTGTAGACCCACCAGAGTCACGGTGATCTCTTTGGACTCTAATGATTGCGGCTCTTAAACCAATCTGCCGCAGGTCAGCACCAAGTGTATCCTCAGCCTTCTCCTGACGAGGTAACCTCATACTTAAAGCATCCAACACTACATCGTCACCATTTATTTTACTCAGGAGACGATGAGCAAGTTCAATAACACGACCTGCAGACAAATTAACATATTGGTCCCGCCACAAAATTGGCCCATATATGTGCGGGCTAATTTCAGGATCATCCAGAACTGACATACAGCGATTTAAATCAGTTTCTGTAAACTCCCGTCGAGGATGCAGGCCAACTATTACCCGCCGAAGTTCTGGGTGCTGTGAGCATTGATCGAGAAATTCTTGCGCTAATGTCGGAGCAACAGCATCTGTTTGTTCGATGAAACCAGTAAAGACAGCAAAATCTTTGTTATCTACTGGATACTGATTAAGTTGGTCAACAAGCTGCTGCCAACCAATTTGCAGATCATGCGCCCCTGCAGCTAATCCCTTACCAAATGCAATGCGATAAGGCATCCAATCGCTGGAGAACAAATTTTGGCCTAACTCGTCAATTTTATGATTTGATGTCGCAAAATCCCTCCCTAATTGGATCGCTTTGGATTCAAGCCGCTTCTCAGACGCACTAAACTTCTCTGTATCGTCATGACCCAAATCAGCATCAAGCGCCCAATAGTCACCCCCTCTGCTTAGTACGTAGGTCATTATTTCTGCTACTAAGCCGTTAGGCTCTAGCTCCTTCTCCAGTTCAGCTAGGCTTTCAGGTACCGGCTCGAGACCCTCAGCGTCTGTACGCCTTGTATAGTCGAAATAGATCATTGAACGGATTGCTTTCCATCCCTCTCCCCAAGGGGAGTAAGCATGTAATTTACGCGCTGCATCGACGAGTTTTTCCCTCATCACTTCTTGGTGGCAAAGGCCTCGAAATGCGTCAGCCAGGTTCATACGAGCAGAGGCTTCAATTTCAGAATCACCGGAGGTGCCCAGTTGCACAGCAACGTCAATGAACGCACTACGCCACTCTACAAGCTCATCATAGGAGGGTTCAGAACCATAATCTCTGGGGCGAGCACCAAACTCGTTTACCCCAAATACTGTCCAGTGTGAGCCTTCCAAAGCTGTAGATAACATTTTGGACCCCAGCGCTCTGCGCCCAGCTATGCCTGATGAGAAACATTCATTCATCAGCATGATTCGCTGGTTTAAAGAAGCATGAGTGCCAGACAAATACGCCTGGAAAAATCTCACGATCTTGCCTTGAGCTGAGTCATGATTGTCGCTCTCGCCTTCACAGTCTGCCATACGGATCAGAAGCCTGGCACATCTGTCAAAGGCGTTAGATTCGTATGCCAACGATTGTAAAAGATTGAGAATGGCTAGCCGCCGCGGATCATAAGTCGGTTCAATGCCATTAAAGTCAGGCGCGGTAAGTTCTGCTTCAATCCGGTTTAACAAAGCTTCAGGAGCGACCGGACCGATATAATCCAATATTCGCACCGACTCTTCGTCCAACTTTAGAATTTGCCCAAGTAGTTCTTTAGGCTGAAGCCAGGCTTCAACAATCTCTTTTGCAACAGGGTGGTCATGCAATAACCCCAGTCGATGCGCAAATGAAAGTAATAAACGCTCTCGCTTTGGTGCTTCAAAGACAGCCCTAAGTTGATCAACCGGGATACTATCAAGTGCAGATACTGCCAACTTGTTAGCAATCGCATGGGGAAGGATGGCTCTCCAGTGGGATCTTTTCTGAACAACGTGACGTTCCATCAACTTCGTAACAGCCTTGAATAACTGGATTTTGGGATACCCAGAGAGCGCACCCAATATTTCCAGTTCATCGGTAGCAGCATCTGTACTAGATACCGAGAACGAATACACCAGTGACAATATTTCAGCTTGCTCCCTTAAATGGCCGTCGGGATGATTACGTTGTTCAAACAAGCGATTAAACAACTGCGCATCTGAAAGTAGGGCTAAACTCTCACCTTCCTCCACTCTCTCCGCTATAGCCAAAGCAACTCTTGCATTCCCATCTGCGAACTCAGCAATCCGACGGGCATTATTCTGACCAATAGAAGGGAAGCGACGGATAAGAAGTTGCTCTGCTACCTCCGGACCATTTGCCTCAATGTGGATGACCTCTGTTGTCTGAGGTTTGTCATCCCTAATGTCGTACTCGATAGTGATGAGACTTACTTTTCTTCCAGAGGCTGATACCTTGCTGGCAAGTGAAGCGTGTAGTTCTGGTGGGCAATTGTCGAGGATCATGATGGCTCGTCGGCCCTCAGCGATGAGCTTATCGAGCATCGCCGTTGCCGAAGGCACTGGCTCAGATCCCGTATCAACATAAATAGCTACTGTTCGGTCAAGCGCATCTGTTCCAACAGTTTCATCAAAGAGTGCCTGAACGATCCGAGTCTTTCCAACACCAGACAATCCTGTAATACGAACGGCCTTATTCGTCGACTGAATAAGTGCCCGCATTGGATTAATAGCTTCCTCAATTTTGAGCTTTTGTCCCTTCCCCGATGGTAAAGTAATGGTTACTCCTGGGGCTGATATTAAAGTGTCTGTAACACCTTGTGGTGGATTGCTCCAAGCACCGTATGGTTGCCAACCAGAATACCCTTGTCCAAGCTTTCCCTTTACCCATAGCATGACTGACGGGTGTTGGCGTAACCATTGAATGAGTTTGGAACGGTCGTAGAAATCAAGATGAAGATTACTTTTGTTAGGATCATCTTTTATTGCGTCCCTCATGGCTTTGAGACGATCCGCTTTTCCTGACGGCGAGCAATCATCACTCAAGCTGACAATGATGTAGCTGCCTTGCTTTCTGGCTTGCTCAGAGATGATGGGAGAAAGCGCTTTGCCAGTACCCATTTCCTTCTCAATCGAAGCCTTTGGCATTCTATGTTTCTTTGCCTGAAAAACCGTATCAGGCCTTACAAGAAAGCCTTCCTTCAGTTGATCAACTGGAACCTGAACTTGGATATCAATTCCACCGTCAGGCGCTGTAATTGAACCAGACCAATTTACACACGCAGGACTATGGTCATGCATTGCCACTTCAGCTTCCGCTAGCCGAGCAATCAGCTCTTCTAACTGAGTATCCGAGAGCCGAAGTAGCTCGTCCTTTTCAATGTCAAAGATTGCCACGCTTTCACCTTAGTAAAAAGTTTTTGTCCTGGTTCTTACACTATGGGTAGCTGTTTAAGTTTTTTTGCTTTGCCGGGATGGAATCTGGCCAATAAATGAACCAGTCCCAATGTTTGTGCATAAGGGCCCTTATCGAACTCGATAATTTCGCCCCTTTGAAAGTGCAGCGCGAGCGTAGCTGTATCACGGCATACTCTGTACAACGGCGCACGATAACCCCGAGAATTTATCCCGAGCAGAGTGTGCACGGTACTGTAAAAACACATAAAAGCCGCCATTAAAGCAGACCTTTTGTCATGTATGTTAAAGCCCATGTACGATGTCACCCTCGTCATGCTGACGGCTTAAATTTGGACATGTAAGAAAACCTGGCCATGGAGCTTTTCCTCCAAACAGATGCTCCATTCGTTTGCTGCGGGGCTTCTGGAAACGGGAATTCAACTGCGATAAGACAATAGGCCAGTATTGTTGAAAAATATCACTGACATCAGTGTGCTCATGCTCAATAGCCAAGAATCTTTCATCGACGACTTGTAAAAATATAACTGAAGTACACCAGAAAGATTCCGCTGAGGATGCCTGCTGCATCAATTTGAACCAGTGACGTGTCCATAAATGACGCTGATAGGAGTCACTGGCGTTTTTGAAGGACTTTTGGAGAAGGCCCGAATACGTATTTGTTTTGAGCGTACCGTCCGAAAACTCATTCTGGTCTAAATACCCCGCCATCATGATGCCCCTGGCTTGGAGAACTGGCTTGGATGAGTTACAACACTTACGAGTGTATTGCAGTAATTTTTCACTTTGCTGACAGAACAGGGCCGCCCAAACCTCATGGGCAAGCCGATTGTTATTTTCTGCTAGAGCTAATCGGCGCCAGCGCAATGCCTCAATCTCAGGACCGTCGGACGAAGACCAGACCGCAACAGCACACAGATCAAGATCGGCCTCGGTAAACACAACGCGACAGAAAGGAATAACGTGTTCAAGTCGTTCAAAAAGACGAACTGACAGTTCCGGATGCTGAGCTGAAATGACCTGTGCAAGTGTTAGTCCTATATGTCTGACCTGGTGAAGAACATCCACATTTTTCTCTTCAAGGAATAGGTTTGCCCATGCAAGTGAACGCTCAGGTTCAGCCCTCACAAGAGCTGCAATGTCGTCAGGATAATAATGGTTAGTCAGATCAGATAGGTTTAGTTTGGCAAGTACATCTTTGATGTCATGATAATTATGCTGAATACGTTGCTGTTGCTTTTCGAAGTTATCCATCTTCTGAAGTGCCATTAGTGATTCCATATCCGTTTCTTGCTCAGGGATGGTTACCTCACTAAGGTGGTGTAATGTATAAGCTCTGTCGTCTGTCGACTTAAGGAGCAGTTTGAGCTGCAGGGCTCCAACGTCAACCGCATGTTTAAAGGCATTAGTCAGGAAAGCGTCAAAATATTGCGCAGCATCACTGGCGATTTCTCCACCATACATACCAGCCAGTTGGGCAAGATGGATATAGTTTAAATGCTTTCTCCCTACCTCCCATTGGATCACGTTTTGGTTAATTGCTCCGAACAGCAAGGCAGAGTAGTGCCACTGTTCGCGCGGACAGGAAGGCGTGTCTGCTGCAGACGTTAGGATCTTGCCACCACAGCGTAATGCAATTGGGTCGTTTAGGGTTATCAGCATACTCAGCGTATGACGTCGGACACTTTGGGATGCGCTACCGAGAAGCTGAGGGAGGGCATTCAACAGGCGCGGAGGCAACGGACCGGTTTGAGGATGAAAAAGCAATAATGTTGACTGCTCATCCGTATCACTATCAGCTAATGCCGCAAGCACACTGTGTTCAATATCTTGCCAATCAAGTCTTTTTAAGCTGTCTCTGAGCGTCATCATCAGATTTTCTTCGTAACGAAGTATCCTTAAAACGGAGAGTTGCTCACTGGCCTTCAACTGGTGAAAAGCTAGAATCAATTGGAACTGCTGCATTAGTTCCGATTCCTCGCCCAGAGACGACCATGCTGACTGGTCTTCTTTGGTGCTGCTGGTCACTCGTCTTACGAGTTTTCTGGCGATATCAGGAGTTATTAATGCCCTATGCGGTAAGAGTGTAAAAATACCCTGTCGTAGTGGGAGGCCGTTTCGGCACAGAATATCTTCAGCAAGTTTGAGGTGATTATCGATGGCTACCTGAGGTCGATAACGGGCAAGAGAGGTGGTTGCCCCCGAAAAGAATGTTTCTTGATAACCGATTCCGAAGGAATTGAAGAGCGTGCTTACATCCAGTTTGCTGTGTTTTTCTGCCGTTTGGCTGACATTGCTGGATTCTGGATTAGCCGGATTACAGGGGTCAGCTTCACACCATGATTCATTGATATGCCAACCTTTGATGTCCGAACTATTGTCACGTAACTGGTGTGCAAGCATCTCGGCGAGTTGCGCATCGTCAGAATTCCCTGTCGCCATCAAAAGATTAATAGCCGTCCATTTACCTGCACGTGAACTTTTGTCATGTACAAAAAACGTCCATTGATCACGCAAGTGGGAACGGACGTTTTGCCAATCAATTGAGTTAAACGCGATCAAGTCGCGGAATGTCTGCCAGGGAACGCCATAATCTTGGTTCAGATTAGAAGCAAAATTCCATTTAACTAACGCATTAATATGCGGCATTAAAGCCTTTCCTGCAAAAAGCTTCATTGCTAGTGAATGCAGTGCCGATAAACTATCTGTGTCTTTTAAGACTAATGTTCTGAATAATTCTTTTTCATTAGGCGACAATAAGCCAATTTTATGCTCACGATCTTTTTGCCGTTTTTCAATTTTAGCCTGTATGTCAGCATCATGCTGGACGGCCCCCACTGACGATAGAGGGAGATGAGTTGGACTCCACCCAAGCCAGTTAGTAGCTGCTGTCAGAATTTTTTCTGCAGAAGAGGTGTGTCGGGAGGCGTGCAGGATCGCATATTCAATCCAGTGATGTTGCGGGGGATTGATATCACGTAGTGCAAGATGTTCACAGGCATTGATGAATATTTCAGGCCGACGTCGCGCTAAAGCCATAAACGCAGAGGTAAGCAGGGCGTCGGGATTTTGCAGTCCAGCAAAACTGACTAGAATGGCAACTCCGGTTGCAACAGGATGCTGCCTTTCCAGGCTGGCAATAGTGAGGGCTGCAAAGAGGGTATCCGACGTCTTATCAAGCGCGATGATGGGCTCGACGAGGGAGGCCATTACCTCATCAAGATCTTTATGGTTTCTGGCTGCTTTATTGACAATATCAAGAATAGCCAGCCCAAGAGCCAGGTTAAGTCCTTCAGGATGAATACGATAGCGCGTTGTGTCTTCAGGCAAGGGGGTAAAAAAACGCCCGTCAATAACGGCCTGCAACCCCCCTGCAAAAACACCGTTAAGTTCAGCATCGAAAATATCAATATCTTCATTATCTTTGATTTCGCTCCGTTCAAGCACCTTCTTTCCGAACGAACGCAGCTCATTACTGAACAGCTCTGCAGAGACTTCATAACTATCTCGTTGGCTGGCTTTGATGTGCTCAAACAACATCAACGATACACTTAGTTCGGCTAAATCATGCAATTGTTCTGCACTGAATAGTTCCAATGCAATTCCAAGCATGCGTGGATTAAGCAGGCTGGTTGCAACGTTCTCACTGAGTTTTCTTCCTGCAATGTTGATATGGCGTAAAGCGAGTATTGTGTCCCGTTCTTCTGCGGACCATTCCGGGACTGGCCTTTTTATAACGGGTGTCGCCAGTCTGGACTCAACATTTTGAGTAAAATAATGCTGTCTGGACGTTACAATCAGTTTACCACCCAGACACTGAAGGAATTCACTCAGCTTGTCGATAAACTGTGCCCAGCGGATAGCTGGACGTTGGTTTATACCGTCAAGTATGACAATCATTCCACATGTGGGGCGCTTTGAACTATCACACCATGCCCTGAATTGTTCTTGCCAGAATTTGGTATGAACAGACACATCCCCCTGACAGCTATGGCACAGGGCGTTGATGATTACAGCAGAGATATCATTACACGGTTCTTCTATGTCTTCGGCCCGAATAAACGCTGTGAGCGGCTTTACAGGAACGGACAGCCAGTGTTGTGCTACTAGCCATGATTTACCATTCCCCTCTGCTCCTGTTACGACGATTACGCCGCCATCAAGTAAGGCTGATAGAGTGTCGGAAAATTGCTTCATGAGTGCAGTGCGTTTAAGCACCACTCCTGAATCACCCGGACATAGCACTTGCCCAAGCCTTGTTTTTGACCGGGTTTTATTTGACAGTGTTTCAGTCAACCATTTTTCATTAACAGAGCAGAGTTGCTGGATTGAGAGTGTTTGTTCAGGAAAAAACTGTCGATTTAACGTTTCGAAACGTTCATGCATTGTCTGAGAATGCATTCTCATCAATATGCCTAACTCCGGATCTTTAAGCCCGCTGAGCGTCCCTTCCGTAATGGCCGTGACGGCCTGATTTATGATATCTTTTGCTCTGTTTTCGGTTTCCCCTGTTTTAGCTATGTAGCTTTCAATTAACGCCTGCTCACTCTCAAGGGGATGCATGCTACTGGTTAATTTATGTATGGCTAGGTGTTTGAGATGCTCCTGAACCTCACCAATATTGAGCCACTCATTGATGTGAGGTAGCGAAAATGTTTCTGTGATTACGATCTTACTCTCCAGTAGTGAAACCCAGCGCTTCCAGGTCGGCTGTGATGCTGAAGGTTCTACGCCAAGATGCACTAGTGTATTTTCCATAACACTGTAGAGTGAATGTTTTTCTTGTTCAGGATGCGTCAGAGCCTTCCGTTCTGCTAATGGACGTTTAATCTGGGCCCAGATACCTTTGCCCATTGATAAAAAGGGGCGAATTAAAACAGAAACAGAAAACTCCACGTCCTTATGCTCCTTAGATGAAAATAGTCCACCGAACAGATGGCGATACTGGGTATTTAAGCGTATCGAATCTGTCGAGGTAAATGTGCACTTCATGACGCTTAAGCTGATGCGCCATCCTGCTTTTGCTGTGCTGTGCTGTGCTCAGCTTCTGCGTCTGACATTGGTTGTCGCAAAATCACATAAGACTTTGTACAAAAAATACATAAGCAAATAGATCGTTGCACTATACAGCGTTCATTCTTTTAATTACTCCTGCACTTTAGGGTAACATTTGCTCCTGACTCTTACCGGATGGAAATATAAATTTTTACCAATATCAGCCCAAAAGCTTGAGCTGAACTCAGTTTAATTTAGTCACACAACCAACCGCATTCCCTTTATCCCACCTTCAATCATGCTTCCACGATCCGCTGCCATCACAAAATCAGCCCACCACTGCATCATCGGACGACGCTGTTCAAGGTAATCACTGCGGTTATAGGCACGTCGCACTTCATTCTTTTCCACATGGGCCAAAGCTGCCTCAATCACATCAGGTGGAAAACCTTGCTCATTAAGGGCCGTACTGGCGATAGAACGCAGGCCATGCGAAACCAGCACTCCGCCAAAGCCCGCACGCTTTAGTGATGCGTTAACCGTCTGACTATTCATTGGTTGCTTTGGTTTGATACGGCTGGGAAAAATGAATTCCCGATTGCCACTTAACGGCTTCATCATTTCCAGCACAGCGATGGCTTCATCTGACAATGGAACAGTATGGTCGCGGTTCATTTTCATGCGTGCTGCAGGAATCTTCCACTCTCGCGCTTTCATGTCTACCTCTTCCCAGCGAGCTTCAGCCGCTTCGGCAGGACGGGTAATAGTAAGAAGCTGCCACATGAACAGGCATCGTGTTAACTGGCTGATGTTTGCTGTTCGCATCGTCTGCATCAGTTGAGGCAGTTGATCAGGCCGGATGCTCGGCATGTTCTTTTTCTGAGGCTTCTCGAATGCTTTGCCAATATTGACACTCGGTACTGCATCAATCAGGCCTGTATTCTGTGCATAAATCATTACCTCGTTAATACGTTGGCAAAGACGACGGACCGTTTCTAAAGCACCTCTAGCTTGAACCGGTTGAACTGCCTGAACCAATGTATGGGGTTTAATATCCGTTATATGGACTTTTCCAATTGCAGGGAAAACGTCTCTTTCAAGAGAGCGCCAAATATCGTGAGCATAGTCCTCTGTGACGCTTGCTTTCTTCACATTCCACCAACGCTCAGCCACGAGTTGGAAAGTATTGGTTTTGGCTTCAAGCGAACTGCGTAATTGTTCTTGTTGATGTTCCTGAGGATCGATTTGTTTTGCCAGGAGAGAGCGAGACTCTGCTCGATAGTTTCTGGCATCGGCAAGGGTAACTGCCGGGTAGGGGCCAATGCTCTTCTTCGCACGCTTTTTGGTAACAGGGCGAATGTAGCGGAACTGCCATATTTTGCTACCGGTGGATTTGATGAGTAGCTCAAGGCCATCGCCATCGTAAAGAACGTAGTCAGCTTCCTTTGGTTTGGCGGATTCGATTTCCTTAACGGATAAAGGTTTGGTTTGTCTTGCCATTGCCGGGTTTCCATAGTTTTAGGCACCTCAAAAACAATAAAGCTTTATGAGGTGCCTAACAAGGTGCCTAAAAGGTTAGGATTTAATTAGTTGGCATCAGACTTCGCGGGACAAATAACAGATACAAAAAAGCCCGCAGGGCTTGCGCCATGCGGGCTCTTTAGACTTTATCGGATGACTCTGGTAATCATCGATTGAAGATTTTGGTGGAGCTGGGGGGATTTGAACCCCCGTCCGAAATTCCTACATCCTCGGTACTACATGCTTAGTCAGTCTTTACATTCGCCTGGCACCTGCGGACAGACACGCCACTACCAAACTAGCCTGATTAGTTTTAGCGCTTTAGCCCCAGGCAGGACTTCCACGCGATCTCTTTTGGGTTTGACCTCTCTTGATCCCCGTCCTAAGAGCGGAGGCTAGGGAGAGAGGGCTCTTAGCAGGTTATTAAGCTGCTAAAGCGTAGTTTTCGTCGTTTGCGACTATTTTTTTGCGGCTTTTTACGAGGCAAACCGCCCCTCGGCATGCACCTTGGGTTTCGCAAATCCCGTCGAATCCAGAATCAGCCCCAATGTGTTGAACTCAGTATACCAGAACTGGCATCGGAGATGCCAGCGCCGAACGATAAGTTCTTAAATCAGCATAATAAGTACAAAATACAGACAGAAATTAACGACCAGCGTGTTTCATGATACGCGCTTTATCGACCTGCCATTCGCGGTCTTTCACGTCATCACGTTTGTCGTGCTGTTTTTTACCCTTCGCCACGCCGATTTTCACTTTGCACCAGGCGTTTTTCCAGTACAGAGACAGAGCGACGACGGTGTAACCTTCGCGGTTGATACGGCCAAAGAGTGAAGCCAGTTCGCGCTGGTTGAGCAGCAGTTTACGCGTGCGCGTCGGGTCACAAACGTAGTGTGAAGAGGCGACCGCCAGCGGCGTAAAGTTCGCGCCAAACAGGAAGGCTTCGCCATCAATCATAATCACGTAGCTGTCGCTGATGTTTGCTTTACCTGCGCGCAGGGATTTAACTTCCCAGCCCTGCAACGCAAGGCCAGCTTCGAATTCTTCTTCAATGAAATACTCATGGCGGGCACGCTTGTTGAGCGCAATGGTTGCCGAGCCAGGTTTATGTACTTTTTTCTTCGTCATAAGTGTCGTGAAGCCATAGGTAATCTGAGTTCAAAAAGTAACCTCATTGCGATTGCGTCCTGTGAGGTCTAACGCGCTATCTTAGCACGAGATGAGCCTTAGCGTTTTTTTAACAAGGGATAAATGTTATTATTTGTCCGTTGTGTGACCATGGAAAAAGCTATGCCTCAGATTAGCCGTACTGCGCTTGTCCCCTACAGTGTGGAACAAATGTATCAGTTAGTGAATGACGTGAAGTCCTATCCGCAGTTTATTCCGGGATGTACCGGTAGCCGGGTGCTGGATGTTGGCCCGACGCAGATGACAGCAGCGGTGGATGTCTCTAAAGCCGGGATCAGTAAAACGTTTACCACGCGTAATACGTTGACCGATAACCAAAGCATTTTGATGCATTTGGTCGATGGCCCGTTCAAAAAACTGATGGGAGGCTGGAAGTTTACTCCACTCAGCGCGGATGCCTGTCGTATTGAATTCCATCTGGATTTTGAGTTTACCAATACGCTGATCGAGCTGGCGTTTGGCCGTATATTTAAAGAGCTGGCTTCTAACATGGTTCAGGCATTCACCGTCCGTGCCAAAGAGGTCTACAGTGCCGCCTAAAATTGCCATTGAAGTGGCCTACGCACTGCCGGAAAAACAGTATTTGCAGCGAGTGAAGCTGGAAGAGGGGGCGACCGTTGAAGACGCCATTCGTGCTTCTGGTTTGCTCGAACTGCGCAGTGATATTGATCTGACGAAGAATAAAGTGGGTATTTACAGTCGTCCGGTCAAACTGACGGACATGCTTAACGATGGCGATCGCGTTGAGATTTACCGCCCGCTTATCGCGGATCCCAAGGAGTTGCGCCGCCAACGCGCAGAAAAGTCAGCAAAATAACCGAATCGCTGAATTTGTCATTCTGAATGGCAATGATTTACCGAAACAAAAAAGGTGCTCATTGAGCACCTTTTTGCATGACTAAACCCTTACTCTTTGGTGAGCGCCGGTTTGTTATCAATATTGGTCAACACACCACTGCTGTTAAATGTCAGCGTCAGCGTTTGCTGCGTCACACCTTCATGGCCAGGCTGCTGGCGGAATACGTAGAACCAGGTATTAGTGCCGAACGGATCGGACATCATCGGGGTTCCCAGTGCATAAGCGACCTGCTGTTGTGTCATACCAACACGAATTTTAGACACATCGTTAGGTGTGAGGTAGTTCCCCTGGTTGATATCAGGACGGTAAACCACTCGCTCCAGAGTGGAACAACCTGCGGTCAACATCAGAAGAACCGCTGCGACAGCGGTCAGCGTTTTACAGCGCATAGTGATTTGATTCCTTTTCGGGCCCGAGCAATACGCGGCTCATATGTTATATGCCGATGATAATAGACCTTGCCCCACTTTGAAACCGGTCTTACGGCGTTTTTGTTGTTCTGTATGACCCTGAGATCCCGAAAAAGTTTACGCAGCCAGCAGTTCTTTGGCGTTGGCCAGCGTATTACGCGTCACTTCGCTTCCGCCCAGCAGTCGCGCCAGCTCTTGCAAACGTGCCTTTTTATCTAACGGTTGCATGTGAGTTTCTGTCATTTCGCCATCGGTTTCTTTACTGACAAAGAAGTGATGGTGCCCGCAGCCCGCCACCTGAGGAAGATGCGTCACGCACATGACCTGGGTGGACTCGCCCAACTGACGTAGCAATTTACCGACGACAGCCGCCGTTGGGCCGCTGATCCCGACATCCACTTCGTCGAAAATCAGTGCTGGTGTTTCCATTTTACGGGCGGTGATGACCTGAATTGCCAGAGCGATACGTGATAACTCACCGCCGGAGGCGACTTTGGAGATCGCCTGTAAAGGCTGGCCTGGGTTAGTGGTGACGCGGAACTCTACACGGTCAGCACCTTCTGCGGTCAGGTGGTTTTCTTCCAGTTTGACATCAATCGTGAAGACGCCATGCGGCATCGACAACGCATGCATGCTGTCGGTGATGTATTGACCCAGTTCCTGCGCATAGTGCTGACGGACGGCGTGAAGCTGTTTTGCCGTTGCCAGCGCCTGTTGATGATGAACGCCCACTGCCAGTGACAAGGTTTCCAGTGAGTCGGCCTGATCGTCGAGCTGCTGCTGTTCGTCCAGTAAAGAACGATGATAATTCGGTAGCTCTTCTGGCGTGACGTGGTGCTTACGTGCCAGAGAAATTTGTCGGGAGATGCGTTGCTCAAGCTCAAACAATCTGTTGGGGTCGAGATCCAGACGCTCGCAATAATGGCGCAGTTCTTCGCCGGCTTCAGAGATCTGAATAGCCGCTTCTTCCAGCATATCCAGCACGCCAGAAAGTTTGCTGTCGAGGCTGGCCAGCTCAGTCACCTGCTGACGCACGGTATATAGCTGGCTCTGTAAATTCAGCTCTTCACCATCGGCCAGCAGATTCAACGCTTGCTGGCTGGTTGAAAGCAGGTGCCCACTGTTGGCCAGACGCTTGTACTCTTCGTCAATCTGCTCAAACTCGCCGGGCTGTGGGTTGAACTCATTGAGCTCTTTTAACTGATAGTCCAGCAGTTCGGCGCGGGCGGCGCGCTCCTGGCTTTGCTGTTGATGCTGGGCCAGTTCACGACAGCTCTGATGCCATTGACGGTAGTGCTCTGCCATAAGTTGAGTGAGTGCATACTCACCTGCGTAGCCATCAAGCAGTGCTTTTTGTTGTTCAGGTTTGATGAGCTGCTGATGGGCATGCTGTCCATGGATTTGAATCAGCAGTTGGCCCAGCTCGCGAAGCTGAGAAAGGGGAACGGCAGTACCGTTGATAAAGCCGCGCGAACGGCCATCGCTGCTAATTACGCGGCGAAGTAAACACTCACGCCCGTCTTCGAGTTGATTCACTTCAAGCCAACGCAGGGCGGCAGGAGTATCCTTCAATGAGAAACGTGCGCAGAGGTCGGCACGGCTTGCGCCGGTGCGCACAATGTCACCTTCGGCACGGCCGCCCAGACACAAGCCGAGCGCATCAATGGCAATGGATTTACCTGCACCGGTTTCACCGGTAATGGCCGTCATTCCGCTCTGAAAATCGATCTCAAGCTCACGAACAATGGCAAAGTTGCTGATGGTCAGTTGTGCCAGCATAATTGTTTTCCTGTATGAAAAAACATAACTGTGTTTTCATACAGTATAAACTGGTTTTATATACAGTAAAGTGCTGGATGCAAAATTAGAACAATTTTTTTGACCAGCCGAGTTTTGAGCTTAGCGTGTTGAAATAACTGTAATCTTTCGGGTGAATCAGATTTAAATGATAGTCGCATCGACGAATTAACACATCTTCACCTTCCTGAATCGGCAGCGCGATTTGACTGTCGCAGCTGATTTCGAGGTCGTTGCGGCGATGTGAGAATCGCAGGCGGATGGTGCTGCTGCTGTTAATGACCAGCGGGCGAGCCGAGAGGGTATGGGGGAACATCGGCACCAGGGTGATCGCATCCAGCGAAGGGGTCAGAATGGGGCCGCCCGCGGAAAGTGAATAGGCCGTTGAGCCAGTGGGCGTAGAGATTATCAGCCCATCCGAACGCTGTGAAAAGGCGAAAACTTCGTCGATATAGACTTCAAACTCAATCATGTGCGCCACTTTGCCTGGATGCAAAACGACCTCATTGATGGCAGTGCTGATGCGCTTCTGACAGTCTTGTTGACACACCTGCGCTTCCAGCAGAAAGCGTTTTTCGCTGATGTAATGGCCATCCAGCACATCGGCAAGCTGCTGATGGGCATTATCCGGGTCAAGATCGGTCAGGAAGCCAAGGTTGCCGCGGTTGATTCCAATGACTTTAATGTCGTAGCGCGCCAGCGTTCGCGCGGCACCGAGCATATTACCATCGCCGCCAACCACCACGGCGAGATCGGCCTGTTGACCAATTTCCGCCAGCGTGCCGGTTTTGACATTTTTGAGCTGCAGTTCCTGCGCTATTTGCTGTTCAACGATGACGTCATAACCCTTCGCGCACAGCCAGCGATACAGCATTTCATGTGTCGTCAGCGCGGTAGGATGACGTGGATGCCCGACAATCCCAATACACTTGAAATGATTATTCATTTTCTGGAGGTCCTTGTGTCGAATGATGATGACAATGTGCTTTGTTCCCTTGAATCCCGGAAACTGATCCCCATAATAAGCGAAGTTAGCGAGATGAATGCAGAAAAACGCGGAGAAATTCATGAGTAGTAAAGAACAGAAAACGCCTGAGGGGCAAGCCCCGGAAGAAATTATCACGGAACAGCACGAAGAAGTTGAGGCTGTAGAGCCGGACACTTCTGCTGAGCAGGTGGACCCGCGCGATGAAAAAATTGCGAATCTGGAAGCTCAGTTAACAGAAGCGCAGAATCGCGAGCGCGAAGGCGTGCTGCGTATCAAAGCGGAAATGGAAAACCTGCGTCGCCGTACCGAGCTGGACGTCGAGAAGGCGCATAAATTTGCGCTGGAGAAATTCGTCAACGAGCTGCTGCCTGTTATCGACAGCCTGGATCGCGCGCTGGAAGTTGCAGACAAAGCGAATCCGGATATGGCTGCTATGGTGGAAGGCCTTGAGCTGACGCTGAAATCCATGCTGGATGTGGTACGTAAGTTTGGCGTTGAAGTGGTGGCTGACACCAATGTGGCGCTTGACCCGAACGTTCACCAGGCGATTGCGATGGTTGAATCTGAAGATGTGGCGGCGGGCAACGTGCTGGCTGTGATGCAAAAAGGCTATACGCTGAATGGTCGTACGATTCGTGCGGCGATGGTGACTGTCGCGAAAGCGAAGGGCTGATTCAGTTTCCCCTCTCCGCCTGGAGAGGGGACTTTTCATTCTGCCACGCTGTCCCGAAGCGGTTTTACCGGGATAACTTTCACCTGCTTAATCATGTTGTCCTGAACATCCAGGATATCAATATCATACTGGCTGATGCGAACCCGCGTTCCAGCCGCCGGGATCTCCTCCAGCGCTTCCAGAATCATACCGTTGATCGTCCGGGCGTCATCCTCTGGCAGATGCCAGTTAAAGGCTTTGTTAAGTTCACGCACGTTGGCGCTACCGTCAATCAGCACCGACCCGTCATTTTGCGGCGTAACCTCTTCTGCAAGAGAAGGCGACATTGATGTCGTGAAATCACCGACAATCTCTTCCAGAATGTCTTCGACCGTCACCAGTCCCTGAATATCACCATATTCATCGACCACCAGGCCGACTTTCTTTTTATTTCGCTGAAACTTAACCAGCTGCGTGCTGAGCGGCGTGCCTTCCGGAATGAAATAGATCTCATCAGCGGAACGGAGCATGACCTCTTTGGTGAACTCTTTTTTCTCGGTCATCAGACGATAGGCTTCACGCACGCGCAGCATCCCAATGGCGTCGTCCAGCGAGTCACGATAGAGCACGATGCGGCCATGCGGTGAGTGTGTCAGCTGGCGGACGATGGCTTTCCAGTCGTCGTTGATGTCGATACCCACGATTTCATTACGCGGCACCATGATGTCGTCAACGCTGACTTTTTCCAGATCCAGCACCGACAGCAGCATGTCCTGATTCCGGCGCGAAATTTGCGAGCGGGATTCATTCACGATGGTGCGCAGTTCGTCTTTGCTGAGCGCGCTGCTGATCGTGACGTCGGCTTTAATGCCAACCATACGCATCAGCAGGCGAGTCACCATATTCAGCAGCCAGACCAGCGGCATCATCAGGATCAGCAGAGGCGCGAGAAGGAAACTGCTCGGATAAGCCACTTTCTCCGGATAGAGCGCCGCGATAGTTTTTGGCAGCACTTCTGCAAACACCAGCACCACAAACGTCAGAACCCCCGTTGCGATCGCGACGCCGGCATTGCCATACAACCGCATTCCTACGATGGTGCCTAACGCCGAGGCGAGGATATTGACGAGGTTGTTGCCGATGAGTACCAGGCTAATCAGTCGATCAGGCTTGCGCAGTAATTTCTCTACGCGACGGGCAGCACGATTGCCGTGTTTAGCGCGATGACGTAACCGATAGCGGTTCAGGGTCATCATGCCGGTCTCTGAACCAGAGAAATAGGCGGAAATAACCACCATGACGATCAGCGTGACGATCAGTGTGGTGGTGGAGATGTGTTCCAGAGGGAACTCCTTTGTTACTTAGCCGACAAACTGCTGAATGACGCGGCTACCGAAATAAGCCACCGTCAGGATGCCTGCGCCAGCGACGTTAAACCAGACGACGCGAAGACCGCGCCAGCCCTTGTGATAATGGCCCCACAACAGGACGATATAAACAAACCACGCGATAATTGAGAGAACGGCTTTGTCGATATTCTCAATGCTGAACAGGTTCTGCATATAAAACAGGCCGGTACACAGCGTCAGCGTGAGCAGAACGACACCAATCTGGGTGATATGGAACATCTTACGCTCAATGACCATCAGCGGTGGCATTTCCTGATTGAAAACCAGCTTTTTATTCTTAAGCTGATAGTCAATCCAGGCCAGTTGCATGGCATACAGCGCCGCAATGATCAGCGTGGCATACGAGAAAAGCGACAAGCCAATATGCACCATCATGCCCGGAGTTGTTTCCAGGTGGGTGATGAATTCGTTAGGCATAAAGGTGGCAAAGGCCAGATTGATGAGGGCAAAGGCATACACAATCGGCAGCAGAAGCCAGCCGCGGTTTTTGGACGCGACGATGGTCATGACCGTACAGATCATCAGACTGACCAGCGATCCCACGTTCAGTACGCTCAGGTTTTGTACGCTACCATCGCCAGGAATGATGCGCGACTCCAGTGCAAACGCATGGCTGACCAGGGCGATAACTGCCGACAAAATAGCCATTCGTCGCCAGCCGCTGTTTTTTTGCAACAGGCCGGGAATGATCAGCGCAAGGCTGAAAGAGTAGGCAACAAGGGCGATCAGTGCGAAAACAGGCATATAGGCGTCGACAGTTGTCTTAATTAGAAAGATAAGCAGTATAACGTTACGTGACGCGCGCTCCAACCGTTGCATAACAACAAAGGCGCCTTCATGTTATACTGCGGCAAAATTCTGTGTATGTGTCGCTGTGGCGACCTAACGTTTCTACCTCAGGCGATAGACAATGTTTGATAATTTAACCGATCGTTTGTCGCGCTCGCTGCGCAACATCAGCGGACGTGGACGCCTCACTGAAGACAATGTGAAAGAGACGCTGCGCGAAGTGCGTATGGCGTTACTCGAAGCCGATGTGGCGCTGCCCGTCGTGCGTGAGTTCATCAGCCGTGTGAAAGAGAAAGCGGTTGGTCATGAAGTCAATAAGAGCCTGACGCCGGGTCAGGAATTCGTCAAAATCGTGCGCAACGAGCTGGTTGCGGCGATGGGCGAAGAGAACCAGGTCCTGAACCTGGCCGCGCAGCCGCCTGCGGTTGTGCTGATGGCGGGTTTACAGGGTGCGGGTAAAACAACCAGCGTCGGTAAGCTGGGTAAATTCCTGCGCGAAAAGCACAAGAAAAAAGTGCTGGTCGTGTCTGCCGACGTTTATCGCCCTGCGGCGATCAAACAGCTCGAAACCCTGGCAGAGCAGGTTGGCGTGGATTTCTTCCCGTCCGACGTCGCGCAGAAACCCGTCGATATCGTTAATGCGGCGCTGAAAGAAGCGAAGCTGAAGTTTTACGACGTGCTGCTGGTGGATACTGCCGGTCGTCTGCACGTTGACGAAGCAATGATGGACGAAATCAAACAGGTTCATGCCGCGATTAATCCGGTAGAGACGCTGTTTGTTGTCGATGCGATGACCGGCCAGGATGCCGCGAATACCGCAAAAGCGTTTAACGAAGCGCTGCCGTTAACCGGCGTGGTGCTGACCAAAGTGGACGGTGATGCCCGCGGCGGTGCGGCGCTCTCTATTCGTCATATCACCGGTAAGCCGATTAAATTCCTCGGTGTCGGCGAGAAGACTGAAGCGCTGGAGCCGTTCCATCCCGATCGTATTGCCTCCCGTATCCTCGGCATGGGCGATGTGCTGTCGCTGATCGAAGATATCGAGAGCAAAGTTGACCGCGCGCAGGCTGAGAAGCTGGCGAGCAAGCTGAAAAAAGGCGACGGGTTTGATTTAACCGATTTCCTGGAACAGCTGCGTCAGATGAAAAACATGGGCGGAATGGCGAGCCTGATGGGCAAGCTGCCGGGCATGGGCCAGATTCCGGACAACGTAAAAGCGCAGATGGATGACAAAGTGCTGGTGCGTATGGAAGCGATCATCAATTCGATGACGCTGAAAGAACGTGCGAAGCCAGAGATTATCAAAGGTTCCCGTAAACGCCGTATTGCGGCCGGTTGCGGGATGCAGGTGCAGGATGTAAACCGCCTTCTGAAGCAGTTCGACGACATGCAGCGCATGATGAAGAAAATGAAGAAGGGCGGGATGGCGAAAATGATGCGTGGCATGAAAGGCATGATGCCGCCGGGATTCCCTGGCCGCTGAAACAAGGGATATAAGGCTATCTTGTTTGCCATTTTAGCTCCGGGGTGTGCTCGAAATGCTCACGTACTACGTGTACGCTCCGCTTTCTGCGCGCACGCCGGAACTAAACTGGCTGCACCGATATACGCCTTATAACCCTTGTTTGGCATATGTGAAGCATATGCTGATTGCAATTTCTCCAGAAATCAGTAAAATTTTCGGGCTTTTAATATGACACTGGGCTCCGTTCCTCGATGGGGCCCAGTGTTTTATTCACACAAGAGGATGTTATGGTAACTATTCGTTTAGCACGTCACGGCGCAAAAAAGCGTCCGTTCTACCAGGTTGTTGTGACTGACAGCCGTAATGCACGCAACGGTCGCTTCATTGAGCGCGTTGGTTTCTTCAACCCGATCGCTAGCGGTTCTGAAGAAGAAACCCGTCTGGATCTGGATCGTATCGCTCACTGGGTTGGCCAGGGCGCTACTGTTTCCGATCGCGTTGCTACGCTTATCAAAGCAG
This sequence comes from Enterobacteriaceae bacterium RIT714, assembly GCA_009668015.1. Lineage (GTDB taxonomy): Bacteria > Pseudomonadota > Gammaproteobacteria > Enterobacterales > Enterobacteriaceae > Enterobacter. Next base: position 88,219 of record WJYB01000014.1, read on the forward strand.
CAAACAAAGCAGCTTAATCTGTCACGGTGGTCATGATGAGCATTAAAGCACCTGTTGAACCGATCGTATTGGGAAAAATGGGTTCTTGCTACGGTATTCGTGGTTGGCTCAGAGTGTTTTCCTCCACTGAAGACGCTGAAAGCATTTTTGATTACCAGCCCTGGTTTATCCAGAAAGGCGGTAAGTGGGAAGCGGTCGAGCTGGAAAGCTGGCGCCACCACAATCAGGATATCGTGATCAAGCTGAAAGGCGTTGACGATCGCGATGCAGCGAATCTCCTGACCAATTGTGAAATTGTCGTTGATTCGTCGCAATTGCCTCAGCTTGAAGATGGGAGCTACTACTGGAAAGACCTTATGGGTTGCCAGGTAGTGACCACTGAAGGCTATGCCCTGGGGAAAGTCATCGACATGATGGAAACCGGGTCAAATGACGTTCTCGTCATTAAGGCAAACCTGAAAGATGCATTTGGCATCAAGGAGCGGCTGGTTCCGTTCCTCGATGGGCAGGTTATCAAGAAAGTCGATCTCACTACTCGCACGATTGAAGTAGATTGGGATCCTGGTTTTTAAATTCTCCGGATAAACGGTAAAAGACGGCGCTATGTGGATTGGCATTATTAGCCTGTTTCCTGAAATGTTCCGCGCGATTACTGATTACGGGGTAACTGGCCGGGCAGTAAAAAAAGGCCTGCTGAGCATCGAAAGCTGGAGTCCTCGTGACTTCACGCATGACCGGCACCGTACCGTGGACGAACGTCCTTACGGCGGCGGACCGGGGATGCTAATGATGGTGCAACCCTTACGGGACGCCATCCATACAGCAAAAGCCGCGGCAGGTGAAGGCGCGAAGGTGATTTATCTATCACCTCAGGGACGCAAGCTTGATCAAGCAGGCGTAAGCGAACTGGCCACGAATCAGAAATTGATTCTGGTGTGTGGACGCTATGAAGGCATAGATGAGCGCGTAATCCAAACCGAGATTGACGAAGAATGGTCTATCGGCGATTACGTTCTCAGCGGTGGTGAGTTACCGGCAATGACGCTGATTGACTCCGTTGCCCGGTTTATTCCGGGTGTACTGGGCCATGAAGCTTCAGCAACAGAAGATTCTTTTGCTGATGGATTGCTGGACTGCCCACACTATACCCGCCCTGAAGTGTTAGAAGGGATGGAAGTACCGGCGGTATTACTGTCGGGGAACCATGCTGAGATACGTCGCTGGCGTTTGAAGCAGTCGCTGGGCCGAACCTGGCTTAGAAGACCTGAACTTCTGGAAAACCTGGCTCTGACTGAAGAGCAAGCAAAGTTGCTAGCGGAGTTCAAAAAAGAACACGCGATACAGCAACATAAACATGATGGGCAAGCGTAACACGCTCCCGAATATCAGTTTACCCAGGATAAGAGATTAAATTATGAGCAACATTATTAAGCAAATTGAACAAGAGCAGATGAAGCAGGACGTACCTTCATTCCGTCCGGGTGATTCCGTGGAAGTGAAAGTATGGGTTGTTGAAGGTTCCAAAAAACGTCTGCAGGCATTCGAGGGCGTGGTTATCGCTATTCGTAACCGCGGTCTGCACTCTGCATTCACTGTTCGTAAAATTTCCAACGGCGAAGGTGTTGAGCGTGTCTTCCAGACTCACTCTCCAGTAGTTGACAGCATTACTGTCAAACGTCGTGGTGCTGTACGTAAAGCTAAACTGTACTACCTGCGTGAGCGTACCGGTAAGTCTGCTCGTATCAAAGAGCGTCTTAACTAAGATTCGCTTATGCGACATCCTGTTAAAAGGGCTGGCCGAAAGGCTGGCCCTTTTTTATGGTATCGACCTCATCGTGTTAACCGTTTTCTCATAAATCATTTACAATGCCCCCTCATTGTCGGAGGGGAAGTGGATAACGTACTGCATCAGCCAGCCTTGAAACGCGCAGCGGCCTGGACCGCGCTGTTCGCGATCCTGCTGATTGTGGTGGCGCCGCTTATCTCTGTTTCGCTGCAAAAAGATCCCATGAGCGCGATGCCGGGTATGCACCATGACATGCGTCAGATGTCGATGGCAGAGCATCATGGTGAGTCGCCGCACTCAATGCCTGTCGATCACGCCGAAGCCTGTGGTTATTGCGTCCTGATGGCGCACGTGCCGGGCATGCTGCTGTCTTTGATTGTGCTGCTGTGCGCGTTATTGCTACGACAAAGTGTCACGCCACCGCGTCAGAGGGTGAGTCACTGGCATTTTTTCCCCTGGTTATACCCCGATACCCGCGCCCCGCCGGAGCGGTCTGCTTTTTCCCGTTAAAAAATAAAACGTATGCCTGTCTGGCGTACCGATAACTTTTTACCTGTAAAGGAAAAGTATGACTACCTGCACTCCGCGCGCGGCATGGGTAAACCTGCTGCGGCGCCTTCATTTTTATATCGGATTATTTGTCGGCCCGTTCATTTTCTTCGCGGCCCTGACCGGTACGCTCTATGTAGCGACCCCTCAGCTGGAAAGCCATCTGTATAAACATGCGCTCTCCAGTGATGTAACCGGCGAGGCGCAACCGCTGGCCGAACAAGTTGCGGTAGCGGAAAAAGCCACAGGCGACGAACTACGTCTGCAGGCCGTGCGTCCCGGTTTGATCGCCGGAGAAACAACCCGCGTGATGTTTATCGATCCGACGCTTGGACCGTCGGAAAATAGAGCCATTTTCGTCGATCCTGTGACGCTGGCGATCCGCGGCGATCTGACGGTGTATGGCACCAGTGGGATCTTGCCGTTGCGTCAGAAAATTGATTATCTGCACACATCGTTGATGCTGGGCGATTTCGGCCGTTTGTATAGCGAGCTGGCGGCATCGTGGATGTGGATTGCGGCCCTGGGTGGGATTGCGCTGTGGTTTTATACCCGTCCTAAACGACGTATCAATAACGCCTTCCAGAATCGTCGCCGCATCCACGTTTCACTTGGTTGGCTGCTGTTGGGCGGGATGCTGTTGTTTTCGGCCACCGGGCTGACCTGGTCACAGTGGGCCGGTGGCAATGTCGATAAGTTGCGGAGCAAAATGAACTGGCTGACGCCGCAGGTCAACACCCAACTGCATGGGCCTGCGGCAGAAATGGATCCTCATGCTGAACATCGCGGTCATCATGGAGCAATGATGATGCCCGGGATGACAACCGATCTGACGCTTTTTGATAATGTGCTCCAGGCGGCAAGAGGGGCAGGGATTGATGCGCATAAGCTGGAAATCCGACCCGCTAAAATGGACGGACAGGCCTGGACGGTGACGGAGATTGATCGCAGCTGGCCGACGCAGGTTGATGCCGTGGCCGTCGATCCGCATTCAATGCAGGTGGTTGACCGCACGCGCTTCGCTGATTTTCCCCTGATGGCTAAACTGACCCGCTGGGGAGTCGATTTCCACATGGGGATCTTGTTTGGTGTGGTGAATCAGCTGGTATTGATCGCGTTTGGCACGGCGCTATGCGTATTGATCGTATGGGGCTATCGGATGTGGTGGATGCGACGGCCTGCGCAGGCGGCAGCGAATCCGGTGCAGACCCTTTGTCAGAGCTGGCTGGTACTGCCCGCCAGCGGCAAAGTTGTGACTATTGCTGTTAGTGTGGGGCTTGGGCTGATGATGCCAGTGATGGGCGTCAGTCTTGCTCTGTTCGTGCTGATTGACTGGTTGCGCTGGCGCGCGCAATCCGCGTTATCACTGGCTGAGTCGCGTTAATTCCAGGTTAAGGCGCGCTGATGACCACCGCCACCCGGCGGTTTTCGGCGCGTCCTTGCGAGCTCGAATTACTCGCAACAGGGTATTTTTTGCCTAATCCCTGCGTGGTGAGATTACTGCGCGGGATTTTCGCTCCTTTTGCCCAGGCATCAGCCACAACGTTAGCGCGTTTAAGTGACAGCGATTGGTTGTAGCTCTCTTCGCCGTAGTTGTCTGTGTGTCCGTCCATCCGCGCATGGGTCAAGCCGGTAGACGCCAGCCGAGTCGCCATGGTCTGGATCTGCTGTTCGCTTTCCGGGCGGAGCTGATATTCGTTTTTACCGAACAGAATTTTGGCAGACAGCCCCAGCGACCAGTCGCCGTTTGTCTCGTTAAAGCCGTAGGATTTCATCGCCGCGATTTGTTCCGGGTTGAACTTTCCCTGTGGTGCCTGGCAGCCCGCCAGAAACGTTGATGCCATAAAGATCGGCGCGAGGTATCGCTTTAACATAACGTGTTCCTTTTACGATATTGTCTTTGAGCGCTGGTTTTTCACCAGGTACATATTGCGGTCGGCTTGCTCCAGTAACATGTCTACCGACGTTGTTTCCCACGTCAGAGCAAACCCAATACTGAGGGACATTTTAACGCGATGCCCGTTATGCAGATCATACGGGCGTATTAACTGCTGTGAAAGCGCCGCACAAATCTGTTGAACGTCCGCGCCGGAATGGACGCCATACAGGATCATGGCAAATTCATCACCGCCCAGCCGGTATGACTGATGTCGTTTCGCCCCAAATTCTACCATTCTGCTGGCGACCTCGATCAGCACGCAGTCACCCGCCGCGTGTCCCCAGGTGTCATTGATCGCCTTAAAGTTATCGCCATCGAGGAACAGCAGGGCAGAGTTGGTTTGTGCTGAGGGGTCTTTCATCAAGGCCGCAATGCTATTACGAAACGCCGCGCGATTCGCAAGGCCGGTCAGAGGATCGTGCATGGCGGTCCGCATTAGCTGCGCATTCCGGGCCTGAAGTTTGAGTTGCCACTCCTCCATTTCGTCGAGCAGGCTGTTGAAGTCCTGTCCAAAACGGTGAAATTCTTCGATGCGCTCCTCTTCAACCCGACGAGAAAAGTTGCGGTTCGTTCTGACGTCATGCACGACATCGGTGATATTTTGCAAAGCCGTGACGATTCCATGATGCAAAGAGTGGGTAATCGCCAGCGCCACAAAGGAGGCGAAGAGAATACAGCCCGTCAGGACGGCGAAGGAGGTCCAGATAAAGTGGCTAATCAGGCTGTCGCGTGCGGTGATACGCACTTCGCCAATAACGGCACCATTATGCATAACCGGCTGCGCGGCAGGGACCGGGAAGAGCAGGCGACTCACCAGCGTTCCTAGCGTGTCAGGATTTTCATCGGGGTTCCACGACCAGTAAGCAAAACGCTTCTGATGGATGTCGAAGACTTCGGCGACGGCGAACTGACCCTGTTTACCCAGCGTGGCGAGCGTTTCAGTGGCTGCAGTCGCATCGTTAAAGACGAGTGAAGCTTCCAGGCTCCGGCTCATCGTGGCGCTGGTGAGTTCGAGATTTTTTTGTGCATACTGTTTTAACGTCACCACCGAGGCGATGCATAATAATAACCATACAATGGTCATGGTTATTATTACGCTAATCATACTGATACGGCGCAACGTTCTTTTAAACGTTGGCCGTGGCATTGAGGTGAATTCCTTATTCATGCTTTTTATTCCGGGCAAGCATTAACACATCCGGGTTGACTCTTACACCGCTGCGCGACAGCGCATCCAGATTGACTGAAAATCTTACCGTGTCGTCATTTATTATCAGACAGAAGGCGCTACCAATAACACACTCAGGGTTTTGTTCGGCGATTAATAGCAATGCTCTTCCCTGATAATTCGCGAATATTGCCAGCTGATTTGCAGGCGACTCATGACCAAAATAAATAGCATCACAGGTTGCTGCCAGCGCTTCGGCTTCGTTGTGCACGATATGGGGCGTGTACGGTAACGGCGTTGGCTCACTGTCGCTTAGCGCCTGTACAAAATGAGAGGAAGAGAAAATACAGAGTTTGGGCTGGTCTGATAGCGTTGGCCAGCGGGTGTAGCTGACGATGCCAGAAACGATTGAGCGCACCGATTTATCCGTTTCGGTCAATGTTCCGGCAAGAGTTTGCCCGCCGACAATGAACAATAATATCGCCAGAGTCAGTTGGCTTAAAGGGATCAAAAAATAATGTCGCACCAGAATCCGCTACACCACTCTGGAAATATAAGACCTTAATGAGTGCCGGCAGAATATCATCGTTTACCTGCACAGTCATTATGTGAAAAGGCTATGAATGCGGCGAGAGCTCAATGAGGAGCTGTTATTAATGAAGACTCAGATAATGAAGTCAATTAAGTCTGGTGGCTCGCATACCTTCATCCATTCCTTTTTGCCAGGCCTGACGTAATGGCTCTGCATTTTCTGAAGTATCGCAGCTGGCGGGAAATATTTTCCCCGAAACGCCCCAGGCATAGACAAAATCTTCCGTACAGATTCTTTTTTGGCCGTCGGCATAACCGCGCAGGTATTCACTGCGGTTTACCTCAGGATCGTTAAAATTATCGGAAAGGGTTTCATTACTTTTTACCGAAACACCGTTCATGGCGTCTTCTTTACCGGCCGTAAACCAGTTTGTGCCAGTCCAGTGTGGCTGGAAGGTGTAGGGATTGATCTGACAGCCTGTCAACAAAAGAGCCAGCAGTGCGAAAGCAGTCGGACGCATAGTGATTCTCCTTTTTCTTCAGCATAGCCTGACATGAGATAAAGTGTGTGTAATTTAAAGTTTACACAATAAGCGGGATTAATTTGCCTGAAAAGGCTCGTTGTAAAGTATTGTGTACGTATTTTGGATTGAAATCTTTACTTGATGTGATATTGTTAAGTCACCTCCTTGAGGAAACCACTATCGCAAACGAGCATTACAGGATCGCCATCATGCAAAAAGACGCGCTGAACAATGTACATATCACCGACGAACAGGTTTTGATCACTCCGGATCAGTTAAAGCTGGAATTCCCGCTGAGTTCTGAGCAGGAAGCGCAAATTGAGCACTCCCGCCAGACCATTTCTGACATTATCGCCGGTCGCGATCCGCGCCTGCTGGTGGTATGTGGGCCATGCTCAATTCACGATCCTGAAACTGCGATTGAATACGCTCGTCGATTTAAAGCATTAGCCGAAGAGGTCAGCGATAGCCTCTACCTGGTCATGCGCGTCTATTTTGAAAAGCCACGTACCACAGTTGGCTGGAAAGGGTTGATTAACGATCCGCACATGGATGGTTCGTTTGATGTGGAAGCAGGCCTGAAGATTGCGCGTCGCCTGCTGGTGGAGCTGGTGAGCATGGGCCTGCCGCTCGCAACAGAAGCCCTTGATCCCAATAGCCCGCAATACCTGGGCGATCTGTTTAGCTGGTCGGCGATTGGTGCCCGTACCACGGAGTCACAAACTCACCGCGAAATGGCGTCCGGTTTGTCGATGCCGGTTGGGTTTAAAAATGGTACCGACGGTAGCCTGGCCACCGCGATTAATGCCATGCGTGCTGCTGCAATGCCGCATCGCTTTGTGGGAATTAACCAGGCCGGTCAGGTGTGTCTGTTGCAAACCCAGGGTAACCCGGATGGTCACGTGATCCTGCGCGGCGGTAAGGCACCGAACTACAGCCCGGCAGATGTGGCACAGTGTGAAAAAGAGATGGAACAGGCGGGACTGCGCCCGGCTCTGATGGTAGATTGCAGCCATGGTAATTCCAATAAAGATTACCGTCGTCAGCCTGCGGTTGCGGAATCCGTTGTCGCGCAAATTAAAGACGGTAATCGCTCGATTATTGGTTTGATGATTGAGAGTAATATCCATGAGGGTAATCAGTCATCAGAGCAGCCGCGTAGCGCGATGAAACACGGTGTCTCCGTAACGGATGCCTGCATTAGTTGGGAAGCGACTGATGCACTACTGCGCGAGATCCACAAAGATTTGAACGGCCAGCTGGCGGTACGTCTGGCTTAAGAGGTTAGTTATGGTTGCAGAATTGACCGCATTGCGCGATCAAATTGATGAAGTCGATAAGGCGCTGCTGGATCTGCTGGCGCGCCGTATGTCACTGGTTGCCGAAGTCGGTGAGGTGAAAAGCAAATATGGACTGCCGATTTACGTGCCGGAGCGTGAGGCGTCAATGCTGGCGTCACGTCGTCATGAGGCGCAGTCGATGGGGGTTTCCCCCGATCTGATTGAAGATGTTTTGCGCCGTGTGATGCGAGAATCGTACTCCAGCGAAAATGACAAAGGCTTCAAAACGCTGTGCCCGTCTTTGCGTCCAGTGGTGATTGTGGGCGGTGGCGGTCAGATGGGGCGTCTGTTCGAGAAAATGCTGACGCTTTCTGGCTATCAGGTACGCATTTTTGAAAAAGAGGACTGGGCGCGTGCGTCAGAGCTGATGGCTGATGCGGGCATGGTGATCGTCAGCGTGCCGATTCATGTCACCGAACAGATTATCGCGAAGCTCCCGCCTCTGCCGGAAGATTGTATTCTGATTGATTTGGCGTCTGTGAAGAATGGTCCATTGCAGGCAATGCTCGCTGCGCACAATGGCCCCGTGCTGGGGTTGCACCCCATGTTTGGCCCCGATAGCGGCAGCCTGGCGAAACAGGTCGTGGTCTACTGTGATGGCCGTCAGCCGGAAGCCTATCAGTGGTTCCTGGAACAAATTCAGGTGTGGGGCGCGCGTTTGCACCGCATTAGCGCCGTCGAGCACGATCAAAATATGGCCTTCATCCAGGCCCTGCGCCACTTTGCGACCTTCGCTTATGGCCTGCATCTGGCGGAAGAGAATGTGCAGCTTGAGCAGTTATTAGCGCTTTCTTCACCAATCTACCGCCTTGAACTGGCCATGGTTGGACGTCTTTTTGCCCAGGATCCGCAGCTGTATGCTGACATTATTATGTCATCAGAAAATAATCTGGCGCTGATCAAACGCTATTATCAGCGTTTTGGTGAGGCCATCGCGTTGCTGGAGCAGGGCGATAAGCAGGCGTTTATCGACAGCTTCCGTAAAGTTGAGCACTGGTTTGGGGATTACGCAAAACGATTCCAGAACGAAAGCCGTACCTTATTACGTCAGGCGAACGATAGTCGCCAGTAATCTAATGATGTATATACTGAAAGCCAGCACTGCTGGCTTTTTTCATTTTGGGGATGTGTCATGCCTGAACCACAAGTTCTGTTCAATTACACCGGAAACTTACCGGAATGTCCCACCTGGAGCGAGGAAGAGAAGGCGCTCTATTGGGCGGATATTCTGGAAGGGGAGATCCATCGCTATCATCTGCCCACAGCAGAGCATGCGGTTCTCTCATTTCATGAAGAAGTCGGGTGTTTTGCATTGCGTGCCCGCGGCGGCTTTATTGTGGCGATGCGTAATGCTATCTGGCTCACTGATAAACATGGCTTGTTGCAGCAAAAAGTCTGCGATAACCCTTCCAACCCGCAATTAGCCCGTTTCAATGATGGCGGCACTGATCCCCTGGGGCGCTTCTACGCCGGGACATTCTGGGGACCGGGCGACTATAACGGGGCGATGTTGATGCGTATAGATCACGACCTGACGCCGAAAGTGATTCAGTGTGATATTCATGGCCATAATGGTCTGGCATTCACCCCTGACAATAAATGGATGTTAACTTCGGACACACCGAATGCGGTTATTTATCGTACGCCATTAGATGAGCAACTCGAACCGGGAGTGCGTGAGGTGTTTCGTCGCTTCAATAAAGGCGAAGGGATTCCGGATGGGGCGGCCATGGATGTCGAAGGTTGCTACTGGAGCGCATTATTTGATGGCTGGCGTATTGCGCGGTTTTCTCCGCAAGGCGAGCAGCTGGAGGAGTATCGACTGCCGGTGCGTTGCCCGACGATGGTCTGTTTTGGCGGCGAAGAGATGAAAACGCTGTTTATCACGACCACGCGAGAAAATATGGGCAGTGATGAAGTGGCAAAATATCCCCTTTCTGGCGCGATCTTCACCCTGCCAGTTAAGGTGGCAGGGATGAAGAAAAGTCCGTTTATTGAACGTTAAACCGGATCAACCGGGACAACGTTTTCGCTTGGATAGCAGCCTAACACTTTCATTGAACGGGTAATTTCGCCGAGTTCACGCAGGGCTTTCTGCATGGATGCAGACTCCAGGTTGGCCTGAACATCAAGATAAAACATCTCTTCCCACGGGTTGCCGTTAATCGGGCGTGATTCCAGTTTGGTCATGATCAGATTGTGATTACGCAATACCAGTAAAGCTTCTACCAGCGCGCCCGCCTGCTGGCCGGTCGCCATCAGTAAGGTCGTTTTTGCCGGAACCTGCTCGGAAACGTTTATGGATTTGCGTGCCAGAACCACGAAACGAGTGATGTTCTGCGTTTGGTTAGCCAGATTCCGCTCCAGTACCTGTAATCCATACAACGCTCCGCCGGCTTCGCTGCCGAGCGCCGCGACGGCCGGGGAGTTTGCCTGCGCCACTTTTTCCATCGCAGCGGAGGTGCTTTCGGTGTACTCAATTTTCCAGTGCGGATAGCGGTTAAGGAACTGGCTGCACTGCTGGAAGGGTTGCGGGTGGCTGTAGACGGTGTCGATTTGGCTGAGATCGGTTGATCCAGAAACCAGTACACAGTGGTCAATCGGGATAGTCAATTCGCCAACCAGGGACAGGCTGGTGTGCTGGAGGAGATCGTAAACGTCGTTGATCGCCCCGGAACTGGTGTTTTCAAGCGGAACGATGGCGTAGTCTGCTTGTCCGGTTTCGACCTGATTGAAAATATCGGCGAATTTAGCGCAGCCGCTTTCAATGAATTCTTCGAAATGGCGTGCGGCATATTGACGAGCCGCCAGATGTGAGTAGGAGCCTTTAGGACCAAGGAACGCGACGCGCGCTGAGTGCGGGTTGGTTTTATTTAGATGTTGTTGCAGCAGCGCTTGCTGGGTGAGGACGGAATCTTCAATGATCAGCTGGAACAGGCGGGTGATGTAATGCGCATCAAGATGGTGTGATTTACCTAACTGGATCAGGCGTTCCAGTAAATCGCGCTCACGGTCAATATCGCGGACAGGGCGGTGGGACTCCAGCTTGGCTTTACCCACTTCAACCGCGAGTGTGCGGCGTTCGGCCAGCAGCGCCAGTAATTTCTCATCCAGTGCACTGATTTTTACTCGCAGATCCAGTAACGGGTTTTCCGGTGTCATAGCGTTGCCTATTTCGTTTATTGTTATCAATAAAAAAGGCCTCCCGCTTTGGGAGGCCTTGTTGTTCGTCTTCGCATTCTTTATCACACGACGAAACGCCTCCCAGTCAGGGGAAGGTAAAAAAGAATGCGAAGAAAAACGGCGTATGTTTCATGGGATCATCCTGTGCGTGATACCGTTAAAGTACCTGCACTGTTTTCATCCTGTCAATAAAAAACGCGCCCGAAGGCGCGTTGGCGGTACACTCAATTTAAAGGATTACTCTTCTTCAACTTCTTCCGCAAAGCTTGCGTCTTTCACTGATGTTGCAGCGCGACGGGCCTCGCCTTTGTGTTGCACTTTATTGAGCTGCCGTTCCAGCTTGTTGATCAAATCGTTGATAGCGGTGTACATATCTTCGTGTTTTGCGCTGGCGACCAGATGGCCGTTAGGAGTATTGATAGTTGCGTCAGCGGTGAAACCCTTTGGTTCCTTGGACAGAATGATATGCGGGTTAATCAAATGTGTTTGCCACTTATCCAGTTTGGCGAGACGGTCTGCGACGTGCTGGCGGATTGCCGGAGTAATTTCCATTTGTTTACTGGTAATGTTCATTGTCATAAATGTTACCTCTTGTCTTTCCGTCTTGGTGATTCCAGCATACCTTTCCTAATGTCAAAATGCGTGATCTAAATCACATTATTTTGTCACTTTTTGTCAGGGAACCTTTTTTGTGAGGCAAGACAGGAAGAGGGGAGATTTACCTTGTGGAAGTCGGAAATTAGCGCCATAGTTGACTGGATTCGTCGGCACTAAACTGCTTCAGCAGTGGGCGGAAACGGATAAAAAAACGGCAGCCATTGGGCTGCCGTTTTGCATTGCATTGAGCTATCAGGTATTGCTGCTGTTAGCGGCAATAATTTTCGCGACTTTATCAGCCTGTGCATTCATCTGCATCTGGCGATAGGCGTTTTCCATCAGCTTCAGGCCATCACGTGTTGCCTGAGTGTCCGGGTAATCACGCAGCATACCTTCGACGCGGTTAACAACCGCCACCCATGCGCCACGGCGCGTATAATATTCGGCGACGGAATATTCATACTTAGAGAGGCGATCTTTCAGGAAGACCAGGCGCTTTGTAGCATCCGTGGTGTACTGACTGTTCGGGTAGCCGCGGACCAGTTTGGAGAAGTCGTTAAAGGCATCGCGCGCATGCTGTGGATCACGATCGGAACGGTCAACCCCGAAGAAACCTTGCAGAGCGCTATCATCCAGCGCCATGTTGGTCAGGCCGCGCATATACATGACATAATCGATGTTCGGATGAGTCGGGTTCAGACGCATGAAGCGATCGATGGCTGCCTGAGCCAGCGGCAGATCGGCATTTTTATAGTAGGCGTAGATGAGATCTAACTGTACCTGTTGGGAATAAGGACCAAATGGATAACGATTATCCAGCGCTTCCAGTTGCGTTATCGCCTGTTTCCAGTTACCGTCCTGCAGTTTTTGTTGTGCAGTCGCATAGATTTCATTCGGCGGATTGTCAGGGACCTGTTCATTTGAACCGGAGCAGCCCACCAAAGCCAGGCTCAACGTGGCCGCTGCCACCAGATATTTCATGCGCGTCATGACGTTTTGACTTTCCTCAAATGTTTGTCCGGGAGAATCTCTTTCCTGCTCCCGATTAAGACCAGCTACAATAGCACACTATATTATACGGCAAAGCCGTAAAACCCAACGTTAAACGAAGAAGCAGTCTATGGCACAACGAGTAGAACTCACCGCAACAGTCTCCGAAAATCAGCTCGGTCAACGCTTAGATCAAGCTTTGGCCGAAATGTTCCCTGATTATTCACGTTCACGCATAAAAGAATGGATTCTCGACCAGCGCGTGCTGGTTAATGGCACTGTATGGGACAAGCCAAAAGAGAAAGTGTTAGGTGGGGAAGCTGTCGCCATCAATGCTGAGATCGAAGAAGAAGTGCGCTTCGAGGCGCAAGATATCCCGCTGAACATTGTCTATGAAGACGATGATATCCTGGTGATCAACAAGCCGCGCGGTTTGGTGGTTCATCCGGGCGCAGGCAACCCGGATGGTACCGTGCTGAATGCGCTCCTTCATTATTATCCGCCAATTGTCGATGTGCCACGCGCGGGTATCGTTCACCGTCTGGATAAAGACACGACAGGTTTAATGGTCGTGGCTAAAACCGTTCCGGCGCAGACGCGTCTGGTGGAATCACTACAGCTGCGTGAAATCACCCGTGAGTATGAAGCGGTAGCGATTGGTCATATGACATCAGGCGGTACGGTAGAAGAGCCGATCAGCCGTCACCCGACCAAACGTACACACATGTCTGTGCACCCAATGGGTAAACCGGCAGTGACGCATTATCGCATTATGGAACATTTCCGCATTCATACGCGCCTGCGTCTGCGTCTGGAAACAGGCCGTACTCACCAGATCCGTGTGCATATGTCGCACATTACCCATCCGCTGGTGGGCGATCAGGTTTACGGTGGTCGTCCTCGTCCGCCGAAAGGCGCGTCGGAAGAATTTATCAGCACGCTGCGTAAATTCGATCGCCAGGCCTTACACGCGACCATGCTGCGTCTCTATCACCCGATCACCGGTATCGAGATGGAATGGCATGCGCCGATCCCTCAGGATATGGTTGAGCTCATTGAGGCAATGCGCGCTGATTTTGAAGAGCATAAGGATAAAGTGGACTGGTTATGACCAAACTGATTGTCCCGGAGTGGCCAATTCCTGAGGGCGTGGCAGCCTGTAGTTCAACCCGAGTCGGGGGCGTAAGCCAAAATGCGTGGGAGTCATTGAATCTCGGCGCGCATTGTGGCGATAACCTCGATCACGTTGAAGAAAATCGCAAACGTCTGTTTGCGGCAGGGAATCTGCCATCCCGGCCGGTCTGGCTGGAACAGGTGCATGGTAAAGACGTATTAAAGCTAACGGGTGAACCGTATGCGTCTAAACGCGCTGATGCCTCATACAGCAATACTTCCGGGACAGTGTGTGCCGTTATGACCGCCGATTGTCTGCCGGTGCTTTTTTGCAACCGTGCGGGTACTGAGGTGGCCGCAGCTCATGCCGGATGGCGCGGGCTGTGCGCAGGCGTACTGGAAGAGACCGTTGCCTGCTTTGATGACCAGCCGGACAATATTATTGCCTGGCTCGGCCCGGCAATAGGGCCGCGGGCTTTCGAAGTCGGCCCTGAAGTGCGTGAAGCTTTTGTTGAAAAAGATGCGCAAGCGGTAAAAGCCTTCCAGCCGTCAGGGGATAAATATCTGGCCGATATCTATCTGCTGGCGCGCCAGCGTTTGTCGAATGTCGGCATTACGCAGGTCTTTGGTGGAGATCGCTGTACCTTCACTGAAAAGGATGATTTTTTCTCTTATCGTCGCGACAACACTACAGGCCGTATGGCAAGTTTTATTTGGCTGATATAACCTAAAGAATCAAGACGATCCGGTACGTGCCGTTTTCTTTTCGCATAATTAAGGTCATTAACCTTGAATAATTGAGGGATGACCTCATTTAATCTCCAGTAGCAAATTTGACCTGTTATGGGAGGAGTTATGCGTCTGGATCGTCTTACTAATAAATTCCAGCTTGCTCTCGCCGATGCCCAGTCACTCGCACTGGGGCACGACAACCAATTTATCGAACCACTTCATTTAATGAGCGCCTTGCTGAACCAGGAAGGGGGATCGATACGTCCTTTACTCACGTCCGCTGGTATTAATGCTGGCCAGCTGCGCACAGCCATTGATCAGGCGCTGAGCCGTTTACCGCAGGTAGAAGGTACCGGTGGAGATGTTCAGCCGTCGCAGGATTTGGTTCGCGTACTGAACCTGTGCGACAAACTGGCGCAAAAACGTGGGGACAACTTTATCTCGTCAGAACTGTTTGTTCTGGCGGCACTTGAATCACGCGGTACGCTGACCGATCTTCTGAAATCGTCCGGTGCGACAACCGCGAATGTGACCCAGGCGATTGAAAAAATGCGCGGAGGTGAAAGCGTGAACGATCAGGGGGCCGAAGACCAACGTCAGGCTTTGAAAAAATTTACGGTCGATCTCACTGAACGTGCGGAGCAGGGCAAACTTGATCCGGTGATCGGGCGTGACGAAGAGATTCGCCGTACCATTCAGGTACTGCAACGTCGTACCAAAAATAATCCGGTGCTGATCGGTGAACCCGGTGTCGGTAAAACCGCCATCGTCGAAGGTCTGGCGCAGCGAATTGTTAACGGCGAAGTGCCGGAAGGACTGAAAGGTCGTCGTGTGCTGGCGCTTGATATGGGCTCGCTGGTGGCCGGGGCGAAATACCGTGGTGAATTCGAAGAGCGTTTAAAAGGCGTGCTTAACGATCTGGCGAAACAGGAAGGCAATGTCATCCTGTTTATCGACGAACTGCACACCATGGTCGGTGCCGGTAAAGCCGACGGGGCGATGGACGCCGGGAACATGCTGAAACCTGCGCTGGCGCGTGGTGAGCTGCACTGCGTCGGTGCCACTACCCTGGATGAGTATCGTCAGTACATCGAGAAAGATGCCGCGCTGGAACGCCGCTTCCAGAAAGTGTTTGTTGCGGAGCCGACGGTCGAAGATACCATCGCTATCTTGCGTGGTCTGAAAGAGCGTTATGAACTTCACCACCATGTTCAGATTACTGACCCGGCAATTGTCGCGGCGGCTACGCTGTCCCATCGCTATATTGCGGACCGACAACTACCGGACAAAGCCATCGATCTGATTGATGAAGCTGCGTCGAGCATTCGTATGCAGATTGACTCGAAACCAGAAGAACTTGATCGCCTGGACCGCCGAATTATCCAGCTCAAACTGGAACAGCAGGCACTGAAGAAAGAGTCTGATGAAGCCAGTAAGAAACGCCTGGATATGCTCAACGAGGAACTGGACGACAAAGAGCGTCAGTATTCTGCCTTAGAAGAAGAGTGGAAGGCGGAAAAAGCGTCGCTTTCGGGTACCCAGACAATCAAATCCGAACTTGAACAGGCGAAAATTGCCATCGAGCAAGCGCGGCGCGTGGGCGATCTGGCGCGGATGTCTGAACTGCAGTACGGCAAAATTCCTGAACTGGAAAAACAGCTGGAGATGGCAACGCAGTCAGAAGGCAAAACGATGCGTCTGTTACGTAATAAAGTGACGGATGTGGAAATCGCTGATGTACTGGCGCGCTGGACGGGGATCCCTGTTGCTCGCATGCTGGAAGGTGAACGTGAAAAACTGCTGCGTATGGAGCAGGATTTACACCAGCGGGTGATTGGTCAGGATGAGGCCGTTGAAGCTGTCTCGAACGCGATCCGTCGTAGCCGCGCTGGTTTATCCGATCCAAACCGCCCGATTGGTTCATTCCTGTTCCTGGGGCCGACTGGTGTCGGTAAGACCGAACTGTGTAAGGCTCTGGCCAACTTTATGTTCGACAGCGATGACGCGATGGTGCGCATTGATATGTCTGAGTTTATGGAGAAACATTCCGTCTCACGTCTGGTGGGTGCTCCTCCGGGATATGTCGGCTATGAAGAGGGGGGGTATTTAACGGAAGCGGTGCGTCGCCGTCCTTATTCCGTCATCTTATTAGATGAAGTTGAGAAAGCGCATCCGGATGTCTTCAATATATTGCTGCAGGTTCTGGATGATGGTCGTTTAACCGACGGACAGGGGAGAACGGTCGATTTCCGTAATACGGTCGTTATCATGACCTCTAACCTCGGTTCCGATTTGATTCAGGAACGTTTTGGCGCGCTGGATTACGGTCATATGAAAGATCTGGTTCTGGGTGTGGTTAGCAACAATTTCCGCCCAGAGTTTATTAACCGTATAGATGAAGTGGTGGTATTCCACCCTCTGGGTGAGAAACACATTGCATCTATTGCTCAGATTCAGCTGCAGCGTCTGTATAAACGACTTGAAGATCGTGGTTACGAAATCCACATCTCTGACGACGCGCTGAAGCTACTGAGCGAAAATGGTTACGATCCGGTGTATGGCGCACGGCCTTTGAAACGTGCTATCCAGCAACAGATCGAAAACCCGCTGGCCCAGCAAATCCTTTCCGGGGAGCTTATTCCAGGAAAAGTTATTCGTCTCGAAGTCAATGAAGACAGAATTGTGGCAGTGCAGTAAGTCATAAAACGTCAAAAACGAGCCTCGCGGGGCTCGTTTTTGTTTATAAAGCAGGCTGAAATCACTCTCAAAGCTATAAATTGCCTGGAAAGTGAGCGGTTGGTAATTATTTTCTGATTTATACTTGCAGCC
>WJYB01000015.1 GCA_009668015.1 Enterobacteriaceae bacterium RIT714
GTGACAAGTATAAATTTCAAAAAAGTTTTCGTTCGCTTATTTTTCAAACTTTACGTTTATTAAATCCGCGAATCGCCCGTTAATTGCGCGATTTCTCGTGCAAAACCGGCCACCTGAGCCCAGTCGGTATAGACCACTTCTTTACGGGTATCCGTTTCTCCGCCCGTCATCTTCATAATTAAGCGAATCATAAAGCGGTCAAACCAGCGATAGCGTGGATAACGCAGGGCGCCCGCGAAGACAGCGCACAGTTCCGGCTGCCACGGAGAGTTCAGCAAAAACTTCCGCGTATAGCTGTTCGTCTGCGGCGTGCGCTTCTCTGGCTTACGCGCCACCAGGTTCACGGAAAAGAATGCACCCGGCAGACTATTCAGCGTAGCCATATGCTTTTTCACAAAGCGGTCGAGCGCCGGATGGAAATGACCGTAACGTATAGAAGCACCAATCACCACGCGATCGTAATCCTGCCAGGTAATCTCTTCAGTACGATTGAGATTCACCACATCGGCATAAATGCCCTGCTCTTTTAATTCAGAGGCCAGATAAGAGGCAATCTCACGTGTCTGTCCGTCACGCGTGGAGAATAAAATTAAAGTCTTCACCAGATACGTCCTTACTCACGCCAGAATGTTGGGGTAAATAGCACCAGCAGCGTAAAGACCTCAAGACGCCCAAACAGCATGTTGGCAATTAAGATCCATTTCGCTACCGGATTCATGCTGGCGAAGTTATCCGCCACCACCCCAAGCCCAGGCCCAAGGTTATTGAGCGTTGCGACAACAGAAGCAAACGCCGAGAAATCATCAACGCCAGTGGCAATGATCGCCAGCATACTGACGATAAAGACCAGTGCGTAGGCCGAAAAGAAACCCCACACAGCTTCAAGAATACGTTCCGGCAGCGCACGGTTGCCAAGCTTAATGCTGTAAACCGCATTCGGGTGTACCAGACGTTTCAGTTCACGGTTGCCCTGCTTGAACAGCAGCAGAATACGGATCACCTTCAATCCCCCACCCGTTGACCCTGCGCAGCCGCCGATAAATGCAGAGCACAACAACAGTACTGGCAGGAATAACGGCCAGCGGGCGATGCTGTCAGTGGTAAACCCTGCCGTCGTCGCCATGGACACCACCTGGAAGAAAGCCTGATTGACGGTCGTCACTGCCGAGCTGTAAACATCGTGGAGCCATAACACCGACGTGCAGACCACCACCAGCGTCAGCTGCACCCCAATAAACATTCTGAACTCAGGGTCACGCCAGTAAACCTTCAGGCTACGTCCGCTTAATAAAGAGAAGTGCAGACCATAGTTACAACCGGAAATCAGCAGGAAGACGGCAATAATGGTGTTGATGGTCGGGCTATCAAAGTAACCCACACTGGCATCATGCGTTGAGAAACCGCCGATCGCGATCGTCGAGAAACTGTGCCCAATCGCATCAAACGCGGGCATCCCGGCAAACCACAATGCCAGCGCGCAGGCGACTGTCAGTAACACGTAGATGAACCAGAGCGTTTTTGCCGTCTCAGCGATACGCGGGCGCATCTTGTTGTCTTTCAGAGGACCCGGCATCTCCGCCCGGTAGAGCTGCATCCCACCGACGCCCAGTATAGGCAGAATCGCGACGGCCAGGACGATGATCCCCATACCGCCGAACCACTGCAACATTTGGCGATAAAAGAGGATCGCATGCGGTAAAGAGTCCAGCCCCACCAGCGTTGTCGCTCCGGTGGTTGTTAATCCGGAGAAGGATTCAAAGAAGGCATCGGTGATAGTCAGGTTCGGCTGTTCAGCAAAGATAAACGGCAGTGCCCCCACGCTCCCCAGCACGGTCCAGAACAGGACGACAATCAGAAATCCCTCACGAGACTTTAGCTCCCCTTTCTCACGGCGGTTTGGCCACCACAGTATCGAGCCGATCACCAGCGCAGCGAAAAAGGTCTGCGTAAACGCACGCCCCGCGCCGTCCCGATAGATAAGCGCTACCAGCCCGGGGAGAATCATCGTCCCGGAAAAGAGTATGACCAGCAGTCCAACGATTCGGGTTATGGCACGAAAATGCATCTCTGCCGTTTCCTTTGGTATTCAAAAAGTAAGGTGGGGATTATTCTTCAATCGGCAGTAATTGCAACGCACCGCGACTAAAATCAGCCAGTTTTGCTGAAAAAGCCGCCAGTTCCGCCTGAGGAAGCGCCACTCGCAATTGCACCGTCGCCTGATAATCGCTGTGGACAATGACGCCGTTAAACTGTTTCAGCAGCGATTCAATACCGGACAACTGAGCGTAATCACACAGCAAAGTATATTCGGTGAGTGGCGTTTTGCGGAGAGTGGTAAGCAGATTGAGCGCCTGCTGAACTCCCCCACCGTAGGCTTTCACCAGCCCACCGGTTCCTAATAATATGCCGCCGTAGTAACGAACCACGACGGCCGTGATTTCACCCACGCCACTTCCCATCAACTGAGAGAGCATCGGTTTACCCGCCGTTCCCGCGGGCTCACCATCGTCAGAAAACCCTAACTGTTGCGAATCATTCGGGGCTCCCGCAACCCAGGCCACGCAGTGATGGCGGGCATCGGGATGATCGCTCCGAACCGATTCGACAAACGCTTTAGCCGCCTCCACGCCGTCGGTATGCGCCAACAGCGTGATAAAGCGGCTTTTCTTGATTTCCTCAACGAAGATGACCGGCGCAGCCGGTATCAGCCAGCTGTCCATCACGCCAGTTTTTGATCTCGCGTCATGTTCTCAATGCTGTTTTCGTGAATCACCACGTTATCTTCAATACGGATGCCACCATACGGCTTCAGCGCTTCGATTTTTTGCCAGTTGAAGTGCTTGCTGAACTGCCCTTCACGCCATGGCTGCAGCAGAGAATCAATAAAGTAAATTCCCGGCTCAATGGTCAGAACCATACGCGGTTGCAGCACGCGCGTGCAGCGCAGGTAAGGATATTTGGACGGTGCGGCCAAATGCGTGCCGGTATCATCCTGCATAAAGCCAGCCACATCGTGGACCTGCAGACCCAGAGGATGACCGATACCGTGCGGCATAAATGGCCCGGTAAGATCGTTTTCGACCATCGCTTCTTCACTCATGTCCGTCACAATCTGATGCTTACGCAGCAGCTTCGCGATGCGCTGATGGAACTGAATGTGGTAATCGACGTAGCTTGTACCGGCTTTCAGGGTGCTGATTAATGCCAGCTGTTCGTCATTCACGTCTTTAATCAGCTGCGCAAAATCCGTATCGGCATTCGCCGCCCAGGTACGGGTCAAATCGGCGGCATAACCGTTGTATTCAGCGCCAGCATCCAGCAGGAAACTGCGCATCTCGGCCGGTACGCGGTGATCCAGCTTTGTATAGTGCAGCACAGAGGCATGCTCATTCAGCGCCACAATATTGCTGTAAGGCACATCGGTATCGCGATGGCCGGTCGCGGTGAGGTAAGCCTGGTTAATATCAAACTCACTCATCCCGGACAGAAACGCTTCATGCGCTGCCTGATGACCATTAACTGCCGTTTTTTGCGCTTCACGCATGCAGGAAAGTTCATAGTCGGTCTTATATGAACGGTAGTAATGCAGATAATCAATCACGCCTTTCGGGTTGATGTTATCTGCTGGAATATCCAGGCCCCGCGCCCGTTCCGGCACCGGACCGATATACCCGATATTGCCACGCGTAGCAGGCAACTGGCTGCCAATGCCATCGGCTTTCGGCAGAGCAATAACATCCACTTCTTCCGTCCAGAAGCTCGTCGGCAGCGGTTCAACGTTGTGCCAGTAATCGACCGGCAGATAGAACCACAGTTTCGGCTTGTTCACGCCGTCCACCAGCAGCCAGCAGTTGGGAACCTGCGTCACCGGCACCCAGGCTTTAAACTGCGGATTGACCTTGAAAGGATACGGATGGTCATCCAGGAAGACATTCACCAGCTCGCCGGAGTGGATAAGCAGCGCATCGAGTTTAAAGCGCGCCAGCACATCACGAGTACGTTCCTGTAAAGTAACAATATGATTCTTATAAAGTGCAGCCAGTGAGTCCATCGTTATTCCTTTCGTTTTATTGACCTCGAATCTTCGCATCTTAGCACACCTGAATTCGACTGCGTGATTTCCACCGAGCGTGATCAATGCAGCAATTTTTTAATCATAAATTTGCATTTTATTAACATAAATCCCACACTCGGTTTCATCTGGTATGACCAGATCCAATTGCTGGATTCAGGAGACTGACATGCTCTACAAAGGCGACACCCTGTACGTAGACTGGCTGGAAGATGGCATCGCCGAACTGGTGTTCGATGCCCCCGGCTCAGTCAACAAACTCGACACCGCGACGGTGGCCAGTCTTGGCCATGCTCTCGACGTCCTCGAAAAACAATCTGATTTGAAAGGGCTGCTGCTGCGCTCCGAAAAAGCCGCTTTTATTGTCGGCGCTGATATCACCGAATTCCTTTCATTATTCCAGGTGCCCGAAGAACAGCTCAGTCAATGGCTGCACTTTGCCAACAGCGTGTTCAACCGCCTGGAAGATCTGCCGGTTCCAACGGTTTCAGCCGTCAACGGCTACGCGCTGGGCGGCGGCTGCGAATGCGTGCTGGCGACGGACTATCGCCTCGCCACGCCGGATCTGCGTATCGGCCTGCCGGAAACTAAGCTGGGCATCATGCCGGGCTTTGGTGGTTCAGTGCGGATGCCACGTATGCTGGGCGCTGACAGCGCGCTGGAAATCATCGCGGCAGGTAAAGATGTTAGCGCGGAACAAGCCCTGAAAATCGGCCTGATTGACGGTATCGTGAAGCCGGAAAAACTGCGCGACGGTGCGATTAGTCTTCTGCGTCAGGCGATCAATGGCGATCTCGACTGGAAAGCCAAACGCCAGCCGAAGCTTGAGCCGCTGAAACTCAGCAAAATCGAAGCCACCATGAGCTTTACCATTGCCAAAGGCATGGTGATGCAGACCGCCGGAAAACACTATCCGGCACCGATCACCGCCGTCAAAACAATCGAAGCCGCTGCGCGCTTTGGTCGCGAAGAGGCGCTGAAGTTAGAAAATCAAAGCTTTGTCCCTCTGGCACACACCAATGAAGCTCGCGCGCTGGTTGGCATTTTCCTTAACGATCAGTTCGTCAAAGGCAAAGCGAAACAGTTGACTAAAAATGTTGAGACGCCAAAACACGCGGCGGTGCTCGGCGCTGGCATTATGGGCGGTGGGATTGCCTATCAGTCCGCCTGGAAAGGCGTGCCGGTAGTAATGAAAGATATCAACGAGAAATCCCTGACGCTGGGGATGAACGAAGCGGCCAAACTGCTCAATAAACAGCTTGAGCGTGGCAAGATTGACGGTTTGAAACTGGCAGGCGTGATATCCACCATTCAGCCAACGCTGGAATATACCGGCTTTGATCGCGTGGACGTGGTGGTCGAAGCGGTTGTCGAAAACCCGAAAGTGAAAAAAGCGGTACTGGCGGAAACGGAAGAGAAAGTGCGCCCGGATACGGTTCTGGCGTCCAACACCTCGACCATTCCGATCGGCGAACTGGCAAGCGTCCTGAAGCGCCCGGAAAACTTCTGTGGCATGCACTTCTTTAACCCGGTGCATCGTATGCCACTGGTCGAAGTGATTCGCGGGGAAAAAACCTCCGACGAAACCATCGCCAAAGTAGTGGCGTGGGCCAGCAAAATGGGCAAAACCCCGATTGTGGTGAACGACTGCCCGGGCTTCTTCGTTAACCGCGTGCTGTTCCCTTACTTTGCCGGATTTAGCCAGCTGCTGCGCGACGGCGCGGATTTCCGCAAAGTCGATAAAGTGATGGAAAAAGTATTTGGCTGGCCAATGGGCCCGGCGTATCTGCTGGACGTGGTCGGCATTGATACAGCGCACCACGCGCAGGCCGTAATGGCCGCTGGTTTCCCGCAGAGGATGCAGAAAGATTATCGCGATGCGATCGACGCGCTGTTCGACGCCAGTCGCTTTGGGCAGAAAAACGGCCTGGGCTTCTGGCGTTATAAAGAAGACAGCAAAGGCAAGCCGAAGAAAGAGGACGATGCTGCCGTTGAAGATCTGCTGGCTGGCGTTAGCCAGGCAAAACGTGATTTCAGCGACGAAGAGATAATCGCCCGCATGATGATCCCGATGGTCAACGAAGTGGTGCGTTGTCTGGAAGAAGGCATCATCGCCAGTCCGGCAGAAGCGGATATGGCGCTGGTCTACGGCCTCGGATTCCCTCCGTTCCACGGCGGCGCATTCCGCTGGCTGGATACGGTTGGCAGCGCGAAATATCTCGATATGGCTCAGCATTACCAGCACCTCGGGGCGCTGTATGAGGTCCCGGAAGGTCTGCGTCAGAAAGCACGCCATAACGAACCGTACTATCCACCAGTTGAGCCAGCCCGTCCGGTCGGCGAGCTGAAAACGGCTTAAGGAGTCACAATGGAACAGGTTGTCATTGTCGATGCAATTCGCACCCCGATGGGCCGTTCAAAGGGCGGCGCATTTCGTCACGTGCGTGCGGAAGATCTCTCCGCCCATCTGATGCGAAGTCTGCTGTCGCGTAATCCGGCGCTCGAAGCGGCCACGATTGACGATATCTACTGGGGCTGTGTGCAGCAAACCCTGGAGCAAGGTTTTAATATCGCCCGCAACGCGTCACTGCTGGCGGAAATTCCGCATTCGGTTCCGGCTGTTACCGTGAACCGTCTGTGTGGCTCTTCCATGCAGGCGCTGCATGACGCGGCCCGTATGATCATGACCGGCGATGCACAGGTCTGCATGATTGGCGGCGTGGAACATATGGGCCATGTGCCGATGAATCACGGCGTCGATTTCCATCCTGGCCTGAGCCGCAACGTGGCAAAAGCGGCCGGCATGATGGGGCTGACCGCCGAAATGCTGTCGCGCCTGCACGGTATCAGCCGCGAAATGCAGGATGCCTTTGCAGCACGCTCTCACGCGCGGGCCTGGGCTGCCACACAATCGGGCGCATTTAAAAATGAGATCCTCCCGACCGGCGGCCACGATGCGGACGGCGTTCTTAAACAGTTTTATTACGATGAAGTGATCCGCCCGGAAACCACCGTCGACGCGCTCGCGGCACTGCGTCCGGCGTTTGATCCGGTCACCGGCACGGTAACAGCGGGGACCTCTTCCGCCCTTTCCGACGGCGCGGCAGCCATGCTGGTAATGAGTGAAAGCCGGGCCCGTGAATTAGGTTTACAACCCCGCGCCCGCATTCGCTCAATGGCGGTGGTTGGGTGCGATCCGTCGATTATGGGCTATGGTCCGGTTCCGGCGTCAAAACTGGCGCTGAAAAAGGCCGGTCTGACGGCCAGCGATATCGACCTGTTTGAAATGAACGAAGCGTTCGCCGCGCAGATCCTGCCGTGCATTAAAGATCTGGGGCTGATGGAGCAGATTGACGAGAAGATCAACCTCAACGGTGGCGCGATCGCATTAGGTCATCCGCTGGGTTGTTCCGGTGCACGTATCAGCACCACGCTTATCAACCTGATGGAACGCAAAGATGCCCAGTTTGGACTGGCAACGATGTGTATCGGCCTGGGTCAGGGGATTGCGACAGTATTTGAGCGGGTGTAATGCGTGGGCCGGGGGCGCTTCGTCTGCCCGGCCTGTAAAAGAATAGATGATTTAGTTGCCGTTTTTCCCGCCTGTCAGGGGCGGGTTTTTTATTGGCTCCCTCCCCCCTTTTGGGAGAGGACTAAAGTGAGGAAAAAAGGCCGCACCTTAGATAAACGCAAACGCATCGCCGAACAGACGGTCTTCACGCGCCTGACGTTCATTGCAGAACAGATCGCGGGCTATCTTCGCCATTTCAAAGCGACCGGCGATATAAATATCATGCTCTGCCAGCGTACCGTAATCCTGTAACACCGCCGTCAAAACCGTACCTGAACGTCCACGCCAGCCCTCTTCTGGCTGCTCCACGACGGGCTCAACACGCAGATTGGGATGGGTCACACTGAGCGCTTCCAGCTCGGAGAGATCGTAAAGGTGTTTCTCTTCACGCCCGCCCCAGTAGATGCTGATATCGCGGTCTGGATTGTGCGCCAGCGCAGTTAGCAGAATGGAGCGTACGTAGGAAAAACCCGTCCCGCCCGCAATCAGCACCAGCGGACGGTTTTCGTCTTCACGCAACCACGCTTCACCGTGCGGAATGTCCACCTCAATCTCACGCTCTTTCAGAATGCGATCCATAACTGCCATGGCATACAAATTAAGCTCTGACGCACCGATATGCAGCTCAATAAATTCCTGCTCTGCTGGCGTAGACGCCATAGAGAAAGGACGCTTATCACGCTCATCCATCACCACCATCAAATACTGGCCAGCGCGGAAAGAGAACGCCGCTTCTGGAACCAAACGGACGCGATATACGGTGTCGGTGATAGCATCTACCGAGGTCACTTTACAGCTTAAGGTTGTCATTCGCTCTCTCTGTCGGGAAGTCTATAGGGCTTAACGGTCAGACTCTGGCTTACCGTTATTCAATATGGCCAGGTCGTCCCATATTGCGTCAATTCGCGCGGTCACTTCAGGATCTTTTTTAATCGGGCGACCCCATTCACGCTCAGTTTCGCCGGGCCATTTGTTGGTGGCATCCAGTCCCATCTTTGAGCCAAGACCGGAAACCGGCGAGGCAAAATCCAGATAATCAATCGGTGTATTTTCAACTAACACAGTGTCACGGGCCGGATCCATACGCGTCGTAATGGCCCAAATCACATCATTCCAGTCGCGGGCGTTAACGTCGTCATCGCACACGATAACAAATTTGGTGTACATAAACTGACGCAGGAAAGACCAGACGCCCATCATCACGCGTTTGGCATGACCAGCATATTGTTTCTTAATGGTGACCACTGCCAGGCGATAAGAACAGCCCTCTGGCGGCAGGTAGAAATCAACAATTTCCGGAAACTGTTTTTGCAGAATGGGCACAAAGACTTCATTCAACGCCACCCCTAATACAGCAGGTTCATCCGGCGGACGGCCGGTATACGTCGAATGGTAGATCGCGTCTTCGCGCTGCGTAATGTGGGTAACGGTAAAGACCGGGAAATTATCAATTTCATTGTAGTATCCCGTATGATCTCCATAAGGCCCTTCCGGTGCCAGCTCGCCCTGTTCAAGATAGCCTTCGAGCACGATTTCCGCGCTGGCAGGCACTTCCAGGTCGTTGGAGATACATTTCACCACTTCGGTTTTGGTACCGCGCAGCAAACCAGCAAAGGCGTATTCGGAAAGCGTATCCGGGACTGGGGTCACCGCGCCGAGAATGGTCGCCGGATCGGCGCCCAGTGCAACGGAAACCGGGAATCGCTCACCCGGATGCGCAGCACACCACTCCTGGAAATCAAGCGCGCCGCCGCGATGAGACAGCCAGCGCATGATCAGCTTGTTCTTGCCAATCAACTGCTGACGGTAAATCCCCAGGTTCTGACGCTCTTTGTGTGGACCCCGGGTGACGGTCAGCCCCCAGGTGATCAGCGGCGCGGCATCTTCTGGCCAGCACTGCATAATCGGAATGCGCGTCAGATCGACGGCATCCCCTTCGAAGATCTTTTGCTGACAAGGCGCGCCACGCAGACGTTTAGTCGGCATGTTTAATACTTGCTTAAACTGCGGCAGTTTATCGAACAGATCGCGGAAGCCTTTTGGCGGTTCAGGCTCCTTCAGAAAGGCCAGCAGTTTACCCACTTCACGTAGCGCACTGACATCTTCCTGCCCCATACCCATCGCCACACGCTTAGGTGTGCCGAACAGGTTGCAGAGCACCGGCATGGAGTAACCTTTCGGATTTTCAAACAGCAGCGCGGGGCCACCGGCACGTAACGTGCGGTCGGCGATTTCTGTCATTTCCAGATAAGGATCAACAGGAAGCGTAATGCGTTTGAGTTCGCCCTGCTTTTCAAGCAGCGCCAGGAAGTCGCGTAGATCGTGGTATTTCATGCAGTTAGTCATGGCCTCTCTGTAAGCGCTTCATTATACGGCGTTCGTCATCATGACGCTGTAATTTTGTTAAATTAGCGTGAACTTCCACGTCATCTTCTTCTTTAGGCCATTATAATCACCTTAGCGATCCCGCCAGGGTTTTGATATGCTTGCGCCGCAAACCAAGGGAAGAGTGATTATGCAAGCCTGGTATTTACTGTATTGCAAACGTGGGCAGCTTCAACGCGCGCAGGAACATCTTGAGCGTCAGGCAGTCAATTGTCTGATGCCGGTTATTACGCTTGAAAAAATGCTGCGCGGCAAGCGCACGATGGTCAGCGAACCGCTGTTTCCAAACTACCTGTTTGTTGAGTTCGACCCGGAAGTGATCCACACCACCACCATCAATGCCACCCGAGGTGTCAGCCACTTCGTTCGCTTCGGCGCACATCCGGCAACGGTGCCGTCTACGGTAATTCATCAGCTTTCTGTCTATAAGCAGCCAGAAGATATCACCGATCCAGAGACGCCTTTCCCCGGCGACAGTGTCGTTATCACCGAAGGCGCATTCGAGGGATTTCAGGCGATATTTTCAGAGCCAGATGGCGAAGCGCGTTCGATGCTATTGCTGAATTTTTTGAATAAGCAGGTGCTCCAAAGCGTCAAGAACACCGAATTCCGCAAAGTTTAAAACGCCACCCCAAACAGACGACGAACATTTTCATCGGTCTGCTCTTCAAGCCACTGTCCCTCTTCGCCACGCCAGTGAGCGATCCGTTCAACGATATGGCCGAGGTAAGCCGGTTCGTTACGTCGTGACGCCGGTTTTGGCCGCATATCGCGCGGCAAAAGATACGGTGCATCCGTTTCGACTAACAGCCGATCGGCAGGAATGACCGGTAACAGATCGCGCAACTCCAGGCCGCGTCGTTCATCGCAAACCCAGCCCGTGATCCCCAGATACAAACCACGATTCAGGCAGTCCAGAGCGTCCTGTCGCGAGCCAGTAAAACAGTGCAATACCGCGCCAGGCAGTTTATCCAGCCAGGGTTCAAGCAATACAACAAAACGCTCATGAGCATCGCGACAGTGCATAAATACCGGCATTCCCAGTTCAGCAGCCAGGGCGAGTTGGGCGGTAAACGCCTTTTCCTGCTCGTCCGGGGTGGAAAAGTTGCGGTTAAAATCGAGACCGCATTCACCTATCGCAACGACTTCCGGGGTTTTCGCCAGTGCATACAGGACTTCTGCACTGTCATGGTTCCAGTGACTACTGTCGTGGGGGTGAACACCTGCCGTTGACCAGCAGCAATCAAAAGTGTGTGCCAGCCGTTGGGCATCCTGACTTTCCTGGAGGTTGGTTCCCGTCAGCAAGAGCCCGTTAACTCCTGCAGCAAATGCGCGCGCCACAACCTCATCTCTGTCTTTATCAAACTGAGAACTGGTCAGGTTGAGTCCGATATCAAACATGCTTTCTCCCATATGACAACCGCCCTGTCGGGCGGCTGGTTTTATTCTTCTGTCGGCTTTTCAGGCTCATCTTCTTCGTCATCCCGTGAGCGTCGTTTGCCCACATAGAAACGCGAGAAGAACACGCCAACCTCAAACAGGCAATACATCGGTATGGCCAGCAGCGTTTGCGAGAAAACATCCGGCGGCGTCAGCAACATACCCACGACAAAGGCGCCGACCAACATATATGGGCGTTTCTTACGCAGATCTTCTGGCGTGGTCACGCCCATCCAGCAGAGCAAGACAATCGCAACAGGCACTTCGAAGGCCACGCCGAACGCCATAAACAGCGCCATCACAAAGCTGAGATAGCTGGCGATATCCGTCGACACCTGAACCCCTTCCGGCGCGGTATGCGTCAGGAAGCCAAAGGCGAGTGGGAAGACGACGAAATAGGCAAAAGCCATGCCGATGTAGAACAGCAACGAGCTGGAAACCAGCAGCGGGATCACCAGCTTACGCTCATGTTTGTACAGCGCAGGCGCCACAAACGCCCAAACCTGGTACAAAATTACCGGGGCGGAAGCAATGAGTGAGACCCAGAAGGTCAGTTTGATGGGGGTGAAGAACGGCGAGGCCACATCGGTGGCAATCATCGTGGCGCCCAGCGGCATCTGCTTAATCAACGGCGCGGAGACAACCTGATAGATATCGTTAGCAAAATAGACCAGGCATAAGAAAATAAGGAAAACCGCAATAATGCAGTTTAACAGACGCTTACGCAGCTCAATGAGGTGCGTAATAAGTGGTTGAGTATCATCTACAGCCATGTTTACGCTTTATCACTCGACGAGGGGGATGATTCGGAAACGGGCGCGGCGGCTTTTGCTTCTGCGGCTTTATGCTTTACCACAGGCTCTTGTGCAGGCACGGGCTCTTGCAGATCAGGGGCTTGCGATGGTGCACTGGCCTGATGCTCTGCATCGGCAGGCGTCACGCCTTCGCGCTGAGCTTCGTTATCTTTCACCAGCGGATTACGGATGGTGTTCGCTTCATCGCTCGCTTTTTCAGGATCGTTGACGCTGTAAGAACGCTTCATCGACTCTGCGGCCTCACGCAGTTCATCCATTGAGGCTTTCAGCTCCGGCGACAGATTGTCCATACTCGCCTTCTCAACCTTTTTCAGGCTGTCCTGAAACTCCTGAAGCTTAAGTTCCTGCGCCAGTTCATTTTGAACCGTCGTCGCCAGGGAACGCAGCGCGCGCACCCAACCCGCGACGGTTTTTACTGCTACTGGCAAACGCTGAGGACCCAGAACAATCAGGCCAATCACAAATACCAGAAGCAGTTCACCAAAACCAATGTCGAACACGAATTACACCTGCTCTTTATCGTGGCGTTTAGCGTCTTCCTTTTTGGCTTCTTCTTGTTTATCCGCGAGAGATTTAGCCGTGAAATCCGCATCCTGGCTGGATTTTTCCTGCTTATCTTCATCATCGCTGATCGCTTTCTTAAAGCCTTTGATGGACGCGCCGAGATCGGAACCAATAGAACCGAGCTTTTTGGTGCCAAACAGCAGCACGACGATAACGGCAATGATTAACAATTGCCAGATACTGATACCACCCATACAACATCCTCGATAGATGATTAATTAATCAGGTTGCATTATACGTTATGCAACCCGGCGATAGCGACGCAAATTCAGCGCGTTTTTCTCCAGCCGATCAGCCAAACCACCAGCCCTCCAGCCATCACCCAGGCGGGCATCATTTCCCAGTCCGGACGATTGATAAGCAGCAGCGTGCCGCTGAGCAACAACGTTGCACCAATCCCAAAGAGATAGCGCGACTGCCCTTGCCGCACGCGGTTGGACTGCAGCTCGCGGGTGATTTTATCCATGCTGTGCTGAAGATTCTTGCTCTGTCGCAAACTGTCGTAAACCAGTTCAGGAATCTCCGGCATTTTTTCGATCCAGAACGGCGCTTTCTCTTTTAAAGAACGCACCAGCGCAGGAATACCAACCTGATCCTTTATCCACGACTCAAGGAAAGGTTTCGCTGTTTTCCATAAGTCTAACTGAGGATAGAGCTGGCGGCCTACGCCCTCGACGTAAAGTAATGTTTTCTGAAGTAAAACTAATTGAGGTTGTACTTCCATATTGAAACGTCGGGCGGTGTTAAACAGATTCAATAAAACGTGGCCAAACGAAATCTCAGACAGCGGCTTCTCAAAAATCGGCTCGCAGACGGTACGGATAGCAAACTCGAACTCTTCGACGTTGGTATCAGGTGGAACCCAGCCGGAGTCGACGTGTAGCTCTGCAACCTTGCGATAATCACGGTTAAAGAACGCGATAAAGTTTTCCGCCAGATAACGTTTATCCTCTTTGTTCAGAGAGCCGACTATGCCGCAGTCAATACCGATATATTTGGGATCTTCCGGGTGTTCATAGCTCACAAAGATGTTGCCGGGATGCATATCGGCGTGGAAGAAGCTGTCGCGGAAAACCTGGGTGAAGAAGACCTGCACGCCACGTTCGGCCAGCAGTTTCATGTTAGTGCCCTGTTTTTCCAGAGCCACAACATCCGACACCGGTATCCCGTAGATACGCTCCATTACCATCATGTTCTCGCTGCAGTAGTCAGAATAAACTTCTGGTACATACAGCATTGGGCTGTTTTCGAAGTTACGACGCAGCTGGATGGCGTTTGCCGATTCGCGTAGCAGGTTCAGCTCATCGATCAGCGTTTTCTCATATTCACGCACCACTTCCATCGGGCGCAGGCGACGACCATCCGGCAACAAGCGAGGAACCCATCGCGCCAGACGGTATATCAGCTTCATATCCGCTTTAATGACCGGCAGAATATCCGGGCGAATCACCTTGATCACAACTTCTTTGCCGTTCTCCTTGAGACGCGCGGTATGCACCTGAGCAATGGAGGCTGACGCCAGAGGTTTGATCTCAAAGTCGTCGAACCATGTTTCGACAGGAATATTTCCCATCGCCTCTTCGATCTGCTTTTTTGCACGCGCTCCGTCAAAGGGGGCAACACGATCCTGTAGTAAGGCCAGTTGGTCCGCGATTTGCGGCGGAAAGAGGTCGCGTCGGGTAGAGAGCATTTGTCCGAATTTAATCCATACCGGACCGAGTTCCTGCAACGCCAGACGCAAGCGCTCGCCCAGCGGCTGTTCTGTATGACGATTTGGCATCCAGAACAACATCCGCCGCCCAAATCGTAGCGGCAGCGTGATACGCATTTTGGGGATAAGCTCATCGAGCCCGTAACTCAAAAAGGTGCGAACAATAAAGTAGAGGCGCCGAATTTCACCAGGCGTCATTTGCCCTCCAGTTTTTCCAGCCGTTTGGACAGCGCGTCAACCGCACGTTCAACGGCAGCGGTTTCTTCTGCAAACCAGGCAACTTCCAGCGGCCCTGGCGCCATGCGCCACTCTTCGGTAAGCACTTCAGCAGCATAACGCTGCTGACGCTGCATGCCTTTGCGCAAAAACGACGAACCACCACGCAGAAACTTGCCGATACCCTCGGCGGCGATATCACCGATGTACGGTGCCAGCAACTCCGCGGGGTCGAACTCAGCGAGATCGGCCAGCGAGACGAAGTTTTGCACCACCTGAATATCGCCCTCAACTTCCAGCTCGCCGCTGCGAATCAGCGCCGTCAACTGCTGTCGGTCACGTAGCTTAGGCAGCACGCTCATATGAGTAATCACCGAGCAGTCAGCCTCGCCTTCCCACTCGCCCAGCACATCAAGCTGACGCTCGCTGAAGACCAGTACCAGCGGTGCCGAAAACTCTTTCAACACGATACGCAGTACTTTGCCATTCAGTCGCTGCCTGGCTGCTTTGAGCGCAGGCGTGCGATACAAAAAGGCGTTAAGGACATTCTCAATGCCAGCAGTGACTAAGGGTTTAAAAGGCATGGAGGCCTCCACTCAGAACTTATAGCCACGATGCAAGGCAACAACACCCGCCGTCAGGTTGAAATACTCAACGTTTTCAAGGCCTGCATCCTGCATCATCGCTTTTAAGGTATCCTGATCCGGATGCATACGGATAGACTCCGCCAGGTAGCGATAGCTTTCCGCGTCGTTTGCCACCAGTTCACCGATGCGCGGCAAAATGTGGAAGGAATAAGCATCGTAGGCTTTGCTCAGGGGGTCGATAACCGGTTTAGAGAACTCCAGGACCAGCAAACGCCCGCCCGGTTTCAATACGCGATACATGGAACGCAGCGCTTTCTCTTTATCGGTCACATTACGCAGACCAAAAGAGATGGTGATGCAGTCGAAGGTGTTATCCGGGAATGGCAGCGCTTCGGCGTTAGCCTGAACATATTCCACATTACCGACAACGCCGATGTTACGCAGCTTTTCGCGGCCCATCTTCAGCATGGAATCGTTGATATCCGCCAGCACCACGCGACCGGTCTCTCCTACCATACGGGAGAATTTTGCCGTCAAATCACCTGTGCCACCGGCTAAATCAAGCACGGTTTGACCACGGCGAACGCCGCTGCAGTCGATAGTGAAACGCTTCCACAAGCGATGAATACCGAATGACATCAGGTCATTCATCACATCGTACTTTGCCGCCACGGAATGAAATACGTGGGCCACCATGTCCGCTTTCTGCTCTTTGGCGACAGTCTGAAAGCCAAAGTGCGTTGTTTCTTGTGAATCTTCAACCATCTCAGTGCCTGCTAATCAGTCAAATGTCCGTGAAGTGTAACAGATTGGGCGCATTTGCCCTACGATTCAACCACCCTGAAAGAATCGTTCCGCCTGCATTTCGGGCGAGGCTTTCGCCGCTAAATCATTGTCTTCACGGCCCGAATGATGTTCGTTTACGCCATCGCGCAGACGATACTCCTCGTCCTGAGTCGTGGCCTGTTCAGCCAATTCCGGATTAATCTCGCGTTTGACCTCCACGCCCAGCGTGCGAAATGCCTCAGCCTGCGCCAGCAAATTGCCGCGCCCGGAGGAGAGTTTTTTCATCGCCTGACGGTAGTTGTCTTGCGCGCGATCCAGGCTCTGCCCTACGGAAGACATATCATCCACGAACAGACGCATTTTGTCGTACAGCTTGCTGGCGCGATCGGCAATTTGCTGCGCGTTACGACTTTGATGCTCGTAGCGCCACAGATTAGCAATGGTGCGCAGCGCCACCAGCAACGTGGTGGGGCTCACCAGCATGATATTGTTTTTCAGCGCTTCGGTGATCAGCTCTGGCTGCCGGTCAAGCGCCAGTAAAAATGCCGGTTCCACCGGAATAAACATCAGCACATAGTCCAGCGAACGCAGACCGGGCAACTGCTGATAATCCTTACGGCCCAGCAGACGGATATGATTGCGCACGGAGGCAATATGCTCCTGCAGCGCGGATTCGCGGGTGTAGTCATCTTCGGCGTTGAAGTAACGTTCGTAGGCCACCAGCGTCATTTTGGCATCGATCACCACGTCCTTACCCTGCGGCAGACGCACGATGACATCCGGTTGCATGCGCGAACGGGTCTCGGTTTCGATACTGACCTGCGTTTCGTACTCGTAGCCTTCGCGCAGACCAGAAGCCTCAAGAACCCGGGTCAGCACCACTTCGCCCCAGTTCCCCTGCGTTTTGTTGTCGCCCTTGAGTGCGCGCGTCAGGTTGACCGCCTCCTGCGCCATTTGCGCATTCAACTGCTGGAGATTCCGGATTTCATGCGCCAGCGTGTGGCGCTCGCGCGCCTCCTGACCAAAGCTGTCCTGCACCTGGCGACGGAAACCGTCCAGCTGTTCACGCAGCGGCGTTAACAAGCCATTCAGGCTTTGGCGGTTTTGTTCATCGACGCGGCGATTGCTGTGCTCAAAAATACGGTTGGCGAGATTTTCGAACTGCTCACTCAGACGCTGTTCGCTGTTGATCATCTGGCGAATTTTATCTTCTGCATGCAGTTGGGTGGATTCAAGGCGGGTGGTCACTTCGCGCAGATCCGCTTCTAATGAGGTGTTAATATCCCGCAGATTACGCAGTTCATTATTGAGTAATTCACACTCATCACGCCAGTGACTGCTCTGAGCAAGCTGTTGTTTTGTCGCGCTTAACTCTGAAACGATCTCTTCACGTTCTGCCAGTTGATCGGCCTTATGCTGCGCATGCTGATAGCTTGCCGCCAGCCAGCCCATACCCGCACCAACCAGTGCAATTACCGCATAAATCAGGATAGAAATATCCACTACGCCCCCTGCATCAAATCATTACCCGCACAAAATAGAATTGTGCTGTATAAACGTCCAGTTTGAAAGGGTTTTCCTGCGAGGCGCTACGCAAAAAGAAAAGGCCGAACGTGTCGGCCTTTAACAGAATGAGGGGAGATTAGATCAGGCGGCGAGCCGCTTCGACCACGATTTTCACCGCGTGGCTTTCGGTCTGCTTCATGGTTTCGGCGTTCGGGATCTCCTGCTGGGTGCGGTTAACGATAACGCCCGCCACCATACCCGCACGCAGACCCTGGCTTGCGCACATGGTCAGAAGCGTTGCCGATTCCATTTCGTAGTTCATTACGCCCATTGACTGCCACTCTTCCATTGAGCCTTTGAAACGGCTCACGACGCGACCAGAGAAGGTGTCGTAACGCTCCTGGCCCGGGTAGAAGGTATCTGAAGAAGCGGTTACGCCAATGTGCGTGGTTGCGCCGATAGATTTTGCGGCTTCAACCAGTGCGGTAGTACATTCGAAATCAGCCACTGCCGGGAATTCCATTGGTGCAAAGTGCAGGCTTGCACCGTCCAGGCGTACAGAGGCCGTAGTGACCAGCACGTCGCCGACGTTGATATGCGGCTGAATAGCGCCAGTGGTGCCGATACGCAGGAAGGTGCGAATGCCCAGCTGCGCCAGCTCTTCGACAGCGATAGAGGTAGACGGGCCGCCGATACCGGTAGAACACACGATAACCGCTTTACCATCCAGCTCTGCACGCCAGGTCGTGAATTCACGATGAGCGGCCAGTTTAACCGGCTTATCCATCAGCGCGGCGATCTTTTCCACACGCTCTGGATCGCCAGGGACGATAGCCAGCGTAGCCCCTTGTAAATCGTTTTTAGTGAGGCCGAGATGAAAAACATCAGACTTGGACATAGGTGACTCCTCTGTGGGTCGGTTAGTCAGAAGAAGTAAAACGGTACTTTACAGAAGCAACACGCTCATTTTCGTGACA
Organism: Enterobacteriaceae bacterium RIT714; assembly: GCA_009668015.1. Taxonomy (GTDB): domain Bacteria; phylum Pseudomonadota; class Gammaproteobacteria; order Enterobacterales; family Enterobacteriaceae; genus Enterobacter. The sequence continues at coordinate 18,631 of WJYB01000015.1, forward strand.
CACCTCACCATGAATGAAAATGGTTGCAGTTAATTACCACAAAATAGTGATTTACATCACATTAACAAGTTATATCGTTCGCTGCTGCACAAAAGATAGCCCGTTTCGGGCACTGTGAGTTGTTAACTTGAGGTCTATATTTACCTTTGCGCTAACGGGTACGGAGAATACCATGACACAAAAGACCCATTTTGCACCTGCTGCAGCTCCTCTCGCATCGACCATCGTCTCCACTTCTGAAGAGGCCATACTGGCTGGCGAAACCTCGATCCCCTCGCAGGGTGACAATATGCCGGCGTACCACGCTCGCCCGAAAGAAGCGGAAGGTTCGCTGCCGATCGTCATCGTGGTCCAGGAAATTTTTGGCGTTCACGAACATATTCGCGATGTTTGCCGTCGCCTCGCGCTGGAAGGGTATCTGGCCGTTGCGCCAGAACTGTACTTTCGTCAGGGCGACCCGAATGACTACAACGATATACCGACGCTGTTCAGCAATCTGGTCAGCAAAGTGCCGGACGCCCAGGTGCTCGCCGATCTCGATCATGTTGCCAGTTGGGCCGCCCGTAACGGCGGCGACCCGCATCGCCTGCTGGTGACCGGCTTTTGCTGGGGTGGACGAATCAGCTGGCTTTATGCCGCGCACAATCCGCAGCTCAAAGCTGCCGTGGCATGGTATGGAAAATTGGTGGGCGAGAAAACGCTGAACTCGCCCAAACACCCGGTTGATATCGCTACCGATCTCAATGCGCCGGTGCTCGGACTTTACGGCGGCCAGGACACCAGCATTTCGCAGGAGAGTGTAGAGACGATGCGTCAGGCGCTCCGGGCTGCCAATGCGAAGACCGAAATTGTGGTTTATCCCGAGGCAGGCCATGCCTTTAATGCCGATTATCGCCCCAGTTACCATCAAGAAGCGGCCAAAGATGGCTGGCAGCGTATGCTGGCATGGTTCAGGCAATATGGCGCCAAAAAGAGTTAAGCCGCTCACAAATTGGCGCAAGAAGCAGCGCGGCTGTTTGACTTTTAAACACAATTTAGTCGATATAAAAAGCACAGGCGTGTAACTACGATCCGTAGGCAAGACCTGAAGCCCATCTCTCCTTCCGGGGTGAGATGGGCTTCAGGTCTTTTTTTTTGCTCTGGAGACAGGGGCCAGACATGAATCATTTGCAGGCAGCACTGGACATCATCGCCCAGGTCGGTGGCGCTGAGAATATTGAACATATTGAGCACTGCTCGACCCGATTAAGACTCAGTCTGTATGACAACGGCAAAGTCAACGAGGCGGCACTGGCAAAAATTGACGGCGTACTGGGCGTGCGCATTAATGTGCAATGTCAGGTCATCATCGGGCATGAGGTCGTTCAGGTGTACGAAGCGGTGCGATCTCTGGTGGGATCACCGCAAAGCCATTCGCAGACGTCGACGGCAAAAGTCAGTCGCGGCGCACAAATCGTCGACTTTGTGATTAGCGTGTTCCAGCCGCTGGTTCCGGCCATTGCCGGCGGTGGCGTCCTGAAATCATTACTGCTGTTGCTGGATGTGCTGGGCTGGTTAAGCCGCGAGAGTTCCACCTATAAAGTGCTGGATAATATTGGCTCCGCCCCGCTCTATTTCCTGCCGATTCTGGTGGCGATTACCACTGCAACCAAGCTTAAAGTGAACGTACTGGTTGCCGTCTCCGCCGTGGCGGTGATGGTGCTACCGGCAATGACAAAGCAACTCGCTGAAGGCGCGGAGTTTATGTCGTTCGACCTGCGCAACGTGGCGTATGCCTCGCAGGTCTTCCCAGCCATTCTCTGCGTACTGTTTTATGCGCAGACCGAGAAACTGTTCAATCGCTACTCTCCCGGCGCGCTGAGGATTTTCCTTTCCCCTATGCTTTCCCTGCTGGTGACAGTGCCGGTGACGCTGCTGATTCTGGGCCCGCTGGGCTATGAACTCGGCGCCGGGCTGGCAACGGTGATTCTGTGGCTCTACGGCAAACTGGGATTTGTGGCGACGGGACTGCTCGCCGCAGCGCTGCCGTTTATGGTCGCCGCCGGAATGCATAAGCCGATGCTGCCTTATGCGGTCGCGTCGATGAGCCAGTTTGGGCGCGAGATGCTCTATTTACCCGCCTCTCTGGCGCACAATATTGCTGAATCCGGCGCTTGCCTGGCTATCGCGTTAAAAAGTAAAGACAAAGTCTTAAAATCCACCGCATTCTCGGCGGGCATCTCCGCGCTGTTTGGCATTACTGAGCCTGCGCTTTATGGCGTCACGCTGCTGAATAAAAAGGCGCTTTACAGCGTGATTTTGGGAAGCGTGGTCGGCGGCGCGTTTATCGGCTGGATGGCGATTGAGGCCTTTGCGCTGGTTGGGCCGGGCCTTGCCAGTATCTCAATGTTTGTCTCGCCGGATAATCCCCTGAATATCGTCTGGGCGTTTGCCGGGGCGGGGCTCTCTTTCGCGGTCGCTTTTCTTAGCGCCTTGCTTCTGTGGCGCGACAAAGCACCTGAAATGGACTCACAACTCACTTTTACCCGTCCTGTTGAGGGGCAGATCGTGCCACTGGAAAACGTCAATGACGATGTGTTCTCTCGCAAAATTATGGGCGATGGCGTCGCCATTATCCCTTCACAGGGTGTGCTTCGCGCCCCGGCGGACGGCACGGTCGTGAATGTCTTTGAAAGCGGCCACGCGCTGAGTCTCCTGACCGATGCAGGTGTGGAACTGATCTTCCATATTGGTATCGACACGATCACCTTACAGGGCAAAGGTTTCCAGCCACAGGTAAAAGAAGGCCAGCACGTCAAGTGCGGCGACACGCTGATTGAATTTTCTCTCGACACCATCACCGCTGCCGGACTCGATCCGGTGGTGATGATGGTTGTCACAAATGGCGAACGATTCTCGCTGACACCAGGCAGTAACGACGAAAAGAACCCTCATCCTCATATCATCATGACGCTTAAGGAGTCCGTGTAATGGATAAATCCCACCCGTTTCCGCAAGGTTTTTTATGGGGCGGCGCGATTGCCGCAAATCAGGCCGAAGGGGCATGGAACGTTGACGGCAAAGGGCCGTCAGTGGCTGACGCCATCACCTGGAAACCGAATCTGTCGTTAAAAGATTATGACGGCCATATGGCACTGACAGATGAAAATATTCAGGATGCCTTTGAAGGTCGGCACGACGAGCTGTACCCAAAGCGTCGCGGCATTGATTTTTATCACCGCTATAAAGAGGATATCGCGCTCTTTGCCGAAATGGGCTTTAAGGTGCTGCGCATTTCCATCGCCTGGTCACGTATTTTCCCCAACGGAGAAGATGACGCCCCAAACGAAGCCGGACTGCAGTTTTATGAGGAGATGTTCCGCGAGCTGCGCCGCCACAACATCGAACCGTTAGTGACGCTCTCCCATTACGAAATGCCGCTGGCCCTCAGCGAGAAGTACAACGGCTGGGTGCATCGCAACGTAGTGGACGCGTTTGTGCGCTTCAGTAACGTCTGTTTTGACCGCTATAAAGATCTGGTTCGCTACTGGCTGACCTTTAACGAGATCGACAGTATTCATCGCCATCCGTTTACCACCGCCGGTATCCGCGAAGAGAAAAGTCTGCCAGGCCAGGCGAAACAGGATATTTATCAGGGGCTGCACCACCAGTTTGTCGCTTCCGCGCTGGTGACGCGTGATTGCCACGCTAAAATCCCCGGCAGCCAGGTGGGTTGCATGCTCACGAAACTCACCACCTATCCGCACAGCTGCCGTCCACAAGACGTGGAAGCCACGCTGAAGAAAAATCTCGAAAACTATTTCTATGCCGATGTGCAGGTGTTTGGCGAATATCCGCCGCTGATCCTGCGCGATCTGGCGAGCCGGGATATTCAGATCGAGATGCAGGCGGACGATCAGCAGATTTTAAAAGATCATACCGTCGATTTCGTCTCGTTCAGCTACTACATGTCGTTGACCGAATCGACACAGGCCGACGTTGAGCGCACCGCAGGTAATACCATTCTCGGTGTGAAAAACCCGTACCTGCCTGCGTCAGAGTGGGGCTGGCAGATCGACCCGGTAGGGTTAAAAATCTCGTTGCTTGAGCTTTACGATCGCTACCAGAAACCGTTATTCATTGTTGAAAACGGTCTGGGAGCAAAAGATACGGTCGAGAACGGCAAAATCCACGACAGCTATCGCATCGACTATTTCCGTGCCCACTTCGAGCAAACTTTGGCAGCTATTAATGAAGGGGTGGATGTGATGGGATTCACCACCTGGGGCTGTATCGATATTATCAGCGCAGGCACCTCGCAAATGTCGAAACGCTACGGCTTTATTTATGTCGATCAGGATGACGAGGGCAACGGCACATTGAAACGCCTGAAAAAGGACTCCTTCTGGTGGTACCAGAGAGTGATTGCCAGCAATGGCGCTGACATGAGCTAACCGGCAAGGCCGCAGGAATAACCGTGATTACGATAAAAAAATCGCTCAATAACAGCATGCTGCTGGTGGATAACGACCAGCGGGAGATGATCCTGTTTGGCAAAGGGATTGGCTTTGGCGCCAAACCCGGCACGCAGATCGACCTGACGCAGGTGGAAAAAGTGTTCCTGCCGCTGAGCGATCTGAAATCCCGCCATTTTTTATCCCTGACGGATACGATTCCTGCGGCATTCTTCGATATCAGCCACGAGATTCTCACCCTTGCCCGCAGCCAGTGCGGTGACAAACTCAATTCCGTACTGCTTTTTACCCTCGCCGAACATTTGCATTTCGCCGTGGAGCGCAGCCGCAGCGGGCAGGTGATCCTGAATAAACTGAGCTGGGAAGTGAAGCGTTACTACCCGCAGGAGTACAGTGTCGGGATGCAGGCGCAGGAAAAAGTGAATGCGCAGTTTGCGGTTACGCTGCCGGAAGACGAAGCCGTGAATATTGCCTTCCATCTGATTAACGCCAGCAGCCAGCATGATGACAGCACCGCCCATCAACAGGTCGAACTGGTTAACCGTATTGCGGAAATCGTGCGCTATAAACTCAGCAAAGCAATCGATACGCAGTCGGTGAACTACATGCGTTTTATCACCCATCTGCGCTACTTCGCCGAACGGGTCTTAGCCGGGAAAATCGTGGTGACCGAGACCGAGGATTTTTATCAGGAGTTGATGCGCCATCGCCCTGATGCGATGACTGTCGCCTGGGTGATTCGGGATTATGTGCAGGATAAATATCAGCTTACGCTGCCAAAAGATGAACTGACGTGGTTGAGTATTCACATCAGCCGGTTAATGGAAGGCTATGCATAGGCCGGGCAATTGCCCGGCCTTTTTCGATTACGCCTGACGCAGGTTCTGCGCGGCTTTCACCATGTTCGCCAGTGCGGCACGGGTTTCTGGCCAGCCGCGCGTTTTCAGGCCGCAGTCCGGGTTGACCCACAGACGCTCTGCCGGAATACGCTGAGCGGCTTTTTGCAGCAGCGCTTCAATCCACTCAACGCTTGGCACGTTCGGGGAGTGAATGTCGTACACGCCCGGGCCGATTTCGTTCGGGTATTCGAACTCTTCGAACGACTCCAGCAGTTCCATGTCTGAACGCGACGTTTCGATGGTAATCACGTCCGCATCCAGCGCGGCGATGGAATCCATGATGTCGTTAAATTCGCAATAACACATGTGCGTGTGAATCTGGGTGTCGTTCTTTGCCACAGCGGCATTGATACGGAACGCTTCCACGCCCCACTCCAGATACGCTGCCCAGTCGCTGCGACGCAGCGGCAGGCCTTCACGCAGAGCCGGCTCGTCAATCTGAATGATGCCAATGCCTGCCGCTTCCAGATCCGCTACTTCATCACGCAGCGCCAGTGCAATCTGCTTAGCGATAGTTTCACGCGTCACGTCTTCACGCGGGAACGACCAGCAAAGAATGGTCACCGGACCGGTCAACATGCCTTTTACCGGCTTGTCGGTCAGAGACTGGGCGTACTTCGCCCACTCAACGGTAATGGCCTCCGGACGGCTGACGTCGCCAATCACCACCGGTGGCTTCACGCAGCGAGAGCCGTAGCTCTGCACCCAGCCGTTCTGGGTAAAGACGAAACCATCCAGATGTTCACCAAAATATTCCACCATGTCGTTACGCTCGGCTTCGCCGTGAACCAGCACATCGAGGCCCAGACGTTCCTGCTCAACAATGGCCTGTTTGATATGTTCAGCGATGCCGGTGCGATAGTTGCTGGCATCAAGGTTGCCCTTTTTAAAGTCCAGACGCAGGCCGCGAATTTCGGTGGTCTGCGGGAATGAACCGATTGTCGTGGTTGGCCACGCAGGCAGATTAAAGCGCGCACGCTGTGCTTCTGCGCGGACTTCATAGGCGTTCTCACGCTGGCTGTCCTTCGCGGTGATCGCCGCCAGACGTTTCTCTACCGCCGCGTTGTGTACGCGGGTAGAGTGACGACGCGCTTGAATCGGAGCGCTCCATTCAACCAGTTTTGCCGTGTCGCCGCTGTTCAGCGCATCGCGCAGCAGAGCCAGCTCTTCACATTTTTGCAGGGCGAAGGCAAACCAGCTTTTCACTTCCGCATCCAGGCGCGTTTCCACGCTCAGATCAATCGGGCTATGCAACAGCGAGCAAGAAGAAGCGACCCACAGGTCACGTTTGCCAACGATATCTTTGATTTGCGCGTATTTTTCGGTCAAATCAGCACGCCAGACGTTACGTCCGTTCACCAGGCCCGCCGACAGCAGCCAGTCAGAAGGCAGGCGTGTGTGCAGCTCAGCCACATTATCTTTGCCGTGAACCAGATCAACGTGCAGACCCTGTACCGGCAGCGCGGTGATGGTGTCGAGGTTTGGCGTGACGCCTTCAAAATAGGTGGTCAGCAGTAATTTCACCTGACCTTGCAGGGCATCGTAAGCCGGTTTGAACGCGTCCAGCCACGCCTGCGGCAATTCGAGAACCAGCGCTGGCTCATCAATTTGCACCCACTCAATACCGCGTTTAGCCAGTTCCGCCAGAACCTGCTGATACACAGGCAGGATATCTTTCAGCAGGCTGAGACGGTCAAACTGCTCGCCTTTCACTTTACCCAGCCACAGATATGTCACCGGGCCGAGCAGAACAGGTTTAATTTTATGGCCCAGCGCCAGCGCTTCGTCTACTTCATCCAGAATCTGGGTCCAGGTCAGTTTGAACTGCTGGCCTTTCACGAACTCCGGCACCATGTAGTGGTAGTTGGTGTTAAACCATTTGGTCATTTCTGCGGCTGCCGCTGGCTCACCGGTCGGTGCGCGACCGCGACCCAGGCGGAACAGGGTGTCGATATCTACCGATCCATCGTTGTTCTGATGACGAGCCGGCACGTTGCCAAGCAGCAGGCTGGTAGTCAGAACATGGTCGTACCAGGCGAAATCGCCCACCGGCAGCAGATCCACGCCGGCCTGTTTTTGCTGGTCCCAGTGACGAGCGCGCAGTTCGCGCCCTACGGCCAGCAGCTCTTCACGGGTGGAGTTGCCCGCCCAGTAGCTTTCTTGTGCTTTTTTCAGCTCGCGGCGAAGGCCAACGCGAGGAAAACCGAGAGTGTGGTTAATAATTGTCATGTCGCTGCCTCTTATGAATTCGTTATTTAGCCATCCAGATGTTTACACATCCATAATGTGAATGTACTGTATGATCCACAAGCGCAAATTGTTCATGGCGAAGTGAAGGACTTTCATGATCGAGATAAAACACCTGAAAACGCTACAAGCGTTGCGGAACTGCGGTTCACTCGCAGCGGCTGCGGCTACCCTGCATCAGACGCAATCCGCCCTTTCTCACCAGTTCAGCGATCTGGAACAACGCCTTGGCTTTCGTCTGTTTGTGCGTAAAAGTCAGCCGCTGCGCTTTACGCCTCAGGGCGAGATTTTGTTGCAGCTGGCAAATCAGGTCTTACCGCAGATAGCCAGCGCGTTACAGTCCTGTAATGAGCCGCAGCAAACGCGCCTGCGCATCGCCATTGAGTGCCATAGCTGTATTCAGTGGCTGACGCCCGCACTTGAAAATTTCCGCCAGCACTGGCCACAGGTTGAGATGGATTTTAAATCGGGCGTGACATTTGACCCGCAGCCTTCACTTCAGCAGGGCGAGCTGGATCTGGTGATGACCTCCGATATTTTACCGCGCAGCGGCCTGCACTATTCGCCGATGTTTGACTATGAAGTGCGCCTGGTGCTGGCCCCGGATCATCCGTTGGCGGTAAAAACGCGTATCACGCCGGAAGATTTGGCGAGCGAAACGCTGCTGATCTATCCGGTGCAACGCAGCCGCCTGGATATCTGGCGTCACTTCCTGCAACCGGCAGGCATCAGCCCGAATCTTAAAAGCGTCGATAACACCTTACTGTTGATTCAGATGGTGGCCGCCAATATGGGAATTGCGGCCCTGCCGCACTGGGTGGTGGAGAGTTTTGAACGCCAGGGTCTGGTGGTGACCAAAACCCTGGGTGAAGGACTGTGGAGCCGACTGTACGCCGCCGTGCGCGATGGCGAGCAGCGTCAGCCGGTGACGGAAGCGTTTATTCGCTCAACGCGGAATCACGCTTGCGACCATCTTCCGTTTGTGCGGAGCGCGGAGCGACCCAATGGCGATGCACCCATAGCGAAGCCAGGATCACCGTTCCCCCAATAATAAAGCTCGGCCAGTGCGGTTGCTCCTGCCAGATGGCGAGATTGACCAGCAGGCCCGCGGGCACGTGAACGTTGTTCATGATGCCCAGCGTACCGGCGTCAACCTGCGTCGCGCCGTAGTTCCACATAAAGTATCCCAGCCCCGAGGCGACCACGCCCAGCCAGATCAGAACGCCCCATTGCAGCGTTGTGGTTGGCAGTTTTTGCGGGTTGCCGAGCATAAACCAGGCCACCACCGCCACGATGAACGCCCCCATGTAAAACCAGGCGAACGCGTTATGCTGCGGCATCGGGTGGATTTCCATCAGGCGTTTATATCCCACCATTCCAATGGCAAAGCTGATGTTCGCGAGCTGGACGAACATCAATCCTGTCCAGAAGTGATCGCTCACTTTGTCGTAGCGAATAATCGCCGCGCCAGCCACCGCCAGCAGCGCGCTCAACACATATCCCCAGCGTAATCGACGTTTACTGAGCAGGTCGTAAATCAGCGTGATATAAAGCGGCGTCAGCACTGTAAACAGCAGGAACTCCGACACCGACAGGTAGACATAAGCGCGGAAGCTGAACAGATACATGATGCCGAGCTGCATTGCGCCCACCAGCATGTACAGAAGAATGGTTTTCAGCGTTTGCCCACGCAGGCGCAGGAACGGCAGGAACACCAGCGCCGCCAGCCCCACGCGCATGAGCACAGAGAAGTAGCTGTCGACGTGTCCGGCAAGATATTCACCGATCAGGCTGAAGGAAAACGCCCACAGGATAGTGGTGATAATGAGTAATGCCACAATGCATATCTCTCAGAAAGAAGGACAAGCATTGTAGCGAACTCTTCAGTTGACAACTGAGCAATAAATAATCAAGTGAAGATTATTCAAGGAACAGCTTGCGCAGATAGTTCGGCACAGCGTTGTCGGCGTTGGTGCCAATGACTTCCAGCTCCGGGTGCATGTCTTTCAGACGCTGGTGCGCATTTTCCATAATGCAGCCTTTACCCGCCATGGAGAGCATTTCAGCATCGTTCATGCCGTCGCCAAACGCGATGCAATCTTTCAGCTCGTAGCCCATGCGTTTTGCCACCGCTTCCAGCGCGTGGCCTTTAGAGACACCGCCAGCCATCACTTCCAGACAGGTCAGCGTGGAGAAACTCACGTTCACACGATCGCCCCAGCGCGCATTAATCGCCTGCTCCAGCGGGAGTAACTCTTCATGGCTTGCGCAGGTGAAGAACACTTTGCTGATGCCTTCAGGCTCAAGCAAGCCCGGCTCGTACAGCGAATAGTTGAAGACCGCTTCTTTAAAGAAACGCATCTCGTCCGGGCGATGACGGTTCATAAACCAGTCGTCGTTACGGTAAACGTTGGTGATGATTTCCGGATTATTATGCATCACGCCAAACAAGTCGGCAGCGATGTCACGATCGAGATCGTGCGTGAAGATCAGATTGCCATCGGTATCGTGCACGCGCGCGCCGTTGGAGGTGATCATGTACGCTTTGATGTCCAGATTATCGCGGATCTGCCCCACATCTACGTGGTGGCGGCCGGTCGCGAACACAAAGTTCACACCACGAGCGGTCAGGAGTTTTAAGGTCTCTTTCGCATAAGGCGACAGGGTGTGGTCGGGGGAGAGCAGCGTGCCATCTAAGTCAGATGCAACAACCTGGTACATAGGGAAATTTAACCTCAATAGAATATCAGTTATGCCTGTCGAAAAATTCAACAATGGCGTTTAGTGCGACTGAGCGCATGGTGTCCTTTTCAAAAAGGATCTCATGGTACGCGCCCTTTATGACCAACGGTTTTCCCCCTTCACAGGGATGCCCGGCGGCGGCGCGCAGTTCGCAAAAGCGGTCATGCATGCGGTTGTCGACCACACGCTCTTCTTCTGCCTGAATCAGTAATGTCGGCGTATCATTTTTAGCCGTCCCTGCCAGCGCCGATTCTCCGGCGCGGATGCCTTCTCGCACCCAGTGGTACGTGGGTCCGCCCACGCGCAACCGCGGTTCATCAGCGTAAAAACGCAGGTTGCGGCGATACCGTTGCCGGCTGTGGGTCAGCACGTTAATGGCAAATGGCAATGCGCGCCAGCGCCCGGTTCCGATAGCGTAGCCTTCACGAATGCGCTGATGGCCCTCAGCCCAGTCAAGAATATGGCGCACCATCCAGTCGGGAAAACGCATCACAATGCCAAACATCGGCGCGCTTAACGCAATGGCATCGCACTGATGGGGATGACGTTGTAAAAACAGCGTGGCGATGGCACCGCCCATGGAGTGCGCCAGAATGTAGCGCTTACGCCAGGGACCCGGTGCCACTTCCTGCTGCCAGAACGCGGCGAGATCGTCGACATAATCGCTGAAATTCACCACGTGTCCACGGTGTGAATCCGACAACAACCGCCCGGAGCGACCCTGCCCGCGATGGTCGATAATCAACACATCAAAACCCAGATGGAAAAGGTCGTACGCCAGTTCAGCGTATTTGACGTAACTTTCAATACGGCCAGGGCAAACCACGATCACGCGATCGTTTTTTTCATCATGGAAACGCACAAAGCGCACCGGCACGTTATCCACACCGGTAATCTCGGCTTCTTCGCGCTGACGCCAGAAATCGGTCAGCGGCCCCATGGAGAAAGCAGCAAATGCGTTCTCGCGTGTTTCCCAGTCCTTTTTCTGCTGAAACATCGGGTTTCCACCCCTGTAAGCCAAGGAATATCGTTTTTTCAAGCCGCATCACACAATGACGCAACAATAGCGTATTGTGGCATAAAAATAGACGATTCGGGAGTTTCAAATGACCTTCGAGTGGTGGTTCGCCTACCTGCTGACATCCATCATCCTGAGCCTTTCACCCGGCTCTGGCGCGATTAATACCATGACCACGTCCATCAACCATGGCTATCGCGGCGCGGCCGCCTCTATTGCCGGATTGCAGACCGGGCTGGGAATTCACATCGTGCTGGTGGGGATCGGACTGGGTACGCTGTTCTCGCGTTCGGTGCTGGCGTTTGAAGTGCTCAAATGGGCGGGCGCGGCGTATCTGATTTGGCTGGGCATCCAGCAGTGGCGTGCGGCAGGCTCGATTGATCTGAACACCCTCGCGCATACGCAAACGCGCGGTCGCCTGTTTAAGCGCGCGGTTTTCGTGAACCTGACCAACCCCAAAAGCATCGTTTTTCTTGCCGCCCTGTTCCCGCAGTTTATCGTTCCGCATCAGCCGCAGGTGATGCAGTACGTGGTGTTGGGCACAACGACGATCGTTGTCGATATTATCGTGATGATTGGTTATGCGACGCTGGCACAGCGGATTGCGGCGTGGATTAAAGGGCCTAAACAGATGAAGGCCCTGAATAAAATCTTTGGTTCGTTGTTTATGCTGGTTGGCGCGCTGTTAGCGTCAGCGCGTCATGCTTAACGAGAAATGATGAGATGAATACCGAAGCCGGCGAACAATGCGCCGGCAAAGCCGTCGATCCACTTCGCCAGACGCTGATAACCGCGACGCATGGATGGAAGGGCAAACAGGCTTGCCACGATGGTGAACCACGCGAAGGTTTCGACGACGATCAGCAGGAAAATTCCCCAGCGCGCGCCCGCGCCCACATCATCACCCACGAAAAGTGAGAATACCGAGCCGAAGTAAATAATCGCTTTCGGATTGGCGAGATTGGTCAGCAACCCTTTAATAAAACTACGTCCGCCCGTCGCCAGTTCAACCTTTGGCTCCGGTGCGGTTGTCTCTTCTTTTCTGAAAGCCCCCCGCAGCATCTGATAACCCATCCACAACAGATACAGGCCACCGCCGACCATAATAATGTTATGCAGCCACGCCATCTTCGCGAGGATAAGATTCAGGCCAAGCAGCGCGACGGCAGCCCACACCATGACGCCCATGGTAATACCGAGCACACCCATCATCGCCTCTTTGCGAGAGCGGCTGACAGCAGTCTGAGAAACGAAGAAAAAGTCAGGGCCAGGGCTCATCAGCGCAACGATGTGCACCAACGCCACAGTGAGAAATAGCATTAACATAATTAACTCGCGGGGAAATTATTCAGTGAGTGACCATCCTGGCACTTTTTAGTCTGGCTGACTACTCCTCATCATCGCCATCAACATGAGAACGAATCAGTGCCATGAATTCTTTACCAAAGCGCTCAAGCTTACGCGTGCCGACGCCGTTGATACTGAGCATTTCGCCCGCGCTGAGCGGCGTCTGCTCGGCCATCTCGATAAGCGTGGCGTCGTTGAACACCACATACGGCGGGATATTCTCTTCGTCGGCAATCGCTTTACGCAGCTTGCGCAGTTTGGCAAACAGCTTGCGGTCGTAGTTGCCGCCGTAGGATTTTTGCATCACACGCGGTTTGAGCGCGACAACGCGCGGAACGGCAAGCTGTAATGCCAAATCACCGCGCAGCACCGGTCGCGCCGCCTCAGTGAGCTGAAGCGCGGAGTGCTGGGCGATATTTTGCGTAGCGAAACCGAGGTGAATCAGCTGGCGGATAATACTCACCCAGTGTTCGTGGCTCTGTTCGCGGCCAATGCCATAAACCGGCAGCTTATCGTGACCCATCTCGCGGATACGCTGATTATTTGCCCCGCGCAGCACTTCCACCACGTAGCCCATACCAAAGCGCTGATTCACACGGTAAATGGTTGAGAGCGCCTTACGCGCATCCATCAGGCCATCGTACTGCTTAGGCGGATCGAGGCAGATATCGCAGTTGCCGCACGGCTCCTGGCGTCCTTCGCCAAAATAATTGAGCAGCACCAGACGTCGGCAGGTTTGCGCTTCGGCAAAGGCCCCCATCGCGTTAAGTTTGTGGCGTTCGATATCCAGCAGTTGCCCGGCGGGTTTTTCTTCCAGACAGCGGCGCAACCACGCCATATCCGCCGGATCGTAAAACAGCATCGCTTCAGCAGGCAGGCCATCACGCCCGGCGCGGCCGGTTTCCTGGTAATAGGATTCGATATTGCGCGGGATGTCGAAGTGCACCACAAAGCGCACGTTCGGTTTGTTGATCCCCATCCCGAACGCCACCGTCGCGACCACGATTTGCAGGTCATCGCGCTGGAATTTTTCCTGCACGTCGGCGCGGATGTGGTTTTCTAAACCGGCGTGATAGGCCGCCGCGCTAAAGCCGCGATTTTGCAGACGCGCGGCAGTGTCTTCCACTTTCGCGCGGCTGTTGCAGTAAATAATGCCGGATTTGCCGCGCTGCTCCTGCACATAACGCAGCAGCTGGTCCGTCGGCTTGAACTTTTCCATCAGCATGTAGCGGATGTTGGGGCGGTCAAAACTGCTGACCTGAATAAACGGATCGTTCAGCCCCAGCAGCCGCACAATATCCAGACGCGTGGTGTCGTCCGCCGTGGCGGTAAGCGCCATAAATGGCAACGCCGGGAAACGCTGGCGAAGCTGGCCAAGCGCGGCGTATTCCGGACGGAAATCGTGGCCCCACTGGGAGATACAGTGCGCCTCGTCCACCGCCAGCAATACCGGATTCCAGTGCGCTAAATGCTCAAGGAAGTTGTCCAGCATCAGGCGTTCAGGAGCGATATAGAGCAGGCGAATTTGTCCGTTACGACAACCTGCCATCACCTCTTGCTGCTGTTCGCGCGTTTGAGTGGAGTTAATACAGGCCGCGGCAACGCCGTTTGCCAGCAGCTGGTCCACCTGATCTTTCATCAGCGAAATGAGCGGCGAAACCACGACCGTGAGGCCGTCCAGAACCAGCGCGGGAACCTGATAGCATAGCGATTTTCCGCCACCGGTGGGCATAACCACCAGACAGTCGCGGCCTTCCAGCACGGTTTTAATGATGGTTTCCTGGCCAGGGCGGAATTGCTGATAGCCAAAGGTTTCATGCAAAACCTGTTTAGCCAGCGATTCCTGATTCAATACGTCCGCCTGCGCCACGTTAACCCCATATGCCAGAAATAAAACAGGCGCTATTTTCAGCGCCTGAGAGAGAAACTTCAACGTTTAACGAAAAAACATTCAGGATGGCCTAGAAAAGATCGTTAAGCATCACGCCCACACCAACGCGGGTTTGATTGAAATTATAATCAATAAGCGATTCGCCGTAGCCGCTGTAAACCTGCGTGTAGATACGCACATGTTTCGTCATCGGATAGCTCAAGCCCAGCTCTGCACCGCCATAGCCGGTGTTCCAGTTGTATTGGCCCTTCGCACTCAGAACCGCGTCACCCAGCTGGTAGCCAATTTTAAGCTGATAGTAGCCCATGTATTTGGTGATATCCGGGTTATCGTCCGTATCGCCAATCACATACCACGGTTTGACTTCCACCAGCCAGTTACCGTTCTCCGCCATCAGACGGGTATAGAGACGGTTCCAGCTACGCGATGTCGGATCGGAACGACCATTGGAATCATGGTTGTAGCCAAATTCCACGTCGCGCAGCGTCCAGCCAGCAAATTCGTCGTCCGTGGCAAAGCCGAGGAACAATTGCGGCTCATAGTTGGTTTCACGGAACGGCGACGATTCACCGCTATTGGACAGCTGCCACCAGGATTTCTGGGTATAAGAACCGCCCAGAACCGAGTTCGGCCCCAAAATACCACGCCAGAAAGGGAACGCCAGACTGAGCTGGAACTTCACTTCATCTTTGCGCGCATTATCGGACCAGTTATAGGAGCTGATCGCTTCTTTGTTAAGGTCGCTGGTTTGGGTGTAAATCACATAGTTAGTGTCGTACGGATAGAGCGTAAACGGATTATCATGCTCCAGAAGCATATTCGCGATAATACTGCCGCGAACGGCGGGCTTATCATGCACTTCTTTCAGCGTCGCTTCCTGCGCAAATGCCGTGAGGGGCAGCGAAACCGCCGCCAGTAACCAACCCAGATACGTCCGCATCGGTGGGGTTCTCCTGCGAAATTAAGATTATGTGAAGAGTTATGTGGGCCACATTCTACCTGTTTCTTCGCTAACTTCCCCTCTTCGTTTCTGAAAGTGGAAATCCTTATGCTTGAAGCATAAAATCAACATTTTGTTAACAACAAAGGATGCGACTTTTCATGTCAGCCACGCTTACCGCTGAAGAAGCCCTGAAACTGGTGGGAGAAATTTTTGTTTACCACATGCCATTTAACCGCGCGCTGGGGCTGGAGCTGGAACGTTACGAAAAAGGGTTCGCCCAGCTGGGTTTCAACAATCAGCCAATGATGGTGGGAAACTGGGCGCAAAGCATTTTACACGGCGGGGTGATCGCCTCAGCGCTGGACGTCGCGGCAGGTCTGGTCTGCGTGGGCAGCACGCTGGCGCGTCACGACACCATCAACGAAGATGAATTACGACAGCGTCTTTCGCGGATGGGGACCATTGATTTACGCGTGGACTATTTACGTCCGGGACGAGGTAATCGCTTTACCGCCACCAGCAGTCTGCTGCGCGCAGGCAATAAGGTGGCTGTCGCCCGCGTCGAATTGCATAACGAAGAGCAGGTTTATATCGCCAGCGCAACTGCCACTTATATGGTGGGTTGAGACGCTAAAATCGGGTAAAATTAATTCACTTTCTTGTAACGGATTTTCCCGATGGATGCTAAACAGACGCGGCAGGGCGTTTTACTCGCCCTTGCCGCTTATTTTATTTGGGGTATCGCGCCCGCGTACTTCAAGCTGATCTACTACGTCCCAGCCGACGAAATTCTCACCCACCGCGTAATCTGGTCTTTTTTCTTTATGGTGGCGCTGATGAGCATCAGCCGTCAGTGGTCGGGCGTGAAAACACTACTGCAAACTCCGAAGAAGATTTTCCTGCTGGCGCTGTCGGCGGTGCTGATTGGCGGCAACTGGCTGCTGTTCATCTGGGCGGTCAATAACCATCACATGCTGGAAGCCAGTCTTGGCTACTTTATTAACCCGCTGGTAAATATTGTGCTGGGGATGCTGTTCCTCGGCGAACGTTTCCGTCGTATGCAATGGGTCGCCGTTTTACTGGCCTTCTGCGGCGTATTGGTACAGCTGTGGACGTTTGGTTCGCTGCCGATCATCGCGTTGGGGCTGGCGTTTAGCTTTGCGTTTTATGGTCTGGTGCGTAAAAAAATTGCCGTGGAAGCGCAGACCGGAATGCTGTTCGAAACACTGTGGTTACTGCCGCTGGCGGCCATTTATCTGTTTGGCATTGCCGACAGCAGCACCAGCCATATGGGAAGTAATCCGTGGTCGCTGAATCTGATGCTGATGGCCGCAGGCGTCGTGACCACCATTCCGCTGCTGTGCTTTACCGGCGCGGCAACGCGTTTACGCCTCTCCACGCTCGGGTTCTTCCAGTACATCGGTCCAACGCTGATGTTCCTGCTGGCCGTGGTCTTTTACGGCGAAGTCCCTGGCGCCGATAAGATGGTGACCTTTGCGTTTATCTGGGTCGCACTGGCTGTTTTTGTTGCGGATGCGATTTATACGCAACGCAGAGTGAAAAGAGGGCGGTAATATTGCCCTGCCCCTCTCCCTAAGGGAGAGGGCATTCTGAACCCGAACGGGCTGATGTGAGCTGCGAATTTACAGCCAGTTGCGACGTTTGAAATACAGATACGGCGCCAGCCCGGCAAGGATCATAAAGATAATCGCGCCAGGATAGCCAAAGCTCCAGCGCAGTTCCGGCATAAACTCGAAGTTCATCCCGTAGCTTGACGCCACCAGCGTTGGCGGCAGGAACACCACCGACACCACCGAGAAGATCTTGATGATGCGGTTCTGCTCGATGTTGATAAATCCCATTGCCGCCTGCATCAGGAAGTTCACTTTCTGGAACAGCGATTCGTTATGCGGCAGCAGGGATTCGATATCGCGCAGGATCTCACGCGCTTGTTCAAGCTGACCGCCAGGCAGACGCGCTTTACGCACCAGGAAATTCAGCGCTCGCTGGGTATCCATCAGACACAAACGCACTTTCCAGCCGATATCTTCCTGCTCCGCCAGCGTGGAGAGCGCTTCATCGTATTCATCGCCCTGATGGCCTTCCATGATGACGCGGCTCAGCTTTTCCAGATCGCTGTAGATGTTTTCGATCTCATCCGCCAGCTGTTCGATTTTGGTTTCGAACAGATCAAGCAGCAGTTCATAGGCATTGCCATCAACCATCGCCTGGCTGCGGGCGCGCATACGATAGAGACGAAACGCAGGCAGTTCGCGCTCGCGCAGCGTGAACAGGCGGCCATCACGAATGGTAAACGCGACGGTGGAGTTACCGGCGTGGTCTTCCGCATCTTCAAAAAAGAAAAAGGAGTGAATATGCAGGCCGTCTTCGTCTTCAAAGAAACGCGCGGATGCTTCGATATCTTCCAGTTCCGGGCGGGTCGCCAGGCTTTGTCCGAGCTCTGATTGTACGCGAAGGCGCTCATCGTCGTCCGGCTCGACCAGATCCACCCATACGGCATCAATGAGGGGCTGTGACTCTTCAGCTTCAAGCCGAATCAGTCGGTTATTTTCGAGTTGAAATGCGCTCAACATGACCGGGACTCCCAATGCAAAAAATATCGGACAGTTCGGTGGGCACACAGAAACAATATGGGTTTCAGACCATTAAACAGCCTGACTCAGCGCGACGGGAAAAACAGGTCGCTGACAACCACTAAGGCCATCAGCAAGAGGAGATAGCCTTAGGAGTTGTTCCTGGATGACAGGGAATTGAGCCAGTATCTACTGGGTGTGTCCAAGGCGAATGTCCTCTTAGCGTAATCGTGCGCGCATGTTACGCCAGCAGTAACTGCGGCGTCAACACGCAACGGAACGCTGAAGAGCAATAAATAGCCTTCAGCTATTAAGGCTAGCAGATTATTACAAAATAATGATATTTTTCTGAATGTTACACCGTTTCCAGCTTCGCGTAGGCTGCGACCAGCCATTTGATCCCTTGCCCCTGGAACGCCACCTGCAGGCGGCTGTGCTCGCCGCTGCCTTCCAGATTCACAATGGTGCCTTCGCCAAATTTTGAATGACGGACGCGCTGGCCAAGCTTGTAGCCGGTATCGTTTTCCGAGATCGGCGTGCCCATTCGCTGATGGCTCACCGGACGGCTGATACTGGCGCGCAAACGCACCTCTTCCACACACTCTTCCGGCAGTTCACCGATGAAACGCGACGGACGGTGATAAACCTCTTTGCCGTACAGACGGCGGGTCTCGGCGTAAGTCAGGGTCAGTTTTTGCATCGCACGCGTCACCCCGACGTAAGCCAGGCGACGTTCTTCTTCCAGACGACCGCCCTCATCCAGCGACATCTGGCTTGGGAACATCCCCTCTTCCATGCCGACGATAAACACCTGCGGGAACTCCAGCCCTTTTGCGGAGTGCAGCGTCATTAACTGCACCGCGTCCTGCCAGGTATCCGCCTGCCCTTCGCCTGCTTCCAGCGCGGCGTGCGACAAAAACGCCTGAAGCGGCATCAGATCTTCGTCTTCTTCGTTGTAGCTGAACTGGCGCGTTGCCGTCACCAGTTCCTCTAAGTTCTCAATACGCGTCTGGCCTTTCTCGCCCTTTTCCTGCTCATACATCATGCGCAGACCCGAATCTTTTACGACCCGGTCAGTCTGGACGTGCAGCGGCATATCGGCCGTTTCCTGCGCCAGCGCGTCAATCAGTTCAATAAAGCGTTGTAATGCGCTTGCCGCGCGGCCAGCCAGCGCTTTTTCCTGCAACAGCTCCCGGCAGGCCTGCCAGAGCGTTAGCTGACGTTCACGGGCCGCCTGACGTACTACGTCGAGCGTGCGATCGCCAATCCCGCGCGTAGGCGTATTCACCACGCGCTCAAACGCCGCATCGTCGTTACGATTCGCAATCAGGCGCAGATACGAGAGCGCATCTTTGATCTCCTGACGCTCGAAGAAGCGCATACCGCCATAAATACGGTACGGCATACTCACCTGCAACAACGCCTCTTCCAGCACGCGCGACTGGGCGTTGCTGCGATAGAGAATGGCGCACTGTTCCAGCGCTCCGCCGTTGTCCTGCCAGGTTTTAATCCGGTTGACCACAAAGCGCGCTTCATCCAGTTCGTTGAATGCGCAATAAATCGAAATCGGTTCGCCGTCGACGCCGTCGGTCCACAGTTTTTTGCCCAGACGCCCGTTGTTGTTTTCAATCAGGGCGTTGGCGGCGCTCAGAATATTGCTGGTTGAGCGGTAGTTTTGTTCCAGACGAATGGTTTCTGCGCCGGGGAAATCGTTGAGGAAACGCTGGATGTTTTCCACCTGCGCCCCACGCCAGCCGTAGATGGACTGGTCGTCATCGCCGACGATCATGACCTTGCCGGTATCGCCCGCTAACAGACGGATCCACGCGTACTGAATGTTGTTGGTATCCTGGAATTCGTCCACCAGGATGTTGGTGAAGCGTTCACGATAGTGCTGAAGAATATGCGGTTTATTGAGCCACAGCTCATGGGCGCGCAGCAGCAGCTCGGCGAAATCCACCAGCCCGGCGCGGTCACACGCTTCCTGATAGGCCTGATAAACCTTCTGCCACGTTTGCTCGACCGGGTTACCGAAGCTCTGAATATGATGCGGGCGCAGCCCTTCGTCTTTCTGGCCGTTGATGTACCACATCGCCTGACGCGGCGGCCACTGCTTCTCGTCAAGATTCATCGCCTTGATGAGACGCTTCAGCAGACGAAGCTGGTCTTCACTGTCGAGGATCTGGAAATCCTGCGGCAGGTTCGCGTCCATATGGTGCGCGCGCAGCAGGCGATGAGCCAGTCCGTGGAAAGTCCCCACCCACATGCCGCCCTGGCTGGTTCCCATCAGCTGCGCGATACGATGGCGCATCTCCGCTGCCGCTTTGTTGGTAAACGTCACGGCCATAATGGAATACGGCGAGCAGTTTTCCACGCTTTGCAGCCACGCAATACGATGCACCAGAACACGTGTCTTACCACTGCCCGCCCCTGCCAGCACCAGCATATTGGTACGCGTCGCGGCAACCGCGTCACGCTGTTTGTCATTAAGGCTGTCGAGCAGGTAAGAAACGTCCATTGGCACCGCCAGAAGTCATCTGCCCGGTCGCCGTTTCGCTTCCGGACATACTGTTAATTTATACAATACTGCTGGTGATTATATCAGCGTGGTGAGGGATGCCAACCGCGAAATTTCTACGTGCGGCAACAGGCGACTGTCAGGGGTCTGCATCAGGTCGGCATTTTCCGGTTTGATCCAACAGGCCTGCATCCCACAGCGTATCGCACCGGCGACATCAGTGGTCAGGTCATCGCCCACATGCAGGATTTCGCCCAGCGGCAGAGCCAGTTTTTCTGCCGCCAGATGGTACATATCGTTGAACGGTTTCGAGCGCCCGTGCGGACCAGCACGCAATACAAACTCAAAATAATCGCCAAGGCCGAACAGCTCAGGCTGGGCGTTACCGTTAGTGATCGCCACCAGCGGCCATTTTTTGGCGAGCATAGCCAGGGTGTCGTGAGTCTCCTGCGGAACATCAATGCGGCTACGCCATTTGGCAAAGTGGGCCATCGAGGCTTCAGCGCCAAGCGCCGCGTCTTGCGCACTCAGCCCGGCATGCAGCATCGTCTGTTCAACGGCGCGGCGACGCCATTCCGTCACATCATGATAGATTTCTGGCTCCGTCTCGCGTAACGCCTGACGCATGCGTTGAAAATCACGGTTTTGGAGCGTTTTTAAAGACGGATGATAGTTTTGCACAAACGCCAGCGCTTCCTGTTCGGTGCGCAGAATCACCTGACGGTTGTCGTAAAGGGTGTCATCGAGATCGAAAGTCAGGGCAGATATCTGACCCAGTGGGCGGTAAAAACGCATTATTTCCCCCGTTTTGCGCGTGGATGGGCCGAGTCGTACACCGAGGCAAGGTGTTGAAAATCAAGATGGGTATAGATTTGGGTGGTCGACAGATTCGCGTGGCCCAGCAATTCTTGCACGCCGCGCAGATCGCCGCTGGACTCCAGCATATGCGTCGCAAAAGAGTGGCGAAGTTTATGCGGATGTACGTGGCTGTTCAGCCCCTGCTTGATACCCCATTCGGCAAAACGCTTTTGCACGTTGCGCGCGGAAATGCGTTTCCCCAGTTTTGAGAGAAACAGCGCATTTTCTTCTGTACCAAACAGGCCGCGCAGATCCAGCCAGTGCTCAATCCACGCCACCGCATTGCGGCCAATCGGCAAACGGCGCTCTTTGCTGCCCTTGCCCATCACCCACACTTCGCCGGTATCCAGATCGAGATGTTTAAGATCTAATCCCACCAGTTCCGAAAGACGTAATCCCGCGCCATACATTACCTCCAGCATCGCGCGATCGCGCACCGCCAGCGGATCGTTAAGATCGATATCCAGCAGACGATTCACGTCATCAACGTCGATATTTTTCGGCAGATGGCGCGGCGCTTTTGGGGTGGCGATGCCTTTTGCCGGATTGGCTTTTAGCTCGCCCTGGCTCACCAGCCAGTCAAAGAAACTGCGCAGGGCAGAAAGCCGTAACGCGAGACTCGCCGGGCCTAAACCTTTGCGTCGGCTGCGCACCACAAATCCGCGCACGATCGCAGCGTCACATTGTTGCCAGCTTTTCAGACCGATCTCGTCGGCGATCTGCATGATGGCATCAAGCTGACGCTGATAATTCAGCAGCGTGATCGGGCTAAGCTGGCGTTCAACGCCAAGATAACGCAGAAAACGCGCGACAAGGGGATTAAGCAGTGACTCCGTCATATGCGTTCAATCCAGCGCTCCAGCAGCTCAGGCAGCATCAGGGCTATTTCCTGTAGCAGGTGCGTGCCCTGTCCTTGCTCATAGTGGTGTGCGTCGCGGCTGGTGAATAACATCACGCCCAGATCGCCCTCACGCCCCATCAACGACATTGCCACTGAGCCAATCGCTTTGGCTTCAGGCAACACCACCAGCAGCTCAGGACCGTTCAATGGCCCAAGATAGTGATGCTCATGGCCAAGGCGCTGAATGCGCAGCGGTTCGAACGCCTGACGGCTTAACGCCAGATGGGTAAAACCGGACGGTGCACCAATACGCCAGCGATCGGGGAACAGACGAATGGTCGCCCCTGCCAGCCCGAGCTCACGCGCCCAGCGGTGAAAACGGCTGAGAAATTCTTCCAGGCTGTGCGCCGACGCAAGCCGCGCCTGCAAATGCAGCAGTCGGTAAAACAGGCTTTCGTTATTGCTGGCCTGTTCCATCAGCAGCGTCATGTTTTCTTCAAGCTGATCGATGTGTTTGCGCGAACGCGCCATGTGCCATTCGACCAGCGATACCGTCTCGCGGACCGGATGCGGGACGCGCATCTGTTCGACAACGCGTGCATTGCGGATAAAAAACTCAGGATTGCGCAGCAGATAATCAACAACAGCCCGGTCGTCCAGTTCCGTCATTGTTTCCTGCAGTTCTTCCCCTGGTTGTTTCATAAATGGATAAACCCGTCGTATACATGTGCCGCCGGGCCAGTCATAAACAGCGGATGACCCGGACCTTTCCAGGCGATATCAAGACGACCGCCTGGCAATTCCACGCGAACCTCTTCGGCCAGTAAACCTTGTGAGATGCCGACGGCGACCGCAGCACACGCACCGCTGCCGCAGGCTCGCGTTTCGCCCGCACCGCGCTCATAGACGCGCAGGCGGATATGTTCACGTTTGACTACCTGCATAAAACCAATATTGGCGCGCTCAGGGAAGCGGTCATGGCTTTCCATCACCGGCCCAAGCGTTTCGACCGCAGCGGTATCAACATCATCAACCTGAATCACACAATGGGGATTGCCCATCGAGACCACGCCACACAATACTGTCTGCTCGGACGCCCGCATGATATAGGTCTTTTCCGCTTTGATGGCCCGAAAGGGGACCGCTGATGGCTCGAAGTTGGGCTCCCCCATATTCACGCGCACCAGCTCATCGTCGGTCACACTTAAGACCATACGACCATTCGCCGTGCTGACGCGAATATCGCGCTTGTTGGTCAGGCCTTTGAGGCGCACAAAACGAGCGAAACAGCGCGCGCCGTTGCCGCACTGCGAGACTTCACTTCCGTCAGCGTTGAAGATGCGATAGTGAAAATCGAGATCGGGATCGTACGGCGGCTCAACGACCAGCAGCTGATCAAAACCGACACCCAGATGACGATCCGCCAGACGGCGAATCAGCTCCGGGGAAAAAAAGACATTCTGCGTTACCGCGTCGACGACCATAAAATCGTTGCCAAGGCCATGCATCTTAGAGAACTGCATCATCTACTCCATTGCGCGGGTACAGAACGTGATTATCAGTAGTTCACCTGGCTTGGGCCACCGTTGTCGCCGCGATCGTTGCTATCCGGCGTCGATGACTCGATCTGACTTTGCACCGGTTTGGTCGGCGGTGGCGCTGACTTATCTGCCGGCGGGAAGTACAGCGGTCCCTTCAATCCACAGCCGGTCAGACTAAACAGAGTAACGAGAACGGCAAGCGTTCGAAAAACGTTTTTCATTATGGGTTGCCCGTAAGTTCATGCTTTCTGCTTTCTATCATCGCAGGAGAAGACACAAAAGCAAGAGTTTGCCGCTTTCCTGCAACGGGAATTATTTAGCGTTATACTGCCGCCATCACGAAAAACAGGAACATAACCATGAACGACAGTGAATTCCATCGCCTTGCCGATACCCTGTGGCAAACCATTGAAGAGCAGCTGGACGACTGGGATGGCGACAGCGACATTGATTGTGAAATCAACGGCGGCGTACTGACCTTAAGCTTTGAGAACGGCAGCAAAATTATTATCAACCGTCAGGAACCGCTGCATCAGGTCTGGCTGGCAACCAAACAGGGTGGCTACCATTTCGATCTCAAAGGCGATGAGTGGATTTGCGATCGTAGCGGCGAAAAGTTCTGGGATCTGCTGGAACAGGCGGCAACGCAGCAGGCTGGCGAAGAAGTGAGCTTCCGGGATTAATGACAAAAAAACCTCTCTTATGAGAGGTTTTTTGTTTCTGCTCCCTCTCCCGTCGGAGAAGGTCGGGGTGAGAGCATCAGAGTGCACTCCCCCGCACTCAGGAGAAATATTGCTGCAACAGCGGCGTATTGGCATCCTGGTTGGCAGGCACCGCAGGAATAGCCTGGGTCCGGAACGGTATGACCTGCGCACGCCCGTCGACTTTCACAATCTGATAAAACTGCGGCAAGTTGAAGTTGATAAAGCTCGAGCCGTAGGTGAAGCGATCGTGTGAGGACGAATAGAAGCGGCTCACGTCGCGCACCAGCTCCTCTTTGCTGCCTTCGCAGTGGTGATACACTTCGGCACGGTTGGTTTCATCCAGGATATAAATATTGAACCCGGCGTCATCCCCCACCTCTTCAAAGAAGAACTGAATAATGCCTTCGCTGGCAAAACCGTCCACCACTTGCGGCAGTTTGACGTGGTTGGTTTCAACCTGCACCGACAAGCCGTGCAGCTTGTTGTGAGAGATCGCACCGTAGAATTCAATGGCGTTTTCCAGCTTCTGTACTGAAACATTCAGACGCTCGAAGAACAACCCCCAGGTCTGGCCGGAGACGCGCAGCGCTTTGAAGCGGCCCGTTTCCTGACGCGTACTGGAAAGACGCAGTTCAATACATTCCGACACCAGTTGCTGCACGCGGGTACGAATCAGACCACGCAGATGCTGGCTGTAGCAGAACACTTCCACGCTATCCGGCGGCGCGGCATCCTGGTGCATTTTACCGAGAATGGTTTTCAGCGCTTCGATCATCGCCTGCTCGCCGTTGAAATGCAGGGTACGCACTTCGTTCCACGAGTTGCGATACAGCAGATCGACGCTGCCAATGAGGCAGTTTTGCTGCTCGCCAAAGCTAAAGACATCCAGCTTGCGGAAGTCAAAATGGACCACCTGATTGCGGAAAGCCGCCGTCGGGTCGTACTCCAGGTTGACAATAATCGCCAGATGACGAATTTCACACGGGCTGTAGAGCGCTTTCGGCGTTGGCGCAGGTAAGCGCAGCGGGAAGTGGTGCGACACATCGGCGACCATTTCCTGCAATTTGGCTAAATCGACCACGTCGTTGCCTTTGATAAACAGGCGAGTCCGTGAAGTCAGCAGGCCGTTAAACCAGGCCCAGGCCACCAGCTTATTGAGATACCGGTTATATTCCAGCGGCTGATGGCTGATGATCGAATCCATGTTTGGCGAACGGTTGTAAAGATACCAGCCCGTCCGGTTCGCGCGTCCTGGCGGAACGTAGATAAAGGTCAGGTTTGGCTCTGACAGATCGGGGGAAATCTGCGGGTTAACCAGGGTCACTTTGCCCGGGAGCGCTTCGAAAGCCGCGTAAAGTTTACGGGTCAACACACCGATATCCTGCGGGCTGGCGGAAACGCTGAGGTTGTTGCGGCGAGCAAAGCGAATCAGGTTACGGTAGCTTTGCATCATGGCATCGAGCAATTCGTTGTGTGCTTCACGCACCTGATCGATTTTCCAGTTGGCGCGATTATCGAGCATGGATAAGCGTTCTTCGTCCCATCCCCACTCTTTGACTAACTGACTGACCACTTCACGACGCCAGCCGACACACGCACGTTCGCGGCTGAGTTTTTCACAGACTTTGAGATAGAAACATCGACGCACCAGATCGAGACGCGTGGTGTCATCAATGGCTTTCAGGTATTCGGTGACGCGTTCCAGCATCATGCAGTAGGCATCAAGGCCAAAGGAGACAATCTCTCCGTCATGCAGACGCTGTTTAATGTCTTTTGCCAGCAGGCGTGGCGTGGGGTATTCCCAGGAGTACGCTTCAAGCAGCAGCGTTTTCAGCACCGCTTTATACGGTGAATCAATACTTTTGTAGAGCTGCCACAGACTTGCGCCGAAATATTCTTCAGCGGACAAGGAGCTTAAGCCACCCAAATCCAGCCATTCGTTTGGCGTCAGCACGCCCTGCGAATAGAGCGACATGACGTAGTCGTCGTAATGCTCTTCTTCTTCGCACGGCACCATATTCCACAAAATGCGTTTACCGGCCAGACGTACAGCGCTGCGATAAAATTCATCCAGCAGCAACATGTGCTGGGTTGAACCGCAGTCTTCACCGCCGAGGCTACCGCTTTCGTTATGGCGGAAACGGTTTTCGTCAATCAGGAAGAAGCTCACTTCCACACCGAGCGATGCTGCCCAGCTTTCCAGCAGGCTACATTTACGCTGCAGGAGCTGGCGTTCGTCGTTATCAAGCCATGACTGATGGCAGACCCAGATATCGAGATCAGAGGAACAGCTTTGACCTACCGACGAGGTACTGCCCATCGAGTAAACGCCGGTAATCGGCAGTTCACCTTTCGGTGACACTTGCGGCGGCATACCACGGTGGAGTTCCAGCTCAGTCAGATAGTGCTGTTGGGTTTCGTCGGGCGTGAAGAGGCAAATGCCCTGGGGAACGTTACCATCGAGGTAACCCGGCATCAACGGATGGTGATAATGCAATAACGTTGGCAGCAGACTGTAAACCTGTTGGAAAGCAGGTCCCATGGCAGCAAGCGCGCGATCCACGCGCAATTGATTTATGGCATCCAGTCTCTGTTTCAGAGTCTCAATATAGAGGTACAAGACATATCGCCTGATGTTGCCGGACGTAGCAATCGTTCATAAGAGCGAATGATTACGAGCCCGCAGTATTTCAAAAAAGAACCGTTACCTTTTTTCGCCCTTATCTTTTTGGTCGTACAGACGAAAAAATGGTCTAAAACGTGATCAATTTAACACCTTGCTGATTGACCGTAAAGAAAGATGCGCTACATACAAGTGTAGCACCGTTCTGCACGTGTAAATTCCTTAATACGGTTGCGGATGACCTGAGCACCGCCTTGTCCCTCACCCCTTCATCGACCGTAAAACTGACATCCCAGAGTCAACAATGTTAGGATGGTCAACGGACGATAATGACGGTAACAAGCATGTTAGACAATGTTTTGAGAATTGCCACACGCCAAAGCCCTCTTGCGCTCTGGCAGGCACAATATGTTAAGCAGCGCCTCGAAGCCTGCCATTCGGGCTTACGTGTCGAACTGGTGCCCATGGTGACGCGCGGCGATGTGATCCTTGATACGCCGCTGGCGAAAGTGGGCGGTAAAGGTCTGTTTGTAAAAGAGCTGGAAGTCGCACTGCTTGAAAACCGCGCCGATATCGCCGTCCATTCCATGAAAGATGTGCCGGTCGAATTCCCTGAAGGATTAGGCCTGGTCACCATTTGCGAGCGCGAAGATCCGCGTGACGCCTTCGTCTCAAATCGTTACGACTCGCTGGATGATTTACCTCACGGCAGCGTGGTTGGCACGTCAAGTTTACGCCGCCAGTGTCAGCTGGCGGAACGGCGTCCGGATCTGGTGATCCGCTCTCTTCGCGGCAACGTTGGAACGCGCCTCGGCAAGCTTGATAACGGTGATTACGATGCCATTATTCTGGCAGTCGCTGGCCTGAAGCGCCTGGGGCTGGAATCACGCGTGCGCGTTGCCCTTCCGCCAGAGCTGTCTCTGCCCGCAGTGGGTCAGGGCGCGGTCGGGATTGAGTGCCGTCTTGATGACGAACGTACCCGTCACCTGCTCGCCCCGCTTAATCACGATGAGACCGCTGTCCGCGTCAAAGCCGAACGTGCAATGAATACTCGTCTCGAAGGTGGCTGCCAGGTGCCGATTGGCAGCTATGCTGAATTGAGTGACGGTGAACTGTGGCTGCGTGCGCTGGTTGGCGCGCCGGATGGTTCACAGATGGTCCGCGGTGAACGTCGCGGCCCGGCGCAAGATGCAGAAATGCTTGGCGTATCACTTGCGGAAGAGCTACTTGATAACGGCGCGCGCGAGATCCTGGCCGATGTCTATAACGGAGAACCCCCAGCATGAGTATTCTCGTCACCCGCCCTTCTCCCGCAGGAGAGCAGTTAGTGAGCCGTCTGCGCGCACTGGGGCAGGTGGCATGGAGCTTTCCGCTGATCGAATTTTCTCCGGGCCGGGAGTTATCCATGCTCTCCGGCCATCTTGATGCCCTGAACGCCAGCGATCTTGTGTTCGTCTTATCACAACATGCGGTCGAATTCGCCCACGCCCAATTGCAACAAGAGAAGAAGAGCTGGCCGACCGCGCCACGCTATTTCGCGATTGGTCGCACCACTGCGCTGGCCCTGCACGCCGTCAGCGGAATAGATATTCAGTATCCGTTAGATCGGGAAATCAGCGAAGTCTTGCTACAATTACCTGAATTACAATCTGTTGCGGGAAAGCGCGCGTTGATACTGCGCGGTAACGGTGGCCGTGAATTACTGGGTGAAACCCTGAGTGCCCGTGGCGCTGACGTCACCTTCTGCGAATGCTATCAGCGCTGTGCAAAGTATTATGACGGTGCGCAAGAAGCGATGCGCTGGCATACGCGCGGTGTCGATACGCTGGTGATCACCAGCGGCGAAATGCTGCATCAGCTCTGGTCGCTGATTCCACAATGGTATCGTGAAAACTGGTTACTCCGCTGTCGGCTACTGGTCGTCAGTGAGCGTCTGGCGAACCTCGCCCGGGAACTGGGCTGGCAAGATATTCGGATCGCTGATAACGCCGACAACGATGCGCTGCTGCGCGCATTACAATAACTCTCATAATGGGAAGCCATAATGACGGAACAAGAAAAATCCTCCGCCGTGGTTGAAGAGACCAGGGAGACTGTGGAGATCACGCCACAGCCAGAGAAGACAGAAAAGACAGTTGAGAAAAAAAACGGCAGCAATAAAACCAGCCTGACGCTCAGCGCTGTCGCTATCGCCATTGCTCTGGCTGCCGGTATCGGTCTGTATGGCGTAGTGAAAAAACAGGCGACCACCCAGTCGGAAACCAGCGATGCGCTGGTAAATCAGATCACCGCGCTGCAAAAAGCGCAGGAGACGCAGAAAACCGAGCTGGAAAATATCATTAAGCAGCAGTCATCCCAGCTTGCCGAGGCCAATACCCGGCGAGAAGAGCTGGCGAAACAGCTTGGTGAAGTCCAGCAAAAAGTCGCGACCATTTCCGGCACTGACGCCAAAACCTGGCTGCTGTCACAGGCTGATTTCCTGGTCAAACTGGCAGGACGTAAGCTGTGGAGCGATCAGGATGTCACAACGGCCGCGGCACTGTTAAAAAGCGCCGATGCCAGC
Source organism: Enterobacteriaceae bacterium RIT714 (assembly GCA_009668015.1). Lineage (GTDB taxonomy): Bacteria > Pseudomonadota > Gammaproteobacteria > Enterobacterales > Enterobacteriaceae > Enterobacter. Next base: position 48,414 of record WJYB01000015.1, read on the forward strand.
CTGGCCGACATGAACGACCCGAGCTTAATCACCGCTCGTCGCGCCATTACCGAAGATATTGCCAGCCTGGGCGCCGTTTCTCAGGTGGATTATGACGGCATCATCCTTAGGGTAAATCAGCTTTCGAATCAAATTGATAATCTGCGGCTTGCGGATAATAACGACGATGATTCCCCGATGGATTCTGACGGGACTGAACTGTCGAGTTCCCTGAGCGAGTGGCGCATCAACCTGCAGAAAAGCTGGCAGAACTTTATGGACAGCTTTATCACCGTTCGCCGTCGTGACGAAACGGCCGTCCCGCTGCTGGCCCCGAATCAGGATGTTTATCTGCGTGAAAACATTCGTTCCCGCCTGCTGGTTGCCGCACAGGCCGTCCCGCGTCATCAGGAAGAGACGTACAAACAGGCGCTGGATAATGTCTCGACCTGGGTACGCGCGTATTACGATACCAGCGATGCCACGACAACCGCGTTCCTGGACGATGTGGACAAACTCAGTCAGCAAAATATCACCATGAATGTCCCGGACAAACTGGAAAGCCAGCCGATTCTGGAAAAGCTGATGCAAACCCGCGTGCGTAACCTGCTGGCACAGCCGGGCGTGGCAGCGGAGCCGAATGCCGCAGCGCCTGCGCCAGCCCCTGAAAGCGCACCTCAAGGAGAGTAATCATGTTAAAAGTCTTATTACTCTTCTTATTGTTGATCGCCGGGATCGTCCTGGGGCCAATGCTGGCCGGACATCAGGGCTATGTCCTGATCCAGACCGATAACTACAACGTCGAAACCAGCGTCACCGGTCTGGTGATCATTTTGATCCTCACCATGGTGGTGTTGTTTGTGATCGAATGGATCCTGCGCCGTATTTTCCGTACCGGCGCGCACACCCGTGGTTGGTTCGTTGGCCGCAAACGTCGTCGCGCACGCAAACAAACCGAACAGGCGCTGCTCAAGCTGGCCGAAGGCGATTATCAGCAGGTTGAAAAACTGATGTCGAAAAACGCCGATCATGCAGAGCAGCCCGTCGTGAACTATCTGTTGGCAGCAGAAGCCGCACAACAGCGCGGCGATGAAGTGCGTGCAAATCAGCATCTGGAGCGCGCTTCTGAGCTGGCCTCAAACGATCAGATTCCGGTTGAGATCACCCGCGTTCGTTTGCAGCTGGCGCGTAATGAGAATCACGCCGCGCGTCACGGAGTCGACCGTCTGTTGGAGATCACACCACGCCATCCGGAAGTGCTGCGCCTTGCCGAACAGGCCTATATTCGCACCGGTGCCTGGGGTTCATTGCTGGATATCATTCCTTCAATGGCGAAAGCTGAGGTCGGCGATGATGACCACCGTGATGCATTGCAGCGTCAGGCGTGGATTGGCCTGATGGATCAGGCTCGCGCCGATCTGGGTAGCGACGGTCTGAAGACCTGGTGGAAAAATCAGAGCCGTAAAACGCGTCAGCAAGTTCCATTGCAGGTGGCAATGGCAGAGCATCTTATCGAATGTGACGATCATGACACCGCGCAGGAGATTATTCTCGATGGCCTGAAGCGCCAGTATGACGATCGGCTGGTAATGGTGATCCCGCGTCTCAGAACTAACAATCCTGAGCAGATGGAAAAAATGCTCCGCCAGCAGATTAAAACGGTCGGCGATCGCCCACTGCTGTGGAGTACGTTAGGTCAGTCGCTGATGAAACACGGCGAATGGCAAGAGGCGAGTCTTGCCTTCCGCGCAGCGCTGAAACAGCGTCCGGACGCGTTTGACTACGCCTGGCTTGCGGATACGCTGGATAAACAGCATAAGCCGGAAGAAGCCGCCGCCATGCGTCGTGATGGCTTGCTGTTAACGTTGCAGAACAACGGTAGTCAGTAACGGCGAAGAGCCGTTGAGAATCAGGAGGCCTCTGGCCTCCTTTTTTATTGCCGAAACCTGAGCGTCACCCATAAAAAAACGCCTGCTAAAAAGCAGGCGTTAAACAGATCTATTCGACAACATATATTGGTGCTTCACTCAACGTTGTGTCCATGGTGTTTGATGAGGCCGAAGCGACATCTGTCAGTGGACGATAAGCACCGTAAACGGCTCTGCGTCATTCCTGGGTTTATGAGGCCCTGAGGCGAACATAAGAGATGGAATGAGCATCTACACGTATATTATTGCACGTAACGTGCCAACGTTGCATCCAGAAGTTTTACATTGTGCAACATTTTAAGATTAAAGGAGTTTTTCATTCGACAGCGTTATTCGGGCGCGATAGCTCAATGAGAGCGGAGAATAAGTGTCTCCTGAGAGCGACAGGATTATCTCTTTCAAGAAAAGTATATTTAAATCAGATGGTTATTTGTCTCTGAATCGCGACAAATGGTGATAGCGTTGTCGGGAAATGACAACAGCATGCAGGAATGACAGAAAACAAAAAACCCCGCCGAAGCGGGGTTCAAAATTGGTCGGCGAGAGAGGATTCGAACCTCCGACCCACTGGTCCCAAACCAGTTGCGCTACCAAGCTGCGCTACTCGCCGATATACTGCTTTTTTGAATTTTTAGTTCAATACTTTAAGTCGTGGTGCGAGGGGGGGGACTTGAACCCCCACGTCCGTTAAGACACTAACACCTGAAGCTAGCGCGTCTACCAATTCCGCCACCGTCGCATGTCACAACTTATCAATAATGGGGTGGCTAATGGGATTCGAACCCACGACAACTGGAATCACAATCCAGGGCTCTACCAACTGAGCTATAGCCACCACTACTTTATTCTTTCACGCGGTTCTGAAACTTCCAGACCACCGCAGCTCTAGCGCCGGGAAAATATTGGCGCGCCCGACAGGATTCGAACCTGAGACCTCTGCCTCCGGAGGGCAGCGCTCTATCCAGCTGAGCTACGGGCGCTTAGCGCCGTTGCGGGGCTGGATATTACGGAGGTCTCGGTCTGCTGTCTAGTGCTTTTTTAAAATAAATGCGCGTTTGGTTATGCTTTGCGCATTTTGTCGCTTATTACTCCACTTTTTGGCTTACAGCATGACGGCTGAGACCAAAAATCTTATATCCGACCGAGACTGCAGCCATGAAGATAATCCCGACAAACAGCGACATGCGGGTGTCCTCATTGAAGTACATCCCGATCAAAACACAGATCAGAAATGCCATCGTTAAATAGTTCGCCCACGGGAACATAATCGAACGGAACGGATGGCTGGCTATCGCCTTCTGGTGCGCCTTGCGAAAACGCAGCTGGCTAATCAGGATCACAAACCACGGCACCATACCCGGCAGCACGCTGGCGCTGTAGACATAGACGAATACGCGCTGCGGATTCGGGATGATGTAGTTCAGGCACGAGCCAATCAGCAGAATGGCAATGGAGACCGCTACGCCCGCGACAGGCACACCCGCACGGGAGACTTTGCCCATTGTCGCCGGAAGCTGACGGTTTTTCGCCAGCGCATAGAGCATACGCCCACAGCTGTACATACCGCTGTTACAGCCGGAGAGCGCCGCCGTCAGGACCACAAAGTTAATGATACCGGCCGCCGCCGTGATACCGATTTTCGCGAAGGTCAGTACGAATGGACTGCCGGTGGTGCCAATCTGGTTCCACGGGAAAATGGTGACGATAACGAAAATCGCGCCGACGTAGAAAATCAGGATGCGCCACAGCACTTTGCCGACAGCGCTGCGCAATGTGACCTGCGGATTTTTGGCTTCACCTGCGGTGATACCGATCAGTTCCACGCCCTGATAGGATGCCACCACGATACACAGCGCCGTCAGAAAGCCCTTCCAGCCGCCAGCAAAGAAACCGCCATGGTCAGTCAGATTGCCAAAACCAATCGCCTGCCCGCCATTCCCAAAGCCAAAGAAGATCACTCCCAGGCCAACGACAATCATCACGATAATGGTGGTGACTTTGATCATCGCAAACCAGAACTCGATTTCGCCGTACAGACGCACGGCAGCAAGATTCGCGAGCGCCACAAGCCCCACGGCAATCAGCGCGGGTATCCATTGTGCCATTTCCGGGAACCAGAACTGGACATAGACACCTATCGCGGTGATCTCCGATATCCCCACCGCCATCCACATAAACCAGTAAGACCAGGCCGTGAGATAGCCAAAAAACGGGCTCATGTATTTGTGCGCGTAAACGGCGAACGAACCGGCAACCGGCTCGAGGAACAACATTTCGCCCATCGAGCGCATGATGAAGAAAACGAACAGCCCGGCGACAATGTAAGCCAGTAAGACGGACGGACCAGCCCATTTCAGCGTGCTGGCGGAGCCCATAAACAGGCCGACGCCGATTGTGCCGCCAAGGGCGATTAATTCTATATGTCGAGCCTCCAGCCCACGCTGAAGCTCAGGTTTTTTCTCTGCCATAAATCCTCGGTTGTGTTTGCTGTTGTCCCGGCTTTTGCCGGTTATTATTTTTGGGTACTGAAATACGGGGAGGAATGGTTTCTTAAATTCTACGAAATGGCAAACGATGCGTTAAAAAAATGAATGTATTGCACACAAACGCAGCAGTTTTGCAGGGGAGTTGCAGCGCGAATAGCATATCGCGCTACATTTTGGTTACATACGACCGGTGTAATGCCAGGCCAGATAGCGCAGGAGTTTAATCTGTCGCTTGATGCGACTCGGTTGGGATAAGAGTCGGTACAGCCACTCCAGCCCCAGATTCTGCCACACCTTAGGCGCTCGTTTCACATGCCCGGTGAAGACATCATACGTCCCACCAACGCCCATATAGAGCGCATCCGGGCACACCTGACGGCAGTCGCGCATCAGGATTTCCTGACGTGGGGATCCCATCGCCACCGTCACAATCTTTGCGCCGCTGTCGCGAACACGCTCAAAGAGTGCCTGACGCTCTTCCGGTTTGAAGTATCCGTCCTGACTCCCGACAATATTCACGTTCCACTGGTCGCGGAGTTTTTGCTCCGTCTGTGCCAGAACGTCCGGCTTGCCGCCAATCAAAAACACCGGCGTCCCCTGCTGGCCAGCCCGCGCCATCAGCGCTTCCCACAGGTCAGCCCCGGCGACGCGAGAAACCTGGGCCTGCGGATACTTTTTACGAATCGAGCGGACCACGCTGATGCCATCCGCATATTTAAACTCAGCGGCTTCAATCAGGCTTTTGACTTCCGCGTTATCTTCAATCGCCAGCATTTTTTCCGCATTAATCGCCACCAGCGTACCGGATTTAATCTGGCCACCGGCACACAGATAATCCAGCGCATGCTGCATATCACGCCAGCCAATCAGCTGCAGGCCGCGCAGCGTGTAAACCGGCGCAGAGGTCATGTCAGTCATTATTATCCTTACTCAGACTTGGGAAAGCGTCCTGACGGGCCGGGGCTCGCGCCTGTGAACCAGGCCCGCGCAGTCAAACAGCCAGTACAACAGTTTCGCCAGTAACAGGCAGATACCAAATACCACCATGAAAAACACCACGCGCGAGACAAACGAATCAAGCCCTTCGCGCGCCAGAACAATCATATTGAAAATGGCACCAAAACAGAAACTGTGCAAAATCGCGGCTTTGTAGCGATTGGTTTCTTCGTTTCCGCGCACGTAGAGCCAGTCAAACCATTTGATAATCAGGCCAACGGCCAGCGCCCCTGGCAGAATAAACCAGACGCCCCCCATCACCACCAGCGAGCCAATCAGCGTCGGAGAGATAGCCAGCCCGGAATGGTTGTTCAGCACTTCCCAGGTGAAGTAGTTTGCCGTATTCAGCACAATGCCCGGGCGATCTGGCCAGAGCCAGGTCGGAATAAAGACGTAAAAATCGCGCACGATCGGTGCCAACCCCTGAAACTCGATTTTGTCGTAGTTTTGCAGCAGCAGCGCCAGGTTTTCCCACGGCGAGAAGGTGTCGCGGGTGAGGTACAGGAAGGTGTAAAACGCCTCGTCACCGCTCACGTCCAGGCCATAGCGCTTCAGCGCCAGCCAGAACATGCCTACGATACCAAACACGCCCGCAGCAACCAGCATCCACAAAGAGATCCAACCGCGAATAATGCCGATAAACAGGAAGATAGCGAAGGCGATAATGATGTTGGCGCGAGTCCCGCCGACAATCATGTACGTCAGCAAGCCAAATGCCACCGTGCTGACGAGGAAAAAGAGCCATGCCTTACTGTTCTGATGGAGAAAATAGACCACCAGCATCGCCGGAATGAAGAAGTAGAAGAATCTTTTCAGCGCCACGCCGGAGACCTCAGCCGAAAATATCTGGCTGTAGGAGTGCAGCTTAAACAGCAAGAAGCCGTTGTGCATAAAGAAGATGCCGACGCTCACCAGCGCAATAATCATCAACATCACCCAGGTCAGGTGCGTTTCGACACGGTTCATGGTGAACAGCGGGCGGCGCGGGCCGCGGCTGACAGGCCGTAGACGCGTTTTATACGTCACGTAGTAAACCGCGTAGAAACAGGTCGCTGATAACAACGCCTGCATCATGATCTCTGGCGGCGCTACGCCCACGTCAAAACGGAAAACCAGAATGCTGGTCAACGGGAAACCAAAGAAAAACGTCAGTAAAAACAGCAACGAAAAGAAGACGTTGAAGTTGAAACGCACGCGGCGGAACTCAAACCAGGTCAGCGTCGCGATAAACAGCGAGCTCAGAAGCCAAATCACCAATAAACCGCTAAATTGCAACTGGCTCATGCCGTGTCTCCTGAAGCAATTCGCAGCGCCTGATGCCACGGCGCCAGGTAATTTGGGCTGAAAAAGTCGATGGCATTTTTATCCACCAGCGCCAGCTGACGCTGCGCTTCGCGCACCACACTCTCATTCAGAGAATCCGTGGTAAACAGTACCGGAATATTCTGCTCGGCCATGTCCTGCCAGAAGGGGTTTTCACGATTCAGGACACACGGGATCCCCGCCTGAATCAGCAGACACAGCGTCCCAATCCCCTGCTGGCGTGCGAAGATGAAGTAACCGAGATCGCACTGGCGAAGCAGCGCCAGGTAATCGCTAAACTCCAGCTTCTCACTGAGAATTTGTAAATTGTCCGCACTGAATAACGACAGCCCGCTCTGGCGAACCTCCGCAATATAGGCGTCATTATTAGCAGGATAGCCCATCGGCACAATAACGTTCACCGTATCGCCAAACTGCTGATGTACGGCCTGCAAGGCGGCAATATGTTCGTTGCTGCGATCGCCAGAGTTACCGACCAGAATAGTCAGCTTACCCTCGCGATGCGCTTCGTTCGCCATACCGTTGAGCGCAGGATCCATGCGGGTCGGGAAGTAAAGCAACTCGCCGCGTACGTTCGGATGCTGTTGCGCAAAATAGTTAAGGTCGCCGCGGGTGGCAAACACGCACCCCACGCGCCCCTGAGCCATCCGGCGCAGCGGATAGAACAGCCGGAATTTCCAGCCGCGGGAGACTTCGTACAAATCCGCGCCCCAGATATGCCAGCTAAACTGCGCAGGCTTGATATCACCCTTAAGCAAAGCCAGCCATAAACCGGTATTAAACTGCCCGTGAAATAAGAAACGTTGCTCGCGATTCGCTTTAGCCCTGGCAATAACCGCTTTTGCCAGCGTCGTTTTGTCTGGCCAGAAGGTTAACGACAGCGCAGGACAGGCGGCGCTCAGGCCATTATCCTTTCCCACCACCATAAACTCGCGCGCGTCAGCGCTCGTTGTCGCCAGGTCATCGTTGAAGAACCGTAAAACGGTTTGGTTGTGATGCGGAATATCCGAACCCAACACGTGAATCAGTGTCGTCATGCGCGTCTACGCCAAAGTAAAAATACGCCGCAACAGGCAGCAAAATAAACGATGTAAGTGGCCATGTAGGCCTGAGCCGCACCCAGTGCGCCATGTATCGGGATCAGCCAGTGAGAGAAAGCAGTCAAGAGCGCGAACTGGCCGATCTCCGCCACGATATACAGCCGCAGCGACGCTTTGGCAATCACCAGATAACCGAAAACGTAAGCACCCACTTTCAGTACATCGCCCACCAGCTGCCAGGCAAACAGATCGCGCATCGCGGTAAATTTCGCGGAAAACAGCAGCCAGATGGCGAAATCACGCAGCAACCAGACGGTCAAACTGGCGGCGGCCACTGCGGGAAGCACAAAACGCAGTGAGCGGCCAATTTCGCGGGTAATCTCTTGCTTCAGCGTCAGACGCGACAAGGTTGGCAGCAAATAGACGCTAAAAGAAGCCGTAATAAACTGAAGGTAGGCATCTGAAATACTGCTCACCCCTTGCCAGATGCCCACTTCATCCCAGCTGTAATGCGCTGCCAGCAAGTTTCGCATCATCACGTAGGCGACGGGAAGCGTAACGGAGGTAATCAGCGCCATCAGGGTGAATTTCCCCAATTGCCCTGCCAGAACCTTGTCCCATTGCGGCTTGAGATAATGCAGTGGGATGGTGCGCCTGCGTATCATCATAAACGCCGCCGGAATCACCACCAGCGCAGGCACCAGCGCCAGGCCCAGCAGAGCGCCTTCATAACCACCAAGACGATAGCAGACGTAATAGGCAACCACGCCAATCAGACTGCCCAGAATCAACGCCAGCGCGTTTCCGGCAGCGTCGCGAAAGCCTTTCATCAGGGCTAACAGCAGGTTGGCCCAGGCGATCCCCATTTGCACCAGTGCCACCAGACGCACCAGCCCCTGATACTGCGCATTGCCAAATAATCCGACGCTGATGGGAGCGGCCGCCAGTAAAAACACGACCGCCAGCAGCGTTGAGAAACCCAGCACCATCGCCGAAGACGTGCCAACCACTTTACGCAAAGAGGCGGGATCATCATGATATTGCGCGACATATTTGGTCACGCCGTTAAAAATACCCGCCCCCGCCAGAACGCCAAGCACGGTGACTAACTGGCGGAAGTTTCCCGCCTGTCCGACGCCGGAGGGACCAAACGAGACCGCCAGAAGCTTAACAACCAGCAGCCCTACGCCAATCTTGACGAGTGTGGACGCGGCGGTCCACACCGATGCTTTAGCCAAAGACATATCAGCGGAAATAGCTCAGAAGGGTACTGATGACGGTACGCTGATTCACTGGCGCGAGGTTGTAGAAAAGCGGCAAGCGAAGCAAACGCTCACTTTCTTTGGTCGTATGGCGGTCTTCACCCACAAAAGTGCCGAACGCTTCTCCCGCCGGGCTGGAATGGAGCGGAATGTAATGGAACACCGCCATAATTTCCGCTTCTTTCAGATACGAAATCAGCTCGCTGCGGTCTTCGTTGTCGCGCATTTTGATGTAAAACATGTGCGCATTGTGAACGCAGTCTGCCGGGATCGTCGGCAGTTCGATACGTCCTTTTTGTGCCAGCGGCAACAGCGCGTCGTAATAGGTTTGCCACAGGGACAGACGCTGCTGGTTGATACGTTCAGCGGCCTCAAGCTGTGCCCACAGATAGGCCGCCTGCAGGTCAGCCATCAGATAGCTGGAACCGATGTCGCGCCAGGTGTATTTATCGACTTGTCCGCGGAAAAACTGACTGCGGTTAGTGCCTTTTTCCCGAATCACCTCAGCACGTTCCACCAGCGCGCGGTCGTTAATCAGCGTCGCGCCGCCTTCACCGCCTGCGGTGTAGTTTTTGGTTTCATGGAAACTGAAGCAGCCGATGTGGCCGATCGTACCCAGCGCGCGGCCTTTGTAGGTGGACATGACACCCTGAGCGGCGTCTTCTACCACAAACAGATTATACTTTTTCGCGAGCGCCATAATGGTGTCCATTTCACAGGCCACTCCCGCGTAATGAACCGGAACGATCGCCCGCGTTTTATCGGTGATTGCCGCTTCAATACCGTTTTCGTCGATGTTCATGGTGTCCGGGCGGATATCGACAAAGACAATTTTTGCGCCGCGCAAGACGAACGCATTGGCGGTGGATACGAAGGTGTAGCTTGGCATGATGACCTCGTCACCCGGCTGGATGTCCAGCAGCAGTGCGGCCATCTCCAGCGACGCGGTGCAGGACGGCGTCAGCAATACTTTTGCGCTCTGAAAACGCTGTTCCATCCACTGCTGGCAGCGACGGGTAAAACCACCGTCACCACAAAGCTTACCGCTGGCCATCGCTGACTGCATGTAATCGAGTTCGGTTCCCACAATGGGAGGCGCGTTAAAGGGAATCATCTTGTCACCTGTATAGCCAGTAAGCGGTGGTGTCTATGTTGCCACCGCTTGCAATGTAACGTTTAAGCGCGGCGGTGTTGCCCATCTGGGTCGCCACCCGCAAAGTTGATAGCTGACGCTTCGCTGCCCAATGAATGGCGGCCTGCATCAGTTTGTCACCCATTCCGCGTCCGGCAAGAAGGCCAATTCGCGCTTCCCGCTCGTTTAGCTGACGCAAAGAAACAAAAGCCTGAATCTGGCCTTCCTGACGGCGAAAAACCAGACACTCATGATCAAACGTGCCTTTAACGGCGTTTTCTATCCACTGCGCGTAAAAACGGCCACTGTCGTCAGATGCATACCACGGTGCGCGGAATCGGCTCTGAGCAAAGGCAAGCGCGGCCATCTGGCGCAGTTCGGGGATATCCTGGTCAGTCGCGATCTCTTCATCTGACGGCTCGCAAGGGGTCACCGCAATGGTCAGATCCACTTCTCCCTCAACCAGCTGAAAACCCAGCTGTTGAAGGCCATCAAGATAGTCGGTGCGCCCGGCCGGGATTTTGGCTTGAACGCGCTGCCACGGCGAGAGATCGGAAGCCGTCAGCGCAGGGGCGTCATCGTGAAAACGCACGATCGCCGAAGAGAGACCAAAAAACTGGTTCTCCCAGACGAGTGGCTCAATACTGGCGTGGACGCGCACGAAGCAACTCCAGCAAATACTGGCCGTAGCCGGTTTTGGACAGCTGGCTTGCGGCGCGTTTGACGCCTTCATCGTCGAGCCAGCCATTGCGCCATGCAATCTCTTCCAGGCAGGCGATCTTAAACCCCTGACGCTTCTCGACCGTCTGCACAAAGGTGCTGGCCTCAATCAGGCTGTCGTGCGTGCCGGTATCAAGCCAGGCAAAACCACGGCCTAACAATTCAACGGTCAGTTTTCCATCGTCCAGATACATCTGGTTGATGGAGGTGATCTCCAGTTCACCACGCGCAGACGGTTTCACCCGCTTTGCGTAATCGACCACGTTATGGTCATAGAAATACAGCCCCGTAACAGCCCAGTTGGATTTAGGCTCTTTGGGCTTTTCTTCGAGCGAGATGGCGCGGAAATTGTCGTCAAACTCCACTACACCAAAACGCTCAGGATCCATCACCTGATAACCAAAAACAGTAGCGCCTTCAGCGCGGGCAGCAACCTGGCGTAGCTTGGGGCTAAACCCCTGACCGAAGAAGATATTATCCCCGAGCACCAGGCAGGATGATTCACCGTTCAAAAACGATTCGCCAATGATAAACGCCTGCGCCAGCCCGTCAGGACTCGGTTGTTCCGCATAGTGCAGTTCGATACCAAATTCAGAACCGTCTCCCAAAAGACGCTGATAAGAAGTTCTGTCTTCCGGTGTGGTGATGATCAAAATCTCGCGAATACCGGCCAGCATAAGCACGGAAATCGGGTAATAAATCATTGGCTTATCGTATACAGGCAACAGCTGTTTTGACACCCCGCGAGTAATGGGATGCAGACGTGTTCCTGAACCACCCGCCAGAATAATACCTTTCATAGATTCCCCTTGCGTTATCCCTGAAGACCCAGACGCTCGCCCTGATAGCTACCATCTAACACCTGCTGCCACCAGGCTTCATTGGCCAGATACCACTGCACCGTTTTACGGATGCCGCTTTCAAAGGTTTCTTGCGGCGTCCAGCCTAAATCACGTTCAATCTTCGATGCATCAATGGCATAGCGAAGATCATGACCCGGTCTGTCGGCCACATAGGTGATCAAATCGCGATAATGATCCACGCCGCCCGGTTTAACAGGAACCAGTTCTTCCAGAAGCGCGCAAATGGTGGTCACGACATCCAGATTTTTGCGCTCATTATGGCCGCCGATATTATAGGTTTCGCCTGGCTTGCCCTGGGTGGCAACCAGATAAAGCGCGCGCGCATGGTCTTCGACATACAGCCAGTCCCGAATTTGCTGTCCGTTGCCATAGACCGGCAGCGGTTTGCCGGCCACTGCGTTGAGAATCACCAGTGGGATCAGTTTTTCCGGGAAATGGTACGGACCGTAGTTGTTGGAACAGTTGGTCACCAGCGCGGGAAGGCCATAGGTTCTCTGCCAGGCGCGAACCAGATGATCGCTGCTGGCTTTCGACGCTGAGTAAGGGCTACTTGGCGCATAAGGTGTGGTTTCAGTGAAGAAATCATCCGTTGAATGCAGATCCCCGTACACTTCATCGGTCGAGATGTGGTGGAAGCGGAATTGCGTTTTTTTATCGCCTGATAAGCCACTCCAGAATGCCCGCGCAGTCTCAAGCAGATTGTAGGTGCCGACAATATTTGTCTCGATGAACACCGCCGGACCGTCAATAGAACGGTCAACATGGCTTTCTGCGGCCAGATGCATCACGACATCAGGCTGCCAGGTCGAAAAGACTTTTTTTAACGCGTCACGATCGCAAATATCGACGTGCTCAAAGGCAAAGCGTGGGTCGTTCGCCACCGGAGCCAGAGAGGCTAAATTGCCCGCGTAGGTTAACTTATCCACCACCACAACAGAGTCCGCTGTGTGCTGGATAATATGGCGGACGACGGCGGAACCAATAAAGCCCGCGCCGCCGGTAACGAGGATCCGTTTCACCGCCACACTCCTTTAGTATCAACAATATGATGCTGATGCACGGCATCGGCGCTGACGGCTTTAAACTCGTTATGATCCACCAGCAGAACCAGTACATCTGCGGTTTTTAGCGCATCGTCCAGCGTCGTGAGCTGGCATTGCCCGGCCAGTTTCTTAGGCAAGGTGTGAATATTGGGCTCAACGACCAGCGTTTCCCCGGTATGCCAGGCGGCAATCATCTCGGCAATTCCCATTGCCGGGCTTTCGCGCAGATCGTCAATATTGGGTTTAAAGGCCAGACCGAAGCAGGCAATTTTTAGCTCGCTGGCACGTTTGCCACTTTCGGCCAGGCAATCGGCAACGGTAGCTTTGACCTGGTTCATGACCCAGTGCGGTTTGCCATCGTTCACTTCGCGCGCGGTACGGATCAGGCGAGCCTGCTCCGGGTTTTGCGCCACGATAAACCAGGGATCCACGGCGATACAGTGACCGCCCACACCCGGGCCTGGCTGAAGAATATTGACCCGTGGATGGCGATTCGCCAGGCGGATGAGTTCCCAGACGTTGATTCCCTGATCGGCGCAAATCAGCGACAACTCGTTGGCAAAGGCGATGTTGACATCACGGAAGCTGTTTTCTGTGAGCTTGCACATTTCAGCCGTCCGGGAGTTGGTAACAACGCACTCGCCTTCGAGGAAAATGTTGTAGAGCTCGCTGGCACGCGCGGAACAGACAGGCGTCATCCCGCCGATCACGCGATCGTTTTTAATCAGCTCAACCATGACCTGACCCGGTAAAACGCGTTCCGGGCAATAGGCGATATTGATGTCAGCCTGCTCTCCCGCCTGCTGCGGGAAGGTCAAATCAGGACGCGCTTCTGCCAGCCACTGCGCCATTTGCTCAGTCGCTCCCACCGGAGAAGTGGACTCCAGAATCACCAGAGCGCCTTTCTTCAGCACCGGCGCGATCGATTTCGCCGCCGCTTCGACGTAAACCATATCCGGCTCATGCTCGCCCTTAAATGGCGTGGGAACCGCAATCAGATAAGCGTCGGCCTCAACCGGCGTCGTGCTGGCCTTGAGAAAACCGCCTTCGACCGCCGTTTTGACCACGGTATCGAGATCGGGCTCGACGATATGAATTTCACCCCGGTTGATGGTATCAACCGCATGTTGGTTGATATCCACCCCGACAACTTGCTTTTGACGCGATGCAAAGGCTGCTGCTGTAGGCAGTCCAATGTAGCCAAGACCAATGACAGAGATGACAGAAAAACTCATAGCGATACCCGATTGTGTTTAAGTGCATGCAAAATACGGCTGCAGGCTTGTCCGTCACCATAAGGATTATGCGCGTGACTCATCGCCTGGTACTCTTTTTCGTCGTGCAGCAGGCGCGTGACCTCGTCCACCAGACGTTTTGTCTCGGTTCCCACCAGTCGTACCGTTCCGGCTTTAATCGCCTCCGGACGTTCGGTGGTTTCACGCATAACCAGCACCGGTTTACCCAGAGATGGCGCCTCCTCCTGAATCCCGCCGGAGTCCGTCAGAATTAACCATGCATGATTCATTAACCAGACGAACGGCAGGTAATCCTGCGGCTCAATCAGAATCACGTTATCAATATGGCCCAGAATGCGGTTTACCGGCTCGCTAACGTTAGGATTGAGGTGTACCGGATAGACAATTTGAACATCTTTATTTTGTGCAGCAATCTCCGCCAGCGCGTGACAGATTTGCTCAAATCCACGGCCAAAGCTCTCGCGGCGGTGTCCGGTGACCAGAATCATCTTCCTGTCACTGGAGAGGAACGGATAATTTTCTTCCAGTTCGGCTCGCAGCGTATCGCTGGCCATCACGCGATCGCGAACCCAGATCAGCGCGTCAATCACCGTATTTCCGGTGACGAAAATTTTATTATCCGCGATGTTTTCGCGCAGAAGGTTCTGCCGGGAGTTTTCGGTTGGCGCGAAGTGATACATCGCCAGATGACCCGTAAGCGTACGGTTAGCCTCTTCAGGCCACGGAGAATAGAGATCGCCGGTGCGTAAACCCGCTTCAACATGCCCCACCGGAATCCGCTGGTAGAACGCCGCCAGGCTTGTCGCGATAGTGGTAGTGGTATCGCCGTGAACCAACACCACGTCAGGCTTAAAAGACTCCAGAATAGGTTTTAGCCCTTCCAGAATACGGCAGGTAATCTCGGTCAATCCTTGTCCCGGTTTCATAATATTTAGATCGTAGTCGGGAACAATGGAAAAGAGATTTAAGACCTGATCAAGCATCTCCCGATGCTGCGCGGTGACGCAAACTTTGGCCTCAAACCAGGGGTCATTTGCAAGGGCATGAACCAGAGGTGCCATCTTGATGGCCTCCGGCCTTGTGCCAAATACGGTAAGTACTTTCACATCGATTCTCTTCGATTAGGCGATGAAGGCCGGAGCCTTCATCGTAGACGGCGTTCTTAATTTGTGCGACGACGCGTTAACGCCACGCCAGCGCCCGTCAGCGCGCCCACAATCCCCCACATGATCATCAGGAATGCGCGACGCGGACTATCGCGTTTTACAGGTTCTTCAGGCGTTCGCAAATAACGATAGGTCTGAAAACGCGGATCCAGCGTTGGCCCCACATTCAGGGTATTCAGCATTGCGCGGTTTTGATCGTAGTCGAGATCAAATTCAGGGCCAACAGCCTGCAGATTTTCAAGACGTGCCTGCAGCATCGGGCGGCCCAGCAGGAACATCTCTGAGTCTGGCAACTCATCAGCGGGGACGTCGGTTTCACTGCGGGAAATATTGCGCTGCTCGGCAATTTTCAGAGCTTGTTCAATGTTATGAACGCGGCGGGAGAATATCGCTTTCGCCACTTCTTCCTGACGCTTCACCTGCGCCTTCATTTGAATCGTGCGTGCTGCCCATGCGCCTTTCAGCTCATCATTCAGATGGCTCGCAGCACGCTGGCTGGCAAAGGCGACATACTGACGCAGAAGGTTATTGGCGTCCGGCGCGGTTTCTGCAATCAGCTTAACGCTGTCATTGATATTGCGCAGAATATCACCGGGCATAAACTGGATGTTGTTGATCAGGTCATCAAGCAGAGCGGCGTCAGCCTTACTGTTACCCACCATACGCTGCTTGTAGTAATCCGTCTGAGACCAGAAATCGCGACGCGTATCCCAGGAGGCCAGCTGCATGATGAACTCTTTATAAGACTCGTCCATCACCGAAGGTTGATCCGAAGAAGCGAGGTTGGCCTTAATGTCGAGGTTACGCAGGAATTGCTGCTGCGAGTAAAAACCGCTCAGCATATTGACCGTTGGTCTGTCTGTTATCGCCGTAGCGCTCCACTCTTGTTTTGCAAAAAAGGTATACGCCAGCGCCAACAGCGCGAACCCCAGCGCGATTCCTGCAATCCATAGCTTGCCCGCCCATAAGACTCGAAACAATCCACGAATATCCAGTTCATTCTCAGTTACCACTGATTTCGCTCCCGCCAACGGTTGAGTCATCACAATCCCGGTTTTACTTGGTTAATGTTGGATTCTTGCCACTGTTTCTACGCATCCGGCGTTTTACTCGTTTAATGAAGCGCGCCACTTTCCATGCGCGTTTGATGCAGTAGCCATACAGGAAGAATGCTAGCAAGAATAATACCAACATTACCCATTCAGGAATAAAATGGGCGTATTCCGCTGCCACACCAATACCGGCCAGAAGCGCTGCGGCAAGAGTAATCAGCACAAATGCCTGACGTGAAGTAAAGCCCGCACGCATGATCAAATGATGAATATGCTGACGGTCTGGTGAGAAAGGACTCATGCCTTTACGCAGTCGACGATACATGATCGCCACCATATCCATCAGCGGAATAGCAATAATCCACAGCGCAGTAACCGGGCTAATCGGGTGGGTTTTCCCCTGCGTGGTTTCCAGCAGAATCCAGATGACGGTAAAACCGATCAGCGTACTTCCCGCATCACCCATAAACACTTTATAGCGACGCCCAAGCACACCGAGGTTGAGGCAAATATAAGGCAAGATGGCGGCAATCATCGCGAAGCACCACATTGACAGGCTGTATTGACCGTCAAACCATAAAATAATACCGATCGCGGCAAATGAAACGGACGAAAGACCGCCAAGCAGTCCATCAATACCATCGACCATATTAAAGGCGTTGATTGCAGCCCATACGGCGAATAGCGTGAGGAAGAAACCGAATGGCCCGAGAACCATTTCCCAGGTACCGAAAATATATCCAAGGCTGCTGAGATAGAGTTTGCCGACCACCATCATAATGATGCCAATAGCGGCCTGAACTGAAGCACGGAATTTTACACTGATATCAAAGCGGTCATCGAGAGCTCCCACCAGCACCAGCACACCCGCACAGGCCAGATACAGCGCAGCGTGTGGGATATAATAATCTGCGATACTGAACGTGAAGCAAATGCCTGCGTAAACAGAGATCCCACCAACCAACGGGATCAAACCTTGATGTCGTTTACGATAATTAGGCTTGTCCACTAACCCGATTCTTTTTGCCACTTTGCGGGCAATGAATAAAAAACAGGTTGTGAATAGAAAAATACTGATTAGCTCAGTAACCGCAGTGAGTAGATTCACAATGCATGCTCTCAACAAAAGTTAGTCCTGGAGTATAACGATGAAGCCATCACTTCAGAAAGAAAAAAACAGGCCTCTGACAACTCCCTTTGTATGTTTTTCAATCAATTAAAATTTGACGTAACAAACATTCTAATTGTCGCATTGCTCAGTCAAAAATGGGAGTCAGTGCTTATAGCGTATAGTCCAAAAAAAGAAAACGCCACGTAAAAACGTGGCGTTTGCTGGGTTTATTTGTATTACGAGCGTTTCATCATATCGAAGAATTCGTCGTTGGTCTTGGTCATCGCCAGCTTATTGATGAGGAATTCCATTGCGTCGATTTCGCCCATTGGGTGAATGATCTTGCGCAGGATCCACATTTTCTGCAGCTCTTCCTGAGTGGTGAGCAACTCTTCTTTACGGGTACCGGAACGGTTGTAGTCAATCGCAGGGAAGACGCGCTTCTCAGCAATTTTACGAGAGAGGTGCAGTTCCATGTTGCCTGTACCTTTAAACTCTTCGTAGATAACTTCATCCATTTTGGAGCCAGTATCGATCAGCGCCGTTGCGATGATGGTCAGGCTGCCGCCCTCTTCCACGTTACGCGCAGCACCGAAGAAACGCTTAGGACGATGCAGGGCGTTCGCATCCACACCACCGGTCAGCACTTTACCGGACGCCGGGACCACGGTGTTATAAGCACGCGCCAGACGAGTGATGGAGTCGAGCAGAATGATAACGTCTTTCTTATGCTCAACCAGACGCTTAGCCTTCTCGATCACCATTTCAGCAACCTGAACGTGGCGAGACGCTGGCTCATCAAAGGTAGAAGCAACCACTTCACCTTTAACCAGACGCTGCATCTCGGTCACTTCTTCCGGACGCTCATCGATCAGCAGAACCATCAGCACGCAGTCCGGGTGATTGTAAGCGATGCTCTGCGCAATATTCTGCAGCAGCATTGTTTTACCGGCTTTCGGTGGCGCCACAATCAGACCACGTTGACCACGACCAATCGGAGAGGCCAGATCCAGAACGCGAGCGGTCAGGTCTTCGGTAGAACCGTTACCACGCTCCATACGCAGACGTGAATTTGCGTGCAGCGGCGTTAAGTTTTCAAACAGGATCTTATTGCGTGAGTTTTCCGGTTTATCGTAGTTAACTTCGTTAACTTTCAACAGCGCAAAGTAGCGTTCACCCTCTTTAGGAGGACGAATCTTACCGGAAATGGTGTCACCTGTGCGGAGGTTGAAACGGCGGATTTGGCTAGGGGAAACGTAGATGTCATCAGGACCGGCGAGGTAGGAGCTGTCTGCAGAACGGAGGAAACCAAATCCGTCTTGCAATATCTCCAGGACACCGTCGCCAAAGATATCTTCGCCACTCTTTGCGTGCTGCTTCAGGATGGCAAAAATAATGTCCTGCTTGCGCATACGAGCCTGGTTTTCCAGCCCCATATTTTCGCCGAGAGTAATCAGCTCAGAAACCGGCGTATTCTTTAATTCGGTAAGATTCATAATGGTGTGGGTTCTTAAACTCGGGGTGATACTCGAACTTAATGTTGTGAATGGTATGGCAGGGTCATCCATGCCTGTTAGCGGCCATCAACTCATGTCTGTTCGCTGTCTGGTCACAGGGAAAGCACAGAACTGAAACGACAAGACGGATTGAGTGACAAGCCCGGAATCTTTCTACTTCTCGCATCGTGAATTTTACAATGGGAAGTATCGGGTAAAACAAGAACGACAAGGTATGTTTAAATCGAAGTCATAGGTAACTTAGCACGACTAAAGCCGGGCGTCCAGAGATCCGCAGAATTTCGGAATCCGGACGCCGGCCGAGAAACCTTACGCCAGATTGGCGTCCAGGAACTCTTTCAGCTGACCTTTGGACAGCGCGCCCACTTTGGTTGCAGCCACTTCGCCGTTTTTGAACAGCAGCAGTGTTGGGATGCCACGGATGCCGTATTTCGGCGCTGTGCCCGGGTTCTGGTCGATGTTCAGCTTGGCAACCGTCAGTTTGCCCTGATATTCGTCAGCGATTTCATCCAGAATCGGGGCGATCATTTTGCAAGGACCACACCATTCAGCCCAGAAATCGACGAGGATCAACCCGTCAGCTTTAAGTACGTCCGTGTCAAAACTGTCGTCAGTCAGGTGAATAATTTTATCGCTCATATATAACTCCACAGGAATAAGCCTGGCGTGTTGGTGTAGGATTAATCAACGACGTGTTGATGTAGCATTAACCAACTAAAGGTTGACTTTATTTCACCGGATACGCTTTCGTAAAGCAATAGTAAGCTGATATTCTACCACACTATGAGCAAAACACATTTAACAGAACAGAAGTTTTCCGACTTCGCCCTGCACGCAAAAGTTATCGAAGCCCTTGAAAACAAAGGCTTTCATAACTGCACGCCCATTCAAGCCCTCGCCCTGCCGCTCACGCTGGCTGGTCGCGATGTTGCAGGGCAGGCGCAAACCGGTACTGGCAAAACGATGGCGTTTTTGACGTCAACGTTTCATTATTTACTCTCTCACCCGGCAATTGCTGACCGAAAAGTTAACCAACCGCGTGCGCTGATTATGGCCCCAACGCGAGAACTTGCGGTGCAAATCCATGCTGACGCTGAGCCTCTTGCACAGACCACAGGTCTGAAGCTGGGCCTGGCTTATGGCGGCGATGGCTATGATAAGCAACTTAAAGTGCTGGAAAGCGGCGTTGATATTCTGATCGGCACTACGGGCCGTCTGATTGATTACGCTAAACAAAACCATATCAACCTTGGCGCTATCCAGGTTGTGGTACTCGATGAAGCCGACCGTATGTACGATTTGGGCTTCATTAAAGATATTCGCTGGTTGTTCCGTCGTATGCCGCCAACTCCGCAGCGTCTGAATATGCTTTTCTCTGCGACCCTGTCTTACCGCGTCCGCGAACTGGCGTTCGAACAGATGAACAACGCCGAATATGTGGAAGTCGAGCCAGAGCAGAAAACGGGCCACCGCATTAAAGAAGAACTCTTCTATCCATCAAATGAAGAGAAGATGCGTCTGCTGCAAACGCTGATCGAAGAAGAGTGGCCAGATCGCGCCATTATCTTTGCGAACACTAAGCACCGCTGTGAAGATATCTGGGGCCATTTAGCCGCAGATGGACACCGTGTTGGTCTGCTGACGGGCGACGTGGCACAGAAAAAACGCCTGCGTATCCTCGAAGAGTTCACCCGTGGCGATCTGGATATCCTGGTTGCGACTGACGTTGCCGCGCGTGGCCTGCATATCCCGGCCGTAACGCACGTCTTTAACTACGATCTCCCTGACGATTGCGAAGATTACGTTCACCGCATCGGTCGTACCGGTCGTGCCGGAGCCAGCGGCCACTCTATCAGCCTGGCGTGTGAAGAGTATGCCCTGAATCTTCCAGCCATCGAGACCTACATCGGTCACATGATTCCGCAGAGTAAATACAATCCGGACGCCTTGTTGAACGATCTGCCGCCAGCGAAACGCTTAACGCGTGCCCGCTCGGGTAACGGTCCGCGTCGTACCGGCGCACCACGTAACCGTCGTCGTTCAGGCTAACTATGATGCTCAGCACTGCCTCGCTCTATGCAGCTATTGATTTAGGTTCGAATAGTTTTCATATGCTGGTAGTGCGCGAGGTGGCGGGGAGTATCCAAACCCTGACACGCATCAAGCGTAAGGTCCGCCTCGCGGCGGGCCTGAGTAGTGATAATCACCTCTCCCCCGAAGCCATGGAACGTGGCTGGCAGTGTTTGCGTCTCTTTGCTGAACGCCTTCAGGATATTCCGCACAATCAAATCCGCGTGGTGGCAACGGCCACATTGCGGCTGGCGGTTAACGCCGCTGATTTTATTGATAAAGCACAGGAAATTCTCGGTTGTCCGGTACAGGTCATCAGCGGCGAAGAAGAAGCGCGGCTGATTTACCAGGGCGTCGCCCACACGACCGGTGGCGACGATCGCCGTCTTGTGGTGGATATTGGTGGCGCCAGTACCGAACTGGTAACCGGAACGGGGGCGCAGGCAACGTCGCTGTTTAGCCTGTCGATGGGATGTGTGACCTGGCTTGAACGCTATTTTAGCGATCGCAATCTCGGCCAGGAGAACTTCGACGAAGCGGAAAAAGCGGCGCGCGAAGTGCTGCATCCGGTAATGGAAAATTTGCGTTATCACGGCTGGAAAGTGTGTGTCGGTGCTTCAGGCACGGTTCAGGCTCTGCAAGAAATCATGATGGCACAGGGGATGGACGAGCGTATTACGCTTGCCAAACTCCAGCAGCTTAAGCAGCGCGCCATTCAGTGCGGTCGCCTTGAAGAACTGGAAATTGAAGGGCTGACGCTTGAGCGGGCGCTGGTATTCCCCAGCGGTCTGGCCATCCTGATCGCGATTTTTTCCGAGCTAAACATTCATTGCATGACCCTGGCGGGTGGCGCATTACGTGAAGGGCTGGTGTACGGCATGCTGCATCTGACGGTGGAGCAGGATATCCGCAGCCGAACGCTACGCAATGTTCAGCGTCGCTTTATGGTCGATACCGAACAGGCACAGCGCGTGGCACAACTGGCCTCCAGCTTTGCCAGTCAGGTAACCGCCACGTGGACCATTGAGCCGTTAAGCCGCGATCTGTTACTCAGCGCCTGTGCGCTACATGAAATTGGTTTGAGCATTGATTTTAAACAGGCACCCGGCCATGCCGCTTACCTGGTACGTAACCTGGACTTGCCTGGCTTTACGCCTGCGCAAAAAAAGCTGCTGGCCACATTACTGCTTAACCAGACAAACACGGTCGATCTCTCTTCTTTGCATCAGCAGAATGCCGTCCCCCCACGCGTCGCAGAACACCTTTGTCGCCTGCTGCGGCTGGCGATTCTGTTTGCCAGCCGTCGTCGTGACGATTTGCTGCCAGCGATGACCCTCACTGCGGAAGGTGAAAGTCTCACCCTCACGCTGCCAGAGAACTGGCTTATCCATCATCCATTGGGCGCAGAATTGATCGAACAAGAATGCCAGTGGCAGAGTTACGTCCACTGGGCTCTTGAAGTCAAATAACGCTGCGTTATTTCTCTTTCGCTTTTGCCAGCATGGCGCGAATGTTCGCCACGTTCGCCTGCCCTTTGTGCATCCTCTCTTCCGCAGTAATCACTTTTCGTTCCTGCTCCCAGATCAGATCGTCCTGAGGAAGCTCGAGTAAAAATCGGCTCGGTTCCGGGCGTACCAGCTCACCATACTGACGACGCTCTTTGCAGAGCGTAAAGACGAGCTCTTTTTGGGCGCGGGTGATTCCCACATAAGCCAGGCGACGTTCTTCATCAACGTTATCTTCATCAATACTGCTCTGGTGCGGTAATAAACCCTCTTCCATTCCCACCAGATAGACATACGGGAACTCCAGGCCTTTGGACGCATGCAGCGTCATTAGCTGAACCTGGTCCGCCTCTTCTTCGCTCTCACCCCGCTCCATCATATCGCGCAGCGTAAATCGGGTGACCACCTGCGTCAGCGTCATCGGCTCGTCGATCTCGGAGCCTTCCAGCATTTCGGTCATCCAGGAAAAAAGCTGGTTGACGTTTTTCATGCGCATTTCCGCCGCTTTCGGGCTGGCGGAGGTTTCATATAGCCAGGATTCATAGTCGATGCCATGAATTAAATCCCGCACGGCGGAGATGGGCTCACGCTCGGCGAGACGCTGCACTTCAGCCAGCCACTGCGTGAAGCGGGTGAGCGAATCATAGCCGCGCCCGGTTAACGTCTGACTGAGCCCCATATCAAAGCTGGCAGTGAACATGCTTTTATTGCGGGTCATCGCCCACTCACCCAGCTTCTGGAGGGTCGCCGGTCCGATTTCACGCTTCGGTGTATTCACAATGCGCAAAAAGGCGCTGTCATCGTCCGGGTTGGTCAGAACGCGTAAATAGGCAAGCAAGTCTTTGATTTCAGGGCGGGAGAAGAACGAGGTCCCGCCGGAAATTTTGTACGGGATACGGTTTTGCATCAGCATTTTTTCAAAAACGCGTGACTGATGGTTACCGCGATACAGAATGGCGTAATCTTTGTACGCCGTTTTGTTGACGAAGTGATGGGCGATCAGTTCGCCAGCCACGCGTTCGGCTTCATGCTCTTCATTGTTGGCACTCAACACTTTCAGCTCGGTGCCGTATCCCAGCTCAGAGAAGAGACGTTTTTCAAAGACATGCGGGTTGTTGGCGATCAGAATGTTCGCCGCCTTGAGAATACGGCCTGACGATCGGTAGTTTTGCTCAAGCTTAATCACCTGCAACGCCGGAAAATCTTTGCTCAGCAGCACCAGGTTTTGCGGACGGGCCCCGCGCCAGGAGTAGATCGACTGGTCATCGTCGCCCACTACCGTAAAGCGCGCACGCTGCCCCACCAGCAGTTTTACCAGCTCATACTGGCTGGTGTTGGTGTCCTGGTATTCATCCACCAGCAGATAACGAATCTTGTTTTGCCAGCGCTCGCGCACCTCTTCGTTGCGCTGCAGCAGCAGCGTGGGCAACAGGATGAGATCGTCAAAATCAAGCACATTGCAGGCTTTTAGATGGTCATCATAGAGGCTATAGCAGTGGGCGAAGATCCGATCGCGTTCGCCTTTCGCGCTCGCCGCCGCTTGCGCCGGCGTCATCAGATCGTTTTTCCAGTTAGAGATCGTCGAGATCAGCTGCTGCAGAATCAGTTTGTCATCTTCGATCCGCCCCTCGGTCAGTTCTTTGAGCAGCGCAACCTGATCGGTATCGTCAAACAGCGAGAAGTTCGATTTCATCCCCAGCGCGGCGTATTCACGCTTGATGATGTCCAGACCCAGCGTGTGGAACGTGGAGATCATCAATCCCCGCGCCTCTTTACGCCCCAGCGTCTGCCCGACACGCTCTTTCATCTCGCGCGCCGCTTTATTGGTAAAAGTGACCGCCGCGATATGACGAGCCTGATAGCCGCAGCCGCGGATCAGATGAGCGATTTTGTTGGTAATGACGCGCGTCTTTCCGGAGCCCGCTCCCGCCAGCACCAGGCAAGGTCCGGTGACGAATTCGACGGCTTGTTGTTGTCCGGGGTTTAAACGCATAAGAAGTTCACTCAATGAAAGTCGGGAGGAGAGAAAATCGCCTGATTCATTCGAATGGCAGACAAGGCCATGCACCTGCAATTTGAATTTTGACGGGTATAACAGCGTGGTAGTATAGCGAGCCTAATCCATACCACTCAAGGCACGATCATGGCAAAAACAGCGGCAGCACTGCATATTCTTGTTAAAGAAGAGAAACTGGCTCTGGATCTTCTGGAGCAGATTAAAAATGGCGCAGATTTCGAGAAGCTGGCGAAGAAACACTCTACCTGTCCTTCCGGCAAAAAAGGCGGTCACCTCGGTGAATTCCGTCAGGGCCAGATGGTTCCGGCGTTTGATAAAGTGGTCTTCTCCTGCCCGGTGCTGGAGCCAACTGGCCCACTGCACACTCAGTTCGGTTACCACATCATTAAAGTGCTTTATCGCAACTAAGCAGCAAAAAGCCCGGTGGCGGCTTCGCCTTACCGGGCCTACATTCGGGGATTCCTCTAAGCATTTCGATTTGCAGGAAGGCGGCAAATAAGCACAGTCCAGGAGCATAGATAACTATGTGACCAGGCTGTGCGAATGCAGCCAACGCATCTGCAAGTCGAAAGGCGACGAGGAATCAGCCTGCCACCGCAATACGCTTCATATCTTTCATATAACCGCGCAGCGTATGACCTACGCTCTCAATCGCATGGCTACGAATCGCTTCGTTCACGTCGCGCAGTTGGGCGTTATCTACCGCGCCTTCCGCAATCGCTTTACCCAGATCGCCTGCCTGCAGAGTGGTCATGAACTCTTTCAGCAGCGGAACGCAGGCGTAAGAGAACAGATAGTTACCGTATTCTGCGGTATCGGAGATAACCACGTTCATTTCATACAGACGCTTACGGGCGATGGTGTTGGCAATCAGCGGCAGCTCGTGCAGAGACTCGTAGTACGCCGACTCTTCGATGATGCCGGAATCCACCATGGTTTCAAACGCCAGCTCAACGCCCGCTTTTACCATCGCAATCATCAGAACACCTTTGTCGAAGTATTCTTGCTCGCTGATTTTGCCGTCAAACTGCGCAGCGGTTTCGAACGCGGTTTTCCCCGTCTCTTCACGCCAGGTCAGCAGCTTCTTATCGTCGTTGGCCCAGTCCGCCATCATGCCGGAGGAGAATTCACCGGAAATGATATCGTCCATGTGTTTCTGGAACAGCGGTGCCATGATCTCTTTCAGCTGCTCAGACAGTGCGTAAGCACGCAGTTTTGCCGGATTAGAAAGACGATCCATCATCAGCGTAATGCCGCCCTGTTTCAGCGCTTCGGTGATGGTTTCCCAGCCGAACTGAATCAGTTTTTCTGCATAAGCCGGGTCGGTACCCTCTTCCACCAGCTTATCGAAGCACAGCAGTGAACCCGCCTGCAGCATACCGCACAGAATCGTCTGCTCACCCATCAGGTCAGATTTCACTTCTGCCACGAAGGAAGATTCCAGAACGCCCGCACGGTGACCGCCAGTAGCCGCTGCCCATGCTTTCGCGATCGCCATGCCTTCACCTTTCGGATCGTTTTCCGGGTGAACGGCGATCAGCGTCGGCACGCCGAATCCACGTTTGTACTCTTCACGCACTTCGGTGCCTGGACACTTCGGCGCAACCATCACCACGGTGATATCTTTACGGATCTGCTCACCCACTTCGACGATGTTGAAACCGTGCGAGTAACCCAGCGCCGCGCCGTCTTTCATCAGCGGCTGAACGGAACGCACAACGTCAGAGTGCTGTTTGTCAGGCGTCAGGTTAACGACCAGATCCGCCTGCGGGATCAGCTCTTCGTAGGTGCCCACTTTGAAGCCGTTTTCGGTCGCTTTACGCCATGAAGCACGCTTCTCAGCAATCGCTTCTTTACGCAGGGCATAAGAGATATCCAGACCGGAATCACGCATGTTCAGACCCTGGTTCAGGCCCTGTGCGCCACAGCCGACGATGACTACTTTTTTCCCCTGAAGGTAGCTTGCGCCATCGGCAAATTCATCGCGTGCCATAAAGCGGCATTTGCCCAGTTGCGCCAGCTGCTGACGCAGATTCAAAGTATTAAAGTAGTTAGCCATGGTGATGCCTCGTCGTTGTGTGTCGTGCTTATTGTTCGGATCGCTTATGCGAGAATGAACTTACTATATGACAGGAAATTTATTGCGGAAATTGATATATTCACAACGTCACGTTGCAATTTCTGCAATGCAAAATCGTGGAGTGCGAGCTGTGGATTTACGCGATCTCAAAACCTTTCTGCATCTGGCAGAAAGCCGTCATTTTGGCCGCAGCGCACGGGCCATGCACGTCAGTCCCTCGACGCTCTCCCGGCAGATCCAACGTCTGGAAGATGACCTCGGTCAGGCGCTGTTTATCCGCGATAACCGCACGGTGACGCTTACCGAAGCAGGGGAAGAGTTACGCACCTTCGCCCAGCAAACGCTGCTGCAGTATCAACAGTTGCGACATACCATCGATCAGCAAGGGCCGTCTCTCTCTGGCGAGCTGCATATTTTTTGTTCCGTCACGGCAGCCTATAGCCACTTGCCGCCCATCCTTGACCGCTTTCGTGCCGAACACCCGTCCGTTGAAATCAAGCTCACTACCGGTGATGCCGCTGACGCGATGGAAAAAGTGGTGACGGGTGAAGCGGATCTGGCGATTGCGGGCAAGCCCGAAACGCTGCCCGGTGCGGTTGCGTTTTCGATGCTCGAGAATCTGGCCGTCGTGTTAATCGCTCCGGCGCTTCCGTGCCCGGTGCGTAATCAGATATCCGTCGATAATCCTGACTGGTCAACGGTGCCGTTTATCATGGCCGATCAAGGTCCGGTTCGCCGTCGTATCGAGCTATGGTTCCGTCGGCAAAAAATCAGCAACCCGTCGATCTACGCAACCGTAGGCGGGCATGAAGCGATGGTGTCGATGGTGGCGCTCGGCTGTGGCGTGGCTTTGCTGCCAGAAGTGGTGCTGGAAAATAGCCCGGAACCGGTGCGTAATCGCGTGATGATCCTGGAACGCAGCGATGAAAAAACGCCGTTTGAGCTTGGCGTATGCGCACAAAAAAAGCGGCTACATGAGCCGCTTATTGATGCGTTCTGGCAGATTTTGCCAAACCACTAACCCGCCAGGAAGAACCTGAACGCCGGGTTATGGGTTTCGTCGTGGCAATCGTAGCCCAGCTCGTTGAGCCGAGTTTCGAAATCCGGCTCGTGCTCGCCCAGTTCAAATGCCGCTAATACACGACCGTAGTCAGTACCGTGGCTACGATAATGGAACAGAGAAATGTTCCAGTGCGTCCCTAGCGTATGCAGGAATTTGAGCAATGCGCCTGGCGACTCCGGGAACTCGAAGCTGAACAGGCGTTCCTGTAACGGCTTCGACGGACGGCCCCCCACCATATAGCGCACATGCAGCTTCGCCATTTCGTCATCGGAAAGATCCACAACGCTATAACCGCCTTCATGAAGCAGGCTCAGGATCTCTTTACGCTCTTCCAGCCCGCGACTCAGACGCACACCGACAAAAATGCAGGCATCTTTGGCATCGGCAAAACGGTAATTAAACTCCGTCACCGAGCGCCCGCCCAGCAGCTGGCAGAATTTCAGGAAACTGCCTTTCTCTTCCGGAATGGTGACAGCCAGCAACGCTTCACGCTGTTCACCCAGCTCGCAGCGTTCGGAAACATAGCGCAGGCCGTGGAAGTTAACGTTCGCGCCGGACAGCACATGCGCCAGCCGTTCCCCGCGAATGTTGTGCTGAGCGATGTATTTTTTCATCCCGGCCAGCGCCAGGGCGCCAGACGGCTCCGCCACCGCACGGACGTCTTCGAACAAGTCTTTCATGGCGGCGCAAATCGCATCGCTGTCGACGGTAATGATGTCGTCGAGATACTCCTGACACACGCGGAAGGTCTCATCGCCAATACGTTTTACCGCCACGCCCTCTGCAAACAGGCCCACGCGCGGTAAGTCCACCGGATGGCCGGCGTCCAGCGCGGCTTTCAGACATGCAGAATCTTCCGCTTCCACCGCAATCACTTTGATTTGCGGCATCAGCTGTTTGATGAGTACCGCCACACCAGCCGCCAGACCGCCACCGCCGACCGGAACAAACACCCGATCGAGATGCGCGTCCTGTTGCAACAGCTCCAGCGCCAGCGTGCCTTGCCCTGCAATCACCATCGGATGATCGAAAGGAGGAACCCAGGTAAAGCCCTGCTGCTGCGCCAGTTCGATGGCGCGCGCCTTCGCTTCATCAAAATTGGCACCGTGAAGCAGCACTTCGCCACCGAAACCACGAACCGCGTCCACTTTGATATCCGCCGTGGCCACCGGCATCACGATCAGTGCTTTCAGCCCTAAACGCGCGGCAGAAAACGCCACGCCCTGGGCGTGATTGCCCGCTGATGCGGTGATGACACCGCGCGCTTTTTGCTCTTCGGTTAGCCCGGCCATCATCGCGTAAGCCCCGCGCAGCTTAAAGCTGTGAACAGGCTGGCGATCTTCGCGTTTCACCAGGATCACGTTGTCGAGACGTGAAGAGAGCTTTTCCATTTTTTGCAGAGGCGTGACCTGCACGGCCTCGTAGACCGGTGCACGCAGCACCGCCCGCAGATATTCCGCCCCCTCAGGGGCGGCGGATAAGGGTTGTGATTCGGCCATCATTAGCCCCCAAGTTTGGATTTATCGCGCACCGCGCCTTTATCCGCACTGGTGGCAAGGGTGGCATAAGCACGCAGAGCGAAAGAGACCTGACGCTGACGATCTTTTGGCGTCCAGGCTTTGTCGCCACGGGCTTCCTGTGCTTCACGACGCGCGGCGATTTCCTGCTCGCTCAGCTGCAGCTGAATGCCGCGGTTCGGGATGTCGATGGCAATCATGTCACCGTCTTCGATAATGGCGATATTGCCGCCACTCGCCGCTTCCGGAGAAACGTGGCCGATAGACAAGCCGGACGTGCCGCCAGAGAAACGACCGTCGGTGATCAGCGCACAGGCTTTGCCCAGGCCCATCGACTTCAGGAAGGTGGTCGGATAGAGCATTTCCTGCATGCCCGGTCCGCCTTTTGGCCCTTCGTAGCGAATCACGACGACGTCACCCGCCACCACTTTCCCGCCCAGAATCGCTTCTACCGCATCGTCCTGGCTTTCGTAGACTTTCGCCGGACCGGTAAATTTCAGGATGCTGTCGTCCACGCCTGCGGTTTTAACGATACAGCCATTTTCTGCAAAGTTGCCGTACAGTACCGCCAGACCACCGTCTTTGCTGTATGCGTGTTCCAGAGAGCGAATACACCCTTCAGCACGGTCGTCATCCAGCGTGTCCCAGCGGCAATCCTGAGAAAATGCCTGCGTAGTACGAATGCCTGCCGGACCGGCGCGGAACATTTTTTTCACCGCCTCGTCTTTGGTCAGCATCACGTCGTACTGCTCCAGCGTTTGCGGCAGGGTCAGACCGAGAATGTTTTTCACTTCACGGTTCAGCAAACCCGCGCGTTCCAGCTCACCGAGAATACCCAGCACGCCACCGGCACGGTGGACGTCTTCCATATGATATTTCTGGGTGCTCGGCGCGACTTTACACAGCTGTGGCACTTTGCGGGAGAGTTTGTCGATGTCACTCATGGTGAAATCAATTTCCGCTTCTTGCGCCGCGGCCAGCAGGTGCAGAACGGTGTTAGTGGAGCCGCCCATGGCGATATCGAGGGTCATTGCGTTCTCGAATGCCGCTTTGTTGGCGATATTACGCGGCAGCGCGCTGTCGTCATCTTGCTCGTAATAACGTTTCG
This sequence comes from Enterobacteriaceae bacterium RIT714, assembly GCA_009668015.1. Taxonomy (GTDB): domain Bacteria; phylum Pseudomonadota; class Gammaproteobacteria; order Enterobacterales; family Enterobacteriaceae; genus Enterobacter. The sequence goes on from WJYB01000015.1 coordinate 78,648, forward strand.
TCAGCTCCACAATGCGAGAACCGGCGTTGAGGAACAGCTGTTTGCGGTCAGCATGGGTTGCCAGCAGCGAGCCATTGCCCGGCTGTGAAAGACCCAGCGCTTCGGTCAAACAGTTCATAGAGTTAGCGGTGAACATCCCGGAACAGGAGCCGCAGGTCGGACAGGCAGAGCGCTCAACCTGATCGCTCTGCTCATCAGAGACTTTCGGGTCCGCGCCCTGAATCATCGCATCGACCAGATCGAGTTTGATGATCTTGTCGGAAAGCTTGGTTTTACCGGCTTCCATCGGGCCACCAGAGACAAAGATCACCGGAATGTTCAGGCGCAGAGAAGCCATCAACATCCCGGGGGTGATTTTGTCGCAGTTGGAGATGCAGACCATCGCATCGGCACAGTGGGCGTTGACCATGTACTCGACCGAATCAGCGATCAGCTCGCGAGACGGCAGTGAATAGAGCATGCCCCCGTGACCCATCGCGATACCATCATCGACAGCGATGGTATTGAACTCTTTCGCCACGCCGCCGGCAGCTTCAATTTGCTCGGCGACCAGTTTACCGAGATCGCGCAGGTGGACGTGACCCGGCACAAACTGGGTAAAGGAGTTAACCACGGCGATAATCGGCTTTCCGAAGTCGGCGTCGGTCATCCCGGTTGCGCGCCACAGCGCGCGGGCACCTGCCATATTACGGCCGTGGGTGGTGGTGGCGGAACGATACTTAGGCATGCTCTTTTACTCCCGTCTATCTGTAAAATGGGACGGTGTGTGCCGTCCCATTGTTTTATTTAGGATTAACTTGATCCAACCAGCCCCATTTATCTTCCGTTTCACCGGTAAAGAGGCCAAAGAATGCTTGCTGAATACGTTTGGTGACCGGGCCACGGCGGCCTTCGCCTACCTGAATACCATCGACGCTGCGAACAGGGGTGATTTCTGCTGCGGTGCCAGACATAAACACTTCATCTGCCAGATACAGCGATTCGCGGGACAGGACCTGTTCGCGAACCTCAATACCCAGATCTTTCGCCAGCTTGATGATCGCATCACGGGTGATGCCCGGCAGTGCAGAGGAGGTGAATGGCGGGGTGAACAGAATGCCGTCTTTCACTTCGAACAGGTTTTCGCCCGCCCCTTCAGAGATATAGCCATTTACGTCTAAGGCGATACCTTCCTGATAGCCATGACGGCGTGCTTCGCTCCCCACTAACAGAGAGGACAGATAGTTACCGCCCGCTTTCGCGGCAGTTGGGATGGTGTTTGGCGCGACGCGATTCCAGGAAGAAACCATTGCGTCGATCCCCTGCTCCAGCGCTTCTGCACCGAGATAAGCCCCCCACGGGAACGCGGCAATGATAACGTCAGTGGAGTAACCGGCTGGCGGGTTAACGCCCATGCCGACATCACCCACGAAAACCAATGGACGAATATAGGCGCTGGTCAGGCTGTTTTTACGAATCACTTCGCGGCACGCTTCCATCAGCTCATCAACGCTTTGAGAAACCGGGAAACGATAAATTTTGGCTGAGTCATGCAGACGCTGCATGTGTTCGCGATGGCGGAACACCACTGGTCCTTTGTGAGAGTCGTAGCAACGGATACCTTCAAACACAGAAGTACCGTAGTGCAGGGCGTGTGACATCACGTGTACCGTGGCATCTTCCCAACGAACCATCTCACCGTTGAACCAAATGTAATCAGCTTTCTTTGTCGTCATTTTCTCTTCCTGTCACGCTTAAGCGCGGATTTGTTGTGATGTGGTTGTGCTCTGGCAGATGGCAACGTGGGCAACATCGACCAGTTTATTTAACTGGCTAAACAGTAAGTCGACCGACCGTGGGCTGGCAACGGTCAATTCGATATTTATGTTCTGGGCATCGGTGGCGGTTTCCATATTCATGGCACAAATCTGAAAACCCCGGTGACGGACTACGCGCAACACGCGCTCTAATGTTTCTGGGTTGAAGCGGGCCTGAACGGCGACCTGATGTTGCATCATGATAATTTCTCCATCATTTGTGCGTTACTGGCACCTGGCGGCACCAACGGCCAGACATTCTCAAGCTCGTCGATTGAGACATGAAGCAAATAAGGCCCTTCGCTGGACAGCATAGTGTCGAGTGCCGCTTCAACCTGGTCTTTACGGGTGATGTGCTGGCCAGGAATGCCGAAGGCGCTGGCCAGTACGAGGAAATCGGGATTATCCGTGAGCGTGGTTTCGCTATAGCGTTCCTGGAAAAAGAGCTGTTGCCACTGGCGAACCATCCCCAAACGCTGGTTATCCAGTAACAGGATTTTCAGCGGCAGCTGTTTGCGTTTGACCGTGCCCAACTCCTGCACGTTCATCATGAATGAGCCGTCGCCCGAAACGCAGATTACCGTGTCATTTGGGCGCGCAACCTGAGCGCCTACGGCTGCTGGCAGGCCGAAGCCCATTGTCCCGAGGCCGCTGGAAGTGATGAAGTTTTCCGGTCGGGTGTAGGTCATATGCTGAGCAGACCACATCTGGTGTTGCCCGACGTCGGTGGTCACCACGCTGTCCGCGGGTTTGCGATCCGACAGTTGTTTTAACAGCAGTGGCGCGTAGATTGCCTCTCCAGGATGATCGTAACGCCAGGCATTTTCTGCGCGCATCTGCGCTGTGTGTTGACGCCATGCATCAATGGACAAAGCCTGCTGCAATGCCGGCAGCAACGCATTCAGCTCGCCCTGCAGCGCGACATGCGCCTGACGCAATTTGTGCATTTCAGCCGGATCGATATCCATATGGATCACTTTCGCATTCGGCGCGAAGGTGTTGAGCTTACCGGTGACGCGGTCGTCGAAACGCGCTCCCACCGCAATCAGCAGATCGCACTCCTGAACCGCCAGGTTTGCAGCTTTGGTGCCGTGCATCCCTAACATCCCCAGATAATACGGGTAGTCGGCATCAACAGCCCCCAAACCTTTCAGAGTACAAGTTGCAGGGATCTGCGTTGCGGCGATAAATTCGCGCAGCGCCGGAACCGCCTGAGCCATGCCCACGCCACCACCGACGTACAACATCGGTTGTTGAGCCTGAGCCAGCATCTGACGGGCCTCTTCAACTTCCGCATACGGGAAGCTGTCTTCATTAGTGACAGTGGAGAAATGGGGCTCCAGATCGCCAAACGCGAGCTGGATATCTTTCGGAATATCAACCAGAACCGGTCCAGGGCGCCCTGAGTTAGCGACCTGGAACGCTTCTGCCATCACGCGCGGCAACTCTTCAAGTGATTGCACCAGAAAGCTGTGTTTAGTGCATGCCAGGGACAATCCGAGGACATCGACCTCCTGGAAAGCATCGGTACCGATGAACGGTGAGGCAACCTGCCCGGTAATGGCCACAACGGGAACAGAATCAAGCAACGCGTCCGCCAGACCAGTGATCAGGTTGGTGGCACCAGGCCCGGATGTCGCCATACAGACGCCCGTTTTCCCCGTCGCGCGGGCAAAACCAATCGCGGCCATGGCTGCGCCTTGCTCGTGACGGCACAACAGATGTTCCACGCCGCCGTCATACAATGCATCGTAAATCGGCATAATTGCGCCACCCGGATAACCGAATACGGTTTCGACTCCCTGCGCGCGCAACGCATGTACTACCCATTGTGCTCCGTTCATAGTTAGTTCCCCGTCATAAATATGGAGAAACAGAATTTTATGCTAGTTGTCATTCTCTGCTCCTCGCTTTAGTTTTTAAGTCATAAAAAAACCCCCGGACCTTTCGGTGCGGGGGTCTTAGTTCGTTAAGGCTTGTTTTTTAAGCCTTTCCTCGTCCAAGTGCAGCCCCGCACGGTGGGATAATAATCACCACCACGCTAATCACGACCAGGCTAATCACTAGTAGAAGGGCTGTCATTTTGATTTCTTTTGGCATCTTGTTCGAAGGAATACCTAAAGAGGTAACACAGATAATAAATTCAACACAAGAAATATTTATGGCTGAATTTCTGATCCCGCTAACTGTTCTGCGGAAAATGTTTGTTTTATATGAAGAAAAAAGAAAATGAATATTTTTCATTTTTTACAACGCCCTCCAGGTCACCGATAAGCTCTATTTCACGCCTTTGCGGGCCTGATTCAGCCATAAAGCAACGGTTACAACGTTTGATAAAAAAACCTGAACGCGCATCGTATTGCTGCTAATTGTCACTAAAAAACAAAAAAAGACGCTGGCACAGTAGCAGTTTAAGGAGGCGTTTATGTCGCTGTCGGTTGTATATACTCGTGCTGCATTAGGGGTTCAGGCCCCACTCATCTCGGTGGAAGTCCATCTGAGTAATGGTCTCCCCGGCTTAACGCTTGTTGGACTCCCTGAAACCACGGTGAAAGAGGCCAGAGACCGCGTTCGCAGCGCGATCATTAATAGCGGTTATACGTTCCCGGCAAAGAAGATCACCATTAACCTGGCTCCCGCCGACTTGCCCAAAGAGGGTGGGCGATATGATTTACCTATCGCTATCGCGCTTCTCACCGCCTCTGAGCAACTCAACGCTCCCAGACTGAATACGTACGAGTTTGTGGGCGAACTGGCGCTTACAGGCGCCTTGAGGGGCGTTCCTGGTGCAATCTCGGGAGCGTTAGCCGCTTTGAAAGCAGGAAGGCAGATAATAGTCGCCACGGAGAACGCGCCCGAAGTCGGACTTATCGAGGAGAAAGGTTGCCTGATAGCAGGGCATTTACAGGAGGTGTGCGCTTTCCTCGAAGGACGCCATGAGCTTGCAGAACCTGAAGAGAATCGACTGACTGCCCCGGATACCCGTGAAGACCTGAGCGATATTATTGGCCAGGAGCAGGGAAAGCGTGCGCTGGAGATCACCGCTGCAGGCGGGCACAACCTGTTGCTCATCGGTCCTCCCGGTACAGGGAAGACAATGCTGGCCAGTAGGCTTAACGGACTGCTACCTCCATTGAACAATCAGGAGGCGCTTGAGAGCGCAGCAATTATTAGTCTGACAAATTCAATTGCCCTCCAGAAACAATGGCGGAAACGACCGTTTCGCTCCCCGCACCACAGCGCTTCACTCAGTGCGATGGTCGGTGGTGGTTCAATTCCTGAGCCCGGCGAGATCTCACTGGCGCATCACGGCATACTGTTTCTTGATGAACTACCGGAGTTTGAAAGGCGAGTCCTGGATGCACTGAGAGAGCCCATCGAATCGGGACAGATTCATATTTCTCGTACTCGGGCCAAGATTAGCTACCCGGCGCAATTCCAGCTCATTGCGGCCATGAATCCCAGCCCTTCTGGCCACTATCAGGGAAATCATAATCGGAGCACACCCGAACAGACTCTTCGCTACCTGGGTAGATTATCTGGCCCTTTCCTCGACCGTTTCGATTTATCACTTGAAATCCCCTTACCGCCACCCGGAGTGCTTAGCAAGAAAAATGCAACGGGTGAAGGTAGCAGCGCCGTACGGCAAAGAGTTATGGATGCTCAGCAACGTCAGTACCTACGCCAGAACAAACTGAATGCGCGTCTCGATAATGCAGAAATTCGTACGCTTTGTTCACTTGCCGACGATGATGCTCGCTGGCTGGAAGAGACGCTGACGCGATTTGGGCTGTCAGTACGGGCGTGGCAGCGCTTATTGAAGGTAGCGAGGACTATCGCTGATTTAGAGGGAAATGAGGGAATTGAACGACGGCATTTGCTGGAAGCGCTGAGCTATCGCGCAATAGACCGTTTGCTACTGCATCTGCAAAAGATGCTGACGTAAAAAAGGGGCCGAAGCCCCGTTTTTATATCGTATCAGTCGTCGGATTCGGTGTAGTCTTCAGCACCTTCGACCTGTGGCTTACCGCCAGATAGTGTATGAAAACGCTTTGGTCTCTTGATGCGAGCCATGTATTTGATCCATACACGTTCCGCTTCAGATACAGGCTCACGTTCTCCACGGCAAACGGCAACAAACAGTTTTTCGTCTTCAGTTGCAGGCTCACGTTTCCCCAGATCCAACTCGTTAAAGGCATAACCATGGCGCTCAAGCATTTGCGCCTCTTTGATGGTGAAATCGCCATGACGAGAGAACCCGCGTGGGTAATTTTTATTGTCGAAAAAACGATTAGTTGTCGTAAAGCTTTCCGCCATCCTACACGCTCCTAATTCTTTGGCCGAGCTATTTATGGCGCGGAGTATTAGTTACGCTTGACAGAGCGTCAAACAAAACATTTAAATCATAACGACAAATAATTTTGCGGAGAAAGATGTGGATACGGAATTGCTAAAAACTTTCCTCGAAGTGAGCAGAACGCGTCACTTTGGGCGAGCAGCGGAAGCACTCTACCTGACTCAGTCAGCGGTGAGTTTTCGTATTCGCCAGCTTGAGAATCAACTGGGTGTGAATCTTTTTACCCGACATCGCAACAACATACGATTAACCGCAGCCGGAGAGAAGCTCTTACCCTACGCTGAAACGCTGATGAACACCTGGCAAGCAGCGCGAAAGGAGGTAGCGCATACCTCCAGATATAATGAGTTTTCAATCGGTGCCAGCGCGTCTTTGTGGGAATGTATGCTGAGTCAGTGGCTTACGCGTCTGTACAGTGCTCATAATAACCTGCAGTTTGACGCCAGAATCGCACAGCGGCAGTCTCTTGTTAAGCAGTTACATGAACGCCAGCTGGATCTTTTGATCACGACAGAAGCCCCCAAAATGGACGAATTTAGCAGCCAGATCCTGGGGCAATTCAGCCTTGCGCTCTATGCTTCTGAACCCGCCGTAATGAAGGCCGACCTCAACTACTTGAGGCTGGAGTGGGGACCTGATTTCCAACAGAATGAGACAGGTTTGATCGCAGCCGATGAAGTTCCCCCGCTAACAACCAGCTCAGCAGAGATAGCTTGCCAACAGTTGGCTGTGTTGAAAGGTTGCACCTGGTTGCCAGTGCATTGGGCGGATCAGAAACCAGGGCTGCACAGGGTTAGCGACTCAGCAACGCTGTTACGGCCTCTCTACGCCATTTGGCTTGGGAACAGCGATAAACATGCACAAATAAAAGATCTTTTGAAAATCAATGTAATGGATTAACAAGGAAGGCTTGCAGGGACGCAAGAAAGAGGACGTTTGAGGGTATATTCAAAGCAAAAAAAATCCTTTGCCTAAGCAAAGGATTATTATATGGCAGGGGCGGAGAGACTCGAACTCGCGACACCCGGTTTTGGAGACCGGTGCTCTACCAACTGAGCTACGCCCCTAAATTTTTCTTACTATTAAGCCTGCTTGTTTAGCAGGCTTAATTTTTA
>WJYB01000016.1 GCA_009668015.1 Enterobacteriaceae bacterium RIT714
CCATCAAACAGATAATACCCACATAACCCAATAGGGTTATTAAAATATGGATAAAAATAACACTGCAATTCTATTTTATTGATCGCGATCAATTCCACCGGCCTCTAAAGGCGCACTATATAATCATCATTAATTTTTAATTTAACGTCTTTTAAGGTGCGTTAAATAGCTATTCAAGAAATAACCAGAAAGCACTTTAAATAACTAAAGAAAGCAAAGTAATTAAAAAAGTCGCGCTGTTATTTCTGCTAAACCGAATTTCTGACAACTTAAGAAGCAAACCTATGAATGATAAAACAGCTGTAACGCCTTCGGTGGCGAGCAAGCCAAAAGACGGTAACAAAAACCGTCTGATTATGATGGCCCTGCCCATTATTGTCGCAGTGCTGTTGTTGTTTGTCCCGGTGCCTGAAGGCCTCCCGCCTTATGCCTGGCACTACTTCGCTATCTTTGTCGGCGTGATTGTCGGTTTGATTTTCGAACCGCTGCCGGGGGCGGTGATTGGCCTGACCGGCGTCGTCGCCATCGGCCTGTGTAGCCAGTGGGTGCTGTTCAGCCCGGAACAGCTGGCCGATCCTAAGTTCAAGCTGGCGGGGGCCTCCTTTAAATGGGCGGTAAGCGGCTTTGGTAACTCCACCGTCTGGCTGATATTTGGCGCCTTTATGTTTGCCGCAGGCTACGACAAAACGCGTTTTGGCCGCCGACTGGCGCTGATTCTGGTGAAATATTTAGGTCGTCGCAGCCTGACGCTGGGCTACGCGATTACCTTCGCCGACCTGCTGCTGGCTCCATTTACGCCGTCCAACACGGCGCGTAGCGGCGGGACTATCTACCCGATTATCGCTAACCTGCCGCCTCTGTATGGGTCGAAGCCTAACGATCCCAGCGCACGTAAAATCGGCTCTTACTTAATGTGGGTTGCCATCACCGCGGCCTGTATCACCAGCTCCATGTTCCTCTCCGCGCTCGCCCCTAACCTGCTGGCGCTGGCGCTGGTCAAAAGCATTGTGGGGATTGATATCTCCTGGGGCACCTGGTTTATCGCCTTCCTGCCGCTGGGCGTGCTGTTGATTCTGGTGATGCCGCTGCTGGCCTACTGGTTCTATCCGCCAGAAGTGAAAGTCAACGACGAAGTGCCGCTGTGGGCAAGCCGTGAACTGGAGAAACTGGGCAAGCTGTCGCGCAATGAAATTCTGCTGCTGGTCTTTGTATGCTGCGCCCTGCTGATGTGGATTTTTGCCGCCGCGTGGATTGAACCCGCCATGGCAGCCCTGCTGATCGTCGGTTTAATGCTGTGGACTGGCGTCCTTGAGTGGAACGACATTACCGGCAACAAAGCCGCGTGGAATACCTTCGTCTGGTTCGCCACCCTGGTCGCTCTGGCTGACGGCCTCTCCTCAACGGGCTTTATCGGCTGGCTGGGTAAAGAAGGCGGCGAACTGATGAGCGGGATTTCGCCAGGCGTGGCGACGGTCGTCCTGCTGCTGGCCTTCTATCTGCTGCACTACCTGTTTGCCAGCACCACCGCGCACACCACCGCGCTGCTGCCGGCGATGTTGACCATTGCCGCCACCATTCCGGGCATGAATATGGAAGTGTTCGTGCTGCTGATGGTGACCTCGCTGGGTATCATGGGGATCATCACCCCGTATGGCACTGGCCCTAGCCCGATTTACTACGGCAGCGGCTATCTGCCCACCAAAGATTACTGGCGTCTCGGCACCATCTTTGGCGCCATCTTCCTGGCGGCCCTGCTGCTGATTGGTTATCCGTGGATGTCCATGATGTTCTGATTCATAACCGCCGGAAGATAACGTCCGGCGGTTTTATTTTATGGAGTGATACGCAATGTCGAACAAACCGTTTTATTATCAGAATCCCTTCCCGCTCGCACACGACGATACCGAATACTACCTGCTGACCAAAGATCATGTGTCAGTCGCTGATTTTAACGGCGAAGAGATCCTCAAAGTGGAGCCCGAAGCCCTGACGCTGCTGGCCCAGCAGGCATTCCATGATGCCGCCTTTATGCTGCGCCCTTCGCATCAGCAGCAAGTTGCCGCTATCCTTAGCGACCCCGAAGCCAGCGAAAACGACAAATATGTGGCGCTCCAGTTCCTGCGCAATTCCGAGATCGCTGCCAAAGGCGTGCTGCCGACCTGTCAGGATACGGGTACGGCGATCATTATGGGTAAAAAAGGCCAGCGCGTGTGGACCGGCGGCGGTGACGAAGCCGCGTTGAGTCAGGGCGTCTATAACACCTATATCGAAGACAACCTGCGCTATTCGCAAAACGCGGCGCTGGATATGTATCAAGAGGTGAATACCGGGACCAACCTGCCGGCGCAAATTGATGTGTACAGTGTTGATGGGGATGAATATAAATTCCTGTGCATGGCCAAAGGCGGCGGTTCAGCCAACAAAACGTATCTCTATCAGGAAACCAAAGCCCTGATTACGCCAGCCAAACTGAAAAATTATCTGGTTGAGAAAATGCGCTCACTGGGGACGGCGGCCTGCCCTCCTTATCATATCGCCTTTGTGATTGGCGGGACTTCCGCTGAAAGCACGCTGAAAACCGTGAAACTGGCTTCTACGCACTACTACGATGGTCTGCCAACCGCAGGCAACGAGCATGGTCAGGCGTTCCGCGATGTTCAGCTGGAACAAGAACTGCTGAAAGAAGCCCAGAATCTCGGTCTCGGCGCGCAGTTCGGCGGCAAATATTTCGCTCACGATATCCGCGTGATCCGCCTGCCGCGTCATGGCGCCTCCTGCCCGGTCGGAATGGGCGTCTCCTGCTCAGCAGACCGTAACATCAGAGCCAAAATCAACCGCGACGGCATCTGGATCGAGAAGCTGGAACACAATCCCGCCCGGTACATTCCTGAATCATTGCGTCAGCAAGGCGAAGGCGATGTGGTGAGTATTAACCTGAACAGCCCGATGGAAACGATCCTGGCGCAGCTTTCTGCCCATCCCGTTTCGACGCGTCTGTCGCTGAACGGCACAATCATCGTGGCGCGCGATATCGCCCATGCGAAGCTAAAAGAGCTGCTGGATAACGGTGAAGAGCTGCCGCAGTACGTTAAAGATCACCCGATCTACTATGCGGGGCCGGCCAAAACGCCAGAGGGTTTTGCCTCCGGTTCGTTAGGCCCGACGACGGCAGGACGTATGGACTCTTACGTGGATTTACTGCAATCGCATGGTGCCAGTATGGTCATGCTGGCGAAAGGTAACCGTAGCCAGCAGGTCACCGACGCATGCCATCAACACGGCGGGTTCTATCTCGGCAGCATTGGCGGCCCGGCGGCGGTGCTGGCTCAGGACAGTATCAAGAGCCTGGAGTGCGTGGCCTGGCCTGAACTGGGGATGGAAGCAGTCTGGAAAATCGAAGTCGAAAACTTCCCGGCGTTTATCCTGGTCGATGATAAAGGCAACGACTTCTTTCAGCAGATCCATAACAAGCAGTGTTCAGGCTGCTCGCAGCGATAAGATGATGTGAATGTGACTAAGCCAGGCTTTTGCGCCTGGCTTTTTTATTTCGAAAACTGGCGCAGGGAACGCCTGAACGACAATACTTCAGACTGACTGAGTTCACATATCTTGTGACGAAGCGGTAAAGGGGTATTCCTTCGCATGAGCAGAGTGATAAGGTACTCGTCGCACGGTGATTTTGAAGAGAAAAAACAACAGGAAAGGTGTTCTGCAGAGGAAAAGTGGCGGAGAGAGGGGGATTTGAACCCCCGGTAGAGTTGCCCCTACTCTAGTTTTCGAGACTAGTCCGTTCAGCCGCTCCGGCATCTCTCCGTTTTAAGGGTTGCCATATTGCCAGGTAATTTGGCATTTTAACAGGCCCTTATCCTGTAATTTTGTTCAAGTGATGAGTTTGCGAGCGAAGCGATGATTAAATGGCCCTGGAAATCGAACGAAACCGCACCAAGCACCGCCCTTCCGTGGGAGGACGCGCTGGCCATCCCTGTTCTTGCCAGCCTGACATCGGACGAACAGACCAGACTGGTACAGCTGGCCGATCGTTTTTTGCAGCAAAAACGCCTCGTCCCGCTGCAGGGATTTGAGCTGGATGCGCTGAAAAGCGCGCGAATCGCCCTGCTGTTCTGCTTACCGGTGCTTGAGCTGGGCATTGAATGGCTGGACGGCTTCCATGAAGTGCTGATCTACCCGGCGCCGTTCGTGGTGGATGACGAATGGGAAGATGACATCGGGCTGGTGCATAATCAGCGCGTGGTTCAGTCCGGACAGAGCTGGCAGCAAGGGCCCATTATTCTTAACTGGCTCGATATTCAGGACTCTTTCGATGCTTCCGGTTTTAACCTCATCGTCCACGAAGTCGCGCATAAGCTGGACACCCGCAATGGCGATCGGGCCAGCGGTGTGCCGTTTATCCCGCTGCGCGAAGTTGCGGGATGGGAGCACGATCTCCACGCGGCGATGAATAATATTCAGGATGAGATCGATCTGGTGGGCGAAAGCGCAGCCAGTATTGATGCCTACGCCGCCACCGATCCGGCAGAGTGCTTTGCCGTACTGTCGGAATATTTTTTCAGCGCACCGGAGCTGTTTGCGCCACGTTTTCCGGCCTTGTGGCAACGTTTTTGCCAGTTTTACCAGCAAGATCCTTTGCAACGCTTACGTGCGAATGAAGAGTTTGGCGGGCATTCCCCCTCTCAAGTACACTAAAAGAGCAGGTTGGCTCTTAATTAATCATTCGAATCAGCACGTTAAATTTAGTGTTGACACAAAATAGCGAGGCTATTAACATGCGCCTCGTTCACACGATTCCTCTGTAGTTCAGTCGGTAGAACGGCGGACTGTTAATCCGTATGTCACTGGTTCGAGTCCAGTCAGAGGAGCCAAATTTAAAAAGCCTGCTTTTAAAGCAGGCTTTTTGCTATCTGTCAGTTACGCTCTGACAATCCTGCCAGTTATCTCCGCTTAATACCTGCTTTGCACCTCACCTTTACTCACTGACTCACTGATTCTGCTCTTGTGATTGCTTTACCTGTTAACGCATAAGCCTGTGAACACCCGTGATCCCGGTATGGTCATAAATGGACACAATTGCGCGCGTTTTGCCTCTCACTGCCGATTGTGAAGATTCAGGGTGCATGATATGTTATAAAATAACACTCAAATTCCGTGGTAACAGCCTCTGTGCCGCGCAGCAAATGAACCTATGCAATCGTCAAAATCAAATGAACCCGCACGCTCGCAGCGCCTGCCCCAGGCGCATTTTTTATTCGCTGCGCGGCAAGCCAGACGTGTCACGAGAGTGGTTTTCTTAACGGGTACTGTTGCCTTTCTGATGGTGATCGTGGCGCTCATGGTCACCATGTTTGACCCGACGTCGCGCTGGATGGCCTTTTTATGCAGCACGGCGGCGGCGGGTGTCATACTGGCGCTCGCCCTGCACAATGCCGGGCGTATTTGCCAGTGGCGCGCCGATAAACAAAGCCCGGAAGCCACGCCTGCGCCCCCGGAGCCGGACGAGCCACCGTCCCTGATTTTTCAGAAGATGGTTGCTGCCATTCCTTTTAACTTCAAACGGGTTGATACGTTCCTGAAATCCGACGGCATCAACCTGGGAACGATGGCTTTTATCGCGCTGTTTACCGTTCTGGCAGGCTGGGGAACGGATTACACGCCGCTGGCGGAAAGCGGAATTCGCTGGGTAATCATCGGCGGCATTGCGCTGACGATCTTTATTCTGCTGGTGGCTGAACGTCATCTGGCGGCAACGGGGCAGGAAACCTGGCCGGAGGCCAATCTGCTCGCCCCCGTTCTGCGCCTGATGATGGCCGTATTGTTTTGCACACTCCCGATGCTGCTGTTCCCCGCGATCACCTCTCCCTGGCTGATTAACCTGCCCGCCATTCTTGTGGTCCCGGTGGCGATTGAGTTGATTTTGCGCGGCCTGTTTTCGCTGTTTCGCCCGCCGCGTAATGAGGAGGACGAGCCTGATTTTTTAGCGAAAAGCCGGCTTGCGCAGCTGCTTACCTGGCCACCGCGCCCGCTACGTTTTCTCCAGCAGGAGCTTCATCAGCATCTGGGGATTGATCTTCGCCAGCTCTGGGCTTTCACGGTTTTGCGTCGGGCGCTGTTACCCGTCATCGCAGTGATGATGCTATGCGGCTGGCTACTGACGGGTCTCCAACAACTCTCCGCCGATCAGCGAGGCATTTACGAGCGCTTCGGCAAGCCTGTCGCGGTGCTCTCTCCCGGTCTGCACGCCGGACTCCCGTGGCCGTTTGGCCAGGTGATCGTGACTGAAAATGGTCAGGTGCATGAACTGGCCGCCGGCGAAACGCCCGATGACCGCGAACCGCTCGTACCGGCTGATGCGGAGGGCAATGCGCCCGCCAGCGCTAACCGTCTGTGGGATGCCACGCATAATTTCGACAAAGCACAGATTATCGCCAGCCAGAGCGGACAGCAGCAAAGTCTGCAAATCATGAACAGCGATGTGCGCTTTATGTGGCGTATAGGACTGTCCGATGATGCAGCGCTGGCCGCGGCCTACAACAGCAACAATCTTGCGGAACTCATCCGCAGCACGGCAAATCAGGTGCTGGTGCATCAGTTTTCCGCCATGACGCTCGAAGGTTTGCTGGGGGCTCAGCGCAACGATTTAAGCCAGCGGCTCAACCAGGCGGTTCAGCAGCGACTCGATCAACTCCACAGCGGGGTCGAGCTCCTTTCGACGGTGGTGGAAGCCATCCATCCTCCTGCCGGGGCCGCAGATGCGTTCCACGGCGTACAGGCCGCCCAGATTACCGCGCAATCACTGATATTTAACGAACGCGGACATGCCGCCGAACTGACTGCCAGCGCGGCAACAACCGCCACTTCCCGGCGCAATGACGCCCAGGCCAGTGCGACAGATGTTCTGAGCAAAGCTCAGGCCACCGCCGTTCAATTCACTGCACAGAAAAATGCCCAGGCCAAAGCCGGGCAAGTCTACATCGACGAGCAGTGGCTGAAAAAATTACAGCAAACCCTGGCGGGCCGCCCGCTGCTGATCATCGACCATCACATTGGCGTCGGGTCACCGCCCACGCTCGATCTTCGCGAATTTCCATCATTAAACGCAGCGGCGCAGCACGATACGCCCGTTAAACCTGCACAGGAGCCCTCCCGTTGAGCCATTCACATCATCATGGTTGCCATCACGGCTGCAACCACGGCCACCCTTCTGACTCGCAGCCCGCCAAAAAAGGCACGGGCAAACGCCTCGCCATTGCGGCTGCGTTAGGTTTGATCCTCGCGGCTGCGGCAAGCCTTGTGCAGGTGCGGTCCGGTGAATCGCTGGTGATCACCCGTTTTGGCGATCCGGTGCGCGTTTTACTTAAACCTGGCCTGGCCTGGCGTTTACCCGCTCCGTTTGAAATCGCCACGCCGGTCGATTTACGCCTGCGCACCACCTCCAGCGGTTTGCAGGATGTCGGTACGCGCGACGGGCTACGCATTATCGTTCAGTCCTATGCAATCTGGCAGGTCGATAACACCCCGGAGCACGTGCAGCGCTTCATGCGTGCGGTGCAAAATCAGCCCGATGAAGCCGCACGACAAATCCGCACTTATCTCGGTTCGGCGCTGGAAACAACCGCCAGCGGGTTTACCCTCTCCCAGCTGGTCAATACTGACAGCAAACAGGTACAGCTCAGCCAGTTCGAAGCGCATCTGAAGGCGCAAATCAGCCAGTCGCTTCTGGAAAGCTATGGCATTCGCCTGGTCCAGACAGGCACAGAACGCCTGACCCTGCCCGCCGTCACCTTAAATGCCACGGTGGACAGGATGCGCGCCGAGCGTGAAACCATCGCCACCGAACGCACCGCCGACGGTAAACGCGCTGCCGCAGAAATTCGCTCCGCCGCCGAGCGCGACGCGCGGATTGTCGAGGCGCAGGCCTCCGTGCAGGCGGCGAACATCGAAGCGCAGTCTCAGGTGCAGGCCGCCGATATCTATGCCAAAGCCTACGCCAGCTCCCCGCAGCTCTATGTTCTACTCCGTCAGCTTGATGCGCTCAGTGGCATGGTGAACTCGCATACCCGGCTGGTATTACGGACCGATGCCGCGCCGTTCAGTTTGTTAGTAGATGGACCAAAACTGGGCAATCAGCATGAGTGAACACCGTTTCCCTGAATCCGCAGGGCCGTGGACCCAGTCGATACGCCTCGCCTTTTTCGCTCTGCTGGCGCTGACTTTACTCGCCGCTGGTGTGTGGCTGTTTTCCAACGTGCGACAGATCCCTGCCGACAGCCAGGCGGTGGTATTGAGTTTTGGCGCGCAACAGCGCGTCGAAGGACCGGGTTTGCTGCTGGCATGGCCCTCCCCGATTAATGACGTGGTGATAGTCCCCGCCTTTGACCGCGTGATCGAACATCACGTTACCGCGCTTATGCGCTCTTCCGACGCGCAGGAGATGGATTTTCAGGGCGCGAGCAGTAACGACACCCTGGCCGGTTCGGGGTATTTGCTCACCGGGGATGCGGGCGTGGTGCAGCTGGATATCAGCGTGTTTTATCGCGTCAGAACGCCGATGGCCTGGGTGCTACAGGGGCCGCATGTTATTCCGGCGCTGGACAGGCTGGTGGAACGCGCAGCGGTGGCGGTGTGTGCCTCGCGCGATCTGGATACCATCCTGGTGGCGCGCCCGGAAATCATGGGCAGCGATTCGAACGTGGCCCAGCTGCGCGAACGTCTGCGCGCAGACGTGCAGCATAACGTTGAGCAAAACCTGCTGCGGCTTGCCAACGCCGGCGCCGATCTGGGGATCACTCTTGAACGGGTGACGGTGCAATCGACGCTCCCCCGCGCCACCGTTTCCGCGTTCAATGCAGTATTAACCGCTACTCAGCAGGCTTCACAGGCGGTGGCCAGCGCCCGCACGGACGCCTCTCTGACCCGGCAAAAGGCCACGCAGCGAGTGGATCAACTGTTGCAGATATCCCAGGCCAATGCCCAGGAAAATGTCGCGAAAGCGCAGGCAGACACCGCAACGATCACCCGGTTAACGCGTAACCATTCCGATCCCGATCTGCTGGCACGGATTTATCGCGAGCGGATCGCCGCTATCCTCGCGCAGGCAGAATCGGTCGTCACTATCGCACCGCAGGATGATGCGCATCTCATCCTTCAGACCGCAGGGCAAAAGGACACTTCAACCCCATGACCACCACCACTCTTAACCCTGGCGACTCACTGACCCGCCAGGAACGCCGCCATATCACGCGCCAGCTGGTACTGGCACTGATTGCCAGCGGGGCGCTGATCCTCGGATTGCTGTGGCGCTGGCTGGCCCCGGCTCAGGTTGCCGTCGCCGATATTTTACTGGGCTTCGCATCGCTGGTGGTTGCGGTCCCGGTGCTACGCCACGCGATCCACAGCCTGCGCCACCCGAGTTTACACGGCCTCACCGATCAGCTTATCGCCCTGGCGCTGCTGGGCGCGTGGGCGTCCGGTGACTTGCTGACTGCCGCCCTCCTGCCGCTGATTATGATCATCGGCCATATCCTGGAAGAGCGCAGTGTGATTGGCTCTCAGGAAGCGATTGAGGCGCTCAGCAAGCTCACTCGCAGCCGCGCGCGCCGCGTCGATGCCGACGGAAATCTCCATGACATCGACAACCAGGATCTGGTTGCAGGCGATATTGTGGAGGTGCGTGCCGGGGATCATATTCCCGCCGACGGGCGTATTCTCGACGGGAAAGCCAGCCTCGACACCGCCCCTATCACGGGAGAATCCATCCCGCAGGAGGTCCAGCCGGGCATGGAGGTCTATGGGGGTGCGATAAATCTTGATGGACGGCTGCGCATCGAAGTCACCCAAACCGGCGACTCATCGACTCTTGGGAAAGTGATTGCCCTCATGCAAAGCGCCGAGCAGGCAAGTCCGCCGATTACCCGAATGCTTGAGCGCCACGCGGCCTCCTATCTGCTGCTGGTTCTGATGATTGCCGCCAGCACCTGGTTCCTGACGCAAAATGCGCAGGCGGTTCTGGCCGTGCTGGTTGCCGCCTGCCCCTGCGCGCTGGTTCTCTCCGCGCCCGCGACATCCATTGCCGGACTCACGGTGGCTGCGCGTCACGGCATTTTAATCCGTGGCGCGGCATTTCTTGAGGCGCTGGCCGAGCTGAACGCCGTGGTGGTCGATAAAACGGGCACGCTGACTCACGGTAAACTGCAGCTTCAGGCGGTGATCGAACAGGAAGGTGAATCGGCTGAACGCCTGCGCGCATTTGCCGCAAGCCTTGGCTCCACCAGCAATCACCCGGTGAGCCGCGCGCTGGTGACTATCGCCCCGCAGGCCGGGTGGCCGACGCTGGATAACGTGCGAGAACATCAGGGGTTAGGCGTCAGCGCCCATACCCCGGCCGGAGAAGCGGTGCTGGGCAGACGCGAGCTGTTAGAAAAATACAGTCGCGATCTTCCTGCGGAGCCGGATCATGACGGACCGGTGGTCGGGCTGGTGCTGAACAGTCGTTTTCTGGGATGGCTGCTGCTGGCCGACAGCCTGCGACCAGAGGCGGCACAGGCGATGAGCGAACTGCGCGAACTGGGTTTAAACCGCCAGGTATTGCTGACCGGTGACCGGCAGGAAGTGGCCCGGCATATCGCACAACACGTCGGGATCGACGATGTCATCGCTGGGGCGCTCCCGGCCGATAAACTCCACCATGTGAAAGTGCAAATCGACCATGGCTTCCGTCCGATGGTGATCGGCGATGGCATTAATGATTCGCTGGCGCTGAAAGCGGGCGTTGTCGGCGTGGCGATGGGTGCGGGCGGTTCAGATATCGCGATGTCATCGGCGGATATCGTGTTGATTGGCAGCGATTTGCGTCGGTTAGGCACTTGCGTGCGCTTAAGCCGCCGCTGCCGCCGAACCCTGCAGGTGAACGTGGTTATCGGGCTTGGCTGGACGGTGGTGATAGTGGTCGCCGCGGCGTTAGGCTGGCTGGGGGCTTCCGGCGCGGTAATCGCCGCCATATTGCACAACCTCAGCACCCTGCTGGTTCTGGGCAATGCCGGGCGACTGCTCCGCTTTGAAGAGAAACTCAGCTGATCCGCGAGTCAGTTAAAGGGCCAGAGAACGACAAGCCCATCCGCGTCAAAAGCGCCAAACGAAAAAGCCTGCTTCACATGCAGGCTTTTTGCCCTTCGGCGTTTATCACTCAGATCTGATAATCAATCGCCACTTCGTCTGCTTCCATAACCTGACGTTTGATCTCGTCCACCGACAGCCCGGCGTTACACAGCTCAATAAAACGCCAGACATAGTTGCGCTGCAGTTGCCCGCGTTTAAGGCCGAGCCACACGGTATTGGCATCAAACAGATGGCGGGTATCGAGACGAACCAGCCCGCCCAGCTCACGTTCACCGCCGGACTGCTCCGCCACCAGACCAATCCCGAGGCCTAATTCCACGTAGGTTTTGATCACATCGGAATCCTGCGCACTCAGCACGATATCCGGCGTAAGCCCTTTACGATTAAACGCCTCGTCGATACGCGAACGACCGGTAATGCCCTGGCGATAGGTGATCAGCGGCCATTTGACGATCTCTTCAAGCGTCAGAGGCGAAACCTGATGGAGAGGATGGTCGACCGGCAGCAGCAGGCTGTGGTGCCAGCGGAACCAGGGGAAAGCCACCAGCAGCGGATCATTACTGAGGCGCTCACTGGCAATACCAATATCCGCCCCACCGTTTTGCAGCAGCACTTCGATTTCCTGCGGCGTCCCCTGGATTAACTCCAGGCGCACATCCGGGAAGAGTTCGCGGAAAGCTTTGATCACTGGCGGCAGACTATAGCGCGCCTGGGTGTGGGTCGTCGCAATAGTGAGTACCCCGGAGGCATCGTTGGTAAACAGATCCGCCAGACGACGAACGTTGCTGGCTTCATTGAGAATACGCTCAGCAATAGTCAGCAACGCTTTACCGGGTTCAGTCATCCCCAGCAGGCGTTTGCCACGGCGGATGAAAATCTCAATACCCAACTCCTCTTCCAGCTCGCGGATATGGCGGCTGACGCCCGACTGGGAGGTGTAAAGCATGTTGGCGACTTCGGTCAGGTTGTAGTCCCGCCTGGCCGCCTCACGAATAATTTTAAGTTGCTGGAAATTCACGATTCACTCCGGCGCATCTGACATAGCCCTATTGTTAGAGTCAGCAGACCTGCAGAACAAATAATAAAAACCAGCATCTTATTCCTTTATGGAATATCAGCTCACCAGCTGCAGTTCACGATTCTCCAGAGAAGGACGGCTCACCAGCGACATCAGGATCTCTTTTACGGCCTGCGCCTGTGGCGACAGGGATCCGCGAGCAGACATATTCAGGGATAACGGCAGACTCATGGATGGCGTCGTGATCCGCGCCATCCAGCCGTTTGCCGCACTGCATAACGAGCGCGCGGCGGATTCCGGCAGAACCGTGACGCCCATTCCGCTGGCGATAGCGGCGGTCAGCGTCGAGATAGAATCGATCTCACCAATAATTTTTGCCGTCAGGCGGCGCAGGGAAAAGGCTTCATCGACGCGCAGACGCACGGCGCTGTAATCGCGCGGCAAGAACAGATTCATTTCAGCTACCGCGGTCAGATCGACGCTCTGCCCCGGACAATCACGCGTCCCCACCAGGTAGAGATCTTCTTTGAGCAACGGCTGGCTGGTGATCCCCGCGATGGGCGAACGATCGTAAAGTACCGCCATATCCAGCTGGCCATTCAGCAGTTTGTCGTTAAGGACCGAACCGCTATTTTCATGCAGATAGACCAGCACTTCGGGCAGCTCGGCGCGCACCGCCTGCAGCAGGGGCATTGTCACTGAGGATGCCGCAGTGCCCGGCGCCAGGCCAATCGACACCTGCCCGCTCAGCGTTTGTCCGACATTGCAGACAGCGAGCTGGGCTTGTTCACACTGGCGCAGAATGGTCCGCGCGTGGGTATAAAGGATTTTGCCCGCTTCCGTTGGCGTAACGCCACGTTTAGTCCGGATTAACAGCTGCTGGTCCAGTTCACCTTCCAGAGTGGCGACCTGTTGGCTCAGCGCAGGCTGCGCGATATGCAACACTTCCGCGGCCTGGGTCAGGCTACCGATATCGACGATTTTTACGAAGTATTTCAGTCGTCTTAAGTTCATTTTGCCCCCTGTTAAAATACAGTGCCGGTACTGGCGCTCATTGTTGAGAAGGTTTTTGCAATATGGATGCCAGTTTTTTCAGGAGGTCCGATATGTTCGCTAACCGGCTGAAAATAAGGAAATCTAATCACCCGGTGCACTTTTATGACTGAAACAGCGGTTTACGATCTGCCCCATTAGGGGTATGCCTGCACCAGAATTGTGCAATTCGCTATGAAAAGGACCACTTTGCTGATTTTGTCAGCAAACAGTTGAAAGGTGTTGATCCACCCTTTGACAAGCGGTATCGAGGTCGATAATATGCGCCCCGTTCACACGATTCCTCTGTAGTTCAGTCGGTAGAACGGCGGACTGTTAATCCGTATGTCACTGGTTCGAGTCCAGTCAGAGGAGCCAAATTTAAAAAGCCTGCTTTTAAAGCAGGCTTTTTGCTTTTCTGATATCACCATTACCGCGTTGTCGCTTCTACCCGCCATTTGCGCGTCAGCGGTTTTTCGACCTCGACAATCAGGAACATCACGAACCCGATAATAAAGGTGATCACCCAGTAGCGGAAAGGCAGAGATTCTGTGCCAAACAGCATCTGCATAAACGGCGCATAGATGATCAGCAGCTGCAACACCAGCAGTACCCCACTCACTATCCAGATACCTTTGTTCGCCAGCAGGCCTTTACTCAACGAGAACCCGTCAGAGATGCGGCAGTTCAGCATGTAGAACCATTGCGCGGTCACCAGTGTCTGCAAAAGAACGGTGCGAATGAATTCCGGCGAGTAACCGCGGGGTTGCAGCCAGGCTTCGAGCACAAACGCACTGACGGCAATCATTGAGCCAACAAACACCACGCGCCAGATGGCAAAGCCGTCCATCACGTGCAGTTTAGGATTGCGCGGCGGTCGTTTCATGATGTTCTTTTCGCCCGCTTCAAATGCCAGGCCAAACGACAGCGTGGCGGACGTCGCCATATTCATCCACAGAATCAATACCGGGGTCAGCGGAATCAAGTTCCCGGCCAGCAGGGCGATGATAATTAACAGACCCTGGGCCAGGTTGGTGGGCATGATAAACAGAATGGTCTTTTTCAGGTTATCGTACACCCGCCGGCCTTCTCTGACCGCACTGGCGATAGTGGCAAAGTTATCATCCGTCAGCACCATGTCGGCCGCTTCCTTCGTGACCTCTGTTCCTTTGATCCCCATCGCAATACCAACGTCGGCCTGCTTCAGCGCAGGCGCATCGTTGACGCCATCGCCTGTCATCCCGACAATCTCTTTTTTGCTTTGCAGCGCCTGGACCAGACGGAATTTATCCTCCGGACTGGTACGGGCGAAAATATCAAATTTCTGCGCGGCCTCGCTCAGCTGTTGATCGTCCATCACCTCCAGCTCACGTCCGGTGATGGCGTTGCCCGCATTGCCAATCCCCAGCATCTGACCAATGCTCATTGCGGTTTGCGGATGATCGCCGGTGATCATTTTCACGCGAATGCCCGCCTGCAGGCAGTCGCCAATCGCCGTAATCGCCTCTGGTCGCGGGGGGTCCATCATCCCGGCAATCCCCAGCAAAATGACGCCCTGCTGTAAATCCTGGTGGGTGAGTTCCGTTTGACCTGGCGCCGCAGGCTTCCAGGCTGCCGCCACCATACGCAGGCCTTCGCGGGCGTACTCCTCAATCTTCGCTTCCCAGTAGGGTTGATCGAGGGGGTCAAGCCCTGTCTCCGTCTGCTGATGCTGGCAGAGTCTGAACAGGACGTCCGGCGCACCGGTGATCAATATCATCTCTTCATCACCGATCCGATGGAGCGTTGACATGTATTTATACTGCGAATCAAAAGGAATTTTGCTGCGCAGCTCTGTCTGTTGCGCAGGGAGTGTCACTTTGGCGGCCAGAACCTTCAGTGCGCCCTCCGTTGGGCCGCCGGTTATCTTCCAGTGACCGTGTTCATCCTTGATTAGCTGGCTGTCATTACACAGATCGATGGTGCGCAAATAGCGCGCCAGAAGCGATCCCTGCGTCACGGTGACCGGTGAAGGATCATCAATCGGGTGAATGTTCCCTACGGGTTCATAGCTATCGCCCTCGACGCGGTAGACTTTTTCCGCGGTGATCACCGCTTTGACCGTCATTTCGTTCATCGTCAGCGTGCCGGTTTTATCCGAGCAGATCACCGTCATTGCCCCCAGCGTTTCAACCGTCGGCAATTTGCGGATAATGGCCTTCTGGCGAGCCATCGTCTGGACGCCTAGCGACAAAATGATCGAGATGATGGCGGGTAAACCTTCCGGTACCGATGCCACTGCCAGGCTTATCAGCGACAGCATTAATTCTGAAACAGGCATATCCCTGAACAGCACGCTAAAGACAAACAGCGCGGCCATCATGACCAGGATGATAATGAAAATGGCCTTCCCGAGCTTATCCATCTGAACCAGCAGCGGCGTGCGGTGTTTCTCAATATCCGCCATCATTTGGTTGATATGGCCCAGCTCGGTATCCGCACCCGTTGCCACAACAATCCCTTTACCGCCGCCGGAACTGACGGTGGTGCCAGAAAAGAGCAGATTAGTGCGATCTCCCAGCGGCAGTTCCCCTTCGAGGCGCTCGGTGATCTTTTCTACCACCGTCGACTCTCCGGTCAGAATCGCCTCTTCCACCCGGAGGTTATGCGCTTCGATAATGCGGAGATCCGCCGGAATGCGGTCGCCCGCGCGAATCACAACAATATCGCCAGGGACCAGCGCAGTGGTGGGGATAGTCTCGTGATTGCCCTGGCGAACGACAACCGCCTCGCTGGAGAGCATATTGCGGATACTCTGCAACGATTTCTCGGCATTACTTTCCTGAATATGACCAATCAGGGCGTTGATCACCGCCACGCCGAGGATCACCAGCGTATCCACCCAGTGCCCCATTACCGCCGTTAATACCGCGGCGGCAAGCAAAACGTAGATCAGCACATCGTTGAAGTGGGCTAAAAAACGCAGCCACGCAGGTTTACCCGGTTTTTGCGGCAGCGCGTTTTCTCCGTACTGCTGAAGACGCGCCTGCGCGTCTTCACGGCTGATGCCCTCTGCTGTACTTATGGTATTTGTCAGGGTTTCTTCTACGGAGAGCCGGTAAAATGGTTGGTCCGGTTTTTCAGTATTCATAGATCCGTCCTCAAGTCCTTCACCCAAAACACGCTTATTCCTTTTCGCCGCTAACGCACGACAAAAACAGGAACATGCGCGTAGCGAACAATATTTGCCGCATCGGATCCGAGTAAATGCGTCTGAATATTAGGATTTCGTGAACCAATAATGATCACTTCCGCCGCCAGTTCATCAGCTAATAGAGTGACCTCGTCGCGAACATTACCGCTACGAACATGAAGATGAATACGATCCTGAGGAAAAGAGACTTTTTGTGCCAGTGCGCCTAACTTTTCCTTTGAATTATTAATCATATAATCATCCATTTTTCGCGCATCAGAGATAAATCCGCGCGTCAGCTCTGGAGAGAATTTGGGAATAACGTGGAGCAAATGGATATCGGCTGAAGCACTTTGAGCGAGGAACCGGGCGTGGGCCAGGGCTTTGTCGGCCAACCCGATTTCGTAAACATCGACCGGGACCAGAATGTTTCTGTACATAGCGAGCATCCTTTTATTACCAATACGATATGTAATGAATAACAGTACATGTAATGAAACGCAGGGAATTAAGCTCAACAACCAGATACTGAACATTGAAGTGACTGTTATTAAACGTAGCACAGGAGATTAAATATTTTTTAGTTACTCTTAATTATTTGAATTGTATTCATTTAATATTCCACTCCTCTTTGCGGCCTTCTTAATTAGGTCAGTAGCGGCGATGTCTAATGGTAAGAGCTGTTTAACCTTTCCCTTTTATGCGTCTATGCTCTTAATCAGACATTACGGCTTTGTTAACAATCCACTACATGCTGAGAGTTGTCATAATTCACTCGCTTGCGGTTAAAGCTAAGGGAGAAAAGATGTTTGGATATAACCTGATCCGCCTGATTGTCTTAATCGCCCTGGCCATTGTGACCAGTACCGCCGTCGGGTTACTGACCTGGCTGGTCGTTTCTGCCCTCGCGGAATAGATCACTGACCGCTAATCAGGCGCAATAAAGAGAGTTGTCATTAATTAGGGGAATATCGTGAATCGTTATTTTTCTCTTCTCCCGGCGATTATGTTGCTGACCTCGGCCTGTGACCCTAAAACGCAGGAAACCGCCGCGCAGCCGCGCATGGTGAAAGTCGCCGAGGCGATGGCGGCAGGTCAGGCGCAACAGCGCGTCTTTCCGGCAAGAATAGAATCCGGCGATGCAACCGACCTCTCCTTCAAGCGCGGCGGCCAGATTGAAACCCTCGATATTCGCCAGGGGGCAAACATCACCCAGGGACAGCTGCTTGCCAGTCTCAACGCGCGTGAAGCCCGGCAGCGGCTGAAAGATCGTCAAACCTCGGCCACACTTGCCCAGCGACAGTTTGATCGCTTTCAGACCCTCGCGGGTCGCCAGGCTATTTCAAAAGCGGAAATGGACGTTCAGCGCGCTAACCGAGATTCCGCTAATGCGGCGCTGAAAATCGCCGAAGAAGAGCTTAACCAAATGCGGCTCACGGCGCCGTTTGCGGGCGTCGCGGCAACTGTGCACGTAAGAAATCATCAGGTTGTGGCAGCAGGCCAGCCGGTAGTGACCCTGACGCGCAGCGATCTGCTGGATGTGGTGTTTAGCCTGCCTGAAAACCTGTTTAAAACCCTCGATATTCGTAACGCTGATTATCGTCCGATGGTGAAAATCAACTCTCTGCCGGGTCGCGAGTTTCGGGCCGTATACAAAGAGCACACCGGAAGCAGCGACAGCAATACGCTGACCTGGCAGATTATTTTGACCATGCCACGTCCGGACGATTTTCCGGTTGTCGGAGGCGTCAGTGGCACCGTCACGGTCAATCTGGCCAATTTACCGGCGAGCGTTGGGCAAAATTCGCTTGTCGTCCCTGTAGAATCGGTATTTAACCCTGATAACAGTCCGCGCAATGAACCGCACGTCTGGGTGGTGAACGGTGACGGCGACCAGCTTCAGCTTGAGGATCGCAAAGTCGTCGTCGGACAAGTCACCGCTCAGGGAATCATTATCACCGGGGGGCTTAAGGCTGGCGATCGCGTCGTGGCGGCGGGCGTGGGCGAATTACACGCCGGGCAGCAGGTTCGCATCTGGACGCGTGAGCGAGGTCTGTAATGGATATCTCCCGCCAGTTTATCAACAACCCTATCCGCGTCTGGCTGACCATTCTTCTGCTGGGCGTCGGCGGCATTTTCGCCCTCCTGAATATCGGGCGGCTCGAAGATCCGGCCTTTACCATTAAAACCGCCGTGATTATCACCCACTACCCCGGAGCCTCGGCTCAGCAGGTGGAAGAGGAGGTCACGCTTCCGGTCGAAAATGCGCTACAGCAGTTGCCCTATCTCGACAACGTCAGCTCTATCTCATCAAATGGCCTGTCACAAATTACCGTTAATATCGCCTCGCGCTATCACTCAGACGACCTGCCGCAAATCTGGGATGAGCTGCGTCGTCGGGTCGATGATGCTTCCCGCCAGTTTCCGCCGGGCGTCGTGACGCCGTTCGTTAATGACGATTTTGGTGATGTATTTGGTTTCTTCTTTGCAATCTCCGGCAATGATTTTACCAACCCCGAACTCGCCCGGTACGCGGAGCAACTGCGCCGCGAGCTGGTGCTCATCCCGGGCGTGGGTAAAGTCGCCATTGGGGGAGCGATACCGCAGCAGATTAATATTGATATTTCGCTGCCCAAAATGGCCGCACGCGGTATTACGCTGACACAACTCTCCGCCCTGCTGAGCCGCGTGAATGTGGTATCAAACGCCGGGGAGATCGCCTCCGGCACCGAGTCGATTCGTCTGCATCCAACGGGGGAATTTGACAATATTGATGAACTGGGCGATCTGATTATCACCCCTCACGGCGCGGCGGCAACCACGCGACTGCGTGATATCGCCACCCTGTCCCGCGGGCTGACTGAATCGCCTTCAGGCATCTATCACGCCAATGGTCGCCAGGCCGTGACGATGGGGGTGTCGTTTATTCCCGGCGTCAATGTCATTGATGTCGGGCGCGCCTTAGAGGCGAAATTGCAGCAGATGTCGGCGGAAAAACCGGCCGGTATTCAGATAACGCTGTTTTACGATCAGGCTGCCGAGGTGGGTCAGTCGGTTAATGGCTTCATTATCAATTTCCTGATGGCGCTGGCGATTGTGATCGGCGTCCTGCTGATTTTTATGGGTATCCGCAGCGGGATCATTATCGCCTTATCACTGGCGCTGAATGTGTTAGGCACGCTCCTTATCATGTACCTGTGGGGGATTGAACTTCAGCGTATTTCGCTGGGAGCATTAATCATCGCGCTCAGTATGCTGGTGGATAACGCGATTGTGATCGTCGAAGGGGTGCTGATCGCCAGACAGCGCGGCTCAACGATGATGACGGCTATTAACTATGTGATTTCACGCTCGGCGCTGCCGCTGCTGGGCGCAACGGTTATCGCAATCCTCGCCTTTGCCCCCATCGGCCTTTCTCAGGACTCGACCGGCGAATACTGTAAATCACTGTTCCAGGTTCTATTGATTTCGCTGCTGTTGAGCTGGTTTTCTGCACTCACCCTTACCCCGGTGATGATTAAATGGTGGTTGTTTAAGGGGCAAAAAACAGCCGAAGCGCCTGCGGATATCGATCCCTATGACAAACCCTTCTATCGAATCTATCAGTGCATTCTGAACGCTATTCTGCTGCGTAAAACAATCACTCTGACGCTGATGGTCGCTCTGCTGGCGGCGGCAGTCTGGGGATTCGGTTCGGTACGGCAAAACTTTTTCCCCTCCTCAAACACGCCTATTTTCTTTGTCGACCTGTGGTTACCTTACGGCACGGATATTAGCCAAACCGAAAAAATGACCCGCGAAATTGAAAAAACCATTAATGGCCAGCCCGGCGTCGTCACCACGGTGTCCACGATTGGCCAGGGGAGCATGCGGTTTATTCTGACCTACAGCGGTCAGAGGCAATACAGTAACTATGCGCAAATCATGGTACGTATGGACGATCAGCGTAATATTGCCGCACTCACGCGCCACGTCGATGATTATATCGCCCGCCACTTTCCACAGATTAACGCCAGTACCAAACGGGTGATGTTTGGTCCTTCCGGCGACAGTGCTATTGAAGTCCGTATCAAGGGCCCGGATCCTGACCAGTTACGGCTCATTGCCAGTCAGGTTGACGATATTCTTACCCGGGATCCGGCGACGGACAGCGTAAGAAATGACTGGCAGAACCGCAGCAAAGTGATACGTCCACAATATTCTCCGTCGCTGGGCAGAGAGCTGGGGGTGGATAAACAAGATATTGATAATGCGCTGGAGATGAATTTTTCCGGCAGTCGGGTTGGGTTATACCGCGAAGGGTCGGATCTCCTGCCCATCGTCGTCAGACCGCCTGAAAGCGAACGACAGGATGCCAACCATCTCAATAACGTGCTGGTATGGAGCCAAAACCGCCAGCAGTACGTCCCGTTAAGCAACGTGGTGAGCGATTTCACGCTGGAATGGGAAGATCCCCTGATCCTGCGCCGGGACCGTAGCCGGGTGCTGACGGTTCAGACCGATCCCGATCCGTTGAGCCAGCAAACCTCAGGCGATATACTGGCGCGTGTTAAACCGCAAATTGATGCCCTGGCCCTGCCTCATGGTTATCGTATTGAATGGGGGGGCGATGCAGAAAGTTCCAGTGAAGCGCAGCAAGGTGTTTTTTCAACCCTTCCGATCGGTTATCTCGTGATGTTTATTATTACCATTCTGATGTTTAGCTCGCTAAAAAATGCGGTTGCGATCTGGCTGACGGTCCCCCTGGCCTTAATCGGCGTCACACCCGGCTTTTTGCTGACCGGGATCCCGTTCGGCTTTATGGCACTGATTGGGCTACTGAGCCTGAGCGGCATGCTTATCCGTAACGGGATCGTACTGGTCGAAGAAATTGAACAACAGAAACAGCATAAAGAACAGCATCAGGCCATTGTCGATGCGGCAACGTCTCGTCTGCGCCCTATTTTGTTGACCGCCTTTACCACCGTGCTTGGCCTGGCGCCCCTGCTGCGCGATGTGTTCTTCCAGAGCATGGCGGTGGTGATCATGTTTGGGCTTGGCTTTGCCACCCTCCTGACTCTGCTGGTGCTTCCCGTCATTTATGCCTGTTTCCACCGTACGCAGAGGATAGAGTCGCAATGAATCCGACGGGATTGAATATTATTAAAACGCTGGGATGCATGACGGCGGTAACATTTTTCACTATCTACAACACCTGGGATCGTTACGATTACGATTATCACTGGATCCTCGGTTTTCTGACCTTTATTTCGACTATCGCCACCCCGCTGTTTTTCGTGGTTGCCGGTTATCTGGATGCGCAATCGCGGCATAGCGTTCGCTGGCAAATGAATAAGATAAAGGGCGTAGTGGTGGTATTTCTGTTCTGGATGACGGTCTATTATCTCTGGGAGCCCTATCAGCGCGGCTATTTAATCCAGCCGTGGTTCGTCTTTACCTTTATCGTGATTTATACCTTCCACCCCCTCATCGAATGGTTGAACCAGCGGCGTAAACGCTTTTGCGGCGTTATTGCCGCCCTACTGCTTTTTTCCTACGGTTACGATTTGCTGGCAGCGCTGTGGCCCGAGAAGCATCTGCTCTCCCTGGCGCCGCAATACCGTCTCTGGACCTGGCTGCTGTTCTATTTGACCGGCCAACTCTTCTTCGACCCGCTGATTTCGGCCTGGATCAGTAAAGCGAAGGTGGTGAAAGCCGCGGTCGCGGCCATTCCGGTAATTTATCTGTTTACCTGGTTTTATGAGCAGCACTTCTTTTTTGCGCTATTTAAGGCTGACCGAAATGCGTTCATTCTCACCGGCTCACAAATATATATTCTGATCGTGGCGCTGGTGATTGCCGCCAACGGTGTGCGTTTTCGCCGGAATATCGAATTGAAAGAGGCGATATTAGCCGCCGTGAGTAAGACGATGACCGGCGTATACATCCTGCATTATTCGGTTTTTCATCTTCTCACGGCGCTGATTCCGGTGACGTCCCTCACCACCAAATTGCTGCTGATTGCATTGACGTTTGTCGCTTCAGTTTTGATTTCTATGCTGGCGCTGTCGCACTCTGTCGCCAAAAAAATCATCACCCTCTGACGGTGACTAAAACCCGTAGCGCAGCCAGGCAAACAGCACGTTACCGTTGTTGTAGGTTCCAGGAATCCAGGTGAACTGGACGTTGAGACGTTTATACCCCGCCGAGAAGAGCGGCAAAATAATGGGCAGCGGAACGTAGTTAGCAAAATCCTTTCGCGCGGTGACCCCTGCCGTCAGGCCGAGTCCCAGACGGAAATCACGGGCATTATCGAGATACCAGCCCTTCTCCCACCCGTAACCTGCAATAGGTTGCCATTCGTTATGCGAATCTTTAAACATCATGGCGTAAAGCGCACTCCAGTTGCCCTCTTCGTTATAACGGGAGATGCCAAAGCCGCCGCCCCAGGGCATTTCGTTGTAATGATCCGTTTTCTCTTTGTCGTACATAAAGCGCGCATGCCAGCTCAAAAACGGCAGGTAAAGATCGTAATTTTGTGGCGCGTTCCACGTCCCGGAGATATCGGTGGTCAGTTCGCCCCACCAGCGAGTGATCCGCTGCTCTCCATACACGCCGGGTTCGGCATGCAGGGGAAGCGCCAGCCACGCCATAACAATGAGTAAAGCAATCCGCAGTTGTTGCATCGTGAAATCCTCCGCCTTCGCATTCTGCGATAAGTAATACTGTAAACCATCCGCTGGTTGTCGGCGGAAAGCTGAAGAGAATACCGCGCGATATCTCATTCCCACGATCGGCAATTTTTACCGCGCCGACAAAATAAAATCGTTTTCTCCTGCCGCCTGTCGGGGTAGTCTCATTCTTGTCGTCAATATGACGGTGCTATGTGAGTAACCTTTTTCAAATTCTAATAATTAAAAATTGGTACAGACAGGACTACAAATGGACTCCACCCTCATCTCCGAACGCACCACCGGGGAGATCCCTTCTCTTCATCGCGCACGACGCGCGGCCCTGGGTAGTTTTGCGGGCGCCGTTGTCGACTGGTATGACTTTTTGCTCTACGGGATCACCGCCGCGCTGGTATTTAATCGCGAATTTTTCCCTCAGATTAGCCCCGCAATGGGCACGCTGGCGGCCTTTGCGACCTTTGGCGTCGGCTTCCTGTTTCGTCCGCTGGGCGGCATTATCTTTGGCCATTTCGGCGATAAGCTTGGCCGCAAACGGATGTTAATGCTCACCGTATGGATGATGGGGATCGCCACCGCACTTATCGGAATTTTACCCTCGTTCGCCACTATTGGCTGGTGGGCGCCGGTCTTGCTGGTAACGCTTCGCGCCATTCAGGGGTTTGCCGTTGGCGGAGAATGGGGCGGCGCGGCGTTGCTGTCCGTTGAAAGCGCCCCGAAAAATAAAAAAGCGTTCTACAGTAGCGGCGTGCAGGTGGGTTACGGCGTTGGCCTGTTACTCTCCACCGGGCTGGTATCGCTGATTAGCCAACTGACGACCGACGAGCAGTTCCTGAGCTGGGGCTGGCGTATTCCGTTTCTGTTCAGCATCGTGCTGGTTCTGGCCGCGCTGTGGGTGCGAAACGGGATGGAAGAGTCCACCGAATTTGAACAGCAGCAGCAAGAAAAGCCGCAGGCAAAAAGACGTCTGCCGGTGATGGAAGCGTTGGTTCGCCATCCCGGCGCATTTCTGAAAATTATCGGCCTGCGCCTGTGCGAGCTGCTGACTATGTATATCGTCACCGCCTTCGCCCTGAATTATTCCACCCAGAACCTCGGCCTGCCGCGTGAGCTTTTTCTGAATATTGGCCTGCTGGTCGGCGGAATAAGCTGTCTGACCATCCCGTGTTTTGCCTGGCTGGCCGATCGCTTTGGCCGCCGCCGCATCTACATCACCGGAGCGCTCATCGGTACGCTGAGCGCCTGGCCGTTCTTTATGGCCCTTGAGGCCCAGTCGATCGTCTGGATTGTTTTCTTCGCCATCATGCTGGCAAATATCGCCCATGACATGGTGGTCTGCGTTCAACAGCCCATGTTTACCGGTATGTTTGGGGCCAGCTATCGCTATAGCGGTGCAGGCGTTGGCTACCAGGTGGCAAGCGTAGTGGGCGGTGGATTTACCCCGTTTATTGCCGCAGCGTTAGTCACCCTCTCCGGCGGAGACTGGCATAGCGTGGCGATTTATCTGCTGGCGGGCTGCCTGATCTCGGCGGCGACGGCGCTGCTGATGAAAGACACACAGGCCTGATGTCCTGACTTTTTTTTTACATATGTGTGACATACTATCGAGTGAGTCGCACATCTGTGGATCAAGGAGACAGACATGAATAATAAGGGTTCCAGCCTGACACCGGCTCAGGCACTGGACAAACTCGAGGCGCTATACGAACAATCCGTTACGGCCCTGCGCAGCGCCATTAGCGAGTATATTGAGAACGGGACACTTCCCGATGAAAAGGCCCGATTCGACGGCCTTTTTGTTTATCCCTCGCTTTCGGTGACGTGGGACGGTGGGACGACCAATACGCCAAAAACCCGCGCCTATGCCCGTTTCACCCATTCAGGATGTTACTCCACCACCATCACCCGCCCTTCTCTGTTTCGCCCTTATCTTGAAGAACAACTGACGCTGCTTTATCAGGATTATGACGCGCACATCGCCGTTGAGCCGTCGATGCATGAGATCCCTTATCCTTACGTTATTGATGGCTCGGCGTTGACTCTCGACCGCTCCATGAGCGCTGGTTTGACGCGCCACTTCCCGACCACCGAGCTCTCGCAGATTGGCGATGAAACGGCGGATGGTATTTACCATCCCGCCGAGTTTTCTCCGCTGTCGCACTTTGATGCGCGTCGCGTTGATTTCTCGCTGGCCCGTCTGCGTCACTACACCGGGACACCGGCTGAACATTTCCAGCCCTTTGTTCTGTTCACCAACTATACCCGCTATGTTGACGAGTTTGTCCGCTGGGGCTGCAGCCAGATCCTGGATCCGGATAGTCCGTATGTGGCGCTCTCCTGCGCGGGAGGGATCTGGATCACCGCCGAGACCGAAGCGCCTGAAATGGCTATTTCCGACCTGGCCTGGAAAAAACATCAGATGCCGGCCTGGCACCTGATCACCGCCGACGGCCAGGGGATCACCCTGATTAACATTGGCGTTGGCCCGTCGAATGCGAAAACGATATGCGACCATCTTGCGGTGCTGCGCCCGGACGTGTGGTTAATGATCGGCCACTGCGGCGGCCTGCGTGAAAGCCAGCTGATTGGCGACTACGTGCTGGCGCATGCCTACCTGCGTGACGACCACGTTCTTGATGCGGTTTTACCTCCGGACATCCCGATTCCAAGCATCGCCGAAGTACAGCGCGCGCTGTATGACGCCACAAAAGAGGTGAGCGGCATGCCGGGTGAAGAGGTTAAACAGCGCCTGCGCACCGGTACGGTCGTGACCACGGACGACCGTAACTGGGAGCTGCGCTACTCCGCCTCGGCCCTGCGCTTTAACTTAAGCCGCGCGGTGGCTATTGATATGGAAAGTGCCACCATCGCCGCTCAGGGCTATCGCTTCCGCGTCCCTTACGGCACTTTGCTGTGCGTCTCCGATAAGCCGCTTCATGGCGAAATTAAACTGCCGGGTCAGGCCAACCGTTTTTACGAGGGCGCGATTTCCGAGCATCTGCAAATTGGCATTCGCGCGATTGATCGTCTGCGCGCCGAGGGCGACAAGCTGCATTCACGCAAATTGCGTACCTTCAACGAGCCGCCGTTCCGCTAAAAATAAAAGGGAAAAACCATGGAAACCCCATCACCGCTCTCTGCGCTTCGCCAGTGGCTACAGGAAAATCACCTCGACGGCATGATCGTGCCGCGCACCGATGCGTGGCAAAGCGAATACTGTGCACCGTACGATAATAAGCTGGCCTGGCTGACCGGTTTTGACGGCTCTGCGGGGCTGGCGCTGGTGTTAAAGGATCGCGCGCTGTTGTTCGTCGATGGCCGTTATCAGGTGCAGGCCCGCATGCAGGTCAATATGGATGATTTTGAGATCCATCATCTGCACAATGAACCGCTGGCAGAGTGGCTCGCAAGCCACCTGGACACCAACAGCCGCATTGCGTTTGATGCCCTGCTGATGACGCGCACGGAATATCAGCAGCTCTCCACTACGCCCGTTGAATTCGTTCCCCTTAAAGTTTCCCCTTTCGACACGCTGTGGACAGACCGTCCCGCAGCCCCTGCCGGGCTGATTCGTGAGATGCCCGTGGAGGTGAGTGGCGAGAGCAGCGCCCATAAACGCCAGCGCGTGGCTGAGATGCTGGCCGCAGAAGGCGCAGATTATCTGGCTGTAACCCTGCCGGATAATATCGCCTGGCTGCTCAATGTGCGCGGTTCAGACATTCCGACAAGCCCGGTTCCGCTCTCTTTTGCGTTGCTGAGCCGTCAGGGTGAGCTGGAGTGGTTTGTTAACGGCGATAAACTCCGCGAACTGCCCGCCTCCGCTCTGGAAAGGCTGGTGATCTCTCCTGAGGACGATTTTGTGCGACGCTGCCAGCAGCGGAGTGAAGGCAAACGCGTCTGGGTGGATGCCGACTCAGCGCCGGTCGCGCTGCACTTTGCTATCGAGCCGCAGGGCGAAATCATCTGGAAGGCCGACCCCATTACCCTGCTGAAGGCGCATAAAAACGCCGTCGAGCTGGCTGGATATCGTGAGAGCCATCATTATGACGGCGCTGCCTGGGTTAATTTTCTCGCCTGGCTGTCGCATGAGGTTCCCCAGCGCGAAGCGGCCGGCCAGCCGCTGACGGAGCTGGAAGCTCAGGCGCAGCAGCTCATTTTCCGCCAGCAACAGCCTGGGTTTATCGAGCAGAGCTTTGACACCATTTCTGCCGCCGCCAGTAATGCGGCGATGTGCCATTACCACTCAAGCGAAGCCACGAACAGGGCGTTGACCAGCGCTCACTTTTATCTGAATGATTCTGGTGGCCAGTATCACAACGGAACCACCGATGCGACCCGAACCCTGGCATACGGCAAGCTGGATGCGCAGCAGCGGTTGCACTACACCGCCGTGCTGAAAGGCTTTTTAGCCCTGATCACACTGCAATTCCCGTCTGGCAGCCAGGGGCATCAGCTGGATGCGTTTGCCCGCCGTCCGCTGTGGGAGCTGGGGCTGGATTACGATCACGGGACAGGCCATGGCGTCGGCCATCAGTTGCTGATCCACGAAAATCCGCATCGCATCGCGAAGAAGGTGAACCCATGGCCTCTGGTGGCGGGAAACATCATTACGATCGAGCCGGGCTATTATCAGGCACAGAGCCACGGTATTCGCATTGAAAATCAGGTGGAAATTGTGGATAGCCAGCCTGGGTTCTGCAAATTTGCTTCGCTGACCCTGATCCCGATTGATTTAAGTCAGGTAGAAATGCAGTTGCTGAGCGATCGGGAAAAACAGTGGCTGGACGATTATCATCAGCAGGTGAGAGAAGCCCTGTCGCCACTGGTGAGCAGCGACGCGCGGCCCTGGCTGTTTGCAGCCACCGCCCCGATTCGGGTGCAGGCAGGATAAAATACACATGCCGGGGAACTCGCCCGGCTTTTCACCTGACGCAGAAAAGCAAAAAGCCTGCTTTAAAAGCAGGCTTTTCAAATTTGGCTCCTCTGACTGGACTCGAACCAGTGACATACGGATTAACAGTCCGCCGTTCTACCGACTGAACTACAGAGGAATCGTGTGAACGGGGCGCATATTATCGACGCCACCCGCCGTTGTCAAAGACTGAATGCGCAAAACGGATCGTTTGCCGATTTATTCTCCAGTTCGGACATTTGTCACACGTTCTGAGGGCGCGGCGGCCAGCGGTTCGATCTTATTTTGTCGCGGATATTTCCACAGCCAGCGCCCGCTGACCATTCGCCAGTAGAACAGCGCACCACGGACGGCCCAGTCAAGGAACATCCCCAGCCAGACGCCAACCACGCCCATTCCCAGCATAATCCCGAGCGTATAGCCCGCCACCACGCGACACCCCCACATGCCCAGCATCGACACCCACATCGCAAAGCGGGCATCACGCGCCCCTTTCAGCCCCGCAGGCAGAACCCACGATGCCGCCCAGATGGGCATAAACGCGGCATTAAGCCAGATGAGGATTTTCACCACCTCTTTAACGTCATCTTCATGGGTGTAGAACGAGGCGATTAACCCGGCAAAGGGAGCCGAACCCCAGGCGATAAGCGTCAGGCCGATAGTTGCCAGCCAGAACACATGCCGCAGCTGGCGCTCCGCCTGCGCAATTTGCCCCTTGCCCAGACGTTTGCCGGTGATGATCGTCGACGCCGAACCGAGCGCATTTCCTGGCAGGTTTATCAGCGAGGCGATAGAGAAAGCAATAAAGTTCCCGGCAATGACATCAGTGCCCATTCCGGCGACAAACATTTGAGTGAGTAATTTCCCACCGTTAAACAGCACCGATTCAATGCTGGCGGGAATACCGATCCCCATCACTTCCCAGATAATGGCGAAATTAAACGGGCGGAAATAGCTTTTTAATGAAATGCGCAGCGCCGGGTTAAAGCCCACCATCAGCACCACGATAATCGCGATAGCGCCAATGTAGCGGGAGATGGTCAGCCCGAGACCCGCACCAACAAATCCCAATCCATCCCAGGAAAAAACCCCGTAAATCAGAATGCTACTGATGATGATATTCAGGATATTCATCCCGCCATTAATCAGCAGCGGAATTTTAGTGTTACCCGCTCCACGCAGCGCCCCACTGCCAATCAGGGCAATGGCAGCGGCCGGATAACTCAGCACCGTCATCTCAAGATATGTTAGCGCAAGAGCCTTAACCTCGCTGGTGGCCTCCCCTGCAACAACATCAATGATTTCTTTACCAAAATAGTGGATCACGGCCGCGAGAATAATCGAGAAAATGGTCATGATCATCAGCGACTGCCGCGCCGCTTCGCGCGCGCGTTTCGGGTCGAGTTTGCCAAGGCTGAATGCCACCACCACCGTCGTCCCCAGATCAATAGCGGCAAAGAAGGAGATCACCACCATATTGAAGCTGTCTGCCAGGCCCACACCCGCCATCGCTTCTTTACCGAGCCAGCTCACCAGAAACGTACTGAGCACGCCCATCAACAGAACGCAGGTGTTTTCCAGAAAGATAGGCACGGCAAGGGGGGTGATTTCACGCCAGAACAGAACACGGTAACTTTTGCGTTTGGCATACCAGGGCGTGCGCATGACGGCCTGACGTAGAGCGGCAGTGACGTTCAAAATGGACCTTAGAGAGAGAAAGTTGAAACTACATTTCAAATGATGAGGGAGAAACGCTAATCCTGCAAAGTATTTTCCATAAAAATATGTCGATTATGACGACAAACTGTCGACAGAATCAGCAGTTGAGCAATCCAGTGTAAGATCAGGTTTGACAAAAGTTTTTTCGCCGCTAAGATAAGCCTCCTAACCGATTCCTCTGTAGTTCAGTCGGTAGAACGGCGGACTGTTAATCCGTATGTCACTGGTTCGAGTCCAGTCAGAGGAGCCAAATTCTTGTTTTCATGCTTATCTGTACGTCTCTATTTATTTACGATTCAGTAAGTTAGCATGAAAATCCTTCCCGATGCGTATCTGGTTTTCTCTCCGCATCCGGAAAATTTGGTGGTCAGATTTGGGGTCAGTTTGGTTCGATTCTGGAGTGACCCCCAAATGTCTTTAAATGATTCTAAAATCCGCAAGTTAAAACCCACTTCTCGTCCTGTAAAACTCTCCGATTCCCATGGTCTGTATCTGCTCGTCAATCCGGGCGGTTCGCGTATCTGGTATCTCAAATATCGCTTCGGTGGCAAAGAATCCAGAGTCAGTCTCGGCGCCTATCCGCTGGTTTCTCTCGCTGACGCCCGGCTGCAGCGCGACGGTATCCGTAAGTTACTGGCGCAGAATATCAATCCGGCGCAGCAGCGTATGGTGGAAAAAGCAGCCTGTTCGCCCGAGAAATGCTTTAAAGCGGTGGCGCTGGCATGGCATAAAACCAACAAAAAATGGTCGGCTGATTATACCACCCGCATTCTCGCCAGTATGGAAAACCATATTTTCCCCGCGATTGGTCACCTGCCCGTCACGATGCTGAAAACGAAGGATTTTACGGCGTTACTTCGGGTTATTGAGGATAAAGGCTTTCTGGAAGTCGCGTCCCGAACCCGGCAGCAACTCAGCAACATCATGCGTTACGCCGTTCAGCAGGTACTGACCGAAAGCAATCCGGCACAGCATCTGGAAGGCGTGACGGCCTCCCCCGTAAAGAATCACTATCCCGCCCTGCGGCTGGAACGGTTGCCTGAACTGCTTAACCGTATCGGCGATTATCAACAAGGGCGCGAGTTAACCCGGCTGGCGGTGTTGCTGACGCTGCACCTGTTCATCCGCTCCAGCGAACTGCGTTTTGCCCGCTGGAGTGAGATTGATTTCAGAAATAAAATCTGGACCATCCCCGCCACCCGCGAAGCGATCGAGAAAGTGCGGTTTTCAGGCCGTGGTGCAAAAATGCGCACCGCGCATATCGTGCCGCTCTCACGGCAGGCGATTGCCATTCTGAAACAGATACAGGAACTCTCCGGCCATCTGGAACTGGTGTTTCCCGGCGACCATAACCCCTATAAACCGATGAGCGA
Organism: Enterobacteriaceae bacterium RIT714; assembly: GCA_009668015.1. GTDB lineage: Bacteria > Pseudomonadota > Gammaproteobacteria > Enterobacterales > Enterobacteriaceae > Enterobacter. The sequence continues at coordinate 31,025 of WJYB01000016.1, forward strand.
AAACACCACCAACCGGGCGCTACGTCTGATGGGCTATGATACAAAAACCGATGTGTGCGGACACGGACTGCGGGCAATGGCCTGTAGCGCGCTGGTCGAGTCAGATCTCTGGTCGAGGGATACAGTGGAACGGCAGATGAGCCATCAGGAGCGAAACAGCGTGCGGGCAGCGTATGTGCACAAAGCGGAACATCTGGAAGCCCGCAAGGCCATGATGCAGTGGTGGTCAGATTATCTGGATGTGTGCCGTGAAGGGTATATTGCGCCGTATATTTATGCGCGGCAGCACAGAGCGGCCTGAACCATTGACAGTGTCATTGGTTGAAAACAGAAAAGCTGTTTCCGGTTGTCCGGGAGCAGCTTTTTTGCATTGAAAGGTGTTGCCTTCTTTTTTCCCGTTATTCATCGGAAAGCGTACAGAATTATTAGAGGGTGAATAATTCCGGGCGAAAACCTATCAATACCTCAGCCATCAATAGGTATATATCGAAAATAATTCACGGTGAATCATTTCTGGTCATCGTAGCCAACCCCCAGCCAGAAACTGATGGACCAGCACGCCATCACTGCACCACTCTTTCGTTGCCAGTCAGTGGCAGGACTGCGCCAGATATTGCCGGATACATATCGATCTGCGCCAGTTGCAGCCTTTTAAGCCCTTTGGCCTTTTCCGGTCAGGCGCTGTTACCCTTAGTCACCCCTTACCCTTTCTGGCCTTTTTCTTTAGCTGGCATAGGTCGGAGTGCCAACTGGCTGCTGCACCAGAAACGAGTACAAAACCCGATGACTGTCATACACCGCCCCGCCGCCCGTAAACCTGCGCCACATATCGTCCACGCCCGTCGCCATGGCCCAGATCCATCGCCGTCATCGCCAGAGCTTCTTTTTCGCTGGATCCCTGCGCCAGATAATAGCGGATTGCCTCCTGCGCCCACGCATAGCGCAGAGAGTGCGGGAAATATGCACCAGTTAACCCGAGACGTGATGCCTGACCGTGCCAGTATTTCATCGCGCTTTTCAGATCGGGCTTATCGATCAGCCTGCCGTGACGCTGCTCAGCCACCGCCAGCGCAGCATCTACCGCCTTTCTGACTGCGCCAGCGTCCAGAATAATCGTCTCGCGGGGCCGCCCGCCTTTGGTGCCAAAGACCACGGTTAGCCGGGATCCACCCCGCTCCAGCGCCTGTTTCCATGTGTTCAGCGACTGCGCACTTTGTACCGCCTCCTGCGAGCGTAGTCCCATCAGCCTTGAAAGCTCCAGCGCCGCCGTCAGCCCCGGATCTTTTGCGCGGGCGGTTTCCAGTACATGACGGTAATGCTCCGGCGTGATAGCCCGTTTGGTCCCGTTGCGTGACGCGCCGGACAGCCCCAGCGCCCGGTTACTGAGCCGCTCGCTCTGCGCCAGTTTATCGCGTCCGGCCTGTTTCAGAATGCAGCGCACCGCCGACATCTCGTTTTGCAGGGAACGCTTCGTAATGTCCTGCGCCAGCCGTGCCCGGACGTACTCTTCAATATGCCGGGATTTCAGTTGTTCCACCCGGCGGATCTGTACGTTCTGCCCCATCAGACGTTCACAAAAACGCTGCACCAGCGCCATACGATCGTGAACTGTTTTATGACTGCCGCCCGTCTGCTGCGCCAGCTTCTTTATTTCCTGCGCCAGTATCCCCATATATTCCCCCTTCATGATTACAGCAAATCAATCACCCAAAACCTGATACAGCTTTCCCCGGCGCGTGGGCCGATAGCCCCTAGTTTTGTCGGGGCTGCGAACGATACCTGAGCGCCGGGGCGGCAGCCGTTGAGGTGTTATGGGGCGTCGGTTGTGCTCTCTGAGCAGCCGCCCGCGTTAGCGGGTTATCCCCCGGATCGTCCTGATCCCCCTCCGGTATCGGTTCATGTTCTCCTTATGCGTCAAATAGGTTGAAAACGCGGAGTCAGAATCCCGTCATGGGCTGGCGCAGTTGATTTCTCTGGGGCAGATCAGAATGATTGCGTGCGTCACTTTCCCGCTCTGCGCGGTTAAAGTGACGCACTGGACTGGTGCAGTGTTTTTAAAATCACAGGCTGGTGCAGTTTTACGGTCACGCGGCAGCAAAGCCTGTCGGCAATGCAGGCAGCAGCCAGTTATACAGAGGGGGCTGACGCTCCGGTTCAGGGAGCGTCAGTGTTTACAGTACAAATCCGTAGTGAGAGCCATCCGGCAGTTCAATATCAAGGCGTAGCTTGCCGCCGGTCGCCTCAACGTAACGTTTCAGCGTGGACAGTTTCAGGTCGCGCCCCGGTTTTTCCATACCGGCAACAGTAGGTTGTCTGATGCCCAGCACCTGCGCCATTTCGACCTGCGTTTTCTGTACTTTCTCGCGCAGTTCGGCAAGGTGGATGTTGAGCAGGATGTCCGTCGCCATCGCCTGAGCTTCGGCCACGACTTCAGGTTTTTCATCCGCAATAAGCTGTTCCAGCGTTCTGCCCATCGCGTTACTCCTTCTCTTTTATTGTGTTCAGCCAGTTCGTGAATTCCCGATCTGCAACCGGGAGCATCTCATCGTAAAAACGTTTTTCATTGCCGACCTTATTTCCGGCACAAAGTACAATGCCGGTACGGGTCGGATCAAAAGCGAAAAATGCCCGTATCGGATCACCCCGACTTTGAATACGCAACTCTTTCATGTTGCTAAAGCGGGAGCCTCTGAGCGTATCGGCATAAGGTCTGGACAAACCCGGTCCCTTTTCACGCAGGACCAACAGCGCTGCAAGCACGCTGGCCCGATCGGTATCATTGAGCGAGGAAAACCAGTGATCAAACATATCCGTTGTTTTAATCGTCCACACGGGACCTCCTGAATAATATAGGTTAAAAGTTATATAGGTGTAAAGCTATAAAGATGATTATGAAACGATGGAATGAGGGATTCATGCGTCGTTGCTGCAAAGCTGAAGACGCATTCGGGTATTTCAGTGAATGGCATGCATAGCATTCACCGTTTTACGATCTGTACCGAAAAACCAGTTCAGATATTGACGCAATGTGAAGAGAGACCTTAACTGCAACGCAGTCCGACATTTTCAAAGGTATTGTCGGTAAAGGGACGGCCAGCCTGAAATCAGGCCGCTTCTTGCAGGTCGTGAAGCGTATAAGGGCGCCCCGAAGGGCCATTTGTTGCAGAGAGAAAATAATGCGAATGTGACGGGTGCCGAAAGAGGAAACTGTTTTTGCCTGAAAAACATTTCCCGCTGATTTGGTTAAATGCTGAGTTGCCGCACGTCACTGGCATTCTCCCGATCTCTCATCTGCAGGGGCAGGAAAAAGATCGGGAGGGCCGTTTTTCTTATCGGTATTCTGGTTTACGGTAGCGTGAAGGCCAGATTTTTTCAGGCGCAACATCTAACGCTTCAGCAATCAATCTTTCGCCTTTAGGCCAGCGGCGGGTAAGCGCATTTGCCAGCGTGGAGGATGCCAGCCCTGCCTGACGCGAAAGCGCTGACAGCGAAGTGCCACGTTTTTTCAGTCCGGCGATAATGTCGGCGGGATGCCAGTCAGACTGCATCATGCTTTGATATCCACACCGTCAATAAACTTCACGCCGCCGGCGGTACGCAACCAACGCGGGGCTTTCATTTCCGCAGCGAAGTAGTTAATCAGGTCGTACAGCAGCCAGCTAAGGTACTTCTCCGTTTCAGAGGCAAATCCCAGCCCCGACAGGGTTTGTGTGATAGCAAGGCAGTAACGACAAAGCTCCGTACATTCAGGCTCGAACCGGGGAGTGGTCGCAGGGAGAGTGTCAACAGTCAGGCTTTCAACCAGATGGGGTGGAACAGGTTCTAACAGTGTGGGTTGCAGCAGCGTCAGGCACGTGTTAATTCTGCCGCAAAGCGCCACTTTCAACGCGGGATCGTTGCTTTCAATCAGGGTTTCGGCAAAGGTTTCGCAGTGACTGGCGAGTATGGTGAAATCCGTAGTGGCACTGAAAGGAACAGCAAGTGACGGGTGTGTCTGAGTGGGGATCGTAGCCATAAAGGCATCCTCCTGTAACGGGTAATAAACCCACCACCTGAGAGGTCAATCTCATGGGTGGTGGACTGAACAAGGTTGACCTTACCGGTGTTACAGGAAACCGGCGCATCTTGCGATGCCCCTGCCCAGCCCACCATTGAGATGTAGCTGAACGCACGACACAAAAAAGACGCTTGCGCGTCATGTGTCGCCTGTAACAATTTCAGGAGGTCAAGCCCGGCACCTGATTTTGCAGGTGCTGAGGAAGAATACTGCGAATGGAGTTAAGCATCAAGTGGGTTTTTATGGAGGGAGATTAACGAAAAATAATAAGCTTAGGGGAAATCACGGCGCCTCCCCTTTAACCAACTTATTGATACGGCTATCGTTTCAAATTAGTTTTTACGTATCAGATTACACAGCCATCCCAAGAAATTACCCACAACCCCGTGATCTCTGGATAACTGCCCTGAGGTATCTTTCGTCTCTTCTTCCGGGCGAAGAGATTTAGGTGCTGGATTATAGTAATCCGCTTTAGCTAATTTAGCTCTTTTTCTTTCTGCCGAAATTTGGGCATCATTCCAGCTACCAGCCTCAATGATAATACCCTGTTTAATAATATAGTGCGAACGACAGGTGGAATGCCAGTTACCAATGGATGGCGCCAACGATACAGACTCACCATCGAAAATCATCTTCCAGTCAGTTGGTGAAAATGGAGTAACAACCTGTTCCCCACAACCACAACAGCAGCTATGGACTGCTGTTGCATATTCCATTGATATATATATCACGCCAACATCGAGTTCACGAGGAATGCTACGAATAAAGCGATGTTCCAGTTTCTTTATTTTCAGCATTTCAGATCCTCATTCAACAACATATTACCATCAGTGGTATAGGTGCAATGGTGCTCGTTTTCCAGGTCGCGGTAAAAACCTTTCAATTTCTTCCATTTTATGACAGCCAGTGCTGCGTTAAGCGCATTTAAATCAGCAACCTGTATATTTGAAGCGTAGATATCTTTCTCCCCTCCACCAGCAAAAGAGATACGCCCCGAATGTACGTGTTCGCGTTTGTCCTTAGTACTGGTGGTTACTCTAAGAATGCCACCAAGACTACCGTTCACCAATTCAAGGCCCATCCCAACATCAATGAAGGAAACACTAAGCGACTCCAGCTTTTGGATGATCGCTTTTTTTTCTTCACCAGCATCCATGCAAACAAATGCAAACGTAGTTCCGTTTATCAGGCTGAGGTTGGAATCGCTCAATCTGACAGGATGTACAATAATATTGCGATGCATTCTTTCGTAAATGCCCTTGAAATAGTCAACTTTCAAAGGTGCATTACGAAGTTCCTCCAATAGTGGAGCTCCAGGAGTACGAAATGCGTTATGTTGAAGAAACTCATCAGCATCAAATAAGCGAATTTCGCGCACCGGTGTTTTAGACACTAAATCAATAATGTAGCTCCCCGTTCCGCCAGTACCAATAATCGAAACAATCTCACCTTCTAATTTCTCAGACAGCTTCCCAATTCCCGCACGATCGGACGCGGTATCAATGTAATTAAAAACACTGTCCATTTCAGTTTCATCAGGAGTCCGAAATATTTTAGGGCTAATCCCCGGTTGTAATACTGCTGCCGGGCCTGAGAGGATGGTTGCATAAGTTGACATCTTAGCAAAATAGTCTGGATACCCTTGCGGCCCTGGCTTACTTGAAAAACCGTGCTCGGCAGTAAGGCCATGACCAAAATCAAAGTGTTGAGATACATGACGGATTTCATTTAAAGGAACTCCATTTGCTTTGCACGGATATTCCCCATCCCAGTGTATTACGTGATTTTCAGGTTTGCGGGTGTGATCACCCGCCAGATCCAGAGATGTCACAAGGGTCCCTTTGCGTACACATTTTTGTGCATTGACATAGGGGACTTCCCGCATCACCAGAAAAGCACCAATCACCTGTACATAATAGCCAGCTTCGCGAAGCTGGCGTAAATCACTATTAAGACTGAACAGTTTTTGTGACATTGAAAATCGTCCCCTGATGTTTAACTTCGACAACACCGCCCTCAGCCAGCTCACCAGCATGTGGTCTGGATTCTGCGTGGCGATAGGTCATGGAATAGATAACGTTTGACTCAACAGGGGCACCGGGAAACGCCAGTTGCACAACCTGCTCGAAAGTTACCCACTTATCGGACACCGATTCCTCGCGTGAATTAACAATAATGGTGTAACCCTGCTCCGGACGTTTAGCAGTGATGAAGTGCTCAATGCCCGATGCAGTAAGATCCAACAACTCACCAGGTTCAATAATACGGTCGGTTCCTCCCCGAACCTCCAGAAAAACGGCCTGCTCAGGCCCAATACCGGACAATACATACAAAACATGGCCTTCAATAGCAGGCATACCCCATACAAGCTGGCGATCATCAAGCGTCAGCTTGAAGTCCCGATCGGTACGGAAAGCAATAAACCGTTCAGCACCCCATCCCCGTAAATCAAAGGTTTCATCAAGTCGGATATCTTCAAAATCACCAGACTGCAATATCGCACAAAGAGTAATTTCATCGCGGTCATCGAGACCTGCCGCAGACAAAATCTGCCGCCCGGTAGGTACCGGATCAGAAACGAAAGCTGGCTGAAAATCCACGCTTTCAATGGCTACGCTGATGCGATATTCACGTGCAGCCCTTAACGGACGGTTCTCACGAACGGCATCGCCAACATCATCAAAATCATTTTGAACAGAGTTCATATCACTACCTTTTAAAGTTTTTGCCTGAAGGAGTTTTCTGGCTACATTCCTTTAATCGGGTGATCAGAACGCCGTCGGTAAATTTTTTTTAGAATTTTTTCTTGAGGGGGCCAGCGGGGGCTTCACCGCAGATAAAAAACGCAGGACATCCGGGGCAGCTAAACGTAGAGTCAGATGTTTTAAAATCGCCACTACGTATGCGAGTGAGGATCTCTCGTAATTTATTTTCGCATTTGTTCAGTGTTTGCGGCTTAAGGTTGAGAGGATAAACCGTATTATCGGCCAAGTAGACCAACTCTACTGATGAACCGGGAAAAACGTTCTTTGTGGCAAGTGAAAACGCTTCATGTCTGATACCTTTCGGACCTGTCCCGGGGGCATGCCCTGTAAATATGCAACGTAACGTACGCAAATCACCTCGTATCAGCATTTCATCAGCACGAACCGTTACCTTTGCATCGGTAAGGCCCAACACGAACTCATCCAATATTTCAACAGATGCACCCTTTCTGGACTGGGTAAAGAAGGTGAGCATTTTTTCGGCAATATTGCGATAGTCGTCTACGTAACCATGTTCATGCAACCCCTGCTTTACAAAAGCAGTTTCCAGAATAGGTTGCCAGTCAGGCACGTGCCCGTTACCCAGTTTGGTTATGGTCTGAAGCACATCGCGTACCGCTTCATGCATTTGCATAAATGCTGTTTCTTGTCGACGACCACCGATTGACAGAAGATGTGTATAAAGAAAACGTCTGGGACAGGTATTATATAAATCTAAAGCATTAGCACTGAAATTTACGTCTCCCTGAAACTCAACAGGTAGAGGCGTATTTTCTGGCGCTATAGGCAGCTTTAATATGGGAGTTATAACATTGCGCGAAACAGCCCCCATTCTGTCCAAAAAGTCGGAAAGTCGACGCAAGGATTTGTTCTGACCTTTAGTCGTTGCACCGTAAAAAAACAGTCGGTCCTTTGCACGGGACATTGCCACATAAAAAAGACATTCTTGTTCATTCTCATGGGCTTCTTTGGCTATATCTTCGGACGAACCGTTCCCACCAGCAACCATACCCTCAGGCGGAGGGCATTTTACTCCTCTATATGAACCCGGGATTGTATCCTTATTCACGCCACTTAAATGAACAACAGGGAACTCAAGACCTTTTGCACCATGAATTGTCATTAATTTGACTGCATCAATATTTTGAGTTGCTGCTGGAAGCTGTCTGAGGTCGCGATCGTCGTTGAGCTTGAGTAAACGACGTATCCGCGTCATCATTTTCATTATCGGAAAACCACTGCCCCTGAACTGCTGCCGGGCAAAATTCATAAACTGCCAGATAGCAATACCGCGAGCCTGTCCATTAACCGCTTCCGACGTTGCAATTTGAGCCACTACGCGCGTACGATCTAACAAGACCGTAGCAAGCACGGACCATGGATGAGAAGCACTACTAAAGCCATGTAGTACATTCTTTATTTTCTCAAACGAGGACAATCCCTCCGGCGATAAGGACAGCGACGATATCTCCCAGTTTCCGGGCTCATTATCTGTTATACGGAAGTGTTCCAGCACCTGAGTAACATCTTCCATCGGCATCTGAAATTCCGGCCAACATGCAATACGAATTAACCCCATTGCTCGTTTATCAGTTAGAAGAGAAACTAGCGCCACAAGATCCTTAACTTCCTGACGTTCAAAAAGGCTGCCCAGAAATAATACAGGGATACCTAATCGTTCCAGATCCTGCCCTAACGCAGAGAGTTTTTCATTTCCACGACAAAAAACCGCCTGATCACGATAACTAAATCCAATTTCTCGCATTCGTAATATAGACTCAGCTAAAGCGGAACTTACCAAATCTCCGCTTTCTACTGTTTGTATTTCAGGCAGTGATCCCGATGCGGGGCGATTTGCCGCAAGATGGCTCTTGATCCCCCCCGTTTTCATTTCTGACGCAAACGCAGAAAATGCTGTAACAATCTCTGAAACAGAACGGTAATTAATCTCAAGTGATTGAGATTCTCCGCCAGGAAAATCATCCACACAAAAACGCGATATATTAAATGATGATGCTCCACGAAAACGGTAAATTGATTGCTTGGCATCACCAACTACCCAAAGATTTTCACCATCAGGTTTGAGAGCCTTTAATAACCGAATGCTGCTTCTGTTAACGTCTTGATATTCATCAACCATTACATGTTGATAATTATGCTGCAATTGCTGGCGCAACTCCTCATTTGTTTCAAGCAATTGTACCGGACGCATAACCAAATCACCAAAATCCAGACATCCCCTCTGTTTCTTTATCTTCTCGTAGGTGTCATAAACGACAGCAACCTCCAGCGCTCGTTCGGCAGTTTCACGTTCTTCAGCATTACTGGCATTATTGAGCATTTCCTGTGCAAGGATGCGGTATTGCAATGCATCTGTAACTTCATCTTTTGCCCGAGAGATAGCATTCAAAATATCAACAATATTTTGAGAAGGGTCATATAAATTACGATAATGTACGAGATTAAGACGTAAAAACTCTTCTTCCAGAAGCTCTACGGCTTCTGACCGATCCATTAATCGGGGCTCCGCAGGTAGATCACATAGATCATGGAAACGCCGGAGCAAATCAAGACCAAAGCCATGAAAAGTTCCCACCCAGAGTGCCGCTGCCGCATGCGGTTGTTTCCTAGCGATACGCTCAGACATCTCTGCTGCTGCTTTATTAGAGAACGTCAACAGGAGTATGCGCCGTGGATCAATTCCATCATTAAACAGACTTTCCACTCTCGCTACGAGGGTTCGCGTTTTGCCTGTACCCGGCCCCGCCTGGAGCAAGAAAGCTTTCCCTCTATGCCTGACCGCTTCAATTTGCTTGTCATTAAGCGACATATCTGGTTCGGACTGGCGTGGTTTATGCTCAACCATTGGAAGTAGCATTGCATCAAGCATCTGTTGGGCGACAACATCGAAAGGTGCACCGAGTTTGCTGGATATATCACTACAGCTCATACCACATTCAAGATGTAACTTTTTAACAGCCGAACGCGGTAGCAGAAACTCCCTAGCGAAAAGATCCATCTGAACTTCGCGCCGTTGTCGATGGCTATAATCTACAACACGGTCTATTCCCGTTGGCGCAGGTTCTGCTGTACGCGCAGGGTCGATATCAATGACATATTCATCCTGCGTATCGTCGCCTAACTCAACATGCCCGATTTCGTGTGCAACCAGAAATGCTTGCTCGAACAATGAACCAGAGTCTTCATGTGTAATTAACCTGTAAGCACTATCAAAAAACGCACGGCTACCATTTAGCTCATCAGAACCTTGTAAACATTTCTCTACGTCGATACTACGAGAATTAGCTTCACCAACAACAAAAGCATAAGGCTTCCAGGGATCTAAACCTCTGCTGATAGCAGCATAATGTAGTTGCTCAGCACGCTGGCGCGCAATCTCGATGGCATCCACGTCATTCATCTCCCTTTATTATTTCTTGAATACGCTCTTCAGAAACTTGTGCATCACGTAGAATTTTTTCGAAAGATGTTCTGGTTGGTGCTGTAGGCTTAACTTCCGATTTATAACTTCGGCTAACAGGCGCTTGTGGCGGTTGTGTTAAAAAATTCCTTAGTTGCACGGTTGTCACCTGTAGCGATTCCGCAAGGCTACTAAGAAAGTGTAAGGGAATAGAGGCTAAATCAACTCTTCTTCCGCCAAAAGCAATTAAAACCTGTTTTGGAAGGTTAAGTAGCTTTGCTGCGGCTGAGAACCGCTGTGGAGGTATATTCACTTGTACAATTTGCTGGGTAAGACCGGTCCGAAAACGCTCCATCGCCGATTCAACACTCAGTACATCAGTCGCAGTAAGCGGCATATCGTCGTCAACTTCACGAGCCAGCTCGCGCGCGAGGTCGACCAATTCTTCCGCATATTCAGGGAATTTAGTCAGATACCTTAGTAAAGTATCTTTACCAGCGTCGAATTCAACTGAGAAATCTCTCAGTATATCTTCACGAGAAATAGTCTGATTTTTCATCATACCTTCTCCTTTTCTTCAAGGCGTTTACGCAATGTTGCAAATGCATAATCGCGGTGAGTACGAATGGTTTTGTCCGACTTCTTTAATGCCTTACTGATTGTCATTTCATTTGGATCTTTTGAGATAATGGGTATTTCTTGACGCCACATCTCAACGATGCGCTGTTGAAGTGGTGGTAGAGCATTAATCGCGGCATCCAACCTTCGTCGGTAATTTTCTTTGTCAAGTTCATATGGTTCGAAGGGATCGTAGGATTCTATCGCTCTTTCAACCTCTGGCGAGATCTCTTCGTCTTCACAACCAAGCTCTTGAGTTCGGTTTTCTTTAGACTGAACTTGTCTTTTCGCATCAACTCGATCCCTAGCCAACGCGCCATTAAAATTGACTTCAAAATAGTCAAGCCGATCATCGTAATCAGCTTGATCTATCAATAGCAGGTCTATGAAATCATCACGGACTTTGTCCCGGATCGCCATACTGCTCATCGATGCTGTTTTTCCATCCAGGCTATTGGGCTTAGGGAGGTTCCGATGAATTCTTTCCAGCAAAGCTTTAAGCAACGTTTCACGGAGCGAAGGGTTACCCGAGTTTCGTACAAAATAAAGTAAAGCTTCACTCGAGATAAAACCGGGGGTGTTTTTAGGCCAAACAACGCCTCTGCTTGCAACATCATCATCACTGAGCTTTTCAAGTTCATTGATCTCGGCCTCAACGATTTCTCGCCGAGCATAAACCACACCTTCTCTGGTTAATTTTCTTAGTGGTCGAGCCATAATCCACCCTGTACTTGATGATTTTCATAAAGTTATCAATAAATAAGCTTAACAATTAAAGCATTTTTCTTAGGATATAGGAAAGCGCCGTTCAGCTAAATTGCCTCGTAACTAATATTGTTACCGTTTCTTCCATCGGATTACCCATCAACTTCTGTATCGCTGCAATACAACGGTAATCCACAACCAACACCTCCTGTTCAATCCAGCGCTGTTCCTGCCTTAATTGAGCAAGTTGAGGGCAATCCGGCGCGGTATCCCAGGCATGTTTTCCGGCCCCAATCATATCATTAACCTGGTGTGCTGACGGCCAAAAGTCCGGTAACCAGATCCGGCAAGGTCGGGCCAATGAGTGGGAAAGTTGTCGGGCAATCGTCAGACCATTCGGATCGAGATCGGGAAAATGTACCCAGGGTATATCCTGCCCGTATTGAGAAATCCACCGGCAGGCGGGGAGATAATTCAGGCCAGGGGCAAAGATCAGTATCAAACCATCAACTAGCGGTATATCAACATAGGCACCTAAATTTTCGACGGTCATGATCAGTTGCGCCGATGACATGTCCACAGAGAGTAAATCAAGTAGCATTCGTTCTGGCAAACAGCACTCCGAACGCCATCGACTCTCATCATCTGCAAACAAAACATTTTCCCTGTTATTGCTGGTAAACGTCAGCCGCAGCTCCGTCCCCTGGCTACGAAGCCGTAAGACATCATCATAGGTAACGGTTTGCCCTTTGGCCAAGGGTTGGCTCAGTCCTGCTTTACTATTACCTCGCCATGCCGACGCCGATTTATGATGGATCCTCTGCATGCGGCGAGGGATAGCCGGACGATGCCGTTTTCTGCCAATGATCTGTTGTTGTATCTGTTGCTGCACTTGTGCGAGCAGAATTTCCAGGCGTTCGCTTTCCACAAGCCGCCAGCGATTGCGCGTGTAAGGGACGATAATACCCAGTTCAACCAGATAATTTCGCAGCGACCTTTCCTTAGCATTTTCGGACATCATTTGCCGTTCTTTTAGTTGCTGAAGAATATCGCCAAGTTCACTGATCGGGAAACCTAACTGAAACAGTTCCTTATGCATTAAATTGCTTTCGCCTCGTCACTTTCGGCATTCTCTGCTGTAGCGAGATAGCTATCAACGTCAAATGGCAGTTGCTGGGCGTCGCGGACCCCGGTAATCTTCACCTGATGTCGCGTAACACTTTGTCCGTTGACTCCCGTGTTCTCAGTTCTGACTATGCGCACCAACTGGTAGCCGGTTCCGGTAATTTTCCCTAACGTTTCCGGGGCCGCAACCAGCATCTGACACCCGGTTCTTACCGCCAGTTCGTGGACTGTCGCCTGAGAGGCCGCATCCAGACGGGAAACCTCGTCCATCACCAGCGGCAAAGTGAAAGGCTCTTTATTGCCATGAGAGCTGCGTCCCCAGTGCCTGAGCACGGCAATCAGCACTGCCAGCCCGGAGCCGATTCGTTCCCCGGTTGACAGGCTGGAAGCGTTCAGTGGTTCAAACTGCTCTGCACCGCGACGCTGTATTAGCGTTTTTACGTCCAGATAGTTACGATGATCCAGCAAATGTGAACCATCAATTTCATGTTGATTGATTTTTTTATACAGGCCAGCCAGCGCTTCAGTAACGGTTCCTGCCGTGGAAAAGAGATCGTCCATGCCGTAACCGCCTGATTTCAGAGCGTTCAGAGTATCCTGAAAATGTTTAACCGTCCTAGCTTCCAGACGCACACTGGCAACCTGCCCAAAGCCAATTCCGGTAAGTTCAGCACTTAACCGGCTTATCGCTCTTTTCTCATCATTGATCCGGCGCGATAGTGCGTCGGCCAGTTCATCTCTACGCATCTGGAACGCGGCTTCGGTTTCAGCCAGCATCATCTGTGCATCTTTCGCCGCCTGAGACAATGCCAGCAGCATTTCCCGGGGTTGCGTGGTGCGCTGGATATCCTGGCGGGCGCGGCGGCGAAACAGTGCCACGGCGCAGCTATAAAGTGTGGCACAGGCTTCAGCGATATCAGATGTATCCTGGCCGCAGGACGCTAATTGCTGCATAAAAGGGTCGGCGGAAGAAATTGAATATTCAATAGTTAGCCGGGTCAGTTGAGCCAGCAAGGATTGATCGACCAGCAATGGTGCTCCTGGTGATAGTGCTTTGCTATTTATCAGCATCTCGCGCATTACAGGTTCCAGCTCACCATAAGAACCATCGGCTTTTAATGCGCTTATAATTCCATTGCGCTGCTGAGTTATCTGTTCAATTTTTTCTGTCAGGGATGTAAGTTTGTTATTTTGATTTGTCAGGTTTGATTCTTCTTTTGAGCGTTGCGGATGCAACTCAGCCGTTTTTGTATAGCACTCTCTTAAATTGTTATTCAGTTTTTCAAGTTGGCTCTGTAAATGCACAAGCTGCGAGGCAAGTTTAGTTTCCAGGCCGAATGTGTAAGGAAATGGTAAATTATCCAGATTATTTTTAGCATCATCACGATTCTCGCGGTGGCGAGTAATCGCGGATATTATGTCTGAATAAAACTTATCTTTTTCAGCTAACTCATTTTTCGCAGTTGTGAGTTCTTGTTTAATCCGTTCGCCGTCCTGTTCTAGCCGTTTTTGATCGCCAGATAAGAGGATTTGCGCTTGCGCTTCACCTTCCAGTATTTTCTGTGCATTAACATATTCCAGGTTAAGATGAGCACGCACACTGTCTAACTGTTTCACTAGTCGAACGTGCATTGCAGCGGTTTGCCAGGTTTTCTCGTTCTGCTCAGCCTGCTGGCACACTTGCGCTATATTCTCCGGGTATTCTTCCCGTAGTAATGGATACTCTTTTTCTATCTGATTAATTAGCGGCTGATAGCGTTTAATATCGCGCCCGGCAGCTTCAGACCGCTTTATCTGATCAGCAACCTCGGCCAGCTCCTGAGTAAAATCCCGAAACAGAATTTTACTTTCTGGCTCACATTCCTGTAGTGCCAGCAAGAGACTCCGGCTTTTTTTCCACTGACTGGACACGATTCTGTGTTTTTCTTCAATATCAGTCAGAACGGTATAACGATGATTTCGCTGTCGGCGAGTATCCTCCAGCGGCGGTTCGTCATCCCAGATAAATGGTGGAGCCGAGCTAATAGCCTTAAGATGTTCGTTGTGGCGTTCAACGTCTTCAATCTCACGTTCCAGCGTCTCGCTCTTTTCATCTGCCAGTTGGATTTGTTGGTCCAATTGAAGGATAAGCGCCTCGCGAGCTTTATCACCTAATACGGGCTCTGAACGTATCTGGCTGATGCGGCGGTATCGCGGTTCATCGATAACACACCAGGGCGGGAGGAGACTCTCCACCGTGTTATATTCGTCGGTAATATCTTTAAAAAGTAATTCCGACTCAAACGGCTCGTTGCGTAAAACCTCCACGGGTTGGGTTACGCTGATCAATATAACGTCGGGAAGCGGCCATTGTTCACCGTATTGTGAGAGCAATAACCTGGCGGAATCATCGACATCACCGTTAATAAGTATGGCAAACATTAACGGCCCTAATGCCGCCTCAAAATACCCTGCATTCTGGACTTCGATATCGGCGTACAATTCAGCGACCGATATTCCAGATACCTCGGCGGCAAGTGTCCTTAAATACTCAAGGCTCCCGGCTTCTCTTCCGCTCAGTTTATCGCGACGCCCCCGACACTGTTTGATTTCCGTTTCGTATTCAATGACAACCTGCCGGAGTGATTTAACGTGTAACGCATGGTCAAGAATAAGTTGTTCGCAGCGTTGCGGTGTCAAATCATCATCAGAATAAATGGTGCGTAAATAGCTCACTGATGGCTGATATTGGTGCCACTGCTGACTCTGTTGCTCATAGCGTGTAATATTGATATCAAGCTGATTAATTTGTTCTTTCACTTCGTTCTGACGTTGTTCTAATTGTTCCTTTTGTTCATTTAAGTGCAATTCTTGCTCTTGCTGCATCGCCAGTTGCTGCGCAAAGTCCTCATCGCTCAATGGCAGCGATAGCATGCCTGCATCACGAAGCCGTTGCTGAAGACGCCGCTGTTTTTGATGATCGCTTTGTAATGTCTTTTGATGCTGTTGCCACCCACTCAGTTGAGCGTTTTCGATACGCCATTTTTCCAGTTGAGCACCTTTTTCCCTAAACCAGCGCTGAGCGTCTGGAGGAGAGATATCATCCCCCAATTTTCGCGCGCTGTTTGCGGCAAAAGTATAAGCATTCAGGATATCCTGATGGGATCGTAACTGGCGCTCCGCATGGTTGAGGGCATTTCCCGCCTCTTTTTCTTGCTTCACGAGTTGTTCAATGAATGTGGTTAATCCAGACAGCGTAAAAGCCATGTTCCATTGGTTAATCTCATCATAGAGCTGTTTGGCGTGGTTATATTGCGATGCCATCTTCTGAGCAATGTCATAACGCGTAACGACATTAGATAACTGTTTGGCTGTGCTTAGCTGGCTCTCTTCATTCTCACCTTTTATTCTTTCCAGCTCATCAACAATACCCTGCTGGAGTTTGCTCGCTTCTTCCGCACTCTCTAACTGCGGTTCAAGTTTATTCAGTTCACCAATTGCCTTTTGCTCGTGATCAAAGTAAATCCTACCGCCATTAGCGCATAACCGTCTCGGTTCAATATCGCTTATCTGTTGTTGCGTTATTGATTGTTCCGATTTTATGGCATCTTCTTTGCGCCTGAGCGCACTCAGGGTTTCTTCAATTTTTTCCAGTTCACGCTCAATCCGATATTTTTCTCTCTGAGTAGTGGTGCGTTCTTCATCATTCATGGCCAGTGTTTTCTCAATAACTGACCACGTTCTGGCTGAAAATGCCAAACTTAACGTAAGCAATGAATTAAAAAATTGATAGTCCTTTTGATAACCTTGCAAGTCTTGCTGCGTAAGCCTGACTTTAATCATGGACTCATGCACCATATTCACTACGGAATGTATATTTCCGCGAGTATGGGCCATTAAATAAGCGCTGAGATGTTTTTCTATTGATTTATCCAGACGCCCGGCCATTGCTGAATGAAGGATCTGGGCCAGACGATATTTATCATCGGGTGACTGACAGGCTCGGGGTAAAATGCCATGCTGAAACAGTGCCAACATGTAGGCATTTGGGTCTTTAAATGACTGAATGGCGCATCCTAATAGTGCGGCTTTATCCCGTAACTGGTCTGTCGTTACCGGGTGAGCCACTTGTCCTTTACGATCAAGTAAACAATCCAGTGGGTTAACGTTATCGGGAAGTTTCAAACAAAATAGCTGGGTTTCTAATGTTGTTCCTGTCTTTTTTTCAGCCCTGACGACGTACAGATGCCGGTGGCCTGTCCCTCGGGCCTCAATCTCCAGAGCAACAATACTGGGCTGCCCTAAACGTGGAAACATTTCGCTGTCTTTTATTGATGTTGAAACCTTAAAATCATCCTTAGTCCCTAAGCTAATGTAGCGAATATCAGGGATCTGGCTGAACATAAACGCGCCCAACAAAGACGTTTTTCCCGCACCATTATTGCCCAACAATGAAACGGTACCACCATACTGTCGCGATGTACGCAGTGCATGAGGATTCACCAGATTTAACGTTCGGGCCATAATGCCATTAATGTTGACAATACTAAGGCTACGTATCAGAGGGTAGTGGTTCACAATTGTTCCCCTTCATGAGTCTCGGAAGCAAATAAATCGCCCGTTGTATCCATTTCTTCTTCGGCAGAGAAACGATCGCTCTCTGCCAAATCTTCATCTACACTATCCCGCGCTGCCTCATCAATATTGATCAGATAACCCTCTTGGATCAGTTCAGCCAGACGTTGTGGAATTTCTGACTCTTGCTGTAATCCTCGCAGTGGTTCAATAAAACGATAGATAGCGGGTGTTGTCTGGAAGGATTGCCGATCCTTAGAGAGTTGAATAAAGGCATAGCGATCGAATACTATGAGCGACTTTCTTATTTCATCCTGGATTTTAGATAAATCGTATTGGGTCTGTTGACCAGGACGACGGCGGAATAACTCCAGCAGTCTGGTTTCAGATAATTGATTACTCATTCGTTCCAGTAATTGATTCGTTGTGAACCACTCTTTTTGACTAAGCTTTTTTTCGAGTTCCATTGCAACAATAATCAGACCAGTGACCATCTGTAACTCATTAAATCGCTCTAAGGGGATTTTCCCTCGACGCTGAGGCAGTAAATAATAAACAGATTCATTTGAAAGGCATAAAGATAAAGATAAGCAATCGTAATACTCACAAAGCGGATGAAATGTCTGGTTAACAAATGAATACAGCATGTAGTCCGCAGGTAATATATTAATCCCTCTACGTAATTTATAATCTGCAACGGGGAATAGAGGTGATTTCATCACATCCAGGAATGTATTAAATTGCTCACCCTGTGTGGATTCAAACTCAGTCATTTAGGCCACCTTGCGAAATTATCCATTGTTCCTCGATTTCGTAATTTGCCGACTCATCCATCAAAACCCATTCCGGACTGATATCATCCTGAGTATTGTTACTCTGCTTCATCAGTTCTTTTATTGCACACTGTGCCAAACGAAGTCGATCTGTTTCATTGAACGGGAATTTTCTTAAAATATTTCTGATGACAGAAACGTTACTCACCGGTTTATTATCACTTAATGCTTTCTCAACAAACTCTCTTGCAAAACTCTCTAACTGAAAAGCAGGCATTTCCCGCACCAGCTCTTCATCATCATTATCATCAAGAAATAACGCGTTATCCGCCGGAGGCGGAGGTGTGTCCCATTCACGTAATTGCATTAGCTTAACCGTCGAAGGTAATGCTAACGACCATGATGACCGACCAAACAACTCGATAGTACGATCGATTAAATACCCCAGATTAGCATTGGGATCTAATGCGATGCGGATGCGTATACGGTCCAGCACGCTGCTAAAGAATCCGGATAAATCCTTTAAGGAATGATTAGCGAATTCTCGAACATCCACTAATGAACCAAACAAAGAGGATAATGTATTTTTTAATCGCTGAGCTCCACCTTTTTGCACGACTGTATTTTGCAAAATTTCCAGTTGCATTAATACTGCATCGGCACGGTTCATTACTAACATTCTCAAATCGTTGATCTGACCAGCCAGCGTGCGTATTATTTCCAGGAGTCGCTGGATTTCTGTTTCCAGAGAAATACCAATTTCAGTTTGTATCTCGGAGCGCATTGAATGAAACTTAGAGATAAGGAATTCCTGATTTTTAAAAACGCCCGTCAGCAGATCTTTCAGACTCGGTAAAAAAAGTTCTACCTTCACCAACCATTCACTGTCAGTAATTTTTTCTCCGTCGCTGGCAGCATTTAAACTGGAGAGTTCCTGATCAATTCTCAGATAACGTTGACTTAATGTTTCTTTATCTTCTAATTCATCAGATTGTTGGAATGGTTTTAACAAATCATGTGCCAACTGAGTCAGACGATATATTCCACCAACATCAGCGACAGACATTCCGGCCAGTGACAACAATCCCTGTTCCAGCGCTCGTTTCAGAAAGTTATTAACCCGAACATCGGAGGTGTTAGGATCTTCATTTATTCTTTCATCAACGTAACGGATAATACTGTGACATGTCGTCTCATCGTAGCCGGATTGAACAAAGTAATGCTCACTATTTGATTCGACGCCTGACTCCTCCATACCCCACATAGCCATCGCCGCCAGATAGCTAAACTCATTAGGGGTAAGATGTAAATTCGGCTGGTATTTACTGATTTTTAACAGTATGCAGTTTAGTGGGCTAGTAAACTGCTGCGGTGTGGGTGCGACATTGTCCATGATAAAGCTCACCTCGGCTTTTCTCGTTCAGTCTCCATGCTGTTATATCAAATTAATAGCTGGAGATCCTTTTTTCTTGCTGAAACAGTGACATAAATTCAACCTCTGCCTCAAAAACATTATAGAAATCGATAACAACTTAAACGCCACTGCTATCCCGGCAAATCTCTCCGCACAATCGCAACTCCGGCGGCTTTGCAGGTGTAATAACCCCAATCCTGACTGGTAAAGAACCCTCTTTTTGGCATTGTTTCTTGAGCAGCTGCCAGTTTTCGGTTTCAAACTCCATGTGGGTAATCAGGGAATCAAAAGCCCCCTCAGCAACTTCTACTTTTAGCGGTTTCTCTTCTTCACTGCCGGTAAGATCAGATTCAGGCTCCTTCGGCGCCTCGTTTTGCAGTCCATCAAGACTGTTTTTTAACCCGTCAAAGCAGTTTGTCGCAGCACTTGGGGTATGGAAAAACAAACCACTAATAAAGATCGCTTCCATTACTTCATAGAAGGAAAAAGAGGTATCCCCATACACAAAACGACCACGATCGGTACTACTTACCCCACAGGCACTTTCTCTTAGCAACTCATCCTTCTGCAAGGTCATCAGCGTTTGCTTGTTGTAGAGGATCACTGGCAGGTTTTTAATTTCGTGGACATTTTCGCTAAGGCTCCAGCGTTCCTTATCACCTTTGATAAAACCAGAAGCATCGCAGCTACTTTCAATATCAACTTCTTCAGTAGGGATCCGATCACGATTGAACCAGGCTGTAAAATCCTCACCGTCTCCCATATCCTGATGCTGATATGCGCGGTAAACAGAGCTGCGGCGATCAATGCCAATCCACTCAAGATCCCATGTGGTCGGTTTAGATGGTTTTCTTACTTCGACAATATAGGCCCCAACATCCCGATCCAAGTAAGCGGTTAGCAATTCCTTCCACGGCTCAATCGCAAAAAAGATATTCGCCAGAGTTGTTCCTTCTTCGATCATCACGGTATGACGAAAGAACCTGAGAAGAAAAAAGGGATCGGTATCTGAAATGGCTTTCTGTATTGAGAGTAACGGAAGGGCCGTCGTTTCATCATAGTCAGAACGAAAGCGTAGTATTGAGTCCGAGCAAAAAATTAGTTTACCTTCCATCATTTATCTGGCTCCTGATGCTATGTAGTAATCCTTGGCGATCTACCGCACAGCTTTTTTGCGCTTTATCTGGTTTGAAGGAAAGCATAGATGAGATGGTGTACAAGTCATAGTACTCGACTTGTGTACAGAAAGAAAAAACCAGAAAAAATAGGTGGTCATTCTGGTGGTCTTGACAACCCCAATTTTAGGTTTAGCTTACCAATCAGCCAGTTAATGGCAAAGGAGATCCCAGTCAGAGGAGCCAAATTTGAAAAGCCTGCTTAAGGAAACTTAAGCAGGCTTTTTACTTTCAGGGATTTCAGCCTTTTTCTCAGGCAGTTGAGACAGGCGCCACGCGAATGATGTCACAACGCCCCTGATTGCGCTCAGCGTCAAATAACGCTGAGCCAGGCTGAATAAGAAACTACTCATTGCCCCATTGATTCAGGAACGTCGCGATTTCATCAATTCGCTTATCGTCGATACCTGCGTCATCAGCCATCTCTTTCTGCGCATCCTCGCTGATCTCCTCGTTATTCATCAACCGGGTGATCAACAGCTGGAAATAGCGCGCCAGGGAGTCACGTTCAGACTCGCTCACAGGCTTTGCGGACTCCGTCGAATACTCATCGGCAATGTCGTAATATTTTAGTGGTACTTCGTCGTTCATCTGTCGTCTCCAGGGTTAACGCCGCTGCAAGTTGCTGCCTGCATCTTTGATGCATGAATAATAACATTCTTATCTCGTTTTTTCCGTCCTGACGGCGGGAACCCTCCAGCAAAAAGAGGAATGTCATCCGTTAAACGCATTGTGCAGTGCGGGTCGATAAATGTCGGATTTGTACTCTGATAAGAGGCAAAAAAAAGCCCCTCTGCTTTTGCAGAGAGGCCTCGTGATGCGTAACGGCAATTACTCGCTTTTTGCTTCGCCGTTTTTGATTTCGCCGATCACTTTCAGCTTTTTAGAGATGTCGCGACGCTCTTTGGACAGCTCAGCATTTTTAATGATGTAGTCGTCTACGCGATCTTCGTAGTCGCTTTTCATGCTGGCGATAATGCCCTGGATAGCTTCCACGCTCATACCCGGCTTGATGTAGTCGCTCAGGTTATCAAGCAGCAGAACACGCTTCTGGTTGTCACGGATCTTCTTCTCAACGTCCTGGATTTCACGCTGCAGTTTGTTTTTGCGGCGGAACAGGCGGACGAATTCCAGAACATCCTGGAACGAAGGCTTGGTAGTTTCCATTTTGATACCCCTGATAATGTGAGATTCGGATTCGTTTAAGCAACCGCTGTGCAGATAACCTTACTGACAGCCGCTGCGAATGACAATGAGTATATCGTTTAAGCCTATCATAACCCCAATTGCTGCTGAATCGAAGCAGCAGGCGTCACATCCGGAGATGGCTGCTTTTTATTTGCGCAACGCCCGGCAAATGAGATGTGACAAAAGCTCCAGCTGTCTCGCCAGTTCCATGCTCAACCAGACATAACCGTGGATAGGCGTTTCCGACACATTATCCCCCTGATGCTCGCTGATTAACTGCCTTAGCTCAGCAACGATTTCATTCAGTCGCTCGGTATTGGCGAGAATCGGCTGTGGATTACCTTCATAAAGCGCGTGAGCGATGGTGAGCAGCGTTTGCTGCGTCATCTGCTGCGTCTCCTTCAGGGTATGCGCATTCAGCAGGACAAAGTGACTGGCGCGCGATGCCCAGTGGGCATTGATCTGCAACTCAAGTATGCACACCAGATTACGACTGACGGTCTGGATCGCCTCGAAGATTGATTTCTGAATGCGCGTCTCTTTGCTGGCGGGAGTGATAATTCCGCGCATTTTCACAACGTCATTGAGAATTTTTTGCAGGTGCTTTTCGAGCCGAGGCCGCTCGACCAGATTAGGCGAGAAACCGGCCTGATAAACGCGGTTAAACGCGGTGACGTAGTGAGCCATCTGAATACGCCAATGAATAAAGGCACGCTGCGGCCAGATACCGGTAAAGAGCATCGCCAAAAGCGATCCCAGAATCACGTCCCCGCTTCGCCATAGCGCTGTTGCCATGTCGCCTGCCGGGGCGCCAATGACGACCGACAGCGTGATCCCAATCAGCAGCGCCTGATAAGGTTTTTTACCCAGTGCCAGCCAGCCGCACAGGAACATCGCACCCGCGCACCAGATCAGCATAATCGGCAGGGAGATCAGCTCAAGCCTGAGCGCAATCAACCCTAACGCAGAACCAAAGATCGTACCGCCAATACGCTCAAACGCGCGCGGAACCACGTTTCCCCAGAAAGAGATCGGTCCCATAATCACCACCAGCGTGATCAGTGGCCAGGTTCCTTCGGGAATATGCAGCAGACGCACCAGCAAAAAGGTGAGAATGAACGCCAGCGCAATACGGCAACCATGCACGACACGGTAATGGCGATACAAACGGATCTCAAAAAGGGTTAATGATTTGTCGGGACGCACACCCGCTCTCCATCTACACGGCAAATCACAATTGTACTGGGTTTTCTGCCAGACGCATCACGTCCGACAGCAAAACCCCGTAAATACCAGGAAATTAAGGATTACCCGGCCTTGTTTTGTACCGGAACGTACATTTCGATATCCCAGTACCCTTCGGCGTTACCGTCATTCAGATAGCGCTCGAAACAGGGTTTAGGGGCAATCTCATAATGGTGGTCTTGCAGAAGACTGTTGAAGAAGCTGTACCAGGGGGTCGCAAAATCGTGGTTTTCGACGCGGGCGGTGGCGACGGCATAGTCACCGGCGGCCACTTCGGTGAGGATCACCCCTTCGCTGTTGGCGGGAATAACAAAGTCGTCCGCGACGGTCACAACCGTATCGCAGCGCAGTTTTTCAGCGGGCACTTCATCCGGATTATCGTAGTAGACCGCCAACCATTCGAGAGGCTGAATGTGGTGACCATCAACCCACATCGTCAGCTGCTCAAAACCTGTCTTAACGGTTTTTTCCCACGGGCCAACCAGATGAAAACCGGCGATCTTACGCTTTTGCTGCTGCTTAATGCTGTAGTCCATGCTGCCTCCGTTTATTACTGTATATATATACACGATAAAGCAGATGATGAATGTCCGGCAATCAGGACGTGTTTATTATGTGAGCAGACTCGCAGGAGCGCCAGTCTGCTCTTTTTGATCTGTTTAGGCCCGTCAGGCTTTGTGATGCAGATAGTCGCTGAGACGGGAGAACATACCGCCTTTACCGACACTTTCCAGCGTCACCAGCGGCCAGTGCGCAACAATTTTGTCCCGGTCATACAACTCAATTTCGCCCACCCGCTGATGCGCAGCGATTGGCGCTTCCAGCTCTTTTTTATCGAGCACGTATTTGGCTTTGATATTGGCGACTTCAGCTTTTGGCAACGCCAGCCAAAAATCCTGATCCGTACCCAACGAAATCCTTTCTTTGTCGCCGTACCAGATGCGTTCCGTCCCCACTTGTTTGCCGTTGCGCAAGATCTGGACGGTGTCGAAATTTTGCTGGCCCCAGTGCAGTAGCTTACGGGCCTGATCTTCCCGACCTTTCGGACTTTCCGCGCCCATGATCACCGCAATCAAGCGGCGCTGACCGTCTACCGCCGAGGCAATAAGATTGAAACCAGCCCCGGAAGTGTGACCGGTCTTCAGGCCATCAACATTCATGGTTTTATCCCACAGCAGACCATTACGGTTTTGCTGAGTGATACCATTCCAGGTCAGGCTCTTTTCACTGTACATATGATAGAACTCTGGCTCACCGTGAATGATGGCGCGCGAGAGTACAGCGAGATCGTAGGCTGAACTGTGCTGTCCTGGCGCATCCAGCCCGTGGACCGTTTCGAAGTGCGTGTCGTGCAGATTCAGCTTTTGCACGTAATCATTCATCATCTTGACGAACTGCGGCTGGCCGCCAGCCACGTGATCGGCAAGCGCCACACAGGCGTCGTTACCGGAATCTACAATCAGGCCCCGGCTCAGATCGCGGACGGAAACACGATCCCCTGCTTTCAAAAACATCAGCGATGAGCCGTCAAATTTCGGGTTACCTTTCGCCCAGGCATCGCGCCCGACGGTCACCATGTCGTCCGGCGTAATACGATGACTGTCGATTGCACGATCAACCACGTAGCCCGTCATCAGTTTGGTAAGACTGGCCGGATTGCGCTGTTGATGTTCGTTGCCTGCCGTTAGTATCTGACCAGTAGTGTAATCCATCAGCACCCATGAGCCTGCCTGGATGGCGGGCGGCTGCGGTGAATAATCCAGCGGATTGGCAGCCAAGGCGGAAGTGATACTCGAAGCGAGTAAAGAAACAGCAATAAACAGACGGCGTTTCAACGATATATCCTCAGGTCATTTAAAATCGTTGACCTTTTTACGGAAGTTCTCGCCGCGTTACCTGGCTAAATTGCAAAAAAATGTGACTGCCAGCACATTTATCCCGGAAGATGGCTCGCAAATCTGACGCCCAAACACGCTTTTTGTTCGGCGAGCCGTCGCTGATGGTTTACCATAGCAAAGCAACTTATCAACAGGATGGTACTTTTGGTGTCTGATTCCGCTGCGCTCCCCACATTCCTCTTCCACGATTACGAAACCTTTGGCACCAGCCCGTCGCTGGACCGGCCATCGCAGTTTGCGGCGATCCGCACCGATGCCGATTTCAACATCATTGGCGAGCCGGACGTTTTTTACTGTAAACCTGCCGATGATTACCTGCCGCAACCGGGCGCGGTCATGGTGACCGGGATTACGCCGCAGGAAGCGCGTGAGAAAGGGGTTATCGAGGCTGAATTTGCCCGTCGTATTCACGATCTCTTTACCGTGCCGAATACGTGTATTGTTGGCTACAACAACATCCGCTTTGATGATGAAGTGACGCGCAACGTGCTGTATCGGAATTTCTACGACCCCTACGCCTGGAGCTGGCAAAACCGTAACTCACGCTGGGATTTGCTGGATGTGATGCGTGCCTGTTATGCCCTGCGTCCTGAGGGGATCACCTGGCCCGAAAACGATGACGGTTTACCCAGCTTTCGTCTGGAGCATTTGACCCGCGCCAACGGCGTTGAGCACAGTAACGCCCACGATGCGATGGCCGACGTATACGCCACTATCGCCATGGCAAAACAGGTGAAAACCGCACAACCTAAACTGTTTGAGTATCTTCTTAGCCATCGCAGTAAACAGAAGCTGATGACGCTGATTGATATCCCACAGATGAAACCGCTGGTGCATATCTCCGGGATGTTTGGCGCATGGCGCGGAAACACCAGCTGGGTAGCACCGCTGGCGTGGCACCCGGATAACCGTAATGCGGTGATTATGGTCGATCTGGCGGGTGACGTGACGCCACTCCTTGAACTGGACAGCGACGCCCTGCGCGAGCGTTTGTACACCCCGAAAAGCGAGTTGGGTGATAGCGCAGCCGTGCCCGTTAAGCTGGTGCATATCAATAAGTGTCCGGTTTTGGCTCAGGCAAATACCCTGCGCCCGGAAGATGCCGATCGACTCGGCGTTAACCGCCAGCAGTGTCTCGATAATCTGAAGGTGCTGCGCGATAACCCGCAGATTCGCGATAAAGTGGTGGCTATCTTTGCTGAGGCTGAACCGTTTACACCGTCGGATAACGTTGACGCACAGCTCTATAACGGCTTTTTCAGCGATGCCGATCGGGCTGCGATGAATATCGTCCTCCAGACTGAACCGCGCAATTTGCCTGCGCTGGATATCACTTTTGCCGATAAGCGGATTGAAAAGCTGATGTTTAACTATCGGGCGCGTAACTTCCCGGGCACGCTGGATGAAACCGAGCAGGCGCGCTGGTTGCAGCATCGCCGCAACGTCTTTACGCCTGAGTTTTTGCAAAGCTACGCGCAGGAACTGGAGATGCTTTATACGCAGTATGAAGGGAATACCGAGAAACAGACGTTGCTGAAAGCGTTGTATCAATACGCGCAGGAAATCGTCTGACAAAACCAGGATATAAAAAAACCGGAGACATCATCTCCGGTTTTTTATTTGTGCATTCGCTAATTACTGAGCGATGTCTTCGTATTGTGGAACCGGGTTGCGGAAGCTTTTGGTCACGCAAGCCAGGTAAACCAGGCCAATACCGCCCCAAATCAGACCCAGAATCATAGAGCTTTCTTCCAGGTTGACCCACAGCGCACCCACGGTCAACGCGCCACACATCGGCAGAACCAGGTAGTTGAAGTGGTCTTTCAGCGTTTTGTTACGCTTCTCACGGATCCAGAACTGAGAGATCACAGAGAGGTTAACAAAGGTAAACGCCACCAGCGCACCGAAGTTGATCAACGCGGTTGCGGTCACCAGGTCAAATTTAATGGCCAGCAGAGCAATTGCGCCAACAAGCAGTACGTTCCAGGCCGGAGTACGCCATTTCGGATGAATGTAGCCGAAGAAGCGAGTCGGGAACACGCCGTCGCGACCCATCACGTACATCAGACGCGAAACACCTGCGTGCGCAGCCATCCCCGATGCCAGTACGGTCACGCTGGAGAAGATCAGCACGCCCCACTGGAAGGTTTTACCGGCTACATACAGCATGATTTCAGGCTGAGAAGCGTCCGGATCCTTAAAGCGAGAGATGTCCGGGAAGTACAGCTGCAGGAAGTAAGATGCCCCAATGAACACCATGCCGCCCAGCAGTGCGGTCAGCAGAATGGCACGCGGAATCACACGCTCTGCATCTTTCGTCTCTTCAGAAAGAGAAGAGATACCGTCAAAGCCCAGGAATGAGAAGCACAGGATGGTCGCACCGGTAATCATCGGGACCACGTGTGCGCCTTCAGACCAGAACGGACGGGTGCTGGTCAGCGTACCCGCGCCTTCACCGTGAGCCACACCGTAGATAATCATGCCAACGATGACCGCCACAATCCCCATCTGCAGAATCACAATCAGGGTGTTGAAGTTGGCCACGGTCTTGATGCTGCGCAGGTTAGAGATGGTCATAAAGGCCACCAGCGCGACAACGAAGATCCACGAAGGTACAGAAGGCACCAGCGCTTCGAAGTAAATTTTTGCAAGCAGAATGTTGATCATCGGCATGAACAGATAGTCCAGCAGAGATGACCAGCCCACCATAAAGCCAACCGCCGGGCTAATGGATTTCTGAGCATAGGTATACGCAGAGCCAGCAGACGGGAAACGGCGAACCAGTTTACCGTAGCTCAACGCAGTAAAGAGAATAGCGACCAGCGCAAAGGCGTAAGCCGTTGCAACGTGACCGTCTGTGAGGCCTGAAACGATACCAAACGTATCGAACAGCGTCATCGGCTGCATATAGGCAAGGCCCATCATGACAACCGGAACCAACGTAAGCGTTTTACGTAATTCCACGCGAGAGGTTTTTGGAGTAGCGTTATGCGACATGGTTATTCTCCTTTACGGTGAATACCGCCGCGTAAGCAAAAGATTGCCCCATTTTCTGTATTCCTCAGCGACAACAACTGTCGGATTTTAGTAAGTATCTATCCGGTACGAAGCCCGGCCTCTTGATTTTTAAATGGCGTTTGTGACATGCAAAAAAAATAACCGACGCCTTTTATATCGTCGGTTAATCTCATTTTTTTGCAGCGGCGCATTTTGCCCCATCTTTGGGATAAAAGGCAATAGATTCAGGACCCGATCGCGCTTTTCTTTTTACTAAGCGGTTGATTTCCCGCTCTCCGGCGCTGTGTAAACAGCAGCGATAGCACTATTTGCTAAAATCTCATCCCGCCACCAGGCACTGGCAAGCCCGGCGGTTTGCTCATTCCAGCCAACCCACACTGATTCACTGTTGCTTTGCGCCAGAACCTGTTTCTCTACCAGCGCCCCGCTCTCAATGAATCGCTGCGCCAGATAACGGGGCAAAAAACCACATCCGAGCCCACTGATTTGCAGCTCCAGCTTGGTTTTAAAATCAAAAACGGTGATCGCCTCCTGATCGTCCAGCAGTTGTGAAGAGGCGGCGCACTCCGGCAAAGAGCTGTCGCCCACCACGATGGCGCGACAGCTTTTTATGACCCGGCGCGCGATGGGTTCGGGTTCCTGGGCAAGGGGATGATGGGGAGCCACCACGAAGACTTGTTCAAGTATGCCGAGACGAGAAAAGCCAAAGTCGCTCGACTGCGGAGGTTCATGCAAGGCCCCCACAATAATATCCGCCCGCCCCTGCGTTAACGCTTCCCAGGAGCCGCCGAGCACACCGTTGATAAATTTGAGTCGGGTCACGCTGTGACGCTGATAAAAGGCTTCAATCAGCGGAGTGAGTAACGAGAAGGGAAAGGTGTCATCGACGCCAATCACCAGCTCATTTTCCCAGCCCTGATGCAGCTTAACGG
Organism: Enterobacteriaceae bacterium RIT714; assembly: GCA_009668015.1. GTDB lineage: Bacteria > Pseudomonadota > Gammaproteobacteria > Enterobacterales > Enterobacteriaceae > Enterobacter. The sequence goes on from WJYB01000016.1 coordinate 59,913, forward strand.
CCTGTTTTTCAAGCTCTCGCACGGTATGCAGCACTTCACGCCCTTTTTCAAGGAGCATTTGTCCGGTACGGGTGAAGCGGGCGCGGTGTCCGCTGCGATCCAGTATTTGAATATTGAGATCGCTTTCGAGCTTATGAACGGTATAGCTCAGTGCAGAGGGCGTTTTAAAGAGTTTCGCTGATGCTGCGGCGAAACTCCCCTCTTTTTCGAGCGCGTCCAGGATAATAAGAACATCCAACAGCGGTTTCATGCTCGCCCCCTTTCGGTGTGCGATCGTACCCGCTGGCGGGGTTATTCCAGTGGCATCACCAGCGGATCGGGATATTGATATTCAAATCCCAGCTCACGGCAAATACGATTGCCATCAATCAATTTGCCCTGCCCTTCCCCGGACGCCTCGCGAAACTGCGGCGGCTCAAGCCCAAGCTGACGGGCCATTGCGGGGTAAAAAAGACTCCGCGCCGGATGGGAAGGCGCACATATATTATAGATGTGCCCGCCTTTAGGGGCCTGCAACAACAGCGTAATGGCGCCGATAACGTCTTCAAGATGGACAAGATTGACGCCGTGCTGGCCGTTTGGTGCGGTCTTACCGGCAAAAAAGCGCCCAGGATGCCGTTCGGGACCGACTAATCCGGCAAGTCGTAAAATATCGACCTGCGTATTCGGCAAATTATGCAGCCAGTCTTCCAGCTCTTTCAGCACACGGCCGCTGGCAGTAACAGGGGTTCGCTCGGTGTTTTCTTTTACGTTACCCTCTACTTCGCCATACACCGACGTCGAGCTGGTGAAGATAATGCGCGGGATATGATGCGCCAGCGCGCTGTCGACAATTTCCTGCACAGCCTGATGGTAGAAAGTCTCGCCCGGCCCGCTACGACGCGCCGGGAGCGTAATCACCAGCGCATCGACATTCATCAGCGCATCCAGATCGTCCGCGTCGCAAACCAGTTCCGGCTCAAGGCGTAACTCGACGCTCTCAATGCCACACATCCGCGCGGCCTCAACCCCATCAACCGTCGTTTTGCTGCCCGTCACTTGCCAGCCTCGCGCTGCTAACGACATCGCCAGCGGCATGCCTAACCATCCTAAACCGACAATTGCGACCTTCTTCATGCGTTTTCTCCTGACTTTCACGCGTCTGTCTTAAGGCTACGCCAGCGTTGCAGAACTGACAATTCATAGCATCAATATGAAATGAATTAATGTTTAAAAAAAGCCCTTGCGTTAAACAGTGAATGTGGTTTAGGTTAAACGACATCAAATGAATAAGCATTCATCGAGAAATTATATGACACGCGTTCCATTTAAAAACCACCATCATCACCATCATCCTGACTAGTCTTTCAGGCGATGTGTGCTGGAAGACATTCAGATCTTCCAGTGGTGCGAGAACGCAAGAGAGAGCCCCCGGAAGATCATCTTCCGGGGGCTTTTTTTTGGACCGCGTTCAGACAGGTTAAAACAGGATAAAGAGGACAACCCAATGTTAGATAACTCACGTTTACGCATAGCTATTCAGAAATCAGGCCGTCTGAGCGACGATTCACGCGAATTACTGGCCCGCTGTGGAATCAAAATTAACCTGCACACCCAGCGTCTGATCGCCCTGGCGGAAAATATGCCGATCGATATCCTGCGCGTGCGTGATGACGATATTCCGGGCCTGGTAATGGATGGCGTGGTTGACCTCGGTATCATCGGCGAAAACGTGCTGGAAGAAGAGTTACTGACGCGTCGTGCGCAGGGCGAAGATCCGCGCTATTTCACGCTGCGCCGTCTGGACTTTGGAGGCTGCCGCCTGTCGCTGGCCACCGCAGTCGATGAAGCCTGGGATGGTCCTGCCGGGCTGAACGGCAAGCGCATCGCCACCTCTTACCCTCACCTGCTCAAACGCTACCTCGATCAGAAAGGCGTGCAGTTTAAATCCTGTCTGCTGAACGGCTCCGTCGAAGTGGCACCGCGTGCGGGTCTGGCGGACGCGATCTGCGATCTCGTCTCAACCGGCGCCACGCTTGAAGCCAACGGCCTGCGCGAAGTCGAGGTGATCTACCGTTCAAAAGCCTGCCTGATCCAACGCGACGGCGAAATGGCGGATGCCAAGCAACAGTTAATTGACCGCCTGTTAACCCGTATTCAGGGCGTCATTCAGGCCCGTGAATCGAAATACATCATGATGCATGCGCCAACCGAGCGTCTGGATGAAGTGATTGCCTTGCTGCCAGGCGCGGAACGCCCAACCATTCTGCCGCTGGCAGGCGATCAGCAGCGCGTGGCGATGCACATGGTCAGCACTGAGACGCTGTTCTGGGAAACGATGGAAAAACTGAAAGCGCTGGGCGCAAGCTCGATTCTGGTGCTGCCAATTGAAAAAATGATGGAGTAACGCGCATGAGCTTCAACACTATCATCGACTGGAACAGTTGCAGTAAAGAGCAGCAGCGCGAGCTGCTGATGCGCCCGGCCATTTCTGCCTCTGAAAGCATTACCCGCACTGTAGCGGAGATTCTGGATAACGTTAAAGCGCGTGGCGACGAAGCTCTGCGTGAATACAGCGCAAAATTTGATAAGACCGACGTCGGTGCGCTGAAAGTGACGGCGCAAGAAATTGATGACGCGTGCAGCCGTCTTGGCGATGACATCAAGCAGGCGATGGCCGTGGCGGTCAAAAACATCGACACCTTTCACACCGCGCAGAAACTGCAGGTGGTGGACGTCGAAACCCTGCCCGGCGTACGCTGCCAGCAGCTGACGCGCCCGGTGGCCTCCGTCGGACTGTATATTCCCGGGGGGTCTGCCCCGCTGTTTTCCACCGTCTTAATGCTCGCCACTCCGGCGCGTATCGCCGGTTGTCAGAAAGTGGTGCTCTGTTCGCCGCCGCCGATTGCCGATGAGATCCTCTACGCGGCAAAACTGTGCGGCGTGCAGGACGTCTTTAAAGTGGGCGGTGCGCAGGCCATCTCCGCCCTCGCTTTTGGCACCGAATCCGTGCCGAAAGTCGATAAGATTTTTGGGCCAGGTAATGCCTACGTGACTGAAGCCAAACGCCAGGTCAGCCAGCGTCTGGATGGCGCGGCGATTGACATGCCAGCGGGCCCTTCGGAAGTATTGGTGATTGCCGACAGCGGTGCGACGCCGGACTTTGTCGCATCTGATCTGCTTTCTCAGGCCGAGCACGGTCCGGACTCGCAGGTGATTTTGCTGACGCCGGACGCCGACATGGCAAAACGCGTGGGCGAAGCGGTTGAACGCCAGCTGGCAGAACTGCCGCGTGCAGAAACGGCGCGTCAGGCACTGTCCGCCAGCCGCCTGATTGTGGCGAATTCGCTGGAGCAGTGCATCGCCATCTCTAACCAGTACGGACCGGAACACCTGATCATTCAAACCCGCGACGCCCGTTCTCTGGTCGACAGCATCACCAGCGCCGGTTCCGTGTTCCTCGGTGACTGGTCGCCGGAATCAGCTGGCGATTATGCCTCTGGCACCAACCACGTACTGCCGACCTACGGCTATACCTCTACCTGTTCAAGCCTGGGGCTGGCTGATTTCCAGAAACGCATGACCGTTCAGGAGCTGTCCCGAGATGGCTTTGCCGCACTGGCCTCAACGATTGAAACGCTGGCCGCCGCCGAGCGCCTGACCGCCCACAAAAACGCCGTGACGCTGCGCGTTGCCGCCCTGAAGGAGCAAGCATGAGCATTGAAGAATTAGCCCGTGAAAACGTTCGCAGACTGACCCCTTATCAGTCCGCTCGTCGCCTGGGTGGAAACGGTGATGTCTGGCTGAATGCGAATGAGTTTCCGACGGCGGTGACATTTGAACTTTCTCAACAGACGCTTAACCGTTATCCGGAGTGTCAGCCAAAAGCGGTGATCGAGAATTATGCCCGGTACGCGGGCGTGAAGCCTGAGCAGGTGCTGGTGAGTCGCGGCGCTGACGAGGGGATTGAGCTTTTGATCCGTGCGTTCTGCGAACCGGGTAAAGACGCGGTGTTGTATTGTCAGCCAACCTACGGCATGTACAGCGTCAGCGCCGAAACCTTTGGCGTAGCGTGTCGTAATATTCTGGCGCTGGAAGACTGGCAGCTCGATCTGCAGGCGATTTCCGATAATCTCGATGGCGTGAAAGTTATTTTTGTCTGCAGCCCGAACAATCCAACCGGACAAATTATCAACCCGCAGGATATTCGCACCCTGCTTGAGCTGACCCGTGGCAAAGCTCTGGTGGTCGCCGATGAGGCCTATATTGAGTTTTGTCCGCAGGCCACTCTGGCAGGCTGGCTGGAAGAGTATCCGCATCTGGTGGTGTTACGTACTTTGTCGAAAGCCTTCGCGCTGGCCGGTCTGCGCTGCGGATTTACGCTGGCTAACCAGGAAGTGATTGACCTGCTGATGAAAGTCATCGCTCCGTATCCGCTCTCGACGCCGGTCGCGGATATTGCCGCCCAAGCGCTGGCACCGCAGGGCATCAATGCCATGCGCGAACGCGTGGCGCAAATTTTGGTTGAACGTCAGTATCTGGTCAACGCGCTGAAAGACATTCCTTGCGTGGAACAGGTTTTCGACTCTGAAACCAATTACATCCTGGTGCGCTTCACCGCCTCCAGCGCTGTATTTAAATCTCTGTGGGATCAGGGCATTATCTTACGAGACCAAAATAAACAACCTTCTCTGAGCGGCTGTTTACGCATCACCGTCGGCACCCGGGAAGAGAGCCAGCGCGTTATTGACGCCCTGAAAGCGGAGAAAGTATGAGCCAGAAGTATCTCTTTATCGATCGTGACGGCACCATTATTGCCGAGCCACCGAGTGATTATCAGGTCGATCGTTTCGACAAACTGGCTTTTGAAGCGGACGTGATCCCGGTTCTGCTTAAACTGCAGAAAGCAGGTTACACGCTGGTGATGATCACCAATCAAGACGGGCTGGGGACCGCCAGCTTCCCGCAGGCTGATTTTGATGGTCCGCACAACCTGATGATGCAGATCCTGACTTCGCAGGGTGTCATCTTTGATGAAGTGCTGATTTGCCCGCACTTACCGGCGGATAATTGCGACTGCCGGAAACCCAAAGTGAAGCTGGTTGAGCGCTATCTCGCTGACGAACAGCTGGATAAAACCAACAGCTATGTGATCGGCGATCGCGCCACCGATATCGAACTGGCCGGAAATATGGGCATTCAGGGTCTGCGTTTTAACCGCACCGAGCTGAACTGGGCGATGATTGGCGAACAGCTGACCAAACGCGATCGCTACTCCCACGTCGAGCGGAATACCAAAGAGACCCAGATTGACGTTAAAGTCTGGCTGGATCGCGAAGGCAGCAGCAAAATTCACACCGGCGTGGGCTTTTTTGATCATATGCTCGACCAGATTTCAACCCACGGCGGTTTTCGCATGGAGATCAACGTGAAGGGTGACCTGTATATCGACGATCACCACACCGTTGAAGATACCGGCCTGGCGCTGGGCGAGGCCCTTAAACTGGCTCTGGGCGATAAGCGCGGCATCAATCGTTTCGGTTTTGTCCTGCCTATGGACGAGTGCCTGGCCCGCTGCGCGCTGGATATCTCCGGACGTCCGCACCTGGAATATAAAGCCGAATTTAATTACCAGCGCGTCGGCGATCTGAGCACCGAAATGGTAGAGCACTTCTTCCGCTCACTCTCTTACACCATGGGCGTGACGCTGCATCTGAAAACCAAAGGCAAGAACGATCACCACCGCGTGGAAAGCCTGTTCAAGGTGTTCGGTCGTACGCTGCGCCAGGCCATTCGCGTGGAGGGTGACACGCTGCCCTCTTCTAAAGGAGTGTTGTGATGAACGTGGTGATTCTGGATACCGGTTGCGCCAATCTGAACTCCGTGACATCGGCCATCGCCCGCCACGGCTATGAGCCCGTGGTCAGCCGCGACCCCGACGTGGTGTTGCGTGCCGACAAACTCTTTTTACCGGGCGTGGGCACCGCCCAGGCGGCGATGGACCAGATCCATGAGCGCGAACTGGTGGATCTGATTAAAGCCTGTACTCAGCCCGTGCTGGGGATCTGTCTTGGTATGCAGATACTTGGCCGCCGTAGTGAAGAGAGCAACGGCGTGGATCTGCTGGGTATCATTGAAGAAGATGTGCCAAAGATGACCGATTTTGGCTTGCCGTTACCGCATATGGGCTGGAACCGGGTCTATCCCAAAGCCGGTGACCGGCTGTTTCGCGGGATTGAAGACGGGGCCTATTTTTACTTTGTCCACAGCTATGCCATGCCGGTAAACCCTTACACCATCGCTCAGTGTCATTACGGCGAGCCCTTCACCGCCGCCGTGAACAAAGATAATTTCTTTGGCGTGCAGTTCCATCCTGAGCGCTCTGGCGCGGCGGGCGCCCAACTGCTGAAAAACTTCCTGGAGATGTGATGATTATCCCCGCATTAGATTTAATTGACGGTACGGTTGTCCGTCTCCATCAGGGAGATTACGGCCAACAGCGCGACTACGGCAACGATCCGCTGCCACGTTTGCAGGATTATGCGGCGCAAGGCGCTGAAGTGTTACACCTGGTCGATCTGACCGGGGCAAAAGATCCGGCCAAACGACAGATCTCCCTGCTGAAAACGCTGGTGGCTGGCGTCAACGTGCCTGTGCAGGTCGGCGGCGGCGTGCGTACAGAAGAGGATGTTGCCGCGCTGCTTGAAGCGGGTGTCGCGCGTGTAGTGGTAGGGTCAACTGCGGTTAAAAACCCTGAGCAGGTCAAAGGCTGGTTCAGGCGTTTTGGCGCCGAAGCGCTGGTTCTGGCGCTGGATGTACGCATTGACGAACACGGCAATAAGCAGGTTGCGGTCAGCGGCTGGCAGGAAAACTCCGGCGTAACGCTGGAAGAACTGGTCGATATCTACCTGCCCGTCGGCCTGAAGCATGTGCTGTGCACGGATATTTCACGCGACGGCACGCTGGCAGGCTCAAATGTCGCATTGTACAAAGACGTTTGTGCGCGTTACCCGCAGGTGGCATTCCAGTCATCCGGCGGCATTGGTGATTTAGCCGATATTGCCGCGCTGCGTGGCACAGGAGTGCGCGGGGTCATCGTTGGACGCGCCCTACTGGAAGAAAAGTTTACTGTAACGGAGGCGATTCAATGCTGGCAAAACGGATAATCCCCTGTCTTGACGTGCGTGATGGTCAGGTGGTGAAAGGCGTGCAGTTCCGCAATCACGAAATCATTGGTGATATCGTTCCTCTGGCGAAACGTTATGCCGAAGAAGGCGCAGACGAACTGGTGTTTTATGATATTACCGCATCCAGTGATGGCCGCGTGGTGGACAAAAGCTGGGTTGCGCGCGTGGCTGAAGTGATTGATATTCCGTTCTGCGTGGCGGGTGGCATTAAATCTGCGGATGACGCGGCAAAAATACTCTCCTTCGGTGCGGACAAAATCTCCATTAACTCCCCTGCTCTGGCCGATCCGGAGCTGATTACCCGTCTCGCCGATCGCTTTGGCGTGCAGTGTATCGTGGTCGGCATTGATACCTGGTATGACGCCAGTACCGGCAAATACCACGTCAATCAATACACTGGCGATGAAAATCGTACGCGCGTAACACAGTGGGAGACGCTGGACTGGGTGCAGGAAGTGCAAAAACGCGGCGCGGGTGAAATCGTGCTGAATATGATGAATCAGGATGGTGTCCGTAATGGCTACGATCTTGAGCAACTCAAAAAAGTCCGCGCGGTGTGTCGTGTGCCGCTGATTGCCTCGGGCGGAGCCGGAACGATGGAGCATTTTCTGGAAGCGTTTCGGGATGCTGACGTCGACGGTGCGCTGGCAGCATCGGTATTCCACAAGCAAATTATCAATATTGGCGAGTTAAAAACGTACCTGGCAACGCAGGGCGTGGAGATTAGGGTATGTTAACTGAGCAACAACGGGCCCAGCTGGACTGGGAAAAAACTGACGGATTAATGCCGGTGGTTGTACAGCACGCAGTATCAGGTGAAGTACTTATGCTGGGCTACATGAACCAGGATGCGCTGGACACAACGCTCAAAAGCAAGAAAGTCACCTTTTTCTCACGCACTAAGCAGCGTTTATGGACCAAAGGCGAATCCTCCGGTCATTTCCTGAATGTCGTCAGTGTGACCCCTGATTGCGACCATGACACACTGCTGGTGCTGGTGAAACCTGTTGGCCCGACCTGTCATCTGGGGACCAGCAGCTGTTTTGGCGACGCCAGCCATCAGTGGCTGTTCCTTTATCAGCTGGAACAACTGCTTGCCGAACGCAAAAATGCCGATCCTGAAAGCTCATATACCGCAAAATTATACGCCAGCGGCACGAAACGAATTGCGCAGAAAGTTGGGGAAGAAGGGGTTGAAACGGCGCTGGCAGCGACCGTGAACGATCGCGAGGAGCTGACGAATGAAGCCTCAGATTTGATGTATCACCTGATGGTTCTGCTTCAGGATCAAGATCTGGATTTAACCGCCGTCATCGACAATTTACGCAAGCGCCACAAATAAAAAAAGACCGGGGAGACCCGGTCTATTTTCATACGATCAAGCTCTCGGTTTATAATTGCGCAACGCATTACGACCCAACACCACGCCAGAACCGATAATCCCGCCCAGCAGAACCGCCAGAATTAGGGTAATCGATTTTTTCGGGCTGTCGCGACGAATAGGCAAATCAGGCTTCATCACATAGCGATATGCATGGATAGTGGAAGGATTCACATTAAGATTTTGAATATCCAGCAAATTTTGTTTTGTCTCGTAGTAAGTCGGTAAAAAGACCAGAGGTCGCGTTGATTCGTTCTGAATCATAGATTCCAGCGCTGCGCTGCCGAGCAGGAACATAGTGTCCTGGGTGACATCCTCCGTTTGCTGAATCTGTGGCGAAGCAATTTTCGCCGCCTGAGCATACTTCAGAGCCTCAGCAATCTGCTGAATACGGAGTTCTTTTTGTTCCCGAGCCACTTTTTCCTGGTTTTGCAGGGAGGCGTTTAACGTGGTGATTTGCTGCTTGATATTGTCTTTGAGGTCGACACCGAGTTCTTTTGCCGTCTGCTCGTCAATCTGCTGTATATACTGCGCCAGTTGTTTCTGCGCCGCTTCAGCGGTCTCACCCACATAAGTCACATTCAGAGGCAATGGTTGCCCTTTAACGGCAGGTTCAATGGTCAGCTTTTCAGGTACATCCTGATTATCGAGAGACTGCGCCAATGCAGAGAACGCAGAGTTAAAACGTCCCACAACGCGCAGTTGAATATCGCTCATGATAGGCGCATTCTCGCCATAGAGATTATTCAGAGCTGTAGCGTAAGTTGCGATTTGCGCGGCATCAGGTTGAGTGATAATTGCAGTAGAGGTCCATTTCTCTTTTGCAGTGGCTAAATACACGCCAGCAAGTACAATCGTGATAGCGACAAACACCGCAATCGTCCACTTGCCACGCCAAAGCTGCATCACTAAATCAATTAAATCAATTTGCTCCGGGTCATTTCGACTGCTGACCACATTATTGTTGTTCTGGGACATACAATCCTTAGGGGGTAAAAATTGGCAGAAATGTTATTTGCCTAGTGTATCGCTTGTGTACAATTTTTCTATAAGAATCCGATGAGTTATCTGGTGACTGGTGAAGTTTTGCATACTTTGTACATCGGGGTATGATTAGCATCATACAATTTAGGCTATAGAGATAGCGATTTTGATTTTTTACAGAGGATGGATATGAAATTTCTGGTCACCGGTGCAGCAGGCTTTATTGGCTCCCACGTCAGCAAGCGTCTTTTGGATGCCGGACATCACGTTGTCGGAATTGACAACCTTAACGACTATTACGATGTCAGTCTCAAACTTGCTCGACTGGATTTGCTGACATCTGAGAATTTCACGTTCCACAAACTCGATCTCGCCGATCGCGAAGGAATGGCGACACTGTTTGCTGACGAGAAATTTGATCGCGTCATCCATTTGGCTGCTCAGGCTGGGGTTCGTTACTCGCTGGATAATCCACACGCTTACGCAGATGCTAATCTTATCGGTCACCTGAACGTGCTGGAAGGCTGTCGTCACAATAAGGTTCAGCATCTTCTGTATGCCTCTTCCAGCTCCGTTTACGGACTTAACCGTAAAATGCCTTTTTCTACCGATGATTCAGTAGACCATCCGGTGTCGCTCTATGCGGCCACGAAAAAGGCCAATGAGTTGATGTCGCATACCTACTCCCATCTTTACCAACTCCCGACTACTGGTCTGCGTTTCTTTACGGTGTATGGGCCATGGGGCCGCCCGGATATGGCGCTGTTTAAATTCACTAAGGCGATGCTCGAAGGCAAAAGCATTGACGTCTATAACTACGGCAAGATGAAGCGCGATTTCACCTATATTGATGACATCGCTGAAGCCATTATTCGTCTGCAGGACGTTATTCCGCAGGCTGATGCCAACTGGACGGTGGAAGAAGGTACGCCGGCAACCAGTTCTGCCCCGTACCGGGTTTACAACATCGGTAACAGCTCTCCGGTCGAACTGATGGATTACATCACCGCACTGGAAGAAGCACTAGGCACCGAGGCAGACAAAAATATGATGCCAATTCAGCCAGGCGATGTGCTGGAGACCAGCGCTGACACGAAAGCGCTGTACGAAGTGATTGGTTTTAAACCTCAAACCTCGGTGAAAGAAGGCGTGAAAAACTTTGTCGACTGGTATCGCGATTTCTACCAGGCCTAAAAACAACAATGCCCGGCACAATCCAGTGCCGGGCATTTTTTTAACTCGGGAACCAACAAGAATTAATCGCTGCCAAACAGATCGCGGGTATAGACCTTATCCGCAACGTCCGCCAGCTCTTCTGCCATACGGTTAGAGATAATCACATCCGCTTCGTTCTTGAACGCATTCAGGTCGCGAACCACGCGTGAATGGAAGAACTCATCTTCTTTCATCGCTGGCTCATAAATAATGACCTGCACGCCTTTCGCCTTAATACGCTTCATGATCCCCTGAATGGAAGAGGCGCGGAAATTATCCGAACCACTCTTCATGATCAGACGATAAACACCGACTACTTTGGGCTGGCGCGCCAGAATGGAGTCAGAGATAAAATCTTTGCGCGTACGGTTCGCTTCCACAATCGCGGAAATCAGGTTGTTAGGCACCGTCTGATAATTTGCCAGTAGCTGTTTGGTATCTTTTGGCAGGCAGTAACCACCATACCCGAAGGATGGATTGTTGTAGTGATTGCCAATACGCGGGTCCAGACAAACACCTTCGATGATCTGTTTAGTGTTCAGACCCAGGCTCTCCGCGTAGCTGTCCAGCTCATTGAAGAAGGCAACGCGCATCGCCAGATAGGTATTGGCGAAGAGCTTGATAGCCTCAGCTTCAGTGGTATCGGTGAACAGCACATCGATGTCTTTCTTAATCGCCCCCTCCTGCAACAGCGCTGCAAAGCGTTCCGCACGTTCGGAACGCTCACCAATAACAATACGCGATGGATACAGGTTGTCGTAAAGCGCCTTGCCTTCACGCAGGAATTCTGGAGAGAAGATCACGTTATCAATACCCAGTTTCTCTTTAATCGACTGGGTGAACCCGACCGGGATGGTTGATTTAATGATCATCACCGCATTCGGGTTAAGTGAGATGACGTCTTTAATGACGGCTTCTACGCTGGAGGTATTGAAGTAGTTGGTCTTCGGATCATAATCCGTGGGGGTGGCGATAATCACATAATCTGCACCGCGGTAAGCGTCTTCTTTGTCGGTCGTTGCGCGGAAGTTAAGCGGCTTATTGGCCAGATAATCCTCGATCTCTTTATCAGCAATCGGTGAGATCTTTTGATTTAGCATATCCACTTTGGCCTGCACGATATCCAGCGCGACCACTTCATGGTGCTGCGCAATCAGAATACCGTTAGAGAGACCGACATAGCCTGTTCCGGAGATTGTAATTTTCATTCGTTCAACTTCTTCAAGTATGAGTGTCAGGAGGCATCAGCAACGCCACCGCAATAAACAACTGTTGAGGTTTTTACCTCTTATGTTTATGCGCTGTCAAGGCAAAGCCCTTGCTACTGGAGCGGGTAAAAAGAGTCATTTATCCTGCATTTGACCGAAGTGGTTTTGCAAAGCAAGAAAAGACAGGGATGGGCGCAATAAAAAAGCCCGGCGTCACTCGCCGGGCTTATCTATGAGACTGAGTTAAATCAGATTAATCCAGCCATTCGGTGTGGAACACACCTTCTTTATCGGTACGCTTGTAGGTGTGCGCGCCGAAGTAGTCACGCTGCGCCTGAATCAGGTTCGCAGGCAACACCGCTGCACGGTAGCTATCGTAATATGCTACCGCTGCAGAGAAGGTGGGTACCGGGATACCGTTCTGAACCGCATAGGCAACGACATCACGCAGTGCCTGCTGGTATTCGTCAGCAATTTTCTTGAAGTATGGTGCCAACAGCAGGTTAGCGATACCCGCGTTTTCAGTGTAAGCATCGGTGATTTTCTGCAAGAACTGAGCGCGAATGATGCAACCGGCGCGGAAGATCTTCGCGATCTCACCGTAATTCAGATCCCAGTTGTTTTCATCAGATGCGGCACGCAGCTGAGAGAAGCCCTGTGCGTAAGAGACGATTTTGCCCAGGTACAGTGCACGACGTACTTTCTCGACAAACTCAGCTTTATCACCCGCTGATTTCGCCTGCGGCCCCGACAGCACTTTAGACGCTGCAACGCGCTGCTCTTTCAGAGAAGAGATATAACGTGCAAACACGGACTCAGTAATCAGAGACAGTGGCTCGCCCAGATCCAGAGAGCTCTGGCTGGTCCACTTACCGGTACCTTTGTTCGCCGCTTCATCAAGAATGACATCCACCAGGTATTTACCTTCTTCGTCTTTCTTGGTGAAGATATCTTTAGTGATGTCGATCAGGTAACTATTCAGCTCGCCGGTGTTCCACTCAGTGAAAGTCTGCGCCAGCTCTTCGTTAGACAGATTCAGGCCGCCCTTCAGCAACGAATAAGCTTCAGCAATCAGCTGCATATCGCCGTATTCGATACCGTTGTGAACCATTTTCACATAGTGGCCCGCACCATCCGGACCGATATAGGTCACGCAAGGTTCGCCATCTTCAGCAACAGCGGCGATTTTGGTCAGGATCGGCGCAACCAGCTCATACGCTTCTTTCTGACCGCCAGGCATTATAGATGGACCTTTCAAAGCGCCCTCTTCACCACCGGACACGCCAGTACCGATGAAGTTGAAACCTTCAGCTGAGAGTTCACGGTTACGACGAATGGTATCGTGGAAGAAGGTGTTACCGCCATCAATAATGATGTCGCCTTTATCCAGATACGGCTTCAGGGAATCGATGGCAGCATCTGTGCCAGCGCCTGCTTTCACCATTAACAGGATACGACGCGGCGTTTCAAGGGATTCAACAAACTCCTGTACCGTATAGAAGGGAACCAGTTTCTTGCCCGGGTTCTCGGCAATCACTTCTTCGGTTTTTTCACGGGAACGGTTGAAAACGGAGACGGTATAACCACGACTTTCGATATTGAGCGCCAGGTTGCGCCCCATCACTGCCATACCGACAACGCCGATCTGTTGTTTGGACATTACATACTCCTGTCAGGGGTGGTCACCGCAACTTATGCGCGGCTTGAATGTTTTGAAGATGTTAACTCAGTTTAATGCAAGTAGGATAGCGTAAGATGCTTTTAATTATTAATTGTATGTAACTCATGAAAGATACCATTAAAATTAATGATATTTAAAGGAATTGGACATCCTCTATCTTGCTACCAACGGGGAAAAGATTTTGCATTGTTAGAGTCAAAAGGCCCCTCTTTAACTTCCATCATTAAAGCTTTTTCAGAGATACACTCAACACTATGTATGTCGCCGGGAGAAAATTCGACGACTGAGCAATTCGTGTTTTCTCCTACCATGAATTTTCGTTTTACCTCGCCGAATTCATTGTATAGACAAACTTCAATCACTCCTTCCATGACAATAAACATTTCCCACTGGTGAGATAATTCATGGAAATGAGGTTCAACGTAACTCCCCTTTACTAACCCTATTAATAAGCGTTGAACTTTATCATTATGGCTAGTATGTAACAAAAGATGTGAGCGAAGCCTTTCAGAAAGGCTGGCATTAGAAAATAAATCAGACAGTATGGTACGATCTATTAGTTTCATAATCAGCCTCCAGACTCCCTTCAATAGCACGCGCAGCGGCAGTTACAGAGAACTGTTGCCTAAGTAGTTTATTTGCACCATCTCCAAGTCTCTGCCGCAATTCAGAATCCATCAATAAACGTTTTGCAGAATAAAATAATTTCTCATCTTCACCATTAATGTGGATAAAACCTGCACAGTTATTATTGACCAAATCAGAGAGGTCATTACCATTATTGACACTACCCAAGATTGGTATAGATTGAACCATATATCCAAGCAATTTCCCAGGGAAGTTGTGTGAAGAATGTTTTGGTGAAAGTGAAAAAAGTCCCACATCGACTTCAGTAAGTAAGGTTTTAAATTCATCCTGACTGACCGGAGGAATATAGGTAAAATTAGTTAATTGCCACTGCCGCGCAAGATTATTGATTAATTCAACCTCATCACCCTGACCAACAAAAAGAAAATGTGCCTGTTCATATTCCTGCATATTACGGGCCAAGCGCATTAAATTCGCCATATCTTGAGCGTGACCAATATTACCACCATATAGAAAAAGGATTTTTCCTTCAAGAGATAATCGAACACGGAAACTTTTTGCACATCCATATTTATCAGTCTGAACTGGTGAGACACTAGCCCAATTTCTAAGGATTTCACAATTATAACCAGATTGTTTTTTTTGAAAAACCTCAAGGTTTTTATCAGACATCAATCCGATACAATCAGCTTGATCGTAAGATTTTTTTTCAAAGACTCGAAAATATTTGTCAACGAGTGAGTCCTCTTTGATAATACCGGCATCAATCACCCACTGTGGAAACATATCACGCAGGACGAGATAAGCAGGGCATCTGCAGCGATGTTTTATCTTATGTACCAGCCCTCCCCAAAAAATAGTTGGAGAATAATAGACAACACCATCGAAACTGTTTCCCGAGATTAAATGCTGAACGGATTTCCATGCTTTTGTTGACAGTAAAGTTTCATTAATTGCCCTATGTATACGCCCAACATCTTTAAGCGGGCCACTTTTAAAACGCCATACTGTTATGCCATCCAGGTCATCTATCATTAATGTTTTTACCTGACAACATTCTGGTGTAATAACAGTGATGGTATGACCATGTGATTGCAATTCCAAAGCTAATTCATGAAACATTTTCGCCCCCACCCTCGTACTCGAGGGCAGGTAATCATCAATGATTAATGCAAGTTTCATTAATAATCTTTCCAAACAACACGTTTCACATAATCTGTGTATGAATGAATAATTCTAACAATTTTGTCAGATACATTAGGCATACTATAATCAGACACTTGACGCAACAAACGTTCCTCGCCGCGTGGTTGAGATTCCAAAATTTCAAGAGCCTGTAATACTCGCTCGGTCTCCAGGCCCACCATCATAACAGAAGCTTCTTCAAATCCCTCTGGACGTTCGTGTGCTTCACGAATATTCAAAGCCGGGAAGTTCATTATGGAAGATTCTTCAGTGATAGTTCCACTATCAGATAACACCGCTCGCGCATTTTTTTGCAAATGATTATAGTCATGGAAGCCTAGTGGCTTCAGTAACTGAATATGTGAGTCAAATTCAATTCCAGCTTCATTGATACGATTTCGCGTACGTGGATGTGTAGAAACGATAACAGGCAGGTTATATTTTTCTGCAACGGCATTAAGTGAATCAGCAAGTTTCTTTAATTGACGTGGAGAATCAACATTTTCTTCACGATGTGCGCTAACAACGAAAAACTTCTCTTTTTCTAATCCGAGACGAATAAGTATATCCGAACGGTCAATCTGTGGCATATAATAGCTCAGCACTTCATACATCGGGCTACCAGTTTTAATAATCCGATCCGCAGGAATTCCTTCAGCCAACAAATAATTGCGTGCAATAGTACTGTAGGTTAAATTAATATCAGCAGTGTGGTCAACAATACGCCGATTTGTTTCTTCCGGAACTCTCTGATCAAAACAGCGATTACCAGCTTCCATATGGAAAATAGGAATTTTACGCCTTTTTGCAGGAATTGCAGATATACATGAGTTAGTATCACCAAGGATCAACATCGCGTCAGGTTTTTCAATCTGCAATGTTTTATCGACTTTAATAATAACCTGACCTATTGTTTCTGCTGCACTCTCGCCTGCGGCATCAAGAAAATGATCGGGTTTGCGCACACCCAAATCGTTGAAAAAAATTTGATTCAATTCAAAGTCATAATTTTGACCGGTATGAACCAAAATATGCTCGCAGTATTGGTCGAGTTTGGACAAAACACGAGAAAGGCGGATAATTTCTGGTCGTGTTCCGACAACAGTCATCACTTTCAATTTTTTCATTTTAAAGGTCTCGCTATTGTATCCGGTGCTTCACGATCGAAAATTTCATTCGCCCAAAGCATAACAAGAAGTTCTTCTTCACCAATATTTGTCACATCGTGAGACCATCCAGGTACTGTTTCCACGATTTGATAATTGTCACTACTAACGTCAACCTGGTATTTTTCACCGGTTTGGATATTTTCAAACTTAAAGCATGCTCTACCCTTTAAAACTAAGAATTTCTCATTTTTAGTATGATGATAATGACCCCCTCTGGTGATTCCGGGATGCGCCGTAAAAAATGAAAACTGACCAGCACTTTTCGTCTTTAACATCTCACAAAAAACACCACGAGCGTCAGCGTATGATGCAACAGGGTATGTGAACTGTTCTGGTCTAAAATAGCTGAGCCATGTGGAGTAAAGGGCTCGAGTAAATCCTATACCAACGTCTTCCGTAATAAGAGTTGAACGACTATTTTTAAAAGTTTGCAATAAAGTAGCGACTTCACCAACCGTGACATTATATTCTGGTAATATTTTCCTGTAACCCGAAACCGAGGTCTTATCAAGCAACGAAATTAAATCCTGGCATAAATCATCAATATATATTAACGTAACTTCAGCATTTTGGTCATTTATTTGAATATCATGACCCTGAGAGATATTATGGCAAAAAGTTGCCACGAAAGAGTTATAATTTGGCCGGCACCATTTTCCAAAAACGTTTGGGAAACGATAGATGTAAAATTGTGCATTATTTTTTAAGCCATATACTTCAACACATTTTTCCGCTTGTGCTTTACTTATGCCATAAGCATTATCACGCTCAGCCTGTATTGAGGAACTAAGCATAATAGGTGTATTTTTGTTGTTTTCCTCAAGAGTATCAATGATTTCTTGGGTGAGATTAAAATTCCCCTCAAAAAATTCCGAGTCAGTTTGTGGCCGATTAACACCAGCGAGATGGTAAATAAAATCTGCTTGGTATAGCCCTGCATGCAGTTCTTTTTTTGAAGACGCACGGTCGATTTTTATAAGATCATCAAATCCTTTATCATTAAGCATAGTACAAAGATTTCGGCCAATGAAACCATCCGCACCAGTTATCAATATTTTCATATTATGAATCCAGTTCGAATTTTTCACCAGCACGAAGTGCTCTTATAAAAGCCAGTTTCAATAGTAATTTTTTCATACCTTCAACATCAAGGCGATGAGTATTATGAGAGTTATAATCTTCAACTTCAGATATACGACGATCACCCTGCTCTACATATTTCCCATAATTTAAATCGCGTAAATCCGGTGGAACTCGATAGTAATCACCCATATCAACACAAGCAATCATTTCTTCACGACTCAGCAATGCCTCATACAATTTTTCGCCATGACGTGTTCCAATAACATTTATGGAGTGTTCAGGCACACCTAATAAATCTTTCAATGCGATAGCGAGAGTTTCAATGGTCGCTGCTGGAGCCTTCTGAACAAAAATATCTCCATTATTACCATGCTCAAACGCATAAAGCACCAAGTCAACTGCATCTTCAAGCGTCATCATAAAACGGGTCATATTCGGATCGGTAATTGTCAAAGGTTCTCCGGCCCGAATTAAATCCACAAACAATGGAATTACTGAGCCTCGAGACGCCATGACATTACCATAACGAGTGCCACAAATAACCGTTTTACTACTATCAACATTTCGAGATTTAGCAACCATCACTTTTTCCATCATTGCCTTAGAAATTCCCATGGCATTGATCGGATATACGGCTTTGTCAGTACTTAGGCAAACAACTTTTTTGACCGCATTTGTAATTGCAGCTTCAAGAATATTTTCTGTACCTAGTACATTAGTTTTCACTGCTTCCATCGGGTGAAATTCACATGAAGGTACCTGTTTCAAAGCAGCCGCATGATAAATAAAATCAACTCCGCGAGATGCATTTAAGATACTTCCATAATCTCGAACATCACCAATATAAAATTTAAGCTTTGGGCTGTTATATTTTTTTCGCATATCATCTTGTTTTTTTTCATCACGCGAAAAAATCCTGATTTCTTTAATGTCTGTATCAAGAAATCGATTCAATACAGCATTACCGAAGGAACCTGTACCACCTGTAATTAACAACACTCTATCTTTAAACATTTTTTTCCCTATTCTCACGCTATATATTCTTTAACCAAAGACATTATCTTATCTACACGACGTTCTTGAGAACCATACTTTGAGACAATACTAATAGCCTTCACGCATCTACTCTCAATATCAATATCTTCTAACGCAGCATATAATGCATCTGCATAACTATTTATATCATCACTTGCATAGTAATAGGCATAATTCCCACATATTGATTCTGAAAAGTCAAACCGCGGCACAACTAATGGTTTCAAGGTAGCCATGGCTTCAATATAACTGGTTGAAAACACCTCAAGCGCACTTGGCTGTAAAATTACATCATACTGCTTATAAATAGCTAAAGCGTCTTTATGTTGAAATGCTCCAATATTAATAAAAGAAGATTCAACATTAAGTTTTCGGGCGATCGCTACAATGCTTTCATAATCACACTGAGATTGAACTGTAAAAATCACATCAACTTCATAACCATATTTTTTTTGTAACAATGAAATTACATGAGGAATTTTCTCGAGATCTTTATGTTTGTAGTATGCAGTTGGAACTAATATTTTCTTTCCTGTATCTTGTGATTCGATTTCGTAAGCGTCAATATTTATAGTATTGAGATATTCTATAAACTCTTCTGAGACGGAATTATAAATTACATGGATCGGTGCACTGGCACCGACGATCATATGTAAACTCTTTTCTGATGACTCTGTTTGAACAATCCATACATCAGCTTTCTTTATTTCTTTTCTCTGATAAATTGTTTTTAGTCTTCGCTTGAACTGTTCAACATAATTCCCATATAATTTATATGCATAATTTGAAGCTCCCAATATATAAGGGTTACTACAACCCAAAATATGTCGCACAGGAAAAGAAATATATGCAGGCCCTGCTGAGGTATAAACAAGCTTTGGCATTAACCTCTTTACTAGTTTTAAAATCTCTCTGCGAGTCATTAGTGATGATGCTGGGGATTTATATGCTACATAAAATGTCCCTTCTTGCATCAGATGCCTAACTTGATCAAAAACTTGTGGGCTTAGCAAAAAGTACCATTGTAAGTTAAACCCATTATTCATGAAGACATGATTGATAAAATTCACGCTATTCTGGATGCCACCACCAACTACATTGGTTGAGCAATTAAATACTATATCAAATTTATTGGTATTATCCATTACTTAGCTTGCCTAAAGAACATATGTAACCTTTCAACGTTGGCTTTAGTTGAATACTTATTTTCAAAAATATTTGCAATACTGTGTCGGAACCGTATTTTATTATCGAAAGCATTCTCAATCAATTGGTTAATATTGTCTTTCCCTGGCTGGAATAAAATACCGGTTTCTGGAAAATCATCCACAATATCCCCCACCCCATTTGTTATAACTGGGACTCCATGTGACAGTGCTTCAACATATTTTGAAGGAAAACCTGCTAGAGCGTAGCGTTTTTGTTCCCTAAAGAAGACGCAGTAGTCAATTTTTTTATAATAATCTATAACTTCAGACATTTTTAAACGACCTAAAAAAACGCATATAGTATCAAGAATATTGTTATTAATATTACATGCTGGGTATTGTTCTAAAAAGTCATCTTTTGTTATTCCAGCGATATAAAACCTTATCGAGATATCTATTTCCTTATTACTGAGCAAATCATATATAAATAAATCGAGTCGATCTTTTTTGCCCGGCGAACCCGCATACATAAAAGTCACATCATAATCACCGGTTTTATTACTCGACCTAATAGTATTGTTTTCATCAGCAAGTGGAGGGACTTTAATTACATGTATTTTTTTTTGTTGATAGTAATGCTCAAGAAAACTTGAAATAGCAATAACATTTCTGACTAATGGATATGCCAAGTGCATGCGGAACCAATTTTCAATTGACGCCGGACCGTAACTTCCGCCGATGATATGCTCGCTTTCATACCATTCCGTTGAGTCTAGCACCAGCTTTTTATTAAACAAATAGCTCAAAATTACACATGCCACAGTAAAAACAAAAGGTGTGTTATAAAGAACAATATGTGTAAATCGATCTCTTTTTCTAAACATCCACGGAATTATTGTTATTCCCATAAACAAAAAACCGAATAATTTTTTAAATTTCGAGTCGCGTTTTTTATCCAACAATGAAAATGATAAATGGGAGATCTTTCTGGTCAACGATGTCTCTTTAGTTGTTCCTTGTTCCCAACCACCAATTATTATGTTTTCGCAATCATTAAATTTTTCGATAGTTTTTGCGATATTTAGCACTCGCTTACCAGCAGCGTCTTTATCAGGAAACCTAAACATACCTGTATAAAATACTGACAAACTATCCATTAATTAAACTCCCTCTTTTCCTATAATTTATATACATGCAGATACCCAATATCTGTAGGGTTGGGAAAAAGAGAATAAAGTATCTTAAATTTATTGTTGGGTTAAATAGCCAAATACCAAAGAATGCATTGATCATAGCAAGTAGATACTTCTCTTTTTTTCCCATGTAAAAACGATAATTCAGGATGACGTTTATCAAAAATGGTGAAAGGAGCAACAGGAAGATGACCTGAGGAATATTTTTCATTCTGCCTACATCTATCACTTCACCATTTATAAAATAGAATGAGATTAATGCATCATGAATATATTGAATTGCACGTACAGGATTTAGCAATAGTGAGCCGATATAATATTTTGTATTTAGGCTATAAACCAAGTAACTCATACCATCTGACAGTGTTGATTCATTAAAGAAATCAATTTGATACTTTGCCAGCACACCATTCATCAACGACAGAAAAATATAAACACAAATGAATTTTAATACATGATTTTTTTTACCAACCACAAAAAATAAATATAATAAAAGTAACGCAGGCAATTGAAATCGAATTAACATTGATAATATGGTTAAAATGAAAAATTGTCTCCATTGGTTACTTATCGAATAGTTTATGGCAAGTAAAATTATTAATATAGTAAATGAGTCTTTATTGATAAGTTGGGCGAAATACAAAAGTGGGGACATAACAAAAAAAGTGAGTGTCCAGACTGGGTTTAATCCGAGTTTATATATAATCGACGAATAAACTCTCATTGCATACATCATAATAATTAGGTTAACAACCAATGCCAGCGTCTCATAATTGAGTTCTAGATCTATTTGTTCAAGAATAGTATGAATACAATAATATACGAGAGATATGCCAAAGTTATTATTCAATCCAGATAAAGTTACCCAATCACCAGTTTTTTCTATCTCATCTATATAGCTAAGGTAAACATAATGATCATGGATATTTACGGGATTGAGCCACCCTTTAATTGGTTCATAAGTGAACCCTGTATCATATGCAAATAGCCAAAAATAAATAAAACAGGACATGCAGAATATTATAAAAAGATAATATTTGAATATTATAATGGATTTGTTCTGATGGTTAATTTCCATATTATTCTTCACGTCCAAAGTTGTAGAGACAATACGATAACAAAGCAAAACAATACATATACATGACAATATCGCATATCAAATTTCATTGGATGTAGCTTTTCAGCCACAAGCCAGGTTGAATATGTCAGGATAATGTTTGATATAAGTATAGAATATGCTACTCCATTCAACCCCCACATAACCCCTGCAAATATCATTAAAATGAA
>WJYB01000017.1 GCA_009668015.1 Enterobacteriaceae bacterium RIT714
GCATCTGAATAAAATTTGGACAAATCAAAGTTTAAACTAAGTATGTCTTTAAAACTGGTCAGGGTTTGAGCTATATTCTTAAAAAATATATCTGAAAGACATTCTTCTTTTTTGGAACGTTGTTCTGCGAATAGCTTATCGGCGCTGTAATAGCGGGTTGCAGCATCAATAAATAGCCAGCTCAATGTACCTTTAACGTACCGCCAAAGATCATTTATTGCTCTTGTTTTACAGCCATTTATAGAAATTTCCTTACCGGAAGTAACAACCGATGCCAGAATATCAATGGCATTATCGGCCTTTCGCACAATTGATTCTGCATGGTGCCACTCATTCATACTTATAGCGAAACCAAGTAACCTTGGGAGATAACTAAAATGAGCAAATAAATTATCAGGTCTGAGTATATGGTTATAAGCAAACTGATAAAATTCTTCTCGCTGCTCTTTCCATTCATGAGGGGGAAGATCTCGCGCCAGTGTTTCAACATGACGCAGTTGCAACGACCATCCTAGACGGCGAATAGTTAACCCATCAGCACGGCGCAAAGTATCAGCATTTTCACCTACACTACCTGCAGCCGAAAGCACTTTAGCTGCAATAGAATCTTCTAATTGGTTAGGTGATGGCATTAGCCGATGTTCACTGGAAAGCTCGTAAATCTCTTTTTCGATGCTGTCTAGTAGATCAATACCAGCTCTTCCATGGAGAATGAAAAGTTTTTGCTTATCAGATTGCAGTCTGATAGTAGTCTTTCTTTGAATATTTTCACCTTGCTGTATTTGCCAAACCTGCTCTTTTTTATCAGTCTGACTTATGCAATCGTCTCCAATCCTATCTTTAAGCAACATCATGAAATCATGATTATTGTTAATAGTTCCTGTATCACGCATGACTAAGAACATATCATCTACATAACGACCATAATGGATTGGTGATAGTTTTTCTATAATTAGCCTATCCCAACAATGCAGTAACAAATTAGAAATAATTCGGCTGGCTGTTAGCCCAATAACCAGCCCCCCCATCACGGTATACTTTTTATTTGCAATTTTTTCACTGAATTCTGTTGCGCCATCAGACCAATGTTTTAAGAAATTTGCTAATTGTGTGGTAAATTCTATGTCGTCATCTGTAAGGCTAACACCTAATGTACTATGGAGATCCTGAGATATTAAAGCTAATGGATCAATAAAATGGTAATAACCTTTTAAATCAAGCGAGGCAGCAATGATATCATGATCCTTTTCTAACTCATCACGCATTGCTTTTAATCCATCACCACGCCACTTTTTATAAGGCTGAAAATAAGGAGTAAACGAACCAATTGAACTAATATGGAAAGAACGGTCTGCTTTGTCTAATAGTAATTCATCACCTCCGATACGTTTTAGCCTTGCACCGTAACAGCAGCCGTCTAATTTTTCATCAAACTTATGCCCAACCATATTTATCCATAATGCTGAGATAATATGGCTATTGACCGGAAAATCACCAACAACTCTAAATTCAGGAATAAGGTCGTAATATTTGAATAATTCTTTAGCAGATCTTACTGGGTTAGAAAAATGAACATGCCCATTTTCTGGAGTGCCTTCTTTTTTCTTAGTGGACAATTTTTTAGGTAGCAGACGGAAATTTCCAATAAGATCAGAATTATTCTCAAAACCATTATTGTCACGTATGCTTTTCAGGAGATTAGCTAAGTTCTCAACAAGATTTTGTTCATATCTGGCAAAGTTTGTGGCAGTAGGAAATGTATCCTCAAAGAAGCAGTCTGCTTTAGCTTTTCGGTAGGCGACTAGTAAATCTTCAATTGTTAACTCATCCCAACCATTAAAAACTGCTTTGTACGTCATGTCTAATTGTCCTTAATTTAGAGGCTGTACGGAATTAGCAAGTCTTCTTTCATGCCCGTCATAAGTGGTGTAAAAACGTTTTTCAATACCATAAAGTAAAAGTTTTAATTCATCATCGGTTGATATTTCAAATTTACTGCTGGTATGGTCGAATTTTAGTTTTTGCTCGCAGTAGCTTTCAATATATGTCAACATGCTAGCTCTGTCTGCGGCCGACATTGTTTCCAGGGTTGCCATCGCAAGAGCTACTCTTTTTCTGTTAGGTTTTGAAACTTTTTCTACGTTGTACTCATTCGCAAGTTCAATAAATGATTCACCTAAAAACTCTTTGACTTCTTCTTTGGTTGCTTCTTTGTAGAGTATATCAATCCCAGGGAAAATGGATGATATTGTAACTAGATTTCTGAAAATTAACGTGTCAGACACTGTAAAATATATCGCATCTGGTGTTGAATTAATCACGAGACGATTGGTGCTTTCTTCAACCTTTGCAACCTCACCAAAAACTACAGTCTTTCTTTTAATAAATAGAGATGAAGTGATTTTTTGGAAATAAAAATCATCCCCTTGAACTGAAACAATATAAGCAATTTTATTAAATTGGTCCTTGGTTAAGTCATCATAGTTTTTTGAATCATAATGGCTATTAAAATTTCCAATGCTAAATGGTTGTTGACTAAATTGCTCAACTTTAAACCATGCATCCTCATCTAAATTGTGATCAGGATTATAAGGAATGCAAGTAGAAACATCGATATCAACAGTTTCGAAAAGTTTATAATCTGAGATCAACTTACGATATGGCTTTTTACGAAGCCCCTTAACTCTAACCAATACATGATCCATTGCTAACTCCGTTCAATAAATGTGTAGTTGTTAATTCTAAAGGCTGTTGAAATATCAATGTCACTTGGTGTTTTATATTTCTGACGACTGATTAAAAAGATCGCGGTTCCATTTTTTGTTTTAACGTTGTAAAACTCGTAACCAAAGATGAGAAATAGTGGGTTAAAATAAAGTGCTTGAGATAGGAAAGTGAAAATAAACAGAACACCATACACAAACCATAATGTCTCCCAATTTCCTACACTAAGCGCCACAAAGAAATAACCTAAATAACTGGGCAAAAAGCTGTTGTTGGCATGCTCAATACTATCAACCTCACCTTTTTTGAATTGGTCTTTTCCGAGTTTGGAGCTGAGCACGATACTTAATCCTGTAAAAAGTACAGGAATAAGTACATAGAGCAGATAAGATACCACGTTTGGCAACAAACTAACCCAGCTAAGACCATCATTTTTTGGGAAAAGGTACCCTAAGGTATATCCTTTTTGCACAAGAAAAATAATCACCAAAAGTGATGTGGCATTGAATGTAAGTAGCAGCCGAAATGCGGTGTTCATAATTACCTCACAGTTACCTGTCCATTCATTAGCATAGGGAGAAGCCAGTCGCGGAGTTTTGCTAAATTTTCATTTTCTTCTAAAATGGCTATTTTTTTCAAAAAAACACCTCCCATCATTAATGAATATTTTTGAATGATTTCTTCATTGGGGAGAATTATTTTTAAGGGTGCCAAATTTGAGCGTGTGATCTGAGGTTGAGCTGAGCCTGTAATGACTTTATTTACACCGGAATCTAACAATAAGTTGTAAATATAATATGGATTTATACATTCATTCTTAGGTCTGACGACCATTGCATTGCCAGTGATCCAAGAATAAGGACGGGTTATATTTATATTGCCACACGTATTTCCACGACAAGTAATTGTGACAACTGATTTCTCATGGTTATATTTATCAAAGCGACCAACAACACCATTAGCGCCGTATACGAGATATTTACCATCTCTGATCATATTTTTCTCAGAAATAGTCTTCGGTTGATAAAGATCGGCTAAGTTATCCAACTCACTATCCATCCATCCATCCGGAATATCTCTCTTTAAATTTGAGTTATAAACCATCTTTCCACCGGAGGACTTATACGGATTACCATTAGTATCAGGAAAATCAAACTGTACAAACCAGTAGTCGTACAGCGTTTTTGCCATTGCTTCTAATTCGGCATTGATGCGGTTATTCAAATCTATTTTTTTGTCGATGCTACCTAAGAGATTAGCCACCGTTTCCTGTTCTTCAAGAGGTGGTATGCGAATTGGAAAGTCAGGAAGTTCACTTATTGAAAGACGATCTACGGTAGCTCCTGTGAGTGTATTAGCCTTTATTGTCTGCTGGAATGCTGGAGACAAGTATGCATATAAAACATACTCAGGTATGACTTTATCTTTATTGAACCTTAATAAACCCATACGTCGGCCAAGACATGCCTTCACACCTGCAGGCATGAGCGCAGCCTCTCCAAGTCTTGTTTCATAAGAGAAAAGAAGATCGCCTTCTTCTGGTGTAACTCTTTTAGTCCATTTTTTGAAATCTTCTTCGCTTAGAAAGGCTGATTTTGTTAGATCTAACCTTCCTTTTTCCAAACTTGATATGCTGAGAAAATATGGCCCCGAAGTTATTTTTTTTGGTGTTGCATGTGGCCCATCAAATACCTGAGCAATATCTCCAATCGTAGTCATATGGCTATGCATCATACTTCAACCCCGCCAGCCCTTTCTTAATTTCCGCTTCCAGCTCACGAGACTGACCAAATAAACTCTCCAGTTTGTCACTGAACCCTTTCATTTTTTCAGTAAACTGCTCCGGCGTAATATCCGAATACTCAATCTTCACTTCGAAATACTGCCCGGCGCTAAGCGAGTAATTTTTCACCGCAATTTCATCATAGGAGACCACAACAGAGAAATCTTCTTCAGTCCACTTATTGTTAAAGACCTCGTAGATGCGCTGCTCTTCCTCTTCCGTCAGCACCGTTTTTTGATTTTTACCATCTTTGACTTTCTCACCTAAGTTCGAAGCGTCAATCAGTACTACGCCCTCTTTATTACTGTCATCGATAAAAAGAATAGAAACGTTTGTACCGGTAGTAGCAAAGATATTCGATGGCATAGAGACTACGCCCGCGAGCATCTTGTTATTTACCAGATGCTCACGAATACCTTTATCGATGCCAGATTGAGCAGTAATAAAGCCTGTTGGTACGACCACTGCAGCTTTGCCACCCGGTTTTAGCGAGTAAATGATGTGTTGCAGGAACAACTGGTAAATGGACATTTTGTCCTTTGCCGCTTTTGGTACTTTTGGGATACCGGCAAAGAAGCGTTCCTGATTCTCTTTACTGTCCAGAGCGTCACGGAAGTCGCTAAAATCCATCTTAAAAGGTGGGTTGGAGACAATATAATCAAAGCGTTTTATCTCCCGGCCGTCTTTGTGATACGGGTGCAAAATCGTGTTGCCCTGAACCACATTCGGGATGGAGTGCACCAGATTATTAAGGATTAAGTTTAAGCGCAGCAAGCTGGAAGATTTCTGTGAAATATCCTGAGCAAAAATACTGCAACGATCCTCGCCGATAGCGTGGGCTACGTTCATTAACAACGTACCGGAACCGGCTGATGGGTCATAACAACTCACGTCACGTACTTTGCCCTGTTGCTCTTTTGGCACCAGAATCTCAGCCATAATACGTGCCACAGTGTGCGGCGTGTAGTACTCGGCGTATTTGCCACCAGAGTTGCTGTTGTAGTCTTTGATCAGGTACTCAAAGATGGTGGCGTAGAAATCAAATTTTTGGGTAAAAATACGCTCAAAACTGAACTGACCGAGCTTATTGATGATGGCGCGGCAGAAGTCATCACGTTTTGATTCATCCGCAATGTATTGGCTAATGCGGTCAAACAGCACCACTTTTGCACCACCGTCAGTTTTCACCGCAAAGACATCATTGTTCGTTACGGCGATATCCAGCAAGGTATCGTCGAAAGTCTTAGCAAAATCAGCAGCATTTTGATTATTGAATAGATAGCTGATGAAGTGGTGCGGCTTCAGAGTTGCAGTATCCGCACTCATCTTGAGTTGCAGTTTGTTTAACTGCTCTTCACTCATGGCGCTTAGCACATCTTCCCAGCGCTTCTCATCAGCTAGCTTTGGATCAACTTTTTTCGCCTCAAAGGCAAATTTATCGTTCAGGAATTTGTACAGGAATGCCTGCGTGATGATTTTGAATTCGTTACCATCGTTACCCAGACCGTAGTTGGCGCAAATGCTTTTCAGGTTGTCGATTAGGGTCTTAGTTTTATCTCTAAATTCTAGCTCTACCACGTTCTTGCTCCGGTATTAAATTCGTTCAGGTACTCTGCGACAATCAGGCGGTTGATGTCTCTGGCTGCGTCGGCACTCAGGTTGATATGGTGCACATCTTCAAAATGGTTGATCACGCAAGACACTAACTGTTTTTCAAAGTAACTTTCGTTGTTCAGTATCTGGCTGTTGTTCAATACTTTTTCATCAGCATCCTGTTTCACACCAAACAACGCCTCAAAAATTTTACGCTCTGGCTCACCAAATGCGCCGCGCTCCTGTAATCGCTTATGAGTTCGGGCATACTTCCGGTCTCCCCGATACTTCTGGCGGAGCAGGTTGTTCTGGCGGTTCAGCTCTTTGATGCGGTCATGAATTCTATTGAGTGTGCCAATATTCGCAACCATTTCGTGCTGCGTGACGTCACTGAGTTTCTTTTTCTTAAACAGACGTTCCAGCTCTTCTTTAAGCGTAATGAAGTGTGGGTCTTGCTGATCAAAGTTGCTAGCTAATGCTTCACGGGTACGGCGTAGAGTCTGCTTCAGCTTGTCGGCCAAAACCAGCTCCTCTTCGCCCACCTTCACGAACTCGAAAATGACATCTTCCAGCGCGCGATTTAGTAACCCGGAGATATCTTCACCCTGTTCCAGATTCTCTCTCAGATTAAGCAGATCAAGGCGGGCACTGGCGACACGGTAGAGGACATTAAGCCGGTCAAAATCGAGCTCGGTGAGGAAATCGTAGTCACCCTGCAGGCGAATAACGTTATACAGGCTTCTGGCATCGGCCAGAGCATTTTTCAGTACTAGCGCGGTTTCACGATCCTGAATCTCGTTGATTTGGTCGGAGAAGATTTCTGCGTTTTCGGTATCAAACTGGAACAGTACATCCTTGATGTGTTCGATTTCCTGGCGGATTTCCTCCTGGGATTTAAATAACTGGGAGTAATTCGCCATTTCGTCACCCAGCTCATCCTGCAGCTCTTCGAAGTAAGCTTTATTAGTGGCATCAAATTCCTGGCTAATATCGGCAAAATCTACCACATAACCGTAGCGAAAATTATTGTAGGTTCGGTTTACGCGGGTTAACGCCTGTAACAGGCCATGTTTTCGGATCACACGGCCCAGATAAAGTTTTTTCAGTCGTTTTGCATCAAAGCCAGTTAGCAACATGTTGTAGACAAACAACAAATCTATTTTCCCGGCTTTAAAATCCTCCACCCAGTCTTTCCGTTCTTGCTTTGAGCCTATGTCATGCAGGATTAATGCAGCGTTCTTTATCGTCTTTTGCTTACGCCCTGACACGCTGTAAACCACCTCCGGTTCTGCAGCTTGCAAATAGTCTTCAATCTCATTCGTTTCAGGGGGGTTGCCAGTAGAAGTAAACTTTTCATTAAACAGTGCAAACATCTGTTTCGCCTGCTCCGAGCTGGCACAGATAACCATTCCACCTATGGAGTCGTCATTATAGGTCTTGCGGCTATTTTCAAAATCAGTCGTTATGTAATCCAGCATCGGTTTTACAAAGCTTGGGTGCGAATAGACTTGAGTCTGCTGTCCGCTACCCATTTGCACCTCTGCATCTTTCAGTGCTTGCAGTAGCACCATTCTGTAGTTACTGGCAATCTCTTCACGGATAAGGCGCAGTGTGTAGCCGTCGGCAATGGAAGCATCGTAATAATATTTGTGGATGTATTCACCAAACAGCAACCGAGAGTTGTAATCAGTTCCAAGAAGAGGTGTTCCGGTCAGACCTATTTTAATGGCATTGGTATCTGACTGGGTTAGGTTAGCAAGGAAGCTTCCTGTTGGGTTATAGCTACGATGAACTTCATCAAGAAAATAGACGCGTTGAATACTGACATCGTAATCTTTGGTCGTAACAACATCAGGATCATCTTTAAATTTCTGAATATTGACGACAGTGATTTCAGGCTTCCCAAGATGGTTGTGTATAACCTGTGTTGCCTTAATATCGCGGGAGAATGCTTCACGGGAATCGATAGTATGTACCGTTAACCCACGAGCGATAAATTCACGTTGTGCCTGCTGCAATAGATCCAGCCGATCAACAATAAAATAGAACTTAGGGATCACCCGCTTTTGCTGAAAATAATTTGTCAGGAAACTCACGTTGTAATAGGCCAGTGCCGTTTTGCCGCTACCCTGAGTATGCCAAATGATCCCTTTTTTGATTCCTGCATCTAACTTGCGAGCTATTGCCTTGGTAGCAAACAGCTGCGGGTAGCGCATAATGTGCTTCTCAATACCTGTAGATTCAGTGACATAGACAAGGGCATAACGCAGAATAAATGCCAGGCGGTCACGATTCAGGAGTGAGGTACAAATGCGATTAGTCGGTCGATTATGATCTTTGTTGATCTGAAACTCAGGGCTGTTACGAATAACTTCAAGGTTATTGTCTTTTAAGACAACCAATTCAGAGCCTTCAGACAACGGCTTTAACATTGCAGTCAGGTCAAAAATTTCTTCTTCACGGAAATAGTTGAATACAGGCTTATGGTACGAACTGCTGGCGTAGAATGCTCCTTGAATCGGTTCCGGGTCACCGTCGTCATACTCCATGTTGTTGGAGAAGATCATAAACTGGGTGATGTTGGCAAAACGCTTAAATTTTGGGTTCTGAAAGCGTTCGTTGATGCGATTTCTTTCGTCGATAATGCCTTCACGATTGTTTGGCTTTTTGACTTCGATGAAAATCAACGGCATCCCATTAATGAGTAATGTGATATCAGGGCGGAATTCTTCATCGCCATTTACACAAGTTAGCTCGGTAACAACATGGAAGCTATTGTTGTTGAAATTTTCAAAATCAATAAGTTTTATATTAGAGCGGTCTGTTAGTTTTTCGAAAAATGCACGCCCCAAATCTTCGTTATCTAGTAAGAGTGATATCTCTTTAAGAAAGCGCTCTACGTTATCCGAGCTAGTACCGGGGTTGATCCTGGCAATCGAGGTTTTGAAAATCTCAGGGAAAATATTAGTTCCCTTGTCCCAATCCTGCCCTTTGAGTGACAAATAGGTATAACCCAACCTAATGAGATGAAGAATAGTTGGGATTTTTACGCGAGTATCTTCAGTAAATTTCCCTATTTTGGTAGGCGTTATCATTCCTCAATTATCCTCTCAAACAATTTGCTTATGTCGCATTGGAAGAGGGCACAAAGCTTATCTACCGCCTCCAAATCAACCTTTTGAGCAGTTTCTTTGTACATCAGCGTTATGGTATTGCGGCTGATGCCGGTTTCTCTGACTACATCAGCGATGCGCATTTTATGCTCACCCATTAGTCGGGCTAGATGGCAACGGATCATTGTTGTCCTACTATGTAAATATGTTAGTGGCTATCGTAACACTATACGATTTTTTTAGCCTTACCGAACATTTTTTCAGTTCAACTTAAAAATTTCTTCATTATAGAATTTTTTAGTTCTGAAAGTGGTAGCCAGAGAGCATTTTTGACCCTACTCGGAGTTAGGAACATTCGGTGAACTCGCGTCGTGAAACAACGTGAGTTCTATCGAGTATTTTGGAGGGACCGCGAGGAGCGAGTTGGTAAGACAAAACATTCCAGGCCAGTTGATTACGTGGCCATTATTATTTAACCAGACTCAAATGTGGAGGGCGTTTACCAGAGGTTTGCTCAGATAAGCCTTCCCCATTGATGGAGCCCATAAAGAAGCTATTGCTGAAGGTAAGAGCACTTACTTCATCTGCAGGGAACCGTAGTTGTTCGAGGATCGTACTACGCTTGATCCCACTTGAACGCAGTGCTGAAAATACCTTTTCTAATATAAGTGATCTCTCACGATCGTCCATACCTTGTGGTTCGCTGGTTCGATACCCCCGTCGAGCTAACTCAATCGATAACTGTCGATAATGCCATTCGGTAGATAAACCCACATCGAATGTGCGACGGACCAAAGCTGCGAGTGATACTTTCCAATTTTTTTTCATTGAGATAAGTAGATCCAGCGATGGCATTCTTGGGACTGTCGCCAAAACACTACGTTCAGGCATCAGAAAAGCTGATGCAAAGCGGTCGGCATCTAGTTCAGCTTGTCTGCCATTATTGCTTGAATGTTTGTGAAGAACTAAATGACCTAATTCATGAGCTGCATCGAAGCGGCTACGCTCCGGTGTTTTCATTGTGTTCAGAAGAACAAATGGTTTTTCGTCAATCCAAAACGAAAAAGCATCAACTTCAACGCAATTTTCAGCGAGCGAGAATACACGTACCCCATTAGCCTCCAGAAGGTGAATTAAGTTAGATATCGATAGTTCACCGACTCCCCAGTGTTCTCTCACTGCTCGGGCGGCACGATCAGGTTCCGAATAACCATCGAAGCTACAATCAGGAATATTGGGTTTCGGTAGTTTGAATTGTTCTTCAATCCAGATTGATAACTCTTGGGCAAGTTTGCCTGCTCCAAGCGCGGAATCTCTCTTCTGTGCACTTAGCTTAGTCATTGCACGAAAACTAACCGATTCAGGAGCAAGAGAAGGGACGTCTCTGTCGAGGAAAAATTCAACAGGGTAACCAAGAACAGCAGAGATTTTATCCATACTGTCACTGGCTACAGCATCAAAGATACCAGCCTTCTCATAGTTAGAAATCGTTCTGCTGGTCAATTCAGCTGCTTCGGCTAAAGCTCTTTGTGTCAGACCTCTTCGTTCTCTTGCTATACGTAAACGCTCTGAATTAAACATGGTACATACTTAGCCTACTTTTAAAATGTCGAGGTCGATATCTGGCGTAAATAGTGGTGCATCATTACTCTGGATAATCGGCTCAGGTCCGTGAATATCAAGTATCAAACGCGTAGAAAAGCTATTGACTACATTTTTATCGTTGTACGAGATCGGTCGAGAAAGCTCTGCACGGATACCTACACGGTGAAAGTCATCGATTTCATAAAAATCGTAGAGTAAAAACCATAAGTCCATTCCGATTTTATTCGGCAGGAGAGGTACAACATCATCTTCGGGTAGATCAAGGTCCAACTTAAGTTGGGTATCGTCGAACTTGAGATTTCCTTGTCCTGGGGTATTGTTGTGAATCAACCCCATCAGATCGCAAGTAAAGTCACCTTTCTTCAGGCGAGATTCGGGGTATCCATGAAGAAGCCCAGTTTGATCGCAGCCACGGCATAGGTAAATTGCAACATTATCGCTAACGGTTAATTCAACATTTCGAATAGATAGCCGTTTATACCCTCTTGGCGCAAGAATCTCACGAGCGCCGCTAACTCCCTCACCATAAAAATACTGCCCACGTGAAATTGCAGGGTGGTTCTGAGTCGTTGAGTAACGACCTGATAACCCTCGTTCGAGGATACGACCAAGATCACTTTGGCTAAGATTCATAGGCTGCAGATAGGACTCAACGTCATCTGGGTCAGCCAGCACGACAGTTTTTGCGAGATTATGGGAGTACATTGGCAGTGCCTCTTATGGTTTTTCTGTTTTTTATACCTCATATGAGGTTAAAAAACAAGAAAATTACTGGATGCAATACCAGTGTGAGGGCAGCCAAGCCAGCCTATTTAAATATCTGTAAAACCTGTGGCAATTCACTATCTCTCGAATTACACAATATCCTTGCCGACTCTACCGTCATCCACGATGATAGCTATCAGCTAGTTAGCGTTGAAGAGAGGACATAGGGAATGCTCGAAGTTGAATTTCAGGAATGGTTGAAAAGCAAAGGAGCCAAAACGCAAGCAGGCCTCAACTCCCGTATTTATGCTGTCAAAACTATAGAAAAAAATCTCGCAGCACTTGGTTCTCCTCATGCAGATCTGGATGCAGCCTACAAAGCGGATGGATTTGCGCAATTGAGACAGCGGATCAAAGATATTCGCCGTGATGCCAAAGACAACGGCAATGACTATCGGTTACTAATGCCTGAATCAGAGCAACCGCTTAACCGATTGTCCAACTGGAATAGCTGGCTCGGACAATATGGACGCTTCCTGAGCGGTGATGACTCTCAGGCCGACGAAATTCGGGATTATGTCCTTGAAAACTACATCACCCCAGCCAGAGAGCGAGGTGACGCAAGTGTCACCCTAGTAGTTGGCCCTCTGAATACTGAAATGGGTCTCGACAAGGGATGGCCGAACATCTGTCAGGCTCTTGATGGTCAAAAATTTCAGGAACTAGCGGATGTTCCCCCTCCGGTGACGGAAGGCCCTAAAAAGAGCACAACCCGGAAATATACGTTCATCCTTACGGAAGGAAGCGAACTAGTGGCCCAGAATAAACCAACTCCGACTAACCTTATTTTTTACGGTCCTCCAGGTACCGGAAAGACCTATAACACGGCGAGGGAAGCCGTAGCGCTCTGCGATGGCAAAGATGCCTATCCGAACTCAAAGGATGGGCGGGCGGCCCTGATGGTGCGCTATAACGAACTGATGGCAGAAAAGAGGATCTCTTTCGTCACATTCCACCAGAGCTATGACTACGAAACCTTCGTTGAGGGCCTTCGCCCAGAAATCGGTGAAGATGAGTCTTCGTCTGCTGGATTCAGACTCATGCCTACGCCGGGTCTCTTCAGAGAAATTTGTGCCCTTGCCGATCAGGCCAGAACACAACCCCGTGCACAGACAGATGCCTCGGTACTGCAACTATCCCAAAAACGCTTCTGGAAAATGGGGCAAGGGACAATTGGCACCGAAGACGATGTGTATGAAGATGCCCGCGACAATGGGTATATCGCTCTGGGTTGGGGTGGGACGATCGACTGGAGCGCGGATAGATTTTCATCGTTCAACGCGATTCATGATGAATGGATCAAGCAAAATCCAGGGAATCTGACGCCTAGTAACTGGACGCAAACCTACCCCTTCCGTTGCGAAATGAAGCCTGGTGATATCGTGATTGTCCCTTACGGGAACACTGCGTTTCGCGCTATCGCTGAAATCACTGGTGATTACTATTTCGTTCCTGAAGCCGAAGGTTACTATGCCCACCGCCGCCCAGTTCGCTGGCTATTGACCCTTGATGAACCACTGCCACTCGATACCATTATCGATGGTAACTTCACCATGCGGACGCTTTATTCCATTGCCACCAGTCGTGTGAATATCCCGGCGCTAGGCAGACTGCTCTCGAGTACAGAGAACCTGGATAATAGTTCCGATGTTAAAGGACAACCAGAACAATTCGTCCTCATCATTGATGAGATCAACCGGGCAAATATCTCGAAAGTGTTCGGCGAACTGATTACGTTAATTGAGCCGGATAAACGTCTGGGAATGCCTGATGCACTCACCGTAACTTTGCCTTATTCGAAAAAGAAAGATTTTGGCATCCCCGCCAACCTTCATATCATAGGCACCATGAATACCGCCGATCGATCCATCGCATTGCTCGACACGGCATTAAGGCGGCGATTCAACTTCCGGGAAATGGCTCCCGACGCGACCCTGCTAAGTGAAGTAGAGGGGATAGATCTCAAAGCCGTTCTTACCACCATCAACCAGCGTATTGAATATCTTATAGGCCGGGAATATCGCATTGGACACGCCTTCTTTATCAATTGTGAATCCAGGACACAAGTTGAAGATGCAGTGCGCAATAAGGTCATACCACTGTTACAAGAGTATTTCTTCGAGGACTGGAGCCGAATCGCGGCAGTGCTGGGCGATGGTTTTATGCAGGAAGCGCAGATTTTTCCGCCACCAGGAATAGAGGGGGAACCATTATCAAGCTGGTCGGTACGTGCACCGTTCAGAAATGACGCCTTTGATCGACTGGTAGGCAAAGCCAGAACGTTAAATGCCACCGCTCTCGAGGTGGCTGGTGAATCGATAGAATGACGCACCTCACGGTTCGCGAATGGGGTGCTGTTTATGTGGGCACGGAAAGCAGCATAAATGCTCCTCATGCTTTTACCCGCCCTCAGGCTAACGCTCTGCTCACGGCGGCGCGCGAACATCCGCTGGCAAATCATCACGGCACCAATATCTTAATCGATCGCCATAACAAAATTATTGCCGGGCAAATGGTTGGGGTCATTGCCGCTCCGGGATGTAGCCTTGAGATCCTGCCCAAATTCGACGACGAGACGATAGAACCGGACGCCACAATACGCAATCGCCTGATACGTATGCTTGATGTCGCCCTCGGCCTTAAACTCGGCAATGGACAGGCTGCAACAATGGCGAGACAAGCTGAAAGCTTGCTAGAGATACTCATCCGCTTCTTCGCCGAGCGACTCTTATCTGAAGTACATCGGGGATTACCGCGCGCCTATTTGGCACAGGAAGACGATTTACCTTCATTGCGCGGAAGGCTCAATATTAAACGACAATTCACTACGCTTGCCGTCCGCCCCGACCGTCTCGCCTGTCGTTACGACGAGCTGTTGGCTGATACCGCTCTACTTCGAATTATGAAAGCATGTGTAGTTCTGCTTCACCATTATGCCCGAGCTGCTGATACGCTCCGCCGTCTGAATGAATTGCGCATCCTGCTGGCGAGTGTTTGTGACGTCCCCTTGAGTCACCTGCCGTGGTCACAGGTGCGAATTGACCGAACCAATCATCGCTGGGAAGCACTTTACAATCTGGCGCGTCTTCTCTTGAGACGCGACTGGCAG
This sequence comes from Enterobacteriaceae bacterium RIT714, assembly GCA_009668015.1. Taxonomy (GTDB): domain Bacteria; phylum Pseudomonadota; class Gammaproteobacteria; order Enterobacterales; family Enterobacteriaceae; genus Enterobacter. Next base: position 14,693 of record WJYB01000017.1, read on the forward strand.
GCTACACACCATGATAAACGAGCGCAGAACGGGATTACACTGCTTTTCCCGATGAACGACCTGTTCGAGGTATATATAGCGGCACTGGCGAAGCGTGCTGTACGTGGTACGGAATGGACGGTTCGTGCACAGGCAGGTAGATTATACTGTCTGATCGAGGACGGAACAGAAGGTAAACCACGCTTCCAGACCCGGCCGGACCTGCTTATCGAACGGGACCACCAGACTGTTATGATCATAGACACTAAATGGAAGCGTATTGGACGTCATCCCGAAGATGCCAGGCATGGCGTATCGCAGGCTGATGTCTACCAGATGATGGCCTATGCACGGCTTTATCACAGCCCACAAGTTATGCTTCTCTATCCTCATCATTCTGGTTTGGGAGCTCAGCCTCTAAATGCAGGCTATAGGATTATTGCAGGAGAAGAACAATTACAGGTGGCAAGTGTCAATCTGCTCCTCGATGAAAAAGAGATTGTCGGGCAGTTAATTCACCTTATCGGCATCAACATGCGGATAGGCTCTGGCTTGTAACAATAGATGAAAAGCCTGATGACCTGAACTGTTATGTTCGCTACTGGCACGGATCGAACAGGCTGGACGCCATCAGGTCAGCTTTGAGCGAGGTGCGGACATTGTGCTCATGCGGAAAACCGGAGGATTTAGCATCCGGATTTCCGCACTCTTGGGTTACATTAATGATCTTCAGCATCTCGTACAGGTACCGCGGCAGCTTGTCGCACCTGACGACGCTGATTTCTTTTTTCCCACTTTGCTCGTAACCATTCACTATATGACGGCATATTAAGATATAGCTGCTGTGTCATATCGGCCAAAATGCGAAGATTATCTGTATCGCCGAAGTGTCCCTTTCCAATTTCAGCATGGCGGCCACCTGCAGCATCCCAGGCTTGAGAAAGCGAATATGGTGCGAACAGCTCTAGGCCAGTTAGGAGTATAACAGGGGCCCTTGATTGTCGGCGTTCGTGGATGTATTCACGTCCCCAAGAAGCGAGTTTTGTAATCCGCTGAATTTCGGCCGGGGTAAGATCTCCTGCCTGCTTCATGGTTGCAAAAACCAAAATTGCGCCAGGGAAGCGGATAGCAAGTTGTTTCATTCTCTCTACATCTTCGACTTCAAATGCATCAGCAACTACTTTTTTCTCTTCAGAATTCTCGCCTCTAAAGCTTTTTGCCTCTCCAAATACGAGTTCTGCGTGGTGATCCAGCCCATTGAAAACTGTGCGTTGGTGCCAGATTATTAGGTCAGCTTCAATATATTGTTTTGGGGCCAATGTCAGTATTTGGCCGGTTGACCATGTAATGCTGGTCTCATGATTTCCAAATATGTCGGCAAGAAATCTTAGCGTTAGGGACGCAGCGTATCCCCCACGAGCATAATCAGGAAGTGCAAAGGGGCCTATCAGCCTGTAAGCCCAACGGGACAACTGACTCGAGCTTGGATCGATCGTTGGAAAGCTGAACTTATTTAGGCAAAGGCCGCATGCTACTACAAGATCCAGTTCGCGTAGCGCGTGCCATCCCCAAGTAGAGCATTTTGCACACTTTAGCTCCAAGCCAAGCTCAACAGCACCAAGCTCAACTAAAGTTTCTGCATTTTTATTTCGCCATATATCACCCTTCACCACATTTTTAATTTTATTCTGAAATTCTTGGTGTTGAATCGAGGGTGAAATGGGCCGTCGCGAAATTTTATTGAGCAGTTTCACTATCTCTGCATGGGCAAAACTACTAATTCCCCTGAAGCCTCCGAGTGTATTAATAATTTGCTGTGTAGCTTGCCCTGCATCGGAGATTTGGCTTTCGACTCCATTGCTTTTTAGCCATTCACTTATCGCAGTTGTGCCATCACTTAGACGCCAGAGATCAGAGGTATTTTTGTAACGACAAAAGGTAACAAAACCTTCAGTCGTAGACAAAACTTTTCCATGTATCGCATGAAAACGAGAGATCTTTGGCGACCGATAATCACAAGGAAAAACGGTTGCGATTCGGCTTGAATTTAACCAATCTTTAAATCTCACAACGTTTGCCCAGCGAGCATTGCTGGCGGCATATCTCTCCGCGAAATCTGGATAGAGATTGTCAAACCGAACTTCGGTTCGGTCTTCATCAATTTGTATGTCGAACGTTTTCTCTGCTCCAGAAAGAGTTGGACGTGTACAACGAACACTGAAGTGTGGTGACGAACGCCAAATGGGTGGATACCAGTCTTGCAGAACATTTGCCCCTGCACGATCTATCTGCAAATGGTCAGCGTAAAGTTGTTGGATATTCGCAGTAGGAATAGATCTTGCGAACATTACGGTAGCATGAGTCATTAAGCCAAATTGATTCCCTCGTACGGGACGATGGCAATGTTCAATGTATTCTTTGCAGTATGGGGAAAGCGCATCAATCCATTGGATTGGAATTGGTCGGACATATCTCCCTATTGCACGAAGGTTCCAGTAGTCAATAAGATCGCGCGAGTCATGTGCATCCATGACAAAGAGCGTTGGATCAGCATTGTCATGATAATTAACCTCAATATTCGAGTGGCCGATTTGTAGTGCGGAATTAAATCCATCCTTATACAGTTCTGCTAGAGCTTCTGGAGATAGTTCAACCTGTTTGGGAGCAAAAGCATCGCAGAATCCTTGGCCAAAATATTTAAGGTCTTCATCCTCAGGGAAGCTGCCGGATAGGCAAGCACAGAACGACTTCAATGCATTCGTCCGAGGTATGAGTTCCACGATATCGTGCTCATGCCGACGCACGAATTGAAATTGATTCTTATACAGATCTTTATATAGGTCGAAGACATCAAGCCCAGCTTGGCCTCGCGGTCCGTCAGATCGCCTTAACATGGTTGAAAGTTGCAGTATTCGGTCTGGATCATAGCCAAGCCCTTTAGCCAGCCCTGCTTCAGCTTCTACAAGGAAATCCGGTTCGAAAGCATCAAGATAGCCATTAACGATCTGCAAGGCGCTCTCAGGTTGGTAGTCATCCCTATTCCACCATTTAGGCACATGGCCAAAAATTGGAATGATAGGGTTAAATTTACCGCCCCAAAGGCATGTGTTTATTTGGAAGATTTCCAGTAACCGTTTGCTGTCATTGGGTTTAACGAGGAATGCGAATCGAATTGGTCGTAGAGTTACGACGGCGCTGATATGAGCCATAATTCTTCCTGTCAGAATGTAATGCGTTCACCTTGAGGTTGCATAACCGATTTGTAACGCACCGCTTAACTGAGCGTTTACCGGCATTCTACTTTGATTTACCAGCCGTTTGAAAATGGTTTAAGCATTATGTTGTATGGAAGAATAGGCTATTGATCTACGCCTAAAATTAAAATTTCGTTCCATTAATAACGTCCGCTTCTGGCACAAGGCAGACTATCAATGTCGGCCTTAGTGTGCTGAACGCAAGCGAAGCGTACGACTATGTATTATTTTTAGACAACCCGCAACTCAGTCAAAGTTGCGGGTTGGCCCTGTATGGACCATTGTTTGCTAAAGCCCGGTAAGTCATTTTACTGACGGTAATCCGTCATAATTCATCAACTGTCCCTTAAAATTCAAAACCTGATGTTCATTGCTACAGTCTTCGGCAGATAACATGTCACAACTGTCCGCAATGCCTGGGGTACGAATTTTTAACCACTGAGCAAAGGTTTCAAGAAAGCGTAAGCCGCTGCGCCGTACCGGGACTGTGGCTTTGTCCGTTTGATTTTTGTCGAGGATGAAGAAGGGCACGTCATAGTTTTCACGGGTTTTGTCGCCGTGAGTCAGATAGGCACCCGCGGTGTCTTTGTTGATGTATGACAGCCCGTGGTCGGAAAAATACATCATCGACCAGTCGCCTCCATCGCGTTCAGCCATGTTGTAGACCTGCTTCAGTAACTGGTCAGTCATGGTGACGGATTTGATGTAGCACGAGATTTCTTTCGCGCCGGCAATATCATATTGCCCCTGCGTTCTTACGCAGGCCTGCGGATGTGACCCCATCAGATGCAGTACGATAAGTTTCTTACCCTGACCTTGCTTCAGCGCGGTATCAAGCTGAGGAAGTAACTGGCTGTCCGGTGAATACAGTCTGTCGTCGGAACTGGCTGATTTACTAAAGTAAACATGATCTGCATTTTCCCCCATCAATGCCACCGGCGAATCGAAGTGTCCTTTCCTGCCCTGATTCGATATCCACCAGGTTTCAAATCCTGCCCGGGATGCCAGCGTCACAATGTTGTTATTCAGTTCAGTGGCGTTGCCCTGACGACGCGCCAGGGTGTTTGTCAGGGAGAGTACGGTAGAGGGCCCGGCTGAAATGTACTGTGTAAACAGGCTGGCCGGAACGCTGTCGAGCCACGGCGTGTTGGGATACTTCCCTCCAAAGGCGTGAAGATAATCACGGCGTGCGCTTTCCCCGATGACCAGGATGTAGGTCTGGTGCTGGCCTGGCAAGGATACCGGTTTCCAGTCGCTGCCAGTATTCATTATCTGAGCAAAATGCTGGTTGTTGTCACGCACCGCCCGGTAAGACGCATTGATGTCATGAACGAAGCGTACTTCGGGTAATCCACTGCTGAGCAGTCGTCCCTGTCTGACCGGGGACCAGAAAGCAGAAGCAATAAAGAACACCAGCAGAAACCCGTAAACCCGGCGCGAAACAGGCTCGTCACAGGCACCGGAGAATGAGGATACAAGCACCATAGCTCCGGAGGCGATAACCGATGCCGACAGTAACCAGGCAAGGGGCGGAATGCTGGCGATGAATTCATGCGCTTCATCCGGATTGGTGTACATCAGGGAGCCGATGACATTGATATCCGGGAAGCCATAGTTAATGCCTACCGGGGCATAACATGCACCCGCCAACGTAAATGCCATCACAATGGCGCGGAATGTCCGCTTTCCCGTATACCGGAGCAGCAATAAACCGGATAACGAAGAGAAGACATAAATGAATTTAAACTGATAACCCAGCGCATAATGCATGAGTGACAGCCATAACAACAGACAGAGAGTCTCTTTACTGATGAGTAGTTTTAATCGCGCGTATACGCCATCGGACGTGAAATAAGAACGTGTTTTTAGCATGTGTGTAATTAACCTTTTCCAGACAGTAGGCAGCACTCGTCCGCCGGATTAAACCGGTGAGTGATTCACGGAGGGCCTGAGAGCGGACTTACCCCTGCGGCCTTTATCATCGGGACGATAAAAGATGAACCGGACTGAGCGGGTCGTCCGGATAATAGTGATGAAGGCGAGATAACTTTCCGGCAGGCGCCTGGCGTTATGACCAGTGAGATGCCTCTGGAGTGGCATTTATTCTGTCACCGCAGACAGAGCCGGAAAGTGAATTCGCCTTTATGGTACTTGCGGGGATTGCCTGAAAGATAATTGTTTTTATAGATCAGTTTTTTGAAATCGATCGGTTCTGCCGATCAATTTTACAGAGGTTTCCCGGGCGCGTTGCTGGGGAGTTTACTGATGGCCAGGCCATTGATTGTAAAAGGCAAAGAAGAGGTACTCTTCTGTCAGCGCAGTCAGATGCGGATGGTTTGCCTGCCACTGTGTCAGGTCTGGCGGAAGACGGACTGATGGCGTGATTGCCAGTCTGCTGAACATCACCAGGGCGTACTCCTCACGCTGCATCGGATGCAGGTGACAAAGCTCCTCCGTTACGTCCACCAGCCCCAGTCGGTGTATTTCCCGGGAAAGGATGCTGTACCAGGGAGCCTCTGGCTCAAATACACCGGTATCTGCTGTGGTGAGTGCTCTGTCATCAGCAGGAATACAGTCGGGTAATGCCGTCAGCAAAAACGCCGGAAACAGCATCGACCCGTAACCTGCCAGATGAATTAATGTCACCTGCAGATAATGGCGATGACGCCGGAGGGGAGTGCCGGTAATGGCATCCCGGGTAATACACTGGTTCATTCTGCGCTGATTCATTCGCATCAGGGCTGAGAGTGAAATAAGGTCTGACATCGTTACGCTCCCTTTTTGCGGGACTGGGCTATTTGTTGCTCCAGCCATTGCTCCACTTCGCTTTTAAACCAGCGTGAGCTTCTGCCCAGTTTGAGAGGCCTGGGAAACAGGCCATCCTGAATCAGTTTGTAAAACCATTTATCCGTCAGGCCGGTAAAGGCAGTAATGAATTTCATATCAACCAGCTGGTCATTAAGCAGGGATGTATTTTCAGATATCATGATGAGTGCTCTCCGGTAAGGGTAAGGGAGAGCAATACGCAGGAGAAAATGAATGCTCAGTGGTATTGCTCATCAGATATCTGTTCGCCGTAAATAATAACCTTCAGCAATGACTGCGTGACCGTCCCCTTCTGGTTGATTCAGCGACAGTGCTTATTCTTGAAATATCCCCGTAAGGTTTCTGCTCGCACTTTGCCATATAGCTGATAATGTATTTCATCTCATCCCTGCCTTTTCGGTTATCCCAGGTTATTACCTTCTCAGACTTGTTTTCATAAAACACATTAGGCACGCAGCGATAGGCATTCCCTTCTCCAAGGGTTACCTCATCCCACAAATTCCTTATCTCTTTAAATAATGCCCAGGGTTTATTTCTCTTCTGACCATTAATGAAAATAGCCACGTGAACATGATGTCGATGATCTTCCCCGTATTCTGCTGCCCATGAATAACCGGCGATCCCTGTGAGGTTTTTCATGGCATATTCAAGTTGGCTCATGTCTGCACAGAGACCATGGATATCCTGCTCATTGAATACAGTGGAGTATTTCCGGTATGACAGGTCCATTCGTAGTAAAAGTAATTTTGAGTACGTATTGAAAAGATTATCAACGTGGTTATGTAACCTGTCCTCAAGTTCTGTGTATGTCCGATAACGATGATTGGTGACTCGTGTCGTTCCCATGTTTAATTTCCTGTTGAGTGTATTTCACAGTCATGCATGAGTACGTGTTTTTTGATGTGGATAATGGGTGCTGTGAGAGCGTGGTGAGCACGAGGGGTGTGATGAGAAGAGGGTGACTTCTTTATAATAATATTAATAACCTTAACTATTCACTTCAGATCTTCATGATTTTCCTTCTTCTTCGGTTATCCAACTATGCGTAGTGTATGTTTTCGAGGCTTGATGGGCTGTGAAATAGCACTGTTGATGTGATTTCGTTCACATAAAATCGACAAAAAACACTCAATAAGACCTGTTAAAACCATCAATAAAAAATATAATAACCTCAAATACTCTACATGAGGATGCGTCAATGGAAGACATGATGATAAAATTTGAGGTTCGTGACAGAAGGGAGGTGTTCTTTTTTCTCAATGTGGCTTTTGAGAAAAGTATCGGCATCAGTAGTCATCGATGGGGAAATCATCAGGAAGGGCTAAAGGAAGCAATAAAACGAGGTTTTCACGAGTATTCAAAAAACGCTCATTCATTTTCTTTTATTGACTTTAAAAAGATGGCTGCGGCGAATTTTTTAAATGAAGAATCGTTTTCTGTTCTCGATGATTATAATGCCTGTTTGTTTTTATGGTCATATGTCAAACACTCCCAAAGGAAAGTGGTCACCACTAACAGATATCTGATGACATCATGGGAGAAAACGTGCTTGAAAATATATACTGTACCAGTGACACGTGAACAACGGGCAGAATGTGTAATAGGATATTTTGATTGCCTTGGCCTTGATATTAGTCTGGGCCTTGACAGAAAGCGTCTTGAGTTATTAACGGCAATGCAAAAGTGGAATGCTGTCGAGATTAAGAGTAAATACACTCGCTGGATAGACCGAGAGAATAAAGAACTTTGTGAATGGCTGTGGCGTTATCTATTACAGGAAGGACTGGTCTGCGATGATATCGTGCTCAAGGATTCAGATGAAACCTATTTCGCAATTATGGGGTTTCTCAGTGCATGGCCTGATACGATACATAGTCCAGGAGAAACGGGAAATCCACAGGCAGGTGCCCATATTGTAAGTAAAGAAGAAGCTCTGACCAGAATGCATAAAGCATGGATGCAAAAACAATACAGAAAAAGCCTCAGTTCAAATGAGGTTAAGCTCTCAAAGTCCACAATAAACAAGCTTAATATGATAGAGCGAAAAACGGGTGTAAAACCTGGCGTTATTATTGGTGACTATGTTGATGAACTTTACAACAAACTCAAGAAATAATGTTTAAATGATTCTGAAATCTATATCACTCAACTGAATGCAACAGGAATGATACCTCATCATTCCTTCCGCCATTAAGGAGATACTATGAGTGATAAGATGCAAACTGAACGTTTATTCTCCCCGCTTAAATTGCTGCCCGACCATATTGCTGAGGACATAACCCGGCGTCTGAATGACGTTATTCACTACCAGCCCGTTATCGGCATTATGGGGAAAACCGGTGCCGGTAAATCCAGCCTGTGTAATGCCCTGTTCCGTAGCTATGTTTCTCCCGTCAGCCACACGGCAGCCTGCACCCGTGAACCACAGCGATTTACGCTACAGACGGATGAACGGAAGGTGACGATTATTGACCTGCCAGGCGTAGGGGAAAGTCCTGAACGTGATGAAGAGTATCGGGCGCTGTATCAGAGCCTCTGGTCTGAACTGGATCTGGTACTCTGGCTTATCAAAGCCGATGACCGGGCACTGACACCGGATTGTGACTTCTATGGCACGCTACCTCAGGGAGAATCAGGGCAGGGGAAAGTGATGTTTGTGCTGACCCAGGCTGATAAGACGGAACCTACCCGGGAGTGGAGCGGATTTCTCAATCAGCCTTCGGATAACCAGCGTAAGCACATTCAGGAAAAGGAGTGTGCTGTAAGCACCCTGTTTACGGGACTATCTCATCCGGTGATATCCGTCTCTGCCGCGACAGGCTGGCAGTTACCCGAACTGGTTACGGCTATGTTTCATGCGCTGCCTGCACGGGCCAGCAGTGCTGTCAGTACCGTACTGAAACCTCAGTTTCGTACCCGGCAAATCGAAGAGCAGGCAAGGCAGGATTTCGGTGATGCCGTCTGTGATGTCATGACTCAGACCCTTTCAGAGGTCTGCCTTCCTGCTGCCGTCACTGCCGTGGTTAATAGTGTCATCAGCACTGTTGTCTCTGTTGCCAGAAGTCTCTGGCGCTTCCTCTTCTGAATCCCTTTCTTCTGTCATCTGACCGCCATTCGGGTGGTCAGGTGACCCGTATCCTGTAAGGAATACATCATGACCCGATTAGCAAGCCGCTTTGGTGCGGTAAACCTCGTTCGCCGTGACCGTCCGTTAACCCGTGATGAGCTGGCCCGTTTTGTGCCCAGTGTATTCAGTGAAGATAAACATGCATCCCGTAGTGAACGCTACACCTGCATTCCGACGATTACCCTGCTGGACAACCTGCAGCGGGAAGGGTTTCAGCCGTTTTTTGCCTGCCAGACCCGTGTCCGGAACCCGGATAAGCGTGAGCATACCAAGCACATGCTTCGCCTGCGTCGTGAAGGGCAAATCACCGGCAAACAGGTACCGGAAATTATTCTGCTGAACAGCCATGACGGCTCCAGCTCATACCAGATGTTACCGGGACTCTTCAGAGCTGTTTGTCAGAATGGTTTAATTTGTGGGGAGAGCTTCGGCGAAGTGCGGGTGCCCCATAAAGGTAATGTCGTCGAGAAGGTGATTGAAGGGGCTTATGAAGTACTGGGGATATTTGACCGGGTGGAAGAGAAACGCGATGCCATGCAGTCACTGATATTACCGCCACCAGCCCGTCAGGCTTTAGCAAAAGCCGCACTCACTTACCGCTTTGGTGAGGAGCATCAGCCGGTCACTGAATCCCAAATCCTTTCTCCACGCCGCTGGCAGGACGAAAGCAATGATTTGTGGACCACCTATCAGCGCATTCAGGAGAACCTGATTAAAGGCGGGCTGTCAGGACGTACAGTAAAAGGGAACCGGGCTCATACCCGTGCCGTTAAAGGCATTAACAGTGACGTGAAGCTCAACCGTGCTCTGTGGGTGATGGCTGAAAACATGCTGGAACTGTCTTCCTGAGCGATATCACCGTGATCGGTTCCGCCGATCAGTCTTTGAAAAACGATCGACAGTAACGATCTGACTTCCCCTATGCGCATTGCTAGCGTAACTGCGCATTCATCACGGCATTCCGCCGTCATTCAATGATTAACACACCACTTACGGAAAGAGAGACTATGAATAACGTTATATCCTCATTGCGCGTATTATCAGGCACCCTGCTAATCGGCGGGGCGTTAATCGCCCCTGTTACCAGTTTTGCGAATTACAGCGACTATATTCCTTACCGTCTGATTAATCAGAGTCGCGATGCTTCACATCCGGGCTGGCGGGTCTGTACCTATGAAAGCCAGTTAAACAGGCAGCGAGTTAACCTTTCCCTTCAGTACACCTGCTGGCCTGCCGCGTTCCAGAATCGCCAGAATGGTCAGTTCTACGACCGCACTTCCTGATTTCACCTGCTCTGACACAGGCTGCTGTTTTTCTTGAACAGCAGCCTTTTTCTTATCTGCTTCTTGTATCCCGCAGTTTGTGAACCCTGACAGAAAACCTGCCAGCAGCACATCTGCGCCTGTAATAACCAAAAGGATTATCACCATGCATAACGACACCACGTCAGTACTGAACACACATGACAGTGCCGAACCGGAAGAACTCACCAGAGAGAATTCTCTCCATATCACAGTGGTTCCCAATGAAGAGCGTCTCGACTTCTGGCCACAGCACTTTGGCAGCATTCCGCAATGGATAACTCTGGAACCACGCATATTTGGCTGGATGGACCGTTTGTGTGCGGAGTACTGCGGGGGAATATGGCATTACTACACGCTCAGCAACGGCGGTGCCTTTATGGTACCGGAACCTGATGACAGTGATGATAAATGGACACTGTTTAACAGCATGAACGGTAACGGTGCTGAGCTCAGCAGTGAAGCGGCAGGGATAGTCGCTTGCCTGATGGCATACAGCCACCAAGCCTGTCGTACCGAGTGTGACGCGATGACTGAGCACTATTATCGCCTGCGCGATTTTGCGCTGAGCCATCCTGAGAGCAGCGCCATTATGCATCTTATCGACTGAGGAGAACCGAGAATGAGTACCGCATTTTCCTCGGTGTCATCACAGCCCGAACTCTTTCCACTGACGGTTATGACCCGGCATGGTTGCCTGCTCCCCGCGACTCCCGGGCTAACCCCCAATGCCCAACGGACTATTCGCCGCGCTATCAACCTGCTGGATAAATATCTGCGCCAGCCTGGAATAGCCTTTACCTCAAGCACTGCCGCCCGTGACTGGCTTCGGCTACAGCTGGCCCAACAGGAGCGGGAGGTGTTTATGGTGCTCTATCTCGATAATCAGCATCGTTTACTGGAGAGTGAAACGCTGTTCGCCGGTTCAGTTAACCATGTGCAGGTTCATTCCCGTGAGGTGGTGAAGTCAGCGCTTCGTTTCAATGCTGCAGCTGTCGTGCTGGCGCATAACCATCCATCCGGCGATCCGGAGCCCAGCAAAGCCGATCGCCAGATGACTGACAGACTTAAGGAGGTGCTAGGGCTGGTCGATGTGAAAACGCTTGATCATTTGGTCGTCGGTTCAGATGGCATTGTGTCGTTTGCGGAGCGAGGGTGGATATGAAAATCATCAGTAAACGCCAGTCAATGGCTTTGTACCGACAGCATCTAGGCTCCCGGCTGTTTCGCTTCTGTACCGGCAAATATAAATGGTCCGGCAGTATCTGCCATTATGCTGGCCGGGAAGTTCAGGACATACGCGGCGTTCTGGCCGTGTTTGCTGAATGTCGTCAGGACCGCAATGGTCCCTATGTCACTCTCAATTAATCCTTCCCTTTAATCAGGAACAATAATGAACAATCACTCCGAATCCGGTACTAAGTCGGATAATCCCGCCTGCCAGCAGTGGGGACTAAAGCGCACGATCACACCCTGTTTTGGCACTCGTCTGGTACAGGAAGGCAGCCGGGTACATTTTCTCGCTGACCGCGCCGGGTTTAACGGTGCTTTCAGCGACGATGACGCGCTACACCTGGATCAGGCCTTTCCGTTGATACTCAAGCAACTGGAGTTGATGCTCACCAGCGGAGAACTCTCTCCCCGGCATCAGCACTGCGTCACGCTATATCACAATGGACTGACTTGCGAAGCCGATACACTCGGCTCCTGTGGTTATGTCTACATCGCTATTTATCCCGACCAGGCTGGGCCGCAGTAAATCCCTGCTTATTCCCTTAATATCACAGAGTAAACATCATGCAAAAAATATCATCACAACCGACACGGGCGGCTCAGCCCTGTCTGTCGCCCGTCGAAATCTGGCAGCGGCTGCTAACTCATCTGTTGTCGCAGCACTATGGCCTGACGCTGAATGACACACCGTTCAGTAATGACTTCACCATCCAGGAGCATATTGATGCTGGAGTATCGCTCAGCGACGCGGTGAATTTTCTTGTCGAAAAATATGAACTGGAAAGAATTGACCGCGATGGTTGCACTGTCATGAAGAGGTCACCGTTTATTACCAGTATCGATATTCTACGTGCCCGTAAGGCCTCTGGCCTAATGAAACGCAGCAGTCACAAAACTGTTACCCGGGTAACGGCAGGACATCATCATCAGCTAAAAATCACTAAGGGTACTTAAGAAGTGGGAAGTCAATTAATGTTGATATCGACAACATTGATACAATGCTGTCCAATGTAGGGAAGGTTACCAATAGCTAGATGATGAGGCGTTCGCTAAGTCTAAAAAGCCAACTCCTCATCTTTATCTGTATCATCTACTCATGGACGGGCGATTTTTGCTCACTTGGTTTTGCCCTGATTCGAGTCCCAAATCCAATGAATTTATGTGTTGGTATCTGCGTTGGTATATCGCTAATGAATTTATTTTTATTGTTTAAAAATTAAGGTGTTAATTGTTATGTGCGAGTCCGGCCTTCGCACCAAATATGCAAAATCAGACGTCAATAGACGTCTTTTTTTATGCCTGAAATCCAGTATCCGCAAGGCTTTCCTCGCTTTTTCACTCTACCTAAGTCAACCTGATTCAATCTACATCAACTTACTGATGCGAGTACAACTGCGGGTATATCCCGGTTCGATAATGTTTGTACCCACACAGAACCCTTAAAAGGATACTCATCATGGCTCTGAGTGATGTGAAGGTTCGTTCGGCTAAGCCTGAAGCAAAAGCCTATAAACTAACTGACGGTGAAGGCATGGTTTTGCTGGTTCACCCTAACGGTTCCAAATATTGGCGGCTTCGCTATCGCTTCGGCGGCAAAGAGAAGATGCTAGCGTTAGGGAAATAGCCCGAAGTATCGTTGGCGGATGCCAGGGCACGCCGGGATGAAGCCCGTAAGCTGTTAGCAAACAGCATCGATCCCAGTGAGAACAAGAAAGCCGTTAAGGTAGAGCAGGAGCAAGAGGCGATAACGTTTGAAGTGGTAGCCAGAGAGTGGCACGCCAGCAATCAGAAGTGGTCTGCATCGCATAGCGCTCGTGTATTGAAAAGCCTCGAAGATAATCTCTTTGCTGCCATTGGTAAGCGGAACATTGCTGAATTGAAGACACGGGATCTGCTTGTCCCCATCAAAGCGGTGGAATCATCCGGACGACTCGAAGTTGCGGCTCGTTTGCAACAGCGGACTACCGCGATTATGCGCTTTGCTGTGCAGAGTGGTTTAATCGACTATAACCCCGCGCAAGAGATTGCCGGTGCGGTTGCCACGGCGAAAAGACAGCACCGTGCTGCTCTGGAACTTAACCGTATTCCTGAATTACTTCATCGCATTGATCACTACTCCGGCAGGCCGTTAACCCGACTTGCTGTCGAACTTACCTTGTTAGTCTTTATCCGCTCGAGCGAGCTGCGATTTGCCCGTTGGTCAGAAGTAGATTTTGAAACTGCCATGTGGACGATCCTCGGTGTGCGTGAACCGTTGGACGGTGTTAAACATTCTCAGCGTGGTTCAAAGATGCGGACTCCTCACCTTGTTCCTTTGTCGCGGCAAGCTCTAGCTATTTTGGAAAAGATCAAAAGCATGAATGGGAATCGAGAACTGATCTTTGTTGGCGATCACGATCCGCGTAAGCCGATGAGTGAGAATACGGTTAACAAGGCTCTGCGAGTGATGGGTTATGATACGAAAACGGAAGTATGTGGACATGGCTTCAGGACTATGGCGTGTAGCTCTTTGATTGAATCGGGATTATGGTCGAGGGATGCGGTGGAGCGGCAGATGAGCCATCAGGAACGTAACTCTGTGCGTGCGGCTTACATCCATAAGGCGGAACATCTTGGGGAGCGTAGGTTGATGTTACAGTGGTGGGCGGATTATCTGGATAGAAATCGTGAAAGTAGGGTTAGCCCATTCGACTTTGGTAACCATTTATTCAGTTAAATCAAGATAGTTGCAGATAATGGCTTTACATGTTTACGAACAATATACTTGAATGCTAAAGCAGAACGAAAGCAGTTTTTTTATCAAAAATGGCTTTTAGTACTCGGATTTGAGGAGGTATCCTGATGAACCATGAGCAGTTAGTTCAGTATGGATTCAAGTTTGGAAAAAATGGACCTCATGCAGCGCGTTGCATGATGATCGAAGAATTGAAGATATTGCTCCATGCACGGCCTGAGAACACCTTACAAGAAGAATATAGGGTAAGCATTGTGGATGACAATATTCTTCATAAACCCAGTTCTAGTGCCAGGAAACTAACTTATCGGCACATGGTTGGTCTTTATGGGATGTCTCCGCACATACCTTTGTTCAAATTTTTTCGTCAACTTTGGGAGCTATCTGAAGAAGCTCAGCCTCTACTCGCACTGCAATTGGCTATTGCAAGAGATCCACTACTTCGAGAATCTGTTGGGGTCATTACGGCACTTAAGCTTGGGCAAATCTTACCCAGAAGCGTTATGGAAGAACACCTAGCAAAAGACGATCCAGATCGATTTAGTCAGGCATCACTTCAGTCATTTGCTCGAAACATTAGTGGCACATGGACTCAATCAGGTTATCTTTCGGGTAAGGTTAAAAAACAACGTACTGACCCAAAAGTAACGTATGTGAACGTGGTTTTTGCTCTACTTCTTGGGCACTTCCAGGGGCTTTCAGGTAAACGTTTGTTTGATAGCTTTTGGATGAAACTATTACCAGTTGATGAAACAACTTTGTACGAGCTTGCATATAGAGCAACTTTGCGCGGCCTGATTAATTTCAAACAAGCCAGTGAGGTCGTTGAAGTGTCTTTTGCACCTCTGAATCTCCTAGTTAAGGAATAACGTGATGTCTGACAGATTGTCAAAATTACTGAAAAGTTTTTCCAGTCACATCAGTGTGCCATGGGGTAACAATATCTCAGCTGAGGAGAAAGCTATCTTTGTCGTATATGACAAAGAGGATGAGCTTAAGCTTCGTGCTCGCATGACTGAATTTGAGCATGCATGCATCGAAAGCGAGCACCCATGGCTGTTGTTGGACTTGACCAATGAGTTCCCCTACTGGATGGCCAGACAGGACTACAAAGAGGCTTATTTCGAAGATCCAGAGTATCTGGAAGGAAGCTATGACTATTTTGCTGAAGAGCTTGTGTCGAAACTCCATGAGCAGATTAATGCGCACCAAACACCTGAATCTGTAGTGGCTCTTATGGGATGTGGGACCATGTTCGGCTTTGTATCAGTCTCCGCTTTAGTTAAATCTTTAACGACTCAAGTACAGGGACGCTTGGTGGTATTTTTCCCCGGAGAATATCATGAGAATAACTACAAACTGCTCGATGCCAAAGATGGCTGGGGATATCAAGCCACTGCGATCACTATAGCTTAACTAGGTAAAGAAAAATGCTAAACCGCGAAATTTATAAACTTGACCCTCTGGAAAGCAAATTGGCCAACAACGGTGTGGCTGAGGTAAAAGATGATCTCTCTAAAGGGGCTCTTGAAACATTAGATTATGAGCTGCGGACGTTTGTCTGTAGCGGAGCTTATGCCAAAGGCATGGCTGATATTCTTAGCAACTACTTACGAAACGTTAAAAGTTCTGGTGAACAACCTGCAGTTTGGATTTCAGGCTTTTTCGGTTCTGGGAAATCGCATCTAGCTAAAATGCTCAGAACCCTTTGGGTAAATCAGAAAATGGAGAGCGGAGCAGAGGCTCGCTCATTGGTTGAGTTACCCGATGATGTACGACAATATTTTGACGAACTTTCAACATTGGGAAGTCGACTGGGAGGACTTCATGCCGCGTCAGGAACTTTGGGGGCGGGAGCAGAAGACAAAGTTCGATTAGCCTTGTTGGCGATCATTTTCAAATCAGCTGGGTTGTCTGAGCAATATCATCTTGCCCAATTTGAACTTTGGTTAAGATCTGAAGGGGTACTTGAGCAAGTAAAAGCTTACATCCAACAGCATGCCAAAGGTAAAGAAGGCGAAGACCTTTGGAAGAAAGAACTGCGCAATCTCCATGTTTCACCAGTCATGGCGAATGCGCTGTTACATGCTTTACCATCTCTTGGAAGTGATGCTAAAGAAGTAAGAGATATGCTGCGTGCGCAATATAAAATTGTTGATGATGTATCAAATACGGAAATGGTTCAGTCGATTGTTGATGCATTGTCAAATGAAGGCGAAATGCCCTTAACTTTGGTTGTTCTTGACGAGGTTCAGCAGTATATCGCTGATGATCCCGATCGTGCTCATCTTGTGCAAGAGACCGTTGAAACATGCTGTAAAGCTGGTGCACTTAAGTCGAAATTACTTTTCGTCGCCACAGGGCAAAGTGCCTTATCCGGGTTGCAAAATCTGCAACGCCTTATGGGGCGTTTCCAGATTTCTGTTCAGCTTGAGGATACTGATGTCGATGCGGTAATCCGGAAAGTTATTCTCCAGAAGAAAGAAACTGCCAGAGCTGAGATCGAATCCGTGGTACATCATAACCTCGGTGAGATTAATCGTCATATGAGTGGTTCTGTTATTGAAGCTCATAAAGACGATGAAAAATGGATGGTTGCAGACTATCCGTTACTGCCAGTGCGTCGTCGTTTCTGGGAGCGAGTCCTACCTGCGCTGGATAAAACCGGAACCGGATCTCAACTACGAAATCAGTTACGTGTAGTGCATGAGGCTACAAAATCTACGGCACTTAAACCGTTGGGTTCTGTTGTCCCTGCCGATTTTATCTATGAACAAATTGCAATCAACTTGCTACAAACGGGTGTTATTGGCAAAGAGATCTACGAAAAGATAGCTCGCTTCAAGGCTGGGGACGAAGATGAAGTCCTCCAGGGGAGAGTGCTTTCGTTGATACTGCTCATTAGTAAACTACCAACAGATATCAATCACGGTATTGCCTCAACGGAAGCTTTCCTCGCTGATTTGCTCTTGGAACATTTAAGTGATGGTAAGCATGAACTGAGAGCAAAACTGCCACATTTAATTCAACAACTGGTTGATGACGGCGACTTACTGCCAATGAATACTAGTGCAGGTGTTGAATACAGGTTGCAAACGCTTGAAAGCCAGCAGTGGCATGATACTTTCAAACAACAACAAAATGATCTACGCGGTAACCCACAGCGTTTAGAAACGTTCCGCAGCCTCGAAATAAAAAACCGTGTTAACACTGCTCTAGGGTTTGGTAGCGTTAATCAAGGGGTCAGTAACGAACCCCGTAAGATCACCGTGTGTTTCGATCAGGATCTTCCTGCCGATGCTAAAAAAAATCTCTATGCTCATGTACTTGAATGTAAAGAAAAAGCTTTCGAGGATGCAGTGCGTAGTGCGAACCCTGATGACGCTACTATTTTCATTCATGTTCCATCCATTCGCCGTAATGAGCTACTGAGCGCAATTGTCGATTTTAAAGCGGCGGAAACAACTCTGGAAGTGAGTGGGATCCCCTCTACGGATGCGGGTAAAGACGCTCGCGCTGCAATGGAGCACCGGAAGTATGAAGCTGAGCGCACCAAGAAACTGATCCTTAAAGAAATTATTGATGGTATCCAGGTACAAATGGCTGGTGGGAGCGAAGTACTTGGCGACACGTTAGTTGAGCAGTTCCAGAATGCAGGTAAGAAAGCATGTGAACGGCTCTACACAGAGTTTAAGCAAGCAGATCAAAAAGGATGGGATAAGGTATTTGAGCGCGCAAGTAAATTCGCTGATGCAAATGCTCTGGAAGCTGTAGGTCATAATGATGAAGTGGAAAAGCATCCTGTCTGTGTCGCCATTAAACGATTTATAGGTGTTGCAAAAACTGGGGGAGAGATACGAGATAACTTTATGTCTGCTCCATTCGGCTGGCCGAAAGATACCGTTGACGGCGCACTTTTTACCATGTTGGCTGCTGGTGTATTGAAAGCAAGCGATTCTCAGGAAAAATCAGTCGATGCGAAAAGTTTGGAGCGTAGCAGAGTCTCTCAAACAAACTTCCGTCCTGAAACCGTAAGTTTGACGCCGCGGCAGTTGGCAGGCATTCGAAGTTTGATCCATGCGATTGGTTTGAACTGCACCAATGGTGAAGAGCAATCCAAATTAAGAGATGCGATAGAAACCGCCAAGCAATTGGCTCGTAAAGCGGGAGGCGACGCCCCATTACCATTACCACCAAAAGCAGAATTACTTGTTGAAGTTGAAAGGCTTTCTGGTAATGAACAGCTAATGGCTGCCTTCGAACGACATCGCGATATTATCGATGAAGTGGAGAGTTGGAAAGGGCTTGCTGAAAAAGTGTTCGTCAGACAAGCTCGCTGGGGCGAACTAAAATCGGCGCTTAAGTATTGCCAAAATTTAGTTGGTTTTGACGAGCTCATGAACGAGGTGCATGCGATTGAGCAAAACCGAAGTCTGTTAGCCGATCCTGATCCAGTACAGCCGTTGCTGAAACAGGTAATTGAAAAAATTCGCGTTGCGATTTTGAAAAAGTACGAAGATTTTCAAACTGAATATAATGAGTGTCTAAAGGAATTGCATGAAGATCCAATCTGGAGCCAGCTTTATACAGAGCAGCAGGAGCGATTGCTGACAAAGCATCATCTGGATAACCTGGAAATGTCACCATTATCTGATAATGACAGAGTACTCGATTGTATTGAAAATACCTCGTTAGAACAGTGGAGTGATAAAACCTCTGCTTTGGCAGGCCGTTTTAGCCGTATGCGGCAGGATGCGGTTGATATGTTGGTGCCTAAAGCAAAAATCGTACTTTTACCAAAATCAGTCATTGAAACAGAGGCTGAGCTCGATTCCTGGTTGGCAAAAGTTAGACAAGAAGTTATGTCCGCTTTAGCTGAAAATCGTCCTGCATCGTTGAAATAACCTCTCATCACTCCTGAAGTTCAGACAACCTTGTCTGGGCTTCAGGTGCGAGTCTATATGCAAAATTAGAAGTAACCTCAATTTAAGAGTACTACATGCGACAGTCACTGGATAAAACGCTTAGAAATCAGCTGGAAAAAGTTGTTGTCAGGGCCCGAGAACTGATAGAAAAAGCTGCATCAGAAGCATTAATACGTTTAGGAGTGGAGACGGCGGAAGCTCCGGCATACCTGAACGATGATGAGCGTAAGCTGCGTAATCACCTGCGTGCCCATGCCCGTCAGTTGGGTGACAAGCTGCAATCTAATGGTAAGCAGAGTATTGAACACCTGCGAGCAGAAGTCAGTTATGAGCACTGGCATCGTATGTTATTTGCCCGTTTTCTGGAGCAAAACAATCTCTTAATGCTGGATAAATATCTTGCTGTCACGCTGACCGACTGTCAGGAATATGCTGAAGAAGAAGGCTGTAAAGATGGCTGGGAACTGGCCGGCAAGCTGGCACAGAGAATGCTGCCTCAGGTATTTAGGGTCGATTCCCCCGTATTTGAGCTGCAGATTCCCGTCGACCGCATCCGCGAGTTAGAGAATTTGATTCTGACACTTCCTGCAGCAGTATTTCAGGCTCAGGACAGCCTGGGGTGGTGTTATCAGTTCTGGCAAAGTAAACGTAAAGAGGAAGTGAATGCGGCGGGTATTCCGATTGGTGCGGATGAGTTAAGCCCGGTCACCCAGTTATTCACTGAGCCTTATATGGTGAGTTTCCTGCTGGATAACAGCCTGGGGGCGTGGTGGGCGAAAAAACAGCTGACGGATGCGGATTTACGCTCGGCAAGTGATGAAAAAACCTTGCGTCAGGCTGCTGCCATTGATGGTGTACCGCTGGAATATCTGCGTTTTGTTAAAACCAGCGATGAGCAGGGTGAGTTGTGGCAAGCCGCCGGCGGCTGGTTTGATGGCTGGCCACAGGAAGTTCGTGCACTGAAAACGCTGGATCCGTGCTGTGGTTCAGGGCATTTTCTGGTTGCATTATTCCTGATGCTGGTGCCAATGCGTATGCAGCTTGAAGGACTTGATGCCAGAAGCGCTGTAGATAAGGTGCTTGCTGATAACCTTCATGGCCTTGAACTTGACAGCCGCTGTGTGGAGATTGCTGCCTTTGCGCTGGCGCTGGAGGCCTGGCGATATCCCAATGCCGGAGGTTACCGTACCCTCCCTGCACTAAATATTGCCTGCTCAGGGCTGGATGTCAGCGCAGCTACCCAGGAATGGCTGGCGCTTGCTAAACACAATCCGGATATCAGCGAGGCACTTAATTGGTTTACCCGAACCTTCAAAGATGCTCCGGTGCTGGGCAGCCTGATTGACGTCAATACGGCTTATTACGAAGGAAAAACTGAAGGCAAAGCCTCCCCCTGGCAGGTTCTCCTGGATGCGAAAGTTGCAACAGATGATGAAGCAAAAACAGCCCAAGTAACAGCTCAGGGCTTAGCAATGACAGCAAAACTATTGTCAGAAAGGTATAACCTGGTAGCTACTAACGTGCCTTATCTGGCACGCGGTAAACAGTGCGAGGCGCTTAAAGAGTTTTGTGAGAACTATTTTCCTGGAGCAAAAGCCGACTTGGCTACGGTATTCTTGGAGCGCTGTACAGGTTTCACCCCAATCGGCGGTACTTCAACAATCGTCTTACCGCAGAACTGGCTTTTCCTGACGAGCTACAAGAGGTTCAGAGAAAAGTTGCTAACAGAAGAGACTTGGAATCTGATAGCTCGTTTGGGGCCAAGGGCGTTTGAAACTATTTCAGGTGAGGTGGTTCAGGCGATTTTGATTATTCTCACTAAGGGAACAGCAATTAATGGAGCTTTGCTGCATAGTGTCGATGTATCCGCACCAAAAACTGTGTCAGAAAAAGCAGGGAAGTTGCTTGAAGAGGTTTTACAAACTGTTGAACAATTAAAGCAATTGGATAATCCGGATTGTGTGATTATTTTAGCGGAATCATCAGCTTCTTCTCTGTTAAGGGACGATGCAAAAGGGTTGGCAGGTATTCTAAATGGGGATTCCCCGCGATTTCAGCGCCAATTTTGGGAGTTTAATTGTAAAGGAGAGGATTTCGTATATCAGCAAAGTACCGTTTCAACGTTCATTCACTTTGGGGGGCTTGATAAGGTTATTGAGTATGATGATACAAATGGCCATCTGCGTTTACCTGCTGAATATCGTAGAGACAGGCTTCACGATTCTGATCAAAGAGGGAATTCTGCATGGGGTCGATGGGGGGTGGCAATTAGCCAAATGAGAGAGCTTCCTGCAGCACTCTATATTGGTAACAAGTTTGACTCGAATATTGGAGTTCTGTTACCCAAAAATAATAATGTGCTTGCTGCACTTTGGTGTTACTGCTCTAGCCTTGATTATAATAAAGAAGTACGTTTAATTGATCAGAAATTAAATGTAACTAATGCGACCTTAGTAAAAGTTCCGTTTGAGTTTGAACACTGGTCAATAGTAGCAAAACAGAAATATCCCAATGGTCTTCCTAAACCCTACACCAATGACCCTACTCAGTGGATTTACCACGGCCATCCCTGTGGCTCTGTTATCTGGGATGAAGAAAAAAAATGGACTGCTATCGCTGATAAGCGAACCGATGAGACAGTACTACAAGTTGCGGTTGCTCGCCTGTTAGGGTACCGGTGGCCAGCAGAGCTGGATGAGAAAATGGAGTTGGCAGATGAGATGCTTCACTGGCTTGGTAAATCTGGTGATTTGCTTAAACTAGTTGATGATGACGGCATAGTCTGCCTGCCAGCACTTCGCGGGGAAAAAGCCGCTGCTTCCCGCCTGGAGGCCATGCTGCAGGCTGCCTACGAAGAGGACTGGTCATCCAGTGTTCTCAGTGATCTGCTTGCCAGCGTTGGTAGTAAGAGCCTGGAAAACTGGCTGCGGGATAAATTCTTTGAACAACACTGCAAGCTCTTTCAGCACCGTCCGTTTATCTGGCAAATCTGGGATGGTCTTAAAGATGGATTCTCAGTACTGGTCAACTACCATAAGCTCAATTACCAGGGTTTAGAACGCCTGATTTATACCTATCTTGGGGACTGGATCCGTACTCAGGAGCACGGTTTCAAAGAAGGCATTGATGGTGCAGAAAGTCGTTTGATGGCGGCTAAAAACCTCAAAGACTCGCTGGAAACCATCCTTAAAGGAGATGCCATCACCGGCAAGAGTGGTCTCGACATTTTTGTGCGCTGGAAACCGTTACACGAACAGCCTATGGGCTGGAACCCGGACTTAAATGATGGTGTGCGCCTTAATATTCGTCCGTTTATGCAGGCACCAGATGTGGATAAGAAGGGGGCCGGTGTTTTACGCACTAAGCCCAATATTAAGTGGGGTAAAGACCGCGGCAACGACGTTGAATCGGCCCCCTGGTATTATCTGGGCCTGCAGTATGGTGAAAAAGAGGGGGCGCGTATCAATGACCACCATATCAGTCTTGCAGATAAACAAGCTGCCAGAGACGAACATGCAATAAGGAAAATCACGGATGATTAAATCAGTATTTAACTATCCGGTGTCAACCTTGTTGGATATTGAAGCAGGGGTGGTATATGCCATCCCACGTTACCAACGGGAGTACACTTGGGGTAAATGGCAATGGGATGCCTTGTTTGAGGATCTATTAGAAAACGACCTTAATTACTACTTGGGGTCGATTATCTGTATCAACCAAAGTACAGATACGCTGGCTCTGCAGCAGTTAGAGTTGGTGGATGGCCAACAGCGAATGACTACATTGTCATTATTGTTAGCTGCCATTTATGCAAGCTACAACCAGTTGGGCATTGAACTTGAGATGGAACAGCAGATAGAGCTGTATAACCTGAAGCATAAATTGGTGCTGAAAAAGAATGCGGACCAGCCCCGGTTAGTACCTCAGGTGCAAAATGCCAACCAGCAGGATTACCTGGCGGTTCTGAAAGAGGCTGGCATTCTTAAAGAGGCTGAGTGGGTTTCCAATGCAGGTAATCGTCGGGTATTTCGTGCCTATCGACATTTTTTAATGCGCATTGAACAGTATGTCAGTGAGAGCGAAACCCCATTGCAGGCGCTAAATGAGCTGCTTGATAAAGTCAATGCATCTTCTCTGGTAAAAATAGAGGTAGCAAGTCATTCAGATGCCTATACCCTGTTTGAGTCACTTAACAATCGAGGGGTGCCTCTTACCGCGATTGATTTGATGAAAAACAAGCTACTGGCGAAGCTCGAACAGATTGAGCCGGGCAGTATTGATAAGTCTTTTATCAGCTGGACCAAAGTGATGGAAGCCCTGGGGGATGATTATGGGGTACAAGAGCGTTTTTTCCGTCAGTACTACAATGCGTTCAAGCCTGAGTTAAAAGATATCGTCAATGTACCAGTAGCGACGAAATCTAATCTTATTCAAATTTTCGAAAAATTGATTGCTCATGATCCGCATCAATTCCTACAAGCTATGCGCAGTCATTCTGACTGGTATGCGCAGATTGTAGGGAATTGCGAAGTTCCGGATGAACCTAAACTAACAAAACTGCTTAAAAGTCTGGATAGAATTCAAGGCGCTCCTTCTTATCTCTTATTGCTAATGTTGTTTGCCAGACGACAGAACTTAGCATTGAGCATTGAGCATATTGAAAAAGTGGTCACTTTGCTGATCAACTTCTTTGTCCGTAGGAACACTACTGATGTGCCTGCTACTCGGGATTTAAACCGCATATTTATGGAGTTAACTGAAATTCTGCAAAGCTGCCACGGTGAGCAGGTTGTCAGTGCGATTGCTAATACCCTAGGGTCTGTCAGTACCTCTGATGAGCATTTCCGCCAAGCGCTTAGTGGCGGTCTATACGAAGAAAATAGCTGGGTCTGCCGCTTTATCCTGTGTGCTCTTGAAGAAAGCATGATGACCAAGGAGAACCAAGTAGACCTATGGGCAGTGGAAGGCAAGCAATATGTGTGGACCATTGAGCATGTTTTCCCACAAGGATTAAACATCCCTGATTCTTGGGTAGATATGATAGCGGATGGCGATAAAACGTTGGCGGAGCAATATCGTCAAAGCCATGTGCATAAACTTGGTAACTTGACTATCTCGGGATACAACAGTTCTTTAGGGAATAAGTGTTTTTTGGAAAAACGCGATCGTACGACCCGGGATAAACGTCCTGTAGGCTACAACAATGGTTTGTATCTAAATCAGGAGCTGGCTATTACTGAGACTTGGTCAATAGTGCAAATTGAGCAAAGAACAACCGCGATGGTAGATAAGGCACTAATTCTGTTTAGTTTACCGGGTGTCGTCGGGAGATAACGAATGCAAGTAATTGATAAATTGATAGAGCAGCTACGGGGTAGTGCACATTTTAATCCTGCGGTGCAGGAGGCCCCAGCAGCGGTGCTATGGACAGATGAAGCCTGCCAATGGCAAAGTGCCATGCCATTGATTAAACAATTTATTCCAGAGCTGCTCGAACTTGGTGATTATCAACCAGAGCAGCGGACTGGTCCGGCTATTTGGTTGAAGTGTGCCATTGCTGGGGTGTTGGAAGATGTTATGTTACCTGAAGGTCGTACACCAATTATCTATCTTCCCAAAATTGGGCGAAAAGCGTTGCGCGCTATCGAAGATTGCCCGGACTATTTACGTCCTTTAGCAGAATTACAATATCGTGGGTGTTGGTGGGCCTATAATACGGCAGGACGTGATTGGAGTATAAGTTCTTTTCTGACAAACCCACGAGTTGGGCTTGAATTAGACGTAGCAAAAGATAAAAACACATTAGAAATTATCCCCCAAATCTTGAAGGATCTTTTAGAATCCCGTGTTGAAGACTTACAAGGAAAGCGGTTAGAGGCTAAAGATTTTCAATCATTAGTATTTAATGATCCTATTAAAGATCTACTTGGGTGGCTGAATAATCCCGAAGATAAGCTTAAGCAGTGGGACGACAATAAATGGTCGCTTTTCAGTAATACTTGCTCAAGTCAGTTTGGTTATGAACCAACAGATGCTAATTATTCTCAAATGCTCGCATCCCTTTTATCTGCCCAAGGGGCGTGGCAAGAAGTGTGGCAGCGCTTTGAAGATACCGCACATAACCTATCAGGATTAATCCTTGTCCTTCGTGATGTAACCCCTGATTTAGCTGCTGATTTAAGTCATTATCCTATTGAAAATACTCGCGATGAAAAAAGCCTTGCCGATGCGCTTGCTGGCCTTCCTCAACTTGATGTAAACAAAGTTAGAGGAACTATCTGTTCACTATATCAACAGAATAAAGAGCGCGAAAGCTGGCTTTGGTATCGATTAGGGGAATCTAAATACCTCGAGATTTTGGCCCATCTGGCAAAAGTCGCTGAATTGACCCAGCAAGTGTTCAATCATCAGTCACCGGAAGAGATGGCAGAGCTATATCAGGAGTGCTTCTGGCAAGTCGATGCTGCAGCGTTGCAGGCCATGGCATTGGCAAAGGAACCGGGCCAACAGGAATTAGTCGCAAATGTATTAAAACTAATATATTCCCCTTGGTTGAACGAGGTATCGCTTAACTTCCAACAGTTGGTTAAAAGAAAAGGATATCCCGGGAATACTGAAATTAAGGAAGCGACAGCTACTTACCAGGTTAAAGGGATGGTAGTGTTTTTTGTAGATGGTTTGCGTTTTGATTGCGCTAAAAAATTAGAGCAAAAGCTTGATGCGCGTAATTTAGTTGTCGGTGTAAAAACACAGTGGAGTGCGTTGCCATCACTGACTGATACCGCCAAAGCCGCTGTTACTCCTGTTGCTGGTTTGCTGAACGGAGCTTTTGATTCGCAGGACTTTAAGCCTTCAGTAACCGCAACCGGTAGTGAATTCAGTAGCTATCAATTAAAAAAAGCCTTAGCTCAGCAAGGTTGGCAATACTTAGAAGGGTTGGATACTGGTGAGTCTGATGGCTTGGCTTGGCTGCAAACGGGAGACCTGGATAACTTGGGTCACCAGCAGCAACGAAAATTGCCTTTAGGTATTGATGACGTACTTGAAGAAGTTGCTGATAGGATTTGTCATTTATTGAATGCAGGATGGAAACAAATCCGTGTTGTTACGGATCACGGTTGGCTATGGTTACCAGACCAATTACCAAAAGCTGAACTCGAAAAACCCTTGGTTCGGAAGTACCTATCAAGATGTGCCATTCTCAAAGATAACGCCACTACAAGTTTGCCTCAAGTTGAGTGGTATTGGAATTCTGCGGTGTCTCTTGCTATGGCGCCTGGTGTCAGTGCATTCACCGCTGGGGATTATTACAATCATGGCGGTTTAAGTTTGCAAGAATGCCTGACACCTGTACTTAAAGTTACTAAGGACTGAAATTTTATTACTTAAAATAAGTTTCACTGAGTGTTTGCTAAAAGCCGCTTTTATAAGCGGCTTTTAGCTATTTGAACACGCTGGAATTGCGGATGCGAGATAGCTGTTTTGTAGTTATTTTTTTTTGTTCTGTCACTCCGCTAGAGTAGTCTCCGCGCTGATAGAGCACCATGATCGTATCGTCATATTCACAACCTAAGGCTTCACTAATTTCCCGCATATCCTCTCGGTCCATGGCACGTTTGTAAGCATCTTTTTGTTTAGAAAGATTATAAATACTGAATACACACGCAACTATGAGTTTGTCAGCAGTGGTCTCTCCGCCACCAGGGTTAACAATTAAGTTGAATTCTACATCTTCACCCAGCTCCAGGCGTGAATTAAAATCCAGCACTCTGCTCTTCGCACAGCTCGGCGAGAAGTCATTATAGGTGACTCCATTTACCCACTGAGCTTTTATCCAGTTTCTATCATCACCTCGCATTGCACGACCAGATTTAGGATAGGGCGCTCCTTCATTCAGGAATTCGTCACGAATTAATTTGATTGCCTCAAGCAGCTGTGGATCGTTGGTATAGGCGCTGAAATTAACTTCGGGCTCAGACAATTTTCCAGGAATGACTAGATAGCTTTGAGTTAGAAATGTTTCCGAATCATCACGTTTTTTGGTGATTACAGTTTCAGAAAAAGGGGTGATAAACATTCCTCGGTCAAAGCCTCTGACTTGATATTTCGCACAAATATCTTCAAATGAATACCGTAACCCATCGAAATCATTCAAGTCATCGCTGGCCTCAAGATGATCAAGTAGTTCTGAATACGCTCGAACAGCTTCCAGGTTTGTAAAATGTTTCGCCTGAGTATTCTGGTGGTATCCACATGCTCTGCCAACGTTGGCTTGCACCACTGCGGCTATATTGGCAATAGAGCTATCCCATGTGTTTATTAGCGTGTTTTTCATTTCTTGGCCAAAGTTAATACCAGCGCGAAATCCAGCCACAGTTATAGCGATTATCTTTTCATCAAACATTGCTGCTGTTTCGTACGCTCGTTTGAAGTCATCGATAGATGAGAGTTCGTGATCGCCAACGCCAACAAGCTTTTGACCTATGATTAAGATTTGCTCTTCATCTACACCTTGATTAATCAGTACTTGTTTGGCTATGTTTGCTTGACTTGATGGAACCCTAATCAGTGACCAGCCTACGCCCTGATGTTCTTTAAACTGGCGTATAAAGCGCTTTTGTAGCAGTGAATCTTCACAAAAATCGCGTTGATCATCATCAAGTTTGACCAGCTGGTTACTGCGATGCATTTGTCGAATGCCATGATATTCATCACTAGCTTTGTGAAATACCAAAGACGTATTGAAGCTGTGACGTAGAATGGAATCTTCGCTAGCTGAGTAGAGTGAGCTAAATGGAGTTGCGGAAATAAATACAACTTTACAGTCTACATTAACTTGTTCCAGGTAATTAAATACCTTTTCATAGCGAACACTATCAATGCCAGAACCATAGTGACACTCATCGATGATGATGAGCTTAGGTGGTTGGCGCTTAAAGTCCGATTTAAGCGCATTATCTATATTTGTGAAGTTACTAACAACGACATTTTTGCAGGGGGCAAGGTCACGCTTTGCTTGCTCTTGAAGTGCCAGATCTGCCATTGTCACAAGATATAAAGTATCTTTTAAGTATTTCCGGTTAGCCAATAATTCATCGGGTAAAGATAGTCTCTGAAGGCAGGCAAGGGCAAGAGCGATACCTGATTTTCCTGACTGCATTTCCGCAGCAAGGATCACTGCTTTTGAACCAGAGTTCAATTTAGTAAATGCTTTCTCAGCAGCGTTGCGTTGGTGTTCAAAAGTATTTTCAGCCATTGAACACTGGACATAGTTGCGATACTTATTTGAGCTATTCATATGTCAATATAAAGTTTAGGGGGCATGCAGCCCCTTGTATTAATAAGTAGATTCTACTTTGTCAGAGAAATGGGATTCATCGCTAAGCTCACCTGACTGCTCAGGAAGTTCGTTGTGCTGTTTCTTAGCAAGAGTACGTTCAAGGTCATACTCACCGCGCTTGTAGATAACAAGTAGAGTGTCATCATGCTCAACACCAAAGTAGTCGCACATCTCCCAAACATCTTCGAGAGTCATAATTTTCTTTGCGACATTTCGGCGAGAAATGTTGTAAACGCTAAAAATGGTTGCTACCACAAACTTATCTTCAGATAACTCTCCGGAACCAGGTGCTACAACGCGGTTAAACTCTAAATATTCCCCATTATCAATTTGTTGGGTGTGGGTTTTAGTTTTTTCTTTTTGAGTTCCGTCAGCGCGTGCCTTCTCGGGGTTATTGTAACTATCCCCATTGACCCAATGTGCCTTGATCCAGTTCTTGCCTTTACCTCGCATAGCTCGATTACCTTTGACGCTTGGCGCACCTTTAATCGTGAACTCTTTGCGAATAATATCGATCGCCTGAAGAAGATACTTATCTTTTGTGTACTCGGTGAACGCTGCATCATCGTCAAGAAGTTTTGCGGGTACAGCAATGTAGCTATCAGTTTTATACGTTTCAACATCACCGATTGAGCGACGACGTTTGTATTTGATAGTTAACCCAACATCCAAACCGTTGACATGGTATTCTTGGCACACATCTTCAAAAAACTCTTTTAACCCTTCGAAATCAGACGCTGCTTGGTCAGAGCAGGTGTTTTCAAGATGGTCAAGGATACAAGCATAAGCCTCAGCTGCATTTAAGTTAGTGAAATGAGTTGAAGAGTTGTTTTCATGGTAACCACACGCCCTGCCAATGTTGGCTTGCACCACTGCTGCAACACTGGCAACTGTACTATCCCACGTCGAGATGAGATTATTTTTCATCATCGCACCGAAGTTGATACCAGCTCGAGCTCCAGCAACAGTAATAGCGATTAGTTTTTCTTCGAACAACTGGGCATCATCAAACTCCTTTTTGAATTGCTCAATGCTGCAATGTTCATCTTCTGGTACCCCTGCTAATGAATTACCAATAATGTAAACAGCATTCTCATCGATGCCTTGCGATATGAGAAGCTGCTTAGCTTCCATCGCCAAACCAGCGGGCACCCTTACGAGTGACCATCCCATACCTTTATGACTCAGAAATTGTTGAACAAACTCATCGCGTTGAACGGACTTGCAAAGGAAATTACGACTTTCATCCTCAAGGCCTTTGACCTTACTATTCATTAGCATCTCTCGGACGCCGTAGTATTCATCGCTAGTTTTGTGGAATACCAGGCGGGTGTTAAAGTCCCGACGCAAGATTGAGTCTTTTAAGGCCGCTTCAGCAACATTTCGGGCTTGAGTTAATAGTTCTGCATCATTATCATCCTTGGCTTCTTGTTGAAGTTCTAGAGCTTCTTGATATTCAGTCTCTGCTCCATAGAGAGCACCGAAGGGGGTGGCAGAGATGAAGACGACTTTACAACTATCGTTCTCTTGTTCCAGGTAGTCGAAGATCCTACTGTATCGAACAGCAGTGACATTTGAGCCATAGTGACATTCATCAATAATAATTAGCTTAGGTGGATTGCCTTTAAATTCATTTTCCAATGCCTTTTCGAAGTTCACAAAATTACTGACGACAACATTCTTGGCAAGCTTGAGGTCTTCTTCAGCTTGTTCTTTGAGGGCGGTATCAGGTATTGTAACCAGGTAAAGTGTGTCTTTTAGCTGCTTACGATTGCAAATATCTGTCTCGGAGAGACTTAATCGCTGTAAGCAACACAGGGCTAGCGAAATGCCTGATTTACCTGCTTGCATTTCGGCGGCTGTCACTACTGCTCGCACATTGCCAGTTAAAGCATCAAATACTTTGGTAGCTGCTGTTACTTGGTGCTGATGTAGCGCTTCGCTCTGAAGAATAGAAAGTACTAGTTGTCGATGTTTTTGTGCTTGTGCGTTCAACTTTACATCCTGAATTTGTTTACGTTATTAATATTCGTAAGTGGTGTTTAGTTATCATGCGATAGAGTTCTATGTAACCAAACACTACGCAGATGCAAATGTTGACAGCTCTACACACCGACTTTCCTGAATAAAGTTAGGTCTGGAAGCTTAGGGAACAGGTTTTTTGTTCTTATGGATGCCATTATGAGCGTTTTTTCTAGCTATTAAAGTGTAATATCTTCGTTTTGTTAAGCCTGTTGATGACCCATGCAACAGCGTGATTCTTTGATTCGTCGATCTGCCCCACCTGAATCGCCACGGATAATCCAGACACTTCTGAGCCGTTGATAATACTGGTTTTCATATTCTGTCGGTGAC
>WJYB01000018.1 GCA_009668015.1 Enterobacteriaceae bacterium RIT714
ATGTCATTGCATGCAACTAAAAATAGTTAACCGGCATTAGAACAACAATTGGCAAGGTAATATGTTTTTCTTATATTGAAATATTGTATTGTCAGGAATAACTAAAACGGACACCTTATAGGTAGATACAGAATGACACGCTTGTCGTGCTGCAACAAAAATCGTGTTCGGCAGCGGGAGCGAGAAAACCTGTCGCGGAACTCGTCAGGAATGAATACGCCTGAGATGTGTTGATTAATATTGTCCGCAACGACGGGAGAATGACCGCCATAAATGGAAACGGCGACGACTTCAATCGCTGCTGTTGTTTGCCCTGGGTAGTCACATTCAAGCCGTTGAACAAAATTGCGAGCTGGCAACTTTGCCAGGTTGCGGGTACCTGAAACAGGGTTAAAAACATGCCCTGCCACAGTGAAAGGATTTGCACGGTTTAACGGCATATCTTTCGATATAGCGGTATATGTGCTTTCCGGAGCATCTCCATAAAGTGCCTCCGTGGTGTTAGCTGAATCAGCTCTGACAGCTATTGTGCTGATATTGAAAGTCATTTCTCCGGTTGCGCCGGAAAAAGTCACCTGGACTGAGTGATACCATATAAAAAAATGATTAAAGCGCATATGTCTTTCATATAGAACACCACGATAATTATTTTTCTGTCTGGTATTTCAATGCTGAAAAAAATAAGATATATCGCTTATTTTGTTTATCATTTTGCTTAAGGATATTTTCCTGGTGAATATACCATTATTGGCGTGCGTCTGAGCGAACATCGTAACGGAACCCTTATGAAAACAGAGGCGGAGAAACATCTTGAAATTATTAAATTGGTAAGTGGATAACATTGCAAGGGTGAGCTACAGCTAATGGAGATAATTACATTTGCTTTCTTTTGGAAATGTCAGTCAGAGGTATGCTCTGTCCGTTTGAGGCGATTTCCGTGTCTAAAGGATGAGTTGGCATTGTGACAAATGCTATTTAAAGGGGTTTTATTTTCATGCTTATGCCATCCGATTTGAAAACTATTCTTCACTCTAAACGTGCCAATATCTATTACCTGCAATATTGTCGCGTGCTGGTCAACGGCGGGCGGGTGGAGTATGTCACCGAGGAGGGAAAATCCTCGCTCTACTGGAATATCCCCATCGCCAACACCACCGTAGTGATGCTGGGAACCGGCACTTCGGTGACCCAGGCGGCGATGCGTGAATTTGCGCGGGCGGGAGTGCTGGTCGGTTTTTGTGGCGGCGGTGGAACACCCTTATATTCGGGCAATGAGATGGATATTGATATTTCCTGGATCACGCCGCAAAGTGAATATCGCCCGACAGAGTATCTTCAAAACTGGGTTTCCTTCTGGTTTGATGAAAATAAACGGCTTGCTGAGGCAAAAGTTTTTCAGCAGGTTCGCATTGAACAAATTGAGCGGCACTGGCTGAGCAATAAAATGCAGCGTGAAAATCGTTTTGAGCTTACCTCTTCACTGCTTGTTGATAAATTAGGTCGCTTCCGTGAGGGCATCGCCGCAGCGAATTCACAGAATGAATTAATGCTTCAGGAAGCGCTGCTCACCAAAGCACTTTATAAACTTGCCAGCAATGCGGTTCACTATGGCGATTTTACCCGCGCAAAGCGGGGCAGTGGTTCGGACCTCGCCAATCGTTTCCTTGATCATGGTAATTACCTTGCATATGGCCTGGCCGCAGTTGCGACATGGGTCACGGGGATCCCGCAAGGTTTGGCCGTGCTGCACGGTAAAACCCGACGCGGCGGGCTGGTGTTTGATTTGGCTGACCTGATTAAAGATGCGCTGGTGTTACCGCAGGCTTTTATTGCCGCAATGGAAGGTGAAGACGAACAAACGTTTCGTCAGCGCTGCATTACCGGTTTTCAACAATCGGAAGCGCTGGATCTATTGATAACCTCGCTGCAAAAAACCGCACAGTCCTTCGGGCAGCCGCGCACATGAATGTTCTGCTGATCTCCCGGTGCAGCAAAAATGCCAGAGTGGAAAGCTGCCGTATTCTGGACCAGTTTGCCGAACGCAAAGGTGATGGCGCGTGGCAAACGGCGATCACCCTTGAGGGGCTGGATACGTTGCGCCGTTTGCTGCGTAAAACGGCGCGCCGCAATACCGCCGTCGCCTGTCACTGGATTAAAAAAAGCGGGCAGACCGATCTGTTGTGGATTGTGGGCAACCTTCGCCGTTTCAGCGTCACGGGCTCCGTACCCACCCATCACACCTCAAGAGACATCCTGCGCAGCCAGCACGAATCCCACTGGCGCAGCACGGAAAGTATTGCGCTGCTGGCGGGCATTGCCGGTTTGTTTCACGATTTTGGTAAAGCCGGGTCGTTGTTCCAGGCCGGGTTACAGGGCAAAGCAGATAAATCGTACCAGCCTTTTCGCCACGAGTGGATCTCGGTGCGGTTGTTCCAGGCGTTTGTCGATAAGCAATCGGACAAGCAGTGGCTGGCGAAACTCGGAGAACTGAGTGCTGCTGATGAAACCGCCTGGTTAGAGAGTCTGCAAAACGATCCGCCGGAAGGAGGAAGCAGCCCGTTTACAGAAATGCCGCCTGTGGCACAGGCCGTGATGTGGCTGATCCTCTCTCATCACCGTTTGCCGCACTATCCTGGACGAAACTCTCCCTCGCTCGATAAGGAAGCGAACTGGTTAACTCGCCAGCTTAACGTGGAGTGGAACGCCCTCAATCACCAGAAAGATCACTGGAAACATGCCGATTTTCAGCGCGCCTGGACATTCCCTTCCGGTACGCCGCTGCAAAGCCGTACCTGGCGGGAGAAAGCGCGGCAGCTGGCAAAGCGCGCTGCGCATGCCATTTCACTTTATGATTTCGGCGCACTGGATCAGCATTTTACCATTCATCTGGCACGTCTGGCGCTGATGCTGGCGGATCACCATTATTCATCTCAGCCGCCCGTCCTCGGCTGGCAGGATGAGGCGTATCAGGCCTGGGCGAATACCGACCGACAGACCCGGCAGTGCAAACAAAAACTGGACGAGCACACCATTGGCGTGGGCCATCACGCGCTTCTTCTTGGGCGCATGCTGCCTGGTTTGCGCGTCTGTCTGCCCGCCATTACCCGACATAAAAAATTCCGGGAACGGGCTGTATCTGAGCGCTATCACTGGCAAAACAAGGCCGGGGATCTGGCCCAAAAGCTGAGAGACAGTTCGCGTAAGCACGGCTTTTTTGGCGTGAATATGGCCTCAACCGGCTGCGGCAAAACGCTCGCTAACGCACGCATCATGTATGCCCTGGCCCAGGAAGAAGAAGGCTGTCGTTTCACCGTAGCGCTGGGCCTGCGAACGCTGACGCTGCAGACGGGAGACGCGTTGCGCGCCCGCCTCGGCCTTGGCGAGGACGATCTTGCGGTGCTGGTCGGTTCCTCAGCGGTGCGGGATCTGCACCAGCCGCACACACAGCCGGATCCCGATGAGAGCAGCGCATCGGCAGAGGCATTTTTTGAACAGCATCAGTATGTGCACTACGACGGCACATTGCCCGACGGCCCGCTGCGCCATGTTATTGGCGGCGATAAGAAACTCAGCCAGCTGGTCAGCGCCCCGGTTCTGGTGGCGACGATTGACCATCTGATGCCTGCCACCGAAGGCGTGCGCGGCGGCAGGCAGATTGCGCCCATGCTGCGGCTGTTAACCAGCGATCTGGTACTGGATGAACCGGACGATTTTGACGTGAGCGACCAGCACGCCCTGTGCCGCCTGGTTCACTGGGCGGGGATGCTCGGCTCGCGCGTGTTGCTCTCTTCCGCCACGCTGCCGCCCGCTCTGGTGACGGCCTTGTTCACGGCTTACTGCTCCGGGCGTAAAGCTTATCAGCAGGCCAGTAGCGAACCCGATTTACCTCTCGAGGTGAATTGCGCCTGGTTTGATGAATACGACACGGGTGAATATGCGGGCCGTTCACCGGCCGACTTTTTAGAGAAACATAATGCCTTCGCAAGCCAGCGCGCGAAACGCTTAGGCGAAGAAACCGTTTTGCGCCGGGCAGAGATAGTCACGGTTTCCCCCATATCTTCCCGGCCGGATGTGGTTGTTGCAGCGCTCGCCGATGTGCTGCATCGGGAAATCCTCAATCTGCATGCGTCGCACCGTCAGGTGAATGACAACGGACAAACCGTCTCGCTCGGCTTGGTGCGTATGGCAAACATCAACCCGCTGGTGGCTACCGCCCGGGCGCTGATGAGCATCGCTTCCCCGGATAACACCTGTATTCATTACTGCGTGTACCACAGCCAGCAGCCGCTTGCGGTGCGTGCGCACATCGAAAAACAGCTCGACGGGGCTTTTACCCGCGACAGGGAAAACCCGCTCACGCTTCACCCGGACATTGTTTGCAGGATGGAACGGCATCCGGCGCAGCATCATATATTTGTGGTGCTCGGCACGTCCGTCATCGAAGTCGGGCGCGACTGGGACGCATGCTGGGGAATTATCGAACCGAGCTCGATGCGGTCGCTGATTCAATTCGCCGGGCGCATACAGCGCCACCGTCAGATCCCTCCTCGTCAGCCGAACATGCTGATCCTCAATAAAAACGTGAAGGCGCTGCGTGAGACCAACAACGAGAGCCCGGCCTACTGTAACCCCGGCTTTGAATCCGCCAATTTCCGGCTCAACAGCCACGATCTGACTGACCTCCTCAAGCCTGAGGAATACCACGCGATCAATGCCATTCCACGCATTCTGAACGGGGCCGTGCGCGGCAATCGTTTTGACAGTCTGAGCGTGCTGGAGCACTCGCGTACGCGGGAGGAACTGCTTGCCCAACGGGATGATGTGCCGGTGGCGGCGCACTGGTGGCGGCTGCCGGTGAACTGGAGCGGCGAGCTCCAGCGCCGCACGCCGTTTCGTCAGTCTCAGCCGGAAGAACAGTTTTTTCTGTGGATGGAAGAGGAGAGCGATGAGCCGATCTTTTCGTTGAGCGAAGAAGGTAAGGCCAGTGGAAAAGACGCCGGGCAGTTTAACGCCTGCGCTCTGGAAATGGCGGAAGGTGTAAGCGCGTGGATCGATACCGATTACGCCACGGTGCTGCTGGCGCTGGCCGAATCGCGTGACATGGAACTGCGCGACGTCTGCCAGAAATACGGCGAAATCAATCTACGCACCAGTCAGGCGGAGTCGACTGAAGCCTGGCTGTGGCATCCGGCGTTGGGTGTGTTCAGGGAACTTTAATTTTCAATATCAGGAGCAAATATGTCGCAAAAAGGACTTACTGGCTTTGTCGTCGAATATATTGCTAAACGACGGCAAACCAGGCTCGATACTTTCGATAAAGATGCAGCGAAGCGGCTAAACGGGGCTGACGCGACGCTGGAAAGCCAGGTTTTGCAGGAACGCCGTGAACTGGAGCAGCGCTATGAAACGCAGGCCTGGCTTACCGATGCCGCCAGCCGCGCGGGGCAAATTAGCCTTGTGACGCATGCCGCCAAATTCACGCATGGCGATGCGAAAAGCAGCAGCATCTTTACGCAGACCGAGACGCAGGACGGTTATCTTTCAACGTCGACGCTGGCAAAACCGGTGGCAGACGCTGTGGGCAACGCCGCTGCGCTTGATGTCGCCAGACTCCTGCAAACTGAAGTCGACGGTGATTCGTTGCTGGCCTGCCTCAAGCGCGGCGATGATTCAGTACTCAAATCGCTGGCTGAAAGCGACGCGCAGCTCGCGCTCTGGATTGATGGATTTTCTCGCGCATTAACCACTAAACAGCCCACGTCCCATAAGCTTGCCAAACAGGTCTATGTTCCGGTGGGTGAGGGTTACCATCTGCTGAATCCGCTGTTTTCCTCTTCGCTTGCCCAGGCGATGCATCAGCGCATGGTGGCGCTGCGTTTTAGTGAAGAAAGCAAAGCGGCCTGGCAGGCCCGACGCGATAAAAAATGGCATCCGCAACCGCTGGTGGTGTTCCCCAACACGGCGGTAATGAATTTCGGCGGCACCAAACCGCAAAATATCTCGGCGCTTAACAGCAGCCGGGGAGGGCGAGTCTGGCTGTTATCCTCCGCTGCGCCGCAGTGGGAAGTGCAGGATAAACCGCCATTAGGCAGCAAAACGATTTTTGGTCAGGGGCCGTTTGAGCGCCACACACGTCAGATCCGCCGTCGTTTAACGGACCTGCTGATCAAAACCGGTGATTATAACAACGTGGTTATTCGCCGGCAGCGCGACAGCTATATGGACGAAATCATCGACATTCTGTTTAACGTCGCCGCCGACATCCAGCGTCGTGACTGGGCGGGTTGGACGCAGAACGAAAAATGCCAGCTTAAAACGCATCAAAAGCTGTGGCTTGACCCGTGGCGCGCGGAAACCGACGCTTCTTTCTTGAACGAACGCGACAAAGACGAGTGGCAGGAGGCGGTGGCGGATGATTTTGCCCTCTGGCTCAACAGCTATCTTCGCCGCGCGGAATTGAAAGTTGGCCAAACCGAACGTCGCGAGTGGCAGACCAAACCGCTTTTCCGACGCAGGCTGCGGGAAATGGAGCAGGCGATCAGGAGCTATCACAATGCGTAATCTCATTATTTTGCCGTGGCTGACGGTGGAAAACGCCAACGCAGTTGCTGGCCTGACGTGGGGCTTCCCGGCGATCACCCATTTCCTCGGCTACACGCATGCGTTGTCGCGCAAACTCCAGGCCAGCCACGGGCTGCGGCTGAAAGGCTGTGGCGTTATTTGCCATCACCATCAGCTCCACGCTTACTCGTCCGGCCGCGATTACCAGTTTGCGCTGACGCGAAATCCATTAACCCGGGAAGCTAAAACCGCCTCATTCAACGAAGAGGGCCGGATGCATATGACGGTTTCACTGGTGATGGAGTGCCACGGCGAAATCGGCAATGGCGATATTGGCATGAATAAACTGGCGGAACATCTGCACACACTGTGCCAGACGCAGAAACTGGCAGGCGGCTCGATTACCGGCCTGCGCAGGGTTCAGGTCTGTGGTATCTCTGATTTAAAAACGCGGCTTTACGGCCTGATGCCAGGCTTTGTCCTGTGCGACCGTTCGTCCTTCCTGGCTGAACACCATCAGGCGTTACAACAGACCAATCCCGACGCTGAAATGCTGGACGCGTGGCTGGACTTCGCTGCCCTGAAAATGGCCGCGCAGGACGTTGCGGATCCGCAGGAGAGCGCAGACTGGCGCTATGTGAAAAAACCGAAATCCGGTTACCTCGTTCCGTTGATGACGGGCTGGCAGCGTATTTCTCCACTGTATGAACCCGGCACGGTCAGCAATGCCCGCGACAGCGACACGCCGTTCTGTTTTGCCGAAGCGGTATACGGCATTGGGGAATGGCGCGGCGTTCATCATATTAAAACGCCCGACGATCTGCTCTGGCGCTATCACATCACCGACACCGGTTACTACTGCCGCGGACAGGCTTTGCCGGACGATGCGCCGGAAGACGAGCTGAACGACGACACATACTTTTCAGATGAAATTTAAGGGATTAGAAAATGGCTAAAAATTCTGTGATTAAAACGGCTTCGGTACTGGCATTTGAGCGCAAACTGGCAAACTCAGACGCGGTAATGTCATCCGGCAACTGGCAGGGCGCGCAATGGCAGCCGGTTCGTATTCAGGAAAAGGCGGTGCGCGGCACTATCTCCAACCGCCTGAAAAATGCGCTGGCAAGCGACCCCGCCAAACTTGATGCGGAAATCCAGAAAGCCAACCTGCAACGGGTGGATGTCGCGGCCCTTCCGGCGGATGCCGACACCCTGAAAATGGCGTTTACCCTGCGCGTACTGGGCAATCTTTCCATGCCATCTGTCTGTAACGACAAGCCGTATCAGGATGCGTTACAGGCGGTGATTGAAGGCTATATCGGCAAACACGGTTTCACCGAACTGGCGCTGCGCTATGCAACAAACCTCGCCAACGGGCGCTTTTTATGGCGCAACCGCGTCGGGGCAGAGCATATCAGCGTGCTCGTCAAAGGCAGTCAAACCTGGGAATTTAACGCGCACGACTACTCCCTGCGTGATTTTGACCAGCGTGACGCGCGTGTTCAGGAACTGGCCAATGAAATCGCCGCTGGTCTGAAGGGCGATTCCTTCGTCCTGTTGAACGTGGAAGCTTATGTGCGTCTGGGTCAGGGACAGGAAGTGTTTCCGTCTCAGGAACTGGTGCTGGACAGCAACAGCACTAAAAGCAAAGTCCTTTATCAGGTTAACGACGTGGCGGCGTTGCACTCCCAAAAGGTAGGCAACGCGTTGCGCACCATTGATACCTGGCATCCGCAGGTGGGTGAGCTGGGCGCGATTGCCGTCGAGCCTTACGGTTCGGTCACCAGCCGCGGTATCGCCTGCCGTCAGCCAAAAGAGAAAATGGATTTTTATACCCTGCTGGATAACTGGGTCGTCAAAGGCGAAGAACCGGCCATTGAGCAACAGCACTATGTGATGGCGGTGCTGATCCGCGGTGGGGTGTTTGGCGAGAAATCTGAATAAGGGGGCGCTTATGGACAGCTACCAGGATATTCGTGTACTGCCCGATCCAGAGTTTCAGGAGCCGATGCTGATGGCGGCCTTGTTTGCCAAACTGCATCGCGCACTGGGCGCCCGCGGGAAAGGGGATATCGGTGTCAGTTTCCCGCATCATGGAAAAACACCGGGCGGGACAATCCGACTGCACGGCACTCACGAGGCACTGGCCGCGCTGGAGTCCATGCGCTGGCGAGCCGGTCTGAACGATTACTGTGTGGCGTCGGTACTGGCACGCGTCCCGGCAGATTGTGTCTGGCGGACCGTCGAGCGGGTACAGGTCAAAAGCAATGCTGCCCGCCTGATGCGCCGGTCGGTACGGAAAGGCTGGCTGACGGAAGAGGAAGCTGACCGTCGGGTGCTTGAGATGAAGAACCAGACCACGGATTTGCCTTTCCTGCAGCTCAAAAGCCTCTCGACCGGGCAACCGTTCCGCCTGTTTTTCCGCCACGGCGACATTCAGACAGAACGTATTAGCGGCACATTCAGCAGTTACGGTTTGAGCGTGACGGCAACAGTGCCGTGGTTCTGAACCTTCTGTGCCATGCCGGCGACGCTGGCATGGCACGACTTCCATCGGGTCAGTTATGTGCCCAATGCCTGACTCCAACTCTCCATTTTAATCGGGAAAGCGCTCTGTGAAATCGCTGTTGAATTTACGGAAGCTGCATACCCTAATTTTGACGCTATTTGTAATGCGTTGTTTTTGCTGGCTTTAAATAATCAGGCTTTGAAAAGGGTTCTGGACAGGTAAAAGAGGATTTTAATTATCTAATCAACAGGTTATTAGTATGGCGTTCCTGTTCACTGCCGTACAGGCAGCTTAGAAATTAATGATTCTGCATGCAAGGTGCTACGCGATGTTCACTGCCGTACAGGCAGCTTAGAAATCGAAGGTAGCCGTATATCCATCACCCCCCCTGTTCACTGCCGTACAGGCAGCTTAGAAATCGGCTATCCAACTGTAGGCGTAGGTTTTAAATGTTCACTGCCGTACAGGCAGCTTAGAAAATAAAAAAGACGCGGAAAAGCGTTGACGCAAAGTTCACTGCCGTACAGGCAGCTTAGAAATGGACCTTTTTTCACCTTGCCTTTGCCGTGTCGTTCACTGCCGTACAGGCAGCTTAGAAAATCTGGCGCTGGATTTTGAACCGCCCGTCATAGTTCACTGCCGTACAGGCAGCTTAGAAACTCAAGTACCTGCACGACAATAGCCGGAACATGTTCACTGCCGTACAGGCAGCTTAGAAACCTGAGCCGAAGCGGCTGTGACCTTCACGCCCGTTCACTGCCGTACAGGCAGCTTAGAAATGTTCGCCCAGATGTGCGAGAGTGGGCCAGAAGTTCACTGCCGTACAGGCAGCTTAGAAAAAACGGCAATTCACACACTGACCACACGGCAAGTTCACTGCCGTACAGGCAGCTTAGAAAAGTCCTGGGTAACGATCGCGCCAGCGCCAAAAGTTCACTGCCGTACAGGCAGCTTAGAAAGTATCGAGCACCAGATCGCCCTCGGCATCATCGTTCACTGCCGTACAGGCAGCTTAGAAAACCCTTAGGGGTGATCTAGCGAAAACAACCGGGTTCACTGCCGTACAGGCAGCTTAGAAATTAAAACGCTGCCAGTTCTCCCAGAGTAATCTGTTCACTGCCGTACAGGCAGCTTAGAAAACCCGGCCAAGTCGGAGAAAGGCACACGTCGCGTTCACTGCCGTACAGGCAGCTTAGAAACCAGAATATCTCGGCGGCGGTACGATGGATATTGTTCACTGCCGTACAGGCAGCTTAGAAAGCTAGACGACAGCGAAGATATTATAGAATTACCGTTCACTGCCGTACAGGCAGCTTAGAAAAACGTCGCTGCCGTCTGCCTTTGAACTTCGAAGTTCACTGCCGTACAGGCAGCTTAGAAATGAGGGGGGTACACTGGTTCGTAAACATCTCAGTTCACTGCCGTACAGGCAGCTTAGAAACGCTGACTACCGGCCGCGCGTTGACAACTGACGTTCACTGCCGTACAGGCAGCTTAGAAAACAATGTCACCATTCAGTGATGCAATACCCACGTTCACTGCCGTACAGGCAGCTTAGAAACGGTAAAGGTAAAAACCGGAGAAAAAAATGAAAGTTCACTGCCGTACAGGCAGCTTAGAAATGAATCACCTCGCGGTCCGACTTATTCGCCGCGTTCACTGCCGTACAGGCAGCTTAGAAAACCTTCAGGACTGATGCATCACTGGAGTTATCCGTTCACTGCCGTACAGGCAGCTTAGAAACCCAACTGCGCGTCGGGCCGGAGGCTGCGTATGTTCACTGCCGTACAGGCAGCTTAGAAATGATCGTAAATATCTGGGAACGCACAGCATGAGTTCACTGCCGTACAGGCAGCTTAGAAAACCGACGACGATACAAACCCCGTTCCTACGGAGTTCACTGCCGTACAGGCAGCTTAGAAAAGCCCTGCGCACATCAGTGCGGCCTGATGCATGTTCACTGCCGTACAGGCAGCTTAGAAACATAACGTAACATTATGCGCACTACGGGGTTCGTTCACTGCCGTACAGGCAGCTTAGAAATTTCAAGCTGGTAATAAGGAGAATAATTATGCGTTCACTGCCGTACAGGCAGCTTAGAAATGGTTACGATGGCAGTGTTCAATCTCTTCCTCGTTCACTGCCGTACAGGCAGCTTAGAAATATGCTGTTGAACTCACGCGAGAGCACGGTGTGTTCACTGCCGTACAGGCAGCTTAGAAATCTGACCAGGTCTTATATAACAGACCCATCAAGTTCACTGCCGTACAGGCAGCTTAGAAAAGACCCCGACCAATGCCGCGACCGAACCCTGCGTTCACTGCCGTACAGGCAGCTTAGAAAATTCTATGGTACAGCCTGGCCTACCTCGGCGTGTTCACTGCCGTACAGGCAGCTTAGAAAGGGTTTAGAACTGTTTTATTCCAGATCGCCGTGTTCACTGCCGTACAGGCAGCTTAGAAACTTACCGAGCGACGGTGACGACAACGAAACCTGTTCACTGCCGTACAGGCAGCTTAGAAACTTACCGAGCGACGGTGACGACAACGAAACCTGTTCACTGCCGTACAGGCAGCTTAGAAAAATGAAACCTGCATGAGGCTTTCCGTTGTTGAGTTCACTGCCGTACAGGCAGCTTAGAAATTGCCCGGATTAAAGCCGAAGCCCGGGTCGGCGTTCACTGCCGTACAGGCAGCTTAGAAACATTTGAGTCCGGGCAGCACCGAAGGACGCCAGTTCACTGCCGTACAGGCAGCTTAGAAATGCCGTCTGGCTCATTCCCGCGAATGGGCCGTGTTCACTGCCGTACAGGCAGCTTAGAAAAATGGAGATATTGCTTTAAGAGTAAACCGTTATGTTCACTGCCGTACAGGCAGCTTAGAAAAGTTACGGGCAGTACGGCCATGAGTGGAAAGGGTTCACTGCCGTACAGGCAGCTTAGAAAGTCCACAAAGCCGGGAACATTGAGTACCTTTTCGTTCACTGCCGTACAGGCAGCTTAGAAAAGCGTAAAGCGCTTGGTGTCAGGGTAAATCGTGTTCACTGCCGTACAGGCAGCTTAGAAATCAATGCCGCCAGTTAACGACAGCTGGTCGCCGTTCACTGCCGTACAGGCAGCTTAGAAAAAACCAGCGCGTGGTCGTGTGGGATCCTGTGATGTTCACTGCCGTACAGGCAGCTTAGAAAGTAAAGAAGACAGCACGCCATCGACCGCCCCGGTTCACTTCCGTACAGGCAGCTTAGAAATGACCGGCTTTGATCGCACCGACCAGCTTCTTGTTCACTGCCGTACAGGCAGCTTAGAAAATGAATGCTGAACGTGTATTACATGATTTATCGTTCACTGCCGTACAGGCAGCTAAGAAAATCACGATGATGTCGGCATCCTGTTCTACGCAAGGCGTTGCCGGTGACTTATGGAGAGTGGGGTCACAGCCAGGTATAGGGGAGCACGATCCCGATGCGGTTGTCTGTAAACGTCGAAGGATTTTGCGAGAGCCGGGGGCGCATTCCCGACTCTCGCCACGCTTTTTGTTCAGGCTACGAGCCTGTCACTCCAGACCCAGCGTGTACTGTGCAATTTTGAAATAGATAATCAGGCCCGTTCCGTCGATAAAGGTGGCGATAAACGGCGCGGAAACGACGGCAGGATCGATGCCGCAGCGTTTAAGCACCATCGGGATCACTGACGAGACAATGGCGCTCCAGAGCGTGATGCACACCAGCGTCAGGCTGACGATAAGCGTAATGTCCATTCCAATTCCCATCATCCATGCCCGTACACAGCCTGCCAGCCCGAGCGTAACGGCAATCATCACCGAGGTGGTCATCTCTTTACGCAGCACGCGCCCCAGATCTTTCAGCCCAACTTCGCCCAGCGCCATCGCCCGGACCAGCGTTGAGGTAATCTGCGTGCCGCTGTTACCGCCGGTGCCAATCAGCAACGGAATAAAGAACGCCAGTGCGATAGCGGATTCGAGAGCCTCTTCAAAATGCTGAAGCACGGTGCTGGTGTAGGCCTCTGCGACGAACAGCAGCAGCAGCCAGACGGCACGTTTTTTCCACAGCTGCACAGCGCTGGTTTCGAGGTAAGGCCGCTCCAGAGGCAGCGTTGCCCCCTGGCGCTGCGCATCTTCCGTCACGTCGTCTTCCAGCAAATGCGCAATTTCACGTTCGGTGAGACAACCCACCAGTTTCCCGTGGGTGACAACCGGTACCACGTCAACACCCGCATGGCTCAGCAGGGTAGCCACGTCTGCGCGCTCATCGTCGGGTTTAACCTGCAAAAACTGAGAAACCATCAGC
Organism: Enterobacteriaceae bacterium RIT714; assembly: GCA_009668015.1. Taxonomy (GTDB): domain Bacteria; phylum Pseudomonadota; class Gammaproteobacteria; order Enterobacterales; family Enterobacteriaceae; genus Enterobacter. The sequence goes on from WJYB01000018.1 coordinate 13,376, forward strand.
GCGCTAACGGCCTGGACGGTATTGGCTTCCTGTAATAACGTTCTGACCGAAATCATTCCGGCCAGCCGGCCATTATCTTCAATAAAAATATGCGTGGGAATATTGTCATCTTTTAATTGTGCGAAGAATTGTTCACGCGCCAGCGCGACACATAATGACGCGTCGAGGACAATAAAATCCGTATTCATATATTGCGCGATAGCGCTGTCATTAAATGCCGGAAGTGAATTATGGATGGTGTAAGACATAGTGAATTCCCTTTGAATATAAATATCTCTCAGGGGCGAGCAAGACAGGGCATGTCGAAGAGGAGATCCCCACGTCCTGGGTTCAGCACTGTACACCGTATCCCCGAAGGGAAGTTATACTGACAAAGCCTTGATTCGACAGTGCCTGTTTTACCCTGTGTTGTTTCTCTCGAAACCACCAGAGCGATAACGTGTATTTGTACAGGAGCCTCGCCATAACGAGATCGTAGTAAAGCGGAAGGAATAATACGCCAGTTTTTAAATGCTGCTTGGAAATATCTGTCATGTTGATGAGCGGTTTAGATTAAATATAGTTAATCAGCGTTGAGGTTTTATTTAATTCATTTCATTTTAAATAGCATATTCACCTTTCCAGAGAGGCGTAGCAATGGAATGGCTCAATAATTTGCTTAATCATTTTGCACACTATCCGGCGCAGCTGTTCGCTTTGCTGGCGGTAATGGCGTTCTGCAAATCAACGGTTTTTGTCTCCTCCATTCTTCCGCCCGCCTCGCTGATGTTGCTGGGCGGGATCACCGTGAGTCAGACAACGCTTTCGCCTGCGCTGGCCTGGCTTGCCGTGGTGACGGGCGCGACGTGCGGCTCAGTGTTGAACTACCATCTCGGGCAATTGATGGGCAATACGCGGATGATGATGCGCCTGAGCGCGAAACATGCGGATCGCTTTTTAGGCATCCAGCATCAGTTAGCGAAAAACAGCGTGGCGGTATTGTTCACTGCCCGTTTTCTGGCGGTGCTGCGCTACATCGTACCGCTGGCGGCGGGGATGCTCAGAGTGAATGCCGGCAAGGTTTACGCGGTGAGTCTGATCTCTGCCGCGGTCTGGGCGGCGCTATATGTCGGCGCGGTGGCCGGCATCAGCGCCTTGTGAATAGTACGGCGACCAGCTGGGGCGCGGAATTAGCGTGTTAAGTAGCGCGGGGCCGGTTCACCGGTGCGGGCACTGCCAAACAGCGCCAGGCGCGCCTCTTCATAGCGATCCCATAGCTGGACGTCATGCATCGGCGGGATCGTAATCAGCTCGCCCTGATCGAGCCCGGCCAGCGCCGCGTCAACCATATTGTCTGTGGTCATCACTGAACCAACGGGCAGAGCATCCATCGGTACGCCCGAGATTTCCCAAATTTCGGTGGCGGTTGCCGCCGGTAATACGGCCTGGATACGCACGCCGCTTTCGGCAAACTCTTCCTGCAAACCGCGGGTAAAATTCAGCACCCATGCTTTGGTGGCGCTGTACAGCGCACTGCCTGCGCGGGCGTGGAATGACAGTACCGAGGCGATATTGATCAGCGTACCGCGATTATTTTGCGCAAGGCGCGGCAAAATAGCGTAGGTCAGACGCATCAGCGCGGTGGTATTCAGCGTGTTGATCGCCTGATGCCCGGCCACATCACCGGCCAGGAAAGGCGCCATTTGTGCCGTCCCCGCGTTATTGACCAGCGTGTCGATTGCCGTATCACGCTGTAAAACCTCTTCCACGGCGCGGATCCCGGTTTCTTGCGTCAGGTCGGCGACCAGAATCGAGACCGTCACACCATGACGTTCACGCAGTTGCTCGGCCAACGCGTTCAAACGCGCTTCGCGACGCGCAACCAGTACCAGGTTAAATCCGCGTGCCGCCAGACGATCGGCATACACGGCGCCAATCCCGGATGAAGCCCCTGTAATCAACGCGGTAGAGAGTGGGTGAGTCATGGTGAATAACCTCATAGCAAAGTGAATTAAATGGTTTCAATATGAAACTTAATTAACTGTGTGCTATTTGGTTTTATAATGCAACCATTACGACGAGGATTTTTTTATTCTGCGAGGCGGTCTGCTGCGGGATGAGTGCTAATCAGCTGATATTGCTGAATTAAGGGCGTTCAGGAATAACGTCTTCCGGCGCCAGCTCGCGGCCATCATCAGCGATCAAGGCCAGCCTCTGGAGCGGCTTACGGTGCTGCGCGTCAACCAGTACGCTGCCGAATTCGTTCTCCGCGAACAAATAATCGTTGCCCCACTGCGATAACGCCACCAGTACCGTTTGCAGAGCGCGACCCTTTTCGGTGAGAACATACTCCTGCCAGGCGCTGCCGTCAGATGCGGGTCGCAAAACCAGAATGCCTTCCTCAACCAGCTGTTTCAGGCGCGTGGCGAGCATATTTTTAGCGATCCCGAGGCTTTTCTGAAATTCGCCGAAACGCTTAAGACCGCGCAGGGCGTCGCGCACAATCAGCAATGACCACCAGTCGCCTATAATATCGAGCGAGCGGGCAACAGGGCAGGTGCTTTCTTCAAGACGGGTTCGTTTCACAATGGCTCCTCAGATTGATAGTTTTATTATAAAACCAATTTTGGTTCGCGTAAGTAAAAAGAGATATCTATAAGTTTGAGAAATGGTTCCCGGAAATCTGTCATGAATCTGTCACACTCACATCGACCATAACAAGACGAGAGGAATAAGGGATGAAAAAAGCACTACTCGCAATTGCGGTGGCTGGGACCGTAATGATGACTTCCGGCGTGCAGGCACAACCTGCTCCGGAAGGCTATCAGCTGCAACAGGTGTTGATCATGAGCCGCCATAACCTGCGCGCGCCGCTGGGTAACAACGGCAGCGTTCTGCAGCAGTCCACTCCTCATCAATGGCCTGAATGGGAAGTGCCTGGCGGACAGCTCACCACCAAAGGCGGTGTCCTGGAGGTGTACATGGGTCATTACATGCGTGAATGGCTGGCAGAGCAGGGGATGGTCACCACCGGCGAATGCCCACCGGCTGACGCGGTCTATACCTATGCCAATAGCCTGCAGCGCACCGTCGCCACGGCACAATTCTTTATCACTGGCGCTTTCCCCGGCTGCGATATCCCGGTACACCATCAGGAAAAAATGGGGACTATGGACCCGACCTTTAATCCGGTCATCACCGATAACTCGCCCGCTTTCCGCGAGCAGGCCGTCAAAGCGATGGAAACAGAGCGCCAGAAAATGAAGCTTGATGAGAGCTACAAGCTACTGGAGCAAATGACCGACTACGCGAACTCGCCTGCCTGTAGGGAGAAAAAAGTCTGTTCTCTGACGGAGGCTAAAGACACCTTCACCGCCGAATATGAAAAAGAGCCGGGCGTTTCCGGTCCGTTAAAAGTGGGCAACTCGCTGGTGGACGCCTTTACTCTGCAGTACTACGAAGGATTCCCGCTCGATCAGGTGGCCTGGGGACAGATCAAAACCGATCAGCAATGGCGCGTGTTGTCGCAGCTGAAAAATGGTTATCAGGACTCTCTCTTCACCTCCACCGACGTGGCGCGCAACGTTGCCAAACCGCTGGTGAAGTATATTGATAACGCGCTGGTCACCGACCAGGCCAAAGCACCAAAAATCACGGTGCTGGTGGGACATGATTCGAATATCGCCTCGCTGCTCACTGCGCTGGACTTTAAGCCGTATCAGCTGCATGACCAGCACGAACGCACGCCGATTGGCGGCAAAATTGTCTTCCAGCGCTGGCATGATAAGAGTGCGAATCGTGAACTGATGAAAATTGAGTACGTCTACCAAAGCGCGGAGCAGCTGCGTAATGCCGATGTGCTGTCACTGAAAGCGCCGGCCCAGCGCGTTACGCTGGAGCTGAAAGGCTGTCCGATTGATGCGAACGGGTTCTGCCCGATTGATAAATTCAATACGCTATTGAATGACGCCGCAAAATAAAGGGTAAACCCCCCGCGCAGGCGGGGGGAACGGTCAGACGTTTTTACGTTCGATGGTTTGCTCGCCCCAAAAAAGCGAGTCTTTGTCTGTTTTGTCGAAGGCCAGGATCAGCACTTCATCATTTCCTTCTTCCCAAATTTTCTCCGCCAGTTTTTCGTCATATTTCGCGACTTCGAAGATGGCTTCGGCAATTTCCGGAGAAGTATTACGTAAACTGGCCCACTCACCGACGTGATGAGCTTTCGATTCTTGAGTTGGCATGCTTGTCCTCCTGTTGAGGTTAGCCGTTCAGTTTTTTGGCGAGACCGGCGACATGTTCACCCTGGAAACGGGCGATCGCCAGCTCTTCCTGGCTGGGTTGACGAGAGCCGTCGCCGCCTGCAATGGTGGTCGCGCCGTAAGGGGTTCCGCCACGCACCTGCGAAACGTCAAACAACTCCTGTGCGCCGTATCCGATAGGGACAATCACCATTCCATGATGGGCAAGAGTCGTCCATGTGGAGGTGATCGTCTGTTCCTGGCCGCCGCCCGTCCCGGTTGAACTGAAGACGCTGGCGAGCTTGCCGAATAAGGCACCCGATGCCCAAAGTCCGCCGGTCTGGTCAAGGAAGGTCCGCATCTGGCCGGACATATTGCCGAAGCGGGTCGGTGTACCAAAGATGATGGCGTCATAGTCGGCCAGCTCTTGCGGGGTTGCCTGCGGGGCATTCTGTGTTTTACCGCCAGCTTTGAGAAACGCCTCGGCGTTCATGGTTTCCGGTACGCGTTTAACCACCACCTCAACACCATCAACTTTATTCGCGCCTTCCGCCACGGCATGCGCCATGGTTTCAATGTGTCCATACATGGAATAATAGAGCACCAGAACTTTTGCCATCTTGTATCACTCCTCGATTTTGGATTCCCGACAGCGAATCGCTGCGTTCATTTAAAGATATGACCTGATGGCCAGACTGCAAATCTGAAAGCCATTTCTTTGATTTATAACAAGATGTTCAGGCGATTTCTTTGTAGCAATATGAAACATATTTAAGGAAACGGCTTTTTTGAATGATAAGAGCAGCTTATTGGTTTCGTTTTAACGATCTCACACGTTTGGCTGATTTCATGTTGCAGAATATTACCGTTTACTGGCTGACTGGGCTCATTCCACTAAGCTTACTTTCACGCGGCGCAGTTAAAGGCTCTGGCCTTGCACCGTCAGGTGAAAGAATCCTCTTTTACTGAATGCAATATGATGTCTAATGTTTCACACTCTGGAGGTTAGAGATGGCAAACCATCGTGGTGGGTCAGGTAATTTCGCTGAAGACCGTGACAGAGCATCAGAAGCAGGTCGTAAAGGTGGCCAGCAGAGCGGGGGTAACTTCAAGAATGACCCGCAGCGCGCATCTGAAGCTGGCAAAAAAGGGGGCAAAAACAGTCACGGGAGTAACAAGAATTAGCGTGTCACTTCCCCCCATTTCAGTGTTATATCCCTGAAATATCCCCCTGCCGCCGGTTCTCCCGGCGGTTTTTTATTGCGCCAACGTTGAACTGCCATCAAAGGCATCGCACACTAGCGGATTGTCTCTGGTCGTTGGTATCCCATGTCTCTCTCTCGCTATGCCTTTTCGATAAAACCTCAGGAAGCGATTCTGATTTTAATCACCATGTTTTGGGGCGGAACGTTTCTCGCTGTCCAGTACGCGGTCACTTTAAGCGATCCGTTTTTCTTCGTTGGGCTGCGCTTTGCCACTGCGGCTGTGGCGGTAGCGCTGATTTCCCTGAAAACGCTGCCTGGACTCACGCGTAAAGAGCTGCTGGCCGGAATGGCGATCGGCGTGTCGATTGCGATGGGCTATAGCCTGCAATCCTGGGGATTACAGACCATCCCCAGCAGCAAATCGGCGTTTATCACCGCGATGTATGTGCCGCTAGTTCCGCTGTTGCAGTGGCTGTGTCTGGGCAGAATGCCGGGGCTGATGTCCTGCGTTGGTATCGTGCTGGCCTTTATCGGTCTGATCCTGCTTGCCGGTCCGGGTGACAACCTTCTGGCCATGGGGCCTGGAGAGATCATCACGCTTATCGGTGCGGTGGCGATTGCAGCAGAGATTATTTTAATCAGCGCCTGGGCCGGGAAAGTCGACGTCAAGCGCGTGACCGTGGTCCAGTTGGCGACAGCATCGCTGGTGGCATTTGCGGCGATGGTTCCTGCGGGAGAATCTGTCCCGCCGATGTCCACGGGGCTGGTGGTGGTGGCGCTGGGTCTGGGTATTTTTAGCGCCATTATTCAGGTGACGATGAACTGGGCGCAGCGCAGCGTTTCACCGACGCGCGCAACCGTCATCTACACCGGTGAACCGGTCTGGGCCGGTATTTTTGGCCGTCTGGCGGGCGAACGCCTGCCACTGCTGGCGCTATTAGGTGCGGCGTTTATCGTGCTGGGTGTGCTGGTCAGTGAGTTAAAGCTAAAAAAGAGACGTCGTGAAGCGGCCGATCTGACCCTCGAATAACGCGGTATGGCATCTGAAGCGCGGCCATTCACCCTGCCAGCGCTATCCTGTGCCGGGTAAGGCGACGCGCCATTACCCGGCACAAACCTTCTGTCAGGAATCCTGACGCACCACTTCAGCCTGAGTAACCTCAGCCGTGCGCCGGCTCAGCAGCGCATTCAGCAAAATTGCGCCAAAGGTCGCCGTGCCGATCCCTCCGAGCGTAAAGCCACCGATCCTCAGCGCAAAATCACCCGCCCCGAGCACCAGCGTGACAGCGACCATAATCAGATTGCCATTCTGGCTGAGATCCACACGGTTCTGCACCCAGATGCGTGCGCCTGCCACCGCAATCAATCCAAATACCACAATCGACGCGCCGCCGATCACCGGAGCCGGAATGGTGTGGATAAGCGCGCCGAATTTTGGCGAAAAGCCCAGCAGCAGGGCAATCACCGCTGCGGCGACAAACACCAGTGTGGAATACACTTTGGTGACGGCCATCACGCCGATATTCTCGGCATAGGTGGTGACGCCGCTACCGCCCACCGAGCCTGAAAGCATCGTCGCCAGCCCGTCACCGACAAAGGCACGGCCCATATAGGGGTCCATATTGCGCCCGGTCATTCCGGCGACGGCTTTCAGATGGCCTAAGTTCTCCGCAACCAGAATCACGGCGACCGGTGCAATCAGCATGATGGCTTGTCCGCTAAACGTCGGAGAGGTGAAGTGGGGCAGACCAAACCAGGCAGCGCTCTGCACCAGCGTAAAATCCACCGGCTTGCCGAGCCCAAAAACGCTGGTTATCAGGGCATACAGCAGACATGCCGCAATCAGCCCGACCAGAATCAGCAGCCGTTGCATCATCCCCCGGGTGAAAACGGCCACCAGCCCAATGCACAGCACCGTCATCACCGCCATCCAGCTGTCAAAAGAGGAACCAGAGACGCCTTTGACCGCGATGGGCGCGAGGTTAAGGCCAATCGCCATCACCACCGCGCCGGTGACGACCGGCGGCATCAGCCGTTCGATCCAGCGGGTGCCAATTTTCATGACCGCAAACCCGATCAGGGTATAGACCAACCCGCAGACGATAATCCCCCCCAGCGCTACGCTCATATTGGGGTTGATCCCCTGGCCGCTAAAGCCCGTAGCGGCAATCACCACGCCGACGAAGGCCGCGCTCGAACCCAGATAACTCGGCACTCGTCCGCCAGTGATAATAAAGAACAGCAGCGTCCCGATCCCCGACATCAGGATCGACAGATTGGGATCCAGCCCCATTAAAATGGGCATCAGCACCGTTGCGCCAAACATGGCGACCGCGTGCTGAACGCCCATCACCGCCGTTTGGGCTAACGGAAGTCTCTCATCCGGCGCGACCACGCCGTCTTCAGTAGAGGTCGATTTCAACTGCCAGTGGGGAAAACCGAACATGGCCATGAGCTGTCTCCTTAAGGAGGGTTAACAGGCGGGTCGCAGGAGTGCGTGATAGCCGCGGTCAAACCACACCAGTCCCTGCGGCGCGGGGTGGCGGGTAATCGAAACAATGTCGCAAAACAGAATATCGTGTGTCCCCACGCTCACCACCTGGCTGATGCGGCAGTCGAACGAGGCCAGCGCGTCTTCAAGGCGCGGACAACCCGTCACGCCTGGCTGCCAGCTGGCCGCGGCAAAACGTTCAGCCATCGGCGTTTTGCCGCCGAAGAGGTTGGACAAGGGTTCCTGACCTGCGCTGAGAGTGTTAACGCACAGAGTGCGGTTCTCGCTAAACGTGGGCCATACGGAGGCCCCGCGATTGAGGCACACCAGCAGCGTGGGGGGAGAGTCGGTCACGCTACACACCGCGCTGGCGGTAAAACCCGCCTGTCCGGCAGGGCCATCGGTGGTGATAATATTGACCGCCGCGCCCACGCAGGCCATGGCATCACGAAAAAGTTGTTTATCCGGGTGGCTCATCATCGCTCCTTATGCCAGTCCGCAGGCGTCTTCAAAACTCAGACGCGGCAGTCGCCCGTAGAGTTTGCTGGCATCGCCATAGCCAATATTGATCAGCAGATTGCTCTTCAGGCTACTGCCGGTGAAAAAAGCGTCGTCCACGCGTTGTCGGTCAAAGCCCGACATCGGTCCGGTATCCAGCCCCAGCGCGCGACAGGCAAAAATCAGATATCCGGCCTGCAGCGAGCTGTTGCGAAAAGCGGTCTCCTGCGCAAGCTCTGGACTGGAGGTGAACCAGCTCCGCGCGTCGCCGTGAGGAAACAGTTCCGGCAAGCGTTCATAAAATTCGCTGTCCCAGGCGATAATCGCCGTGACGGGGGCCGCCAGCGTCTTCTCCAGATTACCGCCGGAGAGCGCCGGGCGAAGTTTCTCTTTGCCTTCGCGAGTGCGCACGAACACTATTCTCGCGGGCGAACAGTTGGCAGATGTCGGTCCCCATTTCATCAGGTCATAAATCTCGCGCAGCGTCTCGTCGCTGACCGGCGTCTCTTGCCAGCCGTTGTGGGTCCGCGCTTCGGTAAACAGCGTTTTTATCGCACCGGGAGTGATCGCTTCGTTCATCAACGCTCCTTATAAAACGGTTTCGCGGCTATGCAGCAGGCTGGCAAGCCCGTTGAGCAGCAGCGGATTGAAGGTGTCAGGATCGGTGACGTTGCAGGCGTGTCCGCCCTGGCGTATCACCACTTTTTGGCTCACGGGCAGTGCCGCATGAAGCTCGGTCGAACAGACGGCGGGAACCAGCAGATCGTCGGCGGAGCAGACAACCTGTACCGGACAGCGAATCCGCGCGACCTGACGGCTGAAATCGGCCTGCTTCAGGGCCGTCAGCCTGCGCAGCAGATTGTTTTTTCCCTGGAAATGGGCAATAGCCAGCGCCTCTTCGGCCTCCATTCTTGGGGCCCGGGCCGCCATCCAGTCAGCGGGATAGAGGAATAACGGTTGCGCTTCCACCCAGGCCTGCGCGCCGCCTGCGTGCAGCAAACGTTCGCGGATTTGAAAGCAGCGGCGGGTATGTGCATTCAGCTTCAGCCAGCCGTTAACACACACCAGCGCGGTCACCGCCTGCGGGCGATTAACCGCCAGTTGCAGCCCCACCAGTGCTCCCAGCGCATGGCCGACCACGGCGAAACGGTCGATTCCCGCTTCGGCCAGCGCCAGAAACAGTTCGTCGGCCATCTGCGCCAGAGAGTAGCCCTCCGGCAGGTCGGCAGGGTTATTCCCGGTGCCGCGCTGGTCATAGCAGACGACCTGGTACTCCTGCTCCAGGACGGCAATCTGTGGCAGCCAGTAGCTGCCGCTTCCGCCCAGCCCGGCGATCAGTACCACAACCGGCGCATGCGGAAAGGGTGGCGGTGAAACTGATATTTTCATGGCAACCTCACTTCGCGATATGTGCGACGGTGGCGATCTCAACCAGAGCTTCTGGCTTCACCAGCCCGCACTGAATACAAAAACGCGCGGGTTTATCACCGGGGAAAAACTCCGCGTAGATCTCGTTAATCGCGGCGTAGTTTTTCCAGTCGGTGATAAAGATGCTGTTGAAGGTCACGTCTTCCATCGTGCCACCCGCCGTTTCGATAACGCTCCTGATGGTTTCGAGAACATGGCGGGTTTGCGCCTTTGGGTCATCGGGGTAGACCACGTTATTGTGCTTATCGAATGGCAGCGTGCCGGAGACATACACCACGCCATCGGCGAGCGTGCCGGGCACAAAAGGGGCAATCGGCGTGCTGGTGCCAGCGGGAATGATCACGGATTTCGGCATGCAGTTTCTCCTACGCGATTCGGGCTAAAGAGGACGGTGAAAGGGCTTCGCAAAAATCACTTACATTGCTGACCCAGCCAAAAAAGGTTTCGATATTAAAAAGCGCGGCTTTCTGCGCGAACGCCGGGCCAGCCTGATGGGTAGCGTCTTCCAGCACTACGCCGAAATACTCGAGGAAAAAGCCGTCACGCAGAGTCGATTCGACGCAGACGTTGGTGGCGATGCCGGTAAAGACCAGATGGCGAATACCACGGCTGCGCAACAGGCTGTCGAGGGGTGTATTGAAAAAGCCGCTATAGCGCGGTTTGGGCAGCACGATATCCTCTGGCTGCGGGACCAGCTCATCGACCAGCTGATAATCCCAGCCGCCTTTTGCCAGCAGTTTTCCCTGTAGCTCGGGCTGTTTGCGCATGGTTTTCAGGGCGTTGGATTTATGGAAGTTAGGCGAGCCGGGGCCACCGGCCTCCACGTATTGATCGTCCCAGCCGTTCTGGAACCAGATAATCAGCATCCCAGCCGCGCGGGCGGCCGCCACGGCGGTGCGGATATTTTCAATCACCGGGCGGGTGGCGGAGACGTCGAAACCGGCCAAATCAAGATAGCCGCCCTGGCTTGCGTAGGCGTTTTGCATATCGACCACAATCAATGCGCTCTGCTGCGGCACAAAGGAGATCGCTTCCGGACGGGCGGGTAAACGGGTCATTACGCCACCTCCCGGGTGAGCGCCGGGAGATGGGCCCGGCATTGCATCAGCGGCTGAATGCGTTCGCCAAACGCTTCGACACCGGCAAGGAAATCGTCAAAGGTCAGTAATACGCCTTCGGCTCCCGGCACGCTGGCGACTTCGTCGAGCATTCGCGCCACGCTGGCGTAAGAGCCGACCAGCGTACCCATGTTGATATTTACCGCCGATGTAGGATCTGCCATCTGGCGCACGTTGGTGTCCGACCCGGAACGGGTGTCTTTCTGGCTCTGTTCGGTCAGCCAGCTCAGGGCCTCTTCATCGGCTCCGGCTTTATAGTGCTCCCACTTCGCGCGGGCCGCTTCGTCGGTTTCGTCAGCGATAATCATAAACAGCACGTAGGAGCCGACATCCCGGCCGGTCTGTTCCGCCGCCTGTTTCATGCGGGCCGCCGTCGGCGCGAAGGCTGAAGGGGTATTCACCCCTTTGCCGAAGCAGAAGTTGAAATCTGCATGCTGCGCGGAGAACGCCATCCCCGCATCGCTCTGCCCGGCGCAAATCACCTTCATCGGTGTGGAGGGCTGCGGACTGACGCGACAGTCGTTCATGGTGAAATAGTCACCTTTAAAATCGCTCTTACCGGTGCCCCACAGATCGCGCAGCACCTGGACATACTCGGTGAGATAGTCATAGCGGCGTGAAAAATAGTCGTCGCCGGGCCACAGCCCCATCTGCTCGTATTCCGGTTTCTGCCAGCCGGTCACCAGATTGACGCCAAACCGGCCGCCGGAGATGGAGTCAATGGTCGATGCCATTCGCGCAACAATCGCCGGGGGCAAGGTGAGAGTGGCAGCGGTAGCGTAGATCTGGATACGTGAGGTGACCGCAGCCAGGCCAGCCATCAGGGTGAAGGATTCCAGGTTATGATCCCAGAACTCGGTTTTACCGCCAAACCCGCGCAGCTTGATCATTGAGAGCGCAAAGTCGAAATGGTAGTGCTCGGCCTTCTGCACAATGGCTTTGTTCAGTTCAAAGGTCGGCATGTATTGCGGGGCATGGTTAGAGATAAGCCAGCCGTTGTTACCGATGGGGACAAATACGCCAATTTTCATCACGAACCTCTCTTCATCACAATGTGTGGGGTGAAAGTCAGACGTGGCGCTGCATCCTGCATTTCCTGTTCAGCCTCGTGAAGTCGGTTTTGCAAAGGTGATGCCAGTTTTGAAAACTTCATTGTTATTAATGTGTTAATTAATGGTTGTTGAAAATGGCATGAAAAAGTGGACTAAACGGTCAAAAGCAATGCACAGAAAGCAGGCAGTTATGCGCGATTGAGGTGCAGAAGGTCGTGAGAAGCGAGGGGTTTTGCTATGCTGATGGCACATCAACAAGGAGAGCGCGCATGACACAAGGTGCAGTGCAAACACCAGGTAAACGGTCGCGGGCGGTGAGCGCCAAAAAGCAGGCCATTTTGCAAGCCGCACTGGAGACGTTTTCGCAGTTCGGCATTCACGGCACGCGCCTGGAGCAGGTGGCGGAGCTGTCCGGCGTATCGAAAACCAATTTGCTCTATTACTACCCGTCCAAAGAAGCGCTCTATGTTGCAGTGTTGCAGCAAATTCTGGATATCTGGCTGGCGCCCTTAAAGGCGTTTCGCGAAGAGCTGACGCCGCTTCTGGCGATAAAAGAGTACATCCGCCTCAAGCTGGAAGTCTCCCGCGACTATCCGCAGGCCTCAAAGCTGTTCTGTCTGGAGATGCTGCAGGGTGCGCCGCTATTGCAGGCAGAATTGACGGGGGATCTCAAGCTGCTCATTGATGAGAAGTCGGCGATTATTGCCGGCTGGGTCGCAAGCGGCAAACTGGCGCCGGTAGACCCGCATCACCTGATTTTTATGATCTGGGCTTCAACCCAACACTATGCCGACTTTGCCAGCCAGGTTGAGGCGGTAACCGGAAAAACGCTTCAGGATGAGGCGTTTTTCCAGAGTGCGGTCGATAACGTGCAACGGATGATTATCGAAGGGATACGTCTGCGTTAATTCGCCGGGGGAAGGGGGCAGCTTAAATCGCCCTCTTCACACTGCATCAGCGAGGCGAGGAAGGCTTCGCGTTCGGCGGTTTTTTCCGTCATGCACTGATTAATGATCATTGGCTGTATGCTGCCGCCTTCGGTGCCGGATCCGGCAAAGGCGCAGTCGGCATCACGCAACGCTATCCACGCCTGCTGGGCCTTTTTCAGCAAATCACGCTGGGGCGCGGCAGCGCGCTTCATGGCGGCCTGGTAAGTCTGATTCAGTTTTTTATCTGCCGCCTGATATTGCTGCGCGGTGCAGGTGTTCAGATCGGTCTGGGTCGTCGCACTGGCGCATTCATCCGCCAGCGCGCTGGCACTGAGCAGCAAAGCCGCTCCCGCTATAAATACTTTTTTCATTGTCTCACCATATCAATAAGGCTCCGTCTCCGGAGCCTTATTATCACAGCGTTAGCCGATTGTCATCAGACTGGCGTTTCCGCCAGCGGCGGCAGTGTTGACGCTAAGAGAGTGCTCAACGTACAGCCTCTCCAGCAGCAGGTTAGTTTCGCCGCGGGCAAAACCTTGCACCGAAACGATCGCCCCGTCGCGAGCGGCAACCTGCTCGCACAGCTCACGCAGCTGATCGGAATCGCCGTGGTAAATCACGGCGTCGAAGGTCTGCGTGGTGATCACATCCCGTTTCGCAAAGTGGATGCGTGCCGCGACCTCTTTCGGCAGCTGTTTAGCCAGATCGCGATGCAGACCATCTTCCGGCCACAGCACTTCGCAACCGGTGGCTGTTGCCGCTGCCAGCTGGATCAGCGCATCCTGTTCGTTATCCGCTACGCACAATACGCGCTCGCGCGGCATCAGCGTCCAGGTGTTGCGCTCGCCGGTAGGACCCGGCAGCAGACGCTGCGTACCTGCCTGCGCCTGTTCACCATACTGCTGGCAAAGAGCGTGTAATTCAGGGCGTTTTTCAGCCCACTTCGCCAGCGCCTCAAGCGGTTGGGTCAGTACGGTTTTCAACTGCGCATCCACCGGATAGTCTGCATCCTGACGCGCCAGGGTCATGCTGAGGGCATTTTCCGGGCGGTTCGCCAGCAGACGATACAGATAGAGAGGACCACCGGCCTTCGGACCGGTTCCTGATAATCCCTCGCCACCGAACGGTTGCACGCCGACCACCGCACCAACCATATTCCGGTTCACGTACAGGTTGCCCACTTTTGCGCTGCCCGTCACCTGAGCGATGGTTTCATCAATACGGGTATGCACGCCAAGCGTTAATCCATAACCGGAGGCGTTAATCTGTTCGACCAGCGCCTCAAGATTGTTGCGGCTGTAACGCACCACGTGCAGCACCGGACCAAAGACCTCTTTTTTCAGCTCGTCAAAGCTGGTGAGTTCAATCAGGGTCGGGGCAATAAACGTACCGCTGTTCCATTCGCGGGCGTCTTCACTGTTCTCGCGTACGGCCTGGAAGACCGGACGGCCTTTGGCGCGCATCGCCTGAATGTGCTGTTCTATGTTGGCTTTTGCTTCGGCGTCAATCACCGGCCCGATATCGGTCGTCAGACGCCCCGGGTTGCCCATGCGACATTCCGCCATCGCGCCGCGCAGCATTTTCAGGGTATGGTCGGCGATATCTTCCTGCAGGCAGAGCACGCGCAGGGCGGAGCAGCGCTGCCCGGCGCTGTCGAAGGCCGAGGCCAGCACATCCACCACCACCTGTTCGGTGAGCGCAGAGGAGTCAACGATCATCGCGTTCATCCCGCCCGTTTCGGCGATCAGCGGCGTCGGACGCCCCTGCGGATCAAGGCGCGTCGCGATGTTGCGTTGCAGCAGGGTGGCAACTTCGGTTGAGCCGGTAAACATCACGCCGCGCACGCGGTTGTCGGAGGTCAGCGCCGCGCCGACGGTTTCACCGCGTCCCGGCAGGAGCTGCACCACGCCTGCCGGCACACCGGCTTCGAGCAAGATCTGGATGCCCTGAGCGGCAATCAGCGGCGTCTGTTCAGCGGGTTTCGCCAGCACGCTGTTACCAGCGGCCAGCGCGGCAGCAATCTGGCCGGTAAAGATGGCCAGCGGGAAGTTCCACGGGCTGATACAGACCACCGGCCCCAGCGGACGGTGGGTTTCATTGGCAAAGTCGTTGCGTACCTGACCGGCGTAGTAGTGCAGGAAATCGACCGCTTCACGCACTTCGGCGATAGCGTTGCTGAAGGTTTTCCCCGCTTCGCGTACCAGAATGCCAATCAGCTGCTGCATCTGATCTTCCATCAGAATGGCCGCACGTTCGAGGATCGCGGCGCGCTCCTGCGGCGGGGTGGCAAACCAGATTGGCGCGTTGTTCACGGCATTTTCCAGCGCCAGTTCGACCTCCTGAGCGGTGGCTTCGCGAGCAAAACCGACGATATCTTTCGGTTCTGCCGGGTTAATCACCGGCTGCATGTCGCCTGCTTCGACGGGCTGTTCAAGTATCGGTTTGGCCTGCCATTTTTGCAGGGCGCTGTTAAGCAGAGCCGAAGAGAGCGACGCCAGACGATGTTCGTTTGCCAGATCCAGCCCCGCAGAGTTGATGCGATCGTGACCATAGAGTTCGCGCGGCAGGGCGATCTTCGGATGCGGCAGGCCGATCTGGCCTTCCTGCGCGGCCATTTTTTCGACCTCCTGCACCGGATCGGCAACCAGTTCATCGATCGGCAGGGTGGTATCGGCAATCCGGTTCACGAAGGAGGTGTTCGCGCCGTTTTCCAGCAGACGACGCACCAGATAGGCCAGCAGCGTTTCATGGGTGCCGACCGGGGCATAAATACGGCACGGTCGATTCAGTTTGCCGTCAGCGACTTTGCCGGTGACTTGCTCATACAGCGGTTCGCCCATGCCGTGCAGGCACTGGAATTCGTACTGGCCCGGGTAGTAGTTTTGCCCGGCCAGGCTGTAGATCGCCGCCAGCGTATGGGCGTTGTGGGTGGCGAACTGCGGATAAATCAGGTTCGGCACGCCGAGCAGTTTTTTCGCGCAGGCAAGATAAGAGACGTCGGTGTAAACCTTGCGGGTGTACACCGGATACCCTTCCAGACCGTCCATTTGCGCACGTTTGATTTCGCTGTCCCAGTACGCGCCTTTCACCAGACGAATCATCAGGCGACGGCGGCTGCGTGAAGCCAGGTCAATCAGATAATCAATCACAAACGGGCAGCGTTTCTGATAGGCCTGAATGACAAAGCCGATCCCGTTCCAGCCTGCCAGCTCCGGCTCAAAGCACAGTTTTTCCAGCAGATCGAGGGAGATCTCCAGACGGTCGGCCTCTTCGGCGTCGATGTTAATCCCAATGTCATACTGGCGTGCCAGCAGGGTGAGCGATTTCAGACGCGGGTACAGCTCGTCCATCACGCGGTCATATTGCGCGCGGCTGTAGCGCGGATGCAGGGCGGAGAGCTTAATTGAGATGCCCGGGCCTTCGTAAATGCCGCGCCCGTTCGAGGCCTTACCAATGGCATGAATGGCCTGCTGATAGGAGACCATATAAGCCTGCGCGTCGGCGGCGGTCAGGGCCGCTTCACCGAGCATGTCGTAGGAGTAGCGGAACCCTTTATCCTCCAGCTTGCGGGCATTGGCCAGCGCTTCAGAGATGGTTTCACCGGTGACGAACTGCTCGCCCATCAGACGCATCGCCATGTCCACGCCTTTGCGGATCAGCGGTTCGCCGCTTTTACCGATAATGCGGTTCAGGGAGCGAGAGAGGTTGGCTTCGTTATGAGTGGAGACCAGTTTGCCGGTAAACAGCAGGCCCCAGGTCGCGGCGTTGACGAACAGCGACGGGCTACGGCCAATATGAGAGTGCCAGTTGCCGTTACTGATTTTGTCGCGGATCAGCGCATCGCGCGTGGCTTTATCCGGAATACGCAGCAGCGCTTCGGCCAGACACATCAGCGCCACGCCTTCCAGCGAGGAGAGGGAAAACTCCTGCAACAGCCCCTGAACCATACCGGCCCGACCGCTGGCTGACTTCTGGTGACGCAGTTTATCGGCGAGCTGATACGCCAGGCTGTGCGCCTGCGAGGCAATCGGTTCAGGCAGACGAGCCTGCTCCAGCAGCATCGGCACGGCGTCAGTTTCGGCACGGCGATACGCGGCGGTGATGGCCGCGCGGCTCACCGATTGCGGCAGGATCTGCTCGGCAAAGTCGAGGAACGGCTGGTGGTTCTCTTCGGCGGCGGCGGTAACATCTTCACTTTCGTTCGCTGCACCGGCCAGTAGCGCAGGCAGTTCCGGTAAGGCCTCTTCATTTTCCAGGCGTTCCAGATAATTAAAAATGGCCTGCTTAATTAACCAGTGCGGTGTGCGGTCAATGCGGGTTGCGGCGCTCTTAATCCGTTCGCGGGTCGCGTCATCCAGCTTAACCCCCATGGTGGTCATGCCCATGCCAAAGCTCCTGTTGATCTGTCGTGATGTTCGGTGGTTAGCGTGAAATATCCACCATGTTGCAACTTTGTGCAACCGTGTTAAATGTGACTTGGTTTGCAAGCTGAAAAATGAATGGATTGTTAACCAGAAGTTAGCTGGAAAAAATAGCTGGATTCTGCCTGTGCGGCCTGTTTATATGCGGCACTTAACACTTTTTAAAGGTGCAACCAATAAAAGCGTGAGCGAGTGCAACCTATACGAAAGACCTATAAAACCAGGGATGAATTTGATGTAAATGCAGTGTTAAATCATTTGTGCAAGGTAAGCGTATACGGCAGGATACGCCCGCCCGATAAAACAGATACGCAAAATCCTTCATGTTGCTGACGATGCTGGCAAGGCAAAAGTGGCGTGAAAGATGGCGCTTATACATTGTCACCCCGTTCCGGTGACCGAATAACAAGGCAGCCGGGAAGGCTGTCGCTTTATCATTTTGGAGATTTCGAATGGCAATTAGCACACCGATGCTGGTGACATTTCTCGTTTATATTTTTGGCATGATCCTGATAGGGTTTTTGGCATGGCGATCAACCAATAGTTTTGATGATTATATTCTGGGTGGACGCAGTTTAGGCCCGATGGTGACGGCGCTTTCTGCGGGCGCATCCGATATGAGCGGCTGGCTGCTGATGGGGCTGCCGGGCGCGATTTTCATCTCCGGTATTTCGGAAAGCTGGATTGCAATCGGTCTGACCGTCGGAGCGTGGATTAACTGGAAACTGGTGGCGGGACGTCTGCGTGTTCACACTGAAGTGAATAACAATGCGCTGACGCTGCCGGACTATTTCACCGGTCGTTTTGAGGATAAGAGCCGCGTTCTGCGCATTATCTCCGCAGTGGTGATTCTGGTGTTCTTCACCATCTATTGTGCCTCCGGCATCGTGGCAGGCGCGCGCCTGTTTGAGAGCACTTTTGGCATGAGCTACGAAACCGCGCTGTGGGCCGGGGCCGCTGCAACCATTCTCTATACCTTCGTCGGCGGTTTCCTGGCGGTAAGCTGGACCGATACCGTGCAGGCGAGTCTGATGATTTTTGCCCTTATCCTGACGCCGGTGATTGTGATTTTCACCGTTGGCGGTTTTGGCGATTCGCTGGAAGTGATTAAGCAAAAAAGTATCGAAAACGTCGATATGCTGAAAGGGCTGAACTTTGTTGCCATCATTTCGCTGATGGGCTGGGGCCTGGGCTATTTCGGACAGCCTCATATCCTGGCGCGTTTCATGGCGGCAGATTCTCACCACACCATCGTTCATGCGCGCCGGATCAGTATGACGTGGATGATCCTCTGCCTGGCCGGTGCCGTGGCGGTGGGGTTCTTTGGTATCGCCTACTTTACCAATAACCCGGGGCAGGCGGGCGCGGTGAACCAGAACGCCGAGCGGGTGTTTATCGAACTGGCGCAAATTCTGTTTAACCCGTGGATTGCCGGGATCCTGCTGTCGGCGATTCTGGCGGCGGTGATGTCCACCCTTAGCTGTCAGTTGCTGGTGTGCTCAAGCGCGATTACCGAAGATTTGTACAAAGCGTTTCTGCGTAAAGGCGCGAGCCAGAAAGAGCTGGTCTGGGTGGGTCGCTTTATGGTGCTGCTGGTGGCGCTGATCGCCATTGCGCTGGCGGCGAACCCGGAGAACCGCGTGCTGGGTCTGGTCAGTTACGCCTGGGCCGGTTTTGGTGCGGCGTTTGGCCCGGTTGTGCTGTTCTCGGTACTCTGGTCGCGCATGACGCGCAACGGCGCACTGGCGGGGATGTTGATTGGTGCGGTGACGGTCATCGTCTGGAAACATTTCGCGTGGCTGGATCTGTACGAAATCATTCCGGGCTTTATCTTCGCCAGCATCGGGATCGTGGTCTTTAGCCTGCTGGGCAAAGCGCCGTCTGCCTCAATGACGCAGCGTTTTGCTGAAGCGGATGCGCATTACCATACGGCACCGCCATCAAAGCTGCAGCCTGACTAAGCGTTAATCGGTTTTCAAAGCCGGGTAAGGCGACATCGCCGCCCGGCTTTTTTTCTGTCAGAACTGCACGCATACCGGCTGATCAACGCGCATCACCGACTCCTGCGCAAAACGTGATTTATAGATCCCGCGTAACGCTTCGATATTGCTCTTGCTCTGGGCATCTTTCCCGTGGATCAACATCAACGCTTTACTTGGCTCACGCGCCACTTTCCCGTCATTGCCCAGCCATTGTCCGCGCGCATCAAATACCGTTAAGCCATCGCGAAAACGCGGGGTGACGTCCTGATCGACAAACTGCTGCCACTCCTGACCGGTAATGGCCGCACCAGCCGGACGATTCAGACCGAAATAGAGCGTGGTTTGCTGCATCTGGTTATCCACTTTGCAGGTGGCGTCAGAAGCCGTATGCGAGGGGGCGTTGCAGCCTGCCAGCATGAAAAGTGCGGCAACCATAAGCCCTGTTTTGATGGTCATTGTTCGCTATCCTCATTGTTATTGTTGCAAGAAAAAGCCGGGTGGCGCTAACGCTGACCCGGCCTACAAATCACCTGTTCGATAAACGGGATTAAAGCACCAGCCCCGCAAAACTTGCCGACAGCAAGCTCACCAGCGTCGCGCCGTACACCAGACGCAGACCGAAGCGAGAGACCACATTCCCTTGCTGTTCGTTCAGGCCCTTAATGGCGCCAGCAACGATGCCGATAGAGGCAAAGTTGGCGAACGACACCAGGAAGATGGAGAGAATGCCCAGCCCGCGCGGGGTCATTTGCCCGGCAATTTTTTGCAGCTCAATCATCGCCACAAATTCATTGGCGACCAGCTTGGTTGCCATAATGCTGCCCGCATTTAAAGCATCGCTCAGCGGAATGCCAACCAGCCACGCCAGCGGATAAAACACATAGCCCAGAATCTGCTGGAAGCTCATGCCAAATACGCTGGAGAATAATGCGTTAACAGCGCTGATAATGGCAATAAAGCCAATCAGCATGGCCAGAATAATCATCGCGACTTTGAAACCGGCCAGAATATACTCGCCGAGCATTTCAAAGAAGCTTTGCGATTCGTGCAGCTTTTCCAGTTTGATATCGGGTTCTGCTTCCGGGCGCGCCGGGTTGATGACCGACAAAATAATAAAGGTGCTGAACATATTAAGGATTAGCGCAGCGACCACATATTTGGCATCAAGCATCGTCATATAGGCACCGACAATTGACAACGATACCGTGGACATCGCCGTGGCGGCCATGGTGAACAGGCGACGTGAAGAGAGATCGCCGAGCACCCCTTTGTAAGCAATAAAGTTCTCTGACTGACCGAGAATTAAAGAACTCACGGCGTTAAACGATTCCAGCTTGCCCATGCCATTCAGTTTTGACAGCAATGTCCCGATGACGCGAATAAAAATCGGCAGAATTCGCCAGTGCTGGAGAATGCCGATCAGCGCGGAAATAAAAATAATCGGACAGAGTACGCCAAGGAAAATGAACGCCAGCCCTTTTTCAGCCATTCCGCCAAAGACAAAGTTTGTGCCTTCAGCGGCAAATTTCAGCAGAGACTCGAAGAAACCGGAGACATATTTAATGACGAAGAGACCGCTTTCGGCGTGCAGAAAAAAGAACGCCAGCGCAATTTCAATGACAATAAGCTGTAAAACGTAGCGAATACGAATTTTCCGGCGGTCGAAACTCACCAGCCAGGCGAGCGCAAGAATAATGACCAGCGCCAGCAGGAAATGAACGAAGTTATACATATTAAAATTTCAGCAGGTAAACGAAGCGCTTATTTAGCCATAGGCCGTGTTAACCGTAAATGGGCATTTACGTTATAAGTTATAGACATAACGATAACTGCCGTAACTATTAACAGGCGAGCAATTTACAACTGGTCATCAAAACCCGTCACATTTCGCTTGTTTTTCTTCTTGCCGTAATGATAATCACTATCACAGTTATTTACCTTTCTTTGCATCAGTTGACCGCGATTAACATTTAAGGTGTCGGCATGTTTGTTCCATTTCTCATTATGTTACGTGAAGGGCTTGAAGCGGCCTTAATTGTCAGCCTGATCGCCAGTTATTTGAAGCGAACGCAACGCGGGCGCTGGATAGGCGTGATGTGGATCGGCGTTTTCCTCGCCGCCGCGCTGTGCCTGGGTCTTGGCATTCTGATCAATGAAACCACCGGTGAGTTCCCGCAAAAAGAACAAGAGCTGTTCGAAGGGATTGTCGCGGTCATTGCGGTGGTGATCCTCACCTGGATGGTGTTCTGGATGCGCAAGGTTTCACGCAACGTCAAAGTTCAGCTCGAACAGGCCGTGGATACCGCGCTGCAAAAGGGCAACCATCACGGCTGGGCGCTGATTGGGATGGTCTTTTTCGCGGTTGCCCGCGAAGGGCTGGAGTCGGTCTTTTTCCTGCTGGCGGCATTCCAGCAGGATGTGGGGATCTGGCCGCCGCTCGGGGCGGTGCTGGGTCTCGCCACCGCCGTGGTGTTGGGCTTTATGCTTTACTGGGGCGGCATCCGTCTGAATCTCGGCGCTTTCTTCAAGTGGACCAGCCTGTTCATTCTGCTGGTGGCTGCAGGACTGGCGGCGGGCGCGATTCGCGCCTTCCATGAGGCGGGCCTGTGGAACCATCTCCAGGACGTCGCATTCGATCTTAGTAATGTCCTCTCTACCCACTCTCTGACTGGAACCCTGCTGGAAGGTATTTTTGGCTATCAGGAAGCGCCGAGCGTCAGCGAAGTGGCGATGTATTTCATCTATCTCATTCCGGCGCTGGTGCTGTTCTTTATGCCATCACGCCCGGGCGTTCAGCCGTCGCGTTCCGCGCCCTGATGCGCTGAGTGTTGTTTTCAATATACTTTTAGAAAGGGAAGGGTCATGGCAATTCAATTTCGTCGTAGTGCGTTACAGGCCGGTGTGGCAGCGCTGTTTGCGTATGCCTTTTCCGCCCAGGCGGCTGATATTCCTCAGGTGAAAGTCACCGTGAACGATAAACAGTGTGAACCGATGACGATCACGGTCAACAGCGGCAAAACGCAGTTTATCATTCAGAACCACAGCCAGAAGGCGCTGGAGTGGGAGATCCTCAAAGGCGTGATGGTGGTTGAAGAGCGCGAGAACATCGCGCCTGGTTTTACTCAGAAAATGACCGCTAACCTGCAGCCGGGCGAATACGACATGACCTGCGGCCTGCTGACCAATCCGAAAGGCAAGCTGATCGTCAAAGGCGAAGCCACCGCGGATGCGGCGAAAGGCGAAGCGTTGCTCAGTCTTGGCGAGGCGATTACCGCCTATAAAGCCTACGTGACCAAAGAGACCGCCGATCTGGTTGCCGGTACCAAAGCGTTTACCGACGCGGTGAAAGCGGGCGATATCGAGAAAGCGAAATCTCTGTATGCGCCAACGCGTCAGCACTACGAGCGTATCGAGCCGATTGCCGAGCTGTTCTCCGATCTCGACGGAAGCATTGATGCCCGCGAAGATGACTATGAACAGAAAGCCGCTGATCCGAAATTCACCGGTTTCCATCGTCTGGAAAAAGCGCTGTTTGGCGACAACGCCACTCAAGGGATGGAGAAGTACGCCGCGCAACTGAACAGCGATGTGCTGGAGTTGCAAAAACGCATCAGCGAGCTGGCTTTCCCGCCGTCAAAAGTGGTGGGTGGCGCGGCAGGCCTGATTGAAGAAGTGGCGGCCAGCAAAATCAGCGGTGAAGAAGATCGTTATAGCCATACCGATCTGTGGGACTTCCAGGCAAACGTGGAAGGCGCGCAGAAAATTGTCGATCTGCTGCGCCCGCAGCTGCAGAAAGATAACAGCGAACTGCTGGCCAAAGTGGATGCCAACTTCAAGAAAGTGAACACCATTCTGGCGAAATACCGTACCAAAGACGGGTATGAAACCTATGATAAGTTGACCGATGCGGATCGTAATGCGCTGAAAGGCCCGATTACTACGCTGGCGGAAGACCTGGCTCAGCTGCGTGGCGTTCTCGGTCTGGATTAAGCCCTATGAAGAAGCATGAAGAGATCGACGTTGCTGAACCTTCACGGCGTCGGTTGTTAAAAGGGGTGGGGGCGCTTGGTGGCGCGCTCGCTCTGGCTGGGGGCTGCCCGATGGCGCATGCGGCAAAACCGCAAAGCGCGCCAGGCACGCTTTCTCCCAACGCAAGAATGGAAACGCAGCCGTTCTTCGGCGAGCATCAGGCCGGAATTTTGACGCCGCAGCAGGCGTCAATGATGGTGGTAGCGTTTGATTCGCTGGCAAGTGACAAAGCGGATCTGGAGCGTCTGTTCCGTCTGCTGACGAAGCGTATTGCGTTTCTGACGGCGGGAGGCCCTGCACCACAGACGCCGAACCCTCGCATGCCGCCGATGGACTCGGGGATCCTGGGGGCGTTCATTGCACCGGATAATCTGACCATGACCGTCTCCGTCGGTGAGTCGCTTTTTGATGCCCGCTACGGGCTTGAGAAGCATAAACCGAAGACGCTGCAAAAGATGACGCGTTTTCCCAATGACTCACTGGATGCGGCGCTGTGTCATGGCGATCTGCTGCTCCAGATCTGCGCGAATACCCAGGACACGGTGATCCACGCGTTGCGCGATATTATTAAGCACACGCCGGATCTTCTGAGCGTGCGCTGGAAACGCGAGGGGTTTATCTCCGATCACGCCGCGCGCAGTCAGGGGAAAGAGACGCCGGTTAACCTGCTCGGTTTTAAAGACGGGACGGCCAATCCGGACAGCCGTGATGCGGCGTTAATGCAAAACGTAGTCTGGACGACGGCGGATCAAGGAGAACCCGCCTGGACCGTCGGCGGCAGCTATCAGGCGATACGGATTATCCAGTTCCACGTGGAGTTCTGGGATCGAACACCGCTGAAAGAGCAGCAGACGATTTTTGGTCGAGATAAGCAAAGCGGTGCGCCGCTGGGCATGAAAAATGAACACGACGTACCCGACTACGCCAGCGATCCTGAGGGCAATCTGATCGCGCTGGACAGCCATATTCGTCTGGCAAACCCGCGAACGCCGGAAACCGAGTCCAGCCTGATGATGCGTCGCGGCTACAGCTATTCGTTGGGGGTGACCAACTCCGGGCAACTGGATATGGGACTGCTGTTTGTCTGTTACCAGCACGATCTGGAGAAGGGCTTCCTGGCCGTGCAGAAGCGGCTAAACGGCGAGGCGCTGGAAGAGTACATAAAGCCCATCGGCGGCGGCTATTTCTTTGCTCTGCCGGGCGTGCGCGATAACACCGCGTATCTCGCGCAAGGGCTGATCGAAGCCTGAAATTATCCCCGCGAAGCTTAGCGGGGATATTATTTTTTTGTATGACTATCCCACTGTTATATTTCTGTAATATTCCTGTAAGAGACTGAATCCCGCTGCCGGACCGGGTGTGTAAGTTGCGTTCAAGTAAAATAAATGTTGCATTTATGATAATTCCTGATGTACTTACTATAAGTCAGCGGTAGTTCCCGGCAGTGATATCGAATCACTATGGAGATCGCGAATGGTTGGGTCCTGTACTGGACAAGTTAAACATAACAACCGCAGTATTCGGCGCGGAGGCTCAGACTCCGGCAGCGATTTCTTCACCACAAAATTTCCCTCCTCACTGAATCAACATAACGTATCCGACGTGCAGAGCGGTGTGCGTAGCCGTTGTGCATCGTCATTTAAAAAGGCAAGCAATGGCTTACAAGGAAGCCAAACCTCAGATGTTCGTGCGCATAATCGTGCCGCCAGCGGCGCGTGTGATGAATACCAACAACTCAAGGTGCTATCCATGGGAAGACAAAAAGCAGTGATCAAAGCTCGTCGCGAAGCAAAACGTGTGCTGAGACGGGATTCACGGAGCCATAAACAGCGTGAAGAAGAATCGGTCACCTCGCTTGTGCAGATGAGTGGCGTAGAAGCAATTGGCATGGCGCGGGACAGCCGTGATAATTCTCCAATTGCCCCGCGTAATGAAGCTCAGGCGCACTACCTGAATGCTATCGAGAGTAAACAGCTGATCTTCGCAACCGGTGAAGCCGGATGCGGGAAAACGTGGATAAGTGCTGCCAAGGCGGCGGAGGCTCTGATCCATAAGGATGTGGACAGAATAATCGTCACCCGTCCGGTATTGCAGGCCGATGAAGATCTCGGCTTCTTGCCCGGCGATATTTCAGAGAAGTTTGCCCCGTATTTCCGGCCCGTTTATGACGTACTGGTGAAAAGACTCGGTGCATCCTTTATGCAGTACTGCCTGCGACCAGAGATTGGTAAGGTGGAAATCGCGCCGTTCGCCTATATGCGCGGACGTACATTTGAAAATGCGGTCGTCATTCTCGACGAGGCTCAGAACGTGACCGCTGCGCAGATGAAAATGTTTTTAACGCGCCTCGGGGAAAACGTCACCGTTATCGTCAACGGCGATATCACGCAGTGCGACCTGCCATCGGGCGTGAAATCTGGCCTGAGCGACGCAATGGCGCGTTTTGTTGAAGACGATATGGTGGGCGTGGTGCGGTTCACCAAAGACGATTGCGTGCGTTCGGCGTTGTGTCAACGCACGCTGAACGCCTACTACTGAGTTTTGCTGCTCTCAAGGCCCGGGAAACCGGGCTTTGTTTTATTACAGTCAAAAACGGCAGACGAAAAAAAAGCCCGCATTTTCATGCGAGCTCTTCTTAAATATGGCGGTGAGAGAGGGGTTCGAACCCTCGATACGTTGCCGTATACACACTTTCCAGGCGTGCTCCTTCAGCCACTCGGACACCTCACCGTATTGTTTTGCTGCCTGACCACTTGGGGGGCAACGGGGCGCTACTATAGGGAGTTGCACGAAAACGGTCAAGCTTATTTTAAGCTTTAGTGCCTGTCCGCTTAAGCAATAATCACCCCGACGATTTTTGGGTCGCATCGGAGGAGATAAACGTGGTAAATCGAGGATAACGCGACAGGCCGGCTACTGTAGCCATCATCGCGTTTAACGTCGTCGCGGGCATCTACCGCCCGATGATCTCGCTGTACGCGCGCCACCCGCAGAGCCAGAAAACAGGCATAAAAAAAGCCCGCTTTTTCATGCGGGCTCTTCTTAAAATATGGCGGTGAGAGAGGGGTTCGAACCCTCGATACGTTGCCGTATACACACTTTCCAGGCGTGCTCCTTCAGCCACTCGGACACCTCACCGTATTGTCATCCCGTTACTGCCGGGACGGGCGCTAATGTAAGGAAAAGCCGCAGTGTCGTCAATCAACTTTTTCACTTATCTGGCGCGATTAAACAAACTTCAAGCAACCTGATTCGTAAATGTGCTGAAAGCGCTTTTTTTATCAACAACGAACTTTGCGCATTAATTTGTTATTCTGATAATCCTCTTGAAAAGACATATAAAACATCGCAATAAAAGGCAGGAGTCACTATGGATATCATCTTTTATCACCCGACGTTTGATACTTCTTACTGGATTAAGACGCTGTCAGCAGCATTGCCTGATGCGCGCGTGCGCGAATGGAAGCGGGGCGATAATGAGCATGCAGATTATGCGCTGGTCTGGCACCCGCCGGTCGAGATGCTGGAAGGGCGTGACCTGAAGGCCGTTTTTGCGCTGGGAGCCGGCGTGGACTCGATACTGAGCAAGCTAAAAGCCCATCCCGAAATGTTGCCAGAGCATATTCCCCTGTTCCGGCTGGAAGATACCGGTATGGGTCAGCAAATGCAGGAGTATGCTGTCAGCCAGGTGTTGCACTGGTTCCGCCGCTTCGATGATTACCAGGCGCTCAAGCAACGCGCTTGCTGGGAGCCGCTACCCGATTATCATCGTGAAGATTTTACTATCGGTATTCTGGGCGCCGGTGTGCTGGGCTCAAAAGTCGCCGAGGCGCTGGCACCGTGGGGCTTCCCGCTGCGCTGCTGGAGCCGTAATCGCAAGGATTATCCCGGTGTGGAAAGCTTTGCTGGCAAGGAAGAGCTGCCCGCATTTTTAAACGGCACCCGTGTGCTCATTAATTTGTTGCCTAACACCGCCGAAACGGTGGGCATTATCAATAAGGATCTGCTTAGCCAGCTGGCGGATGAGAGTTATGTGATGAACCTGGCGCGTGGCGTTCATCTGGTGGAGCCCGATCTGCTTCAGCTTCTTGATAAGGGCAAGCTGAAAGGCGCGATGCTCGATGTCTATAGCAGTGAGCCGTTGCCCGTAGAGAGCCCGCTTTGGGCGCACCCACGCGTGGCGATGACCCCGCACGTGGCGGCGGTGACTCGTCCAGCCGAAGCCGTGGCCTATATTGCCCGCACCATCAACCTGCTTGAGCAGGGCAAAGCCGCAACCGGGCAGGTCGACAGGCAGCGCGGTTATTAAGGCTGATAAGGCGAACCCGGCGCTGGCCGGGTTTTTGCTAATATTCACCGACCAGACCTGCTATCCTTTGGGAAAACATCAGAGGAGAGAGAGATGTATCCCGTAGACCTGCATATGCACACCGTCGCCAGTACCCACGCCTACAGCACCCTCCACGACTATATCGCGCAAGCAAAGCTGAAGGGCATTAAACTCTTTGCCATCACCGATCATGGTCCGGATATGGCTGATGCGCCGCATTACTGGCACTTTGTGAATATGCGCATTTGGCCTCGTCTGGTGGATGGCGTCGGGATACTGCGCGGAATCGAGGCGAACATTAAAAATACGGACGGTGAGATCGACTGTACTGGCCCGATGCTTACCTCGCTCGATCTGATTATTGCCGGTTTTCATGAGCCCGTTTTTGCTCCTCAGGATAAAGACACCCATACGCAGGCCATGATTGCGACGATTGCCAGCGGTAACGTGCACATCATCAGCCATCCTGGAAATCCTAAGTACCCCATCGACATTCAGGCGGTGGCGCAGGCCGCGGCCAAACATCGCGTGGCGCTGGAAATCAATAACTCCTCCTTTACTCACTCGCGGATGGGTAGCGAAGCCAACTGTCGCGCAGTGGCGGCGGCGGTGCGTGACGCGGGCGGGATGGTGGCGCTGGGCTCTGATTCCCACACCGCCTTTACGCTGGGGGAATTTGGTGAGTGCCGGAAAGTTCTCGATGAGGTTGGTTTCCCGGAAGAGCGCATACTGAACGTTACCCCGCGCCGCATGCTCGATTTTCTGGCGTCGCGCGGCATGGCTCCTGTCACTGAATTTGCTGACCTTTAATATTGTTACGGAAAAATGAAATGAACGAGTTTTCGATCCTTTGCCGCGTATTGGGCACCTTGTACTATCGCCAACCGCAAGATCCGCTGCTGGTGCCGCTTTTTACGCTGATTCGTGAAGGTAAGCTCGCGGATAACTGGCCGCTCGAACAAGACGAGCTGCTGCAGCGCCTGCAAAACAGCTGCGACATGCAGCAGATTGCCGCCGATTACAACGCCCTGTTCGTGGGCGAAGAGGGCCGCGTCTCGCCGTATCGTTCAGCATGGGTAGAGGGAGCGACGGAATCTGAAGTCCGCGCGTTTTTATCAGAACGCGGGATGCCGCTGACGGATGCACCTGCCGATCATATTGGTACGCTGCTGCTGGCGGCATCGTGGATTGAAGACCATGCCGGAGAGGATGAGAGCGAAGCGCTTGAGACGCTGTTTGCTGATTATCTGCTGCCCTGGTGCGGAACCTTCCTCGGCAAAATTGAAGCCCACGCCGCTTCGCCATTCTGGCGGACAATGGCACCTTTGACCCGCGAAGCTATTTCGGCGATGTGGGACGAATTACAGGAAGAGAACGAAGAGTGATCTAGGTCACATTTGTAATGCAACGATATATTTCACTTTGCATATAATGTGCTCATGATCTCATTTCCCCGGCGCGTTTCTGATAAGATGCGCGCCATGAACATACTCCTTTCTATCGCAATCACGACAGGCATTCTCTCCGGTCTTTGGGGATGGGTGGCCGTGTCTCTGGGATTACTCAGCTGGGCCGGTTTCCTTGGCTGTACGGCTTATTTCGCCTGCCCGCAGGGCGGAGTGAAGGGGCTGTTTATTTCCGGTTGCACGATGATTAGCGGCGTTGTTTGGGCATTGATTATTATGCACGGTAGCGCGCTGGCGCCTCATCTTGAGATTGTGGGATACATGATGACGGGTGTGGTGGCGTTTCTGATGTGCATCCAGGCGAAACATCTGCTGCTGTCATTTGTGCCTGGCACCTTTATTGGCGCCTGCGCGACTTTTGCAGGGCAGGGGGACTGGAAGCTCATTGTTCCTTCTTTGCTTCTGGGGCTGGTGTTCGGCTACGCAATGAAAAACAGCGGGCTTTGGCTGGCAGCGCGACGAGAAAGAGCGCAGAACGTATCGATTCTCATCAAATAAAAAAGCGAGCCAGATGGGCTCGCTTTTCTTTTGCGGGTTAAATCAGGATTCCGGAGGTACCGACATTTCGCGGTATTTCACCAGCACCTCATTTTTCACGTCATTTTTATTCTGCAGGTCCCACAAGCCGCGATCGATGCCATCGTTAATCAGGAAGATAACCCCTGTTTCAATCGCTGACATCAGACACATCATCACCGGTTCGTTAGAGGTGTAGCCAATTTCACCTTCCAGCAGGCGCTGGTAATCAATAAAGCGGAATACCCCGGCCTGAACTTCGTACGAAAGGATGGTTTTGCTGGTGGTCACGGATGATAAAACTTCACCCGTACTGACATTGACCACGCGCAGGTTGACGGCGATCTGATCGAGCTGATATTGCGTGTCAGCACCGATACCGAAATAACGCGCCCCGACACCACCCGATTTCACGTTACTTTCATAGCCGATAATTGACCCTTCGACCATCACGTTGGCCGCCACTAATGATTGCAGCGGTACGCGGTTATTCACCCCAACGGTGCCGTTTTCCTGAGCTGCACGAATTATTTTGCGTTCGTTCAGCAGGTTTTGCAGCCCCTGGCGTTCCAGAGGAATAAACCAGCGTGAATCCTTGAGCGCAGTAACAAGCATGGCGGTCGCACTTTGCGGTACTGCCGTAGAGAAGTTACTCGCCGGATAAGGTTTAAACTGACCGGTTTCATCCTGAATGTTATAGACCGAGACAAATATTTTACCCGTCGGTGAAGGCAGATGAGTCAGATCGCGATAGCTTTGCGCCCGAGGCATCAGCGTGGGTTTAGCGGCTTCATTAGGTGGAGCAGTTAAACAACCGCTCAATAAGCACACTGCAACAAGTATTAAAAAGCGCTGCATGATGATTGTCCTTATTTCGTTGTTGTTTAAAAGTCAGTTGAATTAGAGGCGAGACCTGAAACCTGGATCGTGGATGTTTTACCCGTTTTCCGGTCTGTGACATTCAACTGCAGTTGCCCGTCTTTATTTGCAATATCGACAATAAATTCGTTGGTCACCATTCGACCTGGTTTGCCGGTATTAATATTCGTTAATAAGCCACCTAATATTTGCGACTGAATGGCTTGTGTGAAGTTGTCCAGTGCTGACGGGGTTTCGATACCAAAGTCGTCGTCATAGCTGGGGTCTTTATACGAGTTTTGAGCCTGGGCTTCATTCAGCATGAAGGCCCCATTATTGGGATTACCGCCGAAGTTAGGATTACGGAACTGGAAGGTCATATTTCCGGCCCAACTTAATGGAGCAATCAACATTAATGAAATAACTGTGTGTGCGAGACGCATTACAGCCTCCGGATCTTATACGTAGCTAGAATTCATCTTTTGCTAAATCGCCAGTGCCCAACAGAGCCTTGTCGATTTGCAGACGATTGATCGCATCTTCGGTTTGTTCCAGTGCGAAACTGACGTTTTTGTCGAAGTCTCGTTTGGTTGGGAATAAAAATGTCTGGTAAATAACGTCCTGATTAACCGTTATTGTGATCCAGCTTCCCCATCGAGCACTGGGACGCTCATTGATCGTTAAGTTGCCTGGATAATCACTTTCCCATTTGTCGCTAAACGCCCGATAAAAGTCGTGGCCGATAGAGGAGACAGTGTGGTCAGTTAACAATCCGGGAACTTCCACTTCAACAGCATGAAGATTCCCGGCAGCAAGCAGAAAGCCTGCTGCCGCTACCCAACTCAATGTGCGTTTCATGTTGTTAACGCCTGAGGTTATCGTTTGCCCATGAAACTGCCTGAGTCCTGTTTTTAACAGCTATCTTTTTGAAAAGATTATAGAGATGAGTCTTAACCGTATTTTCGCTGATAAATAACGACCGGGCGATTTCAATGTTTGAAGAGCCAATACGTAATTTATTCAAAATCTCTTTTTCACGATGCGTGAGCAGCGCAGATTCTGAACTGTTATAGCGATAATTTCCGGAGTGAGTGATGAGATAGCTGGCAAGTTTCTGTGAAAAATAACATTCTCCACGTAAAATACCTTGCAGCCCTTCCACCACGCGTGTCTCGTCTTCAGTGACGTAAAAGACGCCGTTGATATGCGGCCAGCTTTCAATATCCCGGAAGGGATACTCATCAGGCGTGTTCAATAACAGCGCGCGGATATTATTGTTTTTCCTGCTTAAGTTATCTTGCCAGTAATGGATGAGCTTTTTATCCGCTTCCATCATATCGAAAAGAATGATGCTGCCAGGTGCAATATCATCAAAAGAACGTTGAATGTTATGCAATTTCCCGTTCAATGACAGAGACTGCTTCAAATGCTGTAATAATGCTGTCGCTTGTAAGGAAGGCTTTGTGATCAACAGTAATGTATGACCATGTAAACTATGGACTTCATTAAACATGATGAAACCCCACTTTTTTATAACACCTGGCAGCTGTCCCCCGATATAGACAAGGGGACACCAGAAGTACTGACAGATGTTGCACTGCTGTGTGTAGAATCAGACCATAACCTCCGCAGGGAGGTAAATATAAAAAATAATGCGTACTGC
>WJYB01000019.1 GCA_009668015.1 Enterobacteriaceae bacterium RIT714
ATACGCTTTCCTCTTTCAGAGTCAACCCTGAATTTCAGGATTTTTTCTCTTCAACCGAACCGGCTGTTTGTGTGAAGTGATTCACATCCGCCGTGTCGATGGAGGCGCATTATAGGGAGTTCTCAGCAGGCCGCAATACCTAAATGACAGAAAAATGACTGACTGCTGCATTCCACAGCAAAACCCCGCCTTATACCTTTTTTTACACAGACTTATCCACAATGCTGCGAAAAATTGAAAATTCGCGAGCGTTGCGCAAACGTTTTCGTTAAAATGCACGCGCTAAACAAGGATGCCCCGTCAGGTGTGTTAGATGAGTTTTTTGTGGAAAATTCATCTAACGCTCTCTGTAATCGTGAAATCCAGGGGATTTACCATGCAACAACGTCGTCCAGTCCGCCGCGCTCTGCTCAGTGTTTCTGATAAAGCCGGTATCGTTGAATTCGCTCAGGCACTTTCTGCACGTGGTGTAGAGCTGCTTTCCACTGGCGGAACCGCTCGCCTGTTAGCAGATAAAGGTCTGCCGGTAACCGAAGTGTCCGATTACACCGGTTTTCCGGAAATGATGGATGGACGTGTAAAGACCCTGCATCCAAAAGTACACGGCGGCATTCTCGGTCGTCGCGGTCAGGATGACGGTATTATGGAAGAACACGGGATCGCGCCAATCGATATGGTTGTTGTTAACCTTTATCCGTTCGCCCAGACCGTCGCCCGCGAAGGCTGTTCTCTGGAAGATGCCGTAGAAAACATTGATATCGGCGGTCCAACCATGGTTCGCTCCGCGGCCAAGAACCATAAAGATGTCGCTATCGTCGTTAAGAGCAACGACTACGAAACCATTATTAAAGAAATGGATGCCAACGACGGTTCTCTTTCGCTTGCTACCCGTTTCGATCTCGCCATTAAAGCGTTCGAACATACCGCCGCGTATGACAGCATGATCGCCAACTACTTCGGTAGCCTCGTTCCCGCCTATCACGGTGAGAGCAAAGAGCCTTCCGGCAAATTCCCGCGTACCCTTAACCTGAACTTCATCAAGAAGCAGGATATGCGTTACGGTGAAAACAGCCACCAGCACGCCGCCTTCTATATAGAAGAAGAGATCAAAGAAGCCTCCGTAGCGACCGCGCAGCAGGTTCAGGGTAAAGCCCTCTCTTATAACAACATCGCCGACACCGATGCGGCGCTGGAGTGTGTCAAAGAGTTCAGCGAACCGGCATGTGTCATTGTGAAGCATGCCAACCCATGCGGCGTTGCAGTCAGCTCTTCGATTCTTGATGCTTACGACCGCGCTTATAAAACCGACCCGACATCTGCTTTCGGCGGCATTATCGCCTTCAACCGTGAACTGGATGCCGAGACTGCGCAGGCCATTATCTCCCGCCAGTTTGTCGAAGTGATCATTGCCCCTTCCGCATCTGAAGAAGCGCTGAAGATCACCGCCGCCAAACAGAATGTGCGCGTTCTGATTTGTGGCCAATGGGCCGATCGCGTTCCGGGCCTGGATTTCAAACGTGTTAACGGCGGTCTGCTGGTTCAGGATCGCGATCTGGGTATGGTGACCGCAGGTGACCTGCGCGTAGTCAGCAAACGTCAGCCGACCGAACAGGAACTGCGTGACGCGCTGTTCTGCTGGAAGGTGGCGAAGTTCGTCAAATCCAACGCCATTGTCTACTCGAAAGAAAATATGACCATCGGTATTGGCGCAGGCCAGATGAGCCGCGTTTACTCCGCAAAAATCGCCGGTATTAAAGCCAGCGATGAAGGGCTGGAAGTGAAAGGCTCAGCCATGGCGTCTGACGCCTTCTTCCCGTTCCGTGACGGTATTGATGCAGCCGCTGCGGTAGGCGTGACCTGTGTTATCCAGCCGGGTGGTTCTATTCGCGATGACGAAGTGATTGCCGCTGCCGACGAACACGGCATTGCAATGATCTTTACCGACATGCGCCACTTCCGCCATTAATCATCGGAGCAGACAATGAAAGTATTAGTTATTGGTAACGGCGGGCGCGAACATGCCCTGGCGTGGAAAGCAGCACAGTCGCCGCTGGTGAGCACCGTCTTTGTCGCCCCGGGTAATGCGGGCACGGCACTGGAGCCAACCCTGCAAAACGTCGATATCGGTGTGACCGATATTCCGGCACTGCTGAGCTTTGCGCAGAACGAAAAGATTGATCTGACTATCGTTGGCCCGGAAGCACCGCTGGTGATTGGCGTGGTGGATGCGTTTCGCGCTGCTGGCCTGAAGATCTTTGGCCCGACGGAAGGCGCCGCACAGCTTGAAGGCTCCAAAGCCTTCACTAAAGATTTCCTGGCACGCCACAAAATCCCGACCGGTGAATATCAAAACTTCACCGAAGTCGAACCGGCCCTGGCCTATCTGCGAGAGAAAGGCGCACCGATTGTCATCAAAGCCGACGGTCTGGCTGCCGGTAAAGGCGTGATTGTGGCAATGACACTCGAAGAGGCCGAAGCCGCAGTTCAGGATATGCTGGCGGGGAATGCTTTTGGTGATGCCGGGCACCGCATCGTTATTGAAGAGTTCCTTGATGGCGAAGAGGCCAGCTTTATCGTGATGGTCGATGGCGAGCATGTTCTGCCAATGGCGACCAGCCAGGATCATAAACGCGTGGGCGATGGCGATACTGGCCCGAACACGGGCGGTATGGGGGCTTACTCCCCGGCACCGGTGGTGACCGATGAAGTGCATCAGCGCACCATGGAACGCATCATCTGGCCAACGGTAAAAGGGATGGCGGCCGAAGGAAACACCTATACCGGTTTCCTGTATGCCGGCCTGATGATCGACAAACAGGGCAACCCAAAGGTTATCGAATTCAACTGTCGCTTTGGCGATCCGGAAACTCAGCCAATCATGCTGCGCATGAAATCCGACCTGGTTGAGCTGTGTCTGGCCGCCTGCGAAGGTAAACTGGACGAGAAAACTTCCGACTGGGATGAGCGCGCTTCGTTAGGTGTGGTCATTGCCGCTGGCGGTTATCCGGGACATTACAACAATGGCGAGCAGATCCACGGTTTACCACTGGAAGAAGTGGATGGCGGCAAAGTGTTTCATGCCGGCACAAAACTCGCTGCCGATGACCGGGTTCTGACTAACGGTGGCCGTGTACTGTGCGCCACTGCACTGGGCCATACCGTCGCCGAAGCGCAAAAACGCGCGTATGCATTGATGGCCGATATTCACTGGAACGGCAGCTTTAGCCGCCATGATATTGGCTATCGGGCGATAGCTCGCGAGCAAGAACAGTAATTGCCATTCGCCCTCTCCGACCGGAGGGGGCACTTATTTCAGAACGTTTTTTCGGTCGGCTGCCAGGTACAGAAATCTTCATTCGCCACCAGCAGCAGTTGCGAACCTTCCGGAGCTTCAAGCCAGGCCACGCTCACTTCCACTGACGAGTGTCGCTGACGACGTTCGATATGTTCTGTTGCCCATGATTCAAGATCAGGCTTCACGGTTTGCCCTTCGCACGTGGTAACAGCCCCATTCGTATGCCAGCGCCCCTGACGCAGCACGACACGTCCCTGACGCAGCGCATCGCTGGTCTGACGGATTTGCTCGGCACGGTAACGGTATAACGCGATTTGATCGCTGGAGAGCTGCTGTTTTTGACCGCCGACTTCACGCTGCATAAAACTCAGCTCGCCGTGGTCATCAAAACGCACGCGCACATGTTCGGGCGTTTTACTGTAGATATTGAGTTCAATCAGCGACAGCTTATCGTCCTGCCAGCGGTATTCCGCTGTAGACGTATTGCCGTTGTGCCACGGACTGAATGCCGAAAGCAGGCGGACATCACCGCTGTTATCTTTGCGCCAGATGCGCACAGCGCCCTGGTTGTCAGCGTATCCGCTGGCGGTGAATGGCGGCAGAGAAGAGTCACGGCTACAGGCAGAGAGCAACAGTATCCCCCCCAGCGCCAGCAGACTGCGCCAGAAAGACAAAAGGGGCGAAACCGCCCCCTTGTTAAAACTGTTCACTGCCACGCGTCTTACTTAACAGCGTCTTTCAGTGCTTTACCAGAAACAAATGCCGGTACGTTTGCAGCGGCGATTTTGATTTCTTTACCGGTCTGCGGGTTGCGGCCAGTACGCTCAGCGCGGTGGTTCACTTTGAAGGTACCGAAACCAACCAGTTGTACAGCATCGCCTTCTTTCAGAGACTCAGTAATAGCAGCCAGGGTGGATTCCAGAGCAGCTTTAGCCTGCACTTTAGACAGATCAGCCTTGTCCGCAATTACATCAATCAGTTGAGTCTTGTTCATAAGTTATCCTTTCAATGTGTTTATCGCTTGCTAAGCATCGAGTGCGACGAAAATGCCAAAAAAGCACTCTCCTGCATACACGCACCGATAGCCACTTTTTTTCGCCCCCCAAATGTAGACCAGACGGGGGGCAGAAGGGAAGAGTCGAGGTGCGACAAAACAGGCGTTAAATCACGTTTTATTGTCTCATTGGTTAAAAATTATACCAATATTGCTCTCACCCGCCTCGCGTAAGTCCGCGCGCAGGCCTTTTATCAGTTCAATATCGCGTTCTTCACAGTCGGCCAAAAGTCGGAAGATTTCCCACTGAATGTCCCATTCCTGCTCAACAGCGGGGTTGGCTCTGAGCTCTTCGTCGGTCATTTCTCGACCTTCCTGCGTCATTTCCAGCATCGCCACGGTGGTGATCGAAGCCTTGCTCACTTCGATGGCATGTTCCAGAGTTTCGCCACTAAGACGAGAATGAATCAGTTCGCTCAACGCCACACAGGCGTCGATAGCCGGGTAGACACCATACATATCGTAGTCATCTGCCGCCGGGATCGCCTCTTCCAGCTTCTCAAGCTGAGAATCAAAGTTCACTTTTGCGTCTTTGACCGTCAGCGTTTCCCAAATCAGGTCGAGAATACGGCGATAAATCTGGCCTTCACCAAATTCAGTCTGCTTGCAGAACGTGGCATAGTTTGGATACATGCGCTCGCACAGGCACGCCATAAAGGTGACATGCTGCCAGCTTTCCAGCTTCTCAAGGCGCAGATGAATCGGGTTTTGTAACATGATGATGTCTCGAATCGGAAATTAGCGGCAGTTTACCTGAATCAACGCTGAATTTCCTGCCAACGAATAAATGCCGGACGCGCCGACGCCACTGCATCAGCCCAACGCGTCGGCTCCGGTAAACGATAGCCTTTCATACAGCGCTGAACCCACGCCAGCGCGCTATCCGTGCTCACTCTGTGCCCCGTTGCGACAAACAGCGGATTACACCGCGCTTTGCTGCGCCAGACCCACGCCAGCTGCTCGCCTTTATCCATCAGCGGTGCCAGAGCGCCAGGTTCGGCAGAAAGCGGAGCAAACTTGCCGCATAAACGCTTTTTGGCCACGCCAATGGTGGGCACATCCACCAGCAGTCCAAAATGGCTGGCCACGCCGAGGCGACGAGGATGAGAAATCCCATGACCGTCGACGAACAGCAGGTCGGGTTTTTGCGACAGTTGTTCCCACGCAGCCAGCAGCGCAGGATATTCACGAAAAGAGAGGAAGCCCGGAATGTAAGGCATGGTGGTGGCAATACGCGCCACCTTGTATTCAACCAGCTCCAGCGAAGGATACTTCAGTAATACCATTGCGGCTCGCGTCACCTCTCCGCCCTGCTCAAACCCAACGTCAGCGCCTGCGATCAACTGCGGCGGATCCACATCCAGACGATCCTCGCGGATCACGGATGAGGCGAGTTCAAGCTGCTGAGCGCGTAACGACGCGAGATCCATAACGACTCCTTACTGATGGTACGGGGCTGAAAGTCGGTGTACCGCCTCCACAAACGCACCCGCATGTTCTGGCGGAACATCCTGATGGATCCCGTGGCCCAGGTTAAAGACGTGACCCTCGCCCTGGCCAAATCCGGCCAGAATCGTTGCCACTTCTTCTTCAATGCGCGCAGGCTGCGCATACAGCATGGAAGGATCCATGTTGCCCTGCAGCGCCACTTTGTCACCCACGCGACGGCGCGCATCGGCAATATCGGTCGTCCAGTCAAGACCCAGCGCATCACAGCCGGTCGCGGCCAGGGCTTCCAGCCACTGCCCGCCGCCCTTGGTGAACAGTGTCACCGGCACGCGACGGCCTTCGTTTTCACGCAGCAGACCATCAACGATTTTGTGCATGTAATACAGCGAGAACTGCTGATAATCACGCCCGGTCAATACACCACCCCAGGTATCGAAAATCATCACCGACTGCGCACCTGCTTTAATCTGAGCATTGAGATAAAGCGTGACGCTCTTCGCCAGCTTGTCGAGCAATGCGTGCAGCGCCAGCGGCTCGGCGTACATCATCTTTTTGATCACGGTAAAGGCTTTACTGCTACCGCCTTCAACCATATATGTCGCCAGCGTCCACGGGCTGCCGGAGAAACCAATCAACGGGACTTCGCCTTTCAGCTCGCGTCGGATAGTGCGCACCGCATTCATAACATAGCCCAGCTCCTGCTCCGGATCCGGGATCGGCAGCTTATCAATATCGGCTTTGCTCTTAATCGGAGAGGTAAAGCGCGGGCCTTCGCCTGTTTCAAAGTACAGGCCAAGCCCCATCGCGTCCGGGATGGTCAGGATGTCTGAAAAAAGTATCGCCGCATCAAGCGGGAATCGGCGCAACGGCTGAAGCGTCACTTCACAGGCCAGCTCCGCGTTTTTGCACAGCGACATAAAATCGCCCGCCTGTGCGCGCGTGGCTTTATATTCCGGTAAATAACGGCCCGCCTGGCGCATCATCCATACAGGCGTGATATCAACGGGTTGGCGCAGTAGCGCACGCAGATAACGATCGTTCTTCAGTTCGGTCATTTTTGCAGTTCCTTAAGCGTCATGGCCTCATTGTAACATGTCACTCATCATCAGCCCGACACATTGCCACGGTATCTTCTATCAGGCGGCGAGCGACGGTGCCTGGCGGCGGCAACAGCGGTAGATCGTCATAGCGATACCAGTTTGCCTCCAGCAACTCTTTCGGATCGATAACGATCTCCCCGCTATCATAGTCAGCCATAAATGCGGTCATCAGCGACATCGGGAACGGCCACGGCTGAGACGTCACGTAACGCAGGTTTTTAACCTTGATGCTGCTCTCCTCCATCACTTCCCGGGCGACGGCTTGCTCCAGTGTTTCACCCACTTCGACAAAGCCAGCCAGCACGGTATGGACACCGTTGCGGTGGCGGGTGTGTTGCGCCAGCAGGATGGAGTCATCACGACGAATGGCGACAATAATGCACGGCGCAATTTGCGGATAGTAGCGCTCACGGCAGTGGTCACAGAGCATGGCCCACTCGGATTTGCTGCGGTGCATAGTATGGCCACAGTAGCCACAGAATTTATGGGAACGGAAAAATTCAGCCAGCTGAACCCCACGTCCGGCCAACTGGAAAAGACCGACATCCAGATCGAGCACCTGGCGAACCGATCCCATATCCTGGCGGCGATTTTGTTGGATCAACCACACGGATTCGCCTTGCCACTCGCCGATCCTGAGTGCGGGCTGGCCCGCAAGATCGAAATTTTCTGCCTCGCCATAAGGTAATTCACCGTCGGGCAACCATAATTTTTGTTCGTGACTGACGATCCACCAGCCGCGATCTAATTTTTCAATTATACGATCCATATCTATTGCACTACCTTTGCTTCACAGGCATGTTGGTAACATTATTATTACATTTTGGGTGGGCAGCTTTTAATCTTAACCTTGCGGAGTCGAACATGCTAAACCAGCTACAAAGCCTGACGGAGCGCGTTGGAGGAAGTCATCAACTGGTCGATCGCTGGCTGCACGTGCGCAAACATTTGCTTGTTGCCTACTACAATCTGGTCGGCATTAAGCCTGGCAAAGAATCCTATATGCGGCTTAATGAAAAAGCGCTGGATGATTTTTGTCAGAGCCTCGTCGATTATCTTTCCGACGGTCATTTCAATATTTATGAACGCATTATCCGCGAAATGGAAGGGTCCAGCCCGTATTTAACGGCGACAAAACTCTATCCACTGCTGGAAGCCAATACCCAGCAGATCATGGATTACTACGACTCAACGCTCGAAAACGCTATCGATCAGGATAATTATCTAGATTTCCAGCAGGCCCTTTCCGATCTCGGTGAAGCGATGGAAGCCCGGTTCACGCTTGAAGACAAGCTCATCGCTCTCGTGCTGGACAGCAATCTGAAGGCCAGCAATGAAGATGACATCGCGCGTCCGGCTTGAGTTCTTATGCGTTAACGAGTAATTTACAAATACCGCTCCTGCCCTGCAGGAGTGTTTTCTTGTCGGAGTGCCCAGAGCGAAAGCCGGGCTGAGACCGTTAATTCGGGATCCGCGGAACCTGATCAGGCTAATACCTGCGAAGGGAACAAGAGTCAAAATGCTGTTGTATTACCCTCTCTGGGTGATCACATCTCTTGCTTCATCCGTCGTCTGACAAGCCA
Organism: Enterobacteriaceae bacterium RIT714; assembly: GCA_009668015.1. Lineage (GTDB taxonomy): Bacteria > Pseudomonadota > Gammaproteobacteria > Enterobacterales > Enterobacteriaceae > Enterobacter. The sequence goes on from WJYB01000019.1 coordinate 8,482, forward strand.
CTTCCTTCATATTTGGAATGAGCTATGTCTGCAATCAAACTGACCCGCCGCGAACAACGCGCGCAAGCACAACACTTCATTGAAACGCTGGAAGGCACCGCTTTCCCCAACTCTAAACGCATTTACATTACCGGTTCGCAAGCGGATATCCGCGTGCCGATGCGTGAAATCCAGCTTAGCCCAACCCTCATCGGCGGCAGCAAAGAAAATCCCCAGTTTGAAGATAACGAAGCCGTACCGGTCTACGACACCTCTGGCCCTTACGGCGATCCCGCGGTCGCCATCAACGTTCAGCAGGGGCTGGAAAAACTACGCCAGCCCTGGATTGATGCCCGTAACGACAGCGAGCCGCTGACCGATCGCAGCTCTGTCTTTACCAAAGAGCGTCTGGCCGATGAGGGTCTGGATGCGCTGCGGTTTACCGGTCTGTTGACGCCGAAACGCGCGAAAGCGGGAAAATGCGTGACGCAATTGCATTACGCTCGTCAGGGCGTAGTTACCCCAGAGATGGAATTCATCGCCATCCGCGAAAACATGGGGCGCGAGCGCATTCGCAGCGAAGTTCTGCGCCACCAGCATCCGGGCGAAGGTTTTGGCGCTCGTTTGCCGGAAAACATCACCGCGGAATTCGTGCGTGACGAAGTCGCCGCCGGCCGCGCCATCATCCCTGCCAATATTAACCATCCTGAATCCGAACCGATGATTATTGGCCGTAACTTCCTGGTGAAGGTCAACGCTAATATCGGCAACTCTGCGGTCACCTCTTCCATCGAAGAAGAGGTCGAAAAACTGGTCTGGTCCACCCGCTGGGGTGCGGATACCGTCATGGATCTCTCCACCGGGCGCTACATCCACGAAACCCGCGAATGGATCTTGCGTAACAGCCCGGTTCCTATCGGCACAGTACCGATCTATCAGGCGCTGGAGAAGGTCAACGGGATCGCCGAAGATCTGACATGGGAAGCCTTCCGCGATACGTTGCTGGAACAAGCCGAACAGGGCGTGGACTATTTCACCATCCACGCTGGCGTCCTGCTGCGCTACGTGCCGATGACCGCCAAACGCCTGACCGGCATTGTCTCGCGCGGCGGTTCCATCATGGCGAAGTGGTGTTTATCGCATCATCAGGAAAACTTCCTCTATGAGCATTTCCGCGAAATTTGCGAAATCTGTGCGGCCTATGATGTCTCCCTGTCGCTGGGTGATGGCCTGCGTCCGGGGTCGATTCGCGATGCAAACGACGAAGCGCAATTTGCCGAACTGCATACCCTGGGTGAGCTGACCAAAATCGCGTGGGAATATGACGTCCAGGTGATGATCGAAGGTCCGGGCCACGTACCGATGCAGATGATTCGTCGCAATATGACCGAAGAGCTGGAGCACTGTCATGAAGCGCCGTTCTACACCCTGGGACCGCTGACTACCGATATTGCGCCGGGCTATGATCACTTCACCTCCGGGATTGGCGCGGCGATGATCGGCTGGTTTGGCTGCGCGATGCTCTGCTATGTCACGCCGAAAGAACACCTCGGCCTGCCCAATAAAGAGGACGTAAAACAGGGGCTGATCACCTACAAAATCGCCGCCCACGCGGCGGATTTAGCCAAAGGCCATCCCGGCGCGCAAATCCGCGATAACGCCATGTCAAAAGCACGCTTTGAATTCCGCTGGGAGGACCAGTTCAACCTGGCGCTCGATCCGTTCACCGCCCGCGCGTATCACGATGAAACCCTGCCGCAGGAATCCGGCAAAGTGGCACACTTCTGCTCCATGTGCGGCCCCAAATTTTGCTCGATGAAAATCAGCCAGGAAGTGCGTGACTACGCGGCGAAACAGATTATCGACGTGGGTATGGCGGACATGTCGGAAAACTTCCGCGCCAAAGGCGGCGAAATCTACCTCAAAAAAGAGGAAGTGTAATGTATCAACCTGACTTTCCCCCTGTCCCCTTCCGCCTCGGGCTTTATCCGGTGGTAGATAGCGTCACGTGGCTGGAACGCCTGCTTGAAGCAGGCGTAAAAACGCTTCAGCTACGCATCAAGGATAAACCGGATGATGAGGTTGAAGGCGATGTAATGGCCGCGATTACGCTGGGGCGTCGTTACGATGCCCGGCTGTTCATCAATGACTACTGGCGGCTCGCGGTCAAGCATCAGGCGTACGGCGTGCATCTTGGTCAGGAAGATCTGGAAACGACCGATCTGAATGCTATTCGCCACGCGGGTTTACGGCTCGGCGTTTCGACCCACGATGATATGGAGATCGACATTGCTCTCTCGGCGCGGCCATCTTATATCGCTCTCGGGCACGTTTTCCCGACCCAAACCAAACAGATGCCGTCTGCCCCGCAGGGGCTGGCGCAGCTGGCAAGCCATATCGCGCGCCTGAAAGATTACCCCACGGTCGCCATCGGCGGGATCAGTCTTGAACGCGCTCCTGATGTGCTCGCCACTGGCGTGGGCAGCATCGCGGTGGTCAGCGCGATAACTCAGGCGCCAGACTGGCAGATCGCGGCAGCACAATTACTGGAACTGGCAGGAGTGGGCGATGAATGACAGCGACTTTATGCGTTACAGCCGCCAGATATTGCTGGACGACATCGCCATTGAGGGTCAGCAAAAGCTGCTCGCCAGCCGGGTGTTGATCGTCGGTCTTGGCGGATTGGGCGCTCCTGCCGCGCTCTATCTGGCCGGAGCGGGAATCGGAACGCTGGTGCTGGCTGACGATGACGACGTTCATCTGAGCAATCTGCAACGGCAAATCCTGTTCACCACCGACGATCTGAGCCAGCCAAAAGTCCAGGCGACCACCGCGCGTCTGAAAGCGCTCAACCCCACTATCACGCTCATCGCGATACAGGTACGACTCAGGGACGAAGCCCTGCGCCAGGAGGTCGCCCACGCCGACGTGGTCCTGGATTGCACCGACAATATGGCGACGCGTCAGATGCTTAACGCGGCCTGTGTGGACCTCAACACTCCACTCATCACCGCCAGCGCCGTCGGTTTTGGTGGGCAGATGATGGTGCTAACCCCACCGTGGACGCAGGGCTGTTATCGCTGCCTGTGGCCTGACGATGATGAGCCGCAGCGCAATTGCCGAACGGCGGGCATTCTCGGCCCGGTTGTCGGCGTGATGGGGACACTTCAGGCGCTTGAGGCCATCAAATTACTCAGCGGCATGAACACTCCGCGTAATGCGCTACGACTGTTTGACGCCCGCTCGGGAAGCTGGCGACAGCTCGCTTTACAGCGCGCGCGAGGATGTCAGGTTTGCGGAGGCAATCATGCGGATCCTGTTTAACGATGAGCCCATGCAGTGTGCGTCGGGACTGACCATTGCCGCCCTGCTCGACCAGCTACGTCAGCTCAAGCCCGGAATGGCGCTGGCGCTCAACCAACACATCCTGCCGCGCGAGCAGTGGGAACTTCAGCAGGTGCGCGAAGGCGATCAGATCCTGCTTTTCCAGGTTATCGCGGGAGGCTGACATGTTAAAAATTGCGGATAAAACCTTTGATTCACATCTGTTTACCGGCACAGGAAAATTTGCTACGCCGCAGCTAATGGTTAACGCCATTCAGGAGAGCGGCAGCCAGCTGGTGACGCTGGCAATGAAGCGCGTGGATCTGCGTCATCACAGCGATGCGATTCTGGCTCCGCTGCTGGAGGCTGGCGTGACGCTTTTGCCCAATACTTCTGGCGCAAAAACCGCAGAAGAAGCGGTCTTTGCCGCTCAACTGGCACGGGAAGCACTCGGCACCCATTGGCTTAAACTGGAAATCCATCCCGATGCCCGCTGGCTATTACCTGATCCCGTCGAAACGCTAAAAGCCGCTGATATTCTTGTTAAACAGGGATTTACCGTTCTTCCGTACTGCGGTGCCGATCCGGTCTTGTGCAAAAGGCTGGAAGAGGTGGGCTGCGCGGCAGTCATGCCGTTAGGCGCGCCCATTGGTTCGAATCAGGGGCTGGAAACCCGCGCGATGCTGGAAATCATCATCGAACAGGCCACCGTTCCGGTCGTCATTGATGCCGGCATTGGCGTACCAAGCCATGCCGCGCAGGCGCTTGAAATGGGAGCCGATGCGGTACTGGTCAACACCGCCATTGCCGTTGCTGACGATCCGGTGATGATGGCGCGGGCTTTTCGCCTGGCCGTTGAAGCCGGTTTACTGGCACGTCACGCCGGACCGGGTTCGCGCTGTTTTCAGGCTCAGGCAACCAGCCCGTTAACGGGCTTTCTGGAGACCTTTTCATGAGCAGCTTCACAGACCGCTGGCGGCAACTTGACTGGGACGACATTCGCCTGCGTATCAACAGCAAAACCGCGGCGGATGTTGAGCATGCCCTGAATGCGCGTCATCTGACTCGCGATGACATGATGGCGCTACTCTCCCCTGCGGCCAGCACGTATCTGGAACCCATGGCGCAACGGGCGCAGCGGCTGACCCGGCAGCGTTTCGGCAACACGGTGAGTTTTTACGTCCCTCTCTATCTCTCTAACCTCTGCGCCAACGACTGTACCTACTGCGGCTTTTCGATGAGCAATCGTATTAAGCGTAAAACGCTCGATGAGGGCGAGATCGCGCGCGAATGTGCAGCGATCAGGGAGATGGGATTTGAGCACCTTCTTCTGGTCACTGGCGAACATCAGGCTCAGGTCGGAATGGACTATTTTCGCCAGCATTTACCGGCCATTCGCCGCGAGTTTTCCTCATTACAGATGGAAGTCCAGCCGCTTTCAACGGAACAGTATGCAGAGCTTAAATCGCTTGGGCTGGACGGCGTGATGGTATATCAGGAGACTTATCACGAAGCGATGTACGCGCAGCATCACTTAAAGGGAAAAAAACAGGATTTCTTTTTCCGGCTCGACACGCCGGACCGGCTCGGCCGTGCGGGGATCGATAAAATTGGCCTGGGCGCATTGATTGGTCTGTCAGACAGCTGGCGGGTCGATTGCTATATGGTCGCAGAGCATTTGCTCTGGCTACAACAACATTACTGGCAAAGCCGTTATTCTGTCTCGTTTCCGCGACTACGGCCCTGTGCTGGCGGTATAGAACCGGCGTCAATCATGGACGAACGCCAGCTGGTACAAACGATCTGCGCGTTTCGTCTGCTGGCACCGGAAGTTGAACTGTCGCTGTCGACCCGGGAATCAGCGGAATTTCGCGATCGGGTCATTCCATTGGCCATCAACAACGTCAGTGCATTTTCGAAAACACAGCCCGGCGGCTATGCCGATAATCATCCTGAGCTGGAGCAGTTTACGCCTCATGATGGCCGTCGACCTGAAGAGGTCGCCCGTGCCCTGAGCGCGCAGGGCTTACAGCCAGTATGGAAAGACTGGGATAGTTGGTTGGGGCGCACCTCGCAATTGCGCTGAAAAAGCGTGTAACTCCACAAAAAATCGCCCGAGGCGCCTCGTAATGCGCACATCGGGCGATTGTCGGAGGACGCGCGATTTTTTATTCTCACCTCGTCAGCAACGGACGCTGACCAGGGCGAAAAATCTCTTCCTCGTTTCGCCCTGCCTTCAAAAAATAGAGAAATTCTGTCGAGTTCTTAAGATAAATCATCCTGACCTATACTCTGAAAAGTATAATTCAGCGGCATACCTTTTTGATTTTCAGGCCTTAAACCTTATGGATTCTTGATAACTCATGGCTCTTCACAGCAGGAAACTTTCTTTTACGACACCGATTCTGGTGAGTTTCGCGGGGATCCTGGTCAGTTTTATTCTGATCGCCGTGTTTATTACGTTGTCGCAAAGAGAGGAGTTTATTGATGATTATCATACCATTAACCGTAATTTCACCCACAATCTGGCGGTCAACTATACGGGTTCAATCCTGAGGGAGAACGATCATATTCTCGGTAGTGCGGCGACGTTCTTTTCGCGAAATGACCGGCTCAATAACGCTTTAAATGTCGATCGCGAAAAAGGCATGCAGGTGTTGATGCAGTTGCAGAATCTCATGCCGATGGTCTCATCTATTTCTCTGGCGGATTTAGCTGGGCACTATTTGCGGGCGCCGGAAGTGCTGGAAACAGACAGCAGTAAAACCTTTGATGCCCGTACGCGCCCGTGGTTTGTTGGACAGGCTGAATCCAGTACCTTAAGCCGCTACACCAGCCCTTATATAGATTACTTTCTCCATCATCCGACGGTGACCCTCTTTAAGCCCGTGATTTCGCCAGAGGGCAAGCTTAAGGGAACACTCGCTTTTCATCTTGATCTGACTTACATGGGCTACACCCTACGCCAGATGGTGGCGCCCGTTCAGGGTGAATTTTTCGTGGTGGAACGTAACGGGAAAGTCGTGCTTCATCCGGATACGGGGGAGCTGTTTAAGCAGCATGTCAGTACGGCGCTGATGGATCAGATGACCAGCGGTGAAGGACATCTTTACGATCAAAAAACCGGGTTCTGGTATTACTACTACGCGTTAACCAACCCGGAGTGGTTCGTCGTTTATCGCGTTGCCGATAGCACGCTGACGGATATTACCCGCCATGAGACAAGCATCATCGCCTGGGGTTTTTCACTTGCGGCTATCATCATTATTTTATTCGGCCTGTATCTGCGCCACGCTTCGCGCACCGTACTGATGAACATCATTAACGCGATTAAAACCGGTGAGGTCAACCGTGCCCCCCGCCTTGAGGCCATGCTTAGCAAGGCCATTCAGTCAAACAAAGAGCGTGAGCGGGACTTTGTACGCCAGGCAACCATTGACGCGCTGACCGGCTGCAAGAATCGACGCGCCTTTGACAGCGATATTGCTGCGCTGATGAATCATCAGCAACCCTTCATACTGGCGCTGATTGATATTGATAATTTCAAGTCCATTAACGATACCTGGGGCCATCTCAGCGGCGATATCGTCTTGCGTAACGTCGCGCGTGAAGGCATTCAGATCATGCAGCCACATGATATTTCTGTCTATCGCTACGGCGGCGAGGAATTTGCGGTGATATTCCCAACCGACAATCTTGAGCTTTCTCACTCATTGCTGGAAGCCTGGCGCGCGGCGGTTGCCAGCAGAGCATGGCGTGAGGAGGGATTAAATGTCACCTTCAGCGCCGGAATGGGAGAATGGCGCTTTGAACCTCTCGAGCAGCTCATCGGCAGTGTGGACGAAGCGCTGTATAAGGCAAAAGAACAGGGAAAAAACCGTATTTTGCGCACCTCCGTTCGATAACCACTATCCTTTCTATATGCCCGTTTCTGCGGGCATATCTCATGACGACCTAAAAATTGTAACCGGTTTCAGAAAACCGGATTTCTTTGTGATGCCTGACACACAATCGTGGTAAAGCGGTTGTTGTAGCCGCCCTCACGGGATAATTATCAATAAACACATGTACATCGAGGCTGACTATGAAGAACATCGTTTTATGCTGTGCAGCGGGCATGTCTACCAGCATGCTGGTTCAGCGGATGAAAGACGCCGCGGCGAAAAAAGGCGTCGAAGTAACCATCAAAGCCGTTCCGGTTGCTGAGTTTAAAGACAACATTGCGACAGCCGACATCGTATTACTGGGGCCACAGGTTAAATACGAGCTGGCAAAATTACAGGCGCAGGCCGAACCGCTGGGCAAGCAGGTCGCGGTGATCGACATGATGGATTACGGCATGATGAAAGGCGATGTCGTGCTGGAAAAAGCACTTAAACTGCTGGAGTAACACATGGAAGATTTAGAAACAACCATTATGGAGTTGCTGGTAAACGCGGGCGCGGCCCGCAGCGCGGCTTTAACTGCTCTGCAACTGGCACGAAAAGGCGAATTTGACGAAGCCGAAAAAGCGATGGAAGAGTCGCGCGAGTATGTAAAGCATGCGCACACTATCCAGACTCAGCTTATTGGTCTGGATGAAGGCACCGGCAAACTTCCCGTTAATTTGATTACGGTCCATTCGCAGGATCATCTGATGAACGCGATGGTGATTCAGGATTTAGCGGGTGACATGATCGAGCTTTATCGCCGTGTGCCATTACTGAAGTAACGCTTCACGTCGTTGATTATCAGACATAAAAAAACCCGCCGAAGCGGGTTTTTTATTAGCTCACAGCACGATTAATCGTTGTCAGAGCCGCCCAGACCTGCGTTCAGCAGTTCTGCCAGGCTTGCAGAAGCATCTTCCGCAGTGACCTGTGGTGCAACTGGCAGTTCGCCCGCAGCACGACGACGCATACGATCCTGGTGGTAAGCATAACCGGTACCAGCCGGGATCAGACGACCCACGATAACGTTCTCTTTCAGACCGCGCAGTTCATCACGTTTGCCCGCAACAGCCGCTTCGGTCAGGACACGCGTGGTCTCCTGGAACGATGCTGCAGAGATGAAGGACTCGGTTGCCAGAGACGCTTTGGTGATACCCAGCAGGTCGCGGGAATAGAGCGCCGCCACTTTGCCGTTCGCTTCCAGATCGCGGTTGGCAATCTTGACGCGGGAGTATTCCACCTGCTCGCCTTCCAGGAAGTCCGAGCTGCCAGCGCTATCGATGGTTGCTTTACGCAGCATCTGACGAACGATAACTTCGATGTGTTTATCGTTAATCTTAACGCCTTGCAGACGGTAAACGTCCTGTACTTCGTTGGTGATATAACGCGTTACCGCGTGAACACCACGAAGACGCAGAATGTCGTGCGGCGCTTCTGGACCATCGGAAACCACGTCACCACGTTCTACACGTTCGCCTTCGAACACGTTGAGCTGACGCCATTTTGGAATCATCTCTTCGTATGGTTCGCTGCCGTCTAACGGAGTGATAACCAGACGACGTTTCCCTTTGGTCTCTTTACCGAAGGAAATGATACCGCTGATTTCCGCCAGAATGGCAGGCTCTTTCGGACGACGTGCTTCGAACAGGTCAGCAACGCGTGGCAGACCACCGGTGATGTCCTTGGTACCGCCAGATTCCTGCGGAATACGTGCCAGGGTGTCACCACCGCTGATCTGTACTCCATCTTCCAGCTGAACAATCGCTTTACCTGGCAGGAAGTACTGAGCTGGCATATCGGTGCCTGGGATCAGAACGTCGTTGCCGTTCGCATCAACGATTTTCAGTGCCGGACGCAGATCTTTACCACCCGCGGTACGTTCTGCAGAATCCAGAACCACCAGGGAAGACAGACCGGTCAGTTCGTCGGTCTGACGAGTAATCGTCTGGCCATCGATCATGTCGGTGAAGCGAATGAAGCCCGCCACTTCGGTGATAACCGGCATGGTGTGTGGATCCCAGTTTGCTACGGTCTCGCCGCCAGCAACCTGCTCGCCATCACCTTTCGCCATCACAGCACCGTAAGGCACTTTATAGCTTTCTTTGGTACGACCGAATTCGTCGATCAGCTTCAGCTCGGTGTTACGAGAAGTCACAACCAGTTTCCCGGAAGAGTTAACAACCGACTTCGCGTTGCTGAGCTTGATGCTACCTTTGTTTTTCACCTGGATGCTGGATTCAGCAGCCGCACGAGATGCCGCACCACCGATGTGGAACGTACGCATCGTCAGCTGTGTACCCGGCTCACCGATGGACTGTGCTGCGATAACGCCGATAGCCTCACCTTTGTTGATGATGTGGCCACGCGCCAGGTCACGACCATAGCAGTGCGCACATACACCAAAGTCGGTGTCACAGGATACGACGGAACGGACTTTCACAGAGTCAACAGAGTTCGCTTCCAGCAGGTCACACCACTGTTCGTGCAGCAGAGTGTTGCGTGGAACCAGAATGTCTGCGGTACCTGGTTTCAGTACGTCTTCAGCAGTCACACGACCCAGAACGCGATCGCGCAGTGGCTCTTTAACATCACCACCCTCGATAACCGGGGTCATGGTGATACCTTCAAGCGTGCCGCAATCGTCTTCAGTAACAACCAGATCCTGTGCAACGTCAACCAGACGACGCGTCAGATAACCGGAGTTCGCTGTTTTCAGTGCGGTATCCGCCAGACCTTTACGCGCACCGTGTGTGGAGATGAAGTACTGGAGTACGTTCAGACCTTCACGGAAGTTCGCGGTGATTGGCGTTTCGATGATGGAACCATCTGGTTTCGCCATCAGACCACGCATACCTGCCAGCTGACGAATCTGTGCTGCAGAACCACGCGCACCGGAGTCGGCCATCATGTAGATGCTGTTAAAGGAAACCTGCTGCTCTTCTTTACCTTCACGGTTAATGACGGTTTCAGTTTGCAGGTTATCCATCATCGCTTTAGAAACGCGATCGTTCGCCGCAGCCCAAATATCGATAACTTTGTTGTAGCGTTCGCCCGCGGTAACCAGACCAGACTGGAACTGCTCCTGGATCTCGGCCACTTCGGCTTCAGCTTCGCTGATGATCTCGTATTTCTTCTGTGGGATCACCATGTCATCAATACCAACGGATGCACCTGAACGCGCTGCATAAGCAAAGCCGGTGTACATCGTCTGGTCAGCGAAGATAACGGTCGGTTTCAGACCCAAAATGCGGTAACAGGTGTTCAGCATTTTGGAGATTGCTTTCTTGCCCAGCGCCTGGTTGACGATGGAGAAAGGCAGACCTTTCGGTACGATCATCCACAGAATCGCACGACCTACGGTAGTGTCGATAATGCTGGTTTTCGCAACGAATTCGCCGTTAGCGTCTTTTTCATATTCGGTGATACGCACTTTAACGCGCGCATGCAGAGAGGCCAGGCCAGCGCGATAAATACGCTCAGCTTCTTTAGGGCCAGTCAGCACCATGCCTTCGCCTTTGGCGTTAACACAGTCACGGGTCATGTAGTACAGACCCAGTACAACGTCCTGAGAAGGAACGATGATTGGCTCGCCGTTCGCAGGTGACAGGATGTTGTTGGTAGACATCATCAGCGCACGCGCTTCGAGCTGGGCTTCCAGCGTCAGCGGTACGTGAACAGCCATCTGGTCACCATCGAAGTCGGCGTTATATGCCGCACAAACCAGCGGGTGCAGCTGAATTGCTTTACCTTCGATCAGAACCGGTTCAAACGCCTGGATACCCAAACGGTGCAGAGTTGGTGCACGGTTCAGCAGTACCGGGTGTTCGCGGATAACTTCGTCCAGGATATCCCAAACAACAGCTTCTTCGCGCTCAACCATTTTCTTAGCGGCTTTGATGGTGGTGGCCAGGCCACGCAGTTCCAGCTTGCCGTAGATGAACGGTTTGAACAGCTCAAGTGCCATTTTCTTAGGCAGACCGCACTGATGCAGACGCAGGTATGGACCTACGGTGATAACAGAACGACCGGAGTAGTCAACACGCTTACCGAGCAGGTTCTGACGGAAACGACCCTGTTTACCTTTGATCATATCGGCCAAAGATTTCAGAGGACGTTTGTTAGAACCGGTGATCGCACGACCGCGACGACCGTTATCCAGCAGGGCATCTACCGCTTCCTGCAGCATACGTTTTTCGTTACGTACGATGATGTCAGGCGCAGCCAGATCCAACAGTCGTTTCAGACGGTTGTTACGGTTGATCACGCGACGATACAGATCGTTCAGGTCAGAAGTCGCGAAACGACCACCATCCAGTGGAACCAGCGGACGCAGATCTGGCGGCAGAACCGGCAGAACGGTCAGAATCATCCACTCTGGTTTGTTACCAGACTGAACGAACGCTTCCAGCAGCTTGATGCGCTTGGTCAGCTTTTTACGCTTGGTTTCGGAGTTGGTTTCGTTCAGCTCTTCACGCAGCTGTTCGCACTCTTGCTCCAGATCCATGCTTTTCAGCAGGGCCTGAATAGCTTCCGCACCCATCTTAGCGTCGAATTCGTCACCGAACTCTTCCAGCGCGTCCAGATACTGTTCTTCGGTCAGAATCTGGTTACGTTCCAGATTCGTCATCCCGCCTTCGATAACCACATAAGATTCGAAGTACAGAACACGTTCGATATCGCGCAGCGGCATATCCAGCAGCAGACCGATACGGGACGGCAGAGATTTCAGGAACCAGATGTGAGCAGTTGGAGACGCCAGCTCGATGTGGCCCATGCGCTCACGGCGCACTTTGGTCTGGGTCACTTCAACGCCGCACTTCTCACAGATCACACCACGGTGTTTCAGGCGCTTGTACTTACCGCACAGGCACTCGTAATCTTTTACTGGCCCGAAAATACGCGCACAGAAAAGGCCGTCACGCTCAGGTTTGAACGTACGGTAGTTGATGGTTTCCGGCTTCTTAACTTCACCGAAAGACCATGAACGGATCATGTCTGGCGATGCCAGAGCAATTTTGATCGCATCAAACTCTTCGGTTTTAGTTTGCGCTTTCAGAAACTTTAATAAGTCTTTCACGGATTTGCTCCCGTCGGAGTTAGCACAATCTGGTGCCGGGTTATTAATCCGGCACCAGTGACCTGTTTGAGCGAGAGTTACTCGTCTTCCAGCTCGATGTTGATACCCAGCGAACGGATCTCTTTCAACAGTACGTTGAAGGATTCCGGCATGCCTGGTTCCATCTGATGATTGCCGTCTACGATGTTTTTATACATCTTAGTACGACCGTTCACGTCATCAGACTTAACGGTAAGCATTTCCTGCAGGGTGTATGCTGCGCCGTATGCTTCAAGCGCCCACACTTCCATCTCACCGAAGCGCTGACCACCGAACTGCGCCTTACCACCCAGCGGCTGCTGAGTAACCAGGCTGTAAGAACCGGTAGAACGCGCATGCATCTTGTCATCAACCAGGTGGTTCAGTTTCAGCATGTACATGTAGCCAACGGTAACCTGGCGCTCGAATTGCTCACCGGTACGACCGTCGAACAGTGTGATCTGACCGGAAGTCGGCAGGCCACCCAGCTGTAACAGTTCCTTGATTTCAGACTCTTTCGCACCATCGAAGACCGGTGTTGCGATCGGCATGCCTTTTTTCAGGTTCTCAGCCAGACGCAGTACTTCGTCATCGCTGAAGGTGTTCAGGTCAACTTTCTGACGAACATCAGTGCCCAGATCGTACGCACGCTGGATGAATTCGCGCAGTTTCGCGACTTCTTCCTGCTGCTTCAGCATGGCGTTGATTTTCTCGCCGATACCTTTCGCAGCCATACCCAGGTGAGTTTCGAGGATCTGACCAATGTTCATACGAGACGGTACACCCAGTGGGTTCAGCACGATATCTACCGGCGTACCGTTAGCATCGTGAGGCATATCTTCGATCGGGTTGATCTTGGAGATAACACCTTTGTTACCGTGACGACCTGCCATTTTATCACCAGGCTGAATCTGACGTTTAACTGCCAGATAAACCTTAACAATCTTCAGCACGCCTGGTGCCAGATCGTCGCCCTGAGTGATTTTGCGGCGTTTCGCTTCGAGTTTTTTCTCGAACTCGTGTTTCAGTTCGTCATACTGCTCAGCCAGTTGTTCCAGCTGACTTTGTTTCTCTTCGTCGGCCAGGCCCAGTTCCAACCAGCGGTCGCGCGGCAGTTTGTCGAGCTTCTCAGCTTCAATGCCACCGGAAACCAGCGCTGCGTAGATACGGCTAAACAGGCCAGCTTCGAGGATCTGCAATTCTTCAGACAGGTCTTTCTTCGCCTGCTTCAGCTGCATCTCTTCGATTTCCAGCGCACGTTTGTCTTTTTCTACGCCATCGCGAGTAAAGACCTGAACGTCGATAACTGTACCGGAAACACCGTTTGGTACACGCAGAGAAGAGTCTTTAACATCAGACGCTTTCTCACCGAAGATTGCACGCAGCAGTTTCTCTTCTGGCGTCAGCTGGGTTTCACCTTTTGGCGTTACCTTACCAACCAGAATGTCGCCGCCGGTCACTTCTGCACCGATGTAAACGATACCGGATTCATCAAGTTTAGAGAGCGCAGCTTCACCCACGTTCGGGATGTCGGCAGTGATCTCTTCTGGCCCCAGCTTGGTGTCACGGGAGACACATGCCAGTTCCTGAATGTGAATCGTGGTGAAACGATCTTCCTGAACCACGCGTTCGGAGACAAGGATGGAGTCTTCGAAGTTGTAGCCGTTCCACGGCATGAACGCTACGCGCATGTTCTGACCGAGCGCCAGTTCACCGAGGTCGGTGGACGGACCATCTGCCAGCACGTCGCCGCGCTCAACCGGCTCACCCAGGGACACACAAGGCATCTGATTGATGCAGGTGTTCTGGTTGGAACGGGTGTATTTGGTCAGGTTATAAATGTCGATACCCGCTTCGCCCGGATACATCTCGTCTTCGTTAACTTTAATAACGATACGGGATGCATCAACGTACTGAACAGTACCGCCACGTTTAGCAACTGCAGTTACACCGGAGTCAACGGCAACAGCACGTTCCATACCGGTACCAACCAGCGGCTTATCAGCGCGCAGAGTCGGAACCGCCTGACGTTGCATGTTCGCACCCATCAATGCACGGTTGGCGTCATCGTGTTCCAGGAATGGAATCAGGGACGCACCAACAGAAACGATCTGCTGAGTGGAAACGTCCATGTAATCCACCTGATCATTGCTGAACAGGCTGGATTCGCCTTTGCTACGACAGGTAACGAGATCGTCAACAAAACGACCTTCTTCGTCCAGGTTGGTGTTCGCCTGAGCGATGACGTAGTTACCTTCTTCAATAGCAGACAGGTAATGAATCTCGTCGGTTACCACACCGTCAGTCACTTTACGATACGGAGTCTCAAGGAAACCGTATTCGTTAGTCTGTGCGTACACGGACAGGGAGTTGATCAGACCGATGTTTGGACCTTCAGGCGTTTCGATTGGACATACGCGACCGTAGTGAGTCGGGTGTACGTCTCGAACTTCAAAGCCTGCACGTTCACGGGTCAGACCGCCTGGGCCGAGTGCAGAGATACGACGTTTGTGCGTAATCTCAGACAGTGGGTTGTTCTGGTCCATGAACTGAGACAGCTGGCTGGAACCAAAGAACTCTTTCACTGCGGCAGAAATTGGCTTGGCGTTGATCATATCCTGAGGCATCAGGGTATCCAGATCGCCCAGAGACAGACGCTCTTTAACCGCACGCTCAACACGCACCAGGCCAACACGGAATTGGTTTTCCGCCATTTCGCCTACGGAACGGATACGACGGTTGCCGAGGTGGTCGATATCATCCACTTCGCCTTTGCCGTTACGGATATCAATGAGCTTTTTCATCACTTCGATGATGTCTTCTTTGCTCAGGATACCGGAACCTTCGATCGCATCACGCAGCAGAGAACGGTTGAACTTCATGCGACCAACCGCGGACAGATCGTAGCGGTCTTCGGAGAAGAACAGGTTCTCAAACAGGCTTTCAGCCGCTTCACGCGTTGGCGGCTCACCAGGGCGCATCATGCGGTAGATTTCTACCAGTGCGCTCAGACGATCGTTGGTTGGGTCGACGCGTACAGTCTCAGAGATGTACGGACCGTGATCCAGATCGTTAGTGAACAGCGTTTCGATGCGCTTGTGGCCAGACTGGCTAAGTTTAGCCAGCAGATCCAGGCTCAGCTCCATGTTAGCCGGGCAGATCAGCTCGCCAGTTGATGCATCAACGTAATCTTTTGCTGCAACTTTACCTGCGATGTACTCAACCGGGACTTCGATGTGTTTGATATCATCTTTTTCCAGCTGACGGATGTGGCGCGCAGTAATACGGCGGCCTTTTTCCACATACACTTTGCCGTCGGATTCGATATCGAACGACGCAGTTTCGCCACGCAGACGCTCCGGCAACAGCTCCATTTGCAGCTTGTTGTCACGGATTTCAAAGATCACTTTCTCAAAGAACAGATCAAGAATCTGCTCAGTGGTATAGCTCAGCGCACGCAGAATGATGGTTGCAGGCAGTTTACGACGACGGTCGATACGGACAAACAGGTTGTCTTTAGGATCGAACTCGAAGTCCAGCCAGGAACCACGGTAAGGAATGATACGCGCGTTATACAGTACTTTACCGGATGAGTGCGTTTTACCTTTATCGCTGTCGAAGAAGACGCCCGGGCTACGATGCAGCTGGGAAACGATAACACGCTCAGTGCCGTTGATTACGAAAGTACCGTTGTCCGTCATGAGTGGAATTTCACCCATGTAGACTTCTTGTTCTTTAATGTCTTTAACGGTGCCTTCCGGCGCTTCGCGCTCGTAGACCACCAGACGCAATTTTACGCGCAGGGGTGCGGAATAGGTCACACCACGGATCTGACATTCCTGAACGTCAAATACCGGTTCGCCAAGACGGTAGCTGACATATTGCAGCTCAGAATTACCGCTATAGCTTTTGATTGGGAATACGGAACGGAAGGCTGCTTCCAGACCATACTGCCCTTCAGGATCTTGCTCGATAAACTTCTGGAACGAGTCAAGCTGGATAGAAAGGAGATAAGGTATATCCAGAACTTGTGGACGTTTACCAAAATCCTTACGAATACGTTTTTTCTCGGTATAGGAGTAAACCATTAGGGTTCCTCAGCTCGCTGACAAGTCGACCCATCTGCCCGACGAAGGGACAGTTTGTGCAACACCATTTTGTTGATCGGAAAATTGAATACTTTCCGCAATGCCTGTTGCTATCACGCTTAAACCATTTCGTTGCGATTTACACAGAGCGAGCACCCTGTCGCAGTATATTAAGACGTCGATAGAAACAAGCATTGTCAGGACAACCAGCAGTCAAACAGTGTGAAATGCTACTGGCGCCTTACAGCGCAAAAAGGCTGGTGACTAAAAAGTCACCAGCCATCAGCCTAATTTCTCAGGCTGCAACCGGAAAGGTTGGCTTATTTAACTTCAACTTCAGCGCCAGCTTCTTCCAGAGATTTTTTCAGTGCTTCTGCGTCATCTTTGCTCACGCCTTCTTTCAGAGCGGCTGGAGCAGATTCTACCAGGTCTTTAGCTTCTTTCAGACCCAGGCCAGTTGCGCTACGTACTGCTTTGATTACAGCAACTTTGTTAGCGCCAGCAGCTTTCAGAATTACGTCGAATTCAGTTTTTTCTTCAGCAGCTTCAGCCGGGCCCGCAGCTACAGCTACAGCAGCAGCAGCAGAAACACCGAATTTTTCTTCCATTGCAGAAATCAGTTCTACAACGTCCATTACGGACATAGCTGCAACTGCTTCAATGATTTGATCTTTAGTGATAGACATTTAAATTGTTCCTGAAAATCAGAATAAGTTTATACGTAAGCGAATGCTTGATAAAGAAAACGGCTATTAAGCAGCTTCTTTTGCATCGCGAACAGCAGCCAGAGTGCGAACCAGTTTGCCAGCCGAAGCTTCTTTCATGGTTGCCATCAGGCGTGCAATTGCTTCTTCGTAGGTTGGCAGGGTTGCCAGGCGATCGATTTGCGATGCCGGGATCAACTCACCTTCAAAGGCTGCGGCTTTGACCTCAAATTTTGCATTCGCTTTCGCGAACTCTTTGAACAGACGAGCAGCTGCGCCCGGGTGTTCCATAGAGTATGCAATCAGGGTCGGACCAACGAACGCGTCTTTCAGGCACTCAAACTGAGTACCTTCAACAACACGGCGCAGCAGGGTGTTACGAACAACACGCATGTATACGCCGGCTTCGCGACCTGCTTTACGCAGTTCAGTCATTTTGTCTACAGTTACGCCGCGGGAATCCGCAACTACTGCAGACAGCGCGCCTTTGGCTACTTCGCTGACTTCAGCAACAATCGCTTGTTTGTCTTGAAGATTTAAAGCCATTAGCTTTGCTCCTGGATGTTTGCCGGAACTCATGTTCCGGAACTCACTTCACTCTTCCCAACGGAAAGAGCGTCTTAATACGGTGAGCAGAAACAAGCCAGAGTATCAGAAATAATCTTAGCGTTCTGTCACCGTCTACGCAGGGCATTAAGCCTCTTTCGAGACACCTGCGGTCTTCGACGGAGGCCTGGATTAGGCCAGGCTCCAACGAACAAATCTTTTTACCTGCTAACTTTCATTAGCAAACGTGGGGGTAAGATTGTAGACAAATCCACCGCCCACGTAAAGGTATTAGTTTGCAGCAGCGCTCAGGCCAGCCTGATCAACTGCAACACCTGCACCCATAGTGGTGGAGATGCTAATTTTCTTGATGTACACGCCTTTCGCCTGAGTTGGTTTTGCTTTTTTCAGCGCAACCAGCAGAGATTCCAGGTTTTCTTTCAATTTGTCAGCGTCGAAGTCCACTTTACCGATGGTAGTGTGGATGATGCCGTTTTTGTCGTTACGATAACGAACCTGACCCGCTTTAGCGTTCTTAACCGCTTCAGCAACGTTAGGGGTTACAGTACCAACTTTAGGGTTTGGCATCAGGCCGCGTGGACCCAGAACCTGGCCCAGCTGGCCAACAACGCGCATTGCATCTGGAGATGCAATAACAACGTCAAAGTTCATTTCGCCTTTTTTGATCTGATCAGCCAGATCTTCCATACCTACCAGTTCAGCGCCAGCAGCTTTAGCAGCTTCAGCGTTTGCACCCTGAGCAAATACAGCTACGCGTACGGAACGGCCAGTACCGTGTGGCAGTACAGTTGCGCCACGAACGTTCTGATCAGATTTACGAGCGTCGATACCGAGATTTACAGCAACGTCAACGCTTTCAACGAACTTAGCGGTAGCCAGTTCTTTCAGCAGAGCGATAGCTTCGGTGATGTCGTATTGTTTGGTCGCATCAACTTTGTCACGGATCACGGACATGCGCTTGGTCAGTTTAGCCATTTCTTAGTCCTCCACTACCAGGCCCATGGAACGTGCAGTACCTTCAATGGAGCGAGTCATCGCTTCAATGTCGGAACCAGTCATGTCGGCAGCTTTGGTCTGCGCGATTTCCTGCAGCTGAGCGCGGGAAATTTTACCTACTTTATCTTTGTTCGGCTTACCGGAACCAGACTTGATACCAGCCGCTTTTTTCAGCAGAACTGCTGCCGGCGGGGTCTTGGTAACGAAAGTGAAAGAACGGTCAGCGTATACGGTGATAACAACCGGAATTGGCAAACCTTTTTCAAGGGATTCAGTTTTTGCGTTGAACGCTTTACAGAATTCCATGATGTTAACACCCTGCTGACCCAGAGCTGGACCAACTGGTGGACTTGGGTTAGCCATACCAGCTGCAACCTGCAGCTTGACATAGGCTTGTACTTTCTTAGCCATTCTAAAATCCTCTAAATGGGTTATAGCGCCTCAAGGAGGCTCCCCGTGATAAATATCGTTTTACGGGCTGAACCCATAAAAACAAAAGGCGCGAAATTGTATTCCAATCTCGCGCCCCGTGCAACGATTAAATCGCCGCTTTTTTGATCTGCTGGTTAGGCTTTTTCTACCTGAGCAAAGTCCAGTTCTACCGGGGTCGCACGACCAAAGATAGAAACAGAAACTTTCAGGCGGGACTTCTCGTAGTCCACTTCTTCAACCACACCATTAAAGTCAGCAAACGGACCGTCGCTAACACGAACCATTTCACCCGGTTCAAACAGCGTTTTAGGACGCGGCTTATCACCAACCTGCTGCAGGCGGTTCATAATCGCATCAACTTCTTTGTCGCTGATTGGCGCCGGACGATCGGACGTGCCGCCGATAAAGCCCATTACGCGCGGGACGCTGCGCACCAGGTGCCAGCTTGCATCGTTCATCACCATCTGAACAAGCACGTAACCCGGGAAGAATTTGCGCTCGCTTTTGCGACGCTGGCCACCGCGGATCTCGACCACTTCTTCGGTCGGAACCATGACTTCACCAAACAACTCTTCCATATTGTGTAATTTGATATGCTCACGCAGCGAAGTGGCTACGCGGCCTTCAAAACCGGAGAACGCCTGAACGACGTACCAGCGCTTTTTAGGGGCTTCAGACATCTTAGAACCTCAGGCCAGTGATAAAGGAGACCAGGCGAACCAGAATACCATCCAGTCCCCACAGGATCAGTGACATTACCGCAGTCACCGCTGCCACAATCAGCGTGGTGTGCAATGTTTCCTGGCGAGTCGGCCAAATGACCTTGCGAACTTCGGTTCGCGCTTCGCGGGCAAAAGCAACTGTCGCTTTACCTTTTGTCGTCAACAGCGCGACACCACCCGCTGCAGCAATAAGAATTACTACGGCCAGCGCACGCAACGGCAGCATCATGTCACGATAGAGATAGTTGCCAACAATAGCCACAATCAGCAGCACAGCCACAACTACCCACTTCATCGCTTCCAGGCCGCGACCGCTCCCTTGAGCTTCGGTATTCGCACTCATAAACCAACCTGTCAGAAGAATTCTACAAACATTTTCACCCCGCGAGAGCGAGGCGATCCAACCCGAAAAAACCAATCGCTTTTCGGACTAAACGCCCTCTACAGAGCCTGTCTCAGCAATGATTATGACAAAAAAAATCACTGATGAGCCAGGTTCTGGTTCGAAAGCGTGCAAAAAGGGCATCAAATGATGCCCTTTTATTGCGCATTGCGTCAAATGTTATCAGCGATTAGCTG